>NZ_JAUDEA010000009.1 GCF_030372065.1 Thermophilibacter provencensis | reverse complement strand
GTCTGTCTGGCTCCATCAACGATTCACAAATACGGGGCCTTTGAGCATTCAGTTTTGCGAAAATTCCCGCTAACACCTACAATTCGCTCCGCATGATTGTCTTTTCAGAGCCCTCAAGCGAGGGCAGATGATTTGGAGTGAAGCATGAGCAGTCTTCGCGGTCGTGCCCTTGAGGACGAGTTCGACGGGCTTCTGAGTGAGCTTGGCGGCGACGAGGAGGGACGAGCCAAGGCTGCGGCCTACCTCGCGTCCTCTCACGAGATCGTCAACCAGGACGGTTCCTCCACCTGGGCCATGACGCCCAAGATCCTTGGCAGCGCCGAGCTCGGCATCCTTACCGAGGCGGCAGAGACCATGGGCCGCATCCTCGAGAAGGTCACCGAGCGCTACCTCAAGGACGCTGACTTCCGCGCCCTCTTCAGGCTCTCGCCCGAGGTCGAGGAGCTCACCCTCATGCCCACGGGCTACGAGCAGCTCATCCCCTTCGCCCGCCTCGACGTCCTCTTCAACGAGGAGACGGGTGACTTCACCTTTGCCGGCGTTGCCACGGATAGCTCCGTGGGCATGACCGCCGCCGTTGACGTGACGCGCGCGGTCCAGCTCACCGAAGCCTACCGTCGCTTTGCCGAGCGCCACCACGACATCGAGACCTTCGACATCTCCGACGGCGTGGTGAGCGCGCTGCGCGAGACCTACTACTCCTGGGTCAACGCCGCCGAGGGCACCCGCAGCCCGGACCGCCCGCCCGTGGGCATCGTTGACTACCCCGAGAGCGCCACGCCCGGCGAGTTTGCCGACCTCATCGAGCGCCTTGCCGACGAGGGCGTCTACGCGCGCTTCGTGGACATCCGCGACCTGCGCATCGAGGAGGCCGGCGGCATCCGTCGCCTCGTGGACTCCGAGGGCCCCGTCACCTGCGTGTATCGCCGCGCGCTCGTGAGCGAGATGCTCGAGAAGCCCTGCGCGGGCGTCGACGCGCTCGTCGAGGCCGCCCGCCGCGGCCTTGCCTGCGTCATCGGCGGCTTCCGCACCTGGCCCGTCTCCACCAACGCCATCTTCCCCGTGCTCAACTCCGAGGCCGTCGAGTCCGTCCTCGACCCCTTTGAGCTCGCCTTCGTGCGTGCCCACGTGCCCGAGGCCCGCTTCCTCGAGCGCGGCGACGACGTCAACCGCTACATCGCCGAGCAGGACAAGTGGCTCGTCCGACCCGCCGGCGCCTACCGCGCCTCCGAGGCCGTCGCGGGCGTTGACCGCATGGACCGCGACGAGTGGTGGCGCGTCCTTCTCGCCTGCTGCGAGGAGGGCGGCGTGATCGAGGAGTGCACCCCCGCCTATCAGGCGCCCGTCATCTCCGGCGCCGAGGGCGCTGCGGGCGAGGGTCCCGTCACGGGCAACAACCTCCTGGGCCTCTTCCTCTTCCGCGGCAAGTTCGGCGGCGTCTACGCCCGCTGCGGCTACGAGAGCGTCATGGGCAAGTGGGGTCACCGCCTGGACATGGGCTGCCTCGTCGTTCGCGACTAGCGAGAGGGTCCTGACGCGTGGAGGCGCTGGTAAACCGACTCGCCCCGGGTCTTACGGGACGTCTTTCCAAAGAGGCCGCCCGACTCGTCTCTGAGCAGCGGGCATCCGGCGAGCTCTCGCCGTTTGCCTGCCATGACGCCTCTGCCATCCGTCGTGACCTGTGCGACCGAGATCGCGACACGCTCCTGCGTCCCGCCTTCGTGCGTGACGCCGAGAAGATCGTGCACCTGCCCGCCTACAACCGTCTGGCGGGCAAGACGCAGGTCTTCTCGTTTCGCTCCAACGACGACCTCTCCCGCCGCGGCCTGCACGTGCAGCTCGTGGCCCGGGTGGCGCGCGACATCGGCCGCGCCCTGGGCCTCAATCCCGACCTCATCGAGGCCATCGCTCTCGGGCATGACCTTGGCCACACGCCCTTTGGCCACGCGGGCGAGCGCTTCTTAAACGACGTCTTCCACGAGCGCACCGGGCGCTGGTTCTTCCACAACGTCCAGAGCGTCCGCGTGATGGACGAGCTCGCCGGGCGCAACGTGAGCCTGCAGACGCTCGACGGCGCCCTCTGCCACAACGGGGAGTTCGAGCAGCAGGCCTTTGAGACGAGCGGCCTCGCCGAGTTTGACACCTTTGGCCGCGTGGTGGACTCCTGCTGGAGAAAGGGTGCCGAGGCCATCTCGCACCTGCGCCCGATGACGCTCGAGGGCTGTGTGGTGCGCGTCTCGGACATCATCGCCTACGTGGGCAAGGACCGCCAGGACGCCATCTGCGCCGGGCTGTGTACCGAGGACACCTTCGACGACGGTCTCGGCGGCGCCTACAACGCCTGGGCGCTCTCCGCGTTTGTCGCCGACATCGTGGAGCACAGCGTGGGCCGCGACCGCATTGAGATGAGCGCGGAGGCCTTTGCCGAGATGCGGCGGGCCAAGCGCGAGAACTACGAGAAGATCTACGGCGCGGGGGAGGTCAACGGGGACTTCTCGCGCGAGGTCTCCGAGCTCTTTGGCGAGCTCTACGAGCATGAGCTCGCGGCCCTGCGCGCCGGAGACGAGTCCTCCGCCGTCTTTGCCCACCATGTTCGCCCGCTCGAGCGCCGCCTTGCCCACTACGGCCGCACGTACGACTGGGAGTCCGATCCGGACCAGACCGTGGTGGACTTCATCTCCTCGATGACCGACGACTACTTCATGGCAACCTGCGAGGCGGCGTTTCCGCACGTTGCGGGCATTTTCCCGAGCCGCGGGTACTTCTTGCCGGGCGTGAGGGCGTAGCCTGCTGCGTCGAGCTTCATCTACTGGTTGACAGGTTAACACGCTAGCGCACAATGGCCCCCCGGTAACGTGATGGAGGACGGGTATGACAATTAGAACCAAACGGGTCATTGCGGTCTTTGCTGCGTGCATGGTTGTCCTGGTTATTGGCGGCCTGGGGTTTGTGGGCAACTTTCTCGTTGACTTTGCGCTGAACCCGCATGCCGAGGTCTCGATGGCGCGCTCCATCCGCTCGGGTGAGGTCGGCGGGCTGGAGGGCCACCAGGAGCCGCAGCTCGACGCCGCGTATGCCGAGGAGGCGGCGGGCTGGTTTGAGGCCGAGAAGCGCGGCGTCTCCCACGAGGCGGAGGACGGCACCGTGCTCCAGGGCTGGGAGCTTACCGGCGCGGGCGACGGCGCGTATGCGGACGGTCACACCTGGGCCGTGGTCTGCCATGGCTACATTGGCGAGCCGGCGGACATGGCCAAGTACGCCTATCACTTCCACGAGCTGGGCATGGACGTGCTCATGCCCGCCGCGCGCGGCCACGAGCGCAACGTTGACACCGGGCTCATCCAGATGGGCGGCACCGACGCCCAGGATCTTCTCGGCTGGGTGGACGACATCGTGGCGCGCGACCCCGAGGCCCGTATCATGCTCTTTGGCGTCTCCATGGGCGGCGCGGAGGTCATGATGGCCTCCGGGCTGGACGGCCTCTCGGACAACGTGGCGCTCATCGTGGAGGACTGCGGCTACACAAGCGTGTGGGACGAGTTTGCCCTGCAGCTGGACAACGTCTTCCACCTGCCGAGCTTTCCGATCCTAAACGTTGCCGACGCGGCGTGCCTGCTGCGCGCGGGCTACACCTTCGAGGGGGCGTCCGCCGTGGAGAGCCTGCGCTCGGCGAGCGTGCCGATGCTCTTCATCCACGGCGACGCGGACACCTTCGTGCCCTTCTCGATGCTCGACGAGTGCTACGAGGCCTGTGCGAGCGAGGAGAAGGAGAAGCTCGTGGTGGAGAGCGCCGGGCATGGGCTCTCCGCGAGCACGGACCCCGAGCTCTATTGGTCCACCGTGGACGTCTTCGTGGAGAAGCACCTGGCATAGGCGCACGGCCTGCGCTCTGACGGCATGACGGCAGCGTTGCCCCGCCCGCCCGTGCGCGCGATGGCGTACAATCGTTCCCATGGATACCTTGTTCACGCGCGTGGAGACCGCGCGCAAAATCGACAACGCGCCGCTTGCCGTGCGCATGCGCCCCACCACGCTCGAGGGCTTTGTCGGCCAGGAGAGGGCCGTGGGTCCCGGCAGCTGGCTGCGCCGCGCCATCGAGCACGACACGCTCTCCTCGGTCATCCTCTACGGCCCCGCCGGCACGGGCAAGACCACCCTGGCACGCATCATCGCAAACAGCACCCACGCCGAGTTCGTGGAGGTCTCCGCCGTCACGGGCACCGTCAAAGACCTGCGCCGAGAGATCGAGGCCGCGGAGAGCCGCCTGCTCTCCTTTGGCCGCCGCACGATCCTCTTTGTGGACGAGATTCACCGCTTCAACCGCAGCCAGCAAGACGCGCTGCTCCACGCCGTTGAGGACCGCACCGTCGTTCTTGTGGGCGCTACCACGGAAAACCCCTACTTTGAGGTCAACTCGGCGCTCATCAGCCGCAGCCGCGTGGTGGAGCTCACCGCCCTTGACGACGCCTCCGTCCACGAGCTGCTCGGGCGTGCCGTGAACGCGCCGGAGGGCCTCGGCGGCCGCTTTGACCTCACACCCGAGGCCGAGCAGGAGATCGTCACCCTCGCCGGCGGGGACGGCCGAGCGGCGCTCACCTCGCTGGAGCTCGCGAGCCAGATGGTGGACGAGAAGGACGACGGCTCGCCCGCGCCCATCACTCGCGAGCACGTCCTCGAGGCAAACCCGCGCCGCGGCCTCTCCTACGACCGCGCGGGCGACATGCACTACGACATCATCTCCGCCTTCATCAAGTCCATGCGCGGGAGCGACCCGGATGCCGTGCTCTACTGGCTCGCGCGCATGCTGGACGCGGGGGAGGACCCCAAGTTCATTGCCCGCCGCATCATGATCTGCGCCTCGGAGGACGTGGGCAACGCGGACCCGCAGGCGCTTCTCATCGCGCACGCGGCCTTCCGCGCCACCGAGGTGATCGGCATGCCCGAGTGCCGCATCAACCTGGCGCAGGCGGCCACCTACGTTGCCCTTGCGCCCAAGTCAAACGCGGCCGAGGCGGGCATCGACGCCGCCCTGGAGGAGGTGCGCCGCGGGCCCCGTCGCGAGGTGCCGAGCTACCTGCGCGACCGCCACCGCCCCGGCTCGGACGAGTACGGCCCCTACCTCTACCCGCACAACTACCCGGGCGGCTGGGTGGAGCAGCGCTACCTGCCCGAGGGCCTGGAGCGCGGGTGCTTCTACCACGCGAGCCCGCGCGGCTGGGAGGCATGGCGCCAGGAGGCCATCGGGCGCGACATCGCGGATGCCCGCGCCGCAGCGGAGACGCCGGCCCCCGCACCGGCGCCGACGCCCGCGCCCCAGAAGGCCCCGGGAAACGACGAGGCCCCACTTGGGTAGAATGAGAGACTGGGGCGCCGGCCCCCGCAAAGGACGCTCGTGAGGAGGGCGCTATGGACTTTCTGCAGATCGCTCTGATCGTTCTGGTTGTCGCAGGCGTGTGGGCCGTCGTTGAGGTGGCGCTCACCATGCGCGCCGCGCGCAGGGACGTTGAGAAGCTCACCACCTCTGCCAACGAGGTCATCGAGCAGGCGCAGCCCATCGTGGCCAAGCTCGACGGCATGGTCGACGAGCTCGAGCCGGCGGTCAAGCGCATGGCGCCCCTTGCCGAGAAGGCCGAGTCCTCCGTGGACGCGGCAAACGTCTCCATCGAGCGCCTGAACGGCATCCTCGAGGACGTCTCCTCGGTCTCCGGCACCGCGTCGAGCGTGACGGGCGCCGTGAACCGCGTGGCAGAGAGCGCGGCCTCGGGCGTTGCGAGCGTCGTCTCCCGCCTGAGGGGAGGCTCGCCCGCGGAGGGCGCGGCGCGCCTGGAGGGTGCCGCCGAGGAGCGCACCGAGGAGCCGGCGGAGGCCCCGGAGCCCCCCGCACCCGCGCGCTACGTTGACTATGCAGAGATTTCCGCCGCGCCGAGCGCGAACGCGTCGGACGCCGAGTAGGAGAGAAGATGGACGAGAAGAACGTCAGGCTGTGCGTCCCCTCAAAGGCCGAGTTTGCCCGCACCGTGCGCATGACGGCCTCCGCGCTCGCGGTCTGCTGCGGCATGAGCGTCGAGGGCGTCGAGGACATCCGGATGATCGCCGAGGAGGGCTTCGTCTACGCGTGCGCGACCGAGCCTGCCGAGGTCGAGGTCGCCTTTGCCCTGGGTGAGGGCGCCATCGCCATGGACTTCTCGCTTGGTGAGGCCGATCCCGCGGACGATTCCATCGAGCTGGTGGAGGTTCTTCTCGACGCCGTGTGCGACGAGTTCTTTGAGTCCGAGGACGGAACGACGCTTCACCTGGTCAGGCGCTCGGACGGCGAAGATGGAGAGTAGGGGCGGCGCGGAGCGGGCGTCGGTGCGCAGGCGCGCCCGTGCGCGGTCCGGGCAGGCGGCCTGGGACAAGGACCGCACGCGCGAGCTCTTCAGGCGCTACAAGCTGGAGGGCGATTCCGACGCGCGCGACCAGCTCATCGTCAATCATCTCAACCTTGTCCGCTTTCTCGCGTCAAAGTTCAAGAACCGCGGGGAGTCCCTCGAGGATCTCGTTCAGGTGGGCACGATTGGCCTCATCAAGGCGATCGACCGCTTTGACCCGGAGCGCGGGCTCGAGTTCACCACCTACGCCACGCCCACGATCATGGGCGAGATCAAGCGGCACTTCCGCGACAAGGGCTGGTCGGTTCGCGTGCCCCGTCGCCTGCAGGAGCTCTCTGCCAAGGTCAACCAGGTGACCGACGAGCTCACCAACCAGCTGCAGAGGAGCCCCTCGGTGGAGGAGATCGCCGAGCACCTGGGCATCACGGTCGATGAGGTCCTCGAGGCCATGGAGTCCTCGAGCGCCTACAGCTCCGTGCCGCTCGAGGGCGGTGGCTCGTCCGAGGACGAGGAGAGCCCCTCGGTCATCGACCACTACGTCACCGAGGACGCCGACCTCGCCGCCTCCGATGACCGCATCGTGCTCGAGGAGGCCATCCAGGACTTCTCGCCGCGCGAGCGCGACGTCATCCACATGCGCTTTGTGGACGGGCTCACGCAGGTTGAGATTGCCGAGAACCTCGGCATCTCGCAGGTACAGGTGTCCCGGCTCCTGCGGCGCACGCTTCGGCGCATCCAGGACAAGATCGACCCCGAGGGCCTCATGCGCGCATGACGCCCCGGTTGCCTACGGAGAGGTGGGGGAGCATGGGCAGATACGAGAAATGGCGGTTGCGCGCGGTTGTCACGTGGGCCATCGTGGGCGCCATCGTGCTCTTTGTGCTGGCCATCCGCGGCCTCGCCATCGTGGGCCAGGCCGTTGAGCTCCTGCTCATCGGCATCATCGTGGGCTTTGTGTGCAGCCCCATCACCAACTGGCTGGAGGACCGTCGCGTCCCGCGGGGTCTGGCGGCCGTGCTCTCCGTACTCGTGGTTCTCGCGGCGCTCGTGGTCCTCGTGGCCCTGTTCATGGGGCCGTTCCTGCGCGAGCTCATGGTGCTCCTGAGAAACGTCCCCACCTACGTGACGCAGCTCCAGGACGCGCTCGCCACGTTCTGGGACACCTTTGGCACCTCGAGCAACGGCAACGTGCAGAACCTCGTGAACGCCGCGGTGCAGGCGCTCTCCGAGGCGGGCACCTCCATCGCCTCCGACCTCGCTCGCGGGCTCTCCCAGGGGCTCTTCGTGAGCCTCACGGACATTGCCGGCCACCTCGTGACCATCTTCCTCGGCATGATCCTTGCGTGCTGGCTCGCGCTCGACTACCCCAAGATCATGCGCGAGCTCGCCGTCATCGCGGGCCCGGAGTACGACGAGGAGATGGTCCTCACCTTCGCCGTGCTCTCCCGCTCCATGGGCGGCTACATGCGCGGCACCCTCATCACCTCGCTCGCCAACGGAGCGATGGTGGCGGCGGGCCTCGCGCTTCTCGGCCACCCCTACGCGGGCCTTCTTGGCATCGCCACGTTTGTCCTGCACTTTGTGCCGGTGATCGGCCCCATGCTCTCCTCGGTCTCCGCGGTGCTTCTCGGCCTCTTTGTGAGCCCGCTCTGCGCGTTCTGGACGCTCGTGGTCACCGTGGTGGCGCAAAACGTCACGGACAACCTGCTCTCGCCGATCGTGATGCGCTCGGCGGTCAAGATCCACCCGGCGCTCTCGCTCGTGGGCATCGTCATCGGCGGGTGCGTGGGCGGCGCCGTGGGCATGGTACTGGCCGTGCCGCTCACGGCTGCCATCAGGAGCTTCTTCGTCTACTACTTCGAGACCCACACCGGGCGACAGCTCGTGTCCGAGGAGGGCGCCCTCTTTGGCTCCACCCCGTTCAACGACGCGCAGGGCAGGCCCCGCCCGACCTTCGATGCCCTTGACGACGACACCTTCATCTCTCGGTCCCGCCTGCTCGACGGTCTTTCTCGCCTGCACGAGAACAAGGAGGCCGAGAAGGGCCCGGACGCCGAGAAGGACACCGGCGGAGAAGCTCCCGCCAAGTAGGGGCGGCTGCCGGACGTTTTCATCCGCCAAACCGTCCACACCTCGCCCGTAGTTGGTGGACGGGCAGGTTCCGGACGTTTCGGGCCTTGGACTCGTCCATATCCCGCCCCTAGTTCCGGGACGGGCAGGTTCCGGACGTTTCCGCGCCCGAAACCGTCCACCCGCCGCCCGTACTTCTCGGCACAACGCCAGTACGCAGCCACAGGCCAACACGCTATACTTACAAGGTTGTGTACACAGAGAAGCCCGAGCACAGGGGAGACATATGAGCACCGCCGACTACAAGACCATGACCACCGCAGAGATCCGCGAGGACTTCCTCCGCTTCTTCGAGGAAAAGGGCTGCAAGCTCTACCCGTCGTCCTCTCTTGTCCCGGACGACCCGTCGTTGCTGCTCACCAACGCGGGCATGAACCAGTTCAAGGAGTACTACCAGGGCAAGAAGACCATGCCCGAGATTGGCGCCTGCTCCTGCCAGAAGTGCCTGCGCACCAACGACATCGACAACATCGGCGACGCCACGCACCTCTCCTTCTTTGAGATGCTCGGCAACTTCTCCTTTGGCGGCTACTCCAAGGCCGACGCCATCGCCTGGGCCTACGAGTTCATCACCGCGCCCGAGCACCTGGGCCTTCCCGCCGAGCGTCTCTACATGACCGTCTTTGAGGACGACGACGAGGCCATCGAGCTCTGGCACGAGCAGGGCGTCCCCTACGACCACATCTCCCGCCTCGGCGAGAAGGACAACTTCTGGGCGGCCGGCCCCACCGGCCCCTGCGGCCCGTGCTCCGAGATCTACTTTGACCAGGGTGAGGAGTTTGGCTGCGGCGGCCCCAACTGCGGCCCCGGCTGCGACGACTGCGACCGCTTCCTCGAGTTCTGGAACCTCGTCTTCACGCAGTACGACCGCCAGGAGGACGGGTCGCTGCCGGAGCTGCCGCACCGCAACATCGACACTGGCATGGGCCTCGAGCGCATTGCAGCCATCATGCAGCACAAGTCCACCAACTATGACGGCGACCTGCTCCAGGGCCTCATCGGCGTGGGCGGGCGCCTCTCGGGCAAGACCTACGGCGAGGACGCCGCGCGCGACCGCAGCCTGCGCATCGTGGCCGACCACGCCCGCGCCGTCACCTTCATGATCTCCGACGGCATCCTTCCCAGCAACGAGGGCCGCGGCTACGTCCTGCGCCGCCTGCTGCGCCGCGCCGTCTACCACGGCCGCCTCATGGGCATCGAGGGCGCGTTCCTCTGCGCCTACGTGGAGAAGATCTGCGAGCTCATGGGAGAGACCTACCCGGCCGTCGTAGAGAACCGCGCCCTCGTGGAGGGCATCGTGCGCGCCGAGGAGGAGCGCTTTGGAGCCACGCTCGACGCCGGCGAGCAGAGCCTCGCCTCCGAGCTCGAGGGCCTGGGGGAGGGTGCTACGCTCTCCGGTGAGGTTGCCTTCAAGCTGCACGACACCTACGGCTTCCCCATCGACCTCACGCGTGAGATCTGCGAGGGCCGCGGCGTGACCGTCGACATGGACGCCTTCGACGCCTGCATGACCGAGCAGCGCGAGCGTGCCCGCGCCTCCGCCAACCGCGACGCCTGGGGCACCTTCAACGACGTCTGGACCGCGCTCTCCGACCGCCTGGCGGCCACGGAGTTTGTCGGCTACGACAAGAACGAGGCCGCCGCGCGCGTGCTCGCCATCGTGGCAGACGGCGAGGAGGTCGAGCGTGCCGAGAGGGGCGCCGAGGTCGAGGTGGTCCTCGACGTGACCCCGTTCTACGCCGAGATGGGCGGCCAGGTGGGCGACACCGGCACCATCTCCTGCGACGGTGCCACGCTGCGCGTGCGCGACACCAAGGTCCGCGGCGGGCTCTACGCCCACGCGGCCACCGTCGAGGAGGGCGCGCTTGCCGTGGGCGCCGAGGTCACGGCCGCCATTGACGCCGGGCGCCGCGAGCTCATCCGCCGCAACCACACCGCCACGCACCTGCTCGACGCCGCGCTCAAGAAGGTCCTGGGCGAGCACGTCTCCCAGGCCGGATCGCTCGTGGCCCCCGACCGCCTGCGCTTTGACTTCACGCACTTCGAGGCCCTGACGGCAGACGAGCTCGCGCGCGTGGAGGGCATGGTCAACGCGGAGATCTTTGCCGGCGAGCCCATCGTCACCCGCGTCATGGGAATCGAGGAGGCCAAGGCCTCCGGCGCCGTCGCCCTCTTTGGCGAGAAGTACGGCGACGTGGTCCGCGTGGTCTCCACCGGCGAGTCCGAGGAGCCCTTCTCCCGCGAGCTCTGCGGCGGCACGCATGCGCGCAACACCGCCGACCTGGGCCTCTTCAAGATCGTCTCCGAGGGTTCCGTCGGCTCCAACGCCCGCCGCATCGAGGCCGTGACCTCGATGGGCGCCATCGAGTACGTGGACGAGCGCCTGCTCACCCTCGACGAGGTGGCCCGCGAGCTCAAGTGCCGCCCGGACGCCGTCGCCGAGCGCGTTGCGTCCCTCGAGCAGGAGCTGCGCGAGACGCGCAAGGCCCTCGAGGCCGTGACGACCGGTGCCGGTGCCGGCAAGGTGGCCGACGCCTTCAAGGGCGCCGTCGAGCTCGACGGCTACAAGGTCGTTATCGCGCGCCTGGACGGCCTTACCGGCAAGGACATGCGCTCCGCGTGGGACGGCATCCGCGACGCCGCGGGCGGCGAGCCCGTGGCCTGCGTGATTGCCTCCGCCACGCCTGACGGCAAGGTGGCCCTTCTCGCCGGCGGCACGGACGGTGCCGTGGCCAAGGGCTTCTCGGCAGGATCGATCATCAAGGACATCGCCGCGCTCGTGGGCGGCCGGGGCGGCGGCAAGCCCGCCATGGCCCAGGCGGGTGGCTCCGACGCCTCTGGCATCGACGCCGCTCTTGACGCCGCGCGTGCCGCGCTCGGAATCTAGTGCGCGTCCTGGCTCTTGACATCGGCGAGGTTCGCGTGGGCATCGCGGTGAGTGACCCGGATGCCCGCGTGGCCTCGCCGGTCTGCGTCCTGCCCGCTCAGGAGGTTCTCGCCCACGCGAGCACCTTCCGGCGCGTGATCGAGGACTGGGAGCCCGAGCTTCTCGTCTGCGGTCTGCCCCGCACGATGGCGGGGGAGGAGGGCCCCCAGGCGGCCCGCATCAAGGAACAGGCCTTAACAATTGGTAAATCCTGCGGACTTCCGCTGGAATTTGCCGACGAGCGCCTCTCTTCAGCGGAGGCCAAGCGTATCCTGAGGGAGCAGGGGCTCTCCGAGCGCTCCATGCGAGGCAAGGTCGACATGGTCGCGGCGTCCCTGTTTCTGCAGTCCTGGCTTGACGCCAGACATACCTGAGAGGGCATGATGGCTACTTTCAACGGCAAGGCACCCAAGCACGGCGGCTCTCACTTTGGGCCCGCGAGAAACGACGGGGCCCACGAGGTCCCGGCGTCCAGCACGGGCGCGATGGCACCGCGCTCCGCCCTCTCGGGCGGCACCGTCTCTCGCCGCACCGCGGCGGCAACCAAGCGCGCCAGCTCCGGCAAGGTGAGGCGCGCGAGCGGCACGGGCGGCGGTGGCCGCGTCGCCGCGCTCGCGGGCGTTCTTCTCGCCTGCGCCATTGTGGCGGGCCTTGTGTTCCTTGTTGTCATCCCCTCGCTCAACGCCCCGCAGCAGACCGAGGAGACCCAGACCGTCGTCCCCGGCAACCAGGTGACCATCACCATCCCCGAGGGCTCGGCCGCAGGCGACGTTGCGCAGATCCTCTACGACAACGGCATCATTGCCAGCAAGAGCGAGTTTCTCTCCCAGGCGCGCCGCATGGAGGCCGAGTCCTCCATCATGAGCGGTGCCTACAGCATCACGACGGGCTCCGACCTGGCGGACATCGTGACCCTCCTCACGACGGGCCCCAACGTCAAGACCGCCCAGATCACCATCCCGGAGGGCTACACCCTCTCGCAGATCGCGAGCACGGCGGAGCAGTCGCTCGGCATCTCCGCGGCGGACTTCACCGCGCAGGCCAAGGCGTCCAACTACGTGGCGGACTTCCCGTTCCTCTCCGACGTGACCAACGACTCGCTCGAGGGCTACCTCTTCCCCAAGACCTATGACTTCTCCTCTGAGGCCGAGGTCACGGCGGACACCGTCATCCGCGCCATGCTCTCCCAGTATCAGACCGAGGTCTCCGGCATCGACTTCACGGCCGCCTGCGCGCAGATCCAGGAGCGCTACGGCGTCACGGTGAACGAGGACGACATCATCACGATGGCCTCGATCATCGAGCGCGAGGCGGGCGGGGACGAGCACCGCGGCGACGTTGCCTCCGTGTTCTACAACCGCCTCCAGGCGGGCATGATGCTCCAGAGCGACGCCACGCTGGTCTACTCCCTCGGTCGCGACGTCACGGCGGATGACCTCAGGATGGAGGACCCGTACAACACGTACACCAACTACGGCCTCACGCCCACGCCGATCTGCTCGCCGGGCCTTGCCTCCATCCAGGCGGCGGCCTACCCCAACGACACGAGCTACTTCTACTTCTTCCTGAGCGGCGACTACGCTGCCTTCTCGGAGACGCTCGATGAGCACGACCAGGCGATCGCCAACCGCCCGCAGTAAGGCGCGGCGCGGCCCGTTTGGGGCGACGCGCTACGTGGCCTCGCTCCCGCTGGTTGACATCGACTGGCTGGTGGGCGAGGGCGTGCGCCTCGTGCTGCTCGACCGCGACAACACCTGCGTGCCGCGCGACGCCGCCCAGGCTCCCGCCGAGGTCCTGGACTGGCTCGAGCGCGCACGGGCGGCGGGTCTCTCGCTCTGGCTCGTCTCGAACAACTTCCACTCCAGCCAGGTGGGCCGCACGGCCCGCGAGCTGGGCGTGAACGTGGTCGACCACGCCATGAAGCCGGCGCCGTTTGCGCTGCGCCGTGCGATGCGTCGCGCGGGCGTTGGGCCCGAGGCAACAGTGATGATCGGCGACCAGGTCTTCACGGACGTGGTGGCGGGCAACCTCGCGGGCGTGCGGACGGTGCTCGTGCGGCCCCAGTCACGGCGCGACCTCTGGTACACGCACGTCTTTCGCGTCTTTGAGCGGCTGGCCCTTCTCGGCATCTCCTTTGACGGCGAGTAGGGCCACCATTGCGCCTGCCCCGTCGGTGCAAGTTGCCGACGGGGGACAATCGTGTATAACTAAACAGTTGGGAAACCTGAGCCGTGGATGTGGCTGGAGAGAGGTGGAAGGTGCAGCACGATCCGAGATACGTCGTTCACGAGGGGTGTGACCACATCTTCTTCGTGGGCTTTCTCGGAGCGGGGAAGTCGACGCTTGCCCGCAACCTCGGCGCGCTCTTCCATCGCCCGCACGTGGACACGGACCGCCTCGTTGAGCGCGCCCTGGGAAGGAGCGTCTCGGAGATCTTTGCCCAGGATGGCGAGGAGGCCTTCCGCGACGCGGAGACCCGCGAGCTGGCTCGCCTGGCAACCAAGAAGTCGCTGCTCGTGAGCTGTGGCGGCGGCATCGTCGAGCGGCCCGAGAACTGCGAGCTCATGCACGAGATGGGCGTCGTGGTGTTTCTCGACGGCGATCTTGAGGACTCGCTGCGCCAGATTCGCTGCCCCGAGCGCCGGCCCGACCTCGGCAGCGCCGAGCACGCGGCGGAGGTCTACCGCCGGCGCCGCCCGCTCTACGAGGGCGCGGCGGACCTCACGGTGGACATTCGGAACAAGTCGTTTGAGCAGGTGGCGTCGGAGTCCGGCCAGCTGCTGTGGGAGAGGGGGCTTCTGTGAGCGAGACGAGCGAGCAGGTCGAGACCGCCGAGCAGGCCGAGGTAGCCGAGCAGGCCGAGGTAGCCGAGCAGGCCGAGGTGGCCGAGAAGAAGCCCATTGCCTCAGCGACCGCGCGTCAGTGGGTCACGCTGAGGGGCGGCTCCATGGACCTGCGCGTGGGCGCGGGCATTGTGAGCGACCTCCCGCGTGCCCTCAAGTCCACGGTGGGCCGCCCGCACGGCTGCGCGCTCCTGCACGAGGCCGCCGCGCCCGCCGCAGCGGTGGAGACGCTGCGCCAGAACCTCTCCGACCAGGGCTTTGACCTGAGCGTCCGCGAGCTGCCCTTCTCGACCTGCGACCTTGCCGCCGTGGGCGAGCTCGACGCGCTCCTGGCGGAGCTGCACGTCACGGCCGACGACCTCGTTGTGGTGGTGGGCGGCTACGAGAGCCTCTCCGTGGCCTCGTTTGCCTGTGCGTCCTGGTGCGGGGGCGTCCCGCTGGCGGAGGTGCCCACGGACCCCTTTGCCGCCATCGTCTCTGGTGCCACGCCCCGCGCGCTCGACCTCCCCGGCATGCCCCGCATGATCGCCCAGGACGGCAGCGCACGCTTCACCTCGGTCGATCCCGAGCTCTTTGACTGCGACCCCGCGAGCGAGCCCATGCTCAGGGCCTTTGCCGTCATGACCAAGACCGCCATGTGCGACTCCGACCGCGCCTTCGGGGCGCTCTGGGACGCGACGGACGACCTTGCCGCGGGCGACGTTGACGTGCTCATCAAGCAGTTCCAGGCCACGATCAGGTCGCGCGGAAAGGTCATCGCTGCGTCCTCCGCGGCCATGCGCCAGTCGATCGAGTACGGCCAGAGCTTCTCGCACGCGCTGCGCTCGGTCGTGGGGGACGAGGTGCCGCTCTCGAGCGTGCTTGCGGATGGCCTGCGCTTCTGCGCGCGCCTTGCCGCGGCGAGCGAGTCGCTTCCGGTGGACGACATGTTCACGCAGGACGAGCTTCTCGAGCGCCTTGGCCTGGGCACCACCTCCGTGGCCGTTGACCCCGATCGCCTGCTCGAGGCAATGCGCGCCGAGCGCTACGCGCGCACCAAGCGCCTCATGCTCGCCCTGCCGCGCGCCCTGGGCCGGGTGCGCCTCACGGCGATCGACGACTCCGTCCTTGCCGAGCACGTTGGCGCCTGGTGCGCCGCGCGCCCGACCGCATAGAACCAAACACAAGGAAAGGCGAGAAGAACATGGCAGATGCACGTGCGTGCGCGGGTCGCGTGGAGCGGCTGCGCGAGCTCATGGCGGAGCGCGGCTACGACGCGGTGATCCTCCGCAACAACCCGGACCTCCGCTGGCTCACGGGCTCGGAGCGCACCTTTGACAACGAGGTCGCCCACACGGCCTTTGTGACGGCCGACGGCCTCTGGCTCCACACGGACTCGCGCTACTACAACACCTTTGTCACGCGCCTGGGGAAGGACTGCGCCTGGACCATCGACCAGGACATCGTCTCTCCTGCCACCTGGGCGGCTGAGCGCGCCCGCGCTACCCGCTCGCGCGTCGTTGCCGTTGAGGACACGTGCGACCTCGCGTTCTACGACGCGTTTCTCGCTGCGTGCTCTGCGGCGTCGATCGCCTGCCTCACCCCGCGCATGCACGGTGACATCTGTGACCTGCGCATGGTCAAGGACGCCGAGGAGATCGAGCTCATGCGCCGCGCCCAGGAGGTGACCGACGCCGCCTTCGATCACATCTGCGGCTTCATCCGCGCCGGCATCACCGAGCAGGACATCCGCGTTGAGCTCGAGAACTACATGCTCAGCCACGGCGCCGACGAGCTCTCCTTTGGCACCATCATCGCCACCGGCGCAAACGGCGCCAACCCGCACGCCCAGCCCGGTCAGACCGTCGTGGCCGAGGGCGACCTCATCGTCATGGACTACGGCGCGGGCTTCCACGACTATCACTCGGACATGACGCGCACCGTCTGCGTGGGCGAGCCCTCCGCAGAGCAGCGCGCGGTCTACGACGTGGTCCGTCGCGCGCATGAGGCCTGCGCCGCCGCCGTGCGCGCCGGCGTGATCGGCCGCGACATCCACAACATCGCCGTCGACGTCATCACCGAGGCCGGTTACGGCGACTTCTTCAAGCATGGTCTCGGCCACGGCGTAGGCCTGGAGATTCACGAGCGGCCCAACTTCAACCGCGGGTGGGACAAGCCCATCCCCGCGGGCTCCGTGGTGACCATCGAGCCCGGCATCTACCTGCCCGGCAAGTTCGGCATTCGCCTCGAGGACTTTGGCGTGGTCACCGAGGACGGCTACGAGCCCTTCACCCGCTCCACTCACGATCTCGTGATCGTGGGCAAGTAGCAGCCGAGAAGAACCGTGCGCCTGCGGGCGGGTCCCGGACGGTTTGAAGCCAGAAACCGTCCGGGACCCGCCCGTTCTCCATCTACGGGCAACTTCCGGACGTTCTTCTCGCCCAAACCGTCCACAACCTGCCCGTACTCCTACCACAGGCAAGTTCCGGACGGTTTATCAGCCCAAACCGTCCAGAACTCGCCCGTACCCCACCCAGGGCAGCTTCCAGACGATTTGCCGAGAAGAACCGTCTCCTGGGGCCGCCCGGCGCCCTCCGACATACCCCCGTGCTCAAACAGCTTCGCGAGCAAAGAGCGCTCGCTGCAGAACTGCGCGCGGAGGTACGTCGGAGGGCGCCTTCGTTGCCGTCTGCCTCTTGGTCGGATGACACCCGCACGGCCACTGGGCATGTTCCCGCGCGCAGTTCTGCAGCCGCGCGCTCTTTGCTCGCGAAGCTGTTTGAGCACGGGGACATGCCCAGCGGCCCCCAGAGGGCGGTTCTTCTCGCCGAGCGTTGTGCACAAGAAATGTCTACGAAACATCTTCACGAGGTGAGCACAAGTTGGTAAGATATGGACGGTATGTGGAGCAGTGGGGGAGAAATTGTGCAGGGGGAACTTGCTGCTGTGCGTATGTGTCCGTAGGTAAGAGTCCGCGATGAAAAGAAGGAGGTAAGCGGTGGTTAGCATTGTTCTAGCCAGTCATGGCACGTTCGCCGAGGGCATCAAGATGTCCGGCCAGATGATCTTTGGCCCGCAGGAGAACGTCGCTGCCGTGACGCTCATGCCCGAGATGGGGCCAGATGACCTCAGGGCAAAGATCCTCGAAGCTGTCTCCGGCTTCGATGACCAGGATCGGGTGCTGTTCCTGGTCGACCTCCAGGGTGGCACACCCTGGAACCAGGTCTCGCTGCTGCTCGAGGAGGAGGGGCACGAGAACTGGGTCGCTGTGGGCGGTCTCAACCTCCCGATGCTCATCTCCGCCTATGGCGAGCGCATGGGCAGCGACTCCGCCGCCGAGGTTGCCAAGGCCATCTATCCCGAGGCCAAAGCCGGCGTCTGCATCAAGCCCGAGGAACTCGCTCCCGCCGAGGCCGCGCCCGCCGCTGCCCCCGCGCCCGCTGCCGCTCCTGCCGGCGCCATCCCGCCCGGCACCGTGCTCGGCGACGGGCACATCAAGATCGCCCACTGCCGCGTTGACACCCGCCTGCTGCACGGCCAGGTTGCCACCGCGTGGACCAAGGCGATCAACCCCGACCGCATCATCGTCGTCTCCGATGGCGTTGCCCACGACGAGCTGCGCAAGACGATGATCGTCCAGGCCGCGCCTCCGGGAGTCAAGGCCCACGTCATCCCCATCAAGAAGATGATCGAGGTCTCCAAGGACCCGCGCTTCGGCGCCACCAAGGCGTTCCTGCTCTTTGAGACCCCGCAGGACGTCCTCAAGGCCATCGAGGGCGGCGTCGACATCAAGAACGTCAACATCGGCTCCATGGCCCACTCCGTGGGCAAGGTCGTCGTCACGAACGCCATCGCCATGGACCAGGCCGACGTCGAGTGCCTCGAGGCACTCACGGCCAAGGGCGTCACGTTCGACATCCGCAAGGTTCCCGCGGACGCGCCCGAGAACTTTGAGGCCATGATGAGCAAGGCCAAGTCCGAGCTCGCCGCACAGGCCGCACAGGCATAAGAAGGAGGGAAGCATGTCGGTTTTCGCAATCGTCCTTATCGTCATTGTCGCCTTCTTTGCCGGCATGGAGGGCATCCTTGACGAGTTCCAGTTCCACCAGCCGCTGGTGGCCTGCACGCTGATCGGTCTGGTGACCGGTCACCTCGAGGCGGGCATCATCCTCGGCGGCACGCTCCAGATGATGGCCCTCGGCTGGGCCAACATCGGCGCCGCCGTCGCACCCGACGCGGCGCTCGCCTCGGTGGCCTCGGCCATCCTCATGGTCATCGCCCTCAACGGTGGGGCCGACCAGGGCGAGGCCATCACCACGGCCATCGCCGTCGCCGTGCCGCTGTCCGTCGCCGGCCTGTTCCTGACGATGATCGTCCGCACGCTCGCCATCCCCGTGGTCCACGCCCAGGACGCCGCTGCGGCCAAGGGCAACTTCGCGGCCATCGAGGCCTGGCAGATCGCGGCCATCTGCATGCAGGGCATCCGCATCGCCATCCCGGCCGCCGCGCTCTGCTTCATCCCCGACAAGGCCGTCATGGGCGCCCTCAACATGATGCCCGCGTGGCTCAACGAGGGCATGACGATCGGTGGCGGCATGGTCGCGGCCGTCGGCTACGCCATGGTCATCAACATGATGGCCACCAACGAGGTCTGGCCGTTCTTCGCGCTCGGCTTCTGCGTCGCCGCCATCTCCGAGCTGACCCTCATCGCCCTCGGCGTCATCGGCATCTCCCTGGCCCTCATCTACCTGGGCCTCAAGGAGGCCGCCAAGGCCGGTGCCGGCGCCGCCGGCTCGGGCGACCCGCTCGGCGACATCCTGGACGACTACGAGTAGGAAGGGAGGAGAGAACACATGGCAGAGAACAAGGTAACCCTGTCCAAGAAGGACCGCATGTCCGTCGCCTGGCGCCACCAGTTCCTCCAGGGCTCCTGGAACTACGAGCGCATGCAGAACGGCGGCTGGTGCTACTCCATCATCCCGGCCATCAAGAAGCTCTACCCCAACAAGGATGACCAGATCGCGGCGCTCAAGCGTCACATGGAGTTCTACAACACGCACCCGTACGTCTCGGCCCCCGTCATGGGCGTCACGCTCGCCCTCGAGGAGGACCGCGCCAACGGCGCGCCCGTCGACGACGCCGCCATCCAGGGCGTCAAGGTCGGCATGATGGGCCCGCTCGCCGGCGTCGGTGACCCGGCGTTCTGGTTCACCCTCCGCCCGCTGCTCGGCGCGCTCGGCGCGTCGCTCGCCATGGAGGGCAACATCGTCGGCCCGATCCTGTTCTTCGTGCTCTGGAACCTCATCCGCATGGCGTTCATCTGGTACACGCAGGAGTTTGGCTACAAGCTCGGCACCTCCATCACCAAGGACCTCTCCGGTGGTCTGATGGGCAAGATCACCGAGGGCGCCTCCATCCTCGGCATGTTCGTCATCGGTGGCCTGGTCCAGCGCTGGGTGTCCATCTCCTTCGCGCCGGTGGTCTCCCGCGTCGAGCAGTCCGACGGCGCCTTCATTGACTGGACCGCCATCGCCGACACCGCCGGCCAGGGTGGCCAGGGCGTCGCGGACGCGATTCACAGCGCGCTCTCGCAGTACGCCTCCCTCGGCTCTACTGGTCTCGAGCAGATCAAGGTCACCACGCTTCAGGCCAACCTCGACAGCCTCATCCCGGGTCTTGCCGCCGTGTGCGTGACGCTGCTGTGCTGCTGGCTGCTCAAGAAGAAGGTCTCCCCGATCGTGATCATCATCGGCATGTTCGCCGTGGGCATCGTCGGTCACCTCGTCGGCCTGCTCTAAGCTCGCCATCTCGGCCTTCTCGGGGCCGCGCATCCGTCGGAAGTGTCACAATGGCTCTTTGCGACGGGGCGCGGCCCCTCGCTTTTCTCGGAAAGGAGGTGGGCAGGGTCATGGCCCAGTCTCAGAACACCACGGTCGACCTCACCATCCCCGCCACCATGTTCACGGGCTTCTCCGTCACCGGCTCGATGATGGTGGGGGACAAGGCGCTCGAGTTCTACAACGAGCGCAACGTCGAGGACTACATCCAGATCCCGTGGGACCAGGTCGACCACGTCGACGCGTCGGTCATGTTCGGCGGGCGCGTGATCCCGCGCTTCGCGGTCTTCACCAAGGAGAACGGGCACTTCTCGTTTTCCGCCCGCAACAACCACAGGCTTCTGCGCGCTGTGCGCGACCACATCGGCGGCGAGAAGATCGTGCGGTCGGCGACGTTTTTCGGCGTCATGCGCGCGGGCTTCTCGGGGCTGTGGCACCGCCTCACCCACCGCGGGTAGGGGCTGGCGGCGCTCTTCTCGACGTGCTGCGCTTGGGGACGCTTCCCGACGTTTCTCATCTCTGAAACGTCGGGAAGCGCCCCCATTTTTCTGAGCGAGGACCGTTGCCGACACTTTTGGCTCGCAGAGTGTCGGCGCGCGTCCCCGCCGGGCGGCGCGGGGACGCAAATCGACACTTTGGGGGAGGGTGCGGCGAGGGAGGCCGCGTCCTTCTTGGCCCATCATGGAATCTGCGCGCAGACGGGCGACGGGTGCTAAAATATCCCACCGTATGCGAGTACGACCAGAAAGGCGCGACATGGCAACCATCAGCACTGCAGACTTCAAGAACGGCATGGGCCTCAAGATCAACGACAAGTACTACACGATCGTTGAGTTCCAGCACGTCAAGCCCGGCAAGGGCGGCGCCTTCGTCCGTTACAAGATCCGCGATCTCAAGACCGGTCGCGTGATCGACCAGACCTGCAACGCCGGCACCAAGTTTGAGAACGTGCAGCTCATCACCAAGGAGATGCAGTACCTCTACAACGACGGCGCCACCTTCTACTTCATGGACAACGAGACCTACGAGCAGGTCGAGCTCTCCGCGGACTTCATCGGTGACAACGCCAAGTGGTTCAAGGAGAACGACAACGCGCAGCTCCTCTACGCCGACACCGAGCTCCTCGGCGTCCAGCCCCCGATGTTCATCGAGGTGGAGATCACCGAGACCGACCCCGGCTTCAAGGGCGACACCGTCCAGGGCGGCTCCAAGCCCGCCACCATCGAGACCGGCGCCGTGATCCAGGTCCCGCTCTACCTCAACGTGGGCGAGAAGATCAAGGTCGACACCCGCGACGGCGGCAAGTTCGTCGGTCGCGTCTAACGCCGGACGAGAAGAACGCGCGTTCGGGGCCGCTCCGGGAGACCGGGGCGGCCTCGCCGCTCTTCTCGGCACACAACGGGTATACTGTCAGAATGAACGAATGAACCGAGCAGGGAGGTCCTCCATGGCCGAAAGCGAGCTCCACGTCTCTGGCATCGGCATCTCCAAGGATGTCGTCTCCACGATCGTCTCCATTGCCGCGCGCCGCGCCGAAGGCGTTGCCTCCGTGGGCGGTAACGACATTGCCTCGAGCCTCATCTCGGTCTTCACGAGCAGGAGCGTGGCCCCGGAGAAGGCCGTCGAGTCCTTTGTCGAGGACGACCAGCTCCACGTGACCGTGCACCTTGCCGTCTTCTACGGCTACCCCTTCACCAAGCTCGCCGCCGACGTGCGCGCCGAGGTCGCCCGCGCCGTCACCGAGCAGATTGGCGTTGGCGTCTCCGCCGTTGACGTCTGCATTGACAGCCTCGTCTTCCCCAAGGAGTAACGCGAACTTGAGCACCCACTTTGGCGGACGCACCCTTGCCCGCAGCCAGGCCCTCCAGCTGCTCTTCCAGGCGGAGGCAAACAACCTTGCCGTTCTCGAGGTCCTCGATGGCGACTACGCCCTCTCGGAGGGCCCGCTCGACGACTACGCGCGCCAGCTCGCGCTCGGCGCCGACGTGGCGCGCCCGGACCTCGATGCCGTCATCTCGATGCGCGCGAAGGGCTGGAAGCTCTCGCGCCTCAACGCCGTGGACCGCAACCTCCTGCGCCTCGCGCTCTACGAGATGCTGCACGTGGACGAGGTTGACGTGCCCGTTACCATCGACGAGTGCGTGGAGCTCGCCAAGGCCTACGGCACCGACGAGTCCTCCCGCTTTGTGAACGGCGTGCTCGGCCGCGTTGCCGACGACCTCGACGCCGGGGTGGACGTTGTCTCCGTCGCGCGCGAGGCCGCGCGTGCCGCTGCCGCCGAGGATGAGGCCGCCGAGGATGACGTCCCGACGGGGGAGGCCGAGTAAATGGCCCGCGTTGACGTCTCCCGCTACCAGACCTTCTCGGACATCACCGATCGTCTCGATGACATCGTTACGCAGGTGCGCGACAAGGACGTCTCTCTCGAGCGCTCGCTCGACCTCTTTGACGAGGCCATCGCACTTGGCTCCAAGGCCGTGAGCCTCGTTGATGCCACGGACTTCTCGCCCGAGGAGGAGGCCCGCCTGGTCCAGGAGGCCGAGGGCGCAAAGAAGGACGCCGGCGAGCAGGGCGAGAAGGACGCTGATCCGGACGCCGCGCCGGATGCCCCCGCAGACGGCTCCGACGGGCAGTAGAGCATGCCCGCTCGCCGTCGCCTTGACGCGGAGCTCGTTGAGCAGGGCTTTTTCTCAACCACAGACGAGGCCATGCGCGCCGTGATGGCGGGCGACGTCTCCACGTCGGACCGTCGTCTCACCGCCCCCGGCGAGCAGGTCAGGCCGGGAATCGAGCTGCACGTGCGCGGCCGCTCCCGCTTTGTGAGCCGAGGGGGGCTCAAGCTCGAGTGCGGCCTCGACGAGTTTGGGGTCAATCCCACCGGCCTTGCCTGCCTGGACGTTGGCTGCTCGACGGGCGGCTTTACCGATTGCCTGCTCAAGCGAGGCGCCGCGTTCGTCATCTCCGTTGACGTTGGGTACGCGCAGTTCTCGTGGGAGCTGCGCCAGGACCCGCGCGTGCGCCTGCTCGAGCGCACCAACATCGTGGACGTGCCGGGGATCGTGGGCGCGGGCGCGGTCGACCTTGCCGTGTGCGACGTCTCCTTCACCTCCGTGCTCACGGTGCTGCCCGCGGTGCTCGAGCTGCTCCGGCCGCACGGCACCTTTCTCACGCTGGTCAAGCCGCAGTTCGAGGCCCCGCGCGAGGAGGTGGGGGAGGGCGGTGTTGTCCGCGACCCCGCCGTTCGTCTCGCTGCGCTCGAGCGGGTCCGTGACGCCTTTGAGGAGGGTGGGCTCACCGTGGTCGGAACCTGCGAGAGCCCCATCACCGGGCACAAGGGCAACGTCGAGTACCTTCTCTGCGGCGTCCGCGGGTAACGCCGGCTCTGTCCCAAACGGGGCACTTTTGCGTTTGCGCCCCCTTGTGCGTTCGCGAGAAGGCCGTTTCCGTTACGTTCCCCTGGGTTTTGGGCAACATATTTGATATGCACCCGGCGAGAAGAACGCTCTTCTCGCCAGTTTTGCGCGTTCTGCCACGTTTTACCTTGGTTTTGGGCAAAACCTTTGATGCCAGGAGCGCCTTTGCATCAAAGGTTTTGCCCAAAACTGAGGAGTGTCTGGAGCGAGGCGGCGCGGGGCGTGATGCTACACTCGGTACGTTGAGCTATGAAGGAGGACGCCTCCGTGAAGGTACTCATTGTTCCCAACTTCTCCCGTGCCGACGCCCTGGAGGGCGCCCGCCACCTTGAGGAGTGGCTCTTTGACCAGGGCGCCGACGTGCTGTGGGCTCGCGACAAGAGGCTCTTTCCCAGTGCCGAGGACTCCGCCGAGGGCTGTGACCTGGTGGTCTCGCTCGGCGGTGACGGCACGCTGCTGCGTGCTGCGCGCATCGTGGGCTACGCCGGCACCCCCATCGTGGGCATCTCCTACGGCCACCTCGGCTTTCTCACCGCGGCGTGCCCGGAGGAGCTCATCGTGACCGTGGCCGACGCCCTTGCCGGCGAGCTGCACGTCTCCCGTCGCGCAACGCTCGACATCGAGTGCGAGTTCGAGGACCGCGAGGGCGAGACCCACACCCGCCGCTGCTTTGCGCTCAACGACTTTGCCGTCTCGCGCGGCGGTGCGGGCAACATGGTGGAGTTTGACGTCTCCGTCTCGGGCAAGCACATCGACCGCCTGCGCGGCGACGGCTTTGTGGTCTCCACGGCAACCGGCTCGACAGGCTACGCGCTCGCCGCGGGCGGCCCCATCGTGACCCCGGAGTTCACGGGCATGGTGTGCGTGCCCATCGCGCCCCACACCATCATGGCGCGCGCCTTCCTCACCTCCCCGGCCGACGTCGTGGAGATCGAGATGAGCCCGGAGCGCCCGGTCATGCGCCACTTCTTTGCCGACGGCCAGCCCGTCCCGCGCGAGAAGGGCTGGCGCGGGGTGAGGGCGTGCGTGCGGCGCGGCCCCGGAGACATCGTGCTTCTTGATCGCAGCGCGCAGAGCTTCTACGACTCGGTCTCGCGCGTCTTCTACGGGCAGGTGGGAAAGTAGATGATCGACGAGCTCCACGTGCGCGACGTCGCGCTCATCCACGATGCGACCATCGAGCCCGCCCCCGGCCTCACGGTGCTCACGGGCGAGACGGGTGCGGGCAAGACGGCGCTGCTCTCCTCGGTGAAGCTGCTGGTGGGGGAGCGCTCTGACGCGGGCATGGTCCGCGAGGGGGCGCCGTCACTGGAGGTCGAGGGTCGCCTCTTCCTGCGCGGCGACGACGAGGACGGCACCGTGGTGCGCCGTCGCGTGGGTGCGGACGGGCGCGGGCGCGTGGAGATCAACGGCCACATGGCGAGCGTGCGCGAGCTCGCCGAGCGCGTTGGCTCAACGGTCGACCTCTGCGGCCAGCACGAGCACCAGCGCCTTCTTGCCATCCAGTCGCACGTTGAGATGCTCGACTCGTGGATCGGCGCAGCGGCCGCAGATGCGCTCGCGGCGTATGCGGACGCGCTTGCGGCCTCCGAGCAGGCCGCCTCCGAGCTGGAGCGCGTGCGAGAGATGAGCCGTGCCACGGGCGAGCGCCTCGAGGAGGCCGCCTTCGCGCTGCGCCGCATCGACGAGGTGGACCCGCGCGAGGGGGAGCTCGAGGAGCTCGAGGCGCAGCTCCCGCGCGTGGAGCACGGCGAGGCCCTCATGGCCGCCGCCTCTGGTGCCCGCGAGCTGCTCTCCGGTGACGACGGCGTCTGCGACGCCCTGAGCGATGCCGTTCGCGCGCTCGAGGACGCCGCGCGCTTTGACCCCGCGCTCGGCACGTGGGCAAAGACCCTCGAGAGCTCGCTCATCGACATCGAGGACGTCTCGTCCGAGCTGCGCGACTACGCCGACGAGGTGGACTTTGACCCAGAGGAGCTCGAGCGGATCCAGACGCGCCTCTCCCGGCTGGAGGGGCTCATGCGCACGTATGGCCCGCGCATGGCGGACGTGCTCGAGCGCCGCGAGCGGGCACGCGAGGTTGTGGCAGCGGCGAGCGACGGCGGCGAGCTCGAGCGCCGTGCCGCCGAGGAGCTCGAGCGCCGAGAGGCCGCGCTGGCGGAGGCGGCTGACGCCCTTGACGCCGTGCGCGCCGAGGCGGCGCCCCGCCTCGCCGCCGCGGTCACCGAGCAGATGGCGCTTCTCGAGATGGGAACCGCCGAGCTCGAGGTCTCTATCGAGCGGCTGCCCCGCGCGGAGTGGGGGCGCCGCGGACCTTCTCGCGTGGAGTTTCTCTATCGTCCCGCCGCGGGCCTCACGGCGCGCCCGCTGCGCAAGATCGCCTCGGGCGGCGAGGTCAGTCGCGTGATGCTGGCGTGCAAGGTGGTGCTCGGCGAGGCGGACCTGTGCGAGACGCTCGTCTTTGACGAGGTCGACGCGGGGGTGGGCGGGGCCACGGCGGTCGCGCTCGCGGGTGTGCTCGCGCGGCTCGCGGCCACGCACCAGGTCATCGTGGTCACGCACCTCGCCCAGGTGGCGGTTGCCGCGCAGCGGCACTATCTCGTGCGCAAGTCCGGGGGCGACCTCCCCGAGACGAGCCTCGTCGAGCTTTCCGGCGAGGAGCGCGTGGCCGAGGTCGCGCGCATGCTCTCCGGCGACACCGGCGAGGCGAGCCGCGACCTCGCGCGCGAGATGCTGGCGGCACGCGCCTCACGTCGCTAGACGAACCCAAATGATGACAAAGGTGATGACAAAGGTGACAGGGTCGACTGTCATGAAAGGTTCATGACAGTCGACCCTGTCACCTTTGTCATCGATACCCGTATTACAAGCATAAAGCTGCAAGCCAGGGCGCGCTTGCGGTGATCTTGGCTCCGCCGTTGTGCGAGAATGACAGAAAAGCCGACGAAGGGGGCAGGATGGCCGAGAAGAGCGCACGTCGAGATGGTCGCGGACCCAGCCGAGCCGAGCTGGCCCGGCGCCACGTCGAGGATATGGACCGGCGGTTTCCTGATGAGATCGCTGCAGCCGTTGCCTCGACGCGCGTCTACGACGCGGCTCCGTCCATGCGGGTGACAGAGCCGTGCGTCCCGCAGGTGAGCGTGGTTGACGAGGACTCCGTTGCCGCGGTCCTCGCGCGCGGGCGCGGCCTGGCCTCTGCCTGCGACCTGGCCGTCCTTGACTTCGCCTCGTTCCTGTACCCCGGCGGCGGCTACGAGCGCGGCGCATGGGCGCAGGAGCAGGCGCTCTGCGCGGCGAGCTTCCTCTACAACGTGCTGCGCGAGAAGGGCGCCTGGTACGCGGAGAACCGTCGGCGCAATCTGAACTGCCACCTCTACCGCAACCGGGCGCTCGTGGTGCCGCGCGTGCGCTTTGAGCGCGACGACTACCACTCCTACGCGGACGTGATCGTGGCGGCCGCGCCGGACGCGCGCCGCGCCCGCGAGGAGTACCACGTGGGGGAGGACGCGCTGCTTCGCGCCCTGCGCGACCGCATCCGGCTGGTCATGGCTATCGCGGATGACCTGGGACACAAGAAGCTCGTGCTCGGCGCCTTCGGCTGCGGCAGCTTTGGCTGGGAGGCGGCCGCGGTGGCGGAGGCCTTTCGCATCGAGCTGGAGCGCGGGACGCATGCCGCGCGCGAGGTGGTCTTCGCGGTGCCCCGCGGCCGCTTTGACGAGAACCTCGAGGTCTTCGAGCACGCGCTGGCCACGTTCCCCGAGGTCAACGATGCCCCGTACGTGAGTCGCGCCGAGCGCGCTGCCGCCGAGGCCGAGCGCTCCGTCGCGGATGACGTCGACGAGGACGAGGACTGGCGCCAGTACCTGTAGGCCCGCCGCCTAGGACCGGGCGCGGGCGCGCGCCAGCGCGGTCCCGGCCACCGCGATCGCCACGGCGAAGAGCGCCACGATCGCGGACTGTGTGAGCACGCTCGCCACGAGCTCTCCGGTGAGGCCGTCGGACGCGTACACCGCGCCCATGGCATGGACGGACCACCAGATGGGGGTGAGGCGCGCCACGGCCGTCACCGCCGCGCCCATGCTCGCCTGCTGGACCCAGGTCCCGCCCAGGAACGTGAGCACCATCGATCCCATGTTGCCCGCCGCGTGCGCGATGTCCCCGGTGGCCCCGAGGCCCCAGAGCAAGTAGCCGTACGCCGCGCCCACGCAGGCTAGGGCCAAGAGCGGCACCTGCGCGAGCGCCGCCAGCCGCACGTCCGAGCCCGCGAGCGACTCCGCGCACCAGAGCGCCCCGAGCAAGCCCATCGCCGCCCAGACTGCGAGCCCCACGCCGAGACAGGCGAGCGCGAGCTGGGTCCCGCGCGCCGTGTCGGAGACCGGGGCCGCGAGCAGGCGCGCCGTGACCGGCTGGTCGCGCCCGAGCGAGCGCAGCCCGCATGCGATGAGGATGGCCGTCCCGCCAAAGAGGGCGTAGGTCGAGAACTGCATGAAGACGAGGTAGTCCGTCGGCAGCGCCCCGGAGTCGCCCGACTCTATGACGCCCACCTCAAGACGGGCCCCCTCCGACGCCCGCGCCTCCTCCGCGCAGGCCACGGCCTGATCCACGGAGAGCCCCGTGCCGGCGAGAAGCGCGTAGAACTGCTGGGCGTAGGCGCGCACGCGCTGGTCGGCGAGCGAGCCGCGCGCGTCGCTGTAGCTCACCACGCACTCGAGCTCCGGCATCTCGGCGCCCTCGCGGGCCGCCGCCTCGAGGGCCTCCCCGTAGCCCGCGGGGATCACGAGCACGTAGTTTGCCAGGTCCTTGGCGGCCGCGTCCTGCAGCGCGTAGGTGGTGTCGGGCAGCTCCACGAGCTCGCCCGCCTCGGCGGCGCAGCCGGCCAGCGCCGCGGACACCGCGGAGCCGTCCCGGTCAATCACGGCCACGGTCGGCCGGGCGGCCTCGTAGGCGCTCGAGTCCGTGCCTACGTAGGAGGCCATGAGCCAGCCAAAGGCCCCGAGCATGACCACGTAGAGGGCGAGAAGCCCGCGGTGCCGCAGGACCACGCGCCCAGCAAGCCTAAAGAGCTGCATAGCGCTGCCTCCTCATGAAGAGCGCCGCCACGGCTAAAAGCACGGCGGAGATGGACAGGATCGTGCCCACGGACTGGGCGAACGGCGCGAGCGAGTCGTAGAACGCCAGACGGTAGAAGGCCTCGCCGACCTGCACCGCCGGGTTTATCGCCTGCGCCCACGGCAGGTGGAGGGAGAGCCAGTCGGCCAGGCGAAGCGACGGCGTGCCGAAGAGCCCCGCCGGGAGCGAGAGGCCCATCGTCGCGATGGTGCAGATGACGTCCTTGGCGGACGTGGAGAGCCGCGGGATCGAGCCGATGAAGGTTCCGATGGCGCAGCTCACCAGCGCGCACGCGGCGCAGGCGGCAACGGCCAGCCCCTCTCGGCCGCCAAAGGAGACGTCCGCGACGACTCTGATGTAGACGAGCGCCACCACAAGGCAGACAAAGACCACGACCCACGCGGCGAGAAGGGCACTTGCGAGCTGGCGGACCGGCCCCACCGCGCCGAGCTGGCGCCGCGCGCCCTCCGGCGAGCCGTCCGCGCGCTTGGTGACCACGAGCAAAAGCGCCACCTGCGCGCCCATGAGGCTCGAGAAGCCGAGCATCGCGTAGTAGTAGCGCGCGAACTCGCTCGACTCGGTGCGCAGGACGGAGAGGCGCACGCTCTCCACGTCGTCGCCGGCAAGCGCCTCGGCAAGGCGGGTCGCGGCGTCCGCGGAGGGGAGGGCCGCCGGGTCGGCCTCGGCCACGGTCGCGAGCGTCGAGGAGACCTGCAGGTAGCGCTCGAGCACGAGCTGCACCACCGCCTGGTCCACGGTCCCGGTGGAGCGGGCGGGCACCTCCATGCGCGGTGCGGCGTCCGCCGAGGCCACGACGTAGGCGCAGACCTCCTCGGACTGCGCCCCCTCGGCGGCGCTCGCCTCGTCGGGGTAGGTCACGACCTCGAGGACCGCTTCCTCGCCGGAGGCGAGCTCGTCCAGCACGGCGACGAGCTCGTCGGCCGCCGCCGAGCCGTCCGAGACCACGCCCACGCGCGCCGCGTGCGCCGCCTCGCCGGAGGCGTAGCCGTCGAACATGAACACGAAGACCGTGGCCAAAAGCAGCGGGAACAGCAGCACCCAGATGACCACGCCGCGGTTGCGCAGCGCCTGGGTGAGGTCAAAGCGCAGAAGCGAGAGCACGTCTTTCACGGCACACCCCCCTAGTCGCGCAGTTCACGGCCGCAGAGCTCGAGGAAGACGTCGTTCAGGGTGGGAGGCTCGCTCCAGACGCGCCCGCAGCTCACGCCGGCCGCGCGCAGCTCCTCGAGCACGTCCACGAGCGCGTGGGCGGCCGGCGCGCAGTCCACGCGCAGCTCGCCGTCGGCGTAGGAGGCGCGCCTCACGCACGGCAGCGCCTCCAGGCGCGCGAGCGTCTCGGGTGCGAGGGGCCCCGTCTGCGCCACGATCTTCTCGCCGGCGTCTATGAGGCGCTTGAGCTCGTCGCAGGTGCCCTGCGCGATGGCGCGCCCTGCGTCCATGATCATGACGCGCCCGCAGATCTGCTCGACCTCCTCCATGTAGTGGCTCGTGTAGACCACGGTGGCGCCTGAGTCACGCAGGCGGCAGATGCCGTCCAGGATGGCGTTTCTGCTCTGCGGGTCCACGGCCACGGTGGGCTCGTCGAGGAAGAGCAGCTCGGGCCGGTGCGCGATGCCGCAGGCGATGTTGAGCCGGCGCGCCAGGCCGCCCGAGAGCCTGCGCGGGCGCTTGGTTGCGTGCTCGGCCAGGCCCACGAAGTCGAGCGCCTCGTCCACCAGGCGGCGGCGCTCGCGGCGGTCGGGAACGTAGAGCGCGCAGAAGGCATCCACGTTCTCGCGCACGGTGAGCTCGTCGAGCACGGCCACCTGCTGCGGGACCACGCCGATGCGTCGCTTGAGGTCGTGGCGGGAGGGCGCCATCGGCTCGCCGAAGAGCTCGATGGAGCCGCGGTCGTAGGTGAGCAGCTGCAGGATGCAGTTGATGGCCGTGGTCTTGCCGCAGCCGTTGGGGCCCAGAAGGCCGAAGATCTCCCCCTGTGCCACGGCGAGGTCGAGGTGGTCGAGCGCCAGCGTCTGACCGTAGCGCTTCACGAGCCCCTCCACGCGCACGATGTCGGTCATGTCTCCTCCTTATGCGGTCGGTGGCTCAAGTGTGCGTCGTCGGCCGTGCGCCCGGAAGTGACGTATGTCACGAGAAGGACGGGCGGTACGTGACAGATGTCACGGGTGTCGCCCGCGCCGCGCCTGCTAGAATCCCCGCATGGAAAGAATCGCTGACAAGTTTGTGGCGCTCGCGTGCTGCGCCGGCGCGCTTGCCCTCACGGGGACGGGCGCTGACGTCGTGGGCTCGCTGCTCGCCTCGATTGCCTGCGCGTTTGCCCCCGAGCTGCTTCGCGGTCGCGCGCGGCTCGTGCCGACCCTCGCCTACGCGGCGCTTTCGCTCGCGGTGCCGGTGGCTGGCGCCTTCGTGGCGCCGGTCGCCTACGACCTGGCCGCCGGGCATCGCACCCGCTGGCTCGCCGCCGCGTGCGCGCTCCTGCCGCTTGCCGCCGCCTGGCGCGGCGAGCTCGTGGCACCCGCGGCCCTCGTCGCGCTTCTCGCCGTGCTCGTGGCCTCGCTGCTTGCCGGGCGCACGAGCCGCATGCTGGGGCAGCGCGCGGAGAACCTCCGCGCGGCAGACGCCCTGCGCGAGCGCGAGCTGGCCCTCGAGGCGCGCAACCGCGACCTCATGGACGCGCAGGACTACGAGGTGCGTCTCGCCACGCTCTCCGAGCGGGCGCGCATCGCGCGCGAGATTCACGACAACGTGGGCCACCTGCTCACGCGGGCGGTCGTGCAGGCAGAGGCACAGCGCGTGGTCCACGCCGGGCAGGAGTGCGAGAGGGACTTCGCGGCGGTGGCTGGCACGCTGCGCGAGGCCCTCGACGAGGTGCGCGCGAGCGTGCACGACCTGCGCGACGACGGCTGCGACCTCTCCGTGCAGCTGCGCGCGGCGGCGGAGGCCGTCTGCGCGGACTCTGGCGTAGAGGTGAGCTGCCGGACGGAGGCGTCCGACGTGCCGCTGGCGGTGGCGAGCTGCCTTCTGGCAGTGGCTCGCGAGGCGCTCTCAAACACGCTGCGCCACGCGCACGCTCGGCACGTGAGCGTGGAGTTCGCGGAGCACCCGGGGATCTGGAGGCTGCGGGTGGCCGATGACGGAACTCCGGGCGCGGACGCGGGCCCGCCTCCTGCCCCGGGCTGCCCGGGCATGGGGCTTGCCTCCATGGAGGAGCGGGTCCGTGCGCTTGGTGGCACCTTCCGGGCCGGTCCCGGGGAGCACGGGGGCTGGGTGGTCTTTGCCAGCGTGCCGAGGCGAGAGGAGCCGAGATGCGACTTGTCATAGCCGACGACGACGCAGTGGTGGCGTCGTCGCTCGAGATCGTGCTCGGAGCGCAGCCGGACATCGAGGTCGTGGGTTGCGCCTCCGACGGCGACGAAGCCGCGCGCCTGGCGGCCGAGCTCGCGCCCGACGTGGTCCTTCTTGACATCCAGATGCCGGGCACGGACGGCCTCGCGGCGGCGGAGCGGATTCTCGCGTGTCCGCACCCTCCGCGCGTGGTCTTCCTCACGACGTTCTCCGACGACGAGTACATCGTGCGCGCGCTCTCGCTTGGTGCCGCGGGTTATCTCATCAAGCAGGACGTGGGCGGGGTTGCTCCGGCCCTGCGCGCGGTCATGGCGGGGCGCAGCGTCCTGGAGGGCGAGATCCTGGAGCGAGCCGTCTCCCTCGGTGCCCCCGCAGGTGGGGGAGACGCGTCGGAGCCTGACCTCGTTGCTATGTTCCCGCAGCTCACGGGGCGCGAGCGAGAGGTCGTGCGCCTCGTGGCGGAGGGTCTTGACAACCGCGAGGTGGCCGCGGCGGCCTACATGGGGGAGGGCACGGTGCGCAACCACATCAGCCAGATCCTCGCCAAGCTGGGGCTTCGCAACCGCACTCAGATAGCGGTGGCCTACTGGCGCGCCCTGTAGGGAAATTGGGGACGTGTTATTTCTCTCAGAGAATTTGGGACAGGTCGCCTCTCCCGGGGAGGAGGGCATGTCCACCGTCTGCGCGTCCTGACGTAGGCCGCTGGTGACGCGGTGGGTGGCGCCCGCGACGCCCGCAATGCCCGCGAGCTTGCGACGCCCGCAGCGCTTAAGTAAGCGGGGTAGTTGCACCTTCCTACCCCGGACTCCCAAGCGGCCGGGAGCGATCGGCCCTGTTTCTTGCCCGTAAGCCAATGTTTCGCGTCTGCGTCGGAATCGGCGAGCGGGCTCACCGCTCCTCTCGGCGCGCGCTATCATGGAGTCCCGTGGAAACAAATCGATTCTGCGGGAGGTCCTCATGACAAAGCACATTTTTGTGACCGGCGGCGTGGTCTCGTCTCTGGGCAAGGGCATCACGGCGGCCTCGCTCGGCCGTCTGCTCAAGGCGCGCGGGTATCGCGTCATGATGCAGAAGGCGGACCCCTATCTCAACGTTGACCCGGGCACGATGAGCCCGTTCCAGCACGGCGAGGTCTTTGTCACCGAGGACGGCTACGAGTCCGACCTCGACCTCGGCCACTACGAGCGCTTCATCGACGAGAACCTCACGCGCAACTCCAACTTCACCACGGGTGCCATCTACCAGGACCTCATCTCCCGCGAGCGCGCCGGCGACTTCCTCGGCGGCACGGTGCAGGTCATCCCGCACGTCACGGACGCCATCAAGGAGCGCTTCTGGCGCATCGAGGAGCAGACCGGCGCGGATGTGGTCATCACCGAGCTCGGCGGCACCATCGGCGACATCGAGGGCCAGGCCTTCGTGGAGGCCATCAGGCAGTTTCGCAAGGAGAAGGGCGCGGCGGACTGCTGCATCATCCATGTGAGCCTCGTGCCCTACATCGCCGCGGCCCACGAGCTCAAGTCCAAGCCCACCCAGCACTCGGTGCGCGAGCTGCGCTCCATGGGCATCCAGCCGGACTTCATCGTCTGCCGCTCGGACCACGAGGTGGACGCCTCCCTGCGCGCCAAGATCGCGAGCTTCTGCGACGTTGAGTCGGACTGCGTCTTTGAGAACTCGGACTGCCCCTCCATCTACGACGTGCCGCGCCACCTTGCCGACCAGGGCTTTGACGTGAGGGTCTGCGAGCGCCTGGGCCTCGAGCCGCGCGAGTGCCACATGGAGGGCTGGTACGACTTCACGGACGCCCTGCTCGAGGCCGGCGAGAAGGACGACGTCACCCGTATCAGCGTGGTGGGCAAGTACACGCAGCTCCCCGACGCCTACCTCTCCGTCATCGAGGCGCTCCACCACTCCGGCGTGCTCTTTGGCCGCCACGTTGATATTCGCCTGGTGGACGGCGAGGCGCTGAGCCAGGAGAACGTCGAGGAGGTGCTCGGCGGCTCCGACGGCATTCTCGTGCCCGGCGGCTTTGGCCTGCGCGGCATAGAGGGCAAGGTGGCGGCCGTCCACTGGGCGCGCACCAAGAAGGTGCCCTACCTCGGCGTCTGCCTGGGCCTTCAGGTTGCCGTGTGCGAGTTTGCCCGCAGCGTCTGCGGCATGGAGGGCGCCAGCTCCACGGAGTTTGCGCCGGATTGCGCCTACCCCGTGATCGACCTCATGCCCGAGCAGGAGGGCGTCACCGAGAAGGGCGCGACGATGCGCCTCGGCGCCTATCCGTGCAAGGTGGTCTCTGGCACCCTTGCGGAGGAGGCCTACGGCGCGCCGCTCGTCTACGAGCGCCATCGCCATCGCTTTGAGGTCAACAACGCCTATCGCGAGCGGCTTGCGGAGGCCGGTCTCGTCATCTCGGGGCTCTCTCCGGACGGGCGGCTCGTCGAGATGGTCGAGCTGCCCGAGGACGTTCACCCCTGGTTTGTGGCGAGTCAGGCGCACCCCGAGTTCAAGAGCCGCCCGGACCGTCCGGCTCCGCTCTTCAGGGAGTTTGTGAGGGCGGCGGTCGCGCGCCACGAGGGCTGCGACCGCCACGACGTGAGTCCGCGCAGCGAATAGCGGTTGGAGGGGGGCCGAGGTGAACCTCGAGCGCGCGAGAGGGGAGTACCTGAACTACCTCGCCGTCGAGCGGGGCAGCTCGGAGAACACCATCGCGTCCTATGGCCGCGATCTCGCCCGCTACGTGGCCTGGCTCGTCGAGCGCGGCGTGAGCGATCCCGAGGACGTGACGCGTGAGCTCGTTGAGGCCCATATCGGGGCGCTCGTCGAGGTGGGCCTGGCCCCCGCCTCCGTGGAGCACGCGGTCTCCGCGATCAAGGGCTTTCACCGCTTCATGGTGACCGACGAGATCTGCTCCGCCTTTCCCACCTCAGACCTCCCGCTTCCCGCAAAGCCGTCGCACCTCCCGGACGTGATTTCGGTTGACGACGCCGAGCGCCTGCTCGACCAGCCGTTCCCCTCAACGCCCGCGGGCCTGCGCGACCACGCGATGCTCGAGGTCCTCTACGGCTGCGGCCTGCGCGTGAGCGAGCTCTGCGGCCTCGACCAGCGCGCCATCCAGCTCGAGGACGGCCTGCTGCGCGTCTTTGGCAAGGGCGAGAAGGAGCGCGTGGTGCCGGTGCTCGGTGCGGCCGCCGCTGCCCTGGAGGACTATCTCGACCGTGGCCGCGGCGCGCTCGTGGGACGCAGGCCCACGGACGCCGTGTTCCTCAACGTGCGCGGCGGGCGCATATCGCGCCAGTCCGTGCACGCCACCGTCGAGAAGTACGGGCGCGTGGCGGGCCTCAAGGGCTTGCACCCCCACACCTTGCGACACAGCTTCGCGACGCACCTGCTGGAGGGCGGGGCGGACCTGCGCGTGGTGCAGGAGCTTCTCGGCCACGCCAACATCACAACGACCCAGCTCTACACCCACGTCGACCGCTCTCACATACGGCGCGTGTACCTCGCTGCCCACCCCCGCGCCCGGGAGTAGGGGGAGCGCCCCGCCCCTCCCGTCTTGCTCACTGCTGCGCAGAAATCGCAGACGAGAGGGGCGGGGCGGTTCCCTACTCCCGGGCGCGCGCGATCGAGGTCCCCTGGGGGGCGCCGGGAGGAGACGGTCCCCTGCGCTGTCTTGCTCCCTTCTCGCCGAAAGAATCTCGCCTCTGTACAGGTCTTCACGTCTCGCCGCCGAGAAAAGCGCTCCTCTGTACCGGCCCCCAAATCTCCGCCGAGAGAATCCTGCCTCTGTACCAGTTTTCGCTGTTCTTGCCGAGAAAAGCCTGCCTCTGTACCGAGGGCGGATCGGGGGTGTTGGTTGGCTTGGTACAGAGTGCTGATTCTCTCGGCATGGCTGGTACAGTGCCTCGCTTTTCTCGGCGTCTGTCAGCCTTGGCTGGTACAGACCCGCGGCTCTCTCGGCATGCGTCGCCGCGGCTGGTACAGGGCCTCGCTTTTCTCGGCGTGTCAGCGTGAATCTGGTACAGCCCCGCGGTTTTCTCGGCGCGCGTCCAGCCGGTTCTGAGCGGCGCTTTCACGGCGGCAACACAAATCGTTTGCGAGAAATGCGAACAGGTGGGGCGCCTCTTGTGGTGGGCTCGTCAGTGAGGCCCCATATCTAGGGTCCCTAGCTTGCAAAAAACCGTCCGCGCCCACATATCAACCGCAAGGTGTAGCAAAGTGTTTTTCTGTGTCGCAAAGTGTCGCGGATGACGTATAGTATTCGCACGCTCCAATCGGGGGCGAGGTTTTCGTCTCTAGAGGGGAGGGTGACATGCTCGCCGGTTCGTATCCGATGTCCGTGGATGCCAAGGCGCGCGTTACCCTGCCGGCCGTCTTCCGCAAGCAGCTGATCGACGGCGATAGCAAGACGATATACCTTCTCCCGCTCAAGGAGTGTGTGAACGGCTTCACTCCCGAGGGACTCGAGAAGTTCATCGACGGCCTCTTCATTGAGAACGGCGAGAACCGCTTTGACTCCCGCAGCCGTAAGGACGTTCAGCTCAAGTCCCGCCTGTGGGCGAGCGCCGTTGAGGTCGACATCGACTCCGCCGGACGCGTTGCCCTCGGAAAGCTCGACTCCGCCAAGGTGGGAACCCGCGAGCGGCTCGGCCTTACCGCCGACGTGACGGTCGTGGGCGCCGGGGACCACTTCGAGGTGTGGAACACCGAGCTGTGGAACACGACGCAGGAGAGCTTCGAGGACGAGCTCGACGCGCTCCTCTACCGCGACTAGCCAAGGGGGTGGAGGTCTTGACAGCAGAATATCGGCACGTACCCGTGATGCTCGCCGAGGTCCTGCGCGAGCTCGACCCCCAGCTGGGAGAGATCGTGTGCGACTGCACCCTCGGTGGTGCGGGGCACACCGTCGAGCTCGCCCGCCGCGTGGCCCCGGACGGCCTGTCGCTTGGAATCGACCAGGACGACATGGCCCTCACCGCCGCAGCGGCACGCCTCGAGCGCGAGGTGCCCGAGGCGAGCGTCAGGCTTCTCAGGGGAAACTTTGGGGACCTCGACGAGCTTCTCGTTGAGGCGGAGGTGCCCGGGGTCGACTGCTTTCTCTTCGACCTTGGCGTCTCGTCCCCGCAGCTCGACATCCCGGAGCGCGGCTTCTCGTACCACGAGGACGCGCCCTTGGACATGCGAATGAGTTCGGGTAACAACACCCTAACCGCAGCTGAGGTCGTAAACACCTACAACGAAGCAGACCTCGCCCGAATCCTTCGCGTATACGGCGACGAGCGCTATGCCAACCGCATTGCCCGCCGCATCGTCGAGACCCGCTCAAAGGCTCCCGTCGAGACCACCCTTCAGCTGGTGGAGGTCATCAAGGCCGCGATTCCCGCGGCGGCGAGAAGAACCGGCGGCCACCCGGCTCGCAAGGCCTTCCAGGCGCTGCGCATCGAGGTCAACCACGAGCTGGACGTTCTCGATCGGGGACTCAGGGCGGCGATTCGCTGGGCCAACCCGGGTGGCAGGATCTGCGTCATCTCCTACCACTCCCTGGAGGACCGCATCGTCAAGCACGTCTTCTCCGAGATGTCGCAGGGGTGCACCTGCCCGCCGGACCTCCCGGTGTGCGTGTGCGGTCACGTGCCGATAGTCGAGGTCAGGACGAGAAAGCCGCTCGTTGCCTCCGGCGACGAGATCGAGGCCAACCCCCGTTCGCGCAGCGCCCTCATGCGCGTGGCGGTCAAGCTGGACGTTACGGACTGAGGGCACAACGGGTGAAGTAGCCGGCGTAAGCCGTCTACGAGAGACAACAAACGAGGCACCACCACAGCACAAACGCACCCTAAACGCACCACCAACGAACCACAACGATCTGGCAAAGACGGTATCAACTCTTAAGGTCGCTACAGCACAGCTTGAGACATAAACGTCAAGCAACCCTCAAGCTCCCAGCGTACCTGCCACGTACGAATGATTCACAGCACATCAGCTGAGTAGCGGGGAAGTGTCATGAGGTATCAGGGTTCTGAGGCATATAACGTGGCTGCGGCCGAGAGGAGGCGCGAGCGTCTTGAGCGCTCGGCGCGCCCGTCCTTTGAGGTCGTTGACGGCGGCGGCCTTGATGCCCGCGCCCGCGCCGGCGTCTCCCAGACGTTTGTCATGCGCGTCCGCGCCGTTGTTGCCATCGCGGCGGTCCTCGTCGTCATGGGCATGGCGCGCGTTGCCCTCGCCTCTGCGACGGTCTCAGTCCTCCAGGCAAACGCCGATCTCTCCGCGCAGATCGAGGAGGCGCAGACCCTCAACAGCGATTTGAGGATTGAGCGCTCCGTCCTCTCGAGCAACTCGCGCATCAGCCGCATTGCCACGCAGAACTACGGCATGGTCCTGCCCACCGAGTCGGTCCACGTGAGCTCCCCCGAGCCCGCCCCCTCCGAGGAGGCCGCTCCCGCTGATGGGGAAGCTGCGCAGACGGCAAACGAGACGGGCGCCATCAGCGACGTGTCGTAGACTGTTCTGTCGTGAGCAGAAGAAGCAGACAGAGCCGCAGCGTGCGGCGTTCGTATCCGGAGGCCTCGTATGACGAGGCCTCTCGTGCGCGTTACCACGTAAGGGCCTCGCGCCCGGGTGGCTCGGGCAGCGGTGGCTCCGAGAAGGGCCTCTCCGTGACGCGCCGCCTCTTCATGGGCCTCTTTGGCATCGTTGCGGCGCGCCTCGCCTGGCTCCAGGTGGTCGACGCCGGCAACCTCTCTTCCAAGGCCGAACTGCAGCGCACCAACGTGGCCACGCTGCACGCCAAGCGCGGCACGATCTACGACCGCAACGGCAACATCCTCGCCATGAGCGAGGAGTGCAAGACCATCTACGCCAACCCCGAGGCCGTGAGCGACCCCTCGGGCGTGGCCGACGTCCTCGTGGAGCTTCTCGGCGGCGAGAAGGACACCTACATGGACCTTCTCACGATGGACGGGACCTTCGTCTACATTGAGCGCCAGGTTGACCAGGGCGTGGCCGACGAGCTCAAGAGCCGCCTTGCCGAGGCGGAGCTCTCCGGCATCTACTACCTGCCGGACATGAAGCGCGTCTACCCCTACGGGAAGGTGGGCGCCCAGGTCATTGGCTACGTGGGCACGGACGGCACCGGCCTCTCCGGGCTCGAGTACTACTACAACGACATCCTCACGGGCACCGACGGCGAGATGCTCATGGAGACGGGCCTCGACGGCACGCCCATCGCGGGCGGCGCCTCGCAGGTCACCGAGGCCAAGGACGGCATGGACCTCGTCCTCTCCCTCGACATCGACCTCCAGGAATCCTGCGAGAACATCATCTCGCAGGCCGTTCAGACCTACAACTCAGACTCCGGCTCCGTGATGGTGACCGACCCTCTCACGGGCGAGATCATCGCGGCCTGCTCCACGCCGCTGCCGGACTTCTCGGACCTCGACTCGACCTCCCTCAACCTGAGGCTCGTCTCGGACTCCTACGAGCCGGGCTCGGTCTTCAAGGTCCTCACGACCTCCATTGGCCTCGACCTGGGGCTCTACACCAAGGACACCGTCTACAACGTCCCGGCGTTCTATAAGGTTGGCAACGACTACGTCTCGGACGACGACGGGCGCGACTACGCCCTCGACATGAGCGTCGAGTACATGCTCGTCCACTCGTCCAACCCCGCCATGTCCAAGCTCGTGCTCGAGGTCATTGGCCCGGAGCGCTTCTCCGAGGGCGTTGACCGCTATGGCATCGGCCACCTCACGGGCATCGACTTTCCGGGCGAGGTCGAGGGCATCGTGAAGACCCTCGAGGAGTACGACGGCTCCACCGCGGGCTCGATGGCCTTTGGCCAGGGCCTCGCCATCCCCATGGTGCAGATCGTCCGGGCGTTTGGCGCCGTTGCCAACGACGGCGTTCCCATGACCCCGCACTTCCTCGTCTCCAAGGGCGGGGAGGACGTGGAGTGGCCGGCGGGGGAGCGTATCATCTCCGCCGAGACGGCCAACGAGGAGACCGTGATGATGCGGGGCGTCATGCGGGAGGGCACGGGCAAGAACGGCCAGGTTGAGGGCTACGACTTTGCCGGCAAGACCGGCACGGGCGAGCAGGCCTCCGAGGAGGGCGGCTACGCGGCGTTCCACTACGTGGCGTCGCTGTGCGGCTTTGCCAACGCCGACAACCCCGAGCTGCTCGTCTACGCGGGCCTCAACGGCACCGCCTACCTCGCCCTGGCCTCCTCCGCGCACGTCTTTCACGACGTCGCCGCGCAGGCAACGACGATCATGGGCGTCAAGCCCGTTTCCTAGACTCAGGAGAAGAGCAGATGATTCACCTTTCTGTAGAGGAGATAGCGCGCGACACCGGGGCCTCGCTCGTCCAGGCCGGCACGCGCGACGTGGCGGGTGACGTGGTCATCGACTCCCGCGCAGTGGGCGAGGACGGCCTCTTCGTCGCCTTTGCCGGCGAGCGCGTGGACGGCAACGCCTACCTGGCACAGGCCGCCCGCTCCGGCGCCGCCGCCGTCGTGGCCTCGTCCGAGGTCCCCGCCGAGGCGCTCGCTGCCGCCGCGGAGGCCGGGTGCGCTGTCCTGCGCGCCGAGGGCGACGACTGCGAGGAGTTCCTGCTGCGCCTGGCGCGCCGCTGGCGCGAGCGCCATCCCGAGTGGCTCGTCGTGGGCGTCACGGGCTCGGTGGGCAAGACCACCACAAAGGAGATGCTCGCCGCCGGCATTGGCTCGCAGCGGCGCACCCACGCCACCGCGGGCAACTACAACAACCTCATCGGGCTGCCGCTCACGGTGCTCGCCGCGCCCGAGGACTCCGAGATCCTCGTCTGCGAGCTCGGCATGAACCACTTCCACGAGATCGAGCGCATGGCGGCCTGCTGCGCGCCCACGCTCGCCTGCATCACCAACGTGGGCACGAGCCACATCGGGCTTCTCGGCAGCCGCGAGAACATCGCGCGCGCCAAGGCGGAGATCGTCTCCGGCATGCGCGCCAACGGCGGCGTGGAGCCCATGCTCGCCCTCATGGGCTCGGGCGACTTCACGCCCTTCATCGCCAACGGCTACGCGATCCCGGCGGGCGTCGACGTGATGCTCGTGGGCGCCTCGGAGGGCGACGCGGTTCGCGCGGAGGGGGTAACCCTCAACGCCGAGGGCTGCGCCACGGCTACGCTCGTCTGCTCAGACGGCTGGCGCCGCACGATCACCCTCTCGGTCCCCGGCAGGAAGTCCGTCGACGACCTCCTGCTCGCGCTCGCCGTCATCTGGCGCCTCGGGCTCGACCGCGACGCGGCCGTCGAGGCCATCGAGCGCATGCCCGCGGCCCACATGCGCCTTGACGTGCAGGTCTCTCCCAAGGGCGTGCGCGTGATCGATGACTCCTACAACGCCGCCCCCGCCTCGATGGCCTCCTCCCTCGACGTGCTCTCCTCCATGGACTGCGAGGGTCGTCGCATCGCGGTTCTCGGCGAGATCGGCGAGCTCGGCGACGAGGCGCCGCGCCTCCACGGCTACGTGGGCGCCTACGCTGCCGCCAAGGGCGTCGACCTGCTCGTGCTCGTGGGGGGCGAGCTCGCCGACGAGATGGCCGAGGCCGCGCGCACGATGGGCCTCTCCGAGGACGCCATCGAGCGCTTCGAGACGGTCGAGCGTGCCGTCGAGGTCATGGGACCGGTGCTTTCCGCCGGTGATGTCGTGCTTGTCAAGGCGTCGCGTGCCTCTGGGCTCGACGCCTTCGTGAGGGGAGTGCTCGCTTCATGATCGGAAATCCCGCCTATCCCACCTACCAGGTGTTTCTCGCCGTGGGCATTGCCGCCCTCGTGACGGGCCTCCTCATGCCGCTCTTCATCAGGCTCATGCGCCACGAGGGCGTGGGCCAGCAGATTCGCGCGGACGGCCCGCAGCGCCACCTCGTCAAGCAGGGCACGCCCACCATGGGCGGCCTCATCATCCTCGTGGGCGTGCTCGTCTCCACGGCGCTCATCGCCCAGTGGACGCCCGGCCTCATCCTTGCCGTGGCCGTGACGCTGCTCACGGGCTCGCTCGGCCTGCTCGACGACATCGAGTCCGTGGCGCACGGCCGCTCGCTCGGCCTCACGCCCTCGCAGAAGATGGCGGGCCTCATCCTCATCTCCGTCTCGTTTTGCCTCATTGCGGTCAACGTCTGCGGCGTGGCCCCGGCGGTGCGCTTCCCGGGCGGCCTCTCCATCGACCTCGGCGTGCTCACCACCACCTTCTCGCTCGGCGACACCCCGGTGAGCGTGCCGTGGCTCTACGTCGTCTTTGTCTTCCTGCTCATGGCGGGCCTCTCCAACGCCGTCAACCTCACCGACGGCCTCGACGGCCTCGCGGGCGGCTGCACGATGGTGGTCATGCTCGTCATGGCCATGGTCGCCTTCCGCTACAACGAGCTCGACCTCGCCATCTTTGCCGGTGCCATCGCCGGCGCCTGCGTGGGCTTCCTCTGGCACAACTGCTACCCCGCCACCATCTTCATGGGCGACACCGGCTCGCTTGCCCTCGGCGCCGCCTTTGCCGCGCTCGCCGTCCTCACCAAGACCGAGGTCACCTCCCTCATCATGGGCGGCCTCTTCATCGCCGAGGCGCTCTCGGTGATGATCCAGGTTGCGAGCTTCAAGCTCACGGGCAAGCGCGTCTTCCTCATGGCGCCCATCCACCACCACTTTGAGAAGAAGGGCTGGGCCGAGACCAAGGTCGTCATTCGCTTCTGGATCGTCTCCGCCGCCTTTGCGGCGCTCGGCTTTGCCCTCTACTTCCAGCTTGGATAGGAAAGTGACGAGAATGACCACGGCTTCAAGCGCCCATCTCGGAAACGTCCTCGTGCTCGGGCTCGGCCGCACCGGCGAGTCCGTCGCGCGCCACCTCGCCGCCCTTCTGGGCACCCGCGTGGACTCCGTCACGCTCTACGGCGGCGCCTCGTCCGCCCCCGGCGAGAAGACCCGCGAGCTCGAGGAGGCGGGCGTGAGGGTGGTGTGCGGCACCGAGGACGTGCGCGGGAGCTATGACCTCGCCGTGGCGTCCCCCGGCATCCCCGAGTCCTCCGCGTTCTTCCGCGCTGCCGCCGCCCGCTCGTCAGAGATCATCGGCGAGCCGGAGTTTGCCTTCCGCGAGAGCCCGGAGCGCTGGGTGGTCATCACCGGCACCAACGGCAAGACCACGACCACCTCGCTCACCACGCACCTGCTCCGCGAGGGCGGGTTTGCCGCGGAGTCCGTGGGCAACATCGGCACGCTCGTCACCGACGAGGTTGCGTCCCGCCCCGAGGGGGGCTGGTTCGTGGCCGAGCTCTCGAGCTTCCAGCTTGCCACCACGCGCCTTCTGCACCCGCGCGTCTCGGTGATCTTGAACGTCACGCCGGATCACCTGGAGTGGCACGGCACGATGGAGGCCTACGCCGCGGCCAAGGAGCGCGCGCTCGAGAACCTGGGGCAGGGCGACCTTGCCGTCGTCTCCGTGGACGACGAGTACTGCCGCGCCATGGCCGAGCGCGCCGAGGGGCGCGGCCTGCGCGTCTGCCGCCTCTCCGTGCATGGGGAGCCCGAGGGCCCCTGCGCCGCCTTCCTGCGCGGCGGCGAGCTCGTCGTCCGCCTTGACGGCGCGGAGACAGCGCTGCTGCCTGCCTCCGAGCTCAAGATCTTTGGCCTGCACAACGCCGAGAACGCGCTCGCCGCCTCCGCGGTTGCGCTCGAGCTCGGCACGGCCGCGCCCGACGTGAGCCGGGGCCTTTCCTCCTTCTCGCCCATCGAGCATCGCATCGAGCCTGCCGGCGAGGTCGGCGGCGTGCGCTTTGTCAACGACTCCAAGGCCACCAACACGGACTCCGTGGAGAAGGCCCTCACGGCCTTTGACGCGGGGACCATCGTGGTCCTGCTCGGCGGGCACGACAAGATGACCGACCTCTCCTCGCTTGCCGAGGCCGTGTGCGAGCGCTGCCGCGTCGCCGTGTGCTTTGGCGAGGCGGGGGAGCGCATTGCCCGCGCGCTCGAGTCCGCCCGCGGCGAGAGGGACCTCGAGGTCCTGCGCGCGGAGCACCTGCGCGATGCCTTTGGCGTTGCCGTCCGCGCGGCGCGCCCCGGCGACACCGTGCTGCTCTCGCCCGCCTGCTCATCGTTTGACGAGTTCAACAACATGGGCGAGCGCGGGCGCCTCTTCAAGGCGCTCGTGCGCGAGCTCGCTGACGGGGAGGTCTAGCCGTGGCGGCCCTCTCTCGGACAAAGACGGCGCAGCGCCGCTCGCGCGGCGGCTCGCGCGAGGAGCGCACGATCTTCGGCGTGCCCGAGCGCTTCATGCGCCCGCGGCTCGTGCTGTTTGCCGTCGTGGGCATTCTCGCGGCGTTTGGCGTGCTCATGGTCTACTCCGCCTCGTCCGTCTCGGCGCTCAACTCCACCGGTGACGCCGCCTACTACCTCAAGCGCCAGCTGATGTTCCTCCTGGTGGGCGCGATTGCCGCCGTGGTTCTCGCGAAGAGCGACTACCGGCTCTGGGCAAAGAGCCTCCTTCTGCCCATCTGGGCCGTCACCGCGCTCATGCTCCTTGCCGTCATTGCCCTCGGCACGGATAACGACATGGGCGCCACGCGCTGGATCAACCTCGGCTTCTTTGACCTGCAGCCCTCGGAGTTTGCCAAGATCACCGTCATCTTCACGGCGGCAGACATCGCCGAGCGCTACTACGAGGAGGGCTCCATCGACTGGTCCACCTTCATCAAGCTGCTCGTGGCCGGCGTGGGCGTGCCCATCCTGCTCATCCTCATCCAGCCCGACAAGGGCACCACGATGGTTCTGTGCCTCACGCTCGTGGTGATGGGGTACCTCGCGGGCATGCCCAGGGGGTTTCTCGCCATCGTGCTCGTGGGCGGCGCGCTCGCCTTCCTGGCCCTCTCGCTCAAGGACGACTACTCCCGCCAGCGCCTCCTCACGATGCTCGATCCCTGGCAGGACCCCTACGGCACCGGCTACCAGCTCATCCAGGGCTTCTATGCCTTTGGCTCGGGCGGCCTCTTTGGCGTGGGCCTGGGCTTCTCCAGGCAGAAGTACTCCTACCTGCCCATGGCCCACAACGACTTCATCTTTGCCATCATCGGCGAGGAGTGCGGCCTTGTGGGGACGATCGGTCTGCTCGCGGGCTTTGCCGTCTTCCTGTGGGCGGGCTTCCAGATCGCGCGCTACGCGCCGGACCTCTGCGGCAGGCTCATCGCCGCGGGCTGCACGAGCATCGTGATCGTGCAGCTGCTGCTCAACGTCTGCGGCGTCCTGGGGCTCTTCCCGCTCTCCGGCAAGCCCATCCCCTTTGTGAGCTACGGCGGCTCCTCGATCATCGCGAGCATGATGCTCGTGGGGCTCATCGCCTCCGTCTCGCTCCACTCGAGCCTGCCGGAGACCACGCACGACAGCGCCCGCCGCTCGTGGCAGGTCGAGGGTGACGACGGGCGTCCCCGCGGCGGCCGCGGCCTCACCGTCGTTGAGGGCGGGGCGAGCTCCCCGCGCGCGTCGAGCGGCAAGGGCGCCAAGACCGTCCGCAACGCCCGCGGCGTTTCCGGTGCCAGCCGCGCGGGCGGGACGCAGCGAAGGATCAACCTCGGGCCCAGCCCAACCGACCGCCTGCGCGGCGCTCGCGGCGGGTCCCGGGACACATGGGGAACACGACGAGGGAGATAGCTTATGGGCGGGAAGAGGCTTGAGGTTGCCATCGCGGCGGGCGGAACGGCGGGTCACATCAACCCCGCCCTCGCGCTGGCGGAGGAGCTGCGCGACCGCGGCCATCACGTGACGTTCTTTGGCCAGACGAGCAAGCTTGAGGGCAGGCTCGTTCCCGAGGCGGGCTTTGAGCTCGTCCCGGTGGTAGTCTCCGGCTTTGACCGCTCGCGTCCCTGGACGCTCGCCAGCTCGCTCTACCGCATGCGCCGCGCCCAGGGGCAGATCGCGCGGCGCTTCTCCGCCACGGGCGCCCCGGACGTTGCCGTGGGCTTTGGCGCCTACGTGGAGATGGCCCTTCTCAACTGCTGCCATCGCCTGCACGTGCCCTACGTGCTCCACGAGCAGAACTCCGTGCCCGGCCTTGCCAACAAGGCGCTCGCACCGCATGCGGCGACGGTGTGCATCTCGGTTCCCGCGGCGCGCGAGGTCTTTGAGCGCGAGGGGAGGACGTCCCCGAGCGTGGTGCTCACCGGCAACCCCGTCCGCAGGAGCGTCGTGAGCGCGAGCCGCGAGGAGGGCCGCGCCGCCTTTGGCGTGGAGCCCGAGGAGACTATGCTGCTGGTCTTTGGCGGATCTCTCGGCGCCGCCCACATCAACCAGGGCGTCACCCGCCTCAAGGACGAGCTGCTCTCCCGCGAGGGCCTCGTCGTGGTGCACTCCACGGGCGCCGACGGCTTTGACGAGACCGTCTCCGCCCTCGCCCTCACGCCCGCCGAGCAGCTGCGCTGGCGCGTCATGCCCTACATCTCCAACATGGGCCAGGCCCTCGCCGCGGCTGACCTCGTGCTTTCGCGTGCCGGCGCCTCCTCCATCGCGGAGATTGCCGCCCTTGCGATTCCGAGCCTGCTCGTGCCGTACCCCTTCGCCACGGCCGACCACCAGACCACCAACGCCCGCTACCTTGTGGACGCCGGCGCCGCGGCGCTCGTCTCGGACGACAAGATCGACGAGCCGGTCTTCACCGAGGAGCTGCTCGGCCTGGTGGACGACCCCGCCCGCCGCGCCGCCATGCGCGAGGCCGCCCGCGGGCTCGGCCAGCAGAGCGCCGCGGCCGCCCTCGCGGACCAGGTGGAGCTCGCCGCGCGCGGCTAGCGCCGGGTCCTTCTCGCCGCGGGGACCCTTCTCGACGTTCTTGTCGCACATTCCGTCGCCTTGCGTCCCCGCCCCCGCTTGCGGGGACCCTTCCCGACGCTTTGGCGAGAAGAACCGTCGGTCCGCGTCCCCAAAAGCACGCTGCGCCATGCGTGCCCGATGGATTCTTGCGCGCCTCTCTGGTTGAGGCCCCGTATTCGGCTAAAGTAAAGTGATTATGCGTCGCGCGCAGGACGCGCGCCTTCCCAACGGCAAAGGCAGGATCCATGGCTGACTTTGATAACGTGACGAGCGCCCACTTCATCGGCATCGGCGGTGCGGGCATGAGCGGCATCGCCCTCGTCCTCCACGAGCGCGGTTGTTGCGTCACCGGCTCCGACCTCAAGAGCTCCCACTACGTCCGCGAGCTCGAGGCCGCCGGCATCCCCGTGCGCGTGGGCCACGAGGCCGCAACCATTGACGAGGTCTCTCCGCAGGTCGTGGTGACCTCGACCGCCATCCCCGACACCAACCCCGAGGTCGTGCGCGCCCACGAGCTGGGAATCCCCATCTGGCCCCGCGCCAAGATGCTGTCGTACCTCTCCGGCTCGCAGCGCACCGTCGCCGTGGCCGGCACGCACGGCAAGACGACCACCTCCTCGATGGTGGCCACGATGCTCGACCGCATGGGCCTCGACCCCTCCTTCCTCATCGGCGGCGTGGTGGAGGGCTATGACACCAACGGTCGCAACGGCTCCGGCGAGCACTTCGTCTGCGAGGCGGACGAGTCCGACGGCTCCTTCCTCTACCTCAACCCCAACGTGGTGGTGGTCACCAACATCGAGGCGGACCACCTCGACCACTACGGCACGCTCGAGAACATCGAGAGGACCTTCTGCACGTTCATGGGCCTCGTGGGCGAGGAGGGGACGGTCGTCATCAACGGCGACGTCGCGCACTATGTGGAGCTCGCGCGCTCCACGGGGCGCCACGTGGTGACGTACGGCTTTGACGAGTCCTGCGACTACGTGTGCCTGCCCGAGGACAGCCACCATGCCCTCGCGAGCAACTTCTCCGTGCGCCTCCCAGGCGGCGAGAAGAGCGTGCACGTGACCATCAGCTCCAACCCCGGCCGCCACAACATGGCAAACGGGACGGCCGCCATTGCCGTGGCGGACGTCCTGGGCCTCGACGTTGACGCCGCGGCCGCGGCGCTCTCCCAGTTCAAGGGTGCGCGCCGCCGCTTCACGCACGTGGGCGACGTCGCGGGCGTCACCGTGGTGGACGATTACGGCCATCACCCCACCGAGATCTCTGTGACGCTCGACGCGGCGAAGGACCTGCCCTTCAAGCGCGTCATCTGCGTCTTCCAGCCCCACCGCTACAGCCGCACCCAGGCGCTCGCCACCGAGTTTGGCCACGCCTTCGACAGCGCCGACGTCCTGCGCGTCATGGACGTCTTCTCCGCCGGCGAGATGCCCATCCCCGGCATCTCCGGCAAGACCGTGGTCGAGGCGGTCCGCCACACCGGCAACGTCACGGATGTGGCGTACGTCCCCAACCGCAAGCGCCTCATCGAGAACCTCTGCGAGCTCGTGCGCCCCGGCGACCTGCTCATCACCCAGGGAGCTGGCGACGTCACGAGCATGGGACCGGCCTTCATCGAGGCCATGCGCCAGCGCGAGGAGAGCGCGTCGTGAGCGTTTCCAACGCGTACATGACCCTCTCCGGCGCGGTTGACGCGGACGTCCTGCGCGACGAGCCGCTGTCCCGCAGGACGAGCTACCGCATCGGCGGCCCGGCCGCCCTCGTGGTGGTGGCGCACAGCTACGGCGCCCTCCAGAGGACGCTTGAGGTCCTGGCGCAGGAGGGCGTCGAATGGGTGCTTCTCGGCAAGGGCTCCAACGTGCTCGTGTCCGACAAGGGCTATGACGGCTGCGTCGTCCTTCTCGACGGCGAGTTTTCCCGCATGACGGTCTGCGCCGAGGAGGCCACCATCACCGCCGGCGGAGGCGCCCAGCTCGCCCGCGTTGTCAACCAGGCCATGAAGTCGGGCCTCTCGGGTCTTGAGTTCTGCGTCGGTATCCCCGGCACGCTCGGCGGCGCCGTCTCCATGGACGCCGGCACGCGCAGGGAGTGGATCGGCCCCCGCGTGCGCGACCTCGTGGTCCTGCGCCCGGGCGAGGGCATGCACCGCTACGCGGGCGGGGAGATCGAGTGGGGCTATCGCCGCACCTCGCTTCCCACCTCCGAGATCATCCTCGAGGCGACCCTCGAGCTGGAGCCCGGCGACCCGGCCGTCATCACGCGAGACATGGAGGAGCGCCTCCGTCGCCGCAGGGAGGCCCAGCCGCTCTCGAAGCCCAGCTGCGGCTCGGTCTTCCGCAACCCGCCCGAGCGCTCCGCCGGCCTGCTCATCCAGTCCTGCGGCCTCTCCGGGGCCGAGCAGGGCGCGGCGCAGATCTCTCCCGAGCACGCCAACTTCATCGTCAATCGCGGCGGGGCCACGGCGGCGGACGTCGTCGCCCTCATCCGCCGCGCGCACGACGCTGTTCTCGAACGCCACGGGGTCGACCTCGCCTGCGAGGTCAAGCTCCTCGGGTTCTAGGCGGTCACGATGGCAGGTAACGAGGTCAGGCGGCCCACGCCGCGCAAGAAGGCGACACCCTCCAAGCCCACGCGCCCCGCGCGCGAGGCGGGGGCCTCCTCGTCCGCGCGCAAGGTCACGGCAAAGGCTGCGGCCAAGGTTGCGCCCAAGACGGCGCCCAAGGTGGCGCCCGCCCCGCGCAAGGGCGGCGGCTCCGGCTCAACGCCGGCGTTTCTCAGCCGCGTCTCGCACCGCGGCGCGGCGTCGCCGCAGCAGGCCCCCGCGACCTCGCGCGACCGCCGCAAGCGCCATCAGCGCATCGAGGCCCTCCGCATCCTGGCCATCGGTGCCGGCGCGCTCGTTGCCGTGGCGCTCGTGCTGCTCGTTGCCTACTTTGTGCTGCGCGACTCGTCCATGTTCCAGATCACCTCGGTTGAGGTCGAGCCCACCGAGCACGTGAGCGTGGAGGACGTCGAGAACCTCGCGCAGGTCCCCGTTGGGTCCACGCTCCTCAACGTGGACACCGCCGCGGTTGAGGCCTCGCTCAAGAAGAACCCGTGGGTCGCGTCCGTCTCCTTTGAGCGCATCTTCCCCGGCACCCTCAAGCTCATCATCACCGAGCAGCACGTGGACTCGCTCGTGGTCATGGGGTCGGGCTCCGTTGCGTGGTATCTCGGAGACGCCGGGACGTGGATTCAGCCCACGAGGATCGAGGCTGCCGAGGGGCAGTCCGTGGATGATGCCGCGCTCGCTCTTGCTCAGGCGGAGGGATACCTGCTCATCACCGACGTTCCCTCGACCGTTGACCCCAAGTCGGGCTCCCAGGCAACCGACGAGGTCCTCCAGAGCGTCTCTGAGTTCCGCGAGGGCTTCTCTGACGAGCTCTCCTCAAAGATCGTGTGCTACTCCGCCTCCTCAACGGAGGACATCTGGTGCATGCTCAGCAACGGCGTGGCCGTCTCCCTGGGCTCCGCGACGGACATCCCCGAGAAGGAGCGCATCGTCACGGAGTATCTGGAGAAGTACCCCGACACCGCGCTCTACATCGTCGTGCGCGTGGTCTCCAACCCGTCCGTGAGGACCATCGACTCAGAGACCGTGGAGTCCGCGGAGGGCAGCTCCATGTTTGACGGCCTCAACGAGGGCCTTGATGCCAACGCGCCCACCCAGGCAGACCCGCAGCAGGACGAGGAGCAGGGCACGGATGGCGAGCAGGGCACGGATGGCGAGCAGGGCCAGGACGGCTCTGAGGCCAGCTCCGGAACCGTCGAGCAGAACGTCGAGGGTTCCGAGCCTGCGGACGCGACGGCGCAAGATGGCGCAACCTCCGATGGACAAGGCCTCTGAGCTGCGAGGTTCACAGTTTCATCAAACCGTTTGACGAACTACCCTCAAGTGTGCAAATATACTTCGCTTTATCCCAAGCGTCGGGCTTAACTTGACCTTTAGGGTTTTGCCTACGACGGGATGAGCGAAAAATCGTAAAGGAACACGCTCAGAACGAAGTACGTAGGCACCATGAGGAGGAACACGATGATCAAGGACACCGACACCCTCAGCAACTATCTCGCCGTGATCAAGGTCGTTGGCGTGGGCGGTGGCGGCACCAACGCCGTCAACCGCATGATCGAGGAGGGCATCCGCGGTGTTGAGTTCGTCGCCGTCAACACCGACGCCCAGGCTCTCGCCATCTCCGACGCTGACATCAAGGTCCACATTGGCACCGACATCACCAAGGGCCTCGGCGCCGGCGCCAACCCCGAGGTCGGCAAGGAGGCCGCCGAGGACACGCGCGACGAGATCAAGGCGGCGCTCGCCGGTGCCGACATGGTCTTCATCACTGCCGGCGAGGGCGGCGGCACAGGTACCGGCGCTGCCCCCGTTGTGGCCGACATCGCCAAGAACGACATCGGGGCCCTCACCGTGGGCGTTGTGACCAAGCCCTTCGCCTTTGAGGGCCGCAAGCGCTATAACTCCGCCATCGAGGGCATCCGCAACCTCTCCGAGAACGTCGACACGCTCATCGTGATCCCCAACGACCGCCTGCTCGACCTCTCCGAGAAGAAGACCACCATGCTCGAGGCCTTCCGCATGGCCGACGACGTCCTGTGCCAGGGCACCCAGGGCATCACGGACCTCATCACCGTCCCGGGCCTCATCAACCTCGACTTCGCCGACGTCTGCACCATCATGAGGAGCTCCGGCACCGCGATGATGGGAATCGGCACCGCCTCCGGCGACAACCGCGCCACCGACGCCGCCGAGGAGGCCATCTCCAGCCGCCTGCTCGAGGGCTCCATCGACGGCGCCACGCGCGTCCTTCTCTCCATCGCCGGCAACAAGGACCTCGGCATCCAGGAGATTAACGACGCCGCCGACCTCGTTGCCCAGAACGTTGACCCCGAGGCCACGATCATCTTTGGCACCGTGGTCGACGAGTCCCTCGGCGACCAGGTCCGCGTGACCGTCATCGCCACCGGCTTTGACGACGGCAACGTCCAGCAGCAGCTGCCCACGATGACCGTCACCCGCCCCGCTGCCTCCGAGCACAGGAGCGCCCCGAAGTCCAAGCCGGCCTCCATGCCCATCAACGTGAGCCGCCCGCAGTCCTCCTCGTCCTCCAACGACAAGGAGTTTGACATTCCCGAGTTCCTCAAGCGCAGCCGACTCTAAATGCCCCTCCTGACACGACATCACGTGGGAGGCGTGACCCTGCTCACCAACGAGACCGTTGGGGGCGGGGTCACCTTTGCATTCACCGAGCGCTCGGGCGGGGTCTCGAGTGCCCCGTACGCCTCGCTCAACCTGGGCTCCGCCTGTGGTGACGACCCGGCCGCCGTGGCCGAGAACCGCAGGCGCGCGCTCGCGGCCATCGGGGCCGAGGGGCTGCTTCGCAACCTCGTGAACCCGCATCAGGTGCACGGCGACCACATCGTGGTCGTGCGGTCCGGGCGCCCCGATGACGTGGCCAGCGCCCAGGCGGAGGCGCGCGCGGGGGCGGACGCCGTCGTGTGCACGGCGCGCGACGTTCCGGTGCTGCTCTGCTTTGCGGACTGCGTCCCCGTGGTGCTCACGTGCCCCGGCGGCTTTGCCGTGGCGCACTCCGGCTGGCGCGGGACGATAGCGCGCATCGCGGCCAAGGCCGTGCGCACGCTCTGCGAGGAGGCAGGGTGCGCGCCGTCTGAGGTCAGCGCCTTCGTGGGGCCGCACGTGCTCGGCCCCGACTACGAGGTCTCGGAGGAGCTCGCCGAGCGCTTCTCGGCGGAGTTTGGGCCGACGGCGCTCTGCTCGCCGCGCCACCTCGACCTCTCCGCCTGCCTTGCGGCAACGCTCGCGGAGGTCGGCGTCTCACCCGAGCGAACCTCGTGGTGCGACGTCTCAACGGCGAGCAGCACGGACCGGTTCTTCTCGTATCGAGCTGAGGGCGGAACCTGCGGCAGGCACGGCGCCCTCGCGGTGATGCGCAACGAGGCGTGGGCGTGGCCCGCTGATGCGGACGCGTCGGGCGCGAAGGGGGAGGCGATGCCCCGATGAGCGAGGACGAGCAGTACGCGCGCTTCCTTCGCGAGCGTCGGGAGGAGATTCTGGAGAGGGTTGCCGCCGCTGCGGGGCGGGCCGGCAGGTCCGCGGGCGACGTGCGCGCCATTGCGGTCTCCAAGACCGTGGGTCCGCGCGAGGTGCTTCTCGCCCGCGGGGCGGGCTGGGACGCCTTTGGCGAGAACCGCCCGCAGGAGCTGGGAAGAAAGCTCGAGGCGCTCGGCCAGCTCCCCGAGATGGCGGGCGTGCGCTTTGACATGATCGGCAACCTCCAGAAGAACAAGATCAACCAGGTGATCGGGCGCGTGACGCTCATTCACTCTATCTCGTCGGAGCACCTTGCCGAGGCGGTCTCCGTGCGCAGCGAGGCGCGCGGCATCTGCTCGGACGTGCTTCTCGAGGTAAACGTCTCGGGGGAGGCCTCAAAGTCCGGCTTTGCGCCGGACGAGCTCCGCGCCGCCGTGGAGCGGGTCGTGGCGCTCCCGGGCCTGTGCGTCCGGGGCCTCATGACGATGGCTCCCGTCGGAGACGCGGACGCCGCCCGCAGGACCTTCTCGGGCCTGAGGGAGCTCGCCGAGGAGCTGCGCGGGCGCACGGGGCTCGCGCTCGAGACGAACTCGTGCGGGATGAGCGACGACTTTGAGATCGCGGTGGAGGAGGGGTCGACCCTCGTCCGCCTCGGCAGGTGCGTGTTTGACCAGGGCTACGCCCTGACGTGACCCCGGCGCCCGTATCCGCCGTGCCCACTTTGCACCGGGTGCATTTTGGACACGCGGTCGCAGGGCGGGCGTGCGGGGAGACAGACGGCAGCAAGCCAGATGAAGGAGAATGACATGAGTTTTCTCGACACGATCAAGGACAAGCTCCACGGCATCGCCGGGGACGACTACTACGAGGACGACTACTACGAGGAGGGCTACGAGGACGAGGGCTACGACCGCGGTGCCTCCTCCCGCCGCCGCGACCCCGGCTCGAGCCCGCGCCTTCTGGGGACGACCCCCCGCCCCGAGGCGGAGAGCGTATCCGTCTACACCCGCTCCGGCCGTCCCGTGAGCGCCGAGCGCACCCAGCAGACGGCTCCCGTGAGTCCGCGCGCATACGCAGAAACCCCTGCCGCCGAGGCCTACGAGTCCGCGACCGGGCGCATCCCCACCCCCGGAGACCTCGGCCCGCGCACCATCTCGCGCATCTCCTCGAGCCAGCTTCCACCCTACGTGCTCAAGCCGGTCTCCTATGACGACGTCCAGACCGTCGTGCGCCGCGTACGCACCAACCAGCCCGTGGTCGTCGTCTTCCGCAACACCAACATCGAGACGGCCAAGCGCATCCTGGACTTCTGCTTTGGCTTCTCGTACGGCGTCGGCGGCGAGATCGAGGAGCTGGGCGACCGCGTCTTTGCCGTGCTGCCCGCCGGCGCCTCCCTCTCCAAGGCTGACATCGACAAGCTCGTCGCCGATGGCGACCTCGTCCGCTAGGCGGCGCGCGATGTCATCTGAGCTGAACATCTCCGTTGGCATCATCGGCGGTGGCTCGATGGGTGGCTCCATTGCCCGCGGGCTCGTCGACTCGGGTCTGCTCCCCGCCGCGCGCGTGCTCGTGGCAGACTCCGACGCCGAGAAGCGCGCGGCTATCGCCAAGACCGGCATGCGCGTCCTCGCGGACGCGCCGTCGCTTGCCGCCGAGGAGCCCGACGTCGTCATCCTGGCGGTGAAGCCCCAGGTGCTCGGCGACGTCATGGGACAGGTGGCCGCCCGCCTTGCCGGGAGGTGCGTGATCTCCATTGCCGCGGGGGTGAGCGTCGCCACCATTGAGGCAGCCCTTCCCGGGGCGCGCGTGGTGCGCGTGATGCCCAACCTGCCGGTGCAGGTGCGCTCCGGCGCCACGGCCGTCACGGGTGGCGCGAGCGCCACGGCCGATGACGTGTCGCTTGCGTGCGAGCTCTTCTCGGCGCTTGGGTCGGTTGCCGTGATGCGCGAGGACCAGCTGGACGTCTCGGGGGCCGTTGTTGGCACGGCTCCCGCGTTCTTCTCGCTCTTTGTGGATGCGCTCACGCGCGCCGCCGTCCTGCGCGGGCTTCCCGCGGCCTCCGCGCGCGAGCTGGTGGAGACCACCATGCGCGGGTGCGCCGAGCAGCTGCTGAATGAGGGTGTGCATCCGAGGGAATATATGGAGCGCGTGACCTCTCCCGGCGGAACGACGGCTGCGGCTTTGCGAGAGCTCGAGCCGGCGCTCATGGACGGGACGTACGCGGCCGTGGACGCGGCGCTCGCCCGCACGCGCGAGCTCGCCGGCAGGTAGGAAAGAGGAAAGGCTCCCCGAGTGCTCAACTTCGTCGTTTTGATTCAACGTCTGTTTAACATCTACGAGGTGCTCATCGTGGTCTGGTGCCTCCTGTCGTGGGTTCCCATGCGCGGCGGGGGCTTCCTGGATGACGTTCGCGGTGCCATCGGCATGCTGGTCGAGCCCTATCTTGGGATCTTCCGCAGGGTCATCCCGCCGTTTGGCGGCATTGACTTCTCGCCAGTTGTGGCAATATTGGCGCTCGGCATCATCGAGCGACTGGTCTTCTCGCTTATTCTGTAGAATTATCTGGTACGGTTGCGCGGGCAGGCGTCCGCGCCGGCGCTCAGCGAAAGGGAAATAGAATGGCAATCACACCAGCAGACATCGAACAGCAGACCTTCTCTCCCTCCAAGCACGGCTACGACACCGAGGAGGTCGACGCCTTCCTCGAGCAGCTCTCCTCCGAGGTTGACGCGATGCTTCAGAAGATCGCTGACCTCAAGGGCCGCCTGACCTCCACCGAGCAGCAGCTCTCTGCCGCCCAGGCTCAGATTGCCAACCTCGAGGAGCGCGAGGTCGCCCCCGCGCCGGCCCCCGTGCCCGCGCCGGTTGCCACCGACACGCTCACCGCTTCCGAGCGCCAGATCTCCCAGGTGCTCATCGTTGCCCAGCAGTCCGCCGACAAGCTCGTGGCCGACGCTCGCGACAACGCCGAGCGCATTCGTAACGAGGCCGACGCCAAGGCCCGCGAGGTCATCCGTCAGGCCCTCGCCGAGAAGCAGAACGAGCTCGACGAGATCGATCGCCTCAAGAGCTCCCGCGAGGAGTTCCGCGCCGAGTACAAGAAGCTCCTCCAGCACTTCATGGACGACGCCGAGGCCGTCTTCCCGTCTCAGGTTGGCCTCTCCTCCTCGCTGACCGGCTCCGCCGGTACCACGCACGCCGACGTCCCCGTTGCCGCCCCCACGCCCGTGGCCCCCATCTCCACGCCTGCCCCGACAGCGACTGCGGCTGATTTCGGCGACCTCGACTAGCGCGCCGCACGCATCTCGCCCCTCACGCCCCGTGCCCTTCTCGGCCCGGGGCGTTTTTTCACGGCTCTCCTCGCCGCGCGCGGGGTGGACGCCCGACTACCGCCACCTCTCTCCGCACCGCGCAAGGTGGACGCCCATGGTTGCGCCCGTGGGTAGATTTGGACCCCAGATTTACTCGCGGGCCGGGGTTCCTTTCATGTTGAAACATCACAGGACCCGCGTGAGAAGACCTCCTGCGCCCGTCCATTCTCAGGCTCATAAAGTAGACAATTTGAACGGCGGGTGATTAAATGTACAAAATGTTCGAGGGGGGGGGACGTTCATCTGCAGAAACGCTCAGAGTGGCGATTTCTTCGGGCAATGGGAAAAATGTCTACGTTTTGGACAGGGGGGTGCGTGATGACGGGGTTTGAAGGGGTCAGGGATACCGAAGTTGCTCCCCGTCGCCTCACGAGGACCCAGCGCGAGCTCCTGCACTACATCGGTGGGGAGACCGCGCTCAACGGTGGCACCTGCTCCACCAAGCGTGACCTTGTAAAACTCACCGGACGAAACGTCAAGACCGTTGACCGGGGCCTTGCCGCGCTGCGCCGCGACGGGCTCATCGAGGTCGAGATGCGCTTTGCCGAAAACGGGGCACAGCTGTCGAACTGGTATCGAGTGCGGCTGCCGGCCGTGCCATCCGAGTGACACGACGGGACATCGGCGCGGCCGGTGTTTCTTGATGTGCAAATTGTCGAAGGAAAGGCGGTAAGCATGAGAAATACGGGAGGGAGCCCGAGGTGGCTTGCCGTGCTCGTTGGCGCGAGCATGGTGCTTGGCATGATGCCGACCTCGGCCCTGGCCGAGGCGGTCACGTCCGTTGAGGGCGAAGACTCAGGCCTCGCTCAGGTTGACGTCGAGGGGGACGGCGAGGGGCAGGCCGACCAGAGCGAGGCGCCTCTCGACGAGGGCAGCAGTTCTGCGCAGCAGTCCCTTGACGAGCAGGGCGACGTTGTGCCCGAGGCCATGGCGCAGCAGGCCCCGGCCGAGAGCTCGCTGCAGGACGTATACGTGGGCGTTGGTGGCGACAACAACAACGCTGGCACCGCAGACGCGCCGCTCGCGACGATTCAGGCTGCGGTCTCTGCCGTTTCGAACGGCGGAACGATTCACCTGCAGAGTGACATTACGCTGAGCTCGTATATCTACATCGGGAGCAAGGCTGTCACCATAGATGGCGACGGGCACACCGTCACGCGAGCGGATAACTTTAGTGCACACAATGACGGGGGGCGCGGCGGCTACAACCCCGCGATGATTGAGGTCCAGAACTACGCCATGCTCACTCTCGTTGACATCACCCTTGACGACGCGAACCGACAGCCCCAAAACGGGCTCAATGTAGGCGGGCCGGTAAGCTACCAAGAGCAGAGCACGACGAACAAGGAGAACAGAGACAAGGTTCAAGGCGCCATCATTGAGGCATCCGGTGACGGGCACGGCTCGATCATCCTTGAGTCCGGTGCCGTGCTGAAGAACTTTGGTGGCATGTCTGCCGTTCGCATTGGCGGTGACGTCGGCAACGGCAGCTCGCTTACCATGAAGGCCGGCAGCATGATCTGCGATGATGCCGACACTGTGCACGGGGACGAGGGAACCGCATCCAACGACAGCAACACCACAGACGGCATAGGCCCTGCGGGAGCGGTCTGGAACCAGGGCGGCACCTTCAGGATGGAGGCTGGGTCGTCGATCCAGGACCTCAACGGCCGCGCGATCTTCTCCGAGGACGGCGGCAAGACCTACGTTGACGGGAGCATCAGCAACATCACGTCGAATGAGTCGGAGCGCAACTGCACGTGGGCAACCGGCAACGCCTTTGCCGGCGTCGCTTACTTCGGCACCGCTCCAACGACCGAGTTCACGCTCGGTCCGAACGGCACCATCAGCAACATCAAGTCGCACGACGGCAAGGGAACTGACGTCATCTTCATGCTCATCAATGGCGCCACGATGACGACTGAGGCTGGGTCTGAGATTTCGGACAGCAACGTCTCGCTGGCCGATTCCAACGCCGGACGCATCTATATTGGCGGTACGGTCACGGGAATCAGCTCATGTACGGTCACGGGAATCAGCTCAGGAAACGTGATCGTTCGCGGTCGCGGAACCAACAACACGTTTGTGGTGGAGGAAACCGGACTGATCACTGACTGCAGCACCACCGACGCGGGCCTCTATTACCTCAACGGGGGCAAGCCCACGATCGAGGTCGCGGGCACCATCAGCAACATTACGGCGAGCGAGGTGTTCTTCATCTCAAACAACGGTTCCAGGGCCGACGGAACCATTGACATCACGGGCACCATCAAGGACTGCAGCGGCACCGCGCTGCTCGCGGGCGATCCTTCCATCGTGACGATCAGCGGCACAATCTCCAACTGCGGCGGCTATGCGCTGGTCTATGGCGCGCAGGCAAACGGATCCTCTGAGTCGGTGGTCAACATAACTGACGGCGCGGTCATCTCCGGGAACCACAACGGGGGCGCGCAGATTCAGGTTACGAGGGAGGGTGCTGAGCGCGTTGCTGATAACGCCGGTCGACACGTCTCGATTGCCCCGGGAACGCTGCAGGGCTCCACGACCATCGACCTCGTGCCGTTTGACGTGACCATCGATTCTGGCTATGCACCCATCAAGCTCGGCAACGCCAACACCGTCACCGTGAACGCGATCAAGAGCGCCCTGAATGTCCAGCACCCGGACTGGGCGGTTGTGAACGAGACCGGCGGGCCCATCTGGTTCCAGCCGTCCGAGGATACGGTGCACTTTGTGGCGAGCCGTCCGCAGGACACCAAGAACACGGGACTCTACGCCGCGCTCGTGGAGCTCGATGAGGATGGCACGCCGGCATCCGGTGCAAGCGTCACGTTCGTTGAGGTTGAGAACGGCAGCACCATTGACGTCACGCTCGAGGGCCTCACGGCCGGACAGTCGTATGCCCTCATGTTCGTCAACAGCAACGAGTACACCATCACGCCTGATGCCGTCACCATCTATACCGGCGGCGGTCAGGGCGACGAGTCCTATGATGACGGCGGATGGCCTGTCGTGACCCTCACCGACTCGCTCGATGAGATCACCGAGATGACCTATGACGGTCAGGATGTCCTGGCTGACGGCACCGACCCTCTCGACTATCTGATGAGCCAGCTTGTGGTGTCCTATACGGATGCCGATGGCAACCCCGTTAGCAATGACTCCGTCGCAGGTGAATACCTCGTTCACCTGAGCTGGAACGACGGGTTCGACCCCAGCAAGCTCAGGATCAACGGAAACCTGGTGAACGAGGAGCTTGGCCTCGGCACCATCATTGTTCGTCACGTTCAGGATGTTGACGCTGCCAAGACTGGCGAGAGCACCTATGCGGTCAGGACCACCGCTCCTGCCACGATGGAGTCTCATGCCGTTGCCGTGGTCGATGGGAACGCGTCCTTCACCCTGAACGGGGACGCGGGTCGCCCGGTGGATGATACGAGCGGCGTGTCCGTGCTCGATGACTCCCTGCTCACCAACACTGGCGACAATCGACAGGAGCTTCTCGAGCAAAAGGCCGTGGACTCCGGCCTGCTCCCCGAGCTTGGCACCGGTCAGGCGTATCGCTTTGCGTTCCGCTACCTTGACCTTGTCGATGCCAACAACGGCAACGCCTGGGTGGCTAACAACGGTGACACGACGATCTATCTGCCCTATCCCGACGGCATGACCTATGAGGACGCCCAGGGCATCGACTTCACGCTTGTCCACTACAAGGGCCTGCACCGCGAGTATGGCATCAGTGGCCAGGCGGAGGTTGAGGAGGCGATTAGCAACGCCGAGCTCGAGACCATCGAGGTCACTCCGACCGAGCAGGGCCTGATGTTCACGGTTCCCAGCTCCGGCTTCAGCCCGTTTGCCATGGTTTGGCAGACCGAGGCGCACACGGTGACCGCTTCGGCCGGCGAGGGCGGCACCATCACGCCCTCTGGAGCCGTTGTCGTTGCGGAGGGCGCTGACCAGACCTTCTCGATTACCCCTGACGACAACCACATCATCGCGGACGTGAAGATTGACGGTCAGAGCATCAACCTCTCCGAGGTCGTTGCCGATGACGGCATGGGCTCCTACACCTTTGCTGCCGTTGACGCAGACCACACCATCGACGTGTCGTTCCGCGCGGCCCAGCACACCATCACCGCCACGGCAGGGGAGGGCGGCAGCATCTCTCCGTCCGGTGCTGTGACCGTGGCCGACGGCGCTGACCAGGCCTTCACGATCACGCCCGACGAGGGCTACGCGATCGCCGACGTGAAGGTCGACGGCGTGTCCGTGGGAGCGGTGGACAGCTACGCCTTCAGCGACGTGACCGGTGACCACACCATCGACGTGTCGTTCCGCTCGGCACTCCACACCATCACCGCCTCGGCCGGTGAGGGCGGAACCATAACTCCCAACGGTGCCGTGACCGTGGCCGACGGCGCTGACCAGGCCTTCACGATCACGCCCGACGAGGGCTACGCGATCGCCGACGTGAAGGTCGACGGCGTGTCCGTGGGCGCGGTGGACAGCTACGCCTTCGGCAACGTGACCGGTGACCACACGATCGAGGCGACCTTCGTTGCCGAGTCCGTGACGCCCCCGGCTCACGAGCACGTCTGGTCCGACTGGAAGCACGATGAGGCCGACCACTGGAAGGTCTGCGAGGAGTGCGGGGCCGTGAAGGACCGCTCTGAGCACGTCTTTGGCACGTGGGAGCAGGTCGGAGACGGCCTGTGGGAGCGCTCCTGCACCGTCTGCGGCTACGTTCAGGAGGGAACGACCTCCGTTGACGACACCACCGACGACACCGGCGACACTGACGACACCGGCGACAACAACAATGTTGCCGACAACGATGACACCGGCGTCGCCGGCGACAACAACAATGCCGCCGACAACAACGAGGCCGGTGACGAGGCGATTCCTTACGCGGGCGACGATGCCAACACGACGCTGCCCGGGCTTCTCGCCGTGGGCGGGGCTGCCGTGGCTGCCGTGGCGCTGACGCTGCGTGGGCGTCGCAACAGGGGCTAGCCTCCGCTCTATCCGACGCGCGTCCCGGTCTTCATGAGCTGCCTCCCATCTCTTGGACATGGAAATAGAAGTCTGAGGAATGGGAGGCAGCTCACTCACGATGCGGGGCTTTTTTGTAAGGGCTCCGCGCCCGTCTGGGCATGGCGGCCCCTGCGCTGCGCCCTAGGTCAACGGGGGCACCTGTCCACGAGGTGCGCCTGCGGGCCGCGGCCGGAGAGGGCGGCGTGCTCGCGGAAGCGCTTCCAGAGGGCGCGAAGGAGGCGCTCGTCCTCGGTGAGACGCTGCATCTCCATGCCCCTGAGGCGCCCGCAGAGCCGCTCGTCAAGGCCTACGAGGACGCATCGCGCGGCGCGGGCCTCGTGGAAGGCCGCAACGCGATGCCGCGGGTCCGCGAGGCAGAAGCGCTCGGACCCGAGCCGTTGCGCCCAGCGCGCGCCCAGAAGCGGCACGATGTTGGCCGCCGGCTCGATGGCGGCTACGAGCGAGCCATCCGCCGCGCGCGAGAATCGCGTGAGCCTCTGGGCGCTCTCCAGCTCGCGCAGGACGAGGCACGACAGCTCGTCCACGGCGAGCACGCGCTTGTCCGTGGTGCCGGGGCGCACCTCCCAAGGTTGGGAGAACCCCAGTCTGAGGTAGCGATGGACCGCCTCGGGCGCGCAGCTCTCGTCCGATGCGCAGGCAAGGGCCGCGCGGCGCGCGCACTCACGACCGTTCTTCCGCTGAAACCCCTCCAACACGCGCCTCGTGAGAGCCGTCGCCCCCTCGCTCGCGGCGTCGAGCGGCCCGAGCACCACCTGTCCCGGGTGCGGCTGGCAGCAGTCCGCCCGACAGAGCTCGAGCTGGCCCTCGTCAAGGTGCGCGAGGTAGCCCACTCCCACCGAGGCGACGATGCCCTCCGCAACGGGTTCGCAGGCGAGAAGAACCCCGTAGCGGCGCGCCGTCTCGGCGAGCGCCGAGGTCATGCGCTCCACCTCGGGAGGGGAGCTGCTAAGTTGTGCGCCGTTCTCGTCCATCACGTCCCCCGAACGTCTGTTTGACGTTAGGGTAGCACGCACACCGGACACATGTTCGTCTCTGACATGACAGTGACGTCAGAACTGAGTGTCATGCGACAGTGACGTCAGAGCTGGGTGTCATGAAAGAGGGTGCGAGGTGGGCCTGTAAGCCGGGTTCTGTCGTGGGCGGCCATTTATCTACTGCGGACGTCTCCGCCCGCCTCTAGCGCGCAACCCGAGCGCAGTGCGGGCCACACCATAGCGCTCCTATTTGCGTTTGCTCCGGATGGGGCTTGCCAAGCCGTCGCGTTGCCGCGGCGCTGGTGGTCTCTTACACCACCGTTTCAGCTTTTCCCTTTGCGTTTCGGCGCGCGGGGCGCCTCCTTCGCCAGTTGGAGTCTTCTTTTCTGCGGCGCTTTCCGTCGGGTTACCCCGCCCGGCCGTTAGCCGGCATCCTGCCCTGTGGAGCCCGGACTTTCCTCATGACGCTCCCGTTTCCGGGTGCGCCCCGCGGTCGCCTGGCCCACCTCGCGAGAGAGATTCTACCATGTTGGTAAAACTTGCCCCGCCCAAGCTCGCGTGACTACAATAAGGCCGCAGAAATTTGGCCGGAAGTCAGCTTGTTGCGCGCCGGTCGTGGGGGAGGGGTCGTCTCGTGGGTCTGTTGCAGAAGCTTGGTTCGTTGGCCGAGAAGCCCGTGGCGCTTGACGTGGCGGACGACCCGCAGGCGGTGCTCGCTCCCGTCTCGGGCCAGGTGGTCGCGCTCGAGGACCTTCCGGACCCGGTTTTTGCCCAGGGTATGCTCGGGGCGGGCATGGGCGTGCGCCCGGAGGGGGACGTCGCCTTCTCGCCGGTCACGGGAACCGTGACGGCAGACGTCAAGACCAAGCACGCCCTGCTCATCAAGGCCAACAACGGCGCCGAGGTCCTTCTCCACGTGGGTCTGGACAGCGTCGAGCTGCGCGGCGCGGGCTTTCACGCCTTTGTTCGCAAGGGAGACGCCGTGCGCGCGGGCGAGCCGGTCCTGGGCTTTGACCGCGCCCTCATGGGGGGTCGCGGCATGGACGACACCGTGGTGGTCACCGTGAGCAACCCAGAGGCCTTCGCTGAGGTGGCGCCGGTCTGCGGCGAGAAGATCGTGGCGGGGGAGCCGCTGCTCAGGTGCGTGGGCCGGTGAGCGCGGGCGAATCCTATCTCACGCTGCGCGCGGGTGTCGAGGCACGCGGCGAGTTCGAGGACCGGCGGAGCCGCTTCATCGCGCAGCTTGCGCACGTTGGGAGCGAGGCGGAGGCCGAGGCGTTTATCGCGGAGGTACGCTCGCGCCACCACGACGCGCGCCATAATGTACCCGCATGGATCTTGTCCGATGGCCGCGAGCGCTGCTCCGATGACGGCGAGCCCAGCCGCACCTCCGGCATGCCCACGCTCGACGTGCTGCGCGGGGCGGGCCTCGCGGACGTGTGCTGTGTGGTGACGCGCTACTTTGGCGGCACGCTCCTAGGGCCGGGCGGGCTCGTCCGGGCCTATACCGCCGCTACGCAGGCGGCCGTGGCCGCCGCCGAGAAGGACGGCGCGATCTGCGAGATGACGCTCGTCGTGCCCGTGACGGTCCAGCTGCCCTATGCGCTCTACGACCGAGTGACGCGCCTCGTGGTCGATGCCGGCGGCAAGGTGGCTGACTCGCTCTTTGCCGAGGACGTGCAGCTCTCGTGCGTGTTTCGCGCGGGGGAGGAGGAGCGCTTCGTGGCGGCCGTGCGTGAGCTCGCGGGTGGGGAGGATCTGGCGCGCGCCGGCGAACCGCGCTTCTCGGAGTTTTAGACGCTGCTCGGCTCCGCTTTAGCGCGCACTTTCCGTTGAGACCCGGCAGTCCGTGGCGCACAAATCTTGGAATTGAGCGCCGGGGCACATGGTCCCACCCGCCGGGCACGTTATCCTGGTGCACTCAAATCTCCCATTTGAGCAAACGTGGTACTCAAATCTTGGAATTGAGTGTCGGGGACGTCGCAGAGGCCCGGGTTATTGGGCTCTGATCCCGCCCGTCCTTCTCGTCAACTGGGCTTTTATATCGAGAAGAACCTTCCGCCCAAGGTGTGAGCGCTCAAATCACCCATTTGAGCACGGCGTTTGCTCAATTCTAGATTTGTGTGCAAGGGCGCTGCCGGTGCAAGGGCGCTGCCGGCACGGGGAGCACTGCCGGGTCCGTGACAGCGCTTGGACGCGGTGGCCCTTGGCCTACGACGTCGTCTCGTCCCACTTGCGATGTCCTGCCATGATGAGCGGGACGTCTCGTGCCGTCCAGGAAAGCCCGTCTATCCTCCCGAGCTCACGTGCGAGAAGGGCCCGGCGAGCCCTGTAGGCGTCTTCGCTTGCCTTGGCTCGGCGAGGCTCGCTCATCCCCAGGTCCTCGCGTATCTTTGCGGCCAGCCAGTCCATGTACTCGAGGTCGGAGGCATGTGACGCCTCCATCTCGTAGTCCTTTACCCCGCGTGCCAAAAGCTCGTTTCTCCTGTTGACATCGAGCTTGTCCTGCCAAGGATCGCGGTGGTAGATCCCTTTGTAGTCAACGGCGACGGCCCTGAACGGCATGTTGGTGCCCACCTCGGCTTCTCTGGGGACAAGAAGCATGATGTCGGGCTTGCGAATCCTTACACCGGACCCAAGGATGATGCCGTCCGCACGGTCGGTGAGAAGCGCGTTGTTGAGCCCCACGACCGGGAGGCCATAGCCGCCTCGCCTCGCGCAAAACTCGAGGCGGTGCACCGTCTTGCTCTCGGGCGGGGACCCGCTGCGAACGCGAGCCAACGAGAGCGCGCGGCGAAGCTTGGCGGCCCCGCGGCATGGGCCCACGCTGTCGAGCAAACGCGAGATCTTCTCGACCGAGGTAAGGGGGTCGGACCTCTTGACCAGGCCCGCCTTGGCATGCGGCTGGATGCCGTAGTAGCCGCAGAGCTCGTCAACGAGCAGGAGCAGCTCGAGGTCGGTTGCGTACTCCGTCATCTGAAGGGCAACCAATTCCGGCGAGGGGCACATCAGTCCCGGGGCGAGCTCAAACTGAGCGAACGCCGGAACCTGCGACGAGGTGAGATGGGGAACGACCAGCTCGGAGTGGTGCCTTCCGCACATGTCCGCCACAAGCACGTGAAGCGGCGTTGAGACGCCGGCAAGGACCGGAGAGACGCTGCACATCCGTTCGACTTCCGGCACGCCGGGCATCTTGCTCGGAACCGGGGGCGCCTCTTCCCTGAGGCCCCGCTCAATGAGCCTGAAGGAGTCCCAGCGTCTGATCACCTCGAGGGCGGAGATATGCGAGAGAAAGATCGACATGCAACGAGGGTAGCCGCCGAGAGGTTCTTCTCGCCCGTTGTTCAAAGAAAGTCGGACACGAATCTTCCGCTTGACTTACTCGAATCTGTCAAGATTGCTGTTTGAGCATGTAAATGCTGGTGCATCACATAGATTAACAAATCAAATCGAAGGGTCGACCGACCGTTTGCCCCTTAAGGGCCTGCCATTGGCGGCGGTGGCGACCTTCGACGCCAAAATACCGTGACGGTGGGTTACCGCTGTTGTGGCTAGGTGCTTCTCGGCGCACAAATCCGGAATTGAGCAAAGGGCGCACTCAAATCCCCCAATTGAGCGTCGGGCGGGTGGTCGGAGCCATCTCGTGTTGACAAACGCGCAGTTGGCGAGAAGGACGATGGGCTGAGAGCCTGAAAACCGCGCTCGCGGAGAAGATCTTCGCGCTCAATTCATAGTTTTGAGTGCGGCGTTTGCTCAATTCCGGATTTGTGTGCCGGGAGGGGGTGAGCAGGGGTTTGCGCAGGGGGGGGTATGCGCAGGGGTGCGCGCCCCCGGGGCGGCCCCCCGGGGGCGCGTAGGACTTACAGTCGCGGCGCCATTGCCAGGCCCACGGTGGTCCAGGGGTCGACCTCCTCAACGGGCGCGTTGTCCCAGAGGTCGAGCAGCTCGGCGGGCACAAACTCGCGCCGCACGACGACCTCGCCGCCGTAGGTGCGGAACCACTCCGCGCTCGCCACGAGGTAGCCGTCCTTGCAGGCCTCCTCGCCCCAGCTGTTCTCGATGCGCCAGGCCACGGGGCGGCCGTCGTCGCCCAGCTCAACGCCCTGGAACGTCATCGCGTGGGTGTTGCGGGTCTCGTGCGCGTCGATCATCTCGGCGCGACCCATGGAAAGGTCCACGCCAAAGAGGCCCTCGAAGTCCATCGTGTCGCACGCGAGCACGCCGGGGAAGTCCTCGATCTTGCGCGGGAACTGCTGGGCCACGTCGCAGGCCATCTCGCAGGGGACGCCCGCGGCGAGCGACGCCATGGCGGCGTCCTCCATCACCTCGGGCGCCACGTTGAGCATCTTGACCGGACGGCCCCCGGCCATGGTGTCCGAGAAGCGCCGGTGATACACGTGGCCATACGGGCGGCTCTCGCCGGGCATCGAGACGAGCTGCACGTAGTCGTCGGGGTCAAAGGGGACGTAGCGCTCGGCAAACTCGCGCGGCGTGATGCCGCGGTCCACGAGCAGGTGCCGCTGCTTGCCGTCGGGGCGCTCACCGCCTCCCTGCTCCACGAGGTGAGACGCGTGCACGCGGCAGTTCTTGCCCACGGGAATCTCGACGTCGATCGTGGCGGGCGGCTCACCGAGGCACACGCAGAGCACGCGGTGGCAGTCGGCGACCATGCCCTCCTTGGCGGCGCGCAGCTCGTCCACGCCGGCACCTGCCGCCGCCATGCGGCGCAGCTCCATCGCGCTCTTGCGGAAGAGGCGCTCCAGCTGGGCATTCATCTGGTCGGCGTCCTTGGTGCAGGCGCTCTCCGGCATGGCGTCCTTGGGCACGAGTCCCCACTTCTTGATGATGTTCATCGCGGCGGGGTAGTAGTTGCCGTCACCCATCGAGTGCTCGAGAAGCCCCGCGACCTCGCGGGAATCTATCGGCAGCGCGGCGGTCTCTATGACGTACTCCAGGCCCACGTTGAACTTCTCGAGCTTGTCATAGAAGAAGCCAAAGGCCTGGGAGAACTCGAAGTCGTCAACGTCGAGCAGCTCCATCGTGGCCGCTCGGGCCACGTTGAAGGCCGCAAACATCCAGCAGCGGCCGGAGTGGCGCTGGTTGGTCACCTTGCCGGTGCGCACGCGGCTCACGCCGAAGGTGTCGTGGTAGGTGCGCAGGCGGCTCACGTCGCGCGCGGCGGCGTGGACGTTCATCGAGGTCACGGCGTTTCTCGCCACGCGGTTGGCGCGGTCGGCAGAGAAGGACGCGGCAAGCTCGCCTGCGGTCTCGGGCGCGACGGCGCCCGCGGAGTAGTCGGTCATGCGAGTCGCCTCCTTAGCGCACGCGCGCGAGCGAGCCCATGGGGTCCCACGGAGCCAGGACCGTGGGCTGCTCGGTCTCGTAGGTTGCGCGCTCTGCGTCCGTGAGGTGCTTCTTGTCAACCACGACCTGGTAGACGTACTCGTCAAACCACGGGTCGGAGAGGGTGTCAAAGCCGTTGCGGCCGTGGTCGGCACCCCAGCTGTTCTCGACCTTCCAGAGCGTGGGGTGGCCGGACTCGTCCAGGTTCACGCCCTCGAGGACCATGGCGTGCGTCATGAGGGACTCGCCGTAGTCCAGGCGCTCGGCGCGGTTCATGCAGCCCTCGACCTCAAAGCCGAAGAGGCCGTCCACGTCCAGCGCGGCGGTGTCCATGATGCCCTCCTCGCGCAGGTAGCTCTGGCCCACGTCGCAGCCAAACCACACGGGCAGGTCCTCGCGCAGCTGGGCCACGGCGCACTCCTTGAGGCGCTCGATCGGGAGGTTGAGGTAGCGCACGCCGCCGTCCTCCACCACGTTGCCCAGGCGGCTCACGGTGTAGGTGTGGCCGAAGGGCTTGTCGGCGGTGGGGGCGGAGATGAGGCTCACGTAGTCGTCCACGTTCATTCCCACGGCCTCGGCGAAGAACTCCTGCGGCGTGAAGCTGCCGGAGAGGGCCAGCTTGTCGTCCTTGTCGCGCAGGCGCACGTCAAAGCGCGCGGGCGGCTCGCCCAGGCAGGTCACGAGGAGGTGGTAGACGTCGCCCATCATCTCCTTTTTCATCTCGGCGAGGTCCTCGGCCGCAACGCCGGCGGCGTGGCTCTCGCGCAGGCGCTTGGCCGCGCCGCGCAGGTAGCGCGTGAGGTAGGAGTCCATCTCGCGGGTGTTGCGCGAGCAGGCGGTCTCGGGCATGGCCTCCTTGGGGACCACGCCGTACTTCTTGACGAGGCTCTTGAACATGTCCCACTGGCCGCCGTCGCCTACGGGGTCGGCGAGCAGGTAGCTCACGAGGCGGCCGTCGAGCGGCTCGTCCAGGGTGTCCAGGATGTTCTCGAAGAACCAGTTGCTCTTCTCGAGCTTGTCCCAGAAGAGCGGGTAGGTCTGGCTGAGCTCAAAGGTCTTGAGGTTGTACTTCTTGATGGCGCGGTAGCGCATGGTGTTGAGGCTCGCGAACATCCAGCAGCGGCCGGAGCGCTCCTGGTTGCAGCGCTCTCCCTGCTTGACCTCGACGTCAAAGGTCATGGCGTTGGCGGCCACGCCCTCCGGCACGCGCGCGGCGGCGGTGATTCCGTTGGAGCTCACGGCGTTCTTGGCGACCACGTTGGCGCGCTCGGCGAAGAAGTCCTCGCGAGCGGCGGCGAGGTCATCGGCGGTGACCGACTTCATCTCGTCCATGGCTGAATCCTCCCATTCAGTCGGCTTTACTTGACCGCAGTTGAGCATAGCACTCGGCGGTGACGGCGGTGCGGCGGGCGGTGCCGTCCGGCGGGCTTCCTGAGGGTATGTACACGGTTGCAACCTTGATGCACTTCTCGCAAGCCCACGACCTGCGGGTTCTTCTCGCCAGAGAGCCGATAAAAACTTGAATTGTGTACATACCCTCCGGAGGAGCAATGCAGCCCGCGGAGAAATTCATACCGCCTACCACATTTGTGGGCCTGACACTGCCAGGAGCTATTGAAAAAGCGACCGGGGGGGGGGTTACGGTTGCAGCACTGTTCCCCGACACCGCGTCCGCGCGGGAAAGGACGGAAGCCATGAGAAAAGCCGACAGTGGCTGGATGAGGAGGCGCGCGGCCGTGCTGCTCTCTGCGGCGCTCGTGCTCGCCCCCTTCGCAGCGACACCCGCGATGGCAGCGGAGGGCGGTGACGTTTCCAATGCCGGCTCGACGGTCGAGAAGAGCGTTGATGCTGAGGAAACATCTAACGACATTGAGCCGCGTTCCGGAGCTTCCGTGTCAATGACGCAAGGTGACGAACAGACTGTCCAGTACGAGAGCCTCGCCGCCGCGCTCGCGGACGTGGAGCCGTATGACTACAAGACAAACAAGGACACCTACACTATCGCCCTCGCCCAGAACGTGACGGAGGACGTGACCATTCCCGAGGGCGTGAACGTCACTATCGACCTCGCGGGTCACACGCTGACGAATGCGGGCGACCATACCATCACCAACAGGTCGACGAGGACGGTCATCACCGACAGCGTTGGTGGGGGCGTGGTGGACAACGTCTCGCACGGTCGCGCCGCCGTCTACAACAACATCAACGCAAGCATCACGCTCAAGGGCGGCACGTTCTCGCGCTCTGCCGAGACCAGCAGGGGCGCCAACGACGCTGGCGGGAACTCGTGGTACGTGCTCAAGAACTTTGGCACCATGACCATCAGCAATGGTGTGACCGTGAAGTTCTCGGATAAGAACCTTGGCTACTACTCCAGCCTGATCGGCAACGGCTGGCAGAACTCCGCTGCCGCTGAGGCGGGCAGCTCGGAGCCCAAGCCCTCTATGGGCAATAAAAAGGCCACGCTCAACATTAACGGCGGCAAATTTGTCGGCGGTAAGATCACCGTCAAGAACGACGACTACGGCGTTCTCAATGTGAAGGGCGGGTCCATCTCACAGGGTACGGACTCCTACTACGCGATTTACAACGCCAACAAGGCGACCATCTCAGGTGGCACCATCTCCGCGTTGAGCGACGCCATTGGCTCTGAGCACTATGACGGCGCCGCGAACGACGGATCGCTGACGGTGTCCGGCGGGACCATCACGAGCGAGAGCGGCTCTGCCGTCGCGCTGCTCGGCGGCGCTAAGGGCACCATCAAGGGCGGTACGTTCCAGGGTGGTTCCGGCCAGTACGTGATCGATGTTGACGAGAGCTCGTCTGCTGCTATCTCTGCGGGCACCTTCGTGGGCTCTGCTGCCGATAAGGTCGTCAACGAGGACGGGTCGTTCGTCGATCGCTTTGGCGTTGTCAAAGATGATGAGGGCAACCTCGTGGTTGCGGTTACGGATGCCCTGGCCACGGTCAAGGCGCTTGACGGTACGGTTACGAACTACGAGTCGCTCTCCAAGGCGCTCTCCAACGCCCCTGCTGGGAGCACGGTGACCCTTCAGGAAGATGTCTCGCTCACGGCGAAGGTTGCTACGAAGAACTACGGCGTGACGCTCGACTTGAATGGTCACAATGTGACCAGCACTGTTACCTCTGACGCGGCAATCGCGCTTAGCACCAATTACGGGTCCAAGCCCGTTGAGGGCGTTGGCTCCACGATGCGCCTCATCAACAGCGTTCCCGATAAGGGTGGCGAGGTACGCGCCGCCATTCCTCTCGGCTCGAAGGCGGGTGACAGCACCAAGCCGCTTGCGCTGGAGGTTGGCGAGGGCGTGACGCTGGTGCCGACCAATCCCGCCTCGGACGCGGTCAAGCTCGAGAGCTCCGCGTACCTCAGGTACAGCGAGCAGGCTGTCGACTACATCAAGAACGGCGGGTTCAAGGTCAGCGCCGAGGACGGCGACAGGATTTACGGTACCTACGCCAACGCTGCGAGTGCCTCTGTCGACGACACGGTGACGATGCTCCATGACTATGCCGGCACGACGAAGATTAATTCCGGCTATAACGAGGCGGTCCTTGACCTTGGTGGTCACACATACACCTACACGGGAAACGAATCTAGCAACAATTCGATTGCCGCGGTCAACTACGATGGCGCGTCGCTCACTATCAAGAACGGCACCCTCAAGACGACCTCTGACCCGGCCGACGGTATCCTGATGATTAACTCGGACTCCTCACTCGTACTTGAAGGCGTGACGGTCGAGGTTCCTCATGGTTCCTACGGCATCGTAACCAACGGTCAAGAGACGAACAACACTATCACGCTACGCAACTCCGAGCTGAGGGTTGCGGAGGGTGCTGGCATCTATTTCCCGAGCACGGGATCGGTGCTGATTGATAACTCCGTTATCAGCGCGGAACTCACCGGTGTTCAGATTTGCGCTGGTGACCTCACCGTTCAGGGTGCGGATACTGTCATCTCCGTAACTGGGCAGCCTGTTGAGAAGACTGAGGGGGATGGTGTCATTGCTGATGGTGCGGCCATCTCCATCATCGAGCGCGAAGGCTATCAGGACCTTGGTGCCGTAAGCATTACGGGCGGCACGTTCTCGTCTGTCGACGGCGTGAATGCGATTAAGGCATACACCTATAACAACTCCGATAGGGAAGAGGGAGAATGGGCGACTGCCGGTGACGTCGTGACCGTCTCGGGCGGTTCCTTCAGCACGAGTGTCCCCGCAGACCTTTGTGCGGATGGTCTTAAGCCCGTGGACGGCGAAGACGGTTCTCATACCGTGGGCTTTGCGCAGGATAAGCTCGCTGCTGTTTACGACGCGCAGGGCAACGTCCTCTCGGCTCACGACTCGCTCTCTGCCGCCATTACGGCTGCGGGCGAGGGCCAGACCGTCACTCTGCTCGATGACGTGACCGAGTCCGTCACGATTCCGGCCGACAAGAACCTTACGTTTGACCTTGCGGGTTACACGCTTACTGGCCAGAGTACCGCAGTGGCAGTTACCGTTGAGAATGGTGCTGCGCTTGCGATTAAGGGTGGTGCAGTTAAGAGTGCGAGCGGCTACGCGGTTGTTACCATGGGGTCTCTCGAGACGAGTGACGTTACCATCGGCGCTCCCGGAGGTGTCCAAGTTGGATATCAGGCCACTCCTATTGCGGGCTCGTTTACGATGGGCGCAGGGACCAAGATTAGTGCGACGGGGGCGGGCTCCTGTGGCGTCCTTATCTTTGGGGACGGTACTAACACATCCTCGTTTGTCATGAACGGCGGCGAGATCCGCGTGCCCATGGGCTTTGGCATCTCCGGTAACGGATCGGCCGGTCTCGGCAACACGAGCATCGTCATCAACGATGGCGAGGTCGTGAGCGACAACGGTCCTGCGCTCTATCATCCGCAGTCCGGCGAGCTCGTGCTCAACGGCGGTTCACTGACGGGCTGCGTCGGAGTTCAGATGTGCTCCGGCAGTCTGAGCGTTCCCGAGGGGAGTGCGGTTTCCGTGAAGAGCACCGGTGCGGACGATATGGCCGACAAGGGTGCGGGCGACGGCAATATTGATGACGCCGCGGCGATTTCCTTGATTGACCGAGGCTATCCCGGCGGTGCCCCGAAGGCCAACATTGCTGGCGGTTCCTTCACTTCCGAGAAGGGCGCGGCGGTTCGTACATATACCTGGGATAACGCTAATGGGTCTTCGTCCGATTGGGCGGAGGCGCCTGAGAACGTACGTCTTTCCGGCGGTACCTATAGCAATGCCCCTGACGAGGCGCTCATCGTCCCGGGCTCAGGGCTCACGAGCAACGACGACGGCACCTTTGGCATCCACAAGCACGTTGGCGTGGCCGTTGCCGCAAAGGATCCCACGTGCACCGAGGCGGGCAACAAGGCCTACTGGACCTGCGAGAAGTGCGACGAGCTCTTTGCCGACAAGGACATGACGCGGCCGACCACGCTCGATGACGTGACGATTGCCGCCACCGACCACCAGAGCGTCAAGCACGTTCCCGCCAAGGACGCCACGGAGACCGAGGCCGGAAACCACGAGTACTGGTACTGCGCCGACTGCGACACGTACTTCTCGGACAAGGCGCTTACCAAGGAGACCACGCTTGAGGAGCTGACCATTCCGGCAAAGCCGGCGCCCGAGCCAGATCCCGAGCCGGAACCCACCCCGGATCCCGACCCCGAGCCCGCCGTTGAGATGCAGGTCATGTACCGTCTCTACAACCAGTGGACCAGGGAGCACCTCTACACCGCGGACGAGAGCGAGCGCGACTTCCTTCTGAGCCTCGGTTGGAGTGACGAGGGCGAGGCGTGGACCGCACCGGCCGAGGGCGCCCCGGTCTACCGCCTCTTCAACCCCTATGCCGACGACCACCACTACACCATGAGCGAGGGGGAGGTCGATGCACTGGTGGCTCTCGGCTGGCAGGCCGAGGGCATCGCCTGGCGCTCGGCGGAGAAGACGGACGAGGGCGCGCTGCCGCTCTACCGACTCTTCAACCCGTACGAGAAGACGGCCACCCACCACTACACCGCCAGCGTCGAGGAGCGCGACGCGCTCGTGAAGATTGGTTGGCAGGCCGAGGGCATCGCCTGGTACGGCGTCTCCGCTGCGGAGAAGTAGCACCTCGCAGATTGCGATCTGCCACGGGGCGGTCCTTCGGGGCCGCCCCTTCCTGTTAAAATCGGCGAGAAGAAGAGCGCGGCAAGAGGGGCATGACGAGAGGGGGTCGCGTGAGCAGCACAGTTGAGATGCGCCTGGCGCGCGAGCTTCCCGCCTACGCGCGGCGCGTGGTCGACGTCCTCGAGGCCGCGGGTTATGAGGCCTGGGTTGTGGGCGGCTGGGTGCGCGATGCCCTTCTCGGCCGTCCCGGACATGACGTGGACGTGACCACCTCGGCCCCTTGGCAGGAGACGGCGCGCGTGCTGCGCGCTGCGGGCATCGAGGTCCACGAGACCGGCACGGCGCACGGTACGGTCACGGCCGTCGTGGAAGGCCGGCCCGTTGAGACCACCACCTACCGCGTTGAGGGCAGCTACAGCGACCGCCGCCACCCCGACGAGGTCCGCTTTGTCACAAACGTGCGTGAGGACCTCGCCCGGCGCGACTTCACCGTGAACGCCATGGCCTTTCACCCCGAGCGCGGCCTGCTCGACCCCTTTGGCGGTGAGAAGGACCTCGCGGCGCGCATCATCCGCGCGGTGGGGGAGCCCAGGCTCCGCTTTGAGGAGGACGCCCTGCGCGTGCTGCGTGCGGTCCGCTTTGCGTGCCGCCTCGACGCGATGATCGAGCCGGCCACCCAGGCGGCCCTCGTGGCATGCGCGCCGGAGCTCTCAGAGATTGCGCAGGAGCGCATTGGCCAGGAGATGGACGGGATTCTCGCCACGGGCCGCGCCGCCTGGGCGCTGCGCCACGAGTTCGCGGTGCTCTCCGCGGCGGTTCCGGAGCTCGCGCCCATGGCGGGCTTTGACCAGAAGAGTCCCTATCATGACTACGACGTACTCGAGCACACGGCGCGCGTGTGCGCGGGCGTGGAGGAGTTTGCCGGCGGGTCCCCGCTGCACGCCCTTCGCTGGGCGGCGCTGCTGCATGACGTGGCAAAGCCCGCCTGTTGGAGCGAGGACGTCTCCGGCCGCGGGCACTTCTTCGGACATCCCGAGGAGGGCGCCCGCGTGACGCGCTCCGTGATGGAGCGCCTTGCTATCCCGCGCGAGGTCGTGCGCGCGGCGTGCGCGCTCGTGAGCCTCCACGACTTTGAGATTCGAGCCACGGCCCCCTCTCTGCGCCGGATGCTCCTGGAGCTTGAGCGTTGCGCCCCCGGGCAGGCCCGCGAGCTCTCCTTTGCCCTTCTCGACCTCAAGCGCGCCGACGCCGTTGCCAAGGCGCCCCAGTGCATGGGCTACGCCGTTGAGCTTGATGCCATGTCTCGCGTCCTGCGTGCGGAGCTGGCGGGCGGCGGTGTCTGGAAGACGGGTCAGCTTGCCGTGAGCGGGGCGGACGTCATCCGCGAGCGCGGCATCGAGCCGGGGCCGGGCGTGGGCATGGTGCTCGCGCAGCTGCTCTCTGCCGTGATGGCGGGGGAGGTGGAGAACGAGCGCGAGGCCCTTCTCGCCTGGTTGCGCTGGTAGGGGCCCGCCCCTCCAAAGCGTCCAATCGTTGCCCGCACAACATCTCCAAAAAAAGTGCTTGCATGGCCGGAGACATTCCCGTATAGTATTTCTCCGCGCTGAGAGGCGCACGAAGTGGCAAATTGGGACTTCGTCTAGTGGTAGGACAACGGATTCTGGTTCCGTCAGCGGGAGTTCGACTCTCTCAGTCCCAGCCATTTGCCCTTTCAATCGCATAGTGGCCCGTTCGTCTAGCGGTTCAGGACGCCGCCCTCTCAAGGCGGAGATCACCAGTTCGAATCTGGTACGGGCTACCAACGGCCCGTTCGTCTAGCGGTTCAGGACGCCGCCCTCTCAAGGCGGAGATCACCAGTTCGAATCTGGTACGGGCTACCAAACGTGACGCCGGGGCCTCAGGCTCCGGCTTTTTTGTACGCTGCCCTTCGCATCTTCCCTGCAATCCAAAGCTCAGTGTTTCCACCCCGTAACGGCAGTGTTGTTTCTCAGTCTCTGTTCAGCGGGTCGGGGCCACGAGACCCCTGTCCCTAGGTAGTATTAACAAATCGCAACACGACGGGAGGACTTCGACACATGGCAAACATGATCGAGATCAAGGGTCTCAACAAGTACTTCGGCGACCTCCACGTGCTGAAGGACATCAACCTCACGGTGGCCGCGGGCGAGAAGCTTGTCATCATCGGCCCGTCCGGCTCCGGCAAGTCCACGCTCATCCGCTGCGTTGACTACCTCGAGGAGCCCACCTCCGGCGAGGTCATCATCGACGGCACGCCGCTCACCAAGAAGAACCACCTCGAGATGGCGCGCAAGTACTCCTCGATGGTGTTCCAGCAGTTCAACCTGTACCCCAACATGACGGTGCTCGGCAACCTCACGCTGGCCCCCATCAAGCTGCAGAAGAAGAGCAAGGAGGAGGCCACCAAGACTGCCATGGCCGCGCTCGAGCGCGTGGGCCTGGCCTCCAAGGCGGGGGAGTACCCGCAGAACCTCTCCGGTGGCCAGCAGCAGCGCGTCGCTATTGCCCGCGCGATGTGCACCAAGCAGCCGATCATCCTCTTCGACGAGCCCACCTCCGCGCTCGACCCCGAGATGATCCAGGAGGTCCTCGACGTCATGATCGAGCTCGCGCGCGACAACATCACCATGATCTGCGTCACGCACGAGATGAACTTCGCCAAGCAGGTCGCCGACCGCGTCATCTTCATGGACGACGGCCAGATCCTGGAGGAGGGCACCCCGGAGCACTTCTTCACCAACCCGCAGAACCCGCGCTGCCAGGACTTCCTCAACAAGATCTTGCGCTAGCCCCCGGGCGTGCCCGGCGGCACACACGGCACCACCCGCCTACGGGCGGTCAATCGCGGGCGAGAAGAACCCGGTCTCGCCGCGCTCAACCAACGGGAAGGGAGAACCACCATGAACCTGTCACGTCGCCAGCTCCTCAAGGCCTTTGGATCCGTCAGCGCCCTTGCCGGCCTGGGCGTCCTTGCCGGCTGCAACTCCGACCCTGCCGCCGAGGGCGACAACTCCGGCTCCAAGGTCGAGACCATCAAGGCGCGCGGCAAGCTCAACTGCGGCGTCAAGGCCGACGTCCTTGGCTACGGCTACCTCAACACCGAGACCGGCGAGTACGAGGGCCTCGAGATCGACCTCTGCTACCAGATTGCCGCGGCGGTCCTGGGCGTCTCCTACGAGGAGGCCAAGGAGCAGAAGCTCTGCGAGTTCACCACCGTCACGCCCAAGACGCGCGGCCCGCTCATCGACAACGACAGCCTCGACATCATCTGCGCCACCTACACCATCACGCCGGTCCGTCTTGAGGACTACGACTTCTCCGACCCCTACCGTGTGGACCACGTTGGCGTCATGATCATGAAGGACTCCGGCATGGAGAAGCTCGCCGACCTCGAGGGCAAGCTCATCGGCGTCTCCCAGGGCTCCACGACCAAGGACGCCGTGACCGACGCCGTCGCCGAGCAGGGCGTGACCCTCACCGACGACAATTTCAACGAGTACCCCGACTACCCGTCGATCAACTCGGCCCTCGAGTCCGGCAACATCGACGCCTTTGCGATGGACCGCTCCACGCTCAACACCTACATGAACGACCAGAAGGAGCTCCTCGAGCCCGAGGTCGAGTTTGGCGAGCAGCAGTACGGCATCGCGTCCAAGAAGGGCTCCGACCTCTCCGCGGTTGTAAACGAGAAGGTCAACGAGCTCCTCGAGAGCGGTTGGCTCGACGAGGAGGCTACGACCTGGAACCTGCTCTAGCGAGCGCCGCGCGGCGCGTGTGGGCGAGAGGTCCTTCTCGCCCGCACGCCGCGCACGTGCGCCCGGGTGGCGCCATCCCCCTGGTGCCCCGCAGGTGTTGGCATAGGAAAGGAACAAGATGCTCGAAGGCCTGTTCGATCCCAAGCGCTGGGAGATTACCTTCAGCGACATGAGTAGCTTCTTCGACGGCTTCTCCATGACGCTTGCGGTGGTCCTGCTGGGGCTTGCCATATCGCTGGTGCTTGGGTGCCTGCTCGGCGTGCTGTCCACCACGCGGTCGCGCATCCTGCGTGCCGTGAGCCGTGTCTACGTTGAGTTCTTTCAGAACACGCCGCTGCCGGTTCAGGTGTTCTTCTACTACATGGCCGGACCGCGCGTCCTGCAGATGATTCTGGGCACTGAGAGCCCGGTGCGCCTCTCCGCGTTTGCCATCGGCGCTGTGGGCGTGGGTCTCTATCATGCCGCCTACGTCTCCGAGGTCATCCGCACGGGCATCGAGAGCGTTCCGCGCGGCCAGATGGAGGCCGCGCGCAGCCAGGGCTTCACCACCGTGCAGGCCTATGCCTACGTCATCTTGCCACAGACCTTCAAGGTCATCTTGCCGCCGCTCTGCAACCAGGCGCTCAACCTGGTCAAGAACACCTCGGTGCTGGCGCTTATCGCCGGCGGCGACCTTATGTACAACGCCGACAACTTTGTCTCCACCTACGGCTACCTGCAGGGCTACATTCTCGCGTGTGTGCTCTACTTTGTGATCTGCTTCCCGCTGGCGATGCTCGTGCAGTGGCTCGAGCGTCGCGCCAAGGAGCGTCCGCGCGCCAAGGTGATCCCCGGCATCACGCCCGAGACCGCAAGGGAGGCGTAGGCAATGGCTATCTTTACCCCGGCAAACGTCTCCTTCATCATGCAGGGCTTCTTGAAGACGATCGAGATCTCCGTGCTGGCGATCATCTTCTCGGTTGTCCTGGGCACGGTGCTCGCCCTCGTCAAGCAGTACTGCACGGGCAAGCTGAGCGTGTTCAAGTGGATTGTCTCCGCCTACATCGAGCTCTTCCGCTGCACGCCCAACCTGCTGTGGATCCTCTTCATCTACTTCACGGTCAAGGGCTCGGACATCTTCATCTCGGTGTTGGCGTTCACGATCTTCACCTCAGCCGTCATGGCGGAGATCGTCCGCGGCGGCCTCAACTCCATTCCCAAGAGCCAGTTTGAGGCGGCCAAGAGCCAGGGCTTCGGGTTCTTCTCGAGCATGCGGCTCATCATCTTGCCGCAGACCTTCAAGACCATCATCCCGGCGCTCTTCAGCCAGTGCACCACGGTCATTAAGGACTCGTCGTACCTCGCGGGCATCAACGTGGCGGAGTTCATGTTCTCGGCCAAGGTCGTCATGGGCTACACCACGGACCTCATGCAGGTGCTCTTGCTTTACGGCTTTGTGTTCCTGCTCTACTTTGTGCTCAACTTTGGCATCTCGCTCATCGTCCGCGCCTACCAGCGCCGCATCGTGGCGGCGTAAGGAGGAGCCATGTCACACAAGCACCCCGCGCAGCCCGTCATCATCACCATCGCGCGCGACTTTGGCGCGGAGGGACACGAGATCGGCAAGATGCTGTCCCTTGAGCTGGGCATCCCGCTCTACGACAACGAGCTGCTCGTGCGCTCGAGTCTGCGCACCGGCGACGCCATCGACCAGATGGCGGCGTATGACGAGCAGCTCGCCGACGAGTTCATGGCCTTCCTGCCCGACCGCGTGGACGCGCGCAGCGCCTCCGACCGCCTCTTTGCGTCCATGTCCCAGGTCATTCTCGATCTGGCGGCCACCAAGAGCTGCATCATCGAGGGGCGCCTCTCGGACTACCTGCTGCGCAACAACCCCCATCACATTGCGGTGCTGGTCACGGCGCCGCTGGCCGACCGCGTGGAGATCGTGCGCGCCAAGCGGGGGCTCTCCAAGAAGGATGGCAAGAAGCTCGTCAAGCGCAGGCAGAAGGCGCGCGAGGCGTTCTACAAGCGCTACTCGGGTGGCAAGTGGAAGATGACCGACGGCAAGGACCTTGTGGTCAACCGTGCCAAGCTCGGGCGGCAGGGCTGCGTGGACGTGATCGCCGCGGCGTACCGGTTCAAGTGCGCTGAGGCAGCGGGGGAGTAGATTCGTTGGCTAGTCTGCGTGCTCCCCGGGTTTTCGGTCTCAGGGCTGGGAGCCTGGGAAGCATCTCCGTAAGCGATGGCTCCATTTCGGCCTCTCTGCGCAGAATCGCCGCTCGCAGTGCTCAGCGCCCGCAGGCTCCGCAAGCGGCGCAGGCGGCGTGGGCTGCCGGTGTGGCGGCAAGCCCGCCGCGCGCCGTCTCGCGCAGGCGCGAGGGGAGGGCGTGGCCCACCTCCGCCATGGCATGAACGACCTCGTCGAAGGGGATGAACCAGGACACGCCGGAGAGCGCGAGCTGGGCTGCGGAGAAGGCCGCGGCCACGCCGATGGCGTTTCGTGCCTGGCAGGGGATCTCCACGAGGCCGCCGACGGGGTCGCAGACAAGGCCGAGCAGGTTGGAGATGGCAAGGGAGCTCGCGGTCAGCGCCTGTTCGGGCGTGCCACCGAGCAGCTCCACGAGCGCGGCCGCGGCCATTGCCGCGGCGGAGCCAACCTCAGCCTGGCAGCCGCCCTCGGCCCCTGCCACGCATGCGTGCGTCTGGATGTTGAGGCCCACCGCCGCGGCGCACCAGAGCGCCGAGGCAACGGCGTCGTCACCTGCTCCGATGGCGTCGGCCACGGCGAGCACGCAGCCGGGGACCACGCCCGCCGAGCCGGCAGTTGGCGCCGCCACGATGACGCCCATCGCGGCGGAGCGCTCGAGCACGGCCATCGCGCGCGCGACGGCGGCGGTCTGGACCTCGCCCATGAGGCTCGCACCCCAGTTGTCGGCGCCCCTGCTCACGAGCTGCGCCTCGCCGCCAATGAACCCGCCGAGCGAGGGCTTGGGGTCGGCGATGGGGGCGGTCGTCTCGTCGCGCATGACCTGGATGATGTGGCGCATGGACTCCTGCGCGAACTTCTCGCCGGTAAGGCCGCGCTCGCGCAGCTCCATGACGCCACCGATGGAGAGGCCGCGCTCCGCACAGGCATCGAGCAGCTGCGCCCCGTCGTCAAAGAGCTCCTCCGCGGTGACGCCCGGTGCCGTTGCGGAGGCAGACCCCGGTACGGAGATGAAGGTCGCGAAGCCCACGTCGCGGATGCGGCGGATCATGGGCAGCACGGAGGCGTCCGGCGCGCCGTCGGTCTCAAAGACGGAGTAGGCGCGACCGCCCTGCTCGGTGCGATAGGTGCGGCAGAAGGCAATGTTGACCTCCGCCATTGCGAGCAGGTGGGTGAGGGAGGCGAGGATGCCGGGGGCGTCCTTGTGCGCAACGAAAAGCGTGGCGTAGGCGCCCGTGATGTCAACGCCCACGCCGTCGATGCGGCTGATGCGCATCTTGCCGCCGCCGAGGCTCTCGCCGCGAACCTGGCAGCGGACGCCGCCCTCGGTCTCCATGTCAATGTCCACGGTGTTGGGGTGGACGGAGGAGTCGTCACCCGCCTCCACGAACTCGAAGTCAAGGCCGGACTCGCGCGCGAGCTCAAAGGCATTGCGGATGCGCTCGTCGTCCGTGTCGAGCCCGAGGATGCCCGCCACGAGCGCGCGGTCGGTTCCGTGGCCGTGGTAGGTGTGGGCGAAGGAGTTCCAGAGCGTGAAGCGCACGCGGGCGATGCGACCCTCGAGAAGGGATGCGGCGACGCGCGCGCAGCGCAGGGCACCGGCCGTGTGCGAGGACGACGGGCCCACCATCACGGGGCCTAGCACCTCAAAGGCCGAGGTGGTGGCGAGGGTCTGGGGCTTTGCTGCCATGAGGGCTCCTTCGTCGTCGCCCGCGGATGGCCACTCTGCCCCCGCGGTTTCCATAGGAAAGTTTGCCACACTCGCGCGTTGCGCGCCGGGGCGGGGCCGCGACTCTGTTGCCGTACGCTTGCTTATTCGGTCACCGTCCGACGCTCAAATCCGGATTTGAGCAAAGCGGGCGCTCAATTAGGGGTTTTGAGCGTTAAGGGCGTCTCATAGGTCGCCTTTTCGGGGCGGGGAGTCGCCCGTCCTTCTCGCCAGCTGGGCTTTTGTCGCCGAGAAGGACCTCGGCTTGGGACGCTGACGCTCAAATCCAGCATTTGAGCACGCCGTTTGCACAAATCCGGATTTGAGCGCAGGGGGTATGGCCCGCTACGGCCGCGACGCCGGGGGCGCTCACGGCCCGCCCGCACCGCGCCACTGTTTCCGTTTGCGCACGTTATTCTCGTCATGCTTGTTGGGTGGGTACGATACCCAAGTCGTATTGACTGAACAAGGAGGACCGATGGACCCCACCGAGCTTCTCAAGCTCCTGGGAATCGTCATCGTTGTGGTCGGGTTTGCGCTCAAGCTCGACTCCATCCTCATCATCATGGTGGCGGCCATCGCCACCGCCGTGGTGGGCGGAATGGACCCGGTGGCGTTCCTGGACACGCTCGGCGAGAGCTTTGTCTCAAACCGCAGCATGTGCATCTTCATCATGACGTTTGTGCTCACGGGCACCCTCGAGCGAAACGGCCTGCGCCAGGCTGCGGCGGCGCTCATCCGCAAGCTCAAGAATGCCACGTCGGGCATCATCATCTCCGCCTATGGCCTGGTGCGCGTGGCCTTTGCCGCGTTCAACATCAACTTTGGCGGCGTGGCCGGCTTCATCCGCCCGGTCATCATGCCCATGGCACAGGCGGCCGTGGAGCGCGACGGCAACAAGATCGACGAGAAGCACCTCGAGGAGCTCAAGGCCACCTCTGCCGGCATCGACAACGTTGCGTGGTTCTTTGGCCAGGTGCTCTTTGTGGGCGGCTCGGGAGGCCTGCTCGTGCAGGGCACGCTCGCGGGCCTTGGCTACGACGTGAGCCTCGTCGACCTTGCCGCCGTGCAGATTCCCGTGGCGGTTCTCGCCATGCTCGTGGCGATCGTCTACTACAACCTCCTTGACCGTCGCCTCATGCGCCGACGCTCCCGCGTGATCAAGGCCACGGGCTCCTCGGTCTATGAGGAGGATGGCGCGGCCGGTTCCCCGGCAGCTGCCGAGAGGGACGAGGCCGAGAAGGGCGGCGAGGACGCATGACGGAGTTCATCCAGTTCTTCCAGAGCTCCGACGTGACGCTCTCCGACAAGCTCCTCGAGGTTGCCTACATTGTGATGGGGCTTATCGCCGTCTACGCGGGCGTGCGCAACGCGCAGGACAAGACCAACCCCAAGCGCATGGGCACGGCCATCTTCTGGGTGGTCTGCGGCATGCTCTTCATCGTGGGTCGCTGGGTTCCCAGTACCGTGGCCGGCGCCCTCGTGGTCGTCATGGTCCTCCCCGCCATCTGCAAGCAGGTGGGCCGCGGCACCGGTGACGAGCCCACGGCGGAGGAGATGCAGGGCAACTACGAGAAGATCGGCATGAAGCTCTTTGTGCCCGCGCTCTCGCTGGGCGTCATGGCGCTCGTGTTTGCCCTGTTCACCAACATCAGCTCGCTCGTGGGTCTCACCTTTGGCGTGGTGGTGGGCGGCCTCATGCTCTTTGCGTTCTCGCACAAGAACACGCCCACGGTCTTTCTCAACGACACGCGTCGCATGCTTGACGCGGTGGGCCCGCTCTCCATGCTGCCCATTCTGCTTGCGGCGCTCGGCTCGATCTTCACCGCCGCGGGCGTGGGCGACGTCATCTCCCATCTCGTCTCCGGCGTGATCCCGCAGGGCAACCTCGTGGTGGGCATCGTCGTCTATGCGGTGGGCATGGCGGTCTTCACCATGGTCATGGGCAACGCCTACGGTGCCATCACGGTGCTCACGGTGGGCATCGGCGCGCCGTTTGTGCTCTCGCTGGGCGCCGACCCCGCGCTCGTTGGCTCGGTGGCGCTCACCTGCGGCTTCTGTGGCACGCTCATGACGCCGATGGCGGCGAACTTCAACATCCTCCCCGTGGCCATCCTCGAGATGAAGGACTCCTATGGCGTCATCAAGAAGCAGATTCCCATCGCGCTGATCATGCTCGTGGCGCAGATTGCCTACATGATCGTCATGACCGCCCTTTAGCCAAAACCTGACAAAGGTGACAGGGTAATTTGTCATGATGACAATCTACCCTGTCACCTTTGTCATCAAAGAAAGGAAGAGATACGAATGAAGGTGCTGGTAACGGGTTTTGAGCCGTTTGGTGGGGCGACCATCAACCCTGCGCTCGAGGCGGTCATGCGCCTGCCGAACGAGATTGCGGGCGCCGAGGTGGTCACCGCACAGATTCCCGTGGTCTTTGGCAAGGACGCGGCTGCCGTTGCGGCCGCCATCGACGCCGAGCGGCCCGATGTGGTGCTCTGCGTGGGCCAGGCCGGAGGTCGCAGCCACATCACGCCCGAGTTCGTGGGTATCAACTACGCAAACGCCCGCATTCCGGACAACGAGGGCAACCAGCCCATCGGCCGCCTCGAGGAGGACGGCCCGGACGCCTACTTCGCCACGCTGCCTGTCTTTGCGATGGTCGACGCCGCGCGCGCCGCGGGCGTGCCTGCCGCCGTCTCCTACACCGCGGGCACGTTCTGCTGCAACGAGGTCCTCTACGAGCTGCTCCACACCCTTGCGACGCGCCACCTTGGCGTGCGCGGCGGCTTTGTGCACGTTCCGTACGCCACCGAGCAGGCCGTCACCATGGGAGAGGGCACCGCGTCCATGAGCGTGGACATGATGGTCACGGGCCTTACGGCCATGATCGAGGCGGCGGTCACGGCTTCCGATGACGCCGTTGCGGCAGGGGAGGGCACCGAGCAGTAGGTTCTTCTCGGCACCGGTCCTTCTGCGGGTGCCCGTAGAAGGACCGGTTCCGACACAATTGATGGGCAAACCGTCGACAAGGGTCCACGCTCTACGAAGTGCGGACCCTTGCCGACACTTGTGGCGAGAAAAA
>NZ_JAUDEA010000008.1 GCF_030372065.1 Thermophilibacter provencensis | reverse complement strand
TTCGCCCCGTCGCCCCAGGCCTGTCCCGGAAGCTCTGAGGGGGAAAGCGCGTCCCCTTCTCACGCACCTCAGGCGCCCTGCGCGTAGTGCTCGAGGCACATGCCAATGAAGTCTCCCATCTCGGCGCGAAAGTCCGTCTCGGGGCGCTCTATCTCCAGCCGCGTGAGCGCCTCGGCGATGAGCGGGTTGCTCCAGCAGGAGCTCACGATTCCCGTGGCGTGGTAGTAGATGGCAAGGAGCAGCGGCTCCACGCGCTCGGGCGCAATGTTCAGGATGCGCGGCAGGCGCTCACGCATTGCGGCCACGCAGTCGTAGTAGCCGCGCTTGAAGTCCATGAGGCGCTCGACGGTGACGTTGGTCTCCACGATGGTGGCGAGCAGGTCGCCCAGGCGGAAGTACTCCTGATGTGCGTTGGCAATACCGGCCCACACCTCGGCGATGGTGGCAGGGGTAAGGTCGCAGCCCTCGGGCAGCGCGGCGAGAAGGGCGTCAAAGTATCCGCGGCACTCGTCGGCCGTGAGCAGCAGGAAGATCTCCTCCTTGGTGGTCACGTACTTGTAGAGATTTGCGCGCGACCAGCCGAGCTCCTCGGCGATGGTGGTGAGCGTGATCTCATGGTAGGGGCGCTCGGCAAACTGGCGCCGCACGGCGTCCTTAATCTCGTTGAGACGCTGCTCCTTCTGCTCGGCGCTTCTCGCCCTGATGAACTCGGCCATGAAACCCTCCCGATTGCTCTGAGAGAAGTATAGCCAAGCGGGTGGCGGAAAAGGGGCCGTCCCTTTTTGCCATTCCGGGGCATGGCGAGGGTATGTACACAGTTGCAAGTTTTTCTCGGCGTTGCAGGCGATAAAACCGCAGGTCAGATGCTTGCGCCACTGACATCAACCTTTGAATTGTGTACATACCCTAGCGAGGTGGCGAGAAGGGCGAGCGGTTTTTCTCGCCGATTTCTACATAATCGACCCAAAGTCCCTAGAATCTGATATAAGTAACGTAGCGTCACGTAACAAGATGAAAGAGGATCGCAATGCTCGGTAACTTCACGTATCACAACCCCACCAAGCTCATCTTTGGAAAGGACGCCATGGATGCCCTCGCGACGGAGCTCGCGGGGTACGGCCCGACCGTCCAGCTCGTCTACGGCGGCGGCTCCATCAAGAAGAACGGCATCTACGACCAGGTGATCGCCGCGCTGAAGGCGGCGGGCAAGACCGTCGTCGAGGACGCGGGCGTCATGCCCAACCCCACCGTCGAGAAGCTCTACAAGGGCGTGGCCATCGCGCGCGAGAACCACGTGGACCTCATCCTCGCGGTGGGCGGCGGCTCCTGCATCGACTACGCCAAGGGCGTGGCCGTCTCGGCCAATCTGCCGGCGGACGTGGACCCCTGGCAGAAGTACTGGGTGGACTTTGACGAGCCGGCGGCCGACCTCGACGTCATTCCCGTGGGCTCGGTCCTCACGATGGTGGGCACGGGCTCCGAGATGAACTGCGGTTCGGTGATCACCAACCACGAGATCAAGATGAAGGTCGGTCACGTCTTCGCGGACGCGCGCGTGTTTCCCAAGTTTGCCGTGCTGAACCCCGAGTTCACCTACTCGCTGCCCAAGTATCAGATGGTGGCCGGCATCTTTGACATCATGAACCACATCACCGAGCAGTACTTCTCGGGCACCGACGACAACACCTCCGACTACCTCTCCGAGGGCCTCATGCGCTCGCTCGTCACCGCCAGCCGCGCCGCCGTGGCCAACCCGGAGGACTACGAGGCCCGCTCCAACATCATGTGGTGTGCCACCTGGGCGCTCAACACGCTCGTGGCCTGCGGCAAGTCCACGGACTGGGAGGTCCACATGCTCGGCCAGGCCGTGGGCGCCCATACCGACGCCACGCATGGCATGACGCTCGCCGCCGTGGCGCTGCCGTACTACCGCCTGGTCATGCCCTATGGCGTGGAGAAGTTCGCGCGGTTTGCGACCAGCGTGTGGGGTGTCTCGCCCGAGGGTCGCACGACCGAGGAGCTCGCCGCCGCCGGCCTCGACGCCATGGAGGCCTGGATGCGCGAGATTGGCTGCGTCATGAGCATCTCCGAGCTGGGCGCCACCGAGGACATGATTGAGGCCATCGCCGACTCCACCCTCGTCATGCAGGGCGGCTACCACCCGCTCTCCCGCGACGAAATCGTGGCGGTCCTCCGCGCCAGTCTGTAAAAACGGGACGTGTTATTTCGTTCAGAGATTTTGGGACAGGTTTTCGTTGGGGCCTGTCCCTCAGAAGAAGGTACACGAAGATGAAGAAGAACATCGGATCCAAGCCCGCGCTTTACCCCATGCCCGTGATTGTGGTGGGTACCATGAACGGCGACGAGCCCACCTGGACGCTCGTGGCGCACACGGGCATCCCAAGCCACAGCAAGATCATGGTGAGCCTCGCGGGCGCGCACTTCATCAACGAGCACATCAAGCGGACGGGCGTGCTCTCCGTGAACGTGGTCGACGAGTCCTGGCTCGACCGCGCGGACTTCTGCGGCAGCGTGAGCGGCTTGCGCCAGAGCAAGGCCGACGTCTTCGCCTGGACCGCGGGTGAGGCCGGTGCCCCGCTCATCGACGATGCCAAGCTCTCCATGGAGTGCCGCGTGGAGGACGTCTACGAGATCGACCGCTTCGAGAACTTCATCTGCTCGATTGCCGGCACCTATGCGGACGACGCGATCATGACCGAGGATGGCAGGGTCGATGTGGCGGCCCTGCGCCCCGTGCTCTTCGAGATGCCCACCTACACCTACCTGGCCACGGGCGAGAAGATCGCCGACTGCCTGAGCCTTGCCAAGGCGCGTGCGCACACGGACGAGTAGGGAGAAGGACCATGCTGACGAGAAGATACTTCCTGACGGTTGCGGCGGGGGCGGCAAGCCTGTTTGCGGCCGGTTGCTCTGGCGAGAAGGACGAGGTGCCCGCGGCCGCTCCGGCAACGGAGCCGGTCGAGGACGCTCCCGCAGCGGATGTCGCGCCCGCGGACAGCGTGCTTGTGGCGTACTTCTCGGCGACGGGCAACACGGAGGGCGTGGCCCCTGCGCACGTTCGTGGCGGGCAACGAATTTGCAGGCAAGACGGTGATGCCGTTCTACACGTCGGGCTCCTCGGGCATCGGGGGCAGCGCCGAGCGCCTGGCCGAGCTTGCGAGTTCCGGAGACTGGCTCGAGGGCGAGCGTTTCTCGTCCGGCGCTGGCGACGAGGCTGCTGAATGGGCGGCCGGCCTGGGACTGCAGGGGAGAAGATCATGAACATCGTCATCCTGCAGGGGAGCCCCAACCGCGACGGCTCCACTGCCATTCTCTGTGAGGAGTTCGCGCGCGGGGCGCGTCAGGCGGGGCACGCGGTCGAGCGCATCGACGTGGCGCAGGCGGATGTGAGGCCGTGCACGGGCTGTGTGGCCTGCGGCTACGGCGCTCGTCCGTGCGTTCAACGCGACGGCATGGCGGCGATTCTCGAGAAGATCCTCGCGGCCGACGTGATGGCCCTGGCGACTCCGCTCTACTACTACGGCATGTCCGCGCAGCTCAAGGCCGTGATTGACCGCTTCTGCTCCGAGAACCCCGCCATCACGGCGCGGCGGCTGCGCTCCGTCCTTCTCGCCGTGGCGTGGAACACGGACAGCTGGACCTTCAACGCGCTTGCGGCTCACTACGACACGCTGGTCCGCTACCTCGACCTGTGCGACTGCGGGCGCGTGCTCGGCTACGGCTGTGGCACGCCGTCCATGACGCGTGCCACGGACGCCCCGCAGCGCGCCTTCGAGCTGGGCTGCTCGCTGTAACGAAGGCCTGCTCTGGGCCCGTGGTGTCTACCGGATGAAGTTAGTCGTCTGGCCGGCCTCCTGCTTGGGCAGTGGTACGCCCGCCGCGCGACCGGCCTCCAGGCACCTGAGCATCCATGCCATGTTGCGTCCGAGCTGGCGCATGGTCCAGAGGCCCTCGGCGTCCTGCTCGGTCTCCTCGGCCACGTTGCCGTGCACGTTGTTCCAGTAGCGCGAGCTCACCACCGGCATCTGCGCGATGGTAAAGAACTTGTTGATGTCGTCGAAGGCCGAGGTGGTGCCGCCTCGCCGGGCGCTCGCCACGGCCGCTGCCGGCTTGTACACGAGCACGTTGGGCGCCCCCGCGCGACCGTTGCTGTAGAAGAGGCGGTCCATGAAGCCCAGAAGCGACGCCGCGGCGTGCGCGTAGTGCACCGGCGCGCCAAAGACAAAGCCGTCGGCCTCGGCCGCCTTGGGTCGGAACTCATTCACCACGTCGTCGAAAGCGCAGCGGCCGAGCTTGGCGCAGCCGCCGCAGGCCACGCAGCCGCCCACGGGTCGCGCGCCGATCCAGAAGATCTCTGCCTCGATGCCCTCCGCCTCGAGGGTGCGCGCCACCTCCTCGAGCGCGCGGTTGGTGCTTCCCGCCTTGTGCGGGCTTCCGTTCACGAGCATGACCTTCATGGCTTCTCCTTCTAACGACGGGAGGTGGTTTGAGGAGGCTGTCTTCCTCCATTATTGCAGGCTGTCGAGGAAAAGACGGGCAGGGTGCGAAAGCGGAACGTCGCGCTTCCAGGCGAGGTCGATGACCGAGACGAGCGGCGGGAAGAGCAGGCGAAACTCGAGTCCCGTGCCCGGGCCCACCGTTGTGAGCCCGTCGAAGGAGACCATGCGGCCCACGCCCTCGCGCACGAGCAGCGCGCCGTTGTAGGAGAGGTTGTATGTCGCCGCGATGCTGACCTCGCCAGCGCGCTCGCCAAACCACGTGGCGAGAAGCCAAGTGAGCTTGTCGCCCTTGGCGTGGCGCTCCGGCACGACGAGCGGCGCGTCGAGAAGGTCGGCGGGGCTCACGGCCTCGCGCGCGACCAGCGGGTCGTCGTCACGCACGAGCACGCCCCAGGCGTCGGTGGGGGAGAGACGCAGGTGGGCGTAGCGGTCCACGTCGGGGTAGCTCATGAGCACCGAGAAGTCGTCCACGCCGTGCTCCAGGCGCTCGATGAGGTCCGGCGCGTTGCCGCTGTGCAGGTGGAAGCGCACGTCGGGGTACTTCTCGCGAAAGTCTCGCACGTGGCGGGCAATCACGCGCAGGCCCTCTGACTCGCCAGCGCCGATGAAGACGTCTCCCTCCATGATGTCCTCGCCGTGCGTGAGGTCTGAGGTGGTCTGGTCGGCGAGGCCGACGATCTCCTGCGCACGACGTCGCAGGTAGAGGCCCTTCTCGGTGGGCGTGACATTGCGGCTGTGGCGCTCGAGGAGCGAGGTGCCGAGCTCGCGCTCCAGCGCGGCGATCTGACGGGAGAGCGCGGGCTGCGTCACGTGCAGCGCCTCGGCGGCGCGCGACATCGTGCCGTGCTCGCAGACGGCGAGGAAGTAGCGAAGCGTGCGGAGTTCCATGGCTGCTCCATTACGTCAGCGCATATCACGATATGCGATATAAGCAATTGTAGCGCAGAGTCTCGCGACGGAGAATGTGACAAAGGGACTGTCCCTTTGTCACATGGGAGGCGGACGTGAGGGCTGAACTGCAGATAGGTGGGGTTGCGGTGCCCGTTGAGCTAAATGGCTCCGCGGCTGCACGTGCCCTTGCGGCGCGGCTCCCGCAGGCGCTCTCCATGAGTGTCTCGAGCGTGGGGTGCTGCGGGCAGCTGGGCTTCTCGCTGCCGTACGACGCCGCCGACGTTCACCCCGGCTGGTCCGACGGCGACCTCAACTACAAGCCCGAGGGCGACTGGCTCGCGCTCTTCTTTGACGACGAGCGCAACTCCGCGCGCTACGGCGGGCAGGTCACGCTGGGCCACGCGGTGGGCCCGCTCGACGCGCTCTGTGACCTCGAGGGAACCCACGGCGTTCGCATCGAGTCGTGCAAACAGGAACCGGAGAGATAGGAGCAACCATGACAGACATAACAGACACGAGCACGCTGACCTGCGGCATGGCTCAGCTGGCGCCGACCGACCCGGAGTTCGCGGAGCGCTTCGCGTACTTTGCGGGCGAGGAGGTCCCCAGCGAGCCCACGGCAGAGCTTCCGGCGCGCGAGCGCTACCTCGCGATTCTGGCGGCGCTTCTCGGCTGCCAGGGCGCAGACCAGTTCCGCGTCATGCTGACCGAGGCGCTCGGCGCCGAGGCCGTGACCCCCGTCGAGGCGCGCGAGGTCATCTACCAGGGTACGGCGTATCTCGGCATCGGCCGGACCCGCCCGTTCTTCTCGGCCATGAACGAGGCGTTTGCCGAGAAGGGCGTGGAGCTCCCGCTGCCCGCGCAAGGCACCACGACGCTCGAGACGCGCGGCGCCGCAGGCAACCAGAAGCAGATTGACTACTTTGGCGAGGGCATGCGCGAGAACTGGAAGACCGGCGCCCCTGAGCGCGCCAACGTGAACCGGTGGCTCGCCGAGAACTGCTTTGGCGACTACTACACGCGCGCCGGCCTCTCCGACCTCGACCGTGAGATGGTCACCTTTTGCTACCTCGTGGCGCAGGGCGGCTGCGAGCCGCAGGCCACTGCGCACGCCGGGGCCAACCTCAACCTCGGCCGCACCAAGGACTTCCTCTACCGCGTGGTCATGCAGATCCTTCCCTACATCGGCTACCCGCGCAGCCTGAACGCCCTCACCTGCATCGATAATGCCGCCAAATGATACGAAGGGACTGTCCCTTCGTATCATCGAGCAAAGGAGAAACCATGAGCGAGGAGAACGACTTCACCCCCATGTTTGGCCTGGGCGCGCCCAATGACGGCTACGCCCAGTACTTCATTGGCAACTCGTACCTGAACCCGCTGACCAGCGTTGCGGAGTGCGGCGTCGGCCTCGCCAACGTGACCTTTGAGCCGGGGTGCCGCAACAACTGGCATGTCCACCACGCCGACAAGGGCGGCGGGCAGATCCTCGTCTGCACTGACGGTCGCGGCTGGTATCAGGAGTGGGGGAAGGGCCCGCAGGAGCTCACGCCCGGTACTGTTGTGGTGATTCCGGCGGGCGTGAAGCACTGGCACGGCGCCGCGCGCGACAGCTGGTTCTCCCACATCGCCTTTGAGGCACCCGGCGAGAACTGCAGCAACGAGTGGCTCGAGCCCGTCTCGGACGAGGACTACCCGGCGTAGCAGCACTTTTGGGACGTGTTTTTCCGTGCAGAGTTTTTGGGACAGGTTTTTCATTGGCGAGCAAGAAGCCTGCCTGTTCTGCTCGCCTTAAAACCTGTCCCAAAATCTCTGCGCGAAATAACACGTCCCCAAATGGCACGTCCCCAAATGGCATTCCAAATGGCAGAAGGGTTGCATCATGGCAGACATGACCTACACGACGCTCGGACACTCCGGCATCAAGATTCCACGGCTCTGCCTGGGCGGCATGAGCTTTGGCGCGCCCTCGGCGGACTTTCACCAGTGGACGATCGGCCCGGACGAGACGCGCGCGGTGATCGCCCGTGCTCTTGATCTGGGCGTGAACTTCATCGACACGGCCAATTGCTACGCGCGCGGCACGAGCGAGGAGTATATCGGTGACGCCCTGCGCGAGCTTGGTGTGCCGCGCGACCAGGTAGTTCTCGCCAGCAAGGTCTTCTTCAACGAGGGCGGCCTCTCGCGCGAGGCGATCAACCGCGAGATCGACGGCACGCTCCAGCGCCTGGGCGCGGACTACCTGGACCTCTACATCATCCATCGATTTGACTACGAAACGCCGATTGAGGAGACCATGGAGGCCCTCGACTCCCTCGTGCGTGCCGGCAAGGTGCGTGCCCTCGGCGCTAGCGCCATGTACGCCTACCAGCTCCACAATATGCAGGTCACGGCCGAGAAGAACGGTTGGACCCCGTTCACGAGCATGCAGTGCCACTACAACCTGCTCTATCGCGAGGACGAGCGCGAGATGATTCCCGTCTGCCGTCAGTTTGGCATGGCGCTCACGCCGTACAGCCCGCTCGCCTCGGGGCACCTGTGCCGTCCCACCTGGGACTCAGCGTCCAAACGCTCCACGACCGACACCACGATGCGCAACAAGTACGACGCCGACCGCGAGCGCGACATGCCCATCGTCGCGCGCGTGGCCGAGCTGGCCGAGCGCCGCGGCGTGCCCATGTCGCGCATCGCGCTCGCCTGGCACTGGGCGCGCGGCGTGGAGGCGCCGATTGTGGGCTGCTCCAAGCCCGAGCGCGTGGACGACGCGGTGGCCGCGCTCGACGTGGCGCTCACGGCAGACGAGGTTGCCTACCTCGAGGAGCCCTACGTGGCACACGAGCTCGTGGGTCCGGCAGCCCGCCCCGGCGAGAAGCCCCTCGCCGGCACCACGAACCCCAACGCAAAGTAGGCCAGCCGTGTGTGCCAATTGGCAGAAAGGACGCGCATGGACATCCTCACCGTCATCGGGAGCATGGGTTCACTTGTGCTCGTGACGCTCATCGGCTACGTTGCCGCACGAGCGGGCTTCCTCACCTCGGAAGTGCGGCCTAAGCTCTCCGCGCTCATCTTCAACGTGACCCTCCCGTGCACGATCCTGGCGTCGGTGGGCGAGGTCGACAGCTCTGCGGGCGCCGAGCAGATCACGTGGTCGTTCGTCCTCGGCACGGCGCTCTTCTTCGTGATGCTTGCCGCGGCTGCGCTGGCGTGCCTCGCGCTGCGGGTGTCGCGCGATGAGCGGCCGCTCTACCTCTTCATGGGCGTGCTCACCAACACGGGCTTCATCGGCTTTGCCGTGCTCGAGTCGCTCTTCGGCGGCGGGTCGGTCTTTCTCGGGAGCATCTTCATCGCGGTCTCCAACGTCTTTCTCTACAGCATCGGGGTGGGGGTCCTGACCTCGGCCGGCGAGAAGAACGGCGAGAAGGATGCGGCGCCCACGTGTTCTTCTCGTCTGGCGGGCGTCCTCAAGAACGTCCTCAACGTCCCCATGGTTACGAGCGTCATTGCGCTCGTCGTGTTCTTCTCTGGTGTGCCGCTGCCCGGCCCTGTGGCCCAGGCCGTCGACATGGTGGGTGGCGCGACGTCACCCCTGGCCATGATGCTTGTGGGCCTTGCCATCGCCGAGGCTGATCTGCGGCGGGTTCTGGGCAGCTGGCGCCTCTGGGGCTTCTCGGCCATCCGCTTTCTGCTCGTGCCCGCCATGTGCTACCTGCTGCTGGTCCCGGTGGTGCCGGACGCGCTCTCGCTCGGCGTCTTCATCGTTATGCTCGCCATGCCCACGGGTTCGATGGCGGCGGCGATCGCCTCCACGTACGGCCGTCCCGGTGAGCTGCTCTCCCAGGGCACCATCGTCTCAACCATCGCGTCGTTTGTCATCGTCCCCGTGCTCATGGCGCTCATGGGCTGACCCACGAAAGCGAGCCCCCATGTATCTCGTCCATCGTATCGAGGAAGTCGCCGCCACCTACGACGACTCGCGCCGGACGCTCGCCGAGTACGTGCTGCGCGAGCACGTCCGGCTGCCCGAGCTCACGATTGCTGAGGTCGCTCGCGAGACCTACACCTCAAAGGCCTCCGTCACGCGTTTTGCCAAGGCGCTCGGCTTCGACGGCTGGCGCGAGTTCCTCCGCGAGTTCGTGCGCGAGAGCGCCTTCGAGCGCCAGCACGCGGCCGACGTGGACGTTAACTTCCCGTTCACCGCGCAGGACTCGGACGCGCGCATCCTCGAGAACATCGGCAACCTCATGGCCGAGTCCGTGGCCGCCACCTACGCACAGCTCGACCGCGGCATGCTCGCCATGGCGGTGAGACATCTGCAGCGCGCCGAGCGCATCTGGGTCTTTGGGCGCACACCCAACCATTACTACGGCGAGTCCTTCTGTCGAAAGCTCCTCGCTATAGGCAAGCAGGCGACGGCGGTGAGCCCCGGCGACATGGGCATCGTGGCGCGCAGCCTCGGCCCGGACGACTGCGCGATCATCATCTCCTACTCGGGCAACAACGCCGACGCCAACCCTATGGCACAGGTGGGGGTGATGATCTCTAATCGCGTACGGCTCATCGCGCTCACGAGCGGTGGAAACAACTACCTGCGCAAAACCGTCCCGTGCGTGCTCACTATCGCCTCGCGCGAGCGGCTGTACTCAAAGATTGCCAACTTCTCAACGGAGGAGTCGGTGAGCTACCTCCTGAACGTCCTGTTCTCCTGCTACTTCGCGCGTGACTACGAGAAGAACCTCCAGGCCAAGCTCGTCGGCGGCCACGCGCTCGAGGAGGAGCGCCTTGCCGCGCTCAAGGAGATCTCCGAGCGGCGCTGAGGCGTCCCGCCGCTCGCCGACGCCTCGCCTCGGCGAGCGGAAAAGTTTCATCCCGTTTCACGTTCCTGGCCTCCCGCCCTTCTCGCCATGAAACCTCGTTTCATCATCTCCGGAAGTTATTGAGCCTATCTACCAGCGCTTTTATCGTCTCTCTCAACACGGTGCGGCACGGGCCGCACCACGACCGCAAGGAGGGACCATGTCCAAGAAGTACGAGGGGCTGGCGCGAGACATCGTGCGGCTCGTGGGCGGGAAGGAGAACGTGACGCAGGCGTACCACTGCCAGACGCGCCTGCGCTTCACCCTCGCCGACGAGGGCAAGGCCGACGAGGATGCCATCAAGGCACATGACGGCGTCGTGGGCGTCATCCATGGCGCGGGCCAGTTCCAGGTGTGCATCGGCCCGCACGTCGCCGACGTCTTCGAGGAGGTGGAGAAGCTCGTCGACACGGGCGAGAAGGACGCCGAGCCCCCGGCGGAGAAGAAGGGCGCCTTCGACCGGGTGATCGACTTCGTGGCCGGCACGTTCCAGCCCATCATCCCGGCACTCTCCGGCGCCGGCATGGTCAAGGCCGTGATGGCGCTGCTCACCACCTTCGGGCTCATCAGCACGGACTCGCAGACCTACCAGATGCTCAACATCTTTGCGGACGGCGTGTTCTACTTCCTGCCGATCCTGCTCGCCTTCACCGAGGCGCAGAAGCTCAAGTGCAACCCGATCCTGGCCGCAGGCGTGGCCGCGATGATGCTGCACCCCAACTGGAGCGCGTTTGTCTCCGCCGCCGAGCCGGTGAACTTCTTCGAGGTCATCCCGTTCACACTGGCAAGCTACGGCAGTAGCGTCATTCCCATCATCCTGATCGTGTTCGTCCAGTCCTTTATGGAGAAGTGGCTCAACAAGCACATCCCGGCCTCGGTGAACCTGGTCTTCGTCCCCATGCTCACGTTCCTCGTCATGGGCACGCTGGCCTTCTCCGTCCTTGGCCCCATCGGCTACATCGTGGGCGAGTGGCTCAGCGTCTTCTTCACGTTCCTCGCTGAGAACGCGGCGTGGGTACCGGCCGTGCTCATCGGCGGACTCTGCCCGGTGATGGTCATGTTTGGCATCCACAACGGCATCGCGCCGCTCGGTCCCATCCAGATGGCCGACCTCGGCTATGACTCCATCTGGGGTCCCGGCAACATCGTCTCCAACATGGCCCAGGCCTCGGCCGGCCTCGTGGTGGCGCTGCGCTCCAAGAAGGACCGCAAGGTCGCCATGCCCGGTGCCATCACCGCATTCATGGGCATCACCGAGCCCATCCTCTACGGCACCAACCTCCCCAAGAAGTACCCGCTCGTAGCAGCCATGATTGGTGGCGCCTGCGGCGGCCTCTACGCCGGCCTCACGCAGACCCACCGCTTTGCCACCGGCTCCGGCGGCCTGCCCGCGGTCCTGCTCTACATCGGCGACGGCACCATGCAGCACCTGATCAACATCATCATCGCCATGCTCATCGCCGCAGGTATCTCCGCCGCCCTCACCTTCGTCCTCTACAGTCACTTCGAGAAAGACGAAGAGCATGCGACCGAGAAGGAGGCTCCCGAGTCCGTCCCGGCAGCTCCCGCCGCTCTCGCGCTCGTCAGCGGCACGCTCGTGGCACCGATTGCCGGCGAGGTGCTCCCCATGGAGAGCTGCTCCGACCCGATCTTCGCCGGCAAGGGCATGGGCGACGGCTGCGTGGTCGTGCCCGCAGACGGCACGCTCGTCTCGCCCTGCGACGGCACCGTGAGCCTCGTCGCGGACACCGGACATGCCGTGGGCCTCGTCTCCGACCAGGGCGCCGAGATCCTCATCCACATCGGCATCGACACGGTGAACCTCGAGGGCAAGCCCTTCACGGCGCACGTGGCACCGGGAGACCGCGTGAGCGCGGGCCAGTTGCTCATGGACGTCGACCTGGAGCAGGTCAAGGCAGCTGGCCTCTCGACCGAGACCATGGTCATCGTGACCAACACGCCGGACTTCTCCGCCGTCACCACGACGGCTTCCGGAACCGTCGCCGCCGGTGACGAACTCCTGGATCTCACGGTCTAGCCGGGATGTGGAAAAGGGACAGTCCCTTTTCCACATCCCATCCCGTTCTTCTCGCCACAGAAAAGGAGCAACCATGTTCTACAAGGACCTCAAGCCGTTCCCCGAGGGCTTTCTCTGGGGCGCCTCCACCTCCGCCTATCAGGTCGAGGGCGCGTGGGACGAGGACGGCAAGGGCATGAGCCTGCAGGACCTCCACGAGCCGCCCGCCGGCGTCACGGACTTCAAGGTCGCGAGCGACCACTACCACCACGTGGAGGAGGACGTGGCGCTGATGGCAGAGCTGGGCCTCAAGGCGTACCGTTTCTCCATCAGCTGGTCGCGCGTGGTGCCGGACGGCTTTGGCGAGCCCAACGAGGCGGGACTCGCGTTCTACGACCGCCTGATTGACGCCCTGGTGGCGCACGGCATCACGCCGGTGGCCACGATGTTCCACTTTGATTTGCCGCTCGCGGTGCACGAGCGCGGGGGCTGGGCGAACCGCGAGTCCATTGATGCCTTCGAGCGCTACGCGCGTCTGATCTTTGCGCGCTACGGCGACCGCGTGAAGCACTGGCTCACCATCAACGAGCAGAACGTCATGGTGATCCATCCCAACGCGATGTATCCCGCCGCGATGGGCGTGCTGCCGGAGAAGAGGGACCTCTACCAGCAGAGCCACAACATGTTCGTGGCGAGCGCCAAGGCAACGCTGCTGCTTCATCAGATGTGGCCCGACGCCAAGATCGGCCCTGCGCCCAACATCACAGCAATCTACCCCGCCACGTGTGACCCGGCGGACGTGGTGGCGGCGGACAACTGGGAGTCCATCCGCTGCTGGAACTACCTCGACGTGGCGTGCTTTGGCCGCTACAACCCCATCGCCTGGGCGTACATGGTCGAGAAGGGCGTGGCTCCGGAGTTCGCCCCCGGCGACGCGGAGCTTCTCGCCGCGGCAAAGCCGGACTACCTGGGCGTGAACTACTACGCCACGGCGACCGTCGCGGCCGCGCGCAACGACGGAACCGACTGCGCGCCGCGCGCCGGAGACCAGCAGGTCATGCTCGGCGAGGAGGGCGTGTATCGCTCGGCGACCAACGAGCACCTCACGGCAACTGAGTACGGCTGGATCATCGACCCGGTTGGCATGCGCACCACGCTGCGTCGCGTGGCGAGCCGCTACGGCCTGCCGATCCTCATCACCGAGAACGGCCTCGGCGCGCGGGACGAGCTCACAGCCGACGGCCACGTGCACGACCCGTATCGCATCGACTACCTGCGTCGCCACTTCGAGCAGGCGCAGCTGGCGCTGACCGACGGAGTGGACCTCATCGGCTACTGCCCGTGGAGCTTCATGGATTTGGTGAGCACGCACCAGGGCTACGGCAAGCGCTACGGTTTTGTCTACGTGGACCGAGGCGAGGATGACATACGCTCGCTCGCGCGCATTCCCAAGGACAGCTTTGCCTGGTACCGTCACGTGATCGAGACCAACGGAGCCGAGCTGTAGCGCCTGGCCGGACGAGGTCACCCCGCTTGCTCGCAGTAACGTTGTGTACAAAGGCCCCCGCGTTGTGTACAGAGTTGCAAACTTGATGCTCTTCTCGCCTGTCGCTGACTTGCGAAAACGCGGCGAGAAGAGCGTCGTAAAAGTTTGAACTGTGTACACAACGCGGGGGCCACTGTGCACAACGCGGGAACGAGCGCACACAGCGCCCGGACGTGCCCCTACGCAAGAAGCGCAGCGTGCTCCGGGTGCTTCTCAAACCAGCTGACGGCGTACGAGCACGTGGGGCGTGCGTAGAACCCGCTTGCGGCGATGCTCGCCACGGCACGACCCAGAAGCTCGCCGGCAATACCCTGCCCGCGCAGGCTCTCGTCCACAAAGGTGTGGTTGATCTCAACGATGCCGGGCTTCACCTGCGGGAAGGTCACCTCGGCCAGGACGTTCCAGGCCTCGTCCAGCACCTGCACGCGGTCGCGCTCCATGATCCAGTCCATGTTGCCTCCTTCGATTGCGGTCTGCGGGGCTATTGTCTCACACCGCAACGGGTAGGAAATGATACGAAGGGACAGTCCCTTCGCATCATTGGCGAGCGGAGGCTGGCATGGCACGGGCTTGGCACATCGCAAACGGGCATCTCGCGACGGGCGAGAAGGACGGCGGGCACGTCGTCACCCTCCTGCGCCTGGAGGAGGCGCGGGTGCGCACCCTCTCCCACACGCAGCGCGAGGTGCTCGACCAGCTGGAGCACGCCGCGATGCCCTTTTTGGAGCGCACGTCCACCGGGGCGGCGGGCCTCGTGGTCACGCCGAGCGGGCGCCGTCGCTTTGGCTTCATCCTCACCCCCGTTGAGCTGGTGCTCATCGACGATGGGGACGTCTGCGCCACGGCGCTCGGTCGAGCCGTGGAGGACCGGGCGCGCGTCGAGGGGCCTGCCGGTGCCCTCTGCGCGCTGCTTCGCGAGCTGCTGCGCGACCACCCGGCGCGCCTCTCCCGCATGCGCGAGGACTTCGAGCTGATGGAGCAGCAGGTCTTGGAGGGCCGCGAGCGTCCGGACCGGCGCAAGATGATGGCGGACTCGCGGCGTATGCTCGGGCTCGACACGTTCTACCAGGGCATGTCCGACCTTGCCGCGGAACTTGCCGAGGATGACTCCGGCCTCGTGACGCCGACGGACCGCGCGCGGCTCCGCTCGCTCGCGCGCCTGCTGGGCCGGCTCGCCACGCGTCTGGAGTCGCTGCAGGACTACAGCCTGCAGGTCCACAGCCTCTACCAGGAGTCCATCGACGTGCGGCAGAACAACGTCATGCAGTGGCTCACGGTGGTGACCACGATCGTGATGCCGCTCACCTTTGTCACCGGGTGGTACGGCATGAACTTTCCGCGCATGGCGCTCTTCGACGTGCCGTGGGGCTACGTCGCGGTGATCGTGGTGTGCGTGGTGATTGTGGCCGTCGAGGTGGCGTTCTTCTGGCATCACGGCTGGCTGAGCTTTGGCGAGCGGCGCCACGGGGGCGGCGAGCGGCGAGATTGATAAGCGCTCGCAGGAGGGATATAACATCGCGTATCAAGTTCGTCTGAGGAGGCTCGCATGGCTGGCTTGGACTACACGACGCGTGACAAGGCCCTATGGGGCGCGCTGCTCGCCCTGTGTCTGGCGAGTGCGGCGGCCTACGTCCTCTGGGCGCTGCCCGCGATGCCGGAGACGGTGCCCACGCACTGGGGCGTGGATGGCACGGCGGACGGCTGGGACAGCAAGGGCTCCACGATCCTCATGGGCGCGCTCATGCCGCTTCTGATCCTGGTGTTGCTCTTCGCGGTCCCGCACCTCGACCCACGCGGCGCGAGCTTCAATCGCTTCAAGGGCATCTATGAGGGATTCTCCGCTGCATTCACGGTGTTCATGGTCGTCGTGGCGTGGATCACGCCGCTCTCGGCGCTCGGCGTCCTCCCGACGGCGGGCGGCTCGGTCGTCAACATCATCGTCTTTGGCTTCCTGGGTCTCCTGTTCGTGGGACTCGGTGTGGTGATGCCGCGTATCGAGCCCAACTACACCTTCGGCGTGCGCCTGCCCTGGACGCTCGCGGACCCGGAGAACTGGCGGCGCACGCATCGCTTCGCGGGCCCGGTCTTCGTGGTCATGGGCGTGGTCACGGTTGCCTCGGCGCTTCTCGCCTCCATGGCGCCCGAGCTCACGCTGGTTGTGCTGCCGGTCGCCCTTCTCGGCGGTGTTGCGCTCGTCGCGCTCTACAGCTTCCTGCTCTGGAAGGGCGTCATCCGGTAGGCGCTCACGCCTCCCGCACGAGGCCGTCGCGAACCTCCCAGGTGCGTGTGGTGCACGCCGAGAGGAACCGTCGGTCGTGGCTCACCAGCACGAGCGCGCCGGGGTAGGCGGCGAGCGCGCGCTCGAGCGCCTCGGTCGAGTGCAGGTCCAGGTGGTTGGTGGGCTCGTCCATGACGATGAGCGCGGGGTGGCGCAGGATGCCCTCCGCCAGCATGAGCTTGCGCAACTCACCGGGACTCGTGCACCCACCCTCGAGGATGCGGTCTGGGTCTGAGTTGAGCTGCGCCACCGTGGAGAGCACGCGCCCGCGGTCGGCCGAGGTCAGCGCGGCGATGCGTCCCACCATGGCCTCGCGCGCCTCCGCCGGCAGCTCCTGCGGGATGTCCAGCACCTCCACGCCCTGTCCGGCCTCCGCCGCCCTGGCGAGCAGGGCGCGCAGGTGCACGAGGAGCGTGGACTTGCCGGCGCCGTTGGGGCCGACGACGCCCACGTGCTCGCGGCTCCCCACCCAGAGCTCGGGAATTTGGAGCGTGCCCTTCGGCCCGCAGGGGATGGTGGTGGCGGACACGTGCAGCACGGTGCGCCGGCGCGAGGGCTCAGCGTCCACCCAGAGGTCTCCGTCGTAGCGCTTGGACACCCGCGCGGCGGCCAGGCGCTCCTGAGCGGCTGCCACCCGCGCGTCCATCTGTGAGGAGAGTCGCCCCGCCTGCCCGTCCTTGCCGGTGAAGATCGCGAGGTCGATCTTGCCGCGCGTGTCGCGGTCGCGCGGGTCCAGGCCGCGCTTGCTGCGCCGCGCGTCGGCGCGTGCCGCCTCGTGGGCACGCGCGTCCTTCTCGGCAGAGAGCCGTGCCAGCTCGCGCTTGGCACTCGCCCTCTCCGCCACGGCCGTCGCGCGCTCGAGCTCCGCCTGGCCATGCGCCGCGCTGTAGCCGCCCGGCCGCACGACGATGCCCCCGGGCTCGAAGGACGCACAGCGCGTGGCGAGAAGGTCCACGAGGTCGCGGTCGTGGCTCACGAGGATCCCGATGCCGCGGAAGCGCGCGAGCGCTGCGCCCAGCTCCTCGCGGGCGTCCGAGTCCAAGTGGTTGGTGGGTTCGTCCGCCACGAGCACGTCCGGGCGGCCCCAGAGAGCGACCGCCACCTGCAGCTTCTTGCGCTCGCCAAAGGAGAGCTCGCCAAAACGCCAGGGCATGTCGTCCTCTATGCGGAAGGCCTCGCGCAGCTCGCGGGCCTCGCGGCCGTAGTCCAACGCAAAGTCGGCGAGCCCCTCGGGTGGCTCGTCGGCGTCCTGCGCCACGTAGGCGCAGACCAGGCCGTGCGTGACGGAGCCCGCGTCCGGCGCCAGCAGGCCGCAGGCGATCTTTGCCAGTGTGGTCTTGCCGCAGCCGTTGTCGCCCAAGAGCGCGGTCCAGCCGACGGGGAAGGTGATGGTGACGTTGTTGAGCACGGCCTCGCGGGCCGCGGGATAGGCGTAGCGCACGCCGGAGAGCACAAGCTGCATAGACATCTCTTCTCTGGCGAGGCGTCGAGTGAGCGTCCTTCTCGCCATCAGGGGTTTCTTAGCTGATGATGTCTAGCGAATGCGCACGGCTCCGGGTCCTTCCGACGGGGCTACGACGTCGCCAGTATACCCTATGATGAGACGGGTTCGTCGGTTGTAGTCAGAGGGGAAGGTAGCATGAGGCAGGCGGTCGTGGGACTCCTGGCGCACGTCGACGCGGGCAAGACCACGCTCGCGGAGGCGCTGCTCGCCGAGGCGGGCGCCATCCGCAATCCCGGCCGCGTGGACAGCGGCACCACCCACCTGGACACCGACGCCATGGAGCGCGACCGCGGGATTACGATTTATTCGGCCACCGCCGCACTCGACTGGGCGGACGCCCACCTCATGCTCGTCGACGCGCCCGGCCACGTTGACTTCTCCGCGGAGGCGGAGCGCACGATCGCCGCGCTCGACTGCGCGATCCTGGTGGTGGGCGCAAGCGATGGCGTGCAAGGGCATACCGAGACGCTCTGGGACCTGCTCGTACGCTACGAGGTGCCCACCTTCGTCTTTGTGAACAAGTGCGACCTGGAGAACCCGGGGCGAGAAGAACTTCTCGTCGAGCTTGCCTCGCGGCTCTCGCCGGGATGTGTCGACGCGTCCTCGCTGCTCGCGGGCGACGCGGGCGCGTTGGAGGACGCGGCGTCGACGGACGAGGCGGCGCTCGAGGAGTATCTGGAGTCGGGCGCGCTTCGGTCGGACACGCTGCGTCGACTGGTGGCCGAGCGAGCCGTCTTCCCGGTCTTCTTTGGCGCGGCGCTGCGCGACGACGGCGTGCGCGAGCTGCTCGACGGCATGTGCGCCCTTCTCGCCGAACGCGCCTGGCCCACCGCGTTTGCGGCGCGCGTCTACCGCGTGAGCCGCGGCGCGCGTGGCGAGCGGCTTGCCTGGGTGAAGGTCACGGGCGGCATGCTCCGTGCAAAGGAGCAGGTCACAGGCGTGGACCGTCGCGGCGAGCCATGGGCTGAGAAGATCAACGAGGTTCGCCTCTACCAGGGTACGAGCTTTGAGACCGTGGCCGAGGTGCCGGCCGGGCAGATCTGTGCCGTCACCGGGCTCAGCCACGTGATACCGGGAAGCGCCCTCGGCGCGGAGCCGGAGGGTGCGCGCCCGGTGCTCGCGCCCGTCCTGTCCTACCAGGTAATCCCCGAGCCGGGTACGGACGTCTCCGCCTTGGTGCGGGCGCTGCGCGAGCTTGCCGACGAGGACCCGATGCTCGGCGTCACGTGGCAGGAGCAGCTGCAGGAGGCGCACTTCCAGCTCATGGGCGAGGTCCAGCAGGACGTGATTGCCGAGCTCCTGCGCGAGCGCTACGGCTTCAACGTGACCTTTGGTCCCGGCGGCATCCTCTACAGGGAGACGCTGACCGCGCCCGCCGAGGGCGTGGGCCACTTTGAGCCGCTGCGCCACTACGCCGAGGCGCGCCTTCTGGTGGAACCGCTGTCGCGCGGTGCCGGCGTGGAGTTTGGCACGCGCTGCTCCACGGATGAGCTGGACCTCAACTGGCAGCGCCTCATCCTCACCAACGCTATGGAACGCGACCACCTGGGCGTCCTTACGGGCGCGCCGCTCATGGACGTGCGCATCACCCTGCTCGCCGGGCGGGCGCACCCCAAGCACACCGAGGGCGGGGACTTCCGCCAGGCAACGTATCGCGCCGTGCGTCAGGCGCTCATGGGAGCGCGCGAGCGCGGGGAGTGCGAGCTTCTGGAGCCGTGGTACCGCTTCCGCCTGACGGTGCCGGCCGACCGCGTGGGCCGCGCGCTCACCGACCTCACGCGCATGGCGGCTGAGTTTGACGCACCGGCGGCGACGGGCGACGCGGCGACCATCACAGGCGAGGTGCCCGCCTCCGAGGTGGGGGAGTACGCGCTCGAGGTCGCGCGCTACACGGGCGGGCGCGGGCGCATCTCGCTCGAGCTCGCGGGCTACCGGCCGTGCCACAACGCCGGCGAGGTCATCGCCACCGCTGCCTATGACCCCGAGGCCGACCTCCCCAACACGCCCGACTCCGTTTTCTGTAGCCACGGTGCCGGTCATACCGTTAAGTGGTACGACGTGCCCGCGCACGCCCATACCGTCGTGGACCCCACGCGCCAGCGTCCGTACCGCCCCGCCGACGCCACGTTCTTCTCGCGCTGATGGAAGGCGACGGCGGCTTTCCATCGTCTGGAGGTCAAAGATGAGCAACGAGCCGCAGTTCAGGGATGCCGAACGTGTTGATGTGCCGCTCATCCTGCAGTTTATTTGCGAGCTGGCCGACTATGAGGGCATGCTCGACGAGGTTGTGGCAGATGAGGCCACGCTGGAGGAGTGGATCTTCGACAAGCGCCGAGCCGAGGTGATCTTTGTGCTGGACGGCGGGCGCGAGGTTGGCTTTGCTCTCTTCTTCCACAACTTCTCGACCTTCCTCGGTCGTGCCGGCATCTATCTGGAGGACCTCTACGTGCGACCTGAGCATCGTGGCAAGGGTTATGGAAAGGCGCTGCTCAGGCGGCTTGCGCAGATTGCCGTGGAGCGCGGCAGCGGTCGCCTGGAGTGGTGGTGCCTGGACTGGAACCGCCCGAGCATCGACTTCTACCTCGCTATGGGCGCCGAGCCCATGAGCGACTGGACGGTCTACCGCGTGGCAGGCGAGAAGCTCGGGGAGCTAGCGAGGTAGGCGGAAAACTGAGATGGCTGGCCGGCGAGTGGCACCGTAGGGCCAGCGTCCGCAGCTTTACTGCCAGTGGCGGTGAAACCTCTTGCCACCAAAGATTATTCTAAATAGAATAATTCTGTAGAGAATAATCTTTACCGAGAGGAGTCGTCCATGCGCGCCTTCGTGGATCGAGACGCAGAGCTTCGAGCCCTCGAGCGCGAATATGCGCGCGAGGGGTCCTCCTTCGTCGTTGTCTACGGTCGTCGTCGTGTGGGCAAGACGGAGCTCATCTCCCAGTTCATTCGCGACAAGCGTGCCCTCTACTACCTCGCAACGGAGGAGCCCGAGCTCCAGAACCTCGAGAGCTTCCAGTCCGTGGCGGCAGACTTCCTCCAGAGCGACCTGCTTCGCACGGCGCGCGTCTCGCGCTGGGAGGACATCTTCCGCGAGATTGCTCGCGCGTGCAGCCCTGCGGACGAGCGCACGGTCATCGTGATCGATGAGTTTCAGTACCTCGGCAAGGCAAACCCCGCCTACCCGTCGATCTTCCAGCGCGCCTGGGACACGATGCTCAAGCATGCCAACATCATGCTCATCCTCTGCGGCTCGCTCATCTCGCTCATGAGGGATCAGGTGCTCTCGGAGGAGAGCCCGCTCTACGGTCGCCGTACGGCTCGGATCGGGATGGGCCAGATTCCGTTCTCTCACTATCGTGAGTTTCTGCCGGGGCGCTCGACGCGCGAGCTGGTGGAGCGCTACGCCGTGACCGGCGGCGTGCCCAAGTACATCGAGCTCTTTGAGGATAAGAAGGACGTCCACTCGGCAATCTCCGCAAACGTCCTCGACCGCAGCGGCTTTCTCTATGACGAGCCGAACTTCCTGCTGCAGCGTGAGGTCCCCGACGTGGGCACCTACTTCGCCCTCATCCGCGCAATCGCAGGGGGAGCGCACCGTCCCAATGAGATCTCACGCGACTTTGGCCTGAAGCAGACGAGCCTGGGCAAGTACCTCAAGACCCTCATCGACCTCGACGTCCTTGAGCGCGAGGTGCCCGTCACGGCGGGCAATCCTAACAAGAGCAAGAAGGGCCTCTATCGGATAAAGGACAACTTCCTCCAGTTCTGGTTCCGGTTTGTGCTGCCCAACCTGAGCTACCTGGAGACGGGTCGTACAGCGGCGGTGGAGCGGCGCATACGCGATCGCTTCATCGACGGTCATGTGGCGTACGTGTACGAGGACGTTTGCCGCGAGCGCCTGTGGGAGCTGACGGATTCTGGTGAGTTGGGCTTTGTGCCGGAGCGCATTGGTCGTTGGTGGTCGGGGAGCGACGAGATTGACGTCGTTGGCCTGAGCACGGGCGAGAAGCGCGCCGTCTGGGGTGAGTGCAAGTTCTGGAAGGATCCCGTCGGCGCGAATGTCCTGCGCACCCTGGAGGATAAGGTGGCACGCGTCCCGTGGGAGAGGGACGCGCGGGCGGACTCCTTCGCGCTCTTCAGCGTGAGCGGCTTCACGGACGAGCTGCGGCGGATTGCCGCCGCGCGCGACGACGTGCTGCTGGTGGACGACTCGGAGTAGGAGGCTGTATGGCTTCGCAAAGGGCAGACAATCAATTGCTAATAAGGTGTTTTACTCTTTGGAAAAGGGATATCGGTAGAAAGGGCAGGGCCTGGCGTACAGTTGTGTTTGTCGTAAAGCTCGTTATGTGGATAGTGTTGACACTTGTTGGCGCGATGCTCGTAGCGCAGCAATTACTAGACATCGGAACTGTGATGCTTTTCCTGTCACTTCTTTGTGCGATGAGTTTTGATTTCATGTCAGGCTGCAGCCTCGTGAAACAAGACACTGATTGGCCTTCTGATGAGCGGAAAGCCACTATATCCCGGTTTATCTTTAGCTTGAAGGCTGAAGGGGAGTTTGAAGCGTCAGACCTTCCCACTCTGATTTCTGTAATCGATGAGCAAAAGACCCTCATGGACGAAAAAGTTCGCAATCTGCGCTCGTTAATGACCGATGTTGTAGCTGCCGGGTTGTTTGCGACAATTTGCACTCAGGCAATGAGTATTAACGTACTAACTGAGGAGGGCTCGATTCAGGAGACTGTTGGATCGATATTGCTGCTTGGAATGGCGCTCGTTGCTCTTGTGGTTTCGATTGCGATAGTTGCGCAGCACTTTCTGGACGAATGCATTTGGATGTCTGGATCTGATCTCAGCTCTTGTAAGGAGGCTTTACGCCTGGCATCGATGAGCTGTTTTCAAGACTGTTGGATGACAGCCGAACGTATCGGAAAGCATATGCGACATGTGTGACCGGAACACATGTTCAAATTATACATATGACGTTATTCCCGAACAGCCCACGTGCCACCCCGGGCGCCTCCCTCGCGCCTGAGCTTGCCCTCTTGGCGCAGGCTCGCTACAAGGCGCTCGGCCGAGCGCTTGGAGCAGCCGAGAAGGTCGGCGAGCTCCGCAATCGTCCCCTTGGGGTGAGCCGAGAAGTACGCGAGGGCCTGTCGGACGCGGCTCTCCCTTTGGGTCTCCGGTAACGAGAAAGGGAGCAGTGCGTCGTGAATGACTTGCAGCATGAACGTGACAAAGCGCTCCGAGGAGCCTGCGGCGTTGGACTCCGCCAGCACACGGTAGTACTCATGCTGCCGCTCGCGAATGACGCTCTCGACGGGAAGCCATGCGAGGGCGGGCCTCCAGCGCGAGAGCAGCAGTGTGTGCCAGAGCCTCCCCGTGCGCCCGTTGCCGTCGGCGAAGGGGTGGATGAACTCGAACTCGTAGTGGAAGATACACGAGACGAGAAGCGGGTGCAGGTTGGTCGCGCCAAGCCACCCGAAGAGGTCCGACATGACCTGCGGGACGTAGTTTGCCGGCGTACCGGCATGGATGAGCGTCTCCCCGTCAAAGACCCCGACGTCACCCGAGCGGAAGCAGCCAGCGTGCTCGATGAGTCCGTCCATCATGACGCGATGGGCGCGCAGGAGGTCGTCCAGGCTCAGCGGGTCGAGGGAGTCGATGAGCTCATAGGCCCGCTTTGCGTTCTCTACCTCGAGGATGTCCCTTGCGGGTCCGAGAACGCGCTTGCCGTCCATAATGGCGGTCACCGCTTCCTCGGAGAGTGTGTTTCCCTCGATCATGAGAGACGAGCGGATGGTGCGGATGCGCAACTCGCGGTGGAGGGTCGGGCTTGTGCCAAGGCCCGAGTCAGGGTGCAGCTTGCCCACGAGCTCTGCAATCTCCATGCAGAGGTCGTCGATCTCTGACGTTCTCTCAAAGGGCGGCTCATATCCCATGCGACCTCCTTTTACCGCCATTATTTTACCGCCATTGGCGGTAAAACGTATGTCGGCAGTGCGATACCAAGATTATTCCGCCGAGAATAACCCTGCGTCTGAGAAGAACACGTCGCTGGTAGATGGCTCGGAATGAGGTGTCCCATCTGTCAACGCTCCCGTCATGCTGCGGAAACACGCGTAGGGCAAAGTTAACCACTGCATAGCCGACGCCGCTCCGCGCGCCTAACGAGAGGCCTCTCATGTTCGATTTCCTCATGTCCGCCATCACCGCCCTGAACGACAACGTGCTGTGGGGCGTCCCCATGGTCGTGCTGATGCTGGGGACCGGCCTGTTCCTGCTCTTCATCACCCGCGGCGTCGTGTTCACGCGCTTCAACGTGGTCATGCGCTACACCACCAAGACGCTCTTCCAGCGCGCCGACCCGCGCGCGGCAGGGGAGGGCACCATCTCGCCCTTCCAAGCGGTGTGCACCGCGCTCGCGGCGACGCTCGGCACCGGCAACATCGTGGGCGTGGCGCTCGCGGTGGCCACGGGCGGCCCGGGGTCGATCTTCTGGCTGTGGCTCTCCGCGCTGGCCGGCATGGTCATCAAGTTCTGCGAGGTCACGCTCTCGGTGGCGTACCGCACGCGCAACGAGCGCGGCGAGATCGTGGGCGGCCCCATGTACTACATCGCCCGCGGCCTGGGCAAGACCTGGCTCGCCATGCTGTTTGCCGCCTTCGGCTTCCTTGCGTCGTTCGGCATTGGCGCGAGCGTGCAGGCCAACTCGCTCGCCGGCAGCGTGAACGCGACCTTTGGGGTGCCGCTTCCCGTCATTGGCATCGTCGTGGCGCTTCTCGCGGGCCTTGTCCTTATCGGCGGCATCACCCGCATCGCGCAGATCACCGAGAAGCTCGTTCCCTTTGCGGCGATTTTCTACCTCGCCGGGGCGGCGGCGGTGCTCGTGGTGAATGCAGCCGAGATTCCCGCGGCGATCGCCCAGATCTTCCGCGACGCCTTCACCGGTACGGCCGCCACGGGTGGTTTTCTGGGCGCCACGGTCATGTACGCGTGCCGCGTGGGCATGTCGCGCGGCGTGTTCACGCACGAGGCGGGCATGGGCTCGGCGCCCATCGCGCACGCCTCCGCCGACACCGACCACCCCGCCCGCCAGGGCCTGTGGGGTACGTTCGAGGTGTTCTTCGACAGTATCGTCATGTGCACGGTCACGGGTCTTGTGATCCTCACCTCGGGGCTGTGGCACGCCGACCCCATGATGTCCGAGGGCGCCATGAGCTCGGCGGCCTTTGGGCAGAGCATCCCCGGCGGGCAGTACATCGTGACCGTGGGCCTCATGCTCTTCGCGTTTGCCACGCTCATCGCGTGGTACTACTACGGCGAGAAGTGCGTCGAGTACCTCTTCCGCAGGAGCCGCGGCATGCGCGCGGCCGTGCGCGTCTACCAGGTTGCCTACGTGGCCATGGTGTTCGCGGGCTGCGTGACCAACCTCGACGTGGTCTGGGAGTTCGCCGACTGCTTCAACGGCCTCATGGCGATCCCGAACCTCATCGCGCTGATCGCGCTCTCGCCGGTGATCCGCCGGCTTGCGGCGGACTTCTTCCGCGACCCCGACCGTAGGCGGTCGCGCGATGCGGATTACAGCGGGTTGCTGTCGTTCAGGGACAAGTAGCGGGCCCCTGGCGTTCGTTCTGCGACAATGGAGCCACAATCCCCCTCGCGCGGGAGGTTCCCCATGACGTATGCCATCGCCCCGATTTTGCGCCGCAAGCTCGCCCCGCTCGTTCTTCTCGCCATAGTGACCGTTCTTGCCCTCGGGAGTTGCGGCAACCTGGGGGAGTTCGACGAGGAGGATGTCGCCAGGCAGGCGGAGCAGTATTACGCCGAGAAGTACGGTGACAACGCCCACGTGGTCGACGTCTGGGAGGACCGGTCGTACGCCCTGTTTGGCTACCAGTCGTCCGGTCGGGCGTTCTGCACCATGAGCGACGGTCAGACGGTGCTCGTGGACTTTGAGGACGGCGTCGTTGGCGACAACCGGCAGCAGGACGAGGTCACGGCAGCCTACGAGCAGCGCTTCCGCGAGGAGCTCGAGGGTTGCTGTGAGCGCCTGGGGGACGCGGGCTGCGACGTTGCATCCGTGACCGTGAACGGCGTCCCGCTTGAGGGGGACGGCTTCTTTGAGGGGTGCATCTCGACGTACTACTGGCCGGAGGATCCAGCTGGCGAGAAGAACGGCGAGGTCGAGACGACCGTGGAGCAGAGCGCCTCGTTCTTCTACGCGCGCTACACGGGCGACGACAGCTTTTTCGAGCAGGAGGCCTCGCGCGTCAGCCTGGGTGTGCCGTACGTTAAGATCGAGCTCTCCAGTGTGGACGCGGACTACGCGGACGGCTTCCCGACAGACGTTCCCGAGACGCCCGCGTGGGTGGCGCCCATCGAGGGGGCGTGCCGCGCGCTGCTTCCTTTGACGGACGGGGACGCGGAGACGCGGGTGGTCGTCTACCAGGCCGGGTGTCGCGATGGGGTGCCCGAAGACACCGACGCCGCCGTTCTCAGCGACGCGGAGAACGGCAAGCTCGGCGAGCTCAGTCCCTTTGACGATAGTGATACGGGTGCCGATGACATTGGCAGCTGGCTCATCGTGGAGTGGTTCCCCGTGGGCAAGGGCGTTTACGTCACCTCCGACGAGTGCGGCGTGCGTCTGCGCACGGGTGATGTGGAGCTGGAGACCGTGGAGAGTCCCGTCTCGCTGGAGGAACTCCAGGAGAGTGGGAGCCTCGAGCGCTTTGACGAGCGCGAGTTCGCACCGGGGGCCTTTGAGGCCTATAGCCTAGCGGTGGCCCCAGACCTCTTTGCGCGTCTGCCGGAAAGCGTGCGGGACAAAGGTTGGTTTAACATCAGGTTGGCGTATGACAACCAGGACCCGCAGACGGGCCTTGCGGAGCTGGGCGTCACGCCGGGCGGCCTTGCGCCCACGCTCTATCGGGTCGAGAAGAACTCTGCCGCCGAGGACGTCGACGACGCACCTCCCTACGAGGTGATTGCGATGCGGACGGAGACGCTGGCGAACGGCTTCCAGTACAGCGAGCCCGAGCTGTACGCTGACGCGCCCACGCTCCTTGTGCGGATGTAGGTGGCGTACCGCGTCCATCGCCGTGAAGGCAGGAGCCTTTTTGGTCTCCATCACACCGTCAAGGAGGCAATGTCCGCGCTCGATGAGGAGTGGCCGCTAGGACTTTGAGTGTCGGTAGTGATTGATGGCTCGGCTATACACGCCGCTCGAAGACGCGGTCGTTGTGGTAGTGGATGAAGTCGAGGCTCGGCCAGGTCGACTCGTCGCTGCCTGGCAGGGCGATCTTCCTCCCGTCGAAGGCGCAGAGCCATTGGTCGTTGGCGGGCGTGTGCGGCACGCGCGAGGAGACCACGACGCGGTAGCGGTCGTCGAGCGTGATGAGACCACGGTCGAAAGCGCGGTCGTGCAGCGCGTTGAGCAAAAGGCCGTTCGACGACATGAGGCGCTCGCCCGGCGTGGCCACCGCCCACGGCTTGATGTGGCTCGCCGTGAGCAGGGCAGGAATGTCGATGCCCGTGAGACAGCAGGTGCCGCCGTAGTTGGCGAGAAGCACGCTGCGGAAGTAGTCCTGGTTGACGCGCGTGCGAACCTGTTCGACGCGATCCAGCCCGAGCTGCTGCGGCCGGTCGGGGCGAGAAGAACCCGAGGCCTCGATCTCTCCGTCGTAGGAGATTCAAATCCCGATCTGCTCGAGCTCCCACATCGCCTCGGACATGGTCGCGTCCGGGTCGGCGAGGTACTCGCTTATGACCTGTCTGTCCATTCCGGCGGTGTTGGCGAAGCCGATGTTGGTCTGGTTTGGGTCGCTGCCTTGAGGTTGGCGGTCTTGAGGCAGACGGCAGACTCTGTGCGCTCGATCTCTCCGGCAAGAAGCTGGATCTCGGCGTCGCTGTCGTCCCAGTTCTTCCGGGGAAGGGGAGGGCACAGGTAGAAGGCGAGCGCCATGAGGGTCTCCTGACGCGACCAGTTCCTGCGGGACATCACGCCTCCTCTTACCAGCGTCCAGGATAGCAAGACAGCCAGCAGATACGCTGTACGAGCAAAGTCGAGTGAAACCGGACGGCAGGGCTATTCCGAGTTCTCTAGCTCTGAACTGTCGACGATGGGAGAGACTGCTGGAAAGGCGATGGTTTCCCGTATGGGAGTTCCATTCCACATCAGAGTAATGTCTACCCGTTCGGCTGTCGCCGCCTTTTCCAAAAAGTTTGCAAGCCGTTCCATTTCACCATTTACTGGTTTAACAGTTTTTTCTGAAAAAGCCTGTTCAAAGGAAAGTTTGTTAATTGGGATGGTGCTGTTTTCTGGCTTGCCTTCTAAAAGAATTTCATCGTTAATGTTGATTACAACGCTGTTTTGCTCTTTGTCGAAGGCATAGAAACCCTCGTATGTATCGAATACCTCGCCCGACGCATCGATGAGCAGGGCGTCTACGGCGCAGGCGGGGCATTGAATGCGCCTTGCTATGACTACATTCAGCTTCTTAAACTCAGGCATTTTATCCATGGAGATACCTTGGGCAGGTATTGAGCCGGCAGGGCCGACGTATGCAATACCGATGCCAAGTTCGCAAGGTCCGCCACCTGCGACGACTTGTGACGTCCATATTTCAGGTGAAAGACCAAGATTATGCGAGCTATCGATTTCCCGAATCAAATTAAGCAAAGAGCATACTTTAGTTGCAAGAAGAGATACGAGGAATACGCCCCGGTTGTATCTGGTGTTGTATGGGAACCTTAAGACAACCTCTTTCTCCTGTTTGGGGTCGGAATGGACGAGGTCCGCGTAATACCATCCGAGCCCAAGCAAGGTGTCAGTTGCAGACGCTATTTCACCAGAATCAAGTTGCTCTATCTCTTCCTGAGTCGCGATTGCTGCATGAGAATTAGGCGCGATATGATTCTCGTACCAAGTATCTATTTCATCCAATAGCTCGACCTGTTGTTCGTTCAATTCTGCGTCTTTAGTGAGAATACGGATGGCGGCGACAACCTTTTCGAGCTGGATGGGCTCGCTGTCAACAATGCACGGGCGGATTCTTGCCGCAAGAGACTCGAATACCTCTTCATCCTCAGGTCTGCTATTCAGTCGCAGTAACGTGGACGACCCATTAAAGAGTAAGGTGTAGTTCTGTCGTGCGAATTCCTCGACCTTTCGGCTTTTCACCAGCGAGTGAGCCTCAATCCTCCGTGCTCGGGTCACGAAACGCTCAAGAGTGTCGACTGCATCGTTGGGGGTTTCCGGAAGCCTGATGTATCGTCTGGTTTTCGTCATAATCCCTCCTTAATTGATTGAATATAGTTTGCCCACATATTGGAAAAGGAAATCGATAAGTTTCTGATTAAGATGTGGCTGAGAGAAAGGCTTCTCTAGTCCTTATCGCAGGCCTAGCTTATACAGTCAGGCCTCGATGTCGCTGGGTAAGGCGCGGTCGGATGGGCTGAGCTGTGGTGCATCGAATGCTAAGAGATTAACATCGTCACGCTGGTACAATGAAATTTGCTGACACATTTGCGCACCTTTATCCAACTGGAATCCAGCGATGCAACTCGCGTATAACGACTGGAGTGTGAGGGATGGCTAGAGCCGCCAAGAAGCAGAAGGAGAAGACCCTAGAGGAAGTTCTTTGGAACTGTCGAGTTGCCCTAAGGGGTGTCGGTAGCATCGAGAAGAACCGCGACGCTGTCATCAGCCTCGTGTTCCTCAAGTTTGCCGGCGACAAGTTCAAGGCGCGGCGCAAGGAGCTCATTGAGGAATATGGCGACGTCCCCGCCTTTCTTGAGAAGCCCTCTTTCTACAACGCTGCTAACGTCTTCTATCTACCCGAGGAATCGCGCTGGTCATACTTGGTCGCCAATGCGTCCCAGAACGACATCGCCACCAAGATCGACACGGCCATGGCACATGCGGAGGAGAAGAACCCCTCGCTCAGGGGCGCGCTGCCTCTCGGCCTGTTTGCCACGCTTGGTGCCGACCTTCGTTCGGTGAAGGCGCTCATCGACAACGTCAACGACATCAGCGAAGAGCGCTTCCACGAGGAGGACCTCATCGGTCGTGTGTACGAGTACTTTCTCCAGTCTTTCGCCGTGGGCAGCTCTAAGGAGGACGGAGAGTTCTACACGCCCGCCTGCGTGGTCCAGCTCATCGCAGAGCTCATCGAACCCTACGAGGGCGTCGTGTACGACCCGTGCTGCGGGTCCGGCGGCATGTTCGTCCAGTCCCACAAGTTCGTCGAGCAGCACCACGGCAACCGCTCGGCGATCTCCGTTGTGGGCCAGGAGTCAAACCCCGACACGTGGCGGCTCTGCAAGATGAACCTCGCCGTCCGGGGTATCGCCAACAACCTCGGCGAGAAGGCTGTCTCGACCTTCACTGACGACCAGCACAAGGACAAGAAGGTCGACTACATCATGGCCAACCCGCCGTTCAACCTCAAGAACTGGCGCGGGGAGGACGAGCTCCTCAAGGACGCGCGCTGGAGCGGCTACCCGGTGCCACCCGTGTCTAACGCCAACTACGCCTGGATCCTGCACATGCTCTCCAAGCTCGACGTCAACCACGGCGTCGCCGGGTTCCTGCTCGCCAACGGTGCCCTCAACGCCGACGGGGACGAGGGAGAGATCAGAAGGAAGCTCCTCGAAAACGACCGCGTCGAGGCGATAATCGTGCTCCCGCGAGACATGTTCTACACCACCGACATCTCCGTGACGCTGTGGATCCTGAACATGGACAAGCACGAATCCGAGCGAAACGGCCGCAGGCTGCGCGAGCGCTCCGGGGAGGTGCTGTTCGTCGACCTGCGCACCTGGGACCAGAACATCGAGAAGTACCAGCTCGACAAGAACAAGACGAAGAAGAAGGTCGTCCTCACGCCCGAGCAGATCGCGAGAGTGAAGGACATCTACGAGTCCTGGCAGGACGTCGACGGCGGGTACGAGGACGTCTCTGAGCTCTGCAAGTCCATGCATGTCGAGGGCGCAGATAGTATTGCCTCCCACGGATACAGCCTGACTCCCAGCAAGTACATCGAGTTCATCGATCGTGATCTTGACATCGACTACGACGGCGAGATGGGTCGCATCCAATCCGAGATGCGTGAAATCCTTGCGATGGAGAAGGAGTCCCAGGCGATGCTCGAGACCGCGTTCGAGGGGATTGGCTATGGGATTGATTAGGCTCGGCGCACTTATATCTAGGTCTAATGTTCGCAACGACGGCGGAGAGTACGGCATCGATGATGTCAGGGGCATGTCCGTTGAAAAGAAATTCATTCCCACGAAGGCGGACATGAGAGGTGTTTCTCTTAGGCCGTATAAGGTTGTTAGGCCCAAATGGTTCTCGTACGTAACAGTCACTTCCCGAAATAGCGGCAAGTTGACATTAGCCTATAACGACTCCGGTGAGACTTATCTGGTTTCGGGCACCTACGAAGTCTTTTCCGTTGCGAACGAAAATCAGCTTGACCCTCGATACCTCTTTCTTCTGATCAATCGAGGAGAATTCGATCGCCTAGCCCGCTTCAACTCGTGGGGCAGCGCGCGAGAAACTCTCTCTTGGGAAGATTTTTGTGACGTTGAACTCGATTTGCCCCCGATTGAAATCCAGCGCAAATACGCCGCAATCTATGAATCGATGCTTACGAATCAGCGTTCCTATGAACAGGGGCTGGATGACTTGTCGATTTCTTGCGCCTTGCTTTTGGATAAGTGCAAAATGGCAAGTCGATGGGAACCTATCGGTAACTTCCTCCGGGAGATCGACCTCCGGAATAGAGACGGAATTTGTGAGCGTGCTCATGGAGTAAACCTTGCAAACCAATTCGTGGAATCGAAGGCAAGTAGCGATGATCTCAGGAAGTATAAGCTTGTAGAGCCCGGTCAACTTGCATGCAACTTACTTCACGTCGGACGAGACGTCGCCTATCCGATTGCAATCAATGACTCCGACGAAGTTCGTGCGGTATCGCCGGCATATGCTGTTTTTGAACCGGATGATTCGGTTGCTTCGTACTACCTTCTAGCGTGGCTATCTCGTGATGAAGTTGGGCGATACGGCTGGTTTATCTGTGACGACAGCATACGTGGAAGTATGAGTGTGGCGAGATTCTTATCTCAGAAAGTCCCCGTGCCCGACAGAAAGTTGATGGAGGCTGCTGCAGAGCTGTCTATTGCTTTTCGCAATCGTCATGCGATAAACGAACGGCTTAAGTCCCAGCTCAAAGAGATCACTCCCGTTCTCATCCGGGGATCTGTCGAAGAGGCTTCGCGTTAGGAATCGCCATGGACAAGTACCGGCAGTTCATCAGAGGAAAGTTCACTGAAGAGGAGCTCGAGAGTGCCATCATCGGTCTCTTCCAGGAGGAGGGGTGGGGCTACGCCCACGGCGAGTCCCTGCACCGCCGCTACGAGGACGTGCTCATGGAGGACGCCCTCGCCGACAGCCTCCGCCGGAGGTACGCAGACCTCGCTCTGACGGACGGCGAGGTATGCTCCCTGATCAACGAGCTGAAGTACACCCCATCCGCGCCCCTCTACAACGGCAACCGAAGGACTTTCTGGCTCATCAACGAGGGAATCGACCTCCCGCGCGAGGACGCGAGCCTCCCCGCGGCGCACATCGAGTACGTGGACTTCGACGACGTGTCCGCCAACGATCTGCTTGTGGTGAACCAGTACAGCGTCACCGACAAGGCGACGCGCCGTCCCGATCTGCTGTGCTTCGTCAACGGTATCCCGCTCGCCATCCTGGAGTTCAAGTCCGCCGTCGAGGAGGGGACGACCATCCACGACGCGTGGAGGCAGGTGTGCGTCCGCTACGCCCGCGACGTTCCGAGCCTCCTCAAGTACTGCTGCGTCGCCGCGATATGCGACGGGGCGAACAACAGGCTCGGCACCGTGTTCACCCCGTACCCCTACTTCTACGCCTGGAACAAGGCGGACGATGCCGACAGGGTCTCCAATGGAATCGGGTCACTCTACACCCTCGTCAAGGGTGCCTTCGCTCCCGAGAGGTTCCTCGCGATCGTCCGCGACTTCGTCTTCTACCCCGACGACGGCGACAAGGAGATCGTCTGCCGGTACCCGCAGTTCTTCGCCGCGACGAAGATGCTCGACAGCATCTGCGCCCACCTCCGCCCCTCCGGCGACGGCAAGGGCGGCACCTACTTCGGCGCCACCGGGTGCGGCAAGACTTACACCATGCTCTTCCTCTCACGCCTAATGATGCTCAGGCGCAGCAGCGTGCTCGGCAACCCGACGATCGTCATCATCGTGGACAGGGAGGACCTGGACAGCCAGACGAGCGAGCTGTTCGTGACGGCGAAGCGGTTTCTGCATGAGGAGGACGTCCGCAGCATCGAGTCGCGCTCCGAGCTGAGGAGCACGCTCGCAGATAAGGCGTCCGGGGGCGTCTACGTCACGACCATCCAGAAGTTCAGCGAGGACACGGGGCTGCTCTCCGAACGGACCAACATCGTGTGCATCTCCGACGAGGCGCACCGCACGCAGACGGGCGTCGGCTCCAAGCTCAAGAGGACCGACAAGGGCGTGTTCACCCGGTACGGCTTCGCGAAGTACCTCCGCGACGGTTTCCCGAACGCGACCTACGTCGGCTTCACCGGCACCCCGATCGACGAGACCATCGCCGTGTTCGGCCCCGTGGTCGACCGGTACACGATGAAGGAGTCGAGCGACGACGGGATCACGGTGCGCATCGCGTATGAGCCCCGCCTCGCCCGCGTGCAGCTCTCCGATGATCAGGTGAGCAAGATCCAGGAGTACTACGACCGCTGTGCGGAGCAGGGGTCGACCGAGGAGCAGATCGAGGAGAGCCAGCGCGCGATGAGCGCGATGTCCGTGATCCTCCGCAACCCCGAGCGCATCGCGCGCCTCGCGGAGGACCTCGTTGGCCACTACGAGGCGCTCTGCTCCGAGAAGCCGGGGGTCGTCCAGAAGGCGATGGTCGTCTGCTCCGACCGCCTGCACGCCTTCGACCTCTACAAGGCGATCGTCGCCATACGGCCCGACTGGGCGGTCGCCCGTAAGGCCGAGGACGAGTCGGAGCTCACGCAAGACCAGCTCGAGGACCTAGAGGCTCTCCCGAAGATCAACATCGTCGCGACGAGGGGCAAGGACGACGAGAAGGAGCTCTACGACCTCTGCGGCACCAAGGAGCGGCGCAAGCTCCTCGACAGGCAGTTCAAGAACAACGACTCCAACTTCAAGGTCGCCGTCGTCTGCGACATGTGGATCACGGGCTTCGACGTGCCGTCTCTCGCCGTCATGTACATCGACAAGCCCTTGCAGAAGCACACGCTCGTCCAGACGATCAGCCGCGTCAACCGCGTCTTCGAGGGCAAGGACAAGGGTCTCGTCGTCGACTACATCGGCATCAAGGACAACATGATGGAGGCGCTCAAGAGGTACGGGGACGACGACGAGGGGTCCGTGGACGAGCTGGCGGTCTCGCTCGGCATCTTCCGCAACCACCTCGCCATGCTCGACGAGCTCATGGTGAACTTCGATGCCTCCAGGTTCGTCTCGGGCGCCCCGCTCGAGCGCCTCGCGTGCCTGAACGACGCGGCGGAGTACGTGCAGCTCTCCAAGGACTTCCAGACGAGGTTCATGGGCCTGTCCCGCATCCTGAAGTCCGCCTACGGGATATGCTTCCCCTCCGGCGAGCTCACCGACCACGAGACCGCGGTGGCCCAGTTCTACCTGGCGATCAGATCGATCGTCTACAAGCAGACCATCGGCGACGCGCCCGACACGGAGACGATGAACGCGGTCGTCGAGGACATGGTGGCCAAGGCCATCAGCTGCACGGGGGTCGAGAGCGTCGTCGACGCGCAGAAGTCCGAGGACCTCTTCAGCGACGAGTTCGTCGCCGAGCTCGACGCGGTCAAGATGCCCATCACGAAGTTCAACGCACTGCTCAAGCTCGCGCGAAAGGCAATCAGGGCATACGGCAGGACGAACAAGGTGAAGTCAGTCGAGTTCAGCGAGCGACTGCGCAAGGTCGTCGACGCCTACAACACGCGCGACAGCCTGCAGTTCACGAGCGAGGTCGTAGCCGACTTCGTCGACGACCTCTCGGACCAGCTTCTCACGATCCTGAAGAATCTCGAGGAAGACAAGCGCTCGTTTGAGAAGATGGGCATCACGTACGAGGAGAAGGCCTTCTACGACATCCTGGTGAGGGTCCGCGACGACCACGGCTTCCCCTACGCCGAGGAGAAGTGCGTCACTCTCGCCAAGGAGATCGCAAAGCTCGTGAACGACAAGGCACAGTACGCAGACTGGTCGACGCGCGACGACATCAAGAGCCAGCTCAACATGGATCTGACCGTTCTCCTCTACCGTAATGGGTACCCTCCCGAGTGGGACGAGGAGGTCTTCGAGAGGGTAATGGAGCAGGCGGAGAACTTCAAGGCGAATGCGACGATATGAGAATGGCTGAGTTTTCTGTAAGCCGGTCTCGACTATGACCCAACTTACGAAAACCGGCTTGATGCTACGAGACTACTCCAACGTCCTTTTCCAAAGTTCTTATTATTCGATTTACAACTTGTTGGAATAGCTGCTTTATGTCTTCGTCCGAGTAGGAGTCAATGATTTCTTTGGCAACTAGACCTGTAAGTTGCGCGCGAATATCGGCGGCAGGCCGACTGAAATCAAAAACAGGGAAGTAGCTGCTTTCACGACCATTGAAGCGCATTTGATAGTACGCCGTTTTGAATCTGGGCAGCTCTCCATCGAGACTAACGTTATACCTATTTGCAAGCTTACGGACTAGCGAATCTAACTTGCCGAGATATGCAACATCATTGATTCTTGAATAATAAAACAGCCAGCCATATCTAGTATAGCTAATCCCATCGTAAGTTACCTTGCAACCAGTAATGCGCCTATACAAATCTTTATATAGCCAAGTTTTTTCCGTAGATTTCTTAGCTACATTGGCGTGTGAAATCGCTCTGATAGTTCTTTCGAGTGAGCCTTCGATCTTCCTTTTTGATGATTCGCGAACTGAGATAATCCCATCTTGAAATCGGTAGCCAAGGTATTCAATAGCGTCGGCTTCGATAATTCCGTCAACACACTTTTCTTTACTAAGCTTAAGGCCAAGATTTTGAATAGTAGATTCGACGAACGACTTAATATGTGAGATTTCATCGGATGAGCAAAGTATGAGGATGTCGTCAACGTATCTCTTATACAGAATTTCCGGAAACTTGCGCTTAACAGCAGTGTCAAGCTTGGAAGCATATAGATTCGATAGTTGATTTGAAATTGAGAGGCCTTGAGGCAATCCGCTTTCATTGGGGCGAGTTGCCTTAATCCCGAACGGAACGGTGGGGGTAGAAATTGCAGACTGAATGAGCTGCAATAGTTCTCGTTTCCTGATTTTTGATCTAATAGACTTGATCAGCGGTTCATGCGGGATGCTTCCGTAGAAGTCCTTCAAGTCAAGTTTGATATATGCGGGGTACGTTTTAGCTGATATAGCACTAGCAAGCTCAGAAACGACCAATTGAGGCTGAGGAGTTTTGCAGCGATTCCCAAACGTCTTTCCGAGGATATCGGAAAGAGCTTTCAACGTCAGCCTATCGCGGACAGTCGGGATGCTAAGTACTCTCGGAAGCTTCCCCGCTCCCTTGCTAACCAGTAATTGGCGATAGGGGGTAAATGAATATCTCCCTGAGAGTACTTTCTTGGATATGACGGAAACGTGAGAATCAAGGTCTGAGATAAACCTTTCTGTAGTTATGTAGTCAATGCCTACTGAGGATGTTCCGTAAAGTGATTGCAAGAATAGGAACTTTAGATGGTCTTCGCGAAATCCAATTTTAAACAACTCTGATGCAGCCATAGTTACTCAATCACCAGAATTGATATCGCAACAAGAAGAATGGGAAGGCCGATATACACCATGAACCTAAGTAGTATGTACCGTGCGCGACGGATGGTCTCGTCAGCATCCGTGACCTTATCTCCAACACCAAATAGATAGTCGCTCTCGGTGTGGTTCTCAGTGCTTGCAACTATGTCAACGTAACGCCCGGCAATTTCGGATAGTGCATTCTCGTATTCTTCTGAGTCCACCTTTAGAGAATCGATTTGTAGCCAGAGCCGCTGCAGTTCCAAATATGCATGCCTCATTTGTTCCGCTCTAACTGCATAGTTTTGTCCGGAGGCGTAAATCGTGCAGATTGTTATAATAATTGCTGATGCAATTGAGAGGAACGTTATGCGGTCCTCCCAACTCCCAAAAGAACTGCTCAAAAATAGCGGTACTATAGAAAGCAAAGTGGTTATACAAGCATAATAAATCGTTGCATGCTTTAGCAGGGTGTCAAACTCTAGGAGTCGTTTCTCCGATTGAATTCTCGCTAACCTTGTGTTCTCAATCAATTGCGGTAGATACTGACTCAGTGTCTTTTTCTCGGCCACAACGCATACTCCCTAATCAGATAATGAGGACGACGCTATTGTAATTCTCGAAATAAATCTCCAGGGAGACAGAAATCAGCTATAAGCTAGGGCTTACCCGTACTATTGCACTAGACAATAGTCGGCGAAAAAATCGCCAGCGCCATCCTCGAGCCTATTTTATGCATTCGATATGATTGATGCAGCATCTCGTCAGAGTCGTATGCGTGCTGCGCCGACGTTGGAACTAATCATCAAGAGGTCCCCCGCCTTCAATACTGTATTCCGTCTTACTATCTCGTATCACTGAATAGAATTAGTTTGTCCATCATTCCTCATGCTGGAGCTAACATGAACGCCATACCACAGTCGATTGTCAGCCTGCTCACCTTCGCCAACCAGCGGATGGTCATCCCCGTCTATCAGCGAGCCTACTCGTGGGACGAGGAGCAGTGCCGGCAGCTCTGGGATGACGTTGTTGCCGTTGGGCGGCGAAGCTCCGGCACTCACTTCACGGGCTCCGTGGTCAGGGTGCTGGGAGGGGAGTTTAGCGCCTCGGGCGTGAACAAGCTCCTGATCATCGATGGCCAGCAGCGTATCACCACGCTCAGCCTGCTCATTATCGCTATGGCGGAGTTTGCTCGAGAGCATCCTGACAAGCTGACGCATGTCTCCTACGATGAGATCATCGACAGCGGCTACCTTGTCCTTAAGTACAAGAAGGGGGAGGACCACTATCGTCTCACCCTTTCGCAGGGAGACGAGAAGACGCTCTGCTCCGTTGTCGACCACCTGGAGAATCCAGATATCGAGGTCGTGAACGAGTCTCATCGAATCGTCGACAATCTCGCGCTTTTCCGCACGTGGCTGAGCAACATTGATGACCCCAATGTGGTCTGGGACGGTATCCAGCGCCTTGAGATCGTCGATATTACGCTCTCGCAGGGCCAGGACAACCCGCAGCTCATCTTTGAGTCGATGAACTCCACGGGAAAGGACCTCTCCACGGCGGACCTCGTGCGTAACTTCGTGCTCATGGGGCTTCCCATGGACGAGCAGGAGGACATCTACGCCAACTACTGGCGCAAGATCGAGGAGACACTCGGTGCGGACAGCTACGATGAGGTCTTCGACGAGTTTCTGCGCAACTGGCTGACGGTCATCAACGCGCCGACCAGCATCGTCGCGCGTGACGTGTACCGACTGTTCAAGCGGCACGTCATGGACAATGGCTACGACAAGCCTGGGCAGATGACCGAGCTTCTCAAGGAGATTCGCCGCTACGCCGGGCACTACGCGTGCATCACGGCTGGTGCCTGCGAGGACAAGGAGCTCCGCGTTCTTCTCGCTCGCATCCACGCTCTCGACGTCTCCGTCGTGAACCCGCTGCTTATGTCCTTCTTCGAGGACTATATCAGTGGGTCTCTCTCACATGATGACCTTGCCTCCATGCTGAGAACCACGGAGAGCTACCTCTTCCGTCGCTCTGTGTGTGACGTCGCGACGAACAGCCTGAACAAGTTCTTCTCGTCCGTGATCGCACGGCTGAACGCGGTACGAGACGACGGCGGCATTATCCGCGAGGCCTATGAGGCGATTCTCCTGGGCGAGGAGGGAACGGCTCGACGCATGCCGAGTGACGCGGAGTTCGAGCGGGCGCTCAGGACGCGCGACTGCTATGCGTTCAAGCGCGGCTTCTATCTGCTCACCACGCTCGAGAACAGCTGGCATGCGAAGGATCCGATGGACTTCTCAGGCGGTACCTTCTCCATCGAGCACATCATGCCGCAGAATGCGCTCAACAGTGCGGAGTGGCGTGAGATGCTCGGGGACGACTGCGAGCGCGTCTACGAAGAGCTCATCAACACGCTGGGCAACCTCACGCTCACGGCGTACAACCCCGAGCTCTCGGATGCGCCCTTCGCGGAGAAGAAGGCGCATCTCAAGGGTGGCTTTGACCAGGACTACCTGGTGATTTCCAAGGAGCTGCATGACCTGGAAAAGTGGAACGAGGGGGCAATCTGCACCCGCGCCAAGCGATTGGCGGAACGCGCCCTCGAGGTTTGGCCGTTCCCTGAGCTGAGCGCTGACGTCGTGGCGTCGTATAAGCCGATCAAGAAGGCCACGCCCACGATGAAGTCCATGACGTTCAGAGCGGTCTGCACCATGGCGAAGATTGTCCCGGGGACCGAGCTGGTTGCCAGCGAGGGCGACCGTGCCGTTGTTGCCACGGTGACCGACGACTACGGCATTCGCCTCTTCAACGGGGATGTCTTGGAGAGCCCTTCCCGTGCGGCGGAGCGTATGAAGGAGCTCGTGACAGGAAAGCGAATCTCCACCAACGGGTGGAAGTACTGGAGCGTGGGGGAAACCGGCTCGTCCCTCTATGACATACGAGCGAAGTGCCTTGTGGAGACCCCGAACCCCGACCTCAAGTCGCTCTTTTGGGACGGCTTCTACGACTATTGCGCCGAGCGGCAGGACTTTGTGTCTGCGTATGCCGACCCATCGGGTAGGGCTGAGAACAACGGGTGGTATGCGACGTTCGGACTGGGCATGCGTGGCGTTCATGCGACGGCGTATTTTGTGCAGCGCGATGGTTGGGTCGGCGTGAATCTCTGGTTCACGGATGCGTCGCTGTACGAGGGGCTTGTCGCGCGCGGTGAGGAGGTCGAGGTGCTGCTTGCCGACCTTGGCGGGAAGATTTCCTGGCGAGAGCCGAGCGAGAAGACGCGAGAGCTGCAGGTGCGATTGGACGCGGACGTGAGCCCTGGGCGCTGGGACGAGGTGTATGCCTGGCTCGTGACGGGGCTGCTGCGAATGCGCACAGTGGCGAAGATGCTGAGAGTCGAGCGAGATGGCGTTGGGGCAGAATATTACGGGCATGTGAAACAGCTCGGAGAGTCTGACTTTGATGAGCCCGGTATCCTTATCAAGATCTCTAACGTCAACCTCTCGGAAATGAGTGCCCAGGAACTGTACGACAGGGTGCGTGGGAATTGGCGAGTTGGTCTCACAAGAGCGCGTAACGCCAAGCTCGCTTTCGGTGTTTGTGGCGGTCGCATTGTCGAGGTCTATCGCATCGATGAATGGCTTCCTGCAGGACAGGATGAGGCATCAGAGTCGGGGGATGGCCGTTATCAGTTTGTCGGGCATCTTGCTGACGACGAGCTGCGTGAGCGTTACAAGGGGCAGGCCGTTGCGAGTCTGTGCAGCGGACAGAATCCCATCAGGTACGTTGGTGGAGCATAGGCGAGGCTAGCCGAATACGACCCTATATCTTGGGCCCCCAGTACTTCTCCCACACCTCTTTTGGCGTGGGCTGAGACATGAGCCACGCATCAACAAACTCTCGCTTGGTTATCCAATGAATGTGATGACGCCTCTCGTCTTTCGCCCGGCGCTCGGGATACGTGACCGGCTTTTCGTAGGCTTCAAGTTCGCCTGCCCAGATTGCTCTTCGTAAGGTTTCAGCGCTGAGGCCAGCGTATTTTGCGGCCATGCTAACGGTAATCCAGCCTCGCTCAATTGTGGGTGCCGCTTCATCCGGTTGGTTTGATCGCTCTGGGTCTGTCCGGCTCATCTCGCTTTCCTTTCATCGCTCTTCGAGGGTTGACGGGGATTGCCGCCTCTTGCGTAGTATACTATGTAATCATATGATTACATTCAGCTCGAGAGGGGGGGCAATGGACCAAAGGGCATTGTTTCTGCGGCAGGTCAAGCTGTTCGTCGAAAAGCACGGGTTCATTCTCGCCCCTCGCGAGCAGAACATCTCATTCATGGCCGAGCACGGTATGACGGTAGATGACCTAGGACGAGTGATTCTCTCGCTAGAACCGAGAGACATGTTCGACGGGCCGGAGCCGGACAGGGATCCTCGACGTGCTGAAAAGTGGACTGTGGCAGAGTTCTCGCCGGAGTATGGGGATGAGACGCTGTATCTGAAGTTGTCAGTTCGAACGGATGTGGAGCGATGTAAGTGCTTGTCGGTAAAGCTGTATGTGGACCGACGGGAGACGAGGGAATGAACGCAGAAAAGACGCTGAACACGTACTGCCCCGAATGCGACTGTGAGGTCGACGCGCGGCTCGAGTACAGGACCGAGACGCTGCCCGTCAAGGGCGAGTCGACCTCCTATGATGCCGAGGTGGCCGTTTGCCCGTGCTGCGGCGAGGCGATTGGCGACTCCCGCGTCGAGGAGGGCAACCTGCGCCGCGCATACTCCGCCTATTGCGCGGCTCATGGCCTCATGGCCCCCGACGAGGTCAAGGAGCTTCGGAACAGCTATGGCCTATCTCTCCGTGAGTTCAGCAAGTTCCTTGGCTTTGGCGAGCAGACGATTGCCCGCTACGAGGCGGGCGCAATCCCCGATGACTCGCACAACACCATGCTCAAGCTTGTTTCGACGGCAGAGGGGGCGGCCTCCCTGCTGTCGGTCAGGGAGAGCCAGCTGAGTGCGAGGACAGCGTCAGCAGTCCGCCGGTTCATTGAGAGCAGGACTCCGCTTTCTGGGTTGGCCGCAGCTTTTGCTGCGTATCAGTGGCCGACCCAGGAGATGGTGACGCCAAGCGGTCGCAACGGTTTCCGTTCCTTCAGCATGGAGCGCGTTGCCGCTGTGGTGTGCGAGCTTGCCGCTCGTTGCAAGGACCTCTACAAGACAAAGCTCCAGAAGGCGATGTTCTTTACCGACTTCCTCTGCTATGCAAGGACGTCGCGGTCCATGACTGGGCTTGCCTACGCACATGCGAACTATGGTCCCGTAATGGACGACAGGGACAGGATCGTCGCCGGGCTTCAGGATGCGGGCTTCGTTGAGCTCACGGAGAAGGGCTGGGGCGAGGTCGTGGTTCCCACGCGCTGCCCGGAAGGCGTTCTTAGCGAGGACGAGGTCCGGCTCGTCGACGAGGTTGCCGACTTCGTTAATACGTTTGGGACGTCTTCGGAGATTTCGTCCTTCTCGCACGAGCTTGATGCGTGGAGCAGCACCGATAGTGGCCAGTTTATCGAGTATGATTCAAACGCGGAGCAGGTTGAGGCTGCAATTGCTCGCAGAATGGCGGGCTGACCATGGGCGCACACGATTGCGACAGACAAATTGAGACCGCTATCCTCAACGACAAGCTCTTGAGGGGCCGCGAGCAGTTTGCCCGCAGCGAAGTTTCTGAGCTTGAGTTTGCCCGCGCGATGGACGCCCGCTATCGTGCCATGCTTGAAGGCGGTGAGACTGCCCACGACTTGGTTGACGAGGGATGAGAAGCTGCCAGCAGTGCTCTAAATTGCGCCGAGGAGTGTTTTCCAGCGCGAACATGAGACCTAATTGTTGTCCGGTGCCAGAGCGACACTGAGCCTGAGGAAGTCTCTCGGGAAGGTGGCGCCATGGCAGAGGCGATTATCAAGAATGACTCCGAGTACCTGGCTTGGGTGCGAGAGCTGAGCGAGCGGTATCGCCGCAGCCAGATCAAGGCGGCGGTTTCGGTAAACCGTGAGATGCTGCTGTTCTACTGGCGGCCAGGAAAGGACATTGCAGATTTGCATGCCGAGAGTCGGTGGGGCTCGGGATTCTTCGAAACGCTGAGTAGAGACCTCGAGAAGGAGATTTCGGATGCCAAAGGCTTCTGCCACGCAATCTTCGGTAGATAAAGCACTTCTACGGACTGCAGTGTGAGGCCGCGAACAACCTTTTGACTACGTTTCCGACCTAACGATAAACATCTCCTCGCTCATAATGAGATTGGGTACAGGCTTCGCTTTTCTTGGTCCGGGGTACTGCTGCCGACGTGTTTTGAGGTCGAATAGTTTCTAGCTTTGATTGGCAAACTTAACGCCCATCTCTGTGTTGATCTGAACAAGGACTTCCGCACTGATTCTCCCTTGGTAAGCCCGGATGAGCGAATTGAGAGTGTCGATCATTGTGTGTGTATCCTCTTCGGGGAGAACAACACATAGTTCATCAAACATATCCGCGAAGCGAGCTCCTTTCACTGTGGCGCAGTAGAGTCTCTCGTCATGAGCACAGATGTTTCTATACCCAACGAGAACGTCGAACGCTCTCAGGAGGTCATGAGGGTTGAGTCGGACACCTCTTCCGGAGATTTCGCCGACGATCTTGCAGGCTGCGTTCTGAACGCCTCTCTTTTGGAGTTGGTAGAAGTGAGCGATATTGCCGAAGGTTAGGTCATTCTGAAGAACCCAGAGGGGAACCTTTCCATAGCTGTTGAGATAGTGCTTCACGAAGGGTCGCATCTTCTTCTTGTTGGTGAGCTTTCCGTTCAGGATCTTCATGAGGTTGGCCATGTTTGTTGCGTGCTCTTCAGCTTTGTTTCCTTGGTAGGACTTTGGCACCAACATGTCCTTTGCCGAAGTGTAGTTTGATCGTTCGAGGTAGGCCTCCGCGTCCCGATTCTTCTCACAGAAGGCGTAGACGACTGCGTTCTTGAGCGCAGACTCCGCGGCGGTTAGGTAGGGGAACGTTGACTCCCTCAGATTCCGGTCAAACATAAAGAGGTCATATATCTGCTGGAAGGTTGTACCTTCGAGATAGACGTCGTCGGCGGAAGACTTCATTGCTTCTCTATCAAGGAATGGGGCTTTGTATCCATTGATGATGGCGTAGTAGCTCTCTCGCTTGATTGCCGCCGCCGTCTTTTTGTCCGTGACAATCCCACGGCTTTCCATGAGCTCAACGAGCTGGTCAATAGTCTTGAATTCCTTGGCCATGGTGACCCCCTCGTAAGTCAAAGGGCCGCTACCGGACAAGCCCGGCAGCGACCCTTCTTTGTCACCGCCTCACGTAGAGTCCACGGTGACTGCATCACTGCTCTTATAATACCCGCGATGCTGATGCGGTCAAGAAATCTTTACATCCGGCTGGATATGAACGTGTTGGGGCATCTGGCTGTCAATGAAAGCTGCGGGGACAGGTAATCTTGCAACAAGTTGTTGCACAATTCCTGGCGCCAAGTTTCTCCCATAAGTTGCGGGAGAATTGTTCTTGGTCTTATGAACTAAGCTACGGCGTATATGGGTGCCAGGGCAGTCCCGAACACGATGGTTACTGGGGGATTGATTGCCACAGCTTGTGGCAGATTTTGTCGCTCTTATCGATATGTCTCGTGCTTCCATTTCTGGCAGGCGCCACAACGTCGAACATTTAATAGCGGCACCATATCCAATGTCTGCTCTGGATTGATGGCTGTTGAGTTCCTATGATGGGCAGGCCGTTGATAAAGAGGGAGCTGGCGTGGCAAGGACACTTTGCGACTGCGTCTACGGCCAGGCGGTGGCCGAAGCGCTGGGCGTTCCGTATGAGTTCCGTCCGCGGGGCTCGTTCCGCTGCACGGACATGACCGGCCATGGCAGCCACAACAAGTCGACAGGCACGTGGAGCGACGACACGTCGATGGCGCTTGCAATCTGCGATAGCTACCGTGAGCTGGGGCGCATTGACGTCAATGACATCTGCGGGCGCTTCGTGCGGTGGTATCGCGAAGGCGCCTACACGGTCGACGGGCTCTTCGACGTGGGCAATGCCACGCGCGAGGCGCTCGAGCGCGGGCACGGCCTTGCGGGGGAGTGGGACAACGGCAACGGCTCGCTCATGCGCACGGTCCCGCTCGTGTTCACCGATGCCACCGACGACGAGGCGCGCGCCGTCTCCGCGATTACGCACGCGCATCCGACCTCGACGGAGGCGTGCTTCGCCATGGTGCATATCGCGCGGAACCTCATCTCCGGCGCGAGCCCGGCGGACGTGGCGGGTGACGTCGCTGCGCGCCCCGTGGACGAGATTCGCTCCGGCGGCTTCGTGCGCCACACCTTCGACGCCGCGCTCTGGTGCCTCGCCAACACGTCGAGCTACGCCGAGTGCGCGCTCGCCGCGGTGAACCTCGGGGCGACACGGACACCACGGCTGCCGTCGCCGGCGCGCTCGCTGGCATCGTCTACGGCGTCGAGGGGATCCCGTCCGAGTGGCTCGACAGGCTGCGGGGCAAGAACGTCATCGAGAACTGCCTGTTCTGAGAGCCGTGCCTGATTCAATTCACGACATGTTCGAGCTTACTTAGCTGTTTTGCTTAGAAAACTTGACTCAAAAGTTTTGAGTCAAGTTTTCTGAGCAAAGGGCCATCGTATGTCCGCTTATACTGCTATACTGCTATACAAAGGCGAGGTGACGAACATGTCAGAAACAACAGCAGCGTCGCAGGCGCGTCAGACGCAGATGAACACGCGTATCGACGCCGCGCTCAAGGAGGCCGGTGACGCCGTGCTTGCGCGGCTGGGCTACTCGCCGTCGGCGGCGGTGCGCGGGCTCTGGCAGTATATGGTGGACCATCAGGAGGACGCGGCATCTGTGCGTAAGGTCATCGAGCCCGGTGCGGCTTCTGCGCTCTCCGACGAGGCAGCCCGGAAGGCCTCCGCAATTGCCGGCCTGCGGTCCTTGTACGCACAGACGACCTACGAGCTTGGCATCTCCGGATACCACAGCGTTGACCTTCCGTCCTGGGACGACCTTCGCGAGGACTGGTATCACGAGCGTCTGGGGAGGGAGGCGTAGATGCCGCAACCTTCGCGCGTTCTTCTCGATACCAACGTCTGGCTTGACGCGTTCGATGGGGCACGTCCGCGCTCCCGCGAGGCAAACGAGCTGATCGATGTCTGCGTGCGCAAGGGGATTGATCTGCTCTACGCGGTTGGCACGTCGAAGGACGTGTTCTACCTCGTGGACGCCTCGCTCAAGCGTCAGGCACGGACAGCGGGTACGGCGCTCTCCGAGGACCAGGCCCGCGCCATAGCCGCCTACGCCGCGGCTTGCGTCACCAACATGGACGAGATTGCGACGGCTGTGGGCGCCGATTCCTCGGATGTCTGGCTCGCGCGAAAGTACCAGCGCATCCACGCGGACTTCGAGGACTGCATGGTGCTGGCGGCAGCCCAGCGTGCGAAGGCCGACTATCTCGTGACTAGCGACGAGGCGCTCCTGCGTCACGCTCCTGTGGCGGCGCTCTCGGTGGACGACTTTCTCGCGCTGGTGGGGGAGTAGACGCGTTCGGAAAGGCTATGGAGATGAGTAGGGGACAAGAGCGAGCCAGCCAGCGTCTGGCACAGATCATCGAGCCGACCGACGACGAGAAGGCTGCGGCAAAGGCCGCCCAGACGTTCGGGCGCTCCTACGCGCATGACAGCACGGCGCTCGGGGTGGCCGCCTTCGCCGGGGCCTTCTTCATTGTCTTTGCCATCGTCGTCGTGACGCTTGTCGACGGCGTCTTGCGCGGCGAGTTTGGGGAGCAGGACATCACTTGGCTCGTCGTGATTGGCGCCGCCGTGTTCGTCGTGTTTGCCGCGCTCGCGGTCGTGTCGGTTTTTGTCGCGCGTCACCATTACCTCAATCCGGTCAAGAGCGACGTGTTTGCGGCCGGCGGGCGCCTGTTCCACACCTGGTTCATACGTGACAAGGAGGAGCACAGGGACGACCGTGAGATCGTTCGCATCAACGTCGTTGACATTGCGGAGTGCACCGGGTTCCACAACAGGAAGGACAGGACGGTCTGGATTCTACCGAGCCCCGACGCGTGCATCTATGACGTGTGGCGGCGCAGCAAGCGGTGGGAGGACGAGCGCGAGCTGTGCCTCGCCCTTCTGGAGAAGGGGATCCCGGGCGGCGCGGACACGGACCCGTTCTTTGGGGTGGACGAGCAGTACCGGGGATTCCTCGAGCGGATCGGCGTGCGGATAGAGGAGACGACCGAGCCCGTCCACTTCCTGGCCGGGACGTGGTCTCTGGTGGACGATCCGCGTTAGGCGCTGCCGTTTCGTCACAAACCTTGGGTAACGCCCCATACACGCCTGTCAAGCTCGGCGCGTTCGCCGAGTGACGTCGCGCCTTACACCGGGCGCCACGCGGCCCCCGCGTTCTTCTCGTCATTTGCTGGGTAGGGTAGGAGCAGTTCGAACCAACCCCACGTAGAAGGGACAATCGCTATGCTGCTCAAGGGAAAGACCGCCGTCGTCACCGGAGGCTCGCGCGGGATCGGCCTTGCCATCGTCAAGCGCTTCCTGGAGGAGGGCGCCAACGTGGCGCTCTGCGGGAGCCGCGAGGAGACCGCTCAGCGCGCGCTCGACGGCATCCTGGCCGAGAACCCGGACGCCCCCGTCATGGCCATCTGGCCGAGCGTCGCTGACGAGGCGGAGCTCGAGGCCGCCTTCCGCCAGGTGGCGGAGCGCTTTGGCGGGCTCGACATCGTGTGCAACAACGCCGGTATCTCCCAGTCCACGTCGCTTGATGACTACACGCCCGAGGAGTTTGACAAGATCATCGAGATCAACGTCAAGGGCGTGCTCAACGGCTGTCAGGCGGCGTCGCGCGTGCTCGGCGAGGGGGGCGTCATCATCAACACGAGCTCCATGGTGAGCAAGATGGGCCAGCCCTCCGGTGTTGCCTACCCCATGTCCAAGTTTGCGGTCAACGGCATCACCATCTCGCTCGCGCGCGAGCTGGGGCCGCGCGGAATCCGCGTGAACGCCGTCGCGCCGGGCGTCACGGCCACGGACATGGTGGCGTGCCTGCCCGAGGAGCTGATCGCCCCCATCGAGGCGGGCATCCCGCTCAAGCGTGTGGGCCAACCCGAGGACGTGGCCAACGCCTTCGTCTACCTGGCGAGCGACCTCGCGTCCTACGTGACGGGCGAGGTCCTAGCCGTCGACGGCGGCATGACGGTATAGGTGCCGGCGGATAGAGCGTGTGGGCCTGGGAGCTGAGGTCAGCTCTCGGGCCTTTTGTGGTGTGCGGTCCGGCTCAAATAAAAAAACGACAAATAATAAAAAACGAAAACGGATAAAAAGACGAAAACCTGGTTCGCAAAACGACCGGGAGTTGTAGCCAGTCGCCAGTCTTTTTCGGTATTGCACGGCATTTCTCGGTATGAAATTCGGCATTCTCGGCCAAATTACGGTATCGAAAGCAAAAGAACGGTATGAGATTACGGGTTAACGGTATTTCTCGGTACCGAGAAATGATGCAGAGACACGTCCGCCACCCTCCAACCACCACCCCATCTCCGCCCGCTCGTGATGCTATTCTTGCACCACCCGCACCGTCCCACCAACCCGCAACGCACGGAGCGCCCATGAGCGATGGCATCATGATCCTTCTCATCTTTGGCCTGATCGCGGTTCTCGGCGGCGGAACCACGGCGCTGGTGCTCCTGGTCGCAAAGCGCGTTCGCGCGCGCAAGGAGCAAACCTACTCCGGCTCCACCACGGGGACCGTCGTGCGCGTTCGCCCCGGGAGTACGGATCGTCCCACCGTGGTCTACGTGCGCTACGTGGTCGACGGCACGGCGTACGAGTGCCACGAGACGGTCAAGCTCACGAGCGAGCCCATCAAGCTCGGGCCCGTTCCCGTGGGGCAGCGCAAGCGCGGCAAGATTCCCTCGAGCGTGGGCAGCGAGGTGCGTGTGGCGTACCTGCCGGCCGACCCGTCCAAGGCAATCCTTGCGGACAACGGTGGCCTGATGAACGTGTAGGGGAGCTACGCTCTCCTGTCGCGCCTACCGCCTCGCCGCCGTTCCCAGCGCGCGGCAGATCCGCTCCGCCACGCTCACGCTTGCCACGACCTTCACCATATCCGGTACCACAAACGGCACCACCGCCACGGCCAGCGCCGCCGGCGCGTCGAGCGCGTAGACGTTCATGAGCTGAAGCGTCCCCAGCACGTAGCTCACCGCCAGCAGCGCCACGCCCGCCAGCGCCCCGCGCGCCCTTCTTGGCAGCGCGCCAACGCGCATAATGGCACCCGCAACGGGCATTCCGGCGGCAAAGCCCAGGAGGTAGCCACCCGTTGGCCCCAAGATCACGCCGAGCCCGCCCTGAAAGCCGGAGAACACCGGCACGCCCGCCGCTCCCAGCAGCAGGTAGACCGCCACCGTGAAAAACGCGTCGCGCGGGCCCATGACCTGCGGTATCAGCGCCAGCACAAGGGTCTGCAGCGTAAAGGGCACGGGCCCCAGCGGCACGGTGACCCACGCGCTCACGGCGAGCAGCGCTATGCAGACGCCGCAACGGGCGATCGAGCGGGTGGACATGACGGCTCCCTTGCGGCCGGACGTTCTTCTCGCGTTCCCACGGGGCGAAAGCTTACCGCATTGCACCGCCCTCCAAGAGGTCCTTCTCGCCAACCGTTCACGGGCGCAAAAGGGACGCTCGCCGTCTCACGAAAAATCCCGTTGCAACAGGCTTGAAATATGCCACCATATGCAGTAACAAACTTTTAGTCTGGTAATCAGACAAAAAGTTGGCACGCAGGAGGCACGGCCGTCACGGCGCAAGGAGGAAGCGTGAGCGAGAAGATCAAGTGGGTTCTCAATACCATGCCCAAGAGCGAGGACGCGCAGCTGCCGGTGATGGCGCTCGACAACGTGGCGAAGGCGCAGGCCTTCCACCGCGGCTTCCCCCAGTACAGCGTGACCCCGCTCGCCAAGCTCGACGGCATGGCCGAGCGTCTTGGCCTGGGCGGGCTCTTTGTGAAGGACGAGAGCTACCGCTTTGGCCTCAACGCCTTCAAGGTGCTTGGCGGCTCCTTTGCCATGGCCCGCTACATCGCCCAGGAGATGGGTCGCGACGTCTCTGAGATGACGTACGACTACCTCACGAGCGAGCAGTTCCGCGAGGACTTTGGCCAGGCGACCTTCTTCACCGCCACCGACGGCAACCACGGCCGCGGCGTGGCCTGGGCCGCCAACAAGCTGCACCAGCGCGCCGTGGTCCACATGCCCAAGGGCTCCACGCAGACGCGCTTTGACAACATTGCCAAGGAGGGCGCCGAGGTCACCATCGAGGAGGTCAACTACGACGACTGCGTGCGCATGGCAGCCGCCGAGGCAGCCCAGACCGAGCACGGCGTCGTGGTCCAGGACACCGCCTGGGACGGCTACGAGGAGATCCCGTCCTGGATTATGCAGGGCTACGGCACCATGGCCGCAGAGGCCGCGGGCCAGCTGCGCGCCGTTGAGGTGAACCGCCCCACGCATGTCTTTGTCCAGGCGGGCGTCGGCTCGCTCGCGAGCGCGATGGTGGGCTACTTTGCCAACCTCTTCCCCACGTGCCCACCCAAGTTCGTCATCATGGAGGCCGGCGCCGCCGACTGCCTCTACCAGGGCGCGCTCGCCGCTGACGGCGACCCGCGCATCGTGGGCGGCGACCTGCAGACCATCATGGCCGGCCTCGCGTGCGGCGAGCCCAACACCATTGGCTGGGACATCCTGCGCAACCACGCGGACGCCTTCCTCTCCTGCCCGGACTGGGTGGCCGCCAACGGCATGCGCCGCCTTGCCGCGCCCGTCAAGGGCGACCCCGCCGTCACCTCCGGTGAGTCCGGAGCGGTGGGCATGGGCGTCATTGACGCCATCATGACCGACCCGGACTACGCCGAGCTGCGCGACGCGCTCGGTCTCGACAAGAACAGCCAGGTGCTGCTCTTCTCCACCGAGGGCGACACCGACCCCGAGCGCTACCAGCAGATCGTTTGGGACGGCGCCTGGGCAAAGTAGGCGGGACGCCGGGGCTTCTCGGCACTTCTCGGCACGTGTTTTGGCAACGGAAGCGTCAGAAAGGACGTAAGCAAAATGGCCAAGGAACTGAACTTCGAAGAGATCAAGAGCGTGGCGGCGGCGTACGGCCCCGACATGACCGCGTTTCTGCGCGCCATGATCTCTCACCCGTCCGAGTCCTGCGAGGAGGGCGAGGTCGTGGCCTGCATCAAGGCCGAGATGGAGAAGCTCGGCTTTGACAAGGTCGAGGTCGACGGCCTGGGCAACGTCATCGGCTGGATGGGCGAGGGCGACAAGATCATCGCCATCGACTCGCACATCGATACCGTGGGTATCGGCAACCGCGACAACTGGGAGGCCGACCCCTACGAGGGCTACGAGACCGACGAGCTCATCTACGGTCGCGGCGGCTCCGACCAGGAGGGCGGCATGGCCTCCGCCACCTACGCCGCCAAGATGATGAAGGACCTCGGTCTCATCCCCGAGGGCTACAAGATCATGGTCGTGGGCTCCGTCCAGGAAGAGGACTGCGACGGCATGTGCTGGCAGTACATCGTCAACAAGTACTTCGACGGTCCCGAGGACGCGCGCGAGAAGATCGAGTTTGTGATCTCCACCGAGCCCACCGACGGCGGCATCTACCGTGGCCACCGCGGCCGCATGGAGATTCGCGTGGACGTCCACGGCGTCTCCTGCCACGGCTCCGCTCCCGACCGCGGCGACAACGCCATCTACAAGATGGCCGACATCATCGCCGACGTTCGCGCCCTCAACAACAACGGTTGCGACGAGTCCACTGACATCAAGGGCCTCGTCAAGATGCTCGATCCCAAGTACAACCCCGAACACTACGAGGACGCGCGCTTCCTGGGCCGCGGCACCTGCACCGTCTCCCAGATCTTCTACACCAGCCCCAGCCGCTGCGCCGTGGCCGACTCCTGCGCGATCTCCATCGACCGCCGCATGACCGCCGGCGAGACCTGGGACTCCTGCCTCCAGGAGATCCGCGACCTGCCCGCCGTCAAGAAGTACGGCGACGACGTCAAGGTCTCCATGTACATGTACGACCGCCCGAGCTGGAAGGGCACTGTCTACGAGACCGAGGCCTACTTCCCCACGTGGATCAACGCCGAGAGCGCCGCTCACGTTCAGGCCCTCGTTGACGCACATCACGCCCTCTTCGGCGAGGAGCGCATCGGCTGCGAGGCCTCGATGGACAAGCGCACCGGCCGCCCGCTGACCGACAAGTGGACCTTCTCCACCAACTGCGTCTCCATCCAGGGCCGCTACGGCATCCCGTGCGTGGGCTTTGGCCCCGGCGCCGAGAGCCAGGCGCACGCACCTAACGAGGTCACCTACAAGCAGGACCTCGTGACCTGCGCCGCGCTCTACACCGCCGCGCTCAACCTCTACGACCCGTCCAAGAAGACCGGCGACGTCACCGTCTTCCGCGCCGGCGCCACGGACAACGACATCAAGTAGGCTCGACGCTGCGCGGCGCTGTGGCGGGCGATCTGCCCCTCACGCGTCGGCCGCCGCACTCCAGGCGTGCGGCCTCCCCGTTCGGGGCACCTCGCCTCGCCACAGCGCCGCTCGCTGACTTTGTTTGACCTGCGATTTCTTGATCATGAATCGAAAGGAACCAACCATGGCAAAGGACTTCTCCGCTCTTCTCGACGAGCTCAAGGGCTACGACTTCTCCGGCATGTACAACGCGGACTTCCTGCACACCTGGGACAAGACCACCGACGAGCTGCGCGCCCTCTACGCGGTTGCCGCCGCCCTGCGCAACCTCCGCGAGCGCAACATCTCCCCGCGCATCTTCGACTCCGGCCTTGCCGTCTCGCTCTTCCGCGACAACTCCACCCGCACGCGCTTCTCGTTCTCCAAGGCCTCCAACCTGCTGGGCCTCCAGCTCCAGGACCTCGATGAGGGCAAGTCCCAGATCGCTCACGGCGAGACCGTCCGCGAGACTGCCACGATGATCTCCTTCATGGCCGACGTCATCGGCATTCGCGACGACATGTACATCGGCAAGGGTGACGCCTACATGGCCGAGGTCGCCGAGTCCGTGGACGAGGCCTATAGGGACGGCGTGCTCGACCACCGCCCGACCCTCATCTCCCTGCAGTCCGACTCCGACCACCCCACCCAGTCCTCCGCCGACATGCTCTACCTCATCGAGGAGTTTGGCGGCCTGGAGAACCTCCGCGGCAAGAAGGTGGCCGTGACCTGGGCCTACTCGCCCTCCTACGGCAAGCCGCTCTCCTGCCCGCAGTCGCTCATCTCGCTGCTGCCGCGCTTTGGCATGGACGTCACGCTGGCGCACCCCGAGGGCTACGACCTCATGAGCGACCGCGTCGAGGCCGCCAAGACCTACGCTGCCGAGTCCGGCTGCACCTTCAAGCAGGTGAACACGATGGCCGAGGCCTTTGAGGGCGCCGACATCGTCATCCCCAAGAGCTGGGCGCCGTATGCCGCCATGGAGAAGCGCACCAACCTCTACGCCGAGGGCGACGACGCCGGCATCAAGGCCCTGGAGAAGGAGCTCCTTGCCCAGAACGCCACCCACATGGACTGGTGCTCCACGACCGACCTCATGGCGAAGACGGCCAACGGCCAGGACACCATCTACATGCACCCGCTGCCCGCCGACATCTCCGGCGTCTCCTGCGAGCACGGCGAGGTCATGGCCGACGTCTTTGACATGCACCGCGTGGGCATGTACAAGGAGGCCAGCTACAAGCCGTACGCCATCGCGGCCATGATCTTCCTGCAGAAGGTCAAGGACCCCGTGGCCACGCTCGCGGCGCTCGAGGCCGCCGGCAAGCCCCGCTGGAACCAGGCCTAGTTTCCGCTAGCAAGACCGGGGGCCGCCCGCACGTCGCTCGCTCGCTGCGGCACGCCGCAGAAGTCGCACGTTGACGTGGGGGCGGCCCCGCCCTTCTCGCCATGGTTTTATCGGCATAAGGAGCAATATCAAATGTCTAAGCGAATCGTCATTGCTCTCGGCGGCAACGCGCTTGGGAAGAACCTGCCCGAGCAGATGGAGGCGGTGCGTCACACGGCCCGCGCGATCGTGGACCTCATCGAGCAGGGCAACGAGGTCGTGGTGGCCCACGGCAACGGCCCGCAGGTGGGCATGATTCAGGAGGCCATGACGCAGCTCACGCGCTTTGACCCCGAGAAGTACATTCCGTGCCCGCTCTCGGTGTGCGTTGCCATGAGCCAGGGCTACATTGGCTACGACCTGCAGAACGCGCTGCGCGAGGAGATGCTCAACCGCGGGATCGACCGCGGCGCCGCGACGGTGCTCACGCAGGTTGAGGTTGACCCGGACGACCCCGCCTTTGCTCATCCCACCAAGCCGATTGGCGCCTTCATGACCCGCGAGGAGGCGGACCGCATGATCGCAGAGCGCGGCTACGAGGTCATCGAGGACGCCGGGCGCGGGTTCCGCCGTGTGGTTGCCTCGCCCAAGCCGGTGGGGATCGTTGAGCTGGACACCATTCGCTCGCTGGTTGAGACCAACCACGTGGTCATTGCCTGCGGCGGTGGCGGCATCCCGGTCTTTCCCACGGAGGGCAACCATCTCAAGGGCGCGGCGGCGGTCATCGACAAGGACTTTGCCGCGGCAAAGCTCGCCGAACAGCTCAATGCGGACTTCCTGGTGATTCTGACCGCCGTGGAGAAGGTCGCCGTCAACTTTGGCAAGCCCAACCAGGAGTGGCTCGACGAGCTCACGCCCGAGACCGCCCAGCGCTACATTGACGAGGGCCAGTTTGCGCCCGGCTCGATGCTGCCCAAGGTGGAGGCCGCGCTTGCGTTTGCGCAGTCCGGCCCCGGTCGCAGCTCGCTCATCACGCTGCTCGAGCGCGCGAGCGACGGCATTGCCGGCAAGACGGGTACCATCGTACGTGGGTAGGTTACGAAGGGACAGTCCCTTCGTAACATCAAGAGCGAAATGTGACGAAGGGACTGTCCCATCGTCACATGGGATGGGGAGGCATGAGACCCGACCTCAGGGCATATCTTCTGGGTGACGACGGGCACCGGGTCTTTGGGCCCGGTCCCGTCGACCTGTTGGAGCGCGTGGGCGAGCTCGGCAGTCTCCGGGCGGCGGCCATCGAGATGGGGATGGCCTACACCAAGGCAACGCGCATCGTCCGCGACGCCGAGCGGGCCTTTGGCTTCCCGCTGACGGAGCGCACCGTGGGCGGCAGCGGAGGCGGCGGCTCGCGCCTCACCGCCGAGGCACGCGACCTCATCGAGCGCTATCGCGCCTTCGAGCGCACGAGCCGCTGGGCGCTCTCTGCCGCCTACGCCACGTGCTTCTCGGGCTTTTGCGACGTGGCACGCCTGGGCTGCGTGGTCATGGCGTCCGGGGAGGGCGCGCGCTTTGGCGGTGCGCCGGGCGAGAAGCTCACTGCGCCGCTCGACGGCGTTCCCGTGCTCGAACGGACGCTCTCGGCGTTGCCGGCGGACCTGCTGGACGTTGTGGTGGTCACCCGCTGGGATGCGGTCGAGGGGCTCTGCGACCGCCTCGGCGTGCGCTGCGTGCGCGCGGAGGGCCCGCTCAAGAGCGACACGATGCGCGCCGGGCTCGAGGCGCTGGGGGAGCGTGCCGGCTGCCTCTTTGTCACGGGTGACCAGCCGCTTCTTAGCGAGAAGAGCGTGCGCTCGCTCGTGCGCGCGCTCACACACGAGCCTACGGCCATCGTGCGGCTGGCCTGGCACGGTCGCCCGGCCAACCCGGTGCTCTGGCCAACGGACACGCTTGCCGCCCTCTCGCACCTTGAGGGGGATACCGGTGGGCGCGTTCTTCTCGCCGCTCACGAGGAGCTTATGGAGCGCGTGCGCCTGGTTGAGGCGTACGATGAGTGGGAGCTCGAGGACGTGGACACCAGAGACGACCTCGACCGTCTTGAGGCCGCGCTGGCCGACAGAACCTGACAAAGGTGACAGGGTAGTTTGTCAGGTTCCAAAACCTGACAAACTACCCTGTCACCTTTGTCAGGTTACGAGGAAGGGGATGCGATGAGAAGAATTCTCGCAAACGGAACGCTCGTAACTCCCGAGGGCCTGCGTCGAGGTGACGTGGCCCTTGAGGGCGAGAAGATCGTGGACCTTGCCGCTCACATTGTGCCGGGCCCGGACGACGAGGTCGAGGACGTCTCTGGCTGCTGGGTCTTTCCCGGCTTCATTGACGCGCACACCCACCTGCAGTGCTGGACCGGCATGGACTGGACGGCCGACAGCTTTGAGACCGGCACGCGTGCCGCGGCCTGCGGCGGCGCCACGTGCATCGTGGACTACGCCACGGCCGATCGCGGCGTGACGATGGACGAGGCGCTGGCAGAGTGGCACAGGCGCGCGGAGAGCGGCGCGGGCTGCACGTCCAACTACGGCTTCCACATGGCCATCGCCGAGTGGGGCGAGGACTCTCCCGCCCAGATGCGCCGCATGCGCGAGGCGGGCGTGCGCAGCTTCAAGACCTACCTGGCCTACGACCACCTGCGCCTCTCGGATGCCGAGACGCTGCGCTGCCTGGAGGTCGTGCGAGACCTGGATGCGGTTCTCTGCGTGCACTGCGAGAACGGCGACGTGGTAAACGAGCTCCAGCGTCAGGTGCTTGCCGAGGGCATCACGGGACCGGAGGGCCACCCCTTGAGCCGTCCCGCCGAGGCAGAGGCCGACGCCGTCTCACGCCTGCTCTACCTGGCGCAGATCGCGGGTGCCCGCGTGAACGTGGTGCACCTCTCCACCGAGCTTGGGCTTCTCGCCGTGCGCGCCGCCCGGGCCCGCGGTCAGAAGGGCATCTACGTGGAGACCTGCCCGCAGTACCTCACGCTCGACGACACGCGCTACCTTGAGGCGGGGGAGGACGGCTTCGCGGGCGCCAAGTACGTGATGAGCCCGCCGCTGCGCAAGCCCTCCGACGTGCGCGCGCTGCGCGGGGCGGTGCTTTCCGGCGAGGTGGACTCCATCGCAACGGACCACTGCTCGTTTAACCTGCACGGCCAGAAGGACCGCGGCATCGGCGACTTCACCAAGATCCCCAACGGCGGTCCCGGCATCGAGCACCGCCCGGCTGTGATGGCCACGACCTTTGAGGGCCAGCTCGGGCCAATGGAGCTCTGCCGCCTGCTCTCCGAGGGGCCGGCGCGCGTCTTTGGCCTGTGGCCGGAGCGCGGGCGCCTCGCCGTGGGCGCTGCGGCAGACGTGTGCGTGTGGGACCCCGCTGCGCGCTGGACCATCAGCGCAGCGACCCAGCACCAGGCAGTGGACTACACGCCCTGGGAGGGCTTCGAGGCCCACGGGCGGGCGCACCTCGTCTACGTGGGCGGCGAGCTCGTGGCCCGCGACGGCGAGCCTACCGGGTGCACCCCCGGCCGATACGTGGCAAGATGATGCAAAGGGACAGTCCCTTCGTATCGTTTCCTTTCGACCAGAGAGAAGAAGGAGAAGAACATGGCTATTGAGGCAATCGTTACCGACAAGGCGCCCGCGGCGCTCGGCCCCTACTCCGCGGCCACGATCGCGCCCGCGACGCGCGCGATCCACGTGTCCGGCCAGCTGCCGATCGATCCCGCCACCGGCGAGTTTGCCGGCGAGGACATCCAGGCCCAGACCCGTCAGAGCCTGACCAACATCAAGAACATCCTCGAGGCCGCCGGCGCCTCCATGGCCGACGTTGCCGAGGTCACCGTCCTTCTCGACGACATCGCCGACTTTGCGGCCATGAACGAGGTCTACGGCGAGTTCTTCACCGCGCCGTATCCCAGCCGCGCCGCCTTTGAGGTTGCCGCGCTGCCCAAGGCCGCCAAGGTCGAGATCAAGGCCGTGGCCTACCTGTAGGTCCGCTTGCGGGTGCGTCTAACGCGCAAACGAAAACGGGGCCGGTTCCCAACGGAACCGGCCCCGATGCGTTTCTAAGTGAGTGTGCCCGCGCGGCGCTACTCGTCCTTCTCGCCGGAGAGGGAGGCGTAGAACGTGGCGTGGTCAAAGACGTCCTGGATGGTCTTGCCGTTGACAAAGGGGAGCGCGAGGAACTCGTCAACAGTGGGGACGAGCTCGGAGCAGTCGACAAAGTGGTTCTTCTCGTTGCGGCGGCTCGTGTCCTGTGCGCGCCAGGACTCAAAGTTGCAGTCGGTGAGGTAATAGACGGACGAGCCGATCTTCATGTAGACGGAGTGATTGCAGTGCAGGTACTCGACCAGACCCTCGTAGTTGATGTCGAGAGCCTCGGCAGCCTTCTTTCCCATGGCGATCCCCTTTCGTCGGAGGCCAAACGGACGTTAGCAAGACTATAACCCGTGCGGGCCGATGTTATGCGCGGGTTCACAAATTGTTAGGCGAGCGTTGCCCGAGCGGTCAGCGGGCGGCTGACGCGTCCAAGCCGAGAAGAACGCGCTCCAGCTCGGCGGGGGTGTCCACGAGGGTGGTGGCGCCCGCGGCGAGAAGCTCGTCCACGCTGCGGAATCCCCAGGTGCAGCTCACGCACGGGCAGCCCGCGTTTGCGGCGGTCTGCACGTCAACCTCGGAGTCGCCAATGTAGACCATGCCCTCGGGCGTTGCACCCATGCGCTTGAGGGCGGCGCGCACCATGTCCGGAGCCGGCTTCTTGCGGATGCCGGCTGCCTCGTTCTCGCCGAGAACCGCGTCAAAGGCGCCGGGGAACTGTCGCGCCACGAGCTCCTGGACGGCAAAGTCCCCCTTGTTGGAGACCACGGCCAGCGTCACGCCCGCTGCGCGCAGGTGGGCAAGAAGTTCGGGAATTCCCTGATAGGGACCGGTGTGATCCTCACAGTGCGCGGCATAGTGCGCGCAGAAGTCCTCGTAGACTGCCGCTTCCGTTGCGGCGTCCGTTCCGGCGGGCACGGCGCGGTGAATGAGCAGCTTGATGCCATTGCCCACAAAGCGGCGCACGTCATCAATTGTGTGGGTGGGCATGTCGCGGGCCGCAAGAGCGGCGTTGGTGGAGAGGTGAAGGTCCTCGAGCGTGTCGAGTAGGGTTCCGTCGAGGTCAAAGACGGCGGTTCTGTAGGCAGGCATGTACGCTCCTTCGATGATGACAAAGGTGACAGGGTAGATTGTCACCATCTTATTGATGGTGACAATCTACCCTGTCACCTTTGTCATCAAACAAGTCCGGCGGCGTCTTGCTCTGCGCAAAACTGACGCTTGTGGCACGAGTGACTTTTTTGCGCAGCGGAGAAGGTTTCGCGCGGCCTCATACTTGATGGCAAAGGTGACAATTACCCTGTCACCTTTGTCATCACCTTACGGTTGGCGCCCAAATGGCCTGCCCTCAGCCTTTGGGTCGCCGTTTATTGTGTTCCGGTTACGTGGGCGTGCTCTCCCTTGTGCCCGTAGTACAATCAGCCTCGCCGCAACGTGCGCCGTTTACGTGCGCTGCGGCCATCCGAGAGGCGCCGCCCGTACGGCACGGGGCGGCAGGACGAGAAAGGCACCATATGGATTCCCACACCATGCACACGCACACCTGCGGCGAGCTGCGCCGCGAGCACATCGGTCAGCAGGTGACGCTTACCGGCTGGGTCTGGCACCGCCGCGACCACGGCGGCCTCATCTTCGTGGACCTGCGCGACCGCGACGGCGTGACGCAGGTCTCCTTTGACCCGGAGCACTCCGGTGGCGAGGCCTTCCACGCGGCCGAGACCATCCGCTCCGAGTGGCCGATCAAGGTCACGGGCGTTGTTCGAGAGCGTCCCGAGGGCATGGAAAACTCCAAGCTCGCGACCGGCGAGATCGAGGTCCTTATCGACGCCATCGAGGTCCTCAACTCCTCCAAGACGCCGCCCTTCCAGATTGAGGATCACGTGGACACCTCCGAGGACGTCCGCCTGCGCTACCGTTACCTCGACCTGCGTCGCCCGCGCATGACGGCCAACCTCAAGCTGCGCTCCGACTTCACCTTTGCCATTCGCGAGGCACTCCACAACCGTGACTTCCTCGAGGTGGAGACCCCCGCGCTCTTCAAGTCAACCCCCGAGGGCGCGCGCGACTTCCTCGTGCCGAGCCGCACCCAACCCGGACACTTCTACGCCCTCCCGCAGTCCCCGCAGCTGCTCAAGCAGCTGCTCATGGTGGGCGGCGTCGAGCGCTACTATCAGGTTGCCAAGTGCTTCCGCGACGAGGACCTGCGCGCCGACCGCCAGCCCGAGTTCACTCAGGTGGACATCGAGATGAGCTTTGTCGAGCAGGACGACGTCATGGGCGCGCTCGAGGACGTTCTGTCCGACGCCTTTGCCAAGATGGGCGTCGAGATGCCCACGCCGCTGCGCCGCCTGGACTACTGGGACGCGATGGACACCTACGGCTCCGACAAGCCGGACACCCGCTTTGGCATGGAGCTCCATGACGTGACCGGCATCTTCCAGGCCTCCAAGTTCAAGCTCTTTGCGAGCGCGGCGGCCACCGAGGGCCAGTACGTCAAGGCCATCAACGCCAAGGGTGCCGGGGCCTGGCCGCGCGCGCAGATCGACAAGCTGGCAAACGTGGCAGCAGAGTTTGGCGCCAAGGGTCTCGCGTGGATTGCGTTCCGCGAGGACGGCTCCGTGAACAGCCCGATCGTCAAGTTCTTCTCTGACGAGGAGATGATGGCGCTGCGCGAGGAGATGGGCGTTGAGCTGGGTGACCTCGTGATGTTTGCCGTCGCCGACCGCAAGGGCGCCGACGAGATCCTGGGCGGCATGCGCCTGCACATGGCAAACGCGCTCGACGTCCCGCGCGAGGGCCACGACTTCCTCTGGGTGGTCAACTTCCCGCTCTTCCATTGGGACGACGAGGCCAAGCGCTACGAGGCCGAGCACCAGCCCTTTACCCTGCCAACCGAGCTTGACGTCGAGAAGATCAAGGCGGACCCGCTGGCCATTGGCTCTGCCACGTACGACTTCGTCATGGACGGCTGCGAGGCCGGTGGCGGCGGCATGCGTATCCACAACTCCCAGATGCAGCTCGACATGCTCGAGCTCATGGGCTTCTCGGTGGAGCGCGCCCGCGAGCAGTTTGGTTTCCTCATGGACGCCCTCGAGTACGGTGCGCCCCCCATGGGCGGCTTTGCTCTCGGCCTCGACCGCGTGTGCATGCTGCTGGCAGGGGAGGACTCCATCCGCGACGTCATGGCGTTCCCCAAGACCAGCTCCGGCAGCGATCTCATGTCCGACGCGCCGAGCGAGGTTTCCGGTAAGCAGCTCAAGGAGGTCTCCCTCCGGCTTCTGTAAAAACGGGACGTGTTATTTGTCTCAGAGAAAAGGGGACAGGCCTTGCAAGGCCTGTCCCCTTTTCTCTGAGACAAATAACACGTCCCGTTTTTACAGTACACTTGCATAGACAACCATTGACATGCCAAGGAGTGCCTATGCCTGATTGCCCGCCCGAGCCGGGGTCGTCGCTCGAGGACTTCCACATGCGCCTCATGCGCGCCTTTCACGCGCAGCGCACCTATCTCAAGCCCCACGTTGACGAGCTCGGCCTTGGTCCCGGCCAGCCGAAGATGCTCGTCTACCTGGCCGTTCACGGCCCGTCCAGCCAGCGCGAGGTGGCCGACTTCTTTGAGTGCGACCCCGGCGCCGTCTCGCGCATGTTCGACTCCCTCGAGCGCGCGGGCTTTGTGACCTCCGCCCCCGGCCGTGACCGCCGCACCAAGGCACTTGCCCTCACGGAGCGTGGTCGCGCCGCCGCGGACGCCTGGGACGCCGTCTGCGCCGAGGAGCAGGAGGTGATGCTCACGGGCTTCACACCCGAGGAGCGCGCCACGTTTGCCGATCTTCTCGGCCGCGCCCGCGCCAACCTCTGGAGCGCCATCGACGGCAGCGGGGGAGGCGAGGCCTGATGGACGGGGTTCGCCTCATTGCCCGCTACCTGGGCCCGTATCGGCGGGACTTCCTTCTCGCCGTGCTCTGCGTGGCCGTTGAGACCTCGCTTGAGATCTTCATTCCCGTGCTCATGGCCTACGTCCTGGACGAGGGCATCATGGCTGGCAGCCTCCGCACCGTCCTCACCGGCGGCGCCGGCATGCTCGTCTGCGCGCTCATCTCGCTGGGCCTGGGCTTTCTCTACGCGCGCTTCTCTGCCCGCGCCGCCATGGGCCTGGGCTCGCGCCTGCGCGAGGCAGAGTATGCCCACCTGCAGGAGTTCTCGTTCTCAAACCTCGACGACTTTGAGAGCTCCTCGCTCGTGACGCGCCTCACCACCGACGTCACCGTCATCCAGAACGCGCTGGTCTCCGGCACGCGCCCGCTCGTCCGTGGGCCCGTGATCCTGGTGATGGGCCTGCTCTGCGCCGCGCTCATGTCCGCCGAGCTCGCGGTGGTCTTCTTTGCGGTGATCCCCGTGCTCGCCGTGGCCGTCTTCTTTGTGGTGCGCCGCGTGGGCCCGCTCTACCGCGTGCTCCAGGGCGTGATGGACCAGCTCAACGACGCCCTGCAGGAGGACCTTGCCGCCATCCGCGTGATCAAGGCCTATGTGCGAGAAGGACATGTCGCCGAGCGCTTTGCCGGCGTGAACGGCCAGCTCGCCTCCACGGCCACGCGGACCTTCCGCACCGCGGTGCTCAACCTGCCGATCTTCCAGGCCACGATGTATACCTCCTGCGTGGGCATCATGTGGCTCGGCGGGCAGATGATCCTGGCCGGCACGCTCACGGTGGGCACCTTCACCGGCTTCATGAGCTACGTCCTGCAGATCGTGAACTCCCTCATGATGATCTCCAACGTCTTCCTGCTGCTCGCGCGCGCTGTGACGAGCGTGGAGCGCGTGGGCGAGGTGCTGGACGAGAAGCCCACCATCGCCTCGCCGCGCCAGGCGGTGCACGAGGTGCGCAACGGCTCGGTGAGCTTTGACCACGTGAGCTTCAAGTACGCGAGCACGGCCGAGAAGAACGTGCTCGAGGACGTCTGCCTGGACTTTGCGGCGGGCTCCACCATCGGCATCCTCGGCGGCACGGGCTCGGGCAAGTCCACGCTCGTGCAGCTCATCGCGCGCCTCTACGACGCCAGCTCGGGCACCGTGCGCGTGGGCGGCCGTGACGTGCGCGACTACGACCTCGCCGCCCTGCGCGATGCGGTGGGCGTGGTGCTGCAGAAGAACGTGCTCTTCTCGGGCACCGTTAGGGAGAACCTCGCCTGGGGCGACGCCGCGGCATCGGACGCGGACATGCTCGAGGCGTGCCGTCTCGCCTGTGCTGACGAGTTCCTGGAGCGCATTGGCGGGCTGGACGGGGACCTCGGCCAGGGCGGCGCTGGCGTCTCGGGCGGCCAGCGCCAGCGCCTCTGCATCGCGCGTGCCCTGCTCAAGCGTCCGCGTGTCCTCATCTTTGACGACTCCACGAGCGCCGTGGACATGGCCACCGATGCCACGATCCGCGCAAACCTCGCAACGCTCAAAGACGTCACCAAGATCGTGATCGCCCAGCGCGTGGCATCCGTGATGGACGCCGACAAGATCGTGGTGCTGGACGACGGGCGTGTGCACGCCCAGGGCACCCACGAGGAACTTCTCGCCAGCGATCCCATCTACCAGGAGATCTACGAGTCCCAGATTGGCTCTGGGATCAGTGGGGAGGTGGCGTAGATGCCGTCCCGTCAGACCGCGGCGCCCGCGCGCCCGCAAAACCCGCTCGCCACGCTGAGGACGCTCCTCTCCTACATGAGCCACGCGCGCTGGATGCTCCTGCTCGTGGCGGTGCTCGTCACCGTGAGCGCGCTCGCCAACCTCTTTGGCACGTACATGATCAAGCCCGTGGTCAACGCGGTGGGGGAGGGCGACTTCGCGTCCTTCTCGTCCGGCGTTGCGCTGACTGCGGTGATTTACCTGCTGGGCGTGGCGTCTGCTGCCGGCTACACGCAGACGATGGTGCGAGCGGCGCAGCGCGTGGTCTTTGACATCCGCCGCGACCTCTTTGACCACATCGAGCGCCTGCCGCTCTCCTTCTTTGACCGCAGCCGCCACGGTGACGTGATGAGCTACTTCACCAACGACGTGGACACGGTCTCCGAGGCGCTCAACAACAGCTTTGCGAGCCTCGTCCAGGCGGGCGTGCAGATCGTGGGCACGCTCACGCTGCTTCTGGTGCTCGACTGGCGCCTCACGCTCGTCACCCTGGCGTGTGACCTGGGCATTGCGCTCTACGTGCGCTTCTCGGGCGGCCGCAGCCGGCGCTTCTTCTCGCGCCAGCAGCACGAGCTGGGCGCGCTCGACGGCTACGTGGAGGAGATGATCTCCGGCCAGAAGGTCGTGAAGGTCTTCAACCACGAGGCAGCCAACCTCGCCGGCTTCCGCGAGCTCAACGAGCGCCTGCGCGAGGCGGGCACGTCGGCGCAGGCCTACGCGTCCACGATGGTGCCGGTGACCGTGTGCGTGGGCTACATCAACTACGCCGTCGTCACCATTCTGGGCGCGCTTCTCGCCATGGGCGGGCAGATGGACGTGGGGTCGCTCGCGAGCTACCTCGTCTTTGTGCGCCAGGCAACGGCCCCGCTCAACCAGTTCACGCAGCAGGGCAACTTCCTGCTCACGGCGCTGGCCGGCGCGGAGCGCATCTTCTCCGTGATGCGCATGGAGCCCGAGGTCGACGAGGGTGTGGTGCGCCTCGAGCACGCCGACGACGTGGAGGCCGCGCGCGTGGCGGCCGGTGCCGCGGGCTGGGCGTGGTTCATCGACGGCGAGCACGTGCCGCTTCAGGGAGACGTGCGCTTCTACAACGTTGACTTTGGCTACGAGGAGGGCCAGACGGTCCTGCGCGATCTCACGCTCTACGCCAAGCCGGGGCAGAAGATTGCCTTTGTGGGGTCAACGGGCGCGGGCAAGACCACCATCACCAACCTCATCAACCGCTTCTATGAGACGCGCTCCGGCGTGATCACGTACGACGGCATCGACGTGCGCGACATCGAGAAGGCCAGCCTGCGACGCTCGCTTGGCATCGTGCTGCAGGACACGCACCTCTTTGCGGGGACCATCGCGGAGAATATCCGCTTCGGCAAGCTCGATGCCACCGACGAGGAGGTTCGCGCCGCGGCGCGCGTGGCCAACGCGGACGGCTTCATCTCGCGCCTGCCGCGCGGCTACGACACGCCCGTGGTGGCCGATGGCGCCAACCTCTCGCAGGGCCAGCGGCAGCTCCTCGCCATCGCGCGCGCGGCGGTTGCCAACCCTCCGGTTCTCATCCTCGACGAGGCAACCTCGAGCATCGACACGCGCACCGAGGCGCTCATCCAGCGCGGCATGGACTCGCTCATGGCGGGGCGCACGGTGTTTGTGATCGCGCACCGGCTGAGTACGGTGCGCAACGCGGACGCGATCATGGTGCTCGAGCATGGGCGGATCGTGGAGCGCGGCACGCACGAGGAGCTTCTCGCCCAGCGCGGCGAGTACTGGCAGCTCTGGACCGGCGCCAAGGAGCTGGACTAGCCGGGGGAGAAGGACTCGCGCTCGAGTGCTCGCGTGGACGCGCGCCGACGCTTTTGTCGCAGGAAGTGTCGCCTGGCGTCCCCGCTTTAGAAACGGGGACGCGAGCCGACGCTTTCTGCCGAAGAAGTGTCGGTTTGCGTCCCCATAGGCCATGGATGCGGGCGCGTCTCCGCTGGGGCGGTGCTGGCGTGGTATCGTTGCGAGGCCAACCGTCAACCGTGGGGAAGGGGACACCGCATGACCGAGCTTATCGCCGTTGCCGTGGGCGGCGCCGCGGGCAGCGTGGGGCGCTGGGGCCTGGGGCTCCTGCTCGCGACGCTGCTGCCGGGGTTGCCGGCGGGAACGTTTGTGGCCAACGTGCTCGCGGGCCTGGTCATCGGTGTCGTTTCCGGCCTGCACGCCGTCTCCCCGCTGCCGGAGCCCGCGCGCATGCTGCTCACGGTGGGTCTGTGCGGCGGCCTCTCCACGTTCTCGACCTTCTCAAACGAGACGCTTCAGATGATCGAGTCCGGCAACGGCGTGGGGGCTGCTCTTAATGTGGTACTTAATGTTGGAACGTGCCTCATCGCCGTGTGGGCGGGCACGCGCCTCGGCGGGGCCCTTGCGGCGTAGGTGTACTGATGCCGACCTTACACGAAGGCCATTATGAGGCAAGATCGAAGCTCCAAAATGACCTTCGTGTAAGGTGGGGTGTGCTACAAGGAGGAGACAGCATGGCAAAGCAGGTCTGGCAGGGCGGCAACATGCTCTACCCGCTGCCCGCGGTGATGGTGAGCTGTGCGAACGCCGCCGGCGAGAAGAACATCGTCACGGTGGCGTGGGCCGGCACCGTGTGCACCAACCCTCCGATGCTCTCGATCTCCCTGCGCCCGGAGCGGCACAGCTACGGCATTATCCGTGAGTCGGGCGAGTTTGTGGTGAACCTCGTGACGGCGCGGCTCCAGCGCGCGTGCGACTGGTGCGGCGTGCGCTCCGGCCGCGACCACGACAAGTGGGAGGAGTGCCACCTCACACCCGCATCGGCGGCAAAGCTCGAGCTTGCGCCCGCAATAGAGGAGAGCCCGGTCAACATTGAGTGCCACGTGCGCGACGTGCTCGAGCTGGGGAGCCATCACCTGTTCCTTGCGGACGTCCTGGCCGTGCAGGTGGACGACGCCCTGCTCAACGCTAACGGCAAGCTCGACCTGGCGCGCGCCTGCCTCACGGCCTACAGCCACGGCGAGTACTTCGAGCTGGGGCGCCGCCTCGGGACGTTTGGCTACTCCGTGCGCAAGAAGGCGCCCAAGGACCGCCGCCCGCGCCGCCGCTAGTATCCGCGGCTCATGCGCCGGCGGATGCCAAAGTACTCCATCACCAGCAGCACCAGCAGGATCGCCATCGAGACGAGCGAGCCCACCACGGCGCCCGCCAGCCCTGCAAAGTTGACGAGCAGCATCGCCACGGGAACGGCAAACGCAAAGGCGATGAGGTAGAGCTTGGAGACCTCGCCCTGCGCGCGCAGCACCGTGATGATCTGGTACAGGAAGTCGATGCACGCGCACACGCCGCCCGTGCCCACCATCACCAGGCAGAGCCCGCGGAACTGCTCGAAGTCCAGGCCGTACATGAGGCTCATGAGCGGGATGCCCACCGTCCCCATGGCGAGCGCCATGCCGCCCGTGATGAGCGCGATCACACCAATCATGGCAAGCACGAGCAGGTCAAAGCGCCGGTGCCGCTCGGGATCATCCCAGATGCGCGCCAGGCGCACGAGCTGCGGCTTGTAGATGAAGCCCGCCACCATGAGGATGGAGTGCGCCGGGAAGTACATGGCGTTGTAGTAGAGCTGGTTGTCATAGGAGAGCGCGCCCTCCATCGCAAACTTGGGCACCGAGTCGATGAGGTTGTAGAGGAAGAGCGCCACAAACAGCGGGAAGCACTCCACAAAGAGCTCCTTCACGCCACGTACGGTGGCGGGCAGGCTCTTCTCGGTCTCAAAGTACGCCAGCGGCACGGTGAGAAGAACGAGCGAGGCCACAGCGCCCACGGCCATGGCAAAGCTCGCCACGGCAAGGTTGCGCGTCACGAGCAGGACCAGCGAGAAGGCCACGAGCCCCAGCACGCAGCGCGCCGCCTGCGAGAGGCCGGCCAGGTAGAGCTTGTCCTTCTGCTGCAGGCGTCCCTCGTAGACGTCCGCGAGGCCGTCGGCGGCGCGAAACACCAGCACGCCCATGCAGATGGAGAACATGTACGCGTCGTATCCGCGGAACTGGCACCACATCCAGCCCACGAGCAGCATGGCCGCGCAGGTGACAAAGCGGTTGATCTGGTAGTCCAGGAAGGAGCGCATGTCGTCGAGGTCGGAGACCTGGTAGGTGCGCACGCCGTAGTTGGCGAGGAACAAAAGCAGCGTGCCCACCGTGAACGCCATGGAGAAAAGCCCCGCCTGCTCGGCGCCCACGAGCCAGGTGGCAACCATCGTGAGCAGCGGAAAGAGCATGCCCCACGTTGCCTGGCCGATGGTGTTGCACACGTAGTCGCGCGTGGTCTGGTGCGCGAGGTACTGCTCGGTCTGCTCGGAGAACTTGCCGCCAAAGACGGCGGCGATGAGGCGGTTCCACCAGTCGTTCACCACGCGGGCCAAGAAGGTGGGCTGCTTGCTGGACGCCTGCGCCGGCTTCTTGCGGCGCGCCTTCGTGACCACGCCGTAGCGCGGCGTCTTGGGCGTCGTGCGCGCCGGCCGCACGGGGGTGATCTCATGGCGTTTGAACGGGTTGCGTGGCATGGACGGGGCGTCTCCTCTCGAGGTTCTTCTCGGCACACGATTGTACCGCCCGCCCGCGACAGAAATGTAAGGCATGCCCCCGCGTGAACAACGCGTTTCTCGCCGGGGTCTTTTGTGTTGGGACTTTCGCACGGGGGCGCTCTCGGGGTACCCTCTAGAGAGAAACCGCACGCCCGTCAAAGGAGCAACGTTGGCCGAGAAGACCATGCACGTGGACGGCGCATCCTCTATTATGCCCGCCCTCGACGTTCCCGAGAGCATTGCCGAGAACATGGACCTGTTCCTGCGCCTGGTGCGCAACGTGCTCGGCGAGTTTGACCCGGACCTGCTCGAGACCTTTGACGTCCTGCTCTCCGACGCCTTCCGCGCGGGCGTGGACGAGACGGCCTTCCAGGACCTCACCCGCATCATCGACGGCCTCTCCGAGGAGCGCGCCACCCTTGTGATGCGCGCGTTCACCGCGTACTTCCACCTCGCCAACATCTGCGAGGAGAACTACCGCGTGACGTCGCTGCGCGCCCGCGAGAGCGCCGTTCCCACGAGCGAGCCCGCCGATCCGGTGAACGACATCACGATGGCGTATCGCCAGCTCGTGGACGAGTGCGGCCGCGGCCGCGCGATTGCGCTGCTGAGCCGGCTGGAATTTCGCCCGGTCTTTACCGCGCACCCCACCGAGGCGCGCCGCAAGGCCGTCGAGGGCAAGATTCGCCGCATCGCGGACCTTCTGGGGGAGCGCGGGGGCCTTTCCGGCGTGGCGCTCGCGGAGAACGAGCGGCGCCTGCTGCAGGAGATCGACGCGCTCTTTAGGACCTCGCCGATCGCGCACAAGAAGCCCACACCCGTCGAGGAGGCCGACACCATCGTCGACATCTTCGACAGCACGCTCTTTGACATGGTGCCGGACGTCTATCGTCGCTTTGACGACTGGGAGCTCGGCGAGAAGGCCGGAACCGTGCCGCCCGTCTGCCCGGCGTTCTTCCACCCGGGAAGCTGGATTGGCTCGGACCGCGACGGCAACCCCAACGTCACCGCGCGCGTGAGCCGCCAGGTGGCCGAGAAGTTCCGCTGCCACGTCCTCGAGCGCCTGGCCGACGCCACGCAGGCGTGCGGGCGCAACCTCACGCTCGATGCCATCTCGACCCCGCCCTCCGAGCAGCTCATGAATCTCTGGAGCCATCAGGTGGAGATGAGCGAGGCCCTCACGGCGCGCGCCCTCGGCGTCTCCGCGAGCGAGCTCCATCGCGCAACCATGCTCGTCATTGCCGAGCGCCTGCGCGCCACCATAGACCGCACGGCGGACGTCATGTACGCCAGTGCCGAGGACTACATCGCTGACCTGCGCGTCGTTCAGTCCTCGCTCGCGCGCGCCGGGGCGGTGCGCACGGCCTACGGCCCCGTCCAGCGCCTCATCTGGCAGGCGCAGACCTTTGGCTTCCACCTCGTTGAGATGGAGTTCCGCCAGCACTCGCTCGTGCACCGCCGCGCGCTTGCTGACATCGAGGAGCACGGCCGCTGGGGCGAGCGCGGCGAGCTCGAGCCCATGACGCGCGAGGTGCTGGACACCTTCCGCGCCATCGCGCAGATCCAGCGCAAGAACGGCGTGAACGCGGCGCGCCGCTACATCATCTCCTTTACCAAGTCGGCCGAGGACGTGGCCAACGTCTACCGTCTGGCGCACCTTGCCTTCGCGCACGAGGCGGACGTCCCCGTGCTCGACGTCATCCCGCTCTTTGAGCAGGTGGAGGACCTCGAGAACGCCGTTGCTACGCTCGACGCCATGATTCGCCTGCCGGAGGTGCAGCGCCGTCTCGACCAGACGGGACGTCGCCTCGAGGTCATGCTCGGCTACTCGGACTCCTCCAAGGACGCCGGCCCCACCTCGGCCACGCTCGTGCTGCACGCCACGCAGGGCGCCATCGCGCGCTGGGCGGAGGAGAACAGCATCGACCTCGTGCTCATGCACGGCCGCGGCGGCGCGGTCGGGCGCGGCGGCGGTCCCGCAAACCGCGCCGTGCTCTCGCAGCCCAAGGGCTCCGTCAACTGCTGCTTCAAGCTCACCGAGCAGGGCGAGGTCATCTTCGCGCGCTACGGCAACCCCACGCTGGCGCGCCGTCACGTGGAGTCCGTCGTGGGCGCCACGCTGCTGCAGTCCGCGCCGTCCATCGAGTGGACCAACACCAACACCACCGAGAAGTACGCCGACCTCGCGCACGAGCTGAACGAGGCGTCCCGCGAGCACTACCTCGACCTCCTGCACACCGAGGGCTTTGCCGAGTGGTTCTCCACCGTGACGCCGCTCACCGAGGTGGGCCTCATGCCCATTGGCTCGCGCCCCGCAAAGCGCGGCCTGGGCGCCAAGTCCCTCGACGACCTGCGCACCATCCCGTGGATCTTCTCGTGGAGCCAGGCGCGCATCAACCTTGCGGCGTGGTACGGTCTGGGCACGGCCTGCGAGCGCGTGGGCGACCTCGAGCGCCTGCGCGCGGCGTACGCGGAGTGGCCGCTCTTCACCACCTTTGTGGACAACGTCGAGATGTCGCTCTCCAAGGTGGACGAGCGCATCGCGCGGCTCTACCTGGGCCTGGGCAACCGCGAGGAGCTTGCCGAGAAGGTCGTGCAAGAGATGGAGCTCACGCGCCGCTGGGTGCTCGCCATCGTGGGCGACGAGTGGCCGCTGCAGCACCGTCGCGTGCTCGGCCCCGTGATTCGCATGCGTCTGCCATTTGTGAACGTGCTCTCCGTGACGCAGGCCCTGGCGCTGCGCCGTCTGCGCGGGGAGGAGCTCACGCCCGAGCAGCGCGACCGTCTCACGTACCTCATTCTCTGCACCGTCTCCGGCGTGGCGGCGGGCCTGCAGAACACGGGGTGACGCTGCCGGCGCCGGGCGATGGCGCCGGGCCCTGTGCCAAGTTGCCTGTGGGGCCGTGGCGCCGCTTTCGTGCTCTTGGCATGCCGTCAGTTGGGTATTTTCCACAGGGCGCCAATTAGGGCCCGGGGTCTAATATTTTATTTTTATGTATGTGTACGAAATGCGAATAGGCGAGAAGAACAAACTGTTTCGCGTTTATATTTTATCAAAGCCCCTCCCATCTCGTTATTGACGTATACATGAGATTTAGCACCGGGCCCACGTTTGTCGGCCTTGCCCAGCACAAGAAAATAAACGAATAGTAGACCCGTGGGCAATGTTCCCCCGGCCGCCTGACGCGCGGCAAGGGACGTGTCTCAGCAGAAACATATGTTCTTTTTATGTCCGGTCACGCTGCTATGCTCCGGGCAAGGGATAGAGACGCGGCACTGGGGGAGGGGACACGCGATGGAAGCAACGTCCGAAGTCATGAGCGTGCGGGCACCGCTCCAAAAGCCGCGTTCTTCTCGCCCTCTAGCGGTCCACGTCCGCGGCGGGGCCGTCCGTGAGGGCGCGCCGGCAGTCGGCGAGCCGTTCGCGCGCCCTGCGGGGGAGCTCGGGGTAGTGAGGGTCGATGTCCTCGAGCACGCCAAGCAGCACCTCCGAGACCAACGCGCGCGCGACCCACTTCTGGTCTGCGGGAATCACGTGCCAGGGCGCCCGCTCGGTGGCGGTGCCGGCAATCATGTCCTCGTAGGCGCGCTGGTACTGGTCCCACTCCATGCGCTCGGCGAGGTCGCTCTCGGAGAACTTCCAGTTCTTGGCGTCGTCGTCTATGCGCTCGAGGAACCGCTCGCGCTGCTTGTCCGCGCTCACGTTGAGGAAGACCTTGACCACGCGGTTGCCGGTGCGCCAGAGGTAGCGCTCGAAGGCGCGGATGTCCTCGAAGCGCTCCTCGAAGTAGCGCCTCTCGCTCATGTCCGTGCAGCGGCGCGGCAGCTGGTAGCTGCGCCAGAGACCGTGCACGCGCACGACCAGGCACTCCTCGTAGTAGGAGCGGTTGAACACCGCGATCTTGCCGCGCGGCGGCAGCGCGCCGAAGCTGCGCCAGAGAAACCCGTGCGCGCGGTCCACGCTGGTGGGCTGCTTGAAGCTGCGCACGTCGATGCCCGTGGGGTTGATGCCGCCCAGCACGTGGCGGATCATGGAGTCCTTGCCCGCGGCGTCCATGGCCTGCAGGATTATGATGACGCTTTCGCGCGCCTCGGCGTAGAGGCGGTCCTGCAGCGCCTCGATGCGCGCCTTGTTGTCGGCGAGGGTCCGCTCGTATTCGGGTCGCCGCGCGGAGTCGATCTTGAGCGAGGTGGGAAAGCGCTCCAGCTTGAGGTTCTTCTCGCCCGTCACGGTGAAGTCTCGGATGTCCATGCTGCCTCCCTGCTTGCGTTTTCTACCTTGTTCCCGTTTTCTTGCCCAGCGTGACGCCGCGCGGTCGACGGGGGCGGGGCTGGGCCGGCGCCCCGGAGGCACCGACGGGGGCGCAGGCCTTCTTACACCACAAAACAACGCGCCATCGAGGGAGACTTGTCCGGCCCCCCTCCGGAGGCTTAGGTCGGCCGGAATGTTGCGAATTTTGGGCCGCGGCACTGAAAAGGGGCGTGCGGGGGTCGCAACGGACGCTCGTCTCCTTGAGGGGACAGTGACATGACTCAAGATTTCGAAACGCTCGCGAGAGATTTTGTGCCATGACCGGCAAAAGCGTAACGCAGGTGGTCGGCGCGGCGTCAGACGCCCCGGATGTGGCCAGACGGCTTGTTGCCGCCGCCTGCGCGTCCCAAAAGTTCGCCCAATGTTACAAAATCGGCGAGCGGCCCTTGCGTTTCCATGAGTTAGTCCTATATTACTTGTGTTCAGTTGGTGAAGGGTAACTTCCGGGGCGGCCAAGCGCGGCAGGCGGCGGCGCGGGGCGACAAAGCGCGTCGAGCGCGGCAAACGCCCGTCCAGACACGGCCGAGCGCGTCCCGGGAGCGCCCGAAGGGGTACGAGAAGGACCCGCAGAGGTCTGAGGAGGCTCTATGGCTGCATCTGCACAGCTCCCGCTGGCGATGGTCGGCCCCGACGAGGTGGCGCGCGTGACGCGGGTTCGCGGCGACGCCGACCTGCGCCAGCATCTCGCCGAGCTCGGCTTCGTTGAGGGCTCGGAGGTCAAGGTCATCTCGCGTGCTGCTGGTGACGTCATCGTAAGCGTGAAGGGCGCGCGCCTTGCGCTCAACCGCACGATGGCAAACCACATCACCGTGATGCTTTAACTGACGCGAGGGGACCGATCCCCCGGCGTCGCGGAAGAAGGGAAGGTACATGGCAACACTCAAGGACGTGAGGGTGGGGGAGAGCTGCACGGTGTCCAAGCTCACGGGCACCGGAGCGCTCAAGCGCCGCATCATGGACATGGGTCTCACCAAGGGCACGGGCGTGTACGTGCGCAAGGTGGCCCCGCTCGGCGACCCCATCGAGATCACGGTGCGCGGCTACGAGCTCTCCATCCGCAAGGACGAGGCAGCGTACGTCGAGGTCACCGACGTCAGGCAGGGCGAGTAGCGGCGGCGGGACTCCCCGCGGGTCGCAGGCACGGCCGGGAGCGGCCGTTTTTCTCGCCGAACAAGTTAGCCATTTCTAACAAGTGATACCACGCAAGTAGCAATTGGCTAACTCGAAGAGGCGCGCACGCGAGAAGCGCGCACGGCACACAGAGGCACGCACAAGAAAGGCACGGTATGGCAGAGACAACCATCGGTCTCGCAGGAAACCCAAACTGCGGCAAGACCACGCTGTTCAACGAGCTCACGGGCTCGAACGGCTACGTCGGCAACTGGCCCGGCGTCACCGTCGAGAAGAAGCAGGCGAGCTGGCGCGCCGACAAGTCGGTCACCTTCGTCGACCTGCCGGGCATCTACTCGCTCTCACCCTACACGCCCGAGGAGGTCGTCTCGCGCGACTACATCGTCGGCGAGCGCCCGGACGCGATCATCAACCTCGTGGACGTGACCAACCTCGAGCGCAACCTCTACCTCACCACGCAGCTGCTCGAGGCAGGGCGCCCCGTGGTCATCGGCCTCAACATGTGCGACCTGCTCAAGGAGCGCGGTGACGTCATCGACGCCAAGAAGCTCTCCGCGGCGCTGGGCGTGCCGGTGGTGGAGGTCTCGGCGCTGCACAGCACCAACCTCGACGAGCTGGTGAGAAGGGCCGTGTCCGCCGGTCAGGCGGGAAAGGTCCAGCCGGGCGCCAAGTGCTTCTCGCCCGAGGTGGAGGATGCGCTCACGCAGATCGCGGGCATCATCTCCGGCAGCTGCGACGCCAACCTCGCGCGCTGGTACTCGGTCAAGGTCTTTGAGCGCGACGCTGAGGCGGTAAAGCAGCTGCACCTCAGCTCAGCGCAGCTCAACCAGGCCGAGAAGGTCATCAAGGCCGTCGAGAAGAGCCGCGACGACGATGCCGAGTCCATCGTCACCTCCGACCGCTACGACTGGATCGCCGAGACCATGGGCGCCTGCGTGAAGAAGGCCCCCAAGAAGCTCAGCGTTTCCGAGAAGATCGACCGCGTGGTCACCAACCGCGTCCTCGGCCTGCCGATCTTCGTGGCCGTGATGTTCGTGGTGTACTACCTCGCGGTCTCCACGGTGGGAACCTGGGGCACCGACTGGGCCAACGACGGCGTCTTCGGCGACGGCTGGCTGTGGAACCCCGCGGACCAGGCGGCCTACGAGACGGCCACCGAGGAGTATGACGCCGGCTACTACGGCGACAAGATCGACGGCTTCCTGGCGGCGGCAGAGGCCGATGGCGTGAGCACGGACGGCGTCGCCGACGCGGTCGCCACCCTCGCCGAGGACCCGGAGGCCGCCGACGCCCAGGCCGTCGTCACCGACTTCGTCGCCGAGGCCGAGGCTGCCGGCGTCGTGGCCACCGACGTCCCGATGCATGACGGCGACGGCAACTTCCTCGACTCGAACGAGGAGGTCGTCACGCGCATCGACGCCAACGGCGACCCGGTGCTGGCCGACGGGCAGGAGCTCGCGGTCATCGACACCGTGACCGCCGCCGACTTCGAGGAGGCCGTCGCGGCGCAGGAGAGCGCGCCGGCACTCGATGACTACAGCAGCTTCGTGCCGTCGATCCCCTCGCTCATCGAGGGGGCGCTCGTGGCCGCCGGCGCCTCCGACTTCGTCCAGGCGCTCGTGCTCGACGGCATCGTCGCCGGCGTCGGCGCGGTGCTCGGCTTCATCCCGCAGATGCTCGTGCTGTTCATGATGCTCGCGTTCCTCGAGGACTGCGGCTACATGAGCCGCGTGGCCTTCGTCATGGACCGCGTGTTCCGCCGCTTCGGCCTCTCCGGCAAGAGCTTCATCCCCATGCTCATCTCGTCCGGCTGCGGCGTGCCCGGCGTCATGGCCACCAAGACCATCGAGAACGAGAAGGACCGTCGCATGACGGCCATGCTCACCACCATGATCCCGTGCGGCGCCAAGACCCCGATCATCGCCCTGGTCATGGGCGTGCTCATCGGCGGCTCCGACGCCTGGTGGGTGGCCCCGATGTTCTACTTCCTGGGCCTTGCCGCCATCATCGTCTCCGCGCTCATGCTCAAGAAGACCAAGATGTTCGCCGGCGACCCCGCGCCGTTTGTGATGGAGCTGCCCAACTACCACCTCCCCACGATTAAGAGCTGGTGGCTGCATGTGTGGGAGCGCATCTCCGCGTACCTCAAGAAGGCCACGACGATCATCTTCGCCGCGTCCGTGGTGGTGTGGTTCCTGCTTGAGTTTGGCTTTGCCAACTGGGAGGGCGGCGACGGCTCCTTCGGCTTCATGTCGCTCATGCCCGGCGTGCCCGAGTACTACACCGACTACTCGCTGCTCGCCATCGTGGGCAACGCCATCGCCTGGATCTTCGCGCCGCTCGGCGCGGACAGCTGGCAGGCCGCCGCTGCCTCCATCAACGCGCTGATCGCCAAGGAGAACCTCGTCTCCACCTTCGGCGTCATCTACGGCATCGGCGACGCCACCGAGAACTCCGTGACCATGTGGAGCGGCTTCGCCGGCATGTTCACCGACGCCTCCGGCATCCTGCACGTCGGTGCGATGTGCGCCTTCGTGGCCTTCAACATGCTCGACGCGCCGTGCTTCGCCGCCATCGGCACCATCCGCAAGCAGATGGACTCGCCCAAGTGGTTCTGGTTCGCCATTGGCTACCAGTGCGTCTTCGCCTGGTGCGTGGGCCTGATCATCAACCAGCTCTGGGAGCTCTTCGTGCTGGGGAGCTTCGGGCTGTGGACGGTGGTCGCGTTCGTGCTGCTCGCGGGCATGATCTTCCAGATCGTGCGCCCGATGCCCAAGCAGGACGAGAAGGACGAGAAGGTCCTCGCCCAGCTCGCGTAACCCAAAAGGGGACGGGTCCGTTTTCGCAGCAAAAAAGGACAGGTCACTTTTGGGCCACCGACCAACAAAGGGTCCCACAAAGGGGCAGGCACCCTTCGTACCATCCGGGCGCGTCGTCGGCAACCCCTGCTGGCGGCGCGCCCTTCTCGCGAGAGGGAGGAGACGGCAATGGCAGATGCAATCATCTTCGTCGTGGTGGTGATGGCGGTGATCGTGGTCGCCGGGCGCTACGTGCGCACGCTGCGCCGCGGCGGCTGCGGCTGCGGCTGCTCGGGCAGGGACGAGGCACACGTCGCGCGCCCGACGGTGGCCGACACCGACGAGGCCCACTACCCCTACGCGGTCGACCTCACCGTCGAGGGGATGCACTGCGAGCACTGCCTGGCCTCGGTCGAGTCCGCGCTCGACGCGATCGGCGGCGTGTGGGCCCGCGCGAGCCTGCCCGACCGCGTGCGCGTCCTCTCGAAGGACCCCGTCGACCGGGCGGCGCTCTCCGCAGCCGTTGAGGCCGCGGGCTACCACGTGGCCGGCTAGGGGCGCGCGATGCCCGGCCGAGAGGAGGTCGCCCGCAGGGCGCGCGAGGTCCTTCTCGCCGACCTCTCCCGCCACCCCACGATCTCCGAGCTCGCCCGGGCGTGCGGCACGTCGCCCACCGTCCTCAAGGAGGCCTTCCGCGAGGAGTTTGGCATGCCCGTCTACCAGTGGGCGCGCCGCCGCCGCATGATCGCCGCGGCGCGCCTGCTCGCGCGGACCGACCTGCCGGTGGCGGACGTGGCGCGCGCCCTGGGCTACGCCAACGCGTCCAAGTTCGCCCGCGCCTTCGCCAGCTGCCTGCGCTTGAGCCCGACGGCGTTCCGGGAGCGCTACCGCCCGCGCGCGGGCGCCGGCCTTCCGAGAAGTTAGACACGGTACGCCCTTTTGGAGCGACGGGTCGACCTCCGCGCCGAGAGGAACAATACTGTCGGGGACAAGACGGCCAGACGAAGGAGGAGCCATGTCTCTTCACCATCACGTTCTCTTTGCCCTGGGCGGCGCCGCGCTCGCCGGTGTGACCGCGGGCCTCGCCGCCAAGGGCACCCTGCACAGGGCGGCCGTTGCCGCCACCACCGCGGCGATGCGCGTCTCCGACGCCGTGAGCGCCGAGGCCCAGTCCGTCGTGGACGACGCCAACGACGCCTGCGCCGAGGCGCGCCGCCAGGCCAAGATCGACGCGGCGGTCGCAGAGCGCCTCGCCACTCTCGAGGGCAAGGTCCGGGCAGAGGTCACCGCGCAGGTCGACGCCGAGAGCGCCGCCGCAGAGGCGTAAGGCCCATGCTCTTTGAGATCGTCTCGGAGATTCCGGGGCGCCTGCGCCTGCGATGCGGGCGCGACCTCATGACCGAGGCCGAGGCTCGCGGGGTCTCCCACTCGCTCATGGCCGTGCCCGGCGTCCTCTTCGCGGAGGCGCATGCCGCCAACGGCTCCATACTCCTGCGCACGGACCCGGCTGACCCCGCCGCGCGCACGGCGGCGCTCGATGCCGTGCGCTCGCTTGACGTTCTCGCGCTGCCGTCCGTCGAGGAGCCCGGGCTTGGCCCGCGCGAGACGGAGCTCGAGATGGCGCTCGAGAACAACCGCTTTCAGATGAGGGTCGTGCGCCTCCTGCTCGCGCGCGCCGCCCGCCGCGCGCTCGTGCCCGCCCCGGCGCGCGTCGCGCTCGTCTGCGTGCGCGCCGCACGTCACATCCTGCGCGGCATTCGGGTCCTGCTCTCCGGCCGCATGGCCGTCGAGGTGCTCGACGCGGCCGCGCTCGCCGCGGCGCTCTCCCGGAGGTCCTTCTCGGAGGCGGGGACGATCGCGTTTCTCCTGCGCCTCTCCTCCCTCATGGAGGAGCACGTCAACGCCCGGGCGCGCCTCGCGCTGCGCGACGGCCTCGTCGTGCGCGCGGAGAGCGTCTGGCAGGTGGTCGACGGCAGGGACGTGCGCATCGCCACCGTGGACGTGCGGGAGGGCATGGTGCTCCACCTCGCGCAGGGCGGTGTCCTTCCCGTAGACGGCACCGTCGTGGGCGGCGTGGGCGAGCTCGACGAGTCCTCGATGACCGGCGAGGCGGCGCTCGTGCGCAAGGAGGCCGGGTCCACCGTCTTCGCCGGCACCGCGCTGCGCGACGGCGACCTGCTCGTCCGCGTGGCCGCCGTCCCCGGCGCCGCGCGCATAGACCGGATCGCCCGCATGGTGGAGGAGTCCTCCGACCTCAAGGCCTCGGCCCAGGGCAGGGCGGAGCGCCTGGCGGACGCCATCGTGCCGTACAGCTTCCTCGCGTTTCTCGGCATCCTGGCCGTGACGAGGAACCTGCGCACGGCGATGTCGGTCCTGATGGTGGACTACTCGTGCGCGATCAAGCTCTCCACGCCGGTGGCGGTCATGAGCGCCATGAACGAGGCCGCCCGCCACGGCATAGTGGTGCGCGGCGGCAGGTACCTCGAGGCCATGGCTGCGGCGGACACGGTGGTCTTTGACAAGACGGGGACGCTCACCAACGCCGCACCCGCCGTGGAGCGCGTGATCTCCCTCGGGGACCTCGGCGAGGACGAGGTCCTGCGCCTGGCCGCCTGCATAGAGGAGCACTTCCCGCACAGCATGGCGCGCGCGATCGTGGCGGAGGCGGAGCGTCGCGGGCTCTCCCACGAAAGCGAGCTCCATGCGGAGGTGCGCTACATCGTGGCGCACGGCATCGCCACGCGCGTGGGCGAGAAGGACGTGCTCATCGGCAGCGCCCACTTCCTCTTTGAGGACGAGCTCGTCGAGCGGCCCGCGGGGCTCGACGAGCTCGTGGAGCGCGAGGCTCCGGCCGCGTCGGTGATCTACGTGGCGTGCGACGGCGCCCTGGTGGGTGCCATCTGCGTGAGCGACCCGCCGCGCGCGGAGGCGAGCGAGGTCGTGAGGGAGCTGCGCGGGCGCGGCATGGACGAGCTCGTGATGCTCACGGGCGACGCCGAGCCCGCGGCGCGCCGGGTGGCCTCGGAGCTCGGGCTCACGTCGTACCGCGCGCAGGTGCTGCCGGAGGGCAAGAGCGCCCACGTCGAGGCGCTTCGCCGGGAGGGCCGCACGGTCATGATGGTGGGCGACGGCATCAACGACTCGCCTGCGCTCGCCGCGGCAGACGTCTCCGTCGCGATGGGCGACGCGAGCGACGTGGCGCGCGCCGTGGCCGACGTGCTCGTGACGGAGCCCTCGCTCGGGGCGCTCGTGACGGCGCGCGACCTCTCCGAGCGCCTCATGGCCCGCATCCGGCGCGACTACCGCCTCATCGTGGGGTTCAACACGCTGCTCATAGCCCTGGGGCTCGGCGGCGCGATCTCGCTTACCACCGCAGCCTACTTGCACAACGCCTCGACGCTCGCGATCACGGCGCTCAACGCGCGCCCGCTTCTGCGCGAGTAGGGGGGCGCGGGCGGGCCGCGCGCCGGCGCGCCCGGCACCCGCCCCGCGCGCCCGCCGCGGCCTACAGCGTCCAGTCCTCCCCCGCGCGCTGCAGCTCCACCATGCGCGCGAACGCCCCCCGGCCGCGAGAAGCTCCGCCGGCGAGCCCTGCTCGACCATGCGCCCGCCGTCGAGCACGCAGATCTTGTCGGCGCCGCGCACGGTGGAGAGCCGGTGGGCGATCATGAGCACGGTGCGGCGGCTGCCGTCCGCCCCGCGCGCGAGGCGCCTGAAGGCGGCCTGAATGCGCGCCTCGTTCTCCGGGTCCGCGAAGGCCGTTGCCTCGTCGAGCACCACGATCGGGGCGCGCTTGAGAATCGCACGGGCGATCATGAGGCGCTGGACCTCGCCGCCGGAGAGGTAGACGCCGCCGGCGCCCACCACCGTGTCGATGCCGTCGGGGAGCTTGGCTACGATGTCGTCGCACCGCGCGGCGGAGAGCGCCTCCAGGACCTCCTCGCGGGTGGCGTCCGGGCGCGCGGCGCGGACGTTCTCCAGCACGCTGGCCTTGAACGGGCAGTTTGCCTGGAAGACGAAGGCCACCTGCTCCATGAGGACGTGCGGGTCCATCTGTCGCACGTCCACGCCGCCCACCAGCACCGATCCCGCGCCCACGTCCCAGAAGCGCGGCACGAGCGAGGCGGCCGTGGTCTTGCCGCCGCCGGAGGGGCCCACCAGGGCGACCGTCGAGCCCGCGGGCACCGTGACGCTCACGTGGTCGAGCGCGGGCGCCTCGGCGCCGGGGTAGGTGAAGCTCACGTCGCGCAGCTCGACGGAGGCGTCGCGGGGCGTCTGCGGCGCGGCGGGCCCCTCGATCACGGGCGCCGCGAGCACCTCGTCCACGCGGCTGACGGCGTCCGCCGCCGACTGGAAGGCCTCGGACATGAACATCACGCGCGTCATCGCGGTGGGGATCACGGCCGAGAAGATCGTGTAGAACGCGAAGTTGGCGAGAAACGCGGCGAAGTCCCCCTCGCCGGGCGCGACGAGGATGGCGGCGGGCACCAGGAACGCCGCCACGCAGTTGATGACCGTGAGCGAGAGCGACTGCGGCACCTGGCACCACTTCACGGCATAGTCCTGGGCGAGGCGCGTGAACTCCTCGATGGCGTCGTGGAAGGCGCGGAAGGAGCGGACCGTGGCCTGGAACACCTTGAGCACGGGGATGCCGCGCACGTACTCGGTGCCGGTCTTGTTCATCTTGACGAGCGCGCCCTGGTAGCGGGTCATGAAGTCCATGCCGCGGCCGCCCATCATGTAGAGCATGCACGCCAGCGAGATGACCACCGACGCGAGGCACGCGAGCCCCAGGCGCCAGTCAAAGACGAAGAAGAGCGCGAGCATGCCGACGATCATGGCAATGCTGCCTGCGGTGTCAGGGAGCTTATGTGCGAGAAGCCCCTCGGTCTCGGCGGCGCAGCCGTCCACGACGCGGCGCAGTGCGCCCGAGGCATGGTCGTCGAAGTAGCCCAGGCTCGTGTGCATGAGGTGCTCCGTGGCTGCCTTGCGCATGTTCGCCGCGGTGCGGAAGGCGGCGAGGTGCGTGCACATGAGGCCCGCGAAGTAGAGCAGGATGGAGAGCACGGAGAGCCCGAGCGCGCGCCACCCCAGGCCCGCGATGCCGGTCGCGGCGCCCCAGTCGGGCTCGATGGAGATGAGCTCGCGTGCCACCAGCCAGATGCAGAGGTAGGGGCCAAAGCTCACGAGCATGGAGACGGCGGAGGGCGCGCGGCCAAGATAGGTGAGCGCGCGCCGCGGCCCGGCGAAGGCGAGCAGGCGCCCGACGGGCCCAGGTTGCTTGGACATAGATGCCTCCCGGTTCTTCTCGGTTGTTTGTTAGCACTGACTAACTTACTATGGGCGTGTTCGGCGGGGCGTTCCGGGGAGCGAGATTGGGACGGATTCGAAAGTGGGCGGAGCTCTCGGAGCTCTACATGGCGCAGGTCGAGCAGTTCGGCGTGGAGCTGCGGCGCCGCGGCGCGGCGCTGCTGGCGGCGCGCGTGGCCGTCGCGGGGGCGGCGCGCCGGCCGGGCGCCGGGCGGGCGGCGGCGTGGCGGTCTTCGGGCAGGACCGCTCAGAGCGCACCTACCCCCTGCGCGCAGGCTCGGTGCAGGACGCGGTCTCGATGACGCTGCTGCCCGAGTGGCTCGGGCGCCTCGAGGGCGCGCGGCGCGACGCAGCCCGCGAGCTCGTCTATGGCGTGGGGGAGACGTGCACGGGCGAGGTTGCGGCCGCGCTCGACGCGCTCCTGCGCGCCGTGACGCCGCTTTTCGGGGGAGCGCTGGCGGACGAGGGTCAGGTGATGCGGCAGATGGGGCGCGCGGCGGAGGTGGCGCTCGTCTGGCACGAGGAGCGCGAGCGCGCCGAGGCGGCGGCCGGCACGCTCGAGCAGGCGCGGCTCGTGTGCGCGGCGCGCCATCACGTGGCGCAGCACCTGGGGGAGAGCCTCACCCTCGACGGGATCGCGCGCGACCTGCTCACGAGCCGCTCGAGGCTGTGCGCGGCCTTCCGGGCGGAGACTGGCGAGGGCCTGGGCGCCTACGTGCGCCGCGCGCGCATGGAGCGGGCGGCAAACCTGCTCGAGGTGGCGTCGGTGAGCGTGGCCGAGGTTGCGAGCGCCGTGGGCTACCCGCGCGCCTGGCGGTCAAAAGGGGACGGCGGTCAAAAGGGGACGGGTCCGTTTTCGCTGCAAAAAGGGGACGGGTCCGTTTTGACAGCGAAAACGGACCCGTCCCCTTTTGACAGATAATGGTACTGTTTGACGGTACTTGTCGCGCCGGCGAAGGAGCGCGCCGCATGCGGGCCGACGACGGCGGGGCCTCGCCGGACTTCTCCAGGAGGGCACATGGTCGACAACATCCCGCAGGCGTTCACGTGGGCGGCGCTCGGCTGCGGCTTCACGTGGATCATGACCACGGCGGGCTCGGCGGTGGTGTTCTTCTTCCGATCCGAGCGCAAGCTCATGCACCACATCTTCCTCGGCTTTGCCGCGGGCGTCATGGTGGCGGCGAGCGTGTGGTCGCTGCTCAACCCAGCGATCGAACAGGCCGAGGCCCAGGGCGTCCCGGGATGGCTGCCCGCCGCGGGCGGCTTCGTCCTGGGCGTGGCCTTCCTAATGGCGCTCGACACCTTCCTGCCGCACCTGCACGCGGACGCCGAGGAGCCCGAGGGCGTGCCCTCCGGGTGGAAGCGCACGACGCTTCTGGTATCCGCGGTGACGCTGCACAACATCCCCGAGGGAATGTCGGTGGGGCTGCTGTTTGCGATGGCGGCGCAGTCTTCGGGCGCGGCGGGGGAAGCCTACCTCGGCATGGCCGTGGCGCTGGCGATGGGCATCGGCCTGCAGAACTTCCCGGAGGGCGCGGCGATCTCCCTGCCGCTCGCGCGCGAGGGCATGAGCCGCAGGCGCGCCTTTCTCGCCGGCAGCCTCTCCGGCATCGTGGAGCCGGTCTTCGGCGTGGCGGTGGTGCTGGCCAGCGGCTGGATTGCCCCATATATGCCATGGCTTCTGGCCTTTGCCGCGGGCGCGATGATCTATGTGGTGGTGGAGGAGCTCATCCCCGAGGCGCATCTCGGCGAGCACTCCAACGTGGGCACGCTCGGGTTTATCGCCGGCTTTGTGGTGATGATGGTGCTCGACGTGGCGTTGGGGTAGGGCGCGCGGCCGCGCCGCCGCTGCGTGGGCGCCGCCCGGTTGCCTCGCGGCGTGCGCCGCTGTCCCAAAAGGTCCCTGTCCCTAAGTGGGACAGACCTAGGTGACCAGCCTCGGGCAAGTTGTGAAGAAAGTGTGTTAACCTAGGTTTACACTAGGGATTCGAAGCAAGTTAACCTATTCTAACTATGCGCCGAGAAGAACAAGCGACTCGAAGCGACAGCGTCTCGGACCGGCGCAGTGCGTTTAACCCTGCCCAAGCGGCGGATCCTCTCCCCGCCGCGAACGGCGCACCTTCGCGCCACCTGCCAACCCCCTCTGCGGCAGGTGGCGCCTTTGTGTGTGGCGTCAGCTGCCGGCGTGTCTGTCTGCTGCGTCTTTGCTGCGCTTTCAGCCCTCGAGCATGGGCAAGCGAGTCTCAGCCAGCCCTCTCTGGACAACGAGTAAACCATGGCGTACTTTATCGACTGAAGTTAGTGTCATCTAACAAAAGGAGACGGACGTGGGACAGGGCATGGACAGCAGCGCGGTCGGCCTCGGGATGGCTGCGACGCCCGAGGAGCTCCTCGAGGCTCAGCTCGTCCGATGCCTCGTGTGCCAGGCCGGTCTGGTGATGGCGGGTCGCAAGCCCGCTGCGGTCTTTGGCTTCAGGCCGCGCACGACGGATGCGACGGACACCGCGGGCGCGGCGGCACGCACGGCGGACGCGACACGCGCGGCGGTCGCGGCGCCACGCGAGCCGAGTACACCGCACCCGCGCCGCCTCGTCGCGCGGCTGCTCTCGGTCTATGCGGGGCAGACGCGCCCGCTGGGGCTTCGCATCTCGTGCCTCGGGTGGCGCGGCGAGCGCGTCATGCTGCTCGTCTGGAGGCCCGAGCTCGTCGAGGTTCTTCTCGCCGAGCGGGAGGTCCGCCGCTTCCTGGCGCGCCGCGGGCTCCCGGGCGACCCCGCGTCCCTCGTCTCCAGGCTCGCCGGGCTTCTCCGCTCATACTACGCCGGTCGGCGCCCCTTCCCGCACGAGGTGGGGATCGTCCTGGGATACCCGGTCGAGGACGTCGAGGGGTTCCTGGCCGACGGCGGCCGCAACGCCGCGGCGTGCGGCAGGTGGAAGGTCTACGGGGACGTGCGTGCCGCCCGGCGGCGCTTCGAGGAGCTGGACCGGGCGGATAGCCACGTCAAGAGGCTTTTCTCCGCGGGGGTCCCCATGCGGGAGCTGCTGCGGATGGGAGCGGCATAAGGGCTGCGGCCACCGGCCGCGCGAGAAAGGAACGCAATAGGCAAGAACGTCGCGATCGTGTACTGGACGAGCACGGGCAACACCGAGGAGATGGCGCGCGCCCTCGAGGAGGGCGTCGGCGAGGCGGGCGGCACGGCGCGGCTCGTCGCCGTCGCCGACTTCTCGGCAGACGAGGTCTCCGACTACGACGCCCTGGCCTTCGGCTGCCCCGCCATGGGCGCCGAGGAGCTCGAGGCGGACGAGTTCGAGCCGGTCTGGGACGCCTGCAAGGACGCGCTGGGCGAGAAGCCCGTGGTGCTGTTCGGCAGCTACGACTGGGGGACCGGAGAGTGGATGGACACGTGGAAGGAGGGTGCGGAGGATGCTGGCGTGAACGTGGTCGCCGCGGTCATCGCCAACCTGGCGTCCGACGCTGCCGCCGTCTCCGAGCTCAAGGCCGCCGCCGAGGCCCTCGTTAAGGCCTAGCGCCCCGCCGGCCCGCCCCGCCGCCGGCATCCCGCCCGCGGTCGGCGACCCGCGACCCGGAACGCGCAAGGCCCCCGGGGTTCCGGAGAGAAGTTTCGCGCAGCGCACTTCTCGTAGGAACTCCGGGGGCCTTCTCTACGCGCTCAGGGGCGAACGCAGCCTACTTCTTGACCTTGCCCTGGTTGGCAACGGCGTTGATCTTGGCCTCGATGGTGGCCGGGTCGCCGATGTAGTGCTTGTCGACGACGTTCCAGTCCTTGTCGAAGGTGTAGGCGCACGGCACGCCGGTCGGGATGTTGACCTCGAGGATCTCCTCGGGGGTCAGCTTCTCGAACTGCATGACGAGGGCGCGCAGGCTGTTGCCGTGAGCGGCGATGAGCACGCGCTTGCCGGCCTCCATCTGCGGCTTGATCTCCTGCTCAAAGTACGGCCAGGCGCGGGCGATGGTGTCCTTGAGGCACTCGGTGTAGGGGAGGTCCTCCTTGGGTACGTCGCGGAACATCTCCTGGACGTGCGGGTCGCGCTCGTCGCCGGGCTCGAGGGCGGGCGGCTGAACGTCAAAGGAGCGACGCCAGATCTTGACCTGGTCCTCGCCGTGCTCGGCAGCGGCGTCGGCCTTGTTCAGGCCCTGGAGGGCGCCGTAGTGGCGCTCGTTGAGCTGCCAGGCCTTGGTGACGGGCAACCAGTTGCGGTCGAGCTCGTCGAGCACGCAGTTGAGCGTGTGGATGGCGCGCTTGAGCAGCGAGGTGTAGCAGACGTCGAAGTCGTAGCCGGCCTCCTTGAGGGCCTTGCCGCCCGCGTGGGCCTCCTCGCGGCCGGTGTCGGTGAGGTCAACGTCGGTCCAGCCGGTGAAGAGGTTGAGCTTGTTCCACTCGGACTCGCCGTGGCGGACGATGACGAGCTGCATGGTCTGATCGTCGTTCATTGGAGACACGTCCCTTCTCGATGCTGAGTTTGTGCGGCGGGCGCCGCCCAACATGTATAGTATGACGCAATGGGTATAGTTGCGTTAGGTTAACACTGAGGTTTTTCAGCTGTCGGAGGGAGCGGGAGCGTGAGTACGACCGATTTTCTTGTCATAGCGGTGATTGCGGTGCTGCTGGTGCTTGCCGTACGCTCCATCGTGCGGTCTCAAGCCAACGGCTGCTCGGACTGCGGCAGCCGCGGGAGCTGCTCCGCGCACGTTACCGGTGCGCCGTGCCCCGCTGCCAAGGATATGCTCAGCCACGTGGAGGACCGCCTCAACAAGCTGTAAAAGGGGGACGGGTTCTACCTCTCAGAGTTTTTGGGACAGGCCTCGAGTGTTGTTCGAGGCCTGTCCCAAAAACTCTGAGAGGTAGAACCCGTCCCCCTTTTACAGCTCCTAATGGGAAACAGGGGCGAAACACTTCTGTGAGAACCTACGAAAGACTATGAACCGCTCGCGTCCGCACCGGGGAGGACCTCGCATGAGCACCGAGAAAGACATCGACTTCGTCCTGCGCACCGTCGAGAAGCGCGACATCCGCTTCGTGCAGCTGTGGTTCACGGACGTTCTTGGCAACCTCAAGTGCTTTGCCATCTCGCCGGAGGAGCTGGAGGAGGCCTTTGAGGAGGGCATTGGCTTTGACGGCTCCGCCGTTGACGGCTTTGCCTCTCTTGAGGAGTCGGACATGCTGGCCTTCCCGGACCCTGCCACGTTTGCGCTGCTCCCGTGGCGTCCCAAGGAGTCCGGCGTGGCGCGCGTCTTCTGCGACGTCTCCACCCCCTCGCGCGAGCCCTTTGACGGCGACCCGCGCCGCTGCCTGCGCAAGGTCTTCGAGAAGGCCGACGAGCAGGGCTTTGTTCCCAACGTGGGTCCCAAGATCGAGTACTTCTACTTCGATAACGACCTCGATCCCGTGCCGCTGGACACCGCCGGCTACTTTGACCTCACGCCGATGGATCGCGCCAACGACCTGCGCCGCCAGACCACGCTCACCTTGGAGAAGATGTCCATCCCGGTGCAGTACTCCTATCACGCCGCCGGCCCGTCCCAGAACGGCGTTGAGCTGCGCTTCACCGAGGCCGTGAGCTGCGCGGACAACATCATGACGGCGCGCCTGGTCATCAAGCAGGAGGCTGCGGGCCAGGGCATGTTCGCCTCGTTCATGCCCAAGCCCATCGCGAGCGCCCCGGGATCGGCGATGTATCTCTACCAGTCCCTTCTCGACCACGAGGGCGAGAACCTCTTCTGGGGCCCCAAGGAGCACCACCCCGCGCACCTCTCCGACATCGGGCAGCACTACATTGCGGGCATCCTCAAGTACGCCCCGGAGTTCACGCTGGTCACCAACCCCACGGTCAACTCCTACAAGCGCTTTGTCTCCACGGGCGAGGTGCCCACCTATGCCACCTGGGGTCGCCGCAACCGCTCCGCGCTCGTGCGCATCCCCACGCACAAGCCCGGCAAGCACATCGCCACGCGCATCGAGCTGCGCAGCCCCGACCCCACGGCCAACCCGTACCTGGCGCTCGCCGTCACCATCGCGGCCGGACTCAAGGGCATCGAGGAGAGACTCCCGCTGCCCGAGGAGTCCACGTGCGACACCTTCAACCTGAGCGAGGCCGAGCTCGCCGCCAAGGGGATCTGCCGCCTGCCGCGCACCCTCGGCGAGGCCATCGACCGCTTTGAGTCCTCCGAGCTCATGCGCGAGGTTCTCGGCGACCACATCTTCACCTACTTCGTGCGCGAGAAGCGCCGCGAGTGGGAGGAGTTCTGCACCGCCGTCACGGACTGGGAGCGCGAGCACTACTACGGTGGCGTCTAAGCCCGTCAATGGGGCCGCCCCGAATGAGCGCAAGGGAGCCGCGAGCCGCTTGGGCACGCGGCTCCTCTCTTACTGTGCCATGCCGTACCAGGCCGTTCCCTCGTAGCACCAGCCCTGGCGCTTGAGGGCTACGAGCTCGTCGTAGCTCGTGGTATAGTGGTGCGAGCCCGTCTGGGCGTAGGGGTTAAAGAGCCGGTAGAGCCGCACGCCGCGCTCGTCATCCGAGTACCAGCCAATACCCTCCTGCCGCCAGCCGAGGCGCCCAAGCTGGTCATACTCGGCCTTGTTTGTGGTGTAGTGGTGGTCCCCTCCGCTCACGTAGGGGTTGTAGAGCCGGTAGACGGGCGTCTTTGACGAGAGGGGCGCGGTCCAGGCCTCGCCCTCGGCGGACCAGCCCAGCTCGACCAGCGCCTCGCCCTCGTCGGCGTCCGCAGTGTAGAGATGCTCGCCGGTGTAGGGGTTGTAGAAGCGCAGCATCGTCATGTCAGTGGGCTCGGGCTCAGGTTCGGGTTCCGGTTCCGGCTCCGGCTCGGGCGTTGGCTCCGGCTCCGGTGCCTCTTCGGCCGACTCATCGGGATCCGTCCCCTGCTCGGGCCGCTCCTCCGGTTGCTCCTCGGGCTCGCCCTGCGGGTCCTTCTCGCCCTGGTCCTCATTTGGCTCCTGCACCACTACCTCGTCGGTGGTGGGGGAGTCTACAACAGCCTCGTCCGCGCGGGCCGCCAGGGGCGAGCCGGCGACAAGCGCCAGGGCGGTGACAAGCGCAACGGCGAGAAGTGCGGCGTGCTTTCCTGCATATCCCATGCGCGTCATGGCGTACCCTCCTGTGACGATGTTGGCCTCTCTCACCATACGCGCGGGCGTCACGTTTTGACCCTGCGCTTCTCCGTGCGGCGTAGATTTGGCGGTGGTCAGCGCGGGGGGGCACGGAGCGCATGCTGAAAGTGGCCACAGTGGTCAAATATGCAATTTTCTTCTCGAAGTATGCAGAAAACCGCAACCTTGAGGACGAGTATGCAGACCAGCGGGTTCTCGCGCGCAAAATCATGTCAATCTTGTTAAGAAAGCCAAAGGCGCGGGGCTTATGAGGGCAAATGAACCAAACTAGCTCCTTGGCGACAGGCGAGGCCGCGGCCTCGACACGGGGAAGACCCCGTGCCCTCTGTCGGGAAAGGGCGTGACCACGCGCCAAAGCACTGGGGGAAGGAACCCTATCATGAAGCTCTCCAGCCGGATTGCGGGCGGCCTTGCGGTTGCCTGCGCACTCGCCGTGACGATCGCGGGATGCAGCGGGGGAGGGCAGACCAGCACCCCCGCCTCTGACAACACCTCCGAGGCGTCCTACACCCTCGTCACCGATGGCACCATCACCGTTGCCTCCGACCTGGCCAACGCCCCGCTCGACTTTGTTGACGAGAACACCGGCGAGGCCCAGGGCTTTGAGATCGACCTCATCAACGCCGTGGCCGACAAGCTCGGCCTAGAGTGCGAGGTCCTTCCCGCGATGAAGTTCGACACCATCGTCCCGCTCATCGAGCAGGGCGGCAAGGCCGACGTGGGCGTCTCCAACATCACCATCACGGACGCCCGCATGGAGCAGGTGGACTTCACCGACTCCTACATGGACTCCAACCAGGGCCTCGTGACGCTTGCGGCAAACGCGGACGTGACCGAGGACGATCTCAACGTCGAGGGCACCAAGATCGCCGTCCAGGCGGGCACGACCGGCGCCTCCTGGGCCGAGGAGAACCTGCCCAACGCGGAGATCGTGGCGCTTGACGACCCGGTGGTCGCGATCACCGGCGTGCAGACCGGCCTCTACTCCGCCGCGGTGGCGGACCTGCCCGTGATGACCTACCTCTGCTCCAGCTCGTTCACCGACTGCCAGGTGGCCATCGAGATCCCCACGGGCGAGCAGTACGGCATTGCCGTCAACAAGGACAACCCCGGCCTCACCGAGGCCATCAACGGCGCCCTGGCCGAGCTCGAGGAGGAGGGCTACATCTCCGAGCTCGAGGTCAAGTGGCTCGGCGCCGAGCTCTAGCAGTAAGCGTGCAAAGGGGACAGGAACCTTTGCACATCACAATGGGAGGAAATGAAATGTCCAGCATGACCCGTCGCAACTTCGTCGCAACCCTCGGCGCCGCCGGCGCCCTCGCCCTCGCCGGCTGCGGCGGCTCCGAGCAGCCCGCCGAGAACACCACCGACCAGACCACCGATGACCAGACCACCGACCAGACCCCCGAGGAGGCCTCCTACACCCTCGTGAAGGAGGGCGTGCTCACCAACGTGGCCGAGCTCGGCTTCTCGCCCTTCGAGTACATCGACGAGGACGGCAACACCGTGGGCTTTGACGTGGACCTCTCCAACGCCATTGCGGAGAAGATGGGTCTCACCTGCGAGTGGCTGCCCAACCAGGCCTTCGACACGCTCGTCCCCACCATCAAGCAGGGCGGAAAGGCCGACATCTCCATCGCTGGCGTCACCATCACCGACGAGCGCCTTGAGGACGTTGACTTCTCCGATCCCTACCTCAACTCCAACCAGGCCCTCATCGTGGCCGCCAGCTCCAGCTACGCCACCGACGACCTCGACACCGAGGAGATCCAGATCGCATGCCAGACCGGCACCACCGGCGACGCCTGGATCCAGGAGAACCTGCCCAATGCCACGCGCGTGCCGCTGGCTGACGTCACGGCCGGCATGATGGGCGTCTCCACGGGCTCCTACCAGGCCATGGTCATCGACCTGCCCGTTGCCCAGAACATGCTCGCGCAGTCCTTCTCCGACCTCAAGGTCCTCGAGGAGATCCCCACGGGCGAGCAGTACGGCATCGCCGTCTCCTACGACAACCCGGGCCTCAAGGACGCCATCAACGACGCCCTCGCCCAGATCGAGGAGGACGGCACGATGGACGAGCTCAAGCAGAAGTGGTTCGGCACCACCGAGATCTAAGCGAGAAGAACCTGCGGGCCGCGGCCGGTGCTGACAAAGGTGACAGGGCACTTTGTCATGATTGCCGCGGCCCACGCGCATCATGACAAAGTGCCCTGTCACCTTTGTCAGCACCGAAACGGAGGAAGCATGCAGCATAAACGGGGGGCGCTTCTCGTTGCGCTCGCGCTGGCGCTCACGGGCGTCTTTGCGCTCGCGGCGCCGCAGCCCGCTCAGGCGCTCACCACCGAGAAGGCCACCGCTCGTCCCAACGAGGACGGCGGTGACGGTGTCATTGGCGGGATGGACACGCGCCTCACCTGGGAGGGCACGGTCGAGGGCGGCGAGGAGGTCACCTCGGTCACGCTGACCCTTCCCGAGGGCTCCACGTTTGACGGCTCCACCACGCGCATCACCGCCCTCGAGGGCCTGAAGCGCATGGACGTCACCGGCGAGGCCACGCCTTCGGGCCCCTCCATCACGGTGAGCTTTGACCAGCCCGTTCCCGAGGGGTCGCTCCTGCGCCTTGAGATCACCAACATGCAGTTCCCCTCCGAGGGTGGGGAGTGCGTCGTCTCGGGCAGCTACGAGAGCGCGGGCCAGACCCACGAGCTCGCCGACTCCAAGCCCATCGAGACCATCGCCAACACCCCGCTGCAGTCGATCGTCAACTGGCTCGACGAGCAGCCGTGGGTGGAGGCGTGGAACTCAAACCAGTTCCTGGGCATGTTCCTCAAGCCCCAGCTGCTCGTGACGTCCTTCTCGTCCCTTGCGCCGGGCTGGATCCTCTGCCTGGGCATCGTGGTGGCGGCCTACCCGTTTGCCATCGCGCTGGGACTGCTGTTTGCCATGCTCAAGATCTCCAAGTGGCGCATCCTGCGCGCCATCGCGGTGATCTACATCAACGTGCTGCGCGGAACGCCGCTCTTCCTGCAGATCTACATCATGTTCTTTGGCCTGCCGATGCTCAACATCAACATCGACAACAACCTGCTGGGCATCATCGTCATGGCCATCAACTCATCGGCCTACCTCGCCGAGATCTTCCGCGCGGGCATCCAGTCCATCCCGCAGGGCCAGTACGAGGCCGCGAGCTCGCTTGGCATGAACTACGTGCAGACGATGTTCACCATCATCCTGCCGCAGACCGTGCGCCGCGTGATCCCCACCGTGACGAGCGACTTCATTACCGCCTTCAAGGACACGTCGCTGCTCTCCTCGGTGGGCGTCATGGAGCTCATGATGTTCTCCAAGAACCTCACCACGGTCTCCGGCAACATCACCCCCTACGTGGCCGCCGGCATCTTCTACCTCATCGTCACGCTGCCGCTGATCAAGGTCGTGGGCATCGTCGAGGAGAACATCGCCCGCTCCGAGCGTGGCGGCGGCCCGCGCCCCAAGCGCCGCGCCGACGTGGCCGACAACGCCGCCGCCCAGATGAAGGAGGTCGCCGCCGATGCCTGCTAAGAAGTTCGGTCACGCGCGCACCATCGACGTCCCGCCGGCGCTTCCCGCCGAGGAGGCCGCGCGCATTGCCTACGAGGCCGACCAGGGCCTCACGAGCCACCACTTCACGCCCGGCGAGCACCCCATCGTGCGCATCGAACACCTCAACAAGAGCTTTGACGACACGCTCGTCCTGAAGGACGTGAACCTCAACGTCTGGCCTGGCGAGGTCGTGGTGGTCCTGGGTCCCTCCGGCTCCGGTAAGTCCACGATGCTGCGCTGCATCAACCTACTCGAGACGCCGAGCGCCGGTCACATCCTCATCGAGGATGACGAGATCACCAACAAGAGCGCCGCTGAGGTCAACAAGCTGCGCCGCGACGTGGGCATGGTCTTCCAGCAGTTCAACCTCTTCCCGCACCTCACGGCCAAGGAAAACGTCATGATCGGCCAGACCAAGGTGCTCAAGAAGGACAAGGCCGAGGCCGAGGCGGAGGCCATGAAGCAGCTCGATGCCGTGGGTCTTGCGGACCGCGCGGACTTTAAGCCCGCGCAGCTCTCCGGTGGCCAACAGCAGCGCGTGGCCATCGCGCGCGCGGTTGCCATGCACCCCAACGTGCTGCTCTTTGACGAGCCCACCTCGGCCCTTGACCCCGAGCTCGTGCGCGGCGTCCTCGACGTCATGCGCGACCTCGCGGAGAACTCCGGCATGACCATGATCGTCGTGACCCACGAGATGGGCTTCGCGCGTGACGTGGCCGACCGCGTGGTCTTCATGGAGGAGGGCGTGGTGGTGGAGCAGGGCCTCCCCGAGAAGGTCTTCGACCACCCCGAGAACCCCCGCACCGCCGAGTTCCTCGGCTCGATCAAGTAGCCCCTTCTTCTCGCGCTGTGGGCCGCCGGAATGTTCCTTCGAGAAGTGCGCTTCGCGAAACTTCTCTACGGAACATTCCGGCGGCCGTCGTGAGCCCCTTCGACGTTCCGTAAGAAAGTTCCGCGCAGCGCACTTTCTGGAGGAACGTCGAAGGGGCTCCTCGTGTGAGGTGGAGTAGAAGTCTTTGTGGTAGTATTCGGTAGTTCATGCGTCCTTACTTCGGGGGGTCGACCGGATGCATCACAAGAACATTCTGCTTGTCTCCGCCACCACGCTCCTGCACGATCGCATGCGAGAGCTCTCTCACGCCATCGACGTCTCCATTGCCCTTGCAAACGAGGAGACCTTCTCGCAGGCCGTGAGCTCAGGGCATGAGTTTGACCTTGTGATTCTTGACGGCGAGGGCATGAGCCAGGACATCCTCAATGCTGTTGACGCCTTTGTCCAGGAGAACGGCTTCATCCCCATGCTGCTTGTCCAGGACCCCGACAAGCTGGCTATGCTCCACATGCCCACGCAGGGCTCCAACGACTTTATCCTCTCCACTGCAGGCTCCGCCGAGTTTGAGCTGCGCTGCACGCTTCTGCTCTGGCCGGGCGAGGAGAGCGCCCCGGCAGACCTTGTCACCGTGGACAACATGACCATCAACCTGGCCACGTATCAGGTCTACATTGACGAGAAGCCCGTGGACCTCACGCTCATGGAGTACTCGCTGCTGTCCTTTTTGGCCACGCACCCGAGCCGTGCCTACTCGCGCGAGACGCTGCTGCACCGCGTCTGGGGCTTCGAGTACTGCGGCGGCACGCGCACCGTTGACGTGCACATCCGTCGCGTGCGCTCCAAGGTGGGCCCGCAGGTGGCAAGCCACATCGTCACCATCCGCGGTGTGGGCTACCTCTTCCGCATCTAGTCGTCTGCGGGCCGAGAAAACCGCGCCTCTGTACCAGATTCCAAAATGAGCGCCGAGAAAACCTCGGGGCTGTACCAGATGTCCGAAGACCTGCCGAGAAAAGCGTCCCCCTGTACCAACCGATGGTCCGCATTCGGATCAATGCTGGTACAGAGGGCGGGTTTTATCGGCGAGAAGTGCGGTGGCGGGTACAGGGGCCGGTATTTCTCGGCACCCCATCGAAGCGCGTGGTACAGCCCCCTGATTTTCTCGCCACGGTCTTGAGAAAGTGGTACGGAGGCCGATATTTCTCGTCGGCACGCAAGACAGGCCTGGCGTGCCCTTTCAGACAACCAAAAGCAACATGGCACGCATGTGACAATTCCCGTACACCTGTCTTGACGGCGGAGCGCTGGGGGTACATTCCCTCTTGACCACGAAGGACGCATCCGCGCCGACGTTTGGCGCGTCAGAAGAAGAGAGGCAGCCATGAGCGAGTATCCATATGGGACCTCCGATCCCGAGCGTTCCGAGGAGCCCCAGACCGAGGTTCGCCCGGAGCCGTACACCCCGCCGGTGCCGGGTGCAAACACCACCCCGGAGCCGCCGGAGTTTGACTACGGACAGCACGCCGCCCACGCTCACCATGAGGACCACGACCAGCACAACAAACGTGCGTACTCCGGGCTCAAGGCGGTTCTCGCCGGCCTTCTTGGCGGCGTGATCGGTGCGGCGGCGCTCACGGGCGCGCTCTACGCGGGCGGCGTGATCGGCAAGACCACCGTGGTCGCCGGCGGCAGCTCGGGCCAGCAGGTCACGATTGACCCCAACGACGAGGACACCACCGTAGCCAACGCCGTGGCGGCAAAGGCCCTGCCCTCCGTGGTCACGGTCTACAGCACTTACGCCGACGGCGAGGGCATGGGCTCCGGCGTCATCTATGACAAGAACGGCAACATCATTACCAACAACCACGTCATCGAGGATGCCGAGTCCATCTCGGTTACCATGAACGGGCAGAGCTACGCGGCGACCCTCGTGGGCACCGACGCCTCCTCCGACCTGGCCGTCATCCACGCTGACTTTGGCGATGCCGAGGTCACGCCCATGGAGATCGGCAACTCCTCGGACCTGCAGGTGGGCGACTGGGTCATGTCCGTGGGCAGCCCGTTTGGCCTTGAGAACTCCGTCTCGCAGGGCATTGTCTCGGCCCTCTCGCGCAACACCCTCATGGAAGGCGCCTCGGGCAACACGCTCTACACCAACCTCATCCAGACCGACGCCACGATCAACCCCGGCAACTCCGGCGGCGCGCTCGTGAACGCCGAGGGCCAGCTTGTGGGCATCTGCACGCTCTACTCGTCCGACACGCAGAGCTTTGCCGGCATTGGCTATGCCATCCCGAGCGACTACGCCGTGGAGGTTGCCGACAAGATCATCGCCGGAGAAACGGTCACGCACGCCTACATCGGCCTTACCATGCAGACCGTGAACGCGCAGAACGCCTTCAGGAACAACCTCGCTGTTGACCAGGGCGCCTACGTGGTCGAGGTTGCCGAGGGCGGTCCGGCAGCCGCGGCGGGCATCCAGGTGGGAGACGTCATCACCGCCATTGGCGACGAGCAGATCACCTCGGCCGACGGAGCCATCCTCGCGGTGCGCTCCCACAGCGAGGGCGAGACCGTGCCCGTGACCGTGATGCGCGGCAGCGAGCAGATGACCTTCGACGTGACCCTTGGCTCCGACGAGACCCTCCAGCAACAGCAGCAGGAGCAGCAGAACCAGACCGTCAACGTGAACGGCCAGGACGTCTCCCTCGAGGACCTCATCGATCTCTACCAGCAGTATCAGGAGCAGCAGTACAGTCCCTTCGGCGGCCGCTAGGCGCAAGAGGCAAGAAGAACGGCGACTCGGGCCCCACGGCATCTGCCGTGGGGCCCTCTTTGTCACCACCTTTGTCACCAACCCACCCCCATGCCCTTCTCGGCGCTGGTGATACCGACCGGTTTTGGGCAAAAGATTTGATATCCAACGCCGTCCTGCACGTTAAGGGGCCCCTGCCAAGCAGAACGACCTGCGGAAACGTTGACCACGTGACCCGCGATGCCTTCCAAAGGCATTGAGTACATAAAAAGTGTTGCCCAAAACCACCTCAAACCTCACGGAAACGGCCTCCCCGCGAGCGCGGGACGGCAAAAGTGCGCCAGGTGCATTCCGGGCGAATGAAAAACATCAAACTATGGCAATTCTCGTTCCAAAGGCGCGATGCACTTCTCGGCAATTGTTGTCCGGTGGTACGAGTAAGCTGGTCATAGTCGAGAAGGACGGAGAGCCCCATGGCAGAGATCAAGTGCCCGCACTGCGGCGAGGTATTTCAGGTAGACGAGTCCGAGTATGCCCAGATAGTGCGACAGGTCCGAGACGCCGAGTTCACGCGCGAGCTCGCGGAGCGCGAGCGCCTTGCGGAGCGCGAGCGCGCGAGTGCCGTGGACGCCGCCGTGGCCCTCGCCCGGCAGGAGGCCACCCAGGCCACCGCGGAGCGCGACGCGGAGATCGTGCGGCTGAAGGCCCAGCTTCGCGAGGGCTCGGATGCCCTTGCGCTCGAGCGCGCCAATGCCGAGAAGACCCTCGCGGAGCGCCTTGCGGAGGGGGAGCGCCGAATTGCGGAGCTGGAGGCCCAGCTCAAGACTCGTGAAGCGTCCTTTGCCTCGGAGAAGGCGCTCGCCATCACGGAGGCAACGGGCGAGCAGGACAAGCAGATCGTTCGCCTTGAGAGCGACCTGCGCGCCGCCAAGCTCGAGCGCGAGCAGGTGGAGGCATCCCTCAAGCAGCAGCTCACGGAGCAGGCCAACCTCAAGGACCAGACCATCCGCGACCGCGAGGATGAGATCGAGCGCCTGCGCAACCAGCGCTCCAAGCTCACGACCAAGCTCATCGGAGAGACGCTCGAGCAGCACTGCGAGATGGAGTTCAACCGCTGGCGCAGCCTCGGCTTTCGCAACGCGGAGTTCCACAAGGACAACGAGGTCGTGGACGGCTCCAAGGGCGACTACGTCTTTCGCGAGAAGGACGCGGACGGCGTTGAGATCGTCTCCATCATGTTTGAGATGAAGAGCGAGGAGGACGCTTCCGCCGCGCGCAGCCGCCACAAGAACTCGGACTTCTTCAGGAAGCTCGACCAGGACCGGCGCAACAAGGGCTGCGAGTACGCCGTGCTGGTCTCGCTGCTTGAGCCGGAGAGCGAGCTCTACAACTCGGGCATCGTCGACGTGTCGTACGAGTACGAGAAGATGTACGTCATCCGCCCGCAGTTCTTCATCCCCATGATCACGCTTCTGAGAAACACCGCCGAGAACGCGCACTCCTACCGCCGCGAGCTCGCCGAGATTCGCCAGCAAAACATTGACATCACGCACTTTGAGGACGCGCTCGAGAAGTTCAAGGAGGGCTTTGGCAAGAACTACGACACGGCGAGCCGCAAGTTCCAGACCGCAATCGAGGAGATCGACAAGACGATTCAGCACCTCCAGAAGGTGAAGGAGAACCTCACCTCGTCCGAGAACCAGCTGCGCCTTGCCAACAAGAAGGCCGACGAGCTCACCATCCGCAAGCTCACGTGGAAGAACCCCACGATGCGCGAGAAGTTCGAGGAGGCGCGGAGCGAGAAGCCCGTGGAGCCCGACGACGTGGAGTGATATGCCCCGGGGGATGAAGTAAAGTTGTTGGACCCAAAAAGCGTTTCGCAAGCTAGGCAGGGAGGCTATGTGTGAATCTCGAGACTTTCTTCGTCGAGGTCGTCGGCGTCTCTGACGCAAACCTCGCTCATGTTCTTGCCGAGTCGGCGGCTGAGACCGCGCTCAAGAAGGGCGACCTCCTCCTGACGCGTGGGGAGACGCCCACCACGGTGCACTTCCTCGCGTCCGGCGTGGCTCGGAGCTTCTCGTTTGACGCGGACGGCCATGAGGTCACGGACTGCATCGTCTGGCGGCCGGGAAGCGTGCTCGCGCCCACTCCAGAGCTCGGAGATCCGTCCATCGCGACCGTTGAGATGCTCACGGACGGCACCGTCGTCTCGGTGGGACTGCCGCTCATCGCCCGTCTTCTGGAGACGAGCCTGCCCGCCAACCACCTCTACATTCGCCTTCTGAGCGAGGCGTGGCGCGAGCACTGGACCGTCCGTCGCATCGTCTCGCAGATGCGCGCCCGCGATCGCTACCTCTGGTTCCTGGAGACCCACCCCGGCCTCATCGACGAGGTCCCCAACAAGTACGTGGCGTCCCTGCTCGGCATGACGCCCGTCACGCTCTCGCGCCTGCGCGGAGAGCTGCGCGACGAGCAGGAGGGATAGGGAGAGGCGCCCGCGCGGACCTATGCCGTGCGGACGTTGGTGACGCCCAGCGTCTCGAGCACGTCCGCGGTGATGCCCTCGGCCGTCATGCCGCAGCTGGCGAGAAGCTCCTCGGGCACGTAGCGGTCGGGGAAGGCGCGGGGCAGTCCGTAGCAGCGAACGCGCACGCGGCCCCGCTCGGCGAGCACCCGAGCGCAGCGCTCGCCAAAGCCGCCGTCCACGATGCCGTCCTCAATGGTGACGACCAGCTCGTGGTTCTCGGCAAGGTCGGCGAGAAGCCCCTCGTCGACGGTCGTAGCCAGGCGCGGGTTTACCAGGGTGGCGCTCACGCCGCGCGCGGCGAGCTCGTCCGCGACCTTCTCGCCCAGCGGGAAGAGGTCGCCCAGGGCGAGAAGTGCCACCTTGGAGCCCCTGCGCACAAGCTCATACCCGCACGCGTAGTCGGAGGGGCGCGCGAAGTCCGGCCTGGACTCGACGCCTGCCACCGGGACGCGGATGGCCACGGGCCCCGCGGTCTGGTCGAGCGCCCAGTCGAGCATGTCGAGGTACTCCTCGCGGCAGGTGGGAGCGAGGTAGGGGAGGCCGGGCATGTCGCCGAGCATGGCGATGTCGTAGAAGCCGAGGTGCGTGGCATCCGTGGTGCCAAAGGCCGAGGCGCCAAAGACGAGAATGACGGCGGGTGCCGCGTTGAGGCAGAGGTCGTGCCAGAGCTCGTCATAGGAGCGCTGGAGGAAGGTTGCGTAGATGCCGAGCACCGGGCACGCCCCGCCGCGCGCGAGCCCGGTCACGTAGGTGACGGCGTGCTCCTCTGCGATGCCCACGTCAACAAACTGGGCGCCAGCGCGCTCGCGCAGCTCCGGGGTGAAGCCCATGATGTAGGGCGTGGCAGCGCTCACGGCCACGAGAGAGCGGTCCCGCTCCATGCGGCGCACGAGGTGGTCCGCCGTGATGCTCGCGTAGTCGTCCGAGCCGAGGTCCTGCGCGGGGCTGCCGGTTGCCACGTCAAAGGGGGTGGCGTGATGCCAGCCCTCGGGGTCGGCGAGCGCGGGCTCGTAGCCGTGGCCCTTCTCGGTGTGGACGTGGAGGACCACGGGGCGGTCCGTGCCCGCGAGCTCGCGCAGCGCCTCCTCGAGCGCGGCGACGTCGTGGCCGTTCTCGAGGTAGCGGTAGTCGAGTCCGAGCGAGCGGAAGACGTTGTGCTCGCTCGCGCCGCGGGTGGCGCGCAGCTCAGCGAGGTTGCGGTAGATGCCGCCGTGGTTGGGCGCGATCGACCACTCGTTGTCGTTGACTACGATGATGAGGCCGCTTCCCAGCTCGGCGGCGTTGTCAAGGCCCTCGAAGGCCAGGCCGCCGGAGAGCGAGCCGTCGCCGATGACGGCCACCACGTCGTACTTCTCGCCGGCGAGGTCGCGTGCCGTGGCAAGTCCGCAGGCAAGGCTCACCGAGGTGGAGGTGTGGCCCATCGCAAAGAGGTCATGCTCGGACTCGCCGGGGTTGGAGAAGCCGGAGACGTCCTCGTAGCGCGCGGGGTCGAGAAACGCGGGCGCGCGGCCCGTGAGCATCTTGTGGGCGTAGGTCTGGTGCGAGACGTCGAAGACGATCTTGTCCCGCGGGGTCTCAAAGACGCGGTGCAGGGCAACGGTGAGCTCGACGACGGCGAGGTTTGAGCCCATATGGCCGCCCACGACGGACGAGCTCTCGATGATGCCGCGGCGAATCTCCTCGCAGAGTGTGGGGAGCGCGCGGGCAGGGAGGGCGCGCACGTCTTCCGGCGAGCTGATGCGCTCAAGATACATGGTGCCCCCTCCTCACGGTTGTCTCTCATCATAGTTGCAGCAATACAGCATCTCACATTTTCAGGCCGGAGTTGTGTCGCATCTGCGGAAAGAGCGTTCGGAATGCAAAAGGCGCACGCCCGGCAAAAGCGCGGCCGGGTTGCGGGGCCGCTGCCCGTACAATCGGGTCGCTCGGGTGGTGATGATGACAATTAACCCTGTCACTTTTGTCAACTTTTGTCAGGTTTCAGGTTTGGGAGGGGAGCTATGGCAAGGATCGTGATCACGGCGGAGACCGGCTGCGACATCCCGGCGGCCGAGGCGGCGGAGCTGGGCGTGGTGCTCGTGCCCATGCACGTGACCATTGGCGACAAGACCATCGACGACGGCGAGCTCTCTGCCGCGGAGATGCTCGAGCAGTGCCGTCAGCTCGGCGTGCTGCCCAAGACGAGCGGCTGCACCCCGCACGACTTCGAGGTCGCCTTTGACCGCATCCACGAGGAGGACCCCGAGGCGCAGATCCTGCACATCGCCTACTCGGCGGTCACGACCTGCTCGCTTGAGTCCGCCATCGCCGCGGCCGAGGGGCGCGACTACGTCACGACGCTCGACACGCGACACGTGACGATTGGCCAGGGGCTCGTGGTGCGAGAGACCCTCGCCTGGGTGAGCGAGCACCCCGAGGCAACCGCGGCCGAGGCACGCGCCTACGCCGAGGGCCTTTCCGCGCGCGTGCGCATGGCGTTTCTCCCCGGTGACCTCGGCTACCTGCGCGCGGGAGGGCGTCTCTCCAACGTGGCGTTTCTCGGCGCCACGCTGCTCAAGATCAAGCCGGTGGTGGAGCTCATCGATGGAAGGCTCGTCGCCACCAAGAAGCTGCGCGGCTCCATGGGCTCTGCTGCGCTCGCGCTGCTCGACTACCTCGTTCCGGAGGAGGGCTTTGACCCGGCGCGCATCGTCTTCGTGAAGTCTCCCGGTCTGCCCGAGCAGGTGCGGCGTGCCGTGACCGACCGCGCCGTCGAGTGGGGCTTTGTTGAGGTCGAGTGGTACGAGACCGGCAACGTCATCACCTCCCACTGCGGGCCGGGCGCCATCGGCGTGGCCTTTGCGATGAGGGGGTAGCGGCCCCACGCCTCTCATACGGGCAGCTCTCGGACGTTTCAGCGAGAAGAACCGTCCGCGTGCTGCCCCTTTGCCGCGGGCCCTCACGCTACAATTGCCTCCGGACGGAGCAATGAGAGAGGGCCGCATGAACCTTGACGAGCTTGAGATAGGCAAGGACGCGATCGTTGCGTCGGTTGACTGCGACGAGGCGTCCCTGCGCCAGCACATACTGGACATGGGCCTCACGCCCGGCGTGGAGGTCACGCTCATGAAGCGCGCCCCCATGGGCGACCCGCTGGAGATCCGCCTGCGTGGCTACGAGCTCACGTTGCGCCGCGATGACGCCGCGCACATCGCGCTCACGCAGGTGCACGACATGCACGACGCCCCGCGCGGGATCGAGCGCCTGGAGGCCTCAGACCACCCCGCCATTGGCGAGAAGTACGCGCCCCGCGCCGCCGGCAAGGCCATCCCGGAGGGTCGTCCCCTCACCCTGGCCCTGGCCGGCAACCAGAACTGCGGCAAGACCACGCTCTTCAACGCGCTCACGGGCTCCAACCAGCACGTGGGCAACTTCCCGGGCGTCACGGTGGACCGCAAGGACGGCCAGATCAAGGGCCACCCCGAGGCCACGGTCACGGACCTGCCGGGCATCTACTCGCTCTCCCCGTACACGAGCGAGGAGGTGGTCTCGCGCCGCTTCATCCTCGAGGACAACCCGGACGCGATCATCGACATCGTGGACGCAACCAACATCGAGCGCAACCTCTACCTGACGCTCCAGCTCATGGAGCTCGACCGGCCGATGGTCCTTGCGCTCAACATGATGGACGAGCTCACGGCCAACGGCGGCACGGTGAGCGTGAACCGCCTGGAGGCCGCGCTCGGCATCCCCGTGGTGCCCATCTCCGCGGCGCGCGAGGAGGGCATCTCAGAGCTCGTTGAGCACGTGCTGCACGTGGCGCGCTTCCGCGAGCACCCCGGGCGCGTGGACTTCTGCGCGGCGGACGGCCCTGACCACGGCGCCCTGCACCGCTGCATCCACGGCATCTGCCACATCATCGAGGACCACGCCGCGGCGGCGAGCCTCCCCGTGCGCTTTGCGGCAACCAAGCTCATCGAGGGCGACGTTCTCGTCGTGCGCGCCCTCGGGCTCGATCAAAACGAGCTCGACGCCGTGGAGCACATCATCTGCCAGATGGAGGGGGAGAGCGGGCGCGACCGCATGGCCGCCCTCGCCGACATGCGCTTCTCGTTCATCGAGGGCGTGTGCGCCGAGTGCGTGGTCAAGCCGCACGAGAGCCGCGAGCACGCGCGCTCGGTGGCGGCCGACCGCATCCTCACGGGCAAGTACACGGCCATTCCCGTCTTCATCGGAATCATGGCGCTCGTCTTCTGGCTCACCTTTGACGTGGTGGGTCAGCGGCTCTCAGACCTTCTCGCCCTGGGCATTGACTGGGTGACGGCGCAGGTTGACGCCGCGCTCACGGCCTTTGGGCTCAACCCCGTGGTGCACAGCCTGGTCATAGACGGCGTCTTTGCCGGCGTGGGCAGCGTGCTCTCCTTCCTGCCGATCATCGTGGTGCTCTTCATCCTGCTCTCCATCCTCGAGGACTCCGGCTACATGGCGCGCGTGGCCTTTGTGATGGACAAGCTGCTGCGGCGCCTGGGCCTCTCCGGCCGCAGCTTCGTGCCCATGCTCATCGGCTTTGGCTGCAGCGTGCCCGCCATCATGGCCACGCGCACCCTGCCCTCCGAGCACGACCGCAAGATGACGGTCATGCTCACGCCGTTCATGAGCTGCTCGGCCAAGGTGCCGGTCTACGCGCTCTTCTCGGCGGCGTTCTTCCCGGAGTGCGCGCCGCTCGTAACTATTGCGCTCTACCTCATGGGCATCGTGGTGGGCATCCTCGTGGCACTGGTGCTCAAGGGGACGGCCTTCAAGGGCGACCCGGTGCCGTTTGTGATGGAGCTCCCCAACTACCGCATGCCCGCGCCGCGCACCGTGGCGCGCCTTGCCTGGGACAAGGCCAAGGGCTTTGCAACCAAGGCGTTCACGATCATCTTTGTGGCGAGCGTGGTGATCTGGTTCCTGCAGACCTTTGACGTACGCCTCAACGTGGTCTCCGACCAGTCCGCGAGCATGCTCGCGGCGCTCGGCGCGCTGCTGGCCCCGCTCTTTGTGCCGCTCGGCTTTGGCAACTGGCGCGCGGCGGCGGCCCTGGCGGCCGGCTTTGGCGCCAAGGAGAACGTGGTGGCCACGCTGACCGTCCTCATGGGCGGGTCCACGGCGGGGCTGCCGGAGCTCTTCTCGCCGCTCACGGCGTTTGCGTTCCTGACGTTCACGCTGCTCTACACGCCGTGCGTGGCTGCGGTCTCGGCCGTCAAGGCCGAGCTGGGCACGCGCATGATGTGGGCTGTGGTTGCCATGCAGTGCGGCGTGGCGTGGGTCGTGGCGCTGGTGGTGCGCCTCGTGGGCATGGCGCTCGGTCTGGGGTAGGCGCGCGCACGGCGATATGCCGAGAATAGCGGCCGGCCGTGCCGCCGGGTGGGGCTCGTGCCGAGAATATCCACCCTCTGTACCGCTTTCCAGAATTCGCGCCGAGAAAATCGCGAGACTGTACCGGGCATACTTCTCCACTTCATCCCCGCGACCAACCAAGTGGTACAGGGACGCTTTTTTCTCGGCATAAGTGGTACAGCGGGATGATTCTCTCGGCACCCCTTCACATGCACTGGTACAGCCGGCCGGTATTCTCGGCATGAGTGTGAGCTGCTTGGTACAGAGGACCAACTTTCTCGGCACGATTTCCAGAAGGTGGTACAGACCCAGGCTTTTCTCGGCACGGCCTCTCTTGTGTGGTACAGACCCGGGCTTTTCTCGGCACGGGGCGTTCACCCTGGTTTTGGGCAACATTTTTGATATCGCGTCACTCTTGGGCGAGCAAAACTTCCCCAAACGTGCGCTCTTCTCGCCGTCTTGCTAGAAACACAGACTTTTGTTTTCCGTCATATAAAACATTTGCCCAAAAACTGCCTGAAGGCGACAAAGCTCGGCACCCGTGCCGTCGCGCGAACCGCCGCGGGAAATGGGTACACAAAGCATATGGCGCCCCTTACCCGTCTCTGACGTGGCGGGCGTAACGTAATCCTTCCGTCAGAAGGAGAAAACATGGCAGACGAGAAGAGCCCGGCGGTCCATCACGACGAGGACCCGCTCGGTCAGACCTACCATCGCGGCCCCGTCATCATGCGTGGGCCGATGATCCCCGAGAAGACCACCACGACCAACCTGCTGGAACCGGAGTCCGACACCGACTGGCTGCACATGGACCCGTGGCGCGTCCTGCGCATCCAGGCGGAGTTTGTCGATGGCTTTGGCGCGCTTGCGGAGCTGGGCCCGGCCGTGACCGTCTTTGGGTCGGCGCGCACGTCGCGCACGGACCCGATGTATCGCGCCGCCCGTCACGTGGGTCGTAAGCTGGCCGAGCAGGGCGTGGCCGTGATTACGGGCGGCGGTCCCGGCATCATGGAGGCCGCCAACTGCGGCGCGGCCAAGGCCGGCGGCAAGTCCGTGGGCCTGGGGATCGAGCTCCCGCACGAGCAGGGCATCAACAAGTGGGTCAACCTCGGCATCACCTTCCGCTACTTCTTTGTGCGCAAGACGATGTTCGTCAAGTACTCGAGCGGCGCCATCATCTTCCCGGGCGGCTTTGGCACGCTCGACGAGGCCTTCGAGCTGCTCACCCTCGTGCAGACGCACAAGGTGGCGCGCACGCCGGTGGTGCTCTTTGGCACCGAGTACTGGCAGGGCCTCATGGACTGGCTCGAGGGCACGGTGCGCGAGGCGGGCAACATCTCGCCGCTCGACCCGGAGCTCGTGGTCATGACCGACGACGAGGACGAGGCCGTGCGCGTGGCCCTCTCCGAGCTGTGCCGGTAGCGTCCCGCGGCGCGGTTAGAACGTTGCCATGATCTTCTTGATGGCCTGCGCCGCGGTGGCCTCGTCCGGCCCCTCGATGCGCACGACGATGTGCTCGCCGGAGCGGACCCCGAGCATCATCATCTCGAGCGGCTGCTTGCCGTCCACGCTGCGCCCCGCGTGCTCAAGGGTCACGCGGCTGCGCCACCGCTCGGCCTCGCTGGCGAGAAGAACCGCGAGCTGTACGTGCAGGCCCAAGGGGTCGGTGATGTCGCAGGGTATCTCGAGCATGGCTTCCTCTCGGGGGTCGGAGCGTGCCCACGTCCATAAACCTAAGCCCGCGGCGCGCGAGCGGCGGGAAAACTCGCCGAGCGGGCGGGCGGCTCTCGGCGGGCGGTAGCTTTGCGCCGGTAGGCGCGCTACCATGGGCCCATGGCAGAGTACCAGCACATATCCCACGGATTCAAGCCGGTCTTCGACGAGCGGAGCCGCGTGCTCGTGCTGGGGTCGTTTCCCTCGGTGCTCTCGCGCGAGAACCGCTTCTACTACGGCAACCCTCAGAACCGCTTTTGGCGCGTGATGGCGACTGTGCTGGGGGAGCCGGACCCGGACGTGGACGACATCCCGGGCAAGCGTGCGATGCTGCTGCGCCACGGCATCGCGCTCTGGGACGTGATCGAGAGCTGCGACGTGCGCGGCTCGTCTGATGCCTCCATACGCAACGTGGTTCCGGCGGACGTGGCGAGAATAACGCGCGCGGCGCCGATTCGCTCCGTGCTCTGCAACGGGGGCACCGCGGGGCACCTCTACCGGCGGTGGCTTCTCCCCGTGACGGGCATTGAGGCCGAGGTGCTGCCGAGCACGAGCCCGGCCAACGCCGCGTGGGGCCTCGAGCGCCTCACGGAGCGCTGGCGCGCCGCCCTTTCATGACAACTCACCCTGTCACCTTTGTCATGACCTACTCGGCGAGAAGGGCCTCCACGTCGGAGCGTTCGGGCATGGCGGGGATGGCGCCGCGCTTGCGGACGCACAGGGATGCGACGGCGTTGCCGAGGCGCGCGAAGCCCGCGGCGTCCTCAACGGTGACCTCGTCCGCCGCCTTGCCGCTCTCGCAGAAGCCCGCGAGAAATCCGCCCCAGAAGGAGTCGCCGGCGCCCGTGGCGTCCACGGCGTCGGCGGGGAAACCCGGGACCTCTACGCCGCCGTCGGCCGTGCGCACGTACGCGCCGCCTGCGCCGAGCGTCACGGCCACGACCTTGGGGCCGTGCGTCAGGAGCGCTGCCGCCGCGGCCTTGGGGTCCTTCTCGCCGGTGAGCAGCTCGCACTCTTCGTCGGAGAGCTTCATGAGGTCCATCTGCGGCACCACGGCGCGCATCTGCTCCACGGCGGCCTCGCGCGAGGGCCAGAGGTTCGCGCGGTAGTTGGGGTCGTAGGAGAGGGTGCAGCCGGCCTCGCGCGCGCAGGCGAGCGCGGCGAGCGTGGCCGAGCGGGCGGGCTCGTCAGTGAGCGAGAGCGAGCCCACGTGGAAGACCTTCGACGCGGCGATCACGTCGCGCGCGAGCTCACCCTCGGTGATACGGGTGTCCGCGCCGGGCTTGCGGGCAAAGGAGAACTCGCGCTCGCCGTCCGCCGAGAGGGCAACAAAGGCCAGCGTGGTGAAGGCGTCCGGGTCGCTGATGAGCCCCGTGGTGTCGATGCCCTGCTCCTCTAGGGTGGCGCGCAGAAACTCGCCGTGCATGTCCTGGCCGACCTTGCCGAGAAACGCCGTCTTGTGCCCGAGCTTCTCCAGCGCCACGAGTACGTTTGCCGGCGCGCCGCCGGCGTTGCGCTCAAAGAGGCGCTGCCCGCTCGCCGAGGTGCCGGCGTCGGTGAAGTCGATGAGAAGCTCGCCCAGGGCAGAGACGGAGAACATAAGGAGTCCTTTCGGTCAGGCTGCGGAATCGATTCCACATCATTATGCCGCGGAATGCGCCAGCGCACTGTTCTTCTCGGCAAACGGGCGTCATTTGGACGGTTTCACGACAGAAAACGTCCGGAACTTGCCTCAGCGAGAGGTGCGGGCGGCGTGCGGACGGTTTGGGCCCCGGGAACGTCCACAACTCGCCCCAACGAGAAGAGCGGGCGCCCCAGCCTCATCTACCGCGTGGAGTTCCTCGTCATCACCTCGTAGCCCATCTTGAGCTTGCGCGGCACGTACTCCTCGCCGGTCATGAAGCCCACGAGCAGCTTGGCCGCCGCGTCGCCCGAGGTCTTGTACGGGTGATGGACGGTGGTCAGCGTGGGCGTGACGATCTGCGAGATCTCCGAGTCGTCGATGCCGGTCACGACCACGTCCTCCGGAACGCGGTGCCCGTACTCGCGCAGGCAGGTGAGCGCGCCGTAGGCAATGGCGTCGGTGGCGCACACGATGCCGTCGAGCTCGGGGTAGTCCTCGAGCAGCGCCTCGGCCTGCTCGTAGCCGGAGTCCACGGTAAACTGGGCGATGCGCATTGCGCGCTCGGGGACCTCCACGCCCGCCTCGGCGCACGCATCAAGGAAGCCGCGCCGGCGCATCTGGCCCACGGCCACGTCGTCCTCAAAGACGCCGATGTAGGCGGGGCGGCGAGACGTGCGCAGCGCCACGCCGGCCACCTCGCGCATGGCCTCGTAGTCGTTCTGGAAGACGCACGAGCAGCAGTCCACGTCCTGATCGAGCACCACAATCGGCACGGGCAGGGCGGCGATGGCCTCGCGGTGCGCGTCGGTGATGACGGTGGCTATGAGGATGACGCCGTCTACCTGGTTCTTCTCGGAAAAGAAGCGTAGGAAGTCCACCTCGCGCGAGGCATTGTTGTCCGTGTTGGCAAGAAGGACCTGGTAGCCGGCGGCGTTGAGCACGGGCGTGATGCCCGCGACCATGCGGCTCACCGATGCCGAGTTGATCTTGGGGATGATGATCCCCACCACGTTGGTCTTGCCGGTGCGCAGGGTCTTTGCGTGCTGGGAGGGGACGTAGCCGGTCTTCTCGATGACGCGGCGGATGGCCGCGCGCTTCTCCTGGCTCACGTAGCCGTCGTTGAGGTAGCGCGAGACCGTCGCGCGGGAGACGCCTGCCATCTGGGCAATCTGGTTGATGTCCATCTCTGAGCCCTGCCTTTCCCTTTCCCGTTCAAAGTGTAGCGCATGGCGGGGTGCGCTCTGCGAGCGTAGACGCGCGCCGACGCTTTTGTCGGCGGAAGTGTCGCCGCCCGTCCACGGATGATTGACGGGGACGCGCGCCGACGGTTTTCTCGCCAGGAGTGTCGGCCCGCGTCCCCACTTGGATACGGGGACATGCGCCGACGGTCTGCCGCCGGAAAGCGTCGCCGCCGGTCCCCAAACCGCCGGCGGCCGGCGGGCGGCGTATCATGAACCAAGAAGAACCGTGGCGAGAAGAACCTCGAGGGGGCCGCATGCGGGCGAATCAGCCGGACGTCATCAAGGTGCGCGGCGCGCGCGTGCACAACCTCAAGAACGTGGAAGTGGACATCCCGCTCGGCGAGCTCGTGGCCATTGCCGGCGTGTCGGGCTCGGGCAAGAGCTCGCTCGCGCTCGGCACGCTCTACGCCGAGGGCAGCCGCCGCTACCTGGACGCCCTTTCCACCTACACGCGCCGCCGCATCTCCCAGACCGGGCGTGCCACGGTGGACGAGGTGCTCCACGTGCCTGCCGCGCTTGCCCTGCGCCAGCGCCCGGGTGTGGGCGGCGTGCACTCCACCTTTGGCACCTCCACCGAGCTCCTCAACTACCTGCGGCTGCTCTTCTCGCGCCTTGGCAGCCACGTGTGCCCCAACGGGCACCGCGTGGAGCCGAGCCCGGATGTGGCGCTCGGGCGCGTGACGCGCTGCCCCGTCTGCGGCGTCGAGTTCATGGGCCCCGGCGCCGAGGACCTGGCCTTCAACAGCGCCGGCGCCTGCAAGACCTGCGGCGGCACCGGCATCGTGCGCACCGTTGACGAGGCGAGCCTCGTGCCCGACGAGTCCATCTCCATCGATGACGGCGCCGTGCTGCCGTGGGGCAGCCTCATGTGGGACCTCATGAAGCAGGTCTGCGGTGCCATGGGCGTGCGCACCAACGTGCCCTTCCGCGAGCTCACGCCCGAGGAGCGCGACATCGTCTTTCACGGCCCGGCGGTCAAGAAGCACATCCTCTATCACCCCAAGAAGGGTGACGACTTTGCCGAGCTGGACTTCACCTACTTCAACGCCGTCTACACGGTGGAGAACGCCCTCTCCAAGGTCAAGGACGAGAAGGGCCTCGCGCGCGTTTCTCGCTTCCTGCGCGAGGATGTGTGCCCGGACTGCGGCGGCACGCGTCTCTCGGCGGCCGCCCGCGCGCCGCGCCTGGACGGCATGTCGCTCGCCGACGCCACGGCGATGACGCTCGACGAGCTGCGCGCGTGGGTTCCGCGCGTGCCGTCGCTTGTGGAGGGCGAGCTGCGCGCCATGGCCCGTGCCATCTGCGACGAGATGGCGGAGCCCATGGAGCGCCTCGTGCAGCTGGGCCTGGGCTATCTCTCGCTCGACCGCGCCTCTGCCACGCTCTCCACGGGCGAGCGCCAGCGCGTGCAGCTCGCGCGCGCCGTTCGCAACCGCACGACGGGCGTGCTCTACGTGCTCGACGAACCGTCCATCGGCCTGCACCCCTCTAACGTGGAGGGGCTTCTCGGCGTGGTGGACGACCTGTTGGCGGACGGCAACTCCGTGGTCCTGGTGGACCATGACGTGCGCGTGCTGCGCCATGCGGACCATCTGATTGAGATTGGCCCCGGCTCGGGCGCGGACGGCGGGCGCGTCATCTGCCAGGGCACGCTTGAGGACGTCGAGAGGGACCCGGCCTCGCGGATCGGCCCGTTTCTGTCGGGCGACCGGCGCGTCCGTGCCTGCGAGCGCGCCGCGGCGGGAGAGGTGTTCTCGGCCGGTGCGCTGCGGCTGGAGACGGATGTCATCCATACGGTGAAGCCGCTCTCGGTGGAGATCCCACGCGGCCGCCTCACGGCGGTGACGGGGGTCTCCGGATCGGGCAAGACCACGCTCGTGCTGGAGAGCCTGGTGCCGGCCCTGCGCGCGGCCATTGCGGGGGAGCGTCTGCCGGAGCATGTGCGCGGCGTGGAGGCCGGCGGGCTGCGGCGCGCCAACCTCATCGACGCCACGCCCATCGGCGCCAACGTGCGCTCGACGGTGGCCACGTACTCGGGCGTCCTCGACGACCTGCGGCGCGCCTACGCCAAGCTGCCCGAGGCCCGCGAGCGCGGCCTCAAGGCGGGCGCGTTCTCGTACAACACCGGCAGCCTGCGCTGCCCCACCTGCGACGGCACGGGGCAGATCTCGCTTGACGTGCAGTTCTTGCCCGACGTGGACATCCCGTGCCCGGACTGCGGCGGCTCGCGCTACGCCCGGGCGGCGTGGGAGGTGCGCCTTGCGGGCGACCTCAGCCTGCCGGAGCTTATGAGCTACACCGTTGACCAGGCGCTCGAGGCGCTCGCGGAGACGCGCCTGCGCACGGCGCGCGCCAAGCTCGAGGTGCTGCACGACCTGGGGCTCGGCTACCTCACGCTCGGAGAGGCCACGCCGGCGCTCTCGGGCGGCGAGGCGCAGCGCCTCAAGCTGGCAAGCGAGCTCACGCGTGACCAGGCGGATGCCCTCTTCGTGTTTGACGAGCCCACCATCGGCCTTCACCCGCTCGACGTGGAGGTCCTTCTCGGCGTGCTGCGGCGCCTCATTAAGAACGGCGCCACCGTCGTGGTGATCGAGCACGACCTGGACATGATCGCGGCGGCGGACTGGGTGATCGACATGGGCCCGGGCGGCGGGGACGCGGGCGGGCGCATCGTCTGTGCCGGAACGCCCGAGCAAGTTGCCGCCTGCCCGGAGAGCGTCACGGGCCGCTACCTTGCCGAGGAGCTGCGCTGACGGCGCTCGGCCCTGACGCCGAGCGACCGGGTATCGGCCAGCGTTGGGCCGCCGCTGGCCGAAGGTGAGCGTCCATATATCCTGAGCAGCGTCTTTCTCGGTTGCGCACCCCTTAGAATCACATCACGGTTCAAGGAGGGGAGTGCCATGGTCTCTCGGGACGCGCTTGCGGTGAGGCTCTTTCACGCGAGCATGCAGATCATCACGTCGGAACGCGAGCTCGAGCAGATCGACCCTACGGAGGGTCAGCTCATGGTCGAGGTCGCCTCGGCGATAAGCGCCGCGGTGGCCGCCTCCGACGGCTCCATCAAGGACCTCTTTGAGGACGTTGCGCGCTCCGTCTCGCGGATCGAGGGCCACGGTGCGGGCGTCGCGTTCTGGTCGGCCTGGCTCGACGGCCTTGCCGAGGCCGCCCCCAACGAGGACGACGCCGACTTCGACGACCTCCACGCCATGTTTGACGAGGCGTTTGACGATGTCTCCCACGCGCTGGCCTCTGGCCTGTGCGACGTTGCGCCCACGGACGTCCTAGCGGTGGCGTGCGTTGCCGTGGCGGAGTGCGACGACGAGCTCGACGCCTTTGACGCCGCCGCGGACGCCTCCGAGCGGACCGTCACGGGCGATACGGACGTCGTCACGCTCGCGCTCGTGCGCTTCCTGCGCGGCATGGCCCAGGCGTAGCGCGGCGGGATGCGCCTCCTAGTGCAGGTACCAGCGGAAGTCCCAGCTTTCGAGCTCGAAGGTCTGGAACTCGGCCGCCTCTCCGCTCACGAGGTCGAGGTACTCGCCCTCCTCGGGCATCCAGAGCGTGCGGCGCTCGTCACAGAAGTTGAAGACGGCGTCGAGCACGCGCCCGTCCATCCGGCGGCGAATCCACAGGATCGAGGGGTCGCTGTAGTCAACGACCTCGGCGTCGGCGTCGGCGTCAAAGGCCGGCTCCTCGCGGCGGATGGCCTCGAGGCGCGAGAGCGCGCCAAAGAGACGGCCCTGAACCGTTGTCTTGCGCTTGCGGATGTTGGCCGTGAGCTCCCACGGAAAGCGCCCGCGGTGGATGTAGCGCGAGTCCTCGGCCTTCTCGGGGTCGTCCTTGTAGGTGTAGTCGTTCACCTGGCCAATTTCGTCTCCGCTGTAGATGATCGGCAGGCCGGACTGGCTGAACATATAGGCGTGGAGCATGACGTCCTTGCGGATGGCCACGTCCATGGCCTCGGCGTTGCCCTCAAAGCCTGCCGCCTCGATGCCGCACATGGAGGCCGTGGTGGCGCAGAAGCGCGCGTCTCCGGTCACGGGGTCCGCGTTGTAGAGCTCGCCGCGGCTCACGCTGCCGGGCACGTGCCCCTGAAAGTACTCGTTGAGGTAGGCCTTGTGCGGGACCTCCTCCATGCCCCAGTTTGAGAGCGTCGCATAGTCCAGGCCCCAGCCAATGTCGTCGTGGCAGCGCAGGTAGTTGAGGAACGTGTACTCGCGCGGCAGGCCGCAGACGGCCTCGAGCTGCCCGCGGAGCAGCCGCGTGTCGCGCGTGGCCACGGTGTTCCAGGTGGTCGCCATCGTGGTGACGTTGTAGAGCATGTGACACTCGGGCTTCTCGACGGTCCCAAAGTAGGGGACCACCTCCACGGGCGCCATCACCACCTCGCCGAGAAGGACGATGCCCGGGCAGACGATCTCGCCGATCATGCGCATCATGCGCACGATGGTGTGGACCTGTGGCAGGTTGCGGCAGTTGGTTCCGAGCTGCTTCCAGATGTAGGGGACGGCGTCGATGCGGATGATGTCCATGCCCTGGTTGGCCAGGAAGAGGAAGTTGTACATCATCTCGTTGAAGACGCGCGGGTTGCGATAGTTGAGGTCCCACTGGTAGGGGTAGAACTGCGTCATCACAGACTGGCCGAGCTCCGGCAGGTAGGTGAAGTGCCCGGGTGCGGTGGTGGGGAAGACCTGCGGCACGTCGTGCGTGTACTGGTCGATGAGCGCCTGGTCGGCGGTGAAGAAGTAGCGGCTCATGTACTCGCCCTCGCCGGCCCGGGCGCGCCGCGCCCACTCGTGCTCGTCCGAGGTGTGGTTCATGACAAAGTCCATGCAGAGACTGATGCCCCGCTCGTGGCACTTCTCGGCAAGGTGAGCGAGGTCGTCCATCGTGCCCAGGCTGGGCTTCACGCGACGGAAGTCGGAGACCGCATAGCCGCCGTCGGAGCGGCTCTTGTCGGCGGGCGTGTCAAGAAACGGCATGAGGTGGAGGTAGTTGACGTTGCACTTCTTGAGGTAGGGGAGCTTCTCCTCCACGCCCGCGAGGGTGCCGGCGAAGTTGTCCACGTACATCTGCATGCCGAGCATGGTGCGGCGGCGATACCACGCGCCCTCCGCCTCGCGCTCGGCGTCGAGCCGCTTGAGCGCCGCGGGGCGCTCGTCAAAGAAGCGCTTCATCTGGCCGCAGAGCTCGGCGAACATGTCGCCGTTGTCATAGAGCTCCATGTAGAGCCAGCGGAGCTCGTCGTGGTGGCGCTCCAGGCGGCTCTGAAACGTTGCGTTGGGTGCGTCCTGCGCAGCGGCGCTCTTTGTGGTCCCGGCCTTCTTCTCCGCCATGGGTGCCCTTTCTGTCCCAAAGATTTCTTCACAACCGTGCATTGTAGGTCGTGCGATCGCGAGGGCAAGAATCAATTCTCCGAACGTGGTAAATGATGGCGGGAACGTTCTCGCATTAACAAAAGAAAAGCTACTTCTTGATACTCAACCCAACGTTAAGGAAGGTGCTGAGTCCATGTTTCCATCCCGTTGCGTGCCAATATAGAAAGGCTAAACGCAACAGGCCTTGGATCAGGAGGGATCCGTTGAACATCAAGCAGCTCAAGTACGTCTGCGCAATCGTGGACTCGGGGAGCTTTTCCTCGGCGGCGGCGTGTGAGGGTGTTTCTGTTCAGGCAGTTTCCAAGGCCATGGCCGAGCTCGAGGGCAAGCTCGGGACCCCGCTCTTTGAGCGCATGAGCGTGGGCGTGCGCCCCACCCCCTTTGGTCGCGCCTTTGCCGCTCGTGCCCGACGCGTGCTCGACGAGTGGGACAGCCTCGAGCGCTTTGCCCGCAACAGCACGCTCGGCGCCGCGGACGTGCCCTTTCGCATGGGCTTCTGCTGCCCCAGCTACTCGGGCGTCGAGAAGTTTTGCATGCTCATCTCCACGGTTACCGGCCGCGTCCTTGGCCGCAAGGTCGAGGTGACCCTCGAAGCCTGCTCCGAGGCGCTCGACGACCTGCGCTCGGGCAAGCTTGACGGCATCATCACCGTGGGTCCGGTCTCGGGGGACGATGTGGTGTGCGGCGCGCTGGGCACCATCGGCTCCTGCGTGCTCTTTGCCAAGGGCCACCCGCTCGAGGCCAAGGAGTGCGTCACCCTGGATGACCTCGCGGACTATCCCGTGCTCGACCCCACCAACTTCGAGCACTTCCATGACGCGGTGCTGAGCGCCTACCTCGCGCATGGCCTGCTCTCCGAGCCCCATGAGGTGACCACGCACGACACGAGCATCGAGTTCTTCACCAAGAAGAACGGATACACCTTCATAGTGGGCGGCAACGTCACCGGTGCCGCCGAGGGTCTTGTCATGCGCCCCCTCGTCCCCGGCGACGCGCTCGCCATCCCGATCTGCCTCACCACGCCCAAGGGCGCCTCGTCGGTGGACTTCGTCGAGTTCCGCCACGCTCTCTCCCGGCTGACGCTCTTCGCGTAGCGCGGTGCAACCGCGCGGCGCAGCGCCCTTCTTGGCGTTTTTTCGTCCCCTTGCGGCCGCAACCAAAACGCAACCTGCCGTTGCGCGATAGGTGCTGGCCGCAACCGCCCCCTCTGACCTAAGGTGGGGCAAGAAGACGGAGAGAGGAGGCCGCCATGTTGTACGGGATTGGACCTGCGGAGCTCTTTGCGGTCGTTTTGCCGCTCATCATCGCTAACGTGCTGCCCTGGGTGCTCTTTGTGGTGTTGTGCATCCTTGCCATCCGCTGGTTCCTTCGTCAGGAGCGTGCCGGCAAGGATCCCCAGAGCGTGGCGGTGCGGCGCTCCCTTGCCGAGGTGCTGCGCTCGCATAGGGAGCGCTGCAAGATGACGCAGGAGTTCGTGGCCGAGAAGATCGGCGTGAGCCGGCAGGCGGTCTCCAAGTGGGAGCAGGGGGCGTCCGAGCCCTCGACCACCAATCTCGTGAAGCTCGCGCGCCTCTACGGCGTTGACCCGGCCGACCTGCTGCGCGAGGTCGAGGGATAGGCGCGGCTGCCGCCCGCGATGTGGGGACGCGGGCCGACGGTCTTCTCGCCAGAAATGTCGCCGCGGGTCCCCACTGGGGTTTTGGGCAACATTTTTGATGGGCTCTGGGGACCCCGCACGTTTGAGGAAGAATTGGGCAACACCTTTGATGGTCCTTCTCGCCTGCGCATCAAAGGTGTTGCCCACAACAGGCTGAATCCGGGAAATGTGTGCCCTCGCCGGTCCTTCTCGCAAAACGGATATAAAAGATGTTGCCCAAAACCAGGGAAAACGCAGCGAGAAGGACAGCCCCACGAGCGCGCAGAGACGCAAAACGCAAAAGTTCCCGTTTTGGGCTGCGGCGCATCTTGGCGTCGTGAGAAGCCGCGCCCCCTCCGCTCGTTGGGGTATAACAATCCCAGGGTCAACAAAGGAGGCAACCATGAACGAGATCATCCAGGCCATGGAGGAGCGCCGCAGCGTGCGCGCCTACACCGACGAGATGCCCACGGACGAGCAGATCGAGCAGGTCATCGAGGCGGGCCTCTGGGCTGCGAGCAGCATGAACCGGCAAGGCCCCATCATCGTGGCCGTTACCAACTGCGAGCTGCGCGATCGTCTCTCTGCCATGAACGCCGAGGTCATAGGTGACCCGAGCCGCGACCCGTTCTACGGCGCGCCCGTCGTGCTGGTGGTGCTTGCGCCGCGCGACCAGCCCAACCGCGTCTACGACGGCAGCCTCGTGATGGGCAACCTCATGCTCGCGGCGCACGCGCTCGGGCTGGGAAGCTGCTGGATCCACCGCGCGCGTGAGGAGTTTGACACGCCCGAGGGTAAGGCCATCCTGGCCGAGCTGGGCGTGGAGGGCGACTACGAGGGCATCGGCCACTGCATCCTGGGCTATCCCGCCGAGACGCCGGAGCCCAAGCCGCGCGCCGAGGGCCGCGTCTTCTACGCCAAGTAGCACAGGACGTGCTAGCCTTGCCTAAAAGGGGACTGTCCCCTTTTAGGCAACTTTTGTGAAACGGGGGAGTAGTGGACCTCAGCCAAGCCATAGAGTGCGCGAGCGCCTTCGTCTTTCCGGGGTTTCTCACCGACGACGCCTCGCTCTCCGCGGAGCGGGCCAAGAACGAGGAGGCGCTCGGGGTGCTGCGCGCCGCCTGGGCAGACGCGCCGGCGGGCAGGGAGCCCTTCTCCTATGACCTCGTCCTCTCGCTCGCGGACAGGAACCGCGACGTCTGCGACCGCTTTGGCATCGAGAAGCTCCGCGACGTCTCTCCCTCGAGCCTCTCGCGCGGCCTCTCCAATGCCGAGCTCATCCACGCCGTGGCCGTCCTGCAGCACCGCTCGGACGCCCAGGTGGCGGCCATCTCCGGCCCGGACGCGCGCGACCTCAACATCGCGTGGGTGGACGCACCGGTCTCCGGCATGGTGGTGGGCATCGACATCGAGACCACGGACCGCGACCCCGCGCGCGGCTACATCATCAACGTGGGCCTCGAGTTCATGACCATCGGCCCCAAGGCCAAGCCGCACGACCCGTTTGCCGGCTACTTTGGCCTGCCCCAGATGTACGCCGAGAAGGGCGTGCCGCTGGCGGACATCCATAAGATCCAGTGGTCCGACCTCGAGGGGCGCCGCCCCTTCCGCGAGGACAAGCAGGTGCAGGAGGCCCTTCTTGCCGCCATGAGCGCGTACCCGTTCATGGCGCACAACGCGGCCTTTGAGGACTCCTGGTTCATGCTGCACATTGACGGCTACGCCGAGGCGCGCAAGGCCGGGCGCGTGGTGCCCATCGACTCGCGCGACATCTGCCGGCGCGTGGACCCCGAGACGCGCACGCTGCCGCACGAGATGCGCCCTGCCTCGCTTGAGAGCTGGGCGCGCCGTCGCGGCACGCTCAAGGCGGGGGAGTCCGAGCGCCACCTCGGCCTCGACGACGTGGAGCTCATGCTTGCCACGGTTCAGGCCGAGTTTGCTGCCCGCAACATGCTGTAGGCCCGCCAAAAGGGGGCGTGTCAAAAGGGGACGTGTTTTTCCTCTCAGAGAAATGGGGACAGGCCCCGGAGCCTTGGCTCCGGGGCCTGTCCCCATTTCTCTGAGAGGAAAAACACGTCCCCTTTTGACACGCCCCCTTTTGGCGGGCCTACTCGTCGCCGAAGCTGATGCCGAGGGCCTTGGCCTCCTTGACGAGGTCGCCCTTGGGGTCGACGTACTTGAGCTTACCGGCAACATCCTCGAGCGGAACGCGGCACATCTTGCCGTTGACCTGGGCAATCATGACGCCGAACTTGCCCTTGAGGCAGGCGAGCGCCGCCTCGACGCCGCACTGCGTGGCAAAGATGCGGTCCTGGGCGTCCGGGGTGCCGCCGCGCTGGGTGTGACCGGGGACGGCGATGCGAATCTCGCGCCCAGTGCGCTTGTCAATCTCGTTGGCAATGTCGTAGGCAACCGACGGAGTGGTGCGGGCGGCCACGAGCTTCTTGTACTCCTTCTTGGGAAGCGCGGCCTCCTCCTTGGAGATGGCGCCCTCGGCGACGACGACGATAGTGAAGCGGGAACCAGCCTTGTCGCGCTCCTCGATTACGCGGATGACGTTCTCAATGTCATAGGGGATCTCGGGGATGAGGATGACGTCGGCGCCGCCGGCAACGCCCGCGTACAGTGGGATCCAGCCGACCTTGTGGCCCATGATCTCGATCACGAAGACGCGGCCGTGGGAGCTCGCGGTGGTGTGGATCTCGTCGATGCAGCGGGTGGCAACCTCGACGGAGCTCGTGAATCCGAAGGTCATGTCCGTGCCGTAGGTGTCGTTGTCGATGGTCTTGGGCAGCGCGATGACGTTCAGTCCCTCCTGGGAGAGGCGGTTGGCGGTCTTGGTGGAGCCGTTGCCGCCGAGCATGAACAGGCAGTCCAGTTTGAGCTTCTTGTAGGTGTCCTTCATCGCCTGGACCTTGTTGACGCCGTCGGCCTCGGGCGTGTCGAGCAGCTTGAAGGGGGTGCGGCTCGTGCCGAGCACGGTGCCGCCGCGAGTGAGGAGGCCGGAGAAGTCGCGGTTGTCCATCATGCGGTAGCGCTCGTAGATGAGGCCCTGGTAGCCGTCCTCAAAGCCGTAGACCTCAACGGGCTCGTCGGACTGGCGGTAGAGCGTCTTGACAATGCCGCGCATGGTGGCGTTGAGCGCCTGGCAGTCGCCGCCGCTCGTGAGAAGACCAACTCGAAGCATGGTGCATCCTTCCCCTCGTGCTCACAGATAGTCAAAGTATGCACCTCGTTCGGTGTGATGCGGAATAATCTCCGTGAGCGGTATCGTTCCCAGTGTGACAGGGGGGACGGAGGCTTTGTCGCCGCTCTGTCCCCCTGTCACCACTGCTACTATGGCGATAAGAGCGTCGAGCTGAGGAGGAGCCGTGAGGGCTGACGAGCGACGAGAGGTGGCCGAGGCAGTGGCGGCGGGACGTCGCGCGCTCACCTCTCTTGAGACGGCGGCGGACGCCCTCGGCAGCGCGAGCAACTGGGGCCTCTTCGACATCCTCGCTGGCGGCATCATCTCGAGCCTCGTCAAACGCTCCCGGCTCGATGACGCCGAGGAGGCGCTCGAGCGCGCCCGCGCCGACCTCTATGCGTTCACGCGCGAGGTCTCGGACGTCCGTGGCATCGAGGAGCTCCGCGTGAACGTGGGTGGCCTCGCCTCCGCGCTCGACATCCTCGTGGACAATCCCTTCGTTGACCTCTACGTGCAGAAGCGCATCGATGACGCTGAGGAGAACGTGCAGGCGGCGATCAAGGCAACCAAGACGGTGCTCCGCCGCCTCGAGGCACTGAGCTAAGGCTCCCGGGTCGCGCCGGCCAACGGGATGCTGCCCCCATCGGGTCTCTCCATCCTGGCAGAAGGCCTCGCCATGGGATTGTGCGCCTCTCTGAGGATCAATCTGCGTAAGTAGTGTAGTTTGCGGGCGTCCCCTCAAGTAGCCTCTCGCCGCGTGACGAGCAAATCCGCTGGCACACGAATTGCCACCAGCTGGGCAGTACTTCACGGGGCGGCAGCAAACTACACTACAAAAGAGCGAGTCGGTCAGATTGTCGGGAAAATGCGTTCCGCGGGGGCGGACTCCCGTAGACAACCGTTTCCGTTTGCGAACGCCCGTGGCGAGCCCGCCCCATTCGCCATAAAATCTCCCCATCTGTGGTTTGGGTTCCAGAAAGGGTAGGGCAAATGCAGGAGATTCTCCACGCGCCCCACGAGCAGATCGAGCAGATCCAGCTCGAGGGCATCAAGAAGACCGTGATCGCGTGCTACGAGAACGTGCCGTTCTACAAGAAGAGCTTCGACGACGCCGGCTTTGACCCGTATGCCGTCAAGGCCCTCGATGACCTGCAAAAGGCGCCGTTCGTCACCAAGCAGGACCTGCGCGACAACTACCCCTACGGCATGTTTGCCACGCCCCTCTCCGAGGTGAAGGAGATCCACATGTCCTCCGGCACCACCGGAGTGGCGACGGTGGGCGGCTACACGCAGCATGACCTCGACATCTGGGGCGAGTGCTTCGCGCGCGGCATCGAGTACGCCAACGGCGGCAAGGATGACGTCGTCCACGTCTGCTACGGCTACGGCCTCTTCACCGGCGGCCTGGGCGCGCACTACGGCGGACTCTACTCCGGCGCCACCACGATCCCCATGTCTGCGGGCAACACCGAGCGCCAGATCCGCGTGCTCAAGGAGATGGGCTCCACGATCATCTGCTGCACGCCGAGCTACGCCATGCACATCGCCGACACTGCCCTCGAGATGGGCATCGACCCGGCGCGCGACTTCCACCTGCGCGCGGGCATCCACGGGGCCGAGCCCTTCTCCGACAACTTCCGTCGTGACCTCGAGCGCAAGCTCAACTACCACGTGCTCGACGTCTACGGCCTCACCGAGACCATGGGCCCGGGCGTGGCCATCGAGTGCTGGGAGCAGAACGGCCTGCACCTCGCCGAGGACTACTTCTACGCCGAGATCATCGACCCCAACACCGGCGAGGTCCTGCCCGACGGCGAGTGGGGCGAGCTCGTGCTCACCACGATCGACCGCGAGGCATCTCCGGTCGTGCGCTACCGCACGCGTGACATCACGCGCATCCTGCCGGGCGAGTGCGCCTGCGGCTGCACGCACCGCCGCATCGACCGCATCCACGGCCGCACCGACGACATGCTCATCATCCGCGGCGTCAACATCTTCCCGAGCCAGATCGAGGACGTCATGAAGACCTTCGACCAGGTCTCCTCCTGGTACCAGATTGAGGTCGACACCGACCACCGCTCGCTCGACATGGTCACGCTCAAGGCCGAGGTCAACCCCGACTTTGCCTTCGACTCCGTCGCCGCGGTCGAGCGCCTGCAGAAGGAGATCTCGGCGCGCCTCAAGACGGCGCTCTCCGTGGGCGTCAAGGTCAAGCTCGTGGAGCCCAAGACCATCGCGCGCAGCGAGGGCAAGGCAAAGCGCATCGTCGACCTGCGAAAGGGGATCAAGTAATGATTGAACAGATTACGGTTTTCCTCGAGAACGAGAAGGGCCGCATCGCGGCGCTCTGCCGCACCCTCGGTGATGCCAATATCAACATGGCGGCGCTCTCGGTGGCCGATACCACCGAGTACGGTATCGTGCGCATCATCTGTGGCAACACCGCCGCTGCGCTGGCGGCGCTTGATGCCGGCGGATACCGCGCCATAAAGACCGAGGTCATGGCTATTGCCGTGCCGCACCACCCGGGTGGCGCCGCGGACCTTCTCGAGAAGCTCGATGACCTTGACGTGAACATCGAGTACTTTTACTGCTTCTCCACCACCGACGACCTTGCCGTCCTGGCGCTCAAGATCGCCGACCCTGCCAGCGCGGCGGAGGCGAGCTGGGCCATCGAGAAGGCCGGCTTCCACGTCTTTGACCAGGATGAGATCGAGTAGGGGAGTGCTTCTCGGCACTTGATCGCGGTGAAGGGGTCTGCCATACACGGCTTGTATGGCAGACCCCTCTTTTATGTATTTTACCGTGGGCTGACAGCGACCTACCATAGGGCGAGAAGAACCGCGTCCTAGGAGGCAGCCATGTTGCTTGGCATGGGAATTCCCGAGCTTGCCATCATCCTTGTTGTGGTGCTCGTTATCTTTGGGCCAAAGAACCTACCCAAGATCGGCTCGGCCATTGGCAAGACCGTCAAGAACGTGCGCGAGGGCATGGAGGAGGGCTCCGGCGACTCGGGGCCCTCTCATGAAGAGCCCATTCAGTAGCGTCCTTCCTCCCAGCCCCCGGAACCTTTCCCGCCGGGGGCTCTGCCGTTTGGGACGGTGGCGGCGGGGGTCATGACAGGGGTGACAGGGCAGA
>NZ_JAUDEA010000007.1 GCF_030372065.1 Thermophilibacter provencensis | reverse complement strand
CCGTCCGAACCTGTCCCAAATTCTCTGAGAGAAATAACCCGTCCCCCTTTGCTACTAGGCACGGCGGTTCTTCTGCACGAGCTCGTAGGCCTCCTCAACGCTGCCCGCGCGCACGTACTTGCTGATGGAAAGCATGCTTCCCTCCCCCGCTTTGCTTTGGAAACGCTTGGTGAAAACGCGTGATGCACCTCATCAGTGTACCGGGATTGCGCAGGGGCTCAAAGCGCGGGCAGGGCGGGCGCACCTGTCTTATGCCGAGAGCAGGCTCGGGTCGATGTAGTCGGAGATGAGCGTGTCGGCCATCCACGACGAGTTGTACGAGCGGCCTTGGAGCGCCGGATCGTCCTGGGCGAGCATCATGTACTCGTCGGTCGAGGCGGTGTTGGACTGGTCGCCCGGGTCGTTCCAGGTCGGGTCGACCACGGCCCAGCTGCCGTCGATGTTCACGAGGTTCCAGGCATGGTCGGTCGCGTAGACGCCGGGCTGGGGCGGCACGTTGCCGGTGGCGTACACCGACTCGAGGCCTGCGCGGTCGGCGAGGAGCTTGAAGGACTGCGCGTAGCCGGAGCAGATCGAGCCGCCGTCGAGAATGAGCGTGCGCACGGTGGACGGGTCCTGCGTCGCCGCGTCCATCGAGAAGCTCCCGGAGCTGATGGCGTCGTAGTTGTACCACAGGTTCTCAGCGATGTAGCCGTTGATGGCGCGCACCTTGTCGGCGTCGGACATGCCGTCGGTGATGATCTCGCCGATGATCTCGTCGGCCTTGTCGCTCACCTGCTGGCGCTGCTCGTTCAGGACGTCCTGGTCGTTGACCTGCTTCCACGGGGTCAGGCTGGTGACGGTGAGGAGCATCCTGCCGTCGCGGCGCGTCACCTGGTAGGTGGGGTTCCCGTTGAGGATGAGCGGGTTCTGGGCGCACGCCTCGAAGAGCGCGTCCGCGACGTTCGCGGTGTTCGCGGTGTTCGCGGTGCCCGCGGCGTTCGCGTAGTCGGTGACGTCGAGGTAGGTGTTGCCCGCGAGCAGGTTGGCCGCGATGAAGCGCACGAGGTCGGACGAGGCGTTGATCTCATAGGGCACGTCGGGCATCGCGGTCGAGGGCTGCTGGCTCGCCTGGACGGCGTCCCAGTCGATGCCGTCCTCGGCGTCGATGCGCGTGGGCATGCCTGACGGCGGGTTCTCGCGCTGGAGCTCGTCGAGTGCCTGCGTGGCCGCCTGCTTGACCGACTCGATACCGCCCGGCCAGTACGGCGCGAGCACGCCCAGCTCGCCGGAGAGCGCGGTGCCCGGCACCGTGTAGGGGATCACGTACATGTCGACGTTGCCCGTGGTGAGATGCTGCTCGTCCGGACCGTACGTGAGGTACTCGTTGTCGGTCCGCGCGTTGTCGTAGTCGAGCTGGAGACGCTGGATGCCCACCGTGCCGTCTGCCATGGAGACGTACTCGAACAGGCGCCACTTCATGTAACCGACCGGATCGGTGGCCTGATCGGGCTCGGTGTCCGATCCCTGGTAGATGAGCGCGCTGTAGGTCGCAGATTCGAGCGGCATCTTGCCCAGGAGGTCGTTGATGTTCTGGAAGTCGAAGGGCGACTGGGCGTCCCCGTCCGCCCCGACCGCGATCACCGAGATGGACGCGTCCTTGACATGGTCGGTGTTGGGAACGTAGTCGGCAACCTCGAGGCCCTGCTGTCCGGAGGCGGCGTCCTGGCGATTCTCAAGAATCTCGTCCTCGGACTCCCCGACGAGAAGCTCGTCGAAGCGGCCGTTCTGCTGGAAGGTTCCGGCCACCCCGTCATCCTGCATCATCTGGTTGAACTCAGCGGCATCGGTGTCGTAGTCGGCGGTGTCGATCGAGGTATCCTGCGTCGAGGCGAGCAGGTCATAGGTATAGCGGTCTAAGACAGCAGCTGCCGTCTCATTGACGGCGGAAAGGTATACCTCGTAGTGGTCTGCACCCTCAACCGGATCCCATGAGATTGAAAGCGTGCCGGTGTCGGTAACGTTGACCTGGACGTTGTCTGGCTCGGCGAGCGCGTTCTCGTCCTTGTCGATATCGTTGGCAACCGTGAAATAGGTGACCTCGGGCTTCTCGAGCTTCTTTCCGTCCGAGCCGATGTAGCGCACCAGGTAGTAGCCGCCAGAGCCGTACCAACGCCCTAACGGAACAAACTCGTCTGACTCGGCGTCATCAAGATGGAAGAGATCGATCTCGTCGGTGTCGTTACCGTTCTCGTCACGCACCCGGGGGTCGGCGGGCGCCACATAGAGGGCGTTCGAGCCGTCATCGCTTTCGAACATCGTGACCGAGGTCGGGAACTCGTGCGAGAACGAGCTGTCGGTGTAGACTCGCGCGACGTCGTAGGGATTCGTGTTGCCGATCTGATCGAAGCTATCGAAGGTCATCTCGATGCCCCCGTCGAGCGGAAACTCGAACTCGTAGCAGTCATCGAGATCGAGCTGGGCCTCCTGCAGGCTGTACTTGTCGGGATCCAGGGTGCCGTAGTACGAGGCGTCGCCGCCCGCGGGCGCGCCGCTGCCGCCGCCCAGCAACCGGGAGACCCCGAAGAAGCCGAGCACGGCAACCAGCACCACGACGACGGCCACCGCCACGGGGACCACCGGCACGCGCCTCTTGGCCTTGGGGGCGCCGGCAGACCACGGATCCCGGGGCTGGTCGAACGGGGGCTCGGGTGCGGCGTCCTGACCGGGACGCCCCTCGCCGGCGGCGCCGGAGGGCGCCTTCCCGCCGGACGCCGGTCCATCCCACCAGTTTCCGGACGACGCCTTCTCGGCGGGCGCCGGATCTTCAGCGGGCACATGGTCGCCGGCGGACGCCTGCGACGAAGCGAAGGGAGACGCAGGACGGGAGCCCCGACCGCTCCCGTCCTCGTACCCGAACGCGAAATCGGACTGCGCGGCGGACAAGGGAGAAGGCGGCCCGCCAAGTTCCGCACCGCACGCGGGGCACCTCCTCGCATCGTCAGGAACGGATTGCTTGCAATGCGGACACAGCATGGAGCCTCCTCGGTACTTGTCGAGCCCCTTTGTTTCCCAAGCGGCTCCCGACCACGTACATACAAGCCCCAGTATAAGGGGAATGCACGGGGGCGCTGGGCACGCCGTTCGGCCCCGCGCCATGAAAAAACAGCGGCGGAGGGACTTGCTCCTCCGCCGCTGCTGCGCGGTTCCCCTTCGGCGCGCCGCTAGCTCAGCAAGCTGCAGGCCGCGCGCCGTTAAACTCGTCTGCCGTTGGTTAGCACACGCCCTGGGCCATCATGGCGTCGGCCACCTTGAGGAAGCCGGCGATGTTGGCGCCCATCACGAAGTTGCCCTCGTGGCCGTACTCACGTGCGGTGTCGTCCACGTTGTGGAACATGCCGCGCATGAGGCTCTCGAGCTTGCCGTCGACCTCCTCGAAGGTCCAGGAGAGGTGCTCGGCGTTCTGGCTCATCTCAAGGCCGGAGACGAGCACGCCGCCGGCGTTGGCCGCCTTGCCAGGCATGAAGGCGACGCCGTTCTCCATGAGGTAGGTGGTGGCGTCCGGCGTGGTGGGCATGTTCGCGCCCTCGCCGACGACCTTGCAGCCGTTGGCGACAAGGGCCTTGGCGTCCTCGAGGTGCAGCGTGTTCTCGCGGGCGCAGGGCAGCGCGATGTCGCAGGGAAGCTGCCAGACGCCGCGGCCGTCGCCCTCGTGCCAGGTGGCGCCGGGGCGCTCGTCCACGTACATGGCCAGGCTCACGCCCTGGTCGTGACCGGAGCGCTTCTTGTTGTAGATGTGCTCGAGGACCTGGTAGTCGATGCCCTCGGGGTCCTCGACCCAGCCCTTGGTGTCGGAGGCGGCGATGACGGTGCCGCCGAGCTGTGCGACCTTCTGGATGGCGTAGATCGCCACATTGCCGGAGCCGTGGACGACGACCTTCTTGCCCTCGAAGGAGTCGCCGGCACTCTTGAGGTACTCGTCGACGAAGTAGACCAGGCCGTAGCCGGTGGCCTCGGTGCGGGCGAGCGAGCCGCCGAAGGTGAGGCCCTTGCCGGTGAGAACGCCGGTCCACTCGTTCTTGAGGCGCTTGTACTGGCCGAACATGTAGGCAACCTCGCGGCCGCCCACGCCCAGGTCGCCGGCGGGGACGTCGGTGTTGGGGCCAATGTGGCGGAAGAGCTCGGTCATGAAGGACTGGCAGAAGGCCATGACCTCGCGGTTGGACTTGCCCTTGGGGTCGAAGTCGGAACCGCCCTTGCCGCCGCCCATGGGAAGGGTGGTCAGGCTGTTCTTGAAGATCTGCTCAAAGCCGAGGAACTTGAGCATGCCCACGGTGACGGTGGGGTTGAAGCGCAGGCCGCCCTTGTAGGGGCCGATGGCGGAGTTGAACTCAACGCGGTAGCCGCGGTTGACCTGGACCTTGCCGCTGTCGTCCACCCACGGCACGCGGAACATGATCACGCGCTCCGGCTCGACGATGCGCTCGAGAAGCGCGTTCTCCTCGTACTCGGGATGGGCGTCGAGGGCAGGCTGCAGGGTCTCGAGGACCTCCTTGGCCGCCTGGATGAACTCGAGCTGCTCGGGATAGCGGGCCTCGAGCTCGGCAATGACTCTCTCGGAATACGTCATACGACACTCTCCTCTCCTCTCCTGCGGCCGCAGCCGCGACGAAAGTTCCGGAAGAGAGGATACGTGTGAGAAACTCGCCAATGCAAATTGAGCCCACGAAGCGTAACGGCATCGAACCTCGTGCGAAATCTACCGTACACATGAAACACAAGCGAAATCCGTTAGCTGGGAAAGCACGTCCCCTTTTGCCTCATCCCCAGCTAGCAGACAACACGGAGGGCGCGGGGGATGACGTCAATCACAAAGCGCGTGCCCCTGAGCTGCTCGCCGTCCACCTGACAGGGCGGCTCCTCGGCAAAGTCGAGCTCGGCGTGACGGATGTGACGCAGGCTCACGACGCGGGACCTTGCATGGCGCCCGCTTCGAGCCAGGCCAAAGAGCGCCAACAGGTGAGGGAATAGTGGCTTTTTGACGTTATAGCAAACGTCGAGAAGGCCGTCGCCGGGGTCGGCATCCGGGCAAATCCTGAAGCCGCCGCCGTAGGTGGGCCCCACCTGCACTGCAAAGATGAGCGTTTTGAGGTCGACGGGCTTCTCGCCGTCAAAGCTCGCCACACAGGGAAAGCCATCCTTTGCCCGAGAGAGGATCTTGAGCCCCGAGGTGATGAAGAGCGCCTCGCCCTCTTGTGAGGTGTTGGCCGCGCGGCGCTCCGTGGTGTCGAGCGCAATTGCCGCGTCAAGGCCAAACGAGAGCGTCTGCATGAAGTGGACGCCGTTGACCCGGCCGACCTCAAGCTCTTTCACGGAACCACGCACAAGCTGCGCAAAGGCGCCCTCGACGTCGTTTTTCACCATGCCGAGCGTGCGCGCGTAGTCGTTGCCGGAGCCAAGGGGTATCACGCCAAGCTGCGGTCGGGCGGACTCCGGGAGCCTCATGAGGCCGTTCACGACCTCGTGGATGACACCGTCGCCACCAAGAGCGAGTACCGTGTCAGACCCCACCGCACCCGCGGCAATCCCCACGGCGTCACCGGGCCCCCTGGTGAGGCGCACCTCGTAACCGCGCGTGGCGGCGGAGAAGCTCCCCAGAAAGTAGCGGGCAAAGTCGGCACCGGCGGCGCCCTTGCCGCTGTGGGCGGCGGGGTTGGCGATCAGGAGCGTGCGTCCGAGCGGGGATTGGGCCATAAGACGTCCTTCTCGAGGTTCTTCTCGCCTCGATTGTACGTCACCCGCCGCCGCTCAAGGCCTACGCCTTCACACCGTCAACCGGGCCAAGATAGACCCTCCTGTCCATCACGAGGAGGGGGTAGGCAACGATGGGAACAAGAACGAGCCCCGCCGCGTAGCCCGCCCCGGCGCCAAAGGAGCGCGCGAGCCGCTCGCTCACGATGAGCTGCGTCACGACCCAGAACGCAAACAGGAGCGTCACGAGCCACTGCGTCTCAAAGTATCGCCCCACGCCGAGAAGAATCGACACGAGGTACGCCGTGCTCGCGGCGGACGCAGTCACGCTCAGCGTGCGGTTGCCCGACGCGCCCTCCGAGACCTCCCATGTGGAGAAGACCGGGATGATGGCAGCCCAGCGCCTTCTGCCCATCTTTCCCAGCACCACCCACCTGCCGGCAATGGTGCTCAGCATGAGGATGACGATTGCGGGAAACCACAGCGTCGCAAGCGAGTTGATGAGGAACAGATCACCCACGGTGTCCTCCTTCCCAAGGGTTATGGTTTGCCTACCCATATGCAAGAAGCCCAAACATCGCGCTCGGGGGGGTCGGCACGCGTGCCGAGAAGAGCGGTGAGCGATATGCGAATTGGGGACTGTCCCAAATTTACAGATTGCCCGGCGGAGGGCGCTCGCTTATACTAAGCACTTGCGACCGGGGCGTGGCGCAGCTTGGTAGCGCATCTGCTTTGGGAGCAGAGGGTCGCTGGTTCGAATCCAGTCGCCCCGACCACGCAACGCGGGTGTGGTTCAATGGTAGAACCTCAGCCTTCCAAGCTGATGACGCGGGTTCGATTCCCGTCACCCGCTCCAGACAAAACAGCAGGTCAGACCATACAGATGGTTTGACCTGTTTTTCTGCAATTTGGGGACGTGTTTTTCCTCTCAGAGATCTTGGGACAGGCTTATCCCATCGAAGACGTCCCGCAACAGGGATCGTGCATGGAGCTGCGCCCCCTTTGCTCGCTCCTATCCCTCGCTTGCAAGCAGGATGCCCTTCTCGATTGCGTAGCGCCCAACACCCGTTATGCGAACGATCTGCTTGAGCGTAAGACCGGCGTCCCTCAGGGCAAGAAGGACGCGGCCCCTCTCAACGCCTCCCTCGCTCGCCAACGCTCGCGAATCTGCCGGATACGTCACGGCGTGCGCGATATCAAAGGCGTCCTCGTCAGGAATCCGCTTACCGGCCCTAAAGCAGTAACCCACCGGGCGCCCCTCGGCGCTCAGTGCGGCAAATTCGGCCGCTCCGCCCACAAGATCAAGGACTACGTCCACGTTGGTTATGAACGGCTCGCCAACATACTCGCGATAGCTGCTCCAGGCAAACTCCGTTGCCGGGCAGATCCCCGCCTTCTCCGGATTGTTGTGGATGTACCTGACCGCAGCAACGAGCTGGGAGTCCGTCTCAACGGGCACGCTCTTGAATCGCCCGGCAAAGACGGACCCGATGTGCCCCGTCCTGGAGTTGAAACGACCGGCGTACCTCGTCGAAAGACCATGCATCGCCGAGCTCAGGGCTCCCGTCTCGTCCGACAGCAGCAGGTGAGCATGCGTGGACATGAGACACCATGCGATAAGGGAGAGCCCGGGATCCTCAAGTAAGGCGGAGAGCGCGGCGAGAAAAACCTGTCCCAAAAACTCTGCACGGAAAAACACGTCCCCAAATAACAGAGACGGCGCCGCGGGTGCGACGCCGTCTCTAACCTGTCCCAAAAACTCTGACAGAAAAAACACGTCCCGTTTTAACGGGCGGCGGCCTGGAGCATGGCCTTGACCTCGGTGGCGGTCTTGAGCTTCATGACCTTCTCGGTGAGGGCGTCCGCCTCGGCCTTGGTCCACTCGGAGATGATGCGGCGCGTGCGCAGGATCGACGGGGCGGACACGGAGAACTCGTTCAGGCCGAAGGAGATGAGCACCGGGATGAGCAGCGGGTCGGCCGCGGCCTCGCCGCACATGCCGACCATGATGCCGGCCTTGTTGCCCTCCTCGATGATGCGCTTGAGCGAGCGCAGGACGGCGGGCTGGTAGACCTCGTAGAGGTAGCCCACCTTGTCGTTGCCGCGGTCCGCGCACATGGTGTAGCCAATGAGGTCGTTGGTGCCGATGGAGAAGAAGTCGCACTCGGCGGCAAGGTCGTCGGCAATGAGGGACGCGGCGGGCGTCTCGATCATGGTGCCGACCTCGATGTCCTTGTTGTAGGCTACGCCACGGGCGTCAAGATCGGCCTTGCACTCCTCAACGAGCGCCTTGACCTGGCGAATCTCGTCAATGTTGGTGACGAGCGGCACCATGATCTTGATGTCGCCAAAGGCGGAGGCGCGCAGCAGGGCCGTGAGCTGGACCTTGTACTGGTCGGGGTTGTTGAGGCAGTAGCGCACCGCACGGTACCCCATGAAGGGGTTCTCCTCCTTCTGGAGGTTCATGTACGGAATCTCCTTGTCGCCGCCCACGTCGAGCGTGCGGATGATGACCGGCTGGTCCTTCATGCGCAGCGCGACCTTCTGGTACGCGGCAAACTGCTCGTCCTCGCTCGGGAGCTCCTTGGCGTCCATGAAGAGGAACTCGGAGCGGAAGAGGCCCACGCCCTCGCAGTCGTGCTCGGACGCAACGTTGGCGTCATCCGGGTTGCCGATGTTGGCAACGAGAAGGACCTTCTCGCCGTCGCCCGTCAGGGTCTCCTTGCCGCGATAGGCCTCGAGCGCGAGCTTCTCCTCGGCGTACTGCTTGGCCTTGGCACGGTAGTGCGTGAGGTCGTTGTCGCCGGGGTTCACGAGCACGCGGCCGCGGGAGCCGTCGACGATGATCATGTCACCGCTCTTGATGTTCTTGGTGACGTCGGCCACGGAGAGCACCGCGGGAATCTCGAGCGCGCGGGCGATGATCGCGGAATGCGAGGTGCGGCCGCCGGTCTCGGTAACGATGCCGGCAACGTTGTCCTTGTCGATGTCGGCGGTCATGGACGGCGTGAGCTCGTGCACCACGACGATGGAGTTCTCGGGCAGCGTGGAGAGGTCAACGACCTCCTTGCCCAGAAGGTCGGCGAGAAGGCCGGTCTTGACGTCGGCGACGTCGGCGGCGCGCTCGCGGAAGAGCTCGTCCTCCATGTTGGAGAACATGTTGTAGTACATGTCATAGGCCTCGGAGACGGCCTGCTCGGCGCACATGCCGGCGTCAATCGAGCCGTTGACCATCTCCTGGATGCCCTCGTCCTCGGCAAACTCGATGTGGGCGCCCATGATGGCGGCGGCCTCCTCGCCCACCGTCTGCGTCATGCGCTCGATCTGGGCGTTGGTCTGCTCGATGAACTTGGCGACGGCAGCCGCGTAGCGCTGCTTCTCGTCGCCGGCGTCGTCGGGCTTGTGCGGAGTGAAGCTCAGGTCGGGCTCCACGGCCACGCGTGCCACACCGATGCCGATGCCGTCAGATGCGTTGACTCCCTCGTACATTCTCTCCCCCTACGATCTGGCCGCTCCCACGGCCGTATCCCATACTGTCCACGCCCAAAACAGGGCGAGAAACCCAAAGGAGGTCTAGCTCTTCTCGGTGGCCTCCGCCTCGGCGGCAGCGGCCTCGGCGGCGGCGCGATCCTTGTTTGCCTGGATGTCCTGGGCGATGGTGCCCGGGATGGCGCGGCCCATCTTCTTGTAGAGCGCGCTCACCACGCGGTCAATCGTGGCGCGCTTTGCGATGCCCTTGCTCGCAGCGGTAGCCGTGCCGCAAGCAGAGGCAAAGATGAGGGCCGTCTCGTAGTCAACGCCGCGCGTGACCTGCGAGAGGAAGCCGGCAACCATGGAGTCGCCCGCGCCGGTGGCGTTGACGAGCTTGATCTTGGCGGTGGGAACCACGTGCTCGGCGCCGTTCTCGTCGAGCAGCAGCGAGCCGTGGCCGCCGCAGGAGATGATGACGTTGCGGGCGCCCGCCTCCTGGAGCTTGTGCGCGTAGGGCATGCACTCCTCGGGCTCCTCGATGTCAACGCCGTAGATGCGGCCGACCTCGTGGTTGTTGGGCTTGATGAGGAACGGGTGCATCTCGAGCGCCTCCATGAGCAGCTGGCCCGGGGCATCAACCACAAACTGGATGCCGCGGCCGCCGAGGCGCCTCATGATCTGGGAGTACATGTCCTCGGGCAGCGAGTTGGGAATGGAGCCCGTGAGGACGAGGGTGTCACCGGCACCGACGACGTCCATGCGGCCCAGGAGCTCGTCGACCTTCTTCTCGGGGATCTTGGGGCCCATGCCGTTGACCATCGTCATGACGATGCCGTTGAGCTTGATGTTGATGCGGGTGTAGCCGCGGTCGAGAAGAACGAAGTTGCTCGCCACGCCCTTCTCCTGAAGACGGCGGAGCAGGTAGTCCCCCGTGAAGCCCGCGGCGATGCCCATGGCGATGCTGGGCACGTCGAGCTCGTTGAGGAGCGTGGAGATGTTGATGCCGTTTCCGCCACAGTGAAGCTCCTCGGTGGAGGAGCGGTTCGTGAATCCCATGTCGAGCGTCAACGGGTGCATGACATAGTCGAGGGCGGGGTTCAACGTCATTGTGTAAATCAACGCGCGCTCCTTCCAACTGGCGGGGCCACACCTGTTTAGTATGCCGTACGAAACCGTTCACATGCCGAGAATACCGCGAGCGCGCCCGACGTATCCGCCAGAGGTGGTATTTCGAGCCGGACACCAGTGCGATGCCCGGCTCGAAGTAGTCTCTGGTGCGCCCTGAGGGATTCGAACCCCCGACCTTGAGATTAGAAGTCTCCTGCTCTATCCAGCTGAGCTAAGGGCGCGGCGCGTAAGCGCGGGTCACATTTTAGAGCATCCCATACGCCTTCGCGGCGAGAATGCCCGTGACCGTCTTGGCATCGTCTATGAGCCCGAGGCGAATCGCCTCGATGGCGTCGTCAACGTCCACCCAGACCACGTTGAGAAACTCGCCCTCGTCAAGGCGAGAGGGGCCTTGCGTGAGGCCGTGGGCATAGTAGACCGAGGTGTGCTCGTTCGTGAATCCCGGGGCGCCGTAGGCCTCCGTGAGCAGCTCGAGACGATCGGCGACGAGGCCCGTCTCCTCGGTGAGCTCGCGCGCGGCACAGACGTCGCGCGGCTCCGCAGGGTCAACCTTGCCGGCGGGAATCTCGAGCGTCATGCGATCCAGCGCCACGCGGTACTGCCGCACGAGGCAGACGCGCCCGTCCATGACGGCAACCACGCCCGCACCGCCGTGGTGTCGCACGAGGTCGCGAAGGCCGTGCGAGCCGTCGGAAAGCTCGACCTCCTGGCGCTCGACCGAGAAGATCATGCCCTCCCACTCGGTCTTTGAGCTCACGACCTTCTCGTAGAGCGCCTCATCGTGTTCCAGCGCGCGACGTATGACGTCCAGGCCCTCGGACATCCCGTTCTCCCCTCTCAACGCAACCCAGCAAAGGTGGTGACAAGGGTGACAGGGTAGATTGTCACCATGAAGCTCATGGTGACAATCTACCCTGTCACCCTTGTCATCACCCCGGCCATCACAGCTCGACAAACTCTCCCGTAGCGTAGTCTATCTCGAAGCCAAGCGCGGCGTTGAAGACCTCGACCTCCTGGTCGACGCTTCCGTCCGAGGAGCGAACGTCAACGATCACGCTGCGCGGCAGAAGCTCGTCGCCCTCGTAGACGGGGGCGGCAGAGTAGTAGATGGTGCCCTTGGGGTTGTCGTAGAGCCAGTCGCGCGCGATTCCCTCGGTATAGGCCATGCCGCCGTCCTGCCCGCGGTTATCGCCCACGTTCTGGGGACGCGTGCCCGTAACGAGGTTGTAGGCGGCATCGTCCCCGCCAAGGGACTTAGCGAGCAGGTGGCTGCGGTTGAAGAGCGCGCCGTGATAGGTCTTTCCGTGCGGCATCTCAATGTCCACCTCACGGTTATGCCCCCAACCAGAGGGGTGGATGTCAGAGATGTCCTCCCGCTCGCGCTCGCTCCCCTCGCGCGCCATGTCAAGCGTCACGTTGGCAACCACGCGCCCGGTGCGCCCGAGCGAGTCCAGCCCCTCGTAGACGACCTCACCCGGCTCGAGCTCAACGTCAACGACGGCCGTGCCGATCACGCGGTAGTAGTCCGGGTACTTCTCGGCATCCCAGGCGGTGTAGGTGGCTTGGCGCTCAGAAAGACGCTCGAGCTGAGGTTGAGGGTCAATGATTCCCTGCAGTGCGCCGGAAAGCCCAAAGAAGAGCACCGTGACAAAAAGCGCGGCGAGAAGACCCGCTATACCCTTGAAGCCCGGCTGAGTTTTCGGTCGCCTGCGTGCCATGCCTCCCCTTTCTCTCCAACCGCAGGATAGCATGTGGCCCGGACACAAAAAGAGCCGGGCGCTGGGCCCGGCTCGCTCATCCGATGGTGGATCGTCAGGGGTTCGAACCCTGGACCTTGGGATTAAGAGTCCCCTGCTCTACCAGCTGAGCTAACGATCCAAAGAAAATGGTGGATCGTCAGGGGTTCGAACCCTGGACCTTGGGATTAAGAGTCCCCTGCTCTACCAGCTGAGCTAACGATCCATATTCGATTAAATGGGGTGGGCGAAGGGTCTCGAACCCTCGACCTACGGAGCCACAGTCCGTCGCTCTACCAACTGAGCTACACCCACCATTTTGGCCACCTCTTCAAGCAGCTCGACTATTATGCAAAACCCCGCGGCACGATGCAAGGACTTTTTTCTCGCCGCCCCGTTTCTCCATGACGGTGCATTCCAAGGCGCGCGGGCGGCAATCGGACGGATTTGGGCGCCAAACCGTCCACACGCCGCCCCATCGAGAAGAACGGGCAGGTTCCGGACGGTTCCAAGCTCAAAACCGTCCACATGCCGCCCCTACGCAACGAAGACCGCAAACACCACCGCCAGCACGGCGAGAAGGACAAGCGCGCAGCCACAGCCTCCACAGCCAGACCGGTCGTCCCCCTCGCGCAGCATCGGATCAACGCCATAGTGCGTGAACGCGCGCTCCGGCGTTGACCAGCGTCCGTCTCGATTGAAGCCAAACGGGTTGCCCGCCATGGCTAGTCGATCAGACCCTCCCACGTGAGCAGGGTCTCGTTGCGCAGGAACCGGCGGAACGGGCTGATGTCGCCCTCAAGGTGGAAGACGTCGAGCGCAGCGTGATAGGCGCCGTGGTCCTGTGAGCGAATCACGATGGGCGGCATCCCCATGGCGAGCAGCACGCCGTTCATGAGCAGGCGCGCCGTGCGGCCGTTCCCGTCCGCAAAGGGGTGAATCTCAAAGAGCCGCGCGTGGAGATAGGCGGCTATGGTGAGGTGGCGCCGGCCCTCCTCAAGATACGAGTTCACGTCGTCCGCAAGGACGCCCACCTCGCGCGGGACCTCGACCGCCGGGATGCCGATGCTCGCCGGCCCGCCCACGTAGTTCTCGAGCTTGAACGTGCCCGGGCGCTCGCCCGCAAGCAGGAGCTTCTCCTTGTACGTCCCCATCGTCACGAGCCCCTGGGCCTCCTGGATGAGCTCCTCGCTGAGGCGAGGGTCCTCCGCGAGCCTGGTGCGGGCAAGGTCCCAGGAGGTCTTGAGGTTGCGCGTCTCGATGAGCACCTGGACGTCGCCCGTGTAGTCCTTGACGGAGTCGTCCTTGATAATCTGGCTCACCGTGGCAAACGTGAGCTCATCGTTCTCGATCTTCTCGGAGTTGTAGACGTAGTCGAGCACAAAGTCGCCCAGGAGGCTCTCGCGACGCTCCTCGGGAAGCGCCACCCAGGTGGCAACGAGGTTGTCATAACGCTCCTTAAGTAGGTTGGCCATGGGGCACCTCCCATCGCTTATGTCCTTTGGGGCATTCTATGCCGAGAAGGACGTCGTCACGCCAACCACTCCGTCAGAGGCGGGCAGGCTTCGGCGGAGGGCCACCGGGGTCGCTCGCGAAGTCCCTACACCGACCCATCCCAGGTGAGAAGACACTCGGTCATGAGGAACTGCTTGAAGGGCGTGAGGTCGCCATCGTCGTGGAAGGCGTCGAGCGCGCCATAGTACGCCATCCGGTCCTGCTCCCTGATTACCACCGGCGGATGGCCCATGGCAAGAAAGACCATGTTCATGAGCAGGCGTGCCACTCGCCCGTTGCCGTCGGCAAACGGGTGAATATCAACAAGCGAGGCATGGAAATAGGCTGCCACGGTCAGAGCGTGGCAGCTGGCGGAAAGGTAGGAGTTCACGTCGTCGAGAAGGTCCCGCATAAGCTCGGGGACGTCCGCAGCGTCAGCGCCAACCGCCTTTGCGCCAACAACGTAGTCACCCAGCTTGAACGAACCGGGCCTCTCCCCGCTCCCCCAACGCTGCTCGTCATAGGTTCCATAGGTCAGGAGCTCGTGAGCCTTGAGGACAAGATTCTCCGTGAGCTGCAGCCCGGGAACCGCAAGAGGCCTCGCCCACTCCCAAGAGGTCTTGAGGTTCTGTATCTCAAAGAGCGTCCGAACATCACCCGTAAAGGCAATGATGCGCCCGTTCTCAAAGACCTCGTGAGTGTCGTGGTACGTAATGGCGTCGTTTTCGATCTTTCCTGAGTTGTAGGCGTAGTTGAGGACAAAGCTGTCCACGTGCGCCTCACGCGAAGGGGCGGAAAGACCCCTCCACCTCGAAACGAGACCCTCGTAGCTAGCGAGAAGGACGTCGGGCATCAGACTCACGCCCTAAAGATAGTCGGCAAGGCGCGGGCGCCCGGCAGACTGGCCGCTGGGGCGCGGACGGCTCGCCGTCCCATCGCTGTCGCTCACGAGCACGAAATCCCCTGACGCAAGGGCCTTGGAGAGGCTGCCATGAGCGCTCACGTATGCAAGGAGACGCTGGTCATCCACGAGGTTGCCGCTTGGGTCCTTCCATATGCGCATGTAACAGCCCTCCAATCTTTCCTCAACTAGGACGATTGTACCCGCTTGTGAGATTGGCCAGGTAGACTCCAGTCAGCAAGTCGGGGGCCCTACAAATCGAGCGCCTATCTCGTCGTGGCGATGAAGTAACCGTCTGTATAGAGCTATGAATTCATTAACCCGGCAGTCACCTGCGCTCCGTCCGACTATCTTGCGGCTAATCTATACTCAAAACAGACTCATTATTCACTCTGCCATTCTCCTTCAGATCGCACAAAATGAAACTGCTCTGGAGCCGCAAGCCGCCGACAACGAATGGTCAGCGTTATTTCATTGCCATCTACGAATTGTTGATCGATTGTTTTTGCAGAGAAAGATATGGATAACCTTGTCGGCTTCTCGTCACCTCTGCCCGAATTGCCAAAGATTGATAGCCCCAGCTCTTGTCTGAACTACAGCTATTTGGCTCCCACTGCACGTCATCCGTTGTGTGGAGTTCGGCCGATATAATTGTCGGTAAGCGGTCGGCATCTATTTCGCTTCGTCTGTAACTAAATGTCGCGTTTACCGCAGCAATCATCACCCCCGGATGAACAGTGGGGTCCTTTGCTCGCCATTGACCATGCTCCAGCGCATCCTTGATTTCCACGCAAATAGCCATGATTACTTACTCCCTCACCACTCCCAGCAGCTTCTCAAAACTGTCTACCACGTCGTAGCACACATCAACATCGTCCATCTCGTTGAAGAGCTTCTTCGCGCGCAAGCTCTTCTCATCTGACAAGATAGTGTCACACGACCAAGGTCAACGCAGCGGGCTATACTGTCACGGGTAAAACCGACGAAAGGACTTCCATGAACGTCAGCAACGACGAGCTCGCGGCACTTCTCGGCGCGCTCTCCAACGCGAAGGCACCGTCCGGATTTGAGGACGAGACGCTGGCCGTGGCGCGCGAGTTCTGCGCGGGCTGGGCAACCTTTGACGAGAACACGCTGCGCGACGGTCTCATCGCCCCCAAGAACTTCACCGGCAAGAAGCCCGTCCTCATGCTGGACGCTCACGGCGACGAGGTGGGCGGCATGGTCAAGGCCGTCCTCTCCAACGGCACCATGAGCTTCGTGCAGCTGGGGCACTTCTCCCCCGGCACGCTGGCTGGCCAGGGCGTGTGGGTGCGCGCGACCGACGGCTCCTGGGTGCGCGGCGTCATTGGCGTGAAGCCGCCGCACTTCTGGACCGACGCCGAGCGCGCCTCCGGCAAGGCGGGCATGATCCTCGACGTGGGCGCCCGTTCGCGCGAGGAGGCCGTCGAGCACTTCCGCATGGGCATGGGCGAACCGTTTGTGCCGGACACCGCGTTCTCCTTTGACGCCGAGCGCGGCGTGGCATTTGGCAAGGCGTTCGACTGCCGCGCGGGCGTGTGCTCGATGCTCCTGGCGCTGCGCGAGCTCGCCAGCCGCGACGACCTGCCCGTTGACGTGGTGGCCTCGATCTCAGCCCAGGAGGAGGTCGGCGAGCGCGGGGTGGCCGCGGCGGCGAGGCACTTCTCCCCGGCGGCGGCGTACCTCTTTGAGGGCTGCCCGGCGGATGACACCTTCACGCCCGCGGACGAGGTCGGTGCCGCGCTGGGCAAGGGGCCGATGTTTCGCTACTTTGACGTCTGCATGATTACCAACCCGCGCTACCAGCGCTTTGTTCTTGGCGCCGCCAACGAGTGCGGCCTGCCCGCGCAGACCTCCGTGCGCGAGGGCGGCGGCACCAACGCCGGCATCCTGCACCAGCTGGACGTGCCGAGCGTGGTCGCGGGCATCCCCTGCCGCTACATCCACGCCGGCACCTCGGTCTGCGCGCCGGCGGACATCGTGAGCGCGGCGGAGATCGCCGTGGCCGTGGCCGAGCGGATGACCCCGGGGGTCCTGGCGAGCTTCTAGGCTATGGGCACGAGCCCCGTCTCTCACGCCTCGTCTAGTACAAAATGGCTACTTTTGGGTTTTGGCCCTCCCGCGCGTCAGCCGGGAGGGCTGTTTCGTGAGACTCTGTCCTGTTTTGGGCAACACCTTTTATATCGGCAGCCATCAGAAGAGCCCCAGGTTCTTCTCGCCGCGAGAAATGCCCAGTTGATGAAGACGGACGAGCTCTTGTCAGGCTCAAAAGACGGCTCCGCCATCAAACCTTTTGCCCAAAACCAAGCAGTTTCGCGCGGGTCCACCGCCGACAAAAGCGCGGGGCCGAGAAGAACCTCGACCCCGCGCCAACCGCGCGTTCTTCTCGCCTGGCGCTAAACCAGGTACTCCGCAATCTGCACCGCGTTTGTCGCCGCGCCCTTGCGAATCTGGTCGCCGCAGCACCAGAACGTGAGCGAGCTCACGCCCTCCGGCGCGGAGAGGTCGCGGCGCAGACGGCCAACGTAGATGAGGTCCTGGTCGGAGGTCTCGAGCGGCATGGGGTAGCGGCTCGTTGCGGGATCGTCTACCACCTTCACGCCCGGCGCGGCCTCCAGGATCGCACGTGCCTCATCAACGGAGATCGGGCGCTCAAACTCGCACGTGATGGACTCGGAGTGCGAGCGCACCACGGGCACGCGCACGCACGTGCAGTTAACGCGCAGCTCGGGCAGGTGCATGATCTTGCGGCCCTCGTTTTGCATCTTCATCTCCTCGGAGGTGTAGCCCTCCTCGTTGAAGCCGCCGATCTGCGGGATGAGGTTCTCCGCGAGCTGGTACTGGAAGGGCGCGCTCTCACCCACGGGCTCGCCGGCCGCAACGCAGCGAATCTCGCGTACGAGCTCGTCGAGGCCCGGCTTGCCCGCGCCGGACGCGGCCTGGTAGGTGGAAACGATGAGCCGCGTGAGGCCCGCCGCCTGGTGGAGCGGCCACACGGGCACCAGGCCGATGATCGTGGCACAGTTGGGGTTGGCGATGATGCCGTGATGGGCGGCAATGTCCGCGGCGTTGACCTCCGGCACCACGAGCGGCACGTCGGGCTCCAGGCGGAAGGCGTGGGAGTTGTCCACGCACACGGCGCCGCGCTTCACGGCCTCCGGGAGCAGCGCGCGGGCGGTTGCGTCGTCGGCGGCACCGAGGACGATGTCAACGCCCTCAAAGGCGTCTGCCGCGGCAAGCTGGCACGGCACGTCCTCGCCGCGGAAGGTCACGGGCTTGCCCACGGAGCGCTCGGATGCCAGCGGCACGAGGCGGCCCACCGGGAAGTTGCGCTCCTCGAGGCACTGGAGCATCTGCTGGCCCACGACGCCCGTGGCGCCCAGGATGGCAACGGTCTTCTCGCTCATGGCGTTTCCTTTCTCTTGCGCGGGGCTCGCAAAACCTGTCCCACTTTCTCTGAGAGAAATAACACGTCCCCAAATTGCAGACTAGCTGGCGGTGACCATCTCGTCGCGGACGAAGCGGTTGTAGATGACCTGGATAGCGCGCTCAAAGTCCTCGTTGTTGACGCCCATGATGATCGAGATCTCCTGCGAGCTCTGCGTGATCATGCGGATGTTGATGCCGGCCTCGCCGAGCGCGCCGAAGATCTTGCCCGAGGTGCCGCTTCGCTTGGACATGTTGCGGCCAACCACGGAGATGAGCGCGAGCTTGTCCACCATCGTGATGTCGTCCGGCTCGAGCTCGCGGCGGATGTCGGCCACGATGGAGTAGATCGAGTCCTTCACGTCGGCGCCGTTGACCACCACGGAGAACGAGTCCACGCCCGTGGGGATGTGCTCCACGGAGACGCCGTAGCGCTCCAGGATGGAGAGCGCGCGGCGCACAAAGCCGACCTCGTTGGACATGTGCGCCTTCTTCACGTGGACCGAGATGAAGTCGCGTTTGCCGGCAATGCCCGTGATGAGGTGCTCGTCCTCGCCAGCGCGGGCCTTCTCGCGGATGATCGTGCCCTCGTCTTGCGGACGGTTGGTGTTCTTGATCTGGATGGGGATGTTGACCTCGCGCACCGGGAAGATGGCCTCCTCCTGCAGGACCGAGGCGCCCATGTAGGAGAGCTCGCGCATCTCGTCAAAGGTGATGCGGCGGATGGAGCGCGGGTTCTCCACGATGCGCGGGTCGGCGGAGAGGAAGCCAGAGACGTCGGTCCAGTTCTCGTAGAGCCCGGCGTCGATGCAGCGCGCGAGGATGGCTCCCGTGATGTCGCCGCCGCCGCGCTGGAAGAGCTTGATCTGGCCGTCCACCGTGGCACCGTAGAAGCCGGGCAGCACAAACGAGCCCTGGCGCACCATCACGTCCTTGAGGCGTACGGCGGTGCGCTCCATGTCCACCTCGCCGTTGTGGTGAAAGACCACCACGTCAGCCGCGTCCACAAAGGGCATCTGCAGATACTCGGCCATGAGATGCGCGGTGAACCACTCGCCGCGGGAGACCACGTACTCGGGCGAGTGCTTCTTGATGTTCTTGGCAAAGAGCTCGAACTTCTCGTGAACTGGCCACTTGAGGCCCAGCTCGTCGGCAATGTCAACAAAACGCTGCTCGATGTCGGCGAGAAGGGCGGTGCAGTCCACGTGGTACTGGATGTGGGCGTTCACGAGCAGCAGGAGGTCGGTGATCTTGTTGTCCGCCGAGAAGCGCTTGCCCGCGGCGGAGACCACCACAAAGCGGCGGTCGGGGTCGGCATCGACGATGCTCTTGACCTTGCGAAACTGCTCGGCGGAGGCGACGGAGGACCCGCCGAACTTTGCGATCTTGATCATGAGAAGAACTCATCCTTTCTGGATGCGGCTCGAGCAAACCTGACAGATGATGACAAACTACCCTGTCACCTTTGTCATGATGACAAACTACCCTGTCACCTTTGTCATCACCGCGGCCATGAACGAGGTGGGGTCGGCGAGAAGGGCCTCGGAGAGAATCGCCCGCGCACCCTCGGCGGTGAGGTCACGGACGAGGTAAGCGCCCTCGCCGAAGGGCTCCTCGCCGTCGAGCTCGGCCGTGGTGCGGAACACGTAGTCCGCCCGCAGCAGCGTGGGGTCGTACGTGAGCTCGCGCGAGAAGTCGTAGGTCGGCCGCCGCGCGCCCGTGGCGCAGTCGAGCACGTCCTGGACGATGGCGTTGCCCGTGGGCAGGCTGCCGGCGCCCTGTCCGTAGAACCTGAGCTCGCCCACCGTGGTAGCGTCGAGCGTCACGAGGTTGAAGTTGCCGGGGACGCAGGCCTCGAGCGAGTCCTCCCCCACCGCCACGGGCTCAACCGCCACGGCGTAGCGCCCGTCACGACACGTGCCGCGGCCGAGCAGCTTCACCGTGCGCCCGCGCTTCGCAAAGAGGTCGAGGTCCGCCTTGGTGAGGTTGCGGATGCCCGTCACCGGGAGGTCCTTCTCGCATGCAACGTCAAAGGCCACGCTGGCCGAGATGATGGTCTTGTTGGCCACGTCGATGCCGTCGATGTCCGCGGAGGGGTCGCGCTCGGCGTAGCCCAGGCGCTGGGCCTCGGCGAGAACGTCGTCAAACTCGGCGCCCTGCCTGCGCATGGCGTCCACGATGTAGTTGGTCGTCCCGTTCATGATGCCCGAGAAGGACGTGACCTCGTCAATGCGGCGCGCCTTCTCGATGCCCGCGATCCACGGGATGCCGCCGCCCACGGAGGCCTCGATGTAGAGGCCCACGCCGGCGGCCTGAGCCGCACGAGCGAACTCTTCAAAGTGCGCCGCCACGACGGCCTTGTTGGAGGTCACGACGTGCTTTCCCGCCGCAAGGGCGGCCATGATGTAAGTGCGCGCGGGCTCAACGCCACCCATGCACTCGACCACGAGCTCGATCTTCTCGTCATCGAGAATCTCCTCATAGCTCGACGTCATGCGCGGGCCCGTGAGGCGGTCGGGCAGCTCGAGGATGCGGGCAACCTGCACCTGTGGCACGCGCGCGGAGATGATCTCGTCCACGCCGCGGCCCACCGTGCCGTAGCCGAGAAGGGCAATCTTCATTGACGTCCAATCTTTCGAGTGTGTGTCCATCGGGCGGGGTGCCGTGCCCGGAGGCTATGATACTTGCATCAAACGGCAACGCCCTCGACGCAAGGAGCACCCGTGAACACGTTCTACCACAGCACGCGCTCTGCCGCGGATTCCGTAACAAGCAAGCAAGCTATTCTCGCCGGAATCGCACCCGACGGCGGCCTCTACGTCTCCGACGCCCTCGGCGAGACGCGCCTTGCGCTCGAGGACGTCTGTGCGCAGGACTTCCACGCCACCGCGCGCCTCGTGCTCGGCACGCTGCTGCCGGACTACACCGCAGACGAGCTCGCCTCGTGCGTGGACGCCGCCTACGGCGCCCAGTGGGACAGCGAGGCAGTGTGCCCGCTCACGCCTCTCGGCACGGATTGGCTGCTCGAGCTCTACCACGGCCCCACCTGCGCCTTCAAGGACGTTGCCCTCCAGATGCTGCCGCAGCTCATGAGCGTGGCGCGCGCCGGGGACGGCCGCAAGATCATGGTGGTGACCGCCACCTCCGGAGATACCGGCAAGGCGGCGCTCGACGGCTTTGCGGGCGTTGAGGGAACGGGCGTCACCGTCTTCTACCCGTACGGCAAGGTCTCTGACATCCAGCGCCTCCAGATGGTCACGCAGCTCGGCGGCAACGTGGCGGTCTGCGCCGTACGCGGCACCTTTGACGACTGCCAGGGCGAGGTCAAGCGCATCTTTGCCGACCGCGAGCTGGCCAGCCGCCTCGCCGAGCGGGGCGTGGTGCTCTCGAGCGCCAACTCCATCAACGTCGGCCGCCTCGCGCCTCAGGTCACGTACTACTTTGACTCCTACGCCCAGCTCGTGCGCCGGGGCGTCGTGCGCATGGGCGAGGAGGTCACCTTCTGCGTTCCCACCGGCAACTTCGGCGATGTGCTCGCCGGCTACTACGCCAAGCGCATGGGCCTTCCCGTCCGCCGGCTTGTCGTTGCCTCCAACGCCAACGACGTCCTCACGGACTTCCTCACCACCGGCACCTACGACCGCCGCCGCGACTTCCACAAGACCATCTCGCCCTCCATGGACATCCTCGTCTCGTCCAACCTGGAGCGTCTGCTCTACTTTGCGAGCAAGGGGGACTGCGAGCTCGTCACCTCCCTCATGGCCGACCTCGCCGAGAAGGGCTTCTACACGGTGCCCGAGCGCGTGATGGACGAGATTCGCTCCACGTTTGCCTGCGGGCGCGCGGACGACGCGGACACCCGCGAGACGATCTTCGACACGTGGCGCGAGCTCGACGTGCTCATTGACCCGCACACCGCCGTGGCCAAGCACGTCCTCGACGCGCTGCCGGCCGACGGCACCGAGCGCGTGTGCCTCTCCACGGCAAGCCCCTACAAGTTCTGCGCTGACGTCCTCGCCGCCCTCGGTGAGGTCACCGACGGCATGAACGGCTTTGCCTGCATGGACGCCCTCGAGGCCAAGACGCGCACCGCGGCGCCCGCCCAGCTCTCCGGCCTGCGCGCGGATGCGGTCCTTCACGACGACGTCTGTGACCGCGAGCGCATGGGCGGCTTCGTGGAGAGCGCCTGCGCGCGGGTGTTCCTGTGATCGGGGCCGACGGCCGCGAGCGGCCCATGGTCATCGTCCGCGTCCCCGCCACGAGTGCGAACGTGGGCGTGGGCTTTGACTGCCTGGGCCTGGCGCTCGACCTCACGGCCACGTTTCTCATGACGCCCGTGGAGAAGCTCGAGGTGGTGGGCTGCGAGGAGCGCTTCCGCGGCGAGGACAACCTCGTCTGGCAGAGCTATCTCGATGCCTGCCGCGAGCTGGGCATCGAGGCACGCCCGCTCCACATAACCATCCTCTCCCCCATCCCGCTCTCGGGCGGCCTGGGGTCAAGCTCCGCCTGCGTGATTGCGGGCATCGGCGCGGCGATGGCGCTCTCGCCCGAGGGCTTTGACCGCACGCGCGCGCTCGAGCTCGCCGTCAAGCTCGAGGGACATCCGGACAACGTGGCGCCGGCGCTTCTCGGCGGGCTCGTGAGCTCGTTCGTGGACGGAGACGCCACCACGTCGACGCGCATGGACGTGGCGGACAACCTGCGCTTTGTTGCTGTTGCACCGCCCTATGAGGTGAGAACCGCCGAGGCACGGCGCGTCCTTCCCACCGAGGTCTCCCGCGACACCGCCGTCTGGCAGATGGGTCGCTGCGTGGCCGTGGTGCGCGCGCTCGAGACCGGCGACGCAGTGCTGCTCGCCGCCGCCTGCCATGACAAGCTCCACGAGCCGTACCGTGCACGCCTCATCCCGGATTACGACGCCCTACGCGCGGCGGCCCTTGGCGCTGGTGCCTGCGCGTTCATGATCTCCGGCTCCGGATCTACCATGATTGCGGTCGCAGATGGCGAGAAGAACGCGGGCGCCGTACGCGACGCGCTCGCCGCAACGTGTCCCGGCTACTGGCTCCAGACCCTGCCCGCTAACACGCTCGGCACCACCGTTGAGGTGCACTAGCCGCGGTCCTTCTCGCCGCCGACCTTCTCGCCCCTCTTGCTCTTCCCGCCGTCCCGGCGCCCCGCGCCCCAGCCCCCAAAGGAAGTTTTGGGCAAAAGGTTTGATGCACCCCCCCTCCTCCACATCAAACCTTTTGCCCACTACCCGTCATTTCCGGGCGAGAAGGACTGTTCTTCTCGGCTTGACGCCCATCCTTCTCGCCCCTATATCAAACTTGTTGCCCAAAACCAGCCCAAACCTCTCGGAAACGGCTTCCGGGATGACGCGGGACACCCTCATATCGCAAAACTTCCTGTTCTGAACAGTGGGCAGCACCGACAAGACGCCAGGCCGCCAGCATCACCCCTCGTCCAGGTCCTTGATGAGCTTGTTTCTCAGCCTCAGCTGGCGCGTTGCCGTCTTCCCGTCGGGCTTCTTCCAGCGCTGACCGAGCCCCTTTGCCACGGACTTTGCCACCTCGTCCATAAGCGCGCCGCGCTCGAGCATGTACCGGTCCACCTCGACGACCCTCCAGCCGTCGGCTCCAAGCACGTTGCTCTTTCTCATGTCGTACGAGCGCCTGCTTCGCTGCTTGTGCTGCGACCCCTGAAACTCGACGACCTGCCGCTTCTCGCCCCAGCAGATATCGCAGACAAACTCGTCGATCCCAAAGAGCTCAGCAGCGGCGGTGCTCAGCCCAACCCTCGCGTTGAGCGCGCCCGGTGCAAGCCCGTATCCCCCGCGACGCCGCGGCAAGGTGAGCACCATTGAGGTGACGGACTCCTCGGGGGACGCGGACCCGTCGAGCACGTACGCCAGCGCCTCCCGAGCGCGGTCGAGACCCCAGGGCATCCCCTCGCCCCGATTCAGCCTCAGCTCCTCAAGTCGACTGAGGTACCTTAATATCCGTGCCACCGAAGTCAGCGCCGGGCAGTTACAAAACGTATGGGCCACCCTCCCCCGCGCGTAATAGCCGCACAGCTCATACCCATAGGCAATTAGGAGGTCCCGGTCTAGCACGCGCGACATCTGGATGAAGGCAAGCTCTGGGGAGACAACCAGGACGCCATTGCCAAGCTCGCAAAACGATCCGATGGGATACGACCCCGTCATCAGATGGCAGGTTGCGTCTGAGGCAAAGCGACGGCCGGCCTGCCGAGAAACGCAGATGTGTAGCGGCTCGGACGTCAGCCCGAACTCGGCACGAACTAGTTTGATCTTCTCGGCGGCAAGCTTACCGGGGACGGTGGTCGCCCTGGTGCGCCGGGGCATCTCGCTCATAACGATGCCCCTCCCATCCTCAAAGAGCAGGCGCACGAGTAGGGGGCGCCGACCTTCCGAGGGTCGGATGCTGAGCGCGATCCGCTCCCCCACGCCCCTCCAAACCTGACGGGCGCTCTCAAAGCCGACCAACAGGCAATCACCCATAGCTCCTCCTTTCAGACCATGTAGGCGGAGCATAGCCCGCAGGCCTCTTGCGTGCTGAGTGGAGCTAACTGATAGTTAATGGTAAGTTAGTTGTAATGTAACGATTTTGCATCTAGCAGCGTATTCTAGTTAAGCAATCTATGGATTTGCTTTCATGTTTCATATCATCCCGGGCGTTCTTCTCATTTTCTCCAGAACTTCGCGCGCTGCTCAGAATCGCCGAGTTTTGGGTTTTGCCCCGTCGCGTGCTTCCGCCACCTGCCATTTGCGAGCGTTTTGGCAAGTTGTGGGCAACATCTTTGATATCAGACGAGGATTTCTGCCAACTTTTTCCTCAAGGGTCTTAGGCTAGGAGAAAAACCGCAGGTCGGCATTATGCAAAACCTCCCGAAATCGTACACGAGCAGCATGACCATCAAACTTTTTGCCCAAAACCGGCCGGAACAGTGAGGGGCGGCAACGGCGAGAAGGACTGACGGGTCGAGAAGGTACGGCGCGGCGAGAAGGACACCGCACAAGAAAACACCCGCTAACAGCGACGGCGGACCCGGGAGGAGGTCCGCCGTCACCTGACGCCAAATTACGGTGCGGCCACGCCGCAAGATAATCGCTAGCCGCCGAGATAGGCCTTGCGCACGTCGTCGTCAACGAGAAGCTCGGCCCCGGTGCCGGTCTTCTTGACCTGGCCGATCTCAAGCACGTAGGCGCGGTCGGCAATCTTGAGCGCCATGTTGGCGTTCTGCTCGACGAGCAGGATCGTGGTCCCGGCCTCGCCCAGCTGCTTCACAATGTCGAAGATCTCCTGCACCAGGATGGGCGCGAGGCCCATGGACGGCTCGTCGAGCATGAGCAGGCGCGGCTTGCTCATGAGCGCGCGACCCATGGCGAGCATCTGCTGCTCGCCGCCCGAGAGGGTGCCCGCCACCTGGCTGCGGCGCTCCTTGAGGCGCGGGAAGTGCGCGTAGACCTTCTCGAGCGTCTCGCGGTTCTCGGCGTCGGTGCGCGTGTAGCCGCCCATCTCGAGGTTCTCGGCAACGCTCATCTGCGTGAAGACGCGCCTTCCCTCGGGGCAGAGCGCCAGGCCGCGCTGCATGACCTTGTGGGCCGGAAGACCCGCAATGGAGGAGCCCTCCAGCTCGATGGTACCGGAGTCCGGCTTGATGAGCCCCGCCACGGTGTTGAGCGTCGTGGACTTGCCCGCGCCGTTGGCGCCGATGAGCGTCACGATCTCACCCTCGTTGATGTCAAAGGAGATGCCGCGCACCGCCTTGATGGCACCGTAGGAGACGTGCAGGTCCTTCACGGAGAGCAGGGACGCCATCTACCTCACCTCCTGCTTGCCCAGATAGGCCTCGATGACGCGCGGGTCGTTCTGGATCTGCTCGGGGGTGCCCTTGGCGATGATGCGCCCGTAGTCGAGCACGCCCACGACCTCGCACACGCCCATGACGAGCGACATGTCGTGCTCGATGAGCAGGATGGCAATCTGGAACTCGTCGCGGATCTTCTGGATGTTCTCCATGAGCTCCTCGGTCTCGGCCGGGTTCATGCCGGCCGCCGGCTCGTCGAGCAGGAGCACCTTGGGACCCGTCGCCAGGGCGCGCAGGATCTCCAGGCGCCGCTGGGCGCCGTACGGGAGGTTGCCCGCCAGCGAGCCCGCGTACTTGCGCATGTCAAAGATGTCGAGCAGCTCGAGCGCGCGATCGTGGAACTCGGCCTCCTGCCTCCAGTGGCCGGGCAGGCGCAGCATGTCCGTGAGCAGGTGGGACTTCATGGTGTTGCCAAAGCCCACGAGCACGTTCTCCTCAACGGTCATCTGCGAGAAGAGCCTGATGTTCTGGAAGGTGCGCGCAATGCCCATGCGGTTGACCTCGGCCACGGACTTGCCGGCGATGTCATAACCGTCAACGAGCACCGTGCCGCGCGTGGGCTTGTAGACGCTCGTGAGCAGGTTGAAGATCGTGGTCTTGCCGGCGCCGTTGGGGCCGATGAGGCCAGAGATCTCCGTGCGGCCCATGGCGATGTTGAAGTCGTCCACGGCGGTGAGGCCGCCAAAGTCAATGCCCAGGTGCTCGGCCTGCAGCACCGGGATGGTACCGAGGTCGCGCTCGGGAATGAGGTTGGGCGTCTCCATCTGAACGAGGACGGAACGGCGCTTCCTGCCCTTCTCGCTAGACATCGGCGCTCACCTCCTCTCCAGCCTTGCCATCCGAGGCGGCCCGCTTGGACCAGGGGAAGTCTCGGTTCATGACGCGCTCGATCACGCGGGAGAGCGAGAAGTCGTAGGAGCCAAGAAGACCCTGCGGCCTAAAGATCATCACGAGGATGAGGACGACGGCGTACGCGATCATGCGGTAGTCGGAGAACGCGCGCAGGGCCTCGGGCAGGATGGTGAGGACGGTCGCGGAGAGCACGGAGCCGAGCATCGAGCCCATTCCGCCGAGAACCACCATGACGAGGATCTCGATCGACTGCATGAAGCCAAAGTTGGCTGGCTGGAGCACGCCCACGCAGCCCGCGTAGAGACCGCCCGCCACGCCCGCAAAGAACGCGGAGACCACAAAGGCGAGCGTCTTGTAGTAGGTGGTGTTGACGCCCGTGGCCTCGGCCGCAATCTCGTTGTCACGAATGGCCAGGATGGCGCGGCCGTGACGGGACTTCATCATCGTGTGGACGAGGAAGCACACAACGGCCACGGCGAGAAACACGTTGAGGAAGTTCGAGTAGCTCGGGATGCCCGTGAGGCCGGCGGCGCCGCGCGTGAGCTCAAAGCCGAGCACGTCGTCGATGTTGAGCATCACGACGCGGATGATCTCGGCGAAGGCGAGCGTGATGATGGCAAGGTAGTCGCCCTTGAGGCGGAGCGCCGGGATACCGATGATCACGCCGGCCACGGCCGCACAGAGGCCGCCAAAGACCACGCCCGCAAACACGATGAGCCCGACCAGGGGGCCGCCCGCCACGATGTCACGCCCGGTCATGCCGAGCGTCTCAGTGAGGCGCATGATGAAGATGGCGCAGCCGTACGCGCCCACGGACATGAACCCCGCGTGTCCGAGCGGGAGCTGTCCCAGGTAGCCCGTCGCCACGTTGAGGGAGACGGCCATGATGATGTAGACGCCCACCTGCTGGAGGACCGAGGTCTGATAGCGCGTGATGGCGCCGCCGTCGATCATGAGCTCGCCCACAACAAGGACGAGAAGGACGAGCAGGGCGTTGATGGCGTAGCGCGCCGCCATGGGCAGCGAGCGCCGCTTGCCGGCGGGGGCGGGGCCGCGCCCGCCGGTGGAGATGATGGGCCGCTTCTCGGCCATGAGCTCCTCTTCCATGCTCACACCCCCTAGACCTTCTCGCTCATGGTGCGGCCGAAGATGCCGGTGGGACGCACGATGAGCACGATGATGAGCAGCAGGAACACGACCGCGTCGCGCCACACGGAAAGGCCGATGGCCGAGACGAAGACCTCGGAGAAGCCAACGAGCATGGCACCCACGACGGCACCCGGAATGGAGCCGATGCCGCCCAGGACCGCGGCGACAAAGGCCTTGGTGCCGAGCATCATGCCCATGGTGGGCGTTGCCTGCGGGTAGGCCATCACGTAGAGAATGGCGCCGATGCCCGCGAGCGCGGAGCCCACGGCAAAGGTGAAGGTGATCGTGTTGTTGACGTTGACGCCCATGAGACGGGCGGCGCCCATGTCCTCGGAGACGGCGCGCATGGCCTTGCCGAGCTTGGTCTTCTGCACGAGGAAGGTGAGCACCACGGTGGAGATCGCGGTCACGAGCACCGTGATGAGCGCCACAAAGGAGAGCGAGAGACCGCCCACCTGGATGCTCGACACCGGCGCGAAGGAGGGAACCACCTTTGCGTCCGCACCAAAGATGAGCTGGGCGCCGTTCTCGAGGAAGTAGGAGACGCCAATGGCCGTGATGAGCACCGAGAGGCGCGGGGCGTTTCTCAGCGGGGCGTACGCGACCTTGTCGATGACAACGCCGAGCAGCGTGCAGCCCGCAACGGAGAGCAGCATGGCAACAACGGGGTTGAGGCCCAGCTGCGCGAGCACGATCCACAGGATGTAGGCTCCGGCCATGATGATGTCGCCATGGGCGAAGTTGAGCAGCAAGATGATGCCGTACACCATCGTGTAGCCCAGAGCGACAAGTGCGTAGATGCTGCCGAGCTGCAGGCCATTCAGGACCTGCGAGACTATCAGCGCGACGCCATCCACAACATCACTCCTCTCAGTGAACGGGGGTGGCGGGGCCACCCGCAAACTTGCGAAAAGGGGCACCGAGCACGCGCCCGATGCCCCAGGCAGAGCGAAAAAGCCAGGTTACGCCGTGGCGTCGATGGTCTCGAAGACCTCCTCGGCGCCATCCTCGGTGAAGGTGAGGATGAGCGAGGACTTGACCGGGTCGCCGGTGCCCTCGTAGGCGATGGTGCCCGTAACGCCCTCGACGGAGCCCGCGGCGATACCGTCAATCACGGCCTGGAGGTACTCGTCGGAGCCGGCCTCGAGACCCGCCTCCTCGGCAGCGGCAATGCCGGCCGCGAGTACCATGGCGGCGTCATAGCCGAGCGCGCAGAAGTTGGTGGGCGTCTCGCCGTAGGCGGCCTCGTAGTCAGCCGTGAACTGGGCGGCAAGGCCCTCGTCGTTGGCCGAGGAGAACGCGCAGCAGTAGTAGCAGTTCTGGAGGTCCTCGGCGGAGGCGTAGTCGGCAACGCCAGACCAGCCGTCAACGCCCAGGATCACGCCGGTGTAGCCCTGCTGACGGGCCTGGGTGACGATGAGGCCGTCGTCCTCGTAGTAGTTGGGGGCGAGGATGGCATCCGGGTTGGTGGCGATGATGGTGGTGAGCTGCGAGTTGAAGTCAACGTCACCGGCGGAGTAGGACTGCTCGGTGGTGATGGTGATGCCGAGCGCCTTGGCCTCCTCGACAAAGGCGTTGTTGACGCCCTCGTTGTAGTCGTCGCCCTTGAGGTAGAGGGTGCCGATGTTCTTGTAGCCCTGCTCGTTGGCAAAGGCGGCCATGATGCGGCCCTGCTCGGGGTCGGTCACGCAGGCGCGGAACGTGTTGTTGCCGTAGGTGACGATCTCGGCCGCGGTGGCGGACGGGGTGACGCACGGCATGTTGTCGTTCACGGACTGCTGCGCCACGGCGGTGGTGGGGCCGGTGGTGACGTCGCCCACGATGCCCACGACGCCCTGCTCGACGAGGAGGTTGTAGGCGGTCACGGCCTGCGTGGGATCGCCCTGCTCGTCCTCCACGAGGTACTCGACCTGCTTGCCGTTGATGCCGCCGTCCTCGTTGAGCTGGTCAAAGTAGAGCTGAGCGCCGTTGCGGCAGGCGATGCCGTAGTTGGCAACGTCGCCGGTGTGCGGGCCGAGGATGCCAACCTTGATGCTGGAGGCGCCGTCGCCGCCCTCGGAGCCGCCCTCGTTACCACCGCACGCGGCAAGGCTGAGGCCGGCCATCGCAACTGCGGAAGCCTGCACAAACTGGCGCCTGGAAACGTTCTTGAACATGTCTTTCTCCTCCCGTCGCTTCTTACAGAACAAAGCGTGAGGAATACGCTACGCCGCCTTCAGCGAGCGCTTCATTATGTGGAGGATTTGTTAACCGAGCTGTGACGCTTATGACACGTCTGAAACAAAATCAGCGACCGCGGCGCGCTCTGAGGCGTCCCACCAGCCAGGCGAGAAGCGCGCCCGTTGCCAGGCCGGCAAGGTCGATGAGCACGTCCGTGGGCTGACCCGAGCGCCCGGGCACAAACAGCTGCAGGCACTCGTCTACCACCGGCACCATCACAACCATGATGACAAAGGTGACAGGGTAATTTGTCATGAAACTCGCGCGCTCGCTGCGAAGTGCCCCGTAAAGGCAGCGGGCCAGAACGCCGAGCACGGCGTACTCCGAGAAGTGCGCGCCCTTGCGCACGATGAGCGACATGAGGTCGACGTCGGTCACGCCGAGCGCCTCGAAGACGGGGCGCATGAGCGAGACCACCATCCCACTCTCAAGCGACGATTGAGGGCCCTGGATGAGCGAGTGCCCCCAGATGAAGGTCACCCAGCAGCATAACGCGACGGTCCACCGGAGGGAGGACCGTCGCGCCGAGTCGTTCTTCTCGCCGAGCGTCACGCCTGGGCCACCAGGGGCTCGGAGAAGTGCTTGGGAACGTAGGTAGAAGCCGTGGCGCCCGTGCCCGCGAGGTGGCGCGAGCTCGCGCTCGTGCCGCCCTCGAGCAGGCGCAGGAAGCGCTTGGAGGTGCGGCGCACCGCAGTGGAGGCGTTCTTGGAGAACTCGTCCTCGATGAGGTAGTCGATATAGCTCTCGGTGTCCACGACCTCGGGGTGGCCGGCAGGGGTCCTAAACGGGATGAACGAGGTCTCGAGCTCGAGGTTGTCGGGCTCGTCGAGCGTGTCCGCACCGCCCACGGTGTCGATGAAGCCGATGGGGTCGCGCTGGGGCGCCTCCTCCGCGATCTTCTCGTCCATGGAGCGCAGCGCGCGAATCCACTCGTCCGTCTCCTCAATGTCCTTCACGCTGCGGCGCTCGGGATAGGCGCCCTCGTCAATCTGCGCAACGCGACGGGAGATGCCCTCGGAGCGCTTGGCGCGGTCTGCCAGAATCTCGCTGTCGGAGCGCGAGAAGTCCGAGGGGATGGCATAGGAGTCGGTATCAGCGACAAACCCGGTGTTGGCCGAGATGGCTGCGGCCCCCACGGCCGTCTGCCACCACGAGGTGCCCACGTCGCCAACGGATCCGTCGGCACGCTCGATGACGGGCACGCCCTCCATCATGCTCGCGCCCATGCGCTCGCGCAGCGTTGCGGCAACGCCCTCGGCGCGGCGCGCCATGCGCGCGCGGAAGGTCATCTTGCGAGCGTAGTTCTCGGCGATCTGCTCGTAGTTGCTCGCGGCGTGGCTCGGGCCGTGCGACTCCTCCTTGGTGGGAGCGGCCTCGGGCTCGTCCTCGGACTCGGGCTCGGCGGAGAGCTCGGCGCGCATGTGGCGCGGACGATACTTCTCCCCGCCCTCGTCAACGGGTCCGTCGGGCTCGTCCGGAAGCTCGCTTACGGCTCGACGGCGACGCGAGATGAGGCTCGCCGTGCCCACGATCGCACCGGTAAGGAGCGCGCCGCCAACCACGCCCGCCGCAAAGGCGGTCGTGGGCGACGTAAAGAAACCGTCCAGCGTCTCCTTGAGCGAGAGCGCCTGAGCCGTCTGCGGCACAAAAGCGCCCGCCGCGCCCAGAAGGCCCGCTACGATGGCCGGGTTTCTTCTCTCACCCATGTATGGTTCCGCTCCTCCCAGAGACGGAAGACGAGACGAACTTCAAACCATGAGATTCCGCCCCGGGGGACGGTTGGCTGCGTCAACGGTTTGGGCTTCGTTTCATCTTCGTATACCGTGACTTGTCCGTTGGCCGGACTTATCGAATATACCTGCTTTTTACGGCCGTATGCAAGGGATTAATAAGATTTTGAGCCTCATTTGTTGCAGGCGGGCAGACTTTGCCAGCGGGCGTGCTCCCGGGGCGCGCCAGCCCGCGGACGGCCCCCGATGCCCGACGGCATCCGTCAGCGCATGCACGTTTTGGGAAGTTTTGCGATATGAGCCCCCGCGTGCTTCTCGCCACGCCGTATTCCAAGGGTTTCGGCTAGTTTTGGGCAACATCTTTTATATTGGCCCCCGACTTGGACTCCCAATTTTTCCCAAGCTGCCCACCAGACATCGATTTTGCACGTTTAGCTTTGATTTTGGGCAAAATGTTTTATGAAGCGCCTCCTCTTCCATCAAACATTTTGCCCAAAACCTCCCGTAACGCACGGGGGGCAACGCGGCGAGAAGCGCAGGCGATGGCGCAGGGCTCCTCAAACGAGCGCCCGCCACGCTTGGGTTGCGTGGCGGGCGCCAAACCATCTCTGGATAAAGAGCGCGGCGAGAAGAACCTAGCCCACGTAGCCGGACTGAGCGGCCTTCTTTGCGCTCTTGATGAGGAACTCGCTGTTGGAGTCCGTCTCCTTCAGGCCGCGCACGAGCGCGTTGGCCGCGCGCTCCACGTTGTTCATGTTGGCGAGGATGCGACGGATGCCCCAAACGAGCGGCTGGTACTCCGGCGAGATGAGCAGGTCCTCGTTTCTCGTACCGGAGGCGACCGGGTCGATGGCCGGGAAGATGCGCTTGTCGGCGAGCTCGCGGTCGAGCTTGAGCTCCATGTTGCCGGTGCCCTTGAACTCCTCGAAGATGACCTCGTCCATCTTGGAGCCGGTATCCACGAGCGCGGAAGCGATGATCGTGAGAGAGCCGCCGTTCTCGATGTTGCGCGCGGCACCGAGGAACTTCTTTGGCGGGTAGAGCGCCGCGGAGTCAACGCCGCCGGAGAGGATACGGCCGCTCGCCGGCTGGGCGAGGTTGTAGGCACGCGCCAGACGGGTGATGGAGTCGAGCACCACCACAACGTCCTCCCCCAGCTCCACGAGACGCTTGGCGTGCTCGATCACGAGCTCCGAGACGTGCGTGTGGTTGTCCGCCGGCATGTCAAAGGTCGAGGCCACGACCTCGCCCTTGATGGAGCGCTCCATGTCCGTGACCTCCTCGGGGCGCTCGTCCACGAGCAGGCAGAAGAGGTGCACCTCGGGGTTGTTGGCGGCAATGGACTGGCAGATCTTCTTGAGGACCGTGGTCTTGCCGGCCTTGGGCGGAGAGACGATAAGGCCGCGCTGACCCTTACCGATGGGAGAGACCAGGTCGATGGCACGTCCGGTGATGGAGTCCTTGCCGCACTCCATGACCAGGCGCTCGTTGGGATAGACGGGCGTGAGGTCGCGGAAGCGCGGGCGGCTCTTCAGGTTCTCCGGCGCATGGCCGTTGACGGACGTCACGCTCTGAAGCGGCGGGTACTTGCTGTTGGCGCGGCCGGGACCGACGGTGCCCGCCACGCGGTCGCCGGGACGAAGCCCGAGCGAGCGAATGATCTGCTGGTGAACGAAGGCGTCGTCGTCGCCCTCCATGTAGTTGCCGGTGCGAACCCAGCCGTAGCCCTCGTTTCCGATCTCGAGGATGCCGTCAACCGAGCGGAAGCCCTCGGCACGCGCGGCGGCGGCGTAGACCGCCTCGACGAGGTCGCCCTTGCGGACGCCGGCGTAGTCAATCTCGAGCTCGGCGGCCTTGGCGCGCAGCTCGGCGACCTTCATCGCCGCAAGCTCGTCACGGGTGAGCGAGGGCTCGGCAACAAAGTCCTGCCTGCGGTTGCGCCTGCGGTCGCGGCCGTTCTGGCGACGGCCCTGGCCACCCTGCCCCTGCTGGGAGCCCGCGTTGCCGCCCTTCTCGCCACCTGTGGCGTCGCCGGACTGGTGGTCCTTCTGGTGACGGCGCTTGCGCCCGGGGCGCGGGGCGTCTCCCTGGTGCGCGGCCTCCTCCGGGGCATCGGCCGTCTCGGCCGCCGGCGCGAGCGTCTGGGACGGCATCTCCGTGGGCTCGGAGCTGGCCACGGTCGCATCCTGCGTGACCTTGGTCATCTCGTCAACCGGGGCCGTCTCGGACTTACGGGGCCGGCCGCGGCGGCGCTTGGGGGCGGGAGCCTCCTGCGCGACGGCCTCGGCTGCCGGGGCAGCAACGGGCGCGGGCGCAGCCTCTGTTCCGGCGCTCGCGGCGCCGGACTGAGCCTGCTCGGAAGCGGCCGCCGCGACCTGCTCGGACTTTCTCGGCCTGCCACGGCGGCGCTTGGGGGGCCAGGGCTCGCCCGCTGCCTCGGCGGCGGCGCGAGCGGCGGCCTCGGCTGCGCGGGCCGCCTCCATCTCCGCCTTGGTTCTGCGACGGCGGCGCGGCTTGGCGGGAGCCTCCCCGACCTTCTCGACGCTCGGCTCGCCCTGGGCGGCAGCGCCCTCGGTCGAAACAGCGGGAGTCACATCGTCCGGCATATGTCTACCTCTCATGTAGTGTGCGCGCACGCTGTGCCCGGATATATCCGCATAGTCAGGGTTTTGGGCACACGGCAATGCCGCGCTCGAGCAATGCGCTCACAAAATAGAACGGGGTGCCCGCGAGAAGAACCGTGTCTCACGCAAGCACCCCGTATTTTACCACGTATCTTTCAAGAAATTACAGACTAACTCTGCGAAACCTCATCGGAAGAGGAGCCGCCGCGGCCCTTCCTCCTCACCACCAGGGCCTCGATCTTCTTTGCGAGCTCGCCCACGTACTCCGAGCCAGCGTCGGTAAGCGAGACGCTCGTGGTGTGGCTGCCTCCCGCGACGTGCTCGCGCGAGACGAGGCCCTTCTCCTCGAGCGAGGTGACCGACATCGAGACCGTGGGCTGCAGCAGGCCGAGGGCCTCCACGATCTGCATGATGGTGAGAGACTCGGACTCCGCGCTCAGCAGGCCAAGGAGAACGAGGTCACCGGCCTTGCAAAAGAGCGAGCCCATGGCGTCAACGTACTTCACGACGCGCTCCGGGGAGGTGCGGGAGAGGGCGCGGCCGGTGGGAATCTGCCCGCGCGTGAGCGAGGCGAGCTCCATGACGTGCTCACGGCCCTTCTCTGAGATGGAGCACACCACGTTGCGGTGGTCGACAACGCCCTCGGCACGGTCGATGAGGCCGAGGCCGGCGAGGTGGTTGGTACGGTGCGTCATAGTGGGACGCAGGGCGCCCTGATACTCCGCGATGGAGGAGGTCTTGATGGGCTCGTCCGCCTCGTTCAGACGACACAGGATCGCAAACTCCTCAAACGTGAGGCGCTCGTCCGACTTAACCTTCTGGCGAACGTTGTTGTATGCCCGACGAACGGACATGTATTCCCTGAGGTCCACTACCCCTGCCCCTGTCTCTCGCAAGTTCAAACAAATTCCAGCATGCCCGCCACGGAAGGCTACGTACTTTATAGGTTCGCAGTATAGCGGGGTGGCGTTTGCCGAGTGCCAATTCTTGCACTCATTCAAAAAAATGTAAAGAACCAGCACAAGGGTAACCAATGAAACGGGGCGACCCACGCTTTGGGCCGCCCCGTGAGGTTTGGATGGCTGAGAGGCTGGGACGCTACATGCTCTGCGGCGCGCTGACCCCAATGAGGTCGAGCGTGAGCGCGAGCACGCGGCGCGTGGCGTCGCAGGCGGCGAGGCGCGCGTGCGAGAGCGCCTCGTCGAGCGGGCGACCCTTGCCGGGAAGCACCTGGCACACCGTGTAGAACGAGTGGAACTCGCCCGCCAGCTCCTCGGCGTAGTGCGTGAGGCGGAACGGGGCGCGGTCGCGCGCGCAGCTCTCCAGCAGGCCGGGAAGCTCGCCGAGCTTGCGGGCAAGCGCCGCCTCTGCAGGTGCGTCCAGCAGACCGAGGTCGTAGGACTCCCCCACCGCACGACGGGCAACCTCGTCCATGCCGAGCTCCGCTGCCTCCTCGACGGTGACGCCTGCGCCGCGGCGCAGGATCGAGCAGATGCGGGCGTGTGCGTACTGCACGTAATAGACCGGGTTGGTGTTGTCCTGGCGCTTAACGCGCTCGATGTCAAAGTCAATCATCTGGTTGGATGACTTGGAGATGAGCGTGTAGCGCGTGGCGTCGGCGCCCACCTCGGCAAGAAGCTCGTCAAAGGTGACCATCGTGCCCTTGCGCTTGGACATGCGCACGGGGCTGCCGTCGCGCAGCAGGTTCACGAGCTGGCCGAGAAGGACCTCAAACTGCGTGGGGTAGCCGAGGGCCTCACAGGCGGACTGCACGCGCTGGATGTAGCCGTGGTGGTCGGCGCCCCAGATGTCGATCACGTGGTCGACACGCTGGAACTTGTTCCAGTGATAGGCAACGTCGGAGGCGAAGTAGGTGTACTCGCCGTTGGTCTTGATGAGCACGCGGTCCTTGTCGTCGCCAAAGGTGGTGGAGCGGAACCACAGGGCACCCGCCTCGTCGCGGTAGAGGTGACCGAGCTCGTCCAGGGTGGCCAGCGCGCGGTCCACGGCGGAGGTGCCGGTCTCGTCCTTCTCGTAGAGGCTGCGCTCGGAGAACCACACGTCAAAGTCGCAGCGCGCCTCGTGGCAGGTGTTTCGGATGGAGTCGAGCATCCAGAGGTAGGCGCGCTCGCGGAACTCCGCCATGCGCTCGTCCTCGGACGCGGCCGCCCACTTCTCGCCGTCCTCGCGCACAAAGCGCGCGGCGATGTCGACGATGTAGTCGCCACCGTAGGCGTTGCCGCCCAGGGCCTCGTTGAAGGCGTCCGTGAGCGGGTGGGTCTCGGGGCGTTCGTCACCCTCGTCCGCCACAAAGGCCTCGCGGTCGGCGAGAAGAACCTCGCGTGCCTCGTCAAGGCTCGCGCCGCGCTCCACCATCACGGCAAGGAGCTGCTGGTAGCGCATCGAGATGGAGTGCCCGAAGACATCCATCTGCGAGCCGTGGTCGTTGACGTAGTACTCGCGCTCCACGTCGTAGCCCACGTGCTCGAGGACGCGGCAGAGGGAGTCGCCGATGGCCACCCAGCGGCCGTGACCGATGTGGAGGGGCCCCACGGGGTTTGCGGAGACAAACTCCACCTGCACCTTGGTTCCGCCGCCCATGGTGGAGCGGGCGTAGTCCATGCCCTGCTCGCGCACAGTGCGGAAGATCTCGTTGGCGGAGGCGGTGGCCAGGTAGAAGTTGATGAAGCCGGGGCCCGCCACCTCAACGCGATCCACCGAGGGATCGGCGGCGAGGTGCGCCACGATGGCGTCCGCGATCTGGCGCGGCGCGCGACGGGCGAGCTTTGCCGAGCGCATGGCCACGGTGGAGCTCCAGTCGCCGTTGGCCGGGTCGGCGGGGCGCTCAAAGCCGAGGTCACCGACCTCAAAGGCAGGCAGGTCACCGGCCTCCTGCGCGGCGGCGATGGCGGCTCGGACGAGCTCCTCGATCTTCTCGGGCATAACGGCTCCCTTGGTCTCTCTTAGGCATAGCTGCTTGATTCTATCAAAGTCACGCCGAGAAGAACGTGACGTGGCGGCGCCCCTCCTCTGGTCCGCGACCGCCCCCACCCGTGTTGTCCGCATTTATTTGCGGACAACGGGGACTTGCGCTCCCTTGGAGCTCCCTCAGACCCGTGTTGTCCGCATTTATTTGCGGACAACATGGCGGGACAGCCGTCTCAGCCTCGCCGCAACAACGAGCCCCCGCCTCGTTCAAGAGAGACGGGGGCGAGAAGAACCACTGTCTGTGGCGTCAAAACCTAGTGACAGTTCTTACAGGGACGCACCTTGCCTGCCTTCCTTGCTTCGTCAAGCGTGCCGGACTTGACGGTCTTGGAACGCTTGAGCGACGGGCAGTCCCTGGTGGAGTGATATACCTCACCGCTGGGAGTCCAGTACACCACACTCGTCTGCGGCTCGCTCGGAGCAGGGTTGCTCGGCTGGCTCGGGGCGGGATCGGGGTTGCTCGGCTGGCTGGGTGCCGGGTCCGGCGCGGGCTCAGGAGCCGGAATAGTCTTGCCCTCCTCGAGGGCGTACCAGCCCGTGCCCTCGGCCTTCCAGCCAATCGCCACGAGTCTGTCGTTCTCCTCTTGGTTCGTGGTGTAGTTGTGCGTCGCGGTCCGCTCGAAGGGGTTGAACTGCCTCAGCACGGCCACGCTTCCGCCGGAGTACCACCCGACGTTCTCGTTGGTCCAGCCCAGGGCAACGAGCGCGTCGCGCTCCTCAAGGTCCAGAACGTAGTGGTGGTCGTCGGTATAGCTGTTGAACAGGCGATACACCGGGTCACCGGTCGTGGGCGCAACCCAGCCGACGCCCTCGGCGGTCCAGCCAATGCTCGCGAGCGTGTCGCGCTCCTGCGTCGAGGCGGTGTAGAAGTGCTCGCCCGTGTACTGGTTGTAGAGGCGGTACATGTCAACGCCATCGTCCGCACGCGAGGCCGCCGGAGCAACAACAAGCGCCACGAGCACGCCAAGCAGCGTTGCCAGGACACCTCTGCGCAGAATCTTCGCTCTCATGGGAGCTCCTTTCTACCGGGACTTGAAACCCAGCTGAATGTATCACCGGCCATATGCCGACCTGACGCGCTATTCCGCCAGCGGTGCCAACGTGTGGGGCCGAACGCCGAGAAAACCCGGCCTCTGTACCAGATTCGCGAGAAGGCGCCGAGAAATACGTCCCCCTGTACCGGCCGTCCGGCGGACGTGCCGAGAAAACTGGGCCGCTGTGCCAGCACCACGCGACACAGAAGTCACGCCGAGAAGAACCCGCAGGTAGGAGGTTCGTCCCAACAAGGACGCCGGCCCTTCTCGCCGCAAGACGCCGCCGCCCCCTGCGCTCGCGGCACAGGGGGCGGTTTTTCTCGGCGCGATCTCTGGAAAGCGGTACAGCCGCAGGGTTTTCTCGGCACGAGGGGCGCTTGCTGGTACAGCCGCCGGGTTTTCTCGGCACCTAGACCGTGGGGCGACCGCTCTCGGCGCGCTCCTCGCGGGCGAGGCGGCTGCGCAGGTCGGCAAGGCCGAGCTCGAGCCCCACCGGATAGGTCTGCGGGTTGAGGAAGCGGGCAACCGCCGGGTCAAGGCGCATGAGGGCCTCGCGGCAGCGCTCGCGGGCCGTCTCGATCCCCTCGGGCTCGCCCACGCGCTCGCCGTGGCGCACCATCTCAACGAGCAGGTCCTTCGGCTCGCCGGACAGACGGTGAACGAGGTACGGGTCGAGGATGTCCACCATCTCGCGCGGCTCGCCGGGGCGCGCGACCTCGTCCACGACGAGCATGTCCGCGGTGGGGCGACCGGCCTGGTCGTAGTAGCGCACCACGCGCTGGACGCCGGGCACCGTGCGCTTGTAGGACTGCTCGGAGAGCTTGATCACCGGCGTCCAGGGCTCGTCCTTCTCGCGACGGACGGCGGAGAGCTTGTAGACGCCGCCGAGCGAGGGCTGCGGGTCGCAGGTGGCGAGCTTGGTGCCCACGCCAAAGGAGTCGATGGGCGCGCCCTGCGCAAAGAGCGACTGGATGGTGTACTCGTCGAGGTCGTTGGAGACCGAGATCTTCACGTACGGCAGTCCGGCCTCGTCAAAGGCGGCGCGGGCCTCCTTGGAGAGGCGCGCGAGGTCGCCGGAGTCCAGGCGCACCGCGGAGAGCCGCTCGCCGGCGGCCTCCATCTCCTTGGCCACGGTGATCGCGTTCTTGATGCCCTGGTGCACGTCGTAGGTGTCGAGCAGCAGCACGCAGTTCTTGGGGCTCGACTTGGCAAACGCGCGGAAGGCCTCGAGCTCGCTCGGGAACGCCATGACCCATGAGTGGGCGTGCGTGCCAAAGACGGGAATCCCGTAGATCTTGCCCGCGAGCACGTTAGAGGTGGACGAGGCGCCCGCGATGTAGGAGGCACGGGCCACGGCAAGGCCGCCGTCCGGGCCCTGGGCGCGGCGCAGGCCAAAGTCGGAGACGGGGTGCCCCTCGGCCGCGCGCACCACGCGCGCCGTCTTGGTGGCAACGAGCGTCTGGAAGTTCACGAGGTTCAGGAGGGCAGTCTCGATGAGCTGGCAGTCGATGACGGGGCCCTCAACGCGTACCATGGGCTCGCGGCCAAAGACGACCTGACCCTCGGGCACCGCGTGAATCGTGAGGTCCAGACGGTGGTTGCGCAGGTACTCGAGGAACGCCGGCTTGAACATGGGCCCGCCGCCGGGGGCCTGGACGCCCGCGAGGTAGGCGATGTCGTCGTCCTCAAAGACGAAGTTCTCCACGAGGTCGGCGATCTGGCCGGTGCCGCAGCACACGGCGTAGCCGCCGTCAAAGGGGCAGTCGCGGAAGAACGCGTTGAAGCACGCCTCGCCATCCGCAAGGCCCGACTCCCAGAACCCCTGGGCCATCGTGAGCTCGTAGAGGTCGGTGTTGAGGCAGACGTCGGTGGGCTTGGTGCGATCGGTGAGAGACATGGGCCCTCCTATCCAAGACTATCCAAGAGCCGTGACGGCAAGCCACACGGCCGCCACCACCACAATGGCGAGAATGACGATCTTCTGTCCCAGGGGCATCTTGAGGTCGTCCTCGTCGGGCTCCATCAGCTTGCGTCCCCGCTCGCGCGCGGCGGCGTCCCTCGCGGCAGCCTCGCGCTCCGCCTCGTTCGCGGCACGCTGGGCGCGCAGGCGCTCAAGCTCGGCTCGCTCGGCGGCGTCCTTGGCCGCCTGCTCGCGTGCGGCCTTCTCGGCGCGCAGCTGCTCGAGCTCGGCTCGCTCCTCGTCGGTGAGCTTCTCGTCTGCCATGGTCCCTCCGTCTACGTGGGCTGACAGAGCCACATGATACCCCTTCGACGGCAGGGCGCGCCCCCGAGAATGGCCTAGCCCAGCTCAGGGCCCTCCACGCCGGTGGCATCGAAGGCGGGAACGAAGCTCTCCGAGACGGTGCCGCCCTCCTGCCACCAGATGCGCTCGAAGCCGAGGTCATCCGCGTGGCAGAGGACGATCTCGTACTCCTCCTCCGAGACCGGGCCGGCAAGGGGCCCGCCCGCGCGGCGGCACGCCTCGTTGGGGGTGTACTGGTTCATGATCGAGAGGTCGACCTCGTTTCCCGCGAGCTCCCACACGCGGTCGAGCACGGCGAGCGAGTCGTCCGCGTGGCTCGGCAGCACGAGGTGGCGCACGATGATGCCGCGGCGCATCGGTCCGTCCGGCGCAAGCTCGCGCCCGCCCGCGGCGTGCACGCCCTCGAGCATGGCGAGAAGCGCCTCGACCGCAACCTCGGGGTAGTCCGGCGCCGCGGAGAGCTCGCCGGCAAGCGCGCCGCTCGCGTACTTGAAGTCGGTGAGCCACACGTCCACCACGTCCGCAAGCGCTCGCACCACCTCGGCGCGCTCGTAGCCCGAGGTGTTGCACACGATGGGAAGGCCCAGGCCGGCGCCGCGGGCAAGGAGGACCGCCTCGCGCACGTCCGGCGCAAAGTGCAGGGGCGTCACGAGGTTGATGTTGAGCGCGCCCGCGGCCTGGAGCTCGAGCATCATCTCGGCAAGGCGGGCCGTGGTGACGGGAAGGCCAAAGCCCTCGCTCGAGATCTCGTGGTTCTGGCAGAAGACGCAGCGCAGCGGGCAGCCCGAGAAGAAGATCGCGCCCGAGCCGGACTCGCCGGAGATGGGCGGCTCCTCCCAGAAGTGCAGGGCGCTTCTCGCCACGCGCAGCTCCGAGGTCATGCCGCAGCGCCCGGGCACACCGTCGGCGCGACGCGCCTGGCAGCGGCGCGGGCAGAGCTCGCAGCGCTCGTAGGCGGCAGCGGCGAGCAGGTCCTTCTCGGCGGGCACTATTGGTCCTTCCTGTGGAAGAGGCGCTCGTGCTCGTGGAGCTTCTCGGCCTCCTCCTCAAAGGCGTCGTCGGCCGGCGACACCAGCTCGTCCTCGCCGGTCTTGGGGTCGTAGTGGTGCAGGAGCACCGGCTCAAAGAGGTGGAGGTGCCAGGCAAAGAGCATCGAGACGCCCAGCAGCACGCAGAAGATGGCAATGCGCGGCAGCGTGTCCACCTGCGTCATGACGAGCGAGCCCACGCACAGAAGCGCGGTCCAGGCGTACATGAGCAGGACCGCCTGGCGCTGGTCAAAGCCCTCGGCCAGCAGGCGGTGATGGATGTGGCCGCGGTCGGCGTGGCTGATGCCGGTGTGCCCGCGCAGGCGCCGCACGATGGCGGAGAAGGTGTCGATGATGGGGACCGCCGCAATGACGAGCGGCACGATGATCGTGGTGAGGCCAGCCACGCGCGTCACGGAGAGCAGCGAGGAGACGCCGAGTGCAAAGCCAAGCGTGAGGGCACCGGAGTCTCCCATGAAGATGGACGCGGGGTTGAAGTTGTAGCGCAAAAAGCCAAGCGAGGCGCCCGCCACGGCAACGGAGAGCGCCGCCGCGTCGAGCCGCCCGGCCATGAGGGCGAGCGCAAACATCGTGATGCTCGCGATGGCGGAGATGCCCGCGGCAAGGCCGTCAAGGCCGTCGATGAGGTTGATGATGTTGGTATAGGCCACGAGGTAGATCACGGTGATGGGATAGGCAAACCACCCCAGGCTCACAAACCCGGGGACAAACGGGTTGGAGATGTCACCGATCACCAGGCCCGCGGCAACGGCAAGCGTGGAGGCTATCACCTGCCCCACGAGCTTCTGGAGCGGCGTGAGCGAGAAGCGGTCGTCGAGCAGCCCCGTGAAGAAGATGGCGAGAAACGCGAGCACGAGCAGCCAGTAGTCGATCTGCATCTTGGGCGAGGGCACCAGGACCGCCGGCCACCCAAGACATGTGGTGCCGAGGTACTGGACCACAAAGGCCGCCACGATGCCCAGGAAGATGGCAATGCCGCCCATGCGCGGGATGGGCTCCTTGTTGATGCGACGGGCGTTGGGGTAGTCAACGGCGTCTACCGCAATGGCGATGCGTCGAGCGAGCGGGGTCGAGAGCAGGGTCGCCACCAGCGCGGCGAGAAATAGGCAGAGGTATGGTATCCAGTGTGGAACCACCTTGTGTCCTCCCCCGTACCTCTCGCATTTGGTCCTGCCCCGCCCATGATAGCGGAAGCTGCGCCCATGGTGCTGAAAGACAGCTTGGAGACCCCGGCGCGGGACCGAAAAACTCACGCTCGCATCAACTGTTGCCGAGAAGAACCCGCATGTCAAGACTGGTTTTACCCGGGACGTGACCTATAGTAGAGATGTCGTTCCCCTGCGGGCAAACTGGGTGAACCGACAAGCGTTACTTGGGAGTCCGAGATCTCGTGTTCAGTACGGAGATTCCCCGGTGATGGGAAAGCCGGAACGCGCGATGAGGACACCCACCTTATGAGAGGTGGGTTCATTGACGCACCGCAGGGGACGGCTTTTTTGTGTTGACACCGGACGTTCGAAACGTCACAATATCCAACGCGCGATGCGCCTGGGGACGTAGCTCAGCTGGGAGAGCGCTGCCTTCGCAAGGCAGAGGCCGGGGGTTCGAATCCCCTCGTCTCCACCATGATCGTTAGGGCCCGGATGCTTTGGCGTCCGGGTTTTTTCATGCCGCGGGACTGTGCCCGGGCCTTCACTGCCGAGAGAACCGGCCCTCTGTACCAGTTTTCTCATTTGACGCCGAGAAAAGCTCGCCTCTTTACCACCCATCAAGATCACGTGCCGAGAAAAACCTTCCTCTGTACCAAGAGGGGCCACGGGACGACCTGGCAGCCGGCACAGCCGCGGGCTTTTCTCGGCACCGACGGTACAACGGAAAGGTTTTCTCGGCGACCCGCTCCGTGACGCGGCGCAGGGGGCCGGTTTTCTCGGCGCGGCCCTAGTAGCAGCCGCGAAGCGAGTACCAGCCGTCGGCCTCCCCCACCACGAGCGGCACGCCAAAGAGCTCGCTCATCACGTTGCTGGCGAGAAGTTCGGACTTGGGGCCGTCGGCAAAGACCTCGGCGTCCTTGATGAGAAGGACGCGCTCGATGGCGGGGATGATGTCCTCGGGGTAGTGCGTCACGAGCACCACCGAGCGCCCCTCGGCGGCAAGGGTCCCCATGGTCTTTCTCACGTGGTACATGCCCTCGGGGTCAAGGCCCGTGCAGGGCTCGTCAAAGATGAGCACCTGCGGGTCGCGCACGAGCTCGCGTGCCACGAGCACGCGCCGGACCTGCCCGGTTGAGAGCGTCATCACGTCGCGCGGCGCAAGCTCAGCGATGCCCAGGCGCTCCAGGGCGTCCAGGGCGAGCGCGCGGTCCTTCTCGCCCACGTTGCCGCGCAGCGGAACGCCGAGGGTGCCGAAGAGGCCGCCGGTGACGATGTCGATCACGGGAAGGTGCACGCGCACCTGGTCGTGCATCGTGGAGCTCACGATGCCGAGGGTCCGCTTGATGTCGGCGAGCTGGGGGCGCTCCTGGCCGCGAAAGCGCACGGGCGGCTCCTCGCGCCACAGGGGGAAGACCTCGCGCGTGAGCAGCTGGATGAACGTGGACTTGCCCGCCCCGTTGGGGCCGAGAAGCGCCACGTGCTCGCCCTCCGCGAGGGAGAAGTCCCCCACGTGGAGAATGGTCTTGCCGCCGCGCACCACGCTCGCGTCGTGAATCTGGAAGAGCGGGGTCGATGCGCCCCTCTGGGCAGCCGCGTCCGTCTCGTTGGTTTCCATTGTGTGCCCCCTTCTCGCGCGCCGAGACGCGTGCGTCCCGGCGAGGACTACTATAGGCAGACCAAAACATCCCCGACGCGCCAAGACGCGCGCCGTCACCAACTAGCAAAGGAGCGCATGATGGCCGAGATGCTCACGCTCGAGGCGTTTGAGGAGGCCTCCGAGAAGGTCCGCGAGGTCACGCTTGAGACCAAGCTCGTGGAGAGCCCGCACTTCTCGGCGCAGACGGGCAACCGCGTGTGGCTCAAGCCCGAGAACCTCCAGCGCACCGGCGCCTACAAGGTGCGCGGCGCCTACTACAAGATCTCCACCCTCTCCCCCGAGGAGCTGGGGCGCGGCATCATCACGGCGAGCGCCGGCAACCACGCGCAGGGCGTGGCCTTTGCCGCCACGCGCGCGGGCGCCCGCTCCGTGGTGGTGATGCCTGAGACCACGCCGCTCATCAAGGTGGAGCGCACCAAGCACTACGGCGCCGAGGTCGTACTGCACGGCGACGTCTACGACGAGGCGTGCGACGAGGCGCTGCGGCTTGCCGAGGAGCGCGGCTACACCTTCATCCACCCGTTCAACGACCCGACGGTCTCCACGGGCCAGGGCACCATTGCCATGGAGGTCGTCTCTGAGCTGCCGCTCGTGGACACGATCCTCGTGCCGGTGGGCGGCGGCGGCCTGGCCTGCGGCGTTGCCACCTTCGCCAAGCTCTACAACCCCAAGATCCGCGTCATCGGCGTGGAGCCGGCTGGCGCGCCGAGCCTCACGGCGGCGCTCGAGGCGGGCCACCCCATGCGCCTGCCGAGCGCCAACACCATCGCGGACGGCACCGCGGTCCTGGAGGTGGGCGACAAGGTCTTCCCGTACCTGCGCGACAACCTCGACGACGTCATGACCGTGCCGGACGACGAGCTCGTGGTGGCCTTCCTCGACATGGTGGAGAACCACAAGATGATCGTGGAGAACTCGGGCCTGCTCACCGTGGCGGCGCTCAAGCACCTCCCGGCCGAGAACAAGCGCGTGGTCTCGATCCTCTCCGGCGGCAACATGGACGTCATCACGATGAGCTCGGTGGTACAGCACGGCCTCATCATGCGCGACCGCATCTTCACCGTGAGCGTGCTGCTCCCCGACCGCCCGGGCATGCTCGTGCGCGTGGCACAGGTCATTGCCGAGAAGAGCGGCAACGTCATCAAGCTGGAGCACAATCAGTTCGTGAGCACCAACCGCAACGCAGCCGTTGAGCTGCGCGTTACGATCGAGGCCTTTGGCACCGACCACAAGCACGAGATCGTCGACGCCCTCAAGGCCGCCGGCCTCACGCCAACGCTGGTCCAGACCTCGCTGTAGCGCACGTCACAAGCGCCGAGAAAATCCGGGGGCTGTACCGGTTTTACGGCATCGTGCCGAGAGAATCCGTGGTCTGTACCGGCGGCTCCTGGCGCACCTCTCTCCCGCGCCGAGAAAAAACGGGGTCTGTACCACTTTTCCGATATGGCGCCGAGAAATGCGCCCCTCTGTACCGGCGCGGCACATGCCGTCCGGTAGCCCGCGGCACAGGGGGCGGTTTTTCTCGGCAAACTTTCCGGAAAGCGATACAGAAGCGAGGTTTTCTCGGCGCCGAGCCGGGCGGTCTGGTACAGCCTCCGGGATTTCTCGGCGCCTCCGCGGGAGGCAGTGTACAGAGGGCCGCTATTCTCGGCACGCTTTCTGAAAAGCGGCACAGAGGCTGACTATTCTCGGCATGAGGACCAGGCGGGCGGCGTTCGCGCAAAGCCGCCGCTCGCCGTGGAAACGATACCGTTCGCGGGCGGTCACGGGGCGGAAACACGCCCCGCGTAGAGTAGCCCCACTGAGCAAATGCGATGACAGGGCCAGTACGGGCCGCATCCGTCACACAGCGAGCGGGCAGCGTGAGAACCCGCGTCGGACGGCCCCGAAGACTCCCTCGAGCAGCTCGCGAGAACCTCCGCGCCGAGCAGCGGGCCAACCCCGCGATCGCGCCGAGAAGTACCGCGCGCCGGCGGCCACCGTGACGGCTTCGAGGCCACGCCTCGCATTTCTCACACCGACAAGAGAAAGCGAGGGGGAACGTGGAACTCAGAAGCGACGCAATCAAGCGGGGCCTGGCGCGCGCGCCGCACCGCAGCCTGCTCAAGGCCGACGGCCTCACCGACGAGGAGCTGGACCGCCCGCTCGTCGCCGTGGTCTCCGCCCAGAACGAGGTCATCCCCGGACACCTTCACCTCCAGCAGATCGCCGACGCCGTGAAGGCGGGCGTGCGCATGGCCGGCGGCACCCCGCTGCAGGTCAACACCATCGGCGTCTGCGACGGCATCGCCATGAACCACGAGGGCATGCACTACAGCCTCACGAGCCGCGAGGTCATCGCGGACAGCGTTGAGTGCGCGGTCCAGGGCCACCAGTTCGACGCGATGGTCCTCATCCCCTCCTGCGACAAGATCGTCCCCGGAATGCTCATCGCCGCGGCGCGCCTGGACATCCCCACCGTGCTCGTCTCCGGCGGCCCCATGCTCGCCGGCCGCGGGCGCGACGGCAGCCAGACCGACCTCAACTCTCTCTTCGACGCCGTGGGCCAGGTCACCGCCGGCACCATGACCGAGGAGGAGTGCTCCTGGCTCGAGGGCACGGCCTGCCCCACCTGCGGCAGCTGCTCCGGCATGTTTACCGCCAACTCCATCTGCTGCCTCGCCGAGGCCCTCGGCATCGCACTGCCCGGCAACGGCACCGTGCCCGCCGTCTACTCGGAGCGCATCCGCCTGGCCAAGCAGGCCGGCATGAAAGTCATGGAGCTCGTCGAGAAGAACGTGACGGCCCGCCAGATCCTCACGCCCGCCGCCATCCACAACGGCATGGTGCTCGACATGGCCTTTGGCGGCTCCACCAACACGATGCTCCACCTCACGGCTATCGCTCAGGCAGCCGGCTGCCCCGTCACCATGGAGGACTGGGACCGCGCGAGCGCCGAGACGCCCAACATCGTGCGCATCGCGCCGGCAGGGCCGCTCCACATCCAGGACCTGAACGACGTGGGCGGCGTCTCCGCCATCATCGGCGAGCTCGGCCGCACCGGCCACCTCGACCTTACGGCCCTCACCTGCCACGGCACCATGGCCGAGTGGGTCGCGGAGTGCCCACCCGTGGACGGCGAGGTCGTCCGCAGCGTGGACAGCGCCTACTCCCCCGACGGTGGCCTCAAGGTCATGCGCGGCAACCTCGCACCGGACTGCGGCGTGGTCAAGAAGAGCGCCGTCGCGCCGGAGATGTGGCAGCACAGCGGCCCCGCGCGCGTCTTTGACTCCGAGGAGGAGGCCTGCGCGGCCATCTTTGGCGGGGCGATAAATCCCGGCGACGTGGTGGTCATCCGCTACGAGGGCCCCTCGGGCGGTCCCGGCATGCGCGAGATGCTCACCCCCACCTCCGCCATCTGCGGCATGGGGCTCGCGAGCTCGGTGGCGCTCATCACCGACGGGCGCTTCTCCGGTGCCTCCAAGGGCCCGTGCATCGGCCACGTCTCCCCCGAGGCGGCCGCCGGCGGCCCGATCGCCCTCGTCCAGGAGGGCGACATCATTGACATCGACATCCAGACCGGCACGCTCGAGCTGCGCGTCGCAGACGACGTTCTCGCCGAGCGCCGCGCCGCATGGGAGCCGCCCGCGCCCAAGTACACCACGGGAGTCCTCTCCCGTTACGCAAAGCTGGTCACGAGCGCAGACAAGGGGGCATACCTCTCATGATCACCGTTGAGGAGAAGATCGCCCGGCGCCAGCGCGCCATCGAGGGGCGTCCGTTTGGCCCGGGAAGCAAGACGGAGCACGAGGGCAAGACCATGACCGGCGCGCAGGCCATTATCGCCTGCCTCGAGGCCGAGGGTGTGGACACGATTTTTGGCTACCCCGGGGGCCAGGCCATCAAGATCTACGACGCCCTCTATGACTCCAAGAAGATCCGCCACGTCCTCGCCCGCCACGAGCAGGGCGCCACCCACATGGCGGACGGCTACGCGCGCGCCACGGGCAAGGTGGGCGTGGTGCTCGTTACCTCCGGCCCCGGCGCCACCAACACCGTCACGGGCATCGCCACCGCCTACATGGACTCGGTGCCCATGGTCGTCATCACCGGCCAGGTCACGCGCGGCGTCATTGGCACGGACGCCTTCCAGGAGTCCGACATCGTGGGCATCACGATGCCCATCGTCAAGCACAGCTTCCTCTTGCAGTCCACCGACGAGCTCACCAAGACCTTCCGCGAGGCGTTCTACATCGCCTCGACCGGACGCCCGGGCCCCGTCCTCATTGACATCCCGAGCGACCTCTCCGGCTCCGAGATGGTCTTCCACTACCCCGACAGCGTTGACATCCCGAGCTATCGCCCCACCTACAAGGGCAACGCGAAGCAGGTCAAGCAGGCCGCCGAGCTCATCTGCCAGGCGGAGCGCCCCCTCATCATGGCGGGCGGCGGCATCGTGGCCTCCCACGCCTGCCCGGAGCTCGTGGCGCTTGCCGAGCGCATGCAGATCCCCGTGGTCACCACGCTCATGGGCAAGGCGGCCATCCCCTGCTCCAACCCGCTCAACCTCGGCCCCGTGGGCATGCACGGCTCCAAGTACGCCAACATGGCGGTCACGGAGTCAGACCTCATCATCGCCTGCGGCGCGCGCTTCTCGGACCGCGTGACCGGCAAGGTGGACGAGTTCGCGCCGCACGCCAAGATCATCCACATCGACATCGACCCGGCGGAGATCGGCAAGATCATCAACCCCAACGTGCCCATCGTGGGCGACGTCAAGGTGGTCCTCTCCGCCATCAACGAGCGCCTGGAGAAGATGGGCGCCACCTCCGTCTGCGAGAAGTGGCGCGACGAGGTCTTCAGCTGGCGCGAGCGCTGGCCGTTCTACACCTCCGACTTTGCGGACTACCCGGACAAGATCGCGCCCGAGGTCCTTCTCGAGACCCTCTCCGACAAGCTCGACCCGCACGCCTCCATCGTGACCACCGAGGTGGGCCAGCACCAGATGTGGGCCCTGCAGAACATCCACCGCGAGCACGCGCGCACCTTCATCTCCTCCGGCGGCCTCGGCACGATGGGCTTTGGCTTCCCCGCCGCCATCGGCGCCAAGATCGGCTGCCCGGACGAGCAGGTCGTCTGCATCGCCGGCGACGGCTCCTTCCAGATGAACAGCCAGGAGATGGCCACCGCCAAGATCAACGACGTGCCGGTCAAGGTGCTCATCATCGACAACCGCGCGCTCGGCATGGTCCACCAGTGGCAGCACCTCTTCTACAACGACCGCTTCTCGTTCACCGAGCTTGCGGACAACCCGGACTTTGTGAAGCTCGCCGACGCCTACGGCTGGCGCGCGCGGCGCATCACCAAGCCCGAGGAGGTCAACGACGCGCTCGACGAGATGCTCGCCTCCGACGAGCCCTACCTCCTCGACGTGGTCATCCCCGCCGCACAGACCGTCTACCCGATGGTCGCGCCCGGCGCGCCGATCGACGACATCATCGGCGCCCTCGACGTCACGCTCGGCGGCGTGCGCGTCACCGAGAAGGGCTTTGGCGAGGCGGGACGACCGCGCGTCAAGCCGTCCCACGAAGGAGTTGATGAGTGATGAACTACCTGCTCTCCGTTCTCGTTGAGAACAAGCCGGGCGTGCTCTCCCGCGTGACGGGCCTCATCAGCCGTCGTGGTTTCAACATCGAGTCGCTCACCGTCGCTCCCACGGAAGACGAGAGCCTCTCCCGCATGACCATCATCGTGGAGGCCGACGAGGTGGGCTTTGAGCAGATCACCAAGCAGCTGCACAAGCTCGTCTCGGTCTACAAGATCTCCGACCTCACCTACGAGGAGGCCGTCGAGCGCGAGCTCGTGCTCTTCAAGGTGCAGTCCTCGCCTGAGCGCCGCCACGAGGTCATCGAAATCGCCAACGTCTTCCGTGCCAAGGTGGTTGACGTGGGCAAGAACACACTCACGATCGAGGCCACCGGCACCGCGAGCAAGCTCGACGCGATGGAGGACCTCTTCCGCAGCTACGGCATCAAGCAGCTCACGCGCACCGGCAAGATCGCCATGTCGCGCGGCGCTCAATAGATCAAAGGCAAGCTTCGCTTTTGACCCAAACGGTACATACGGCCCCACAAACAAAGGAGAAGAACATGGCCGTCGACATCTATTACGAGAAGGACGTGGACCCCAGCGTCATCCAGGGCAAGAAGGTCGCCATCATCGGCTACGGCTCTCAGGGCCACGCCCACGCGCTGAACCTCCTGGACTCTGGCGTTGACGTCCGCGTGGGCCTGCGTGAGGGCTCCAAGTCCGCCCAGGCCGCACAGGAGGCCGGCCTCAAGGTCATGAGCATGGACGACGCCGCCGAGGAGGCCGACGTCATCATGATGCTCGTCCCCGACGAGACCCAGCCCAAGGTCTATGAGGAGCACATCAAGGACCACCTCAAGCCCGGCGACACCCTCGCCTTCGCTCACGGCTTCAACATCCACTACGGCTACATCAAGGCCCCCGAGGACGTCAACGTCATCATGTGCGCCCCCAAGGGCCCGGGCCACATCGTGCGCCGCCAGTACACCGAGGGCTCCGGCGTGCCCGACCTCGCCTGCGTCTACCAGGACGCCACCGGCGACGCCTGGGACATCGTCCTCTCCTACTGCTGGGGCGTCGGCGGCGCCCGCTCCGGCATCATCAAGGCCACCTTCAAGGAGGAGACCGAGGAGGACCTCTTCGGCGAGCAGGCGGTGCTGTGCGGCGGCCTCGTTGAGCTCGTGAAGGCCGGCTTCGAGACCCTGACCGAGGCGGGCTACCCCGAGGAGCTGGCCTACTTCGAGGTCTACCACGAGATGAAGATGATCGTCGACCTCATGTACGAGTCCGGCATCCACTTCATGAACTACTCGATCTCCAACACCGCCGAGTATGGCGAGTACTACGCCGGCCCGCAGGTCATCAACGCCGAGTCCCGTGAGGCCATGAAGAAGATCCTGGCCCGCATCCAGGACGGATCGTTTGCCCAGGAGTTTGTTGACGACTGCAACAACGGCCACAAGTGGCTGCTCGAGAAGCGCGAGGAGATCAACTCCCACCCCATCGAGAAGACCGGCGAGAAGATCCGCTCGATGTTCTCCTGGATCAAGAAGGACTAGCCCAGCACATTTGGGACAGTCCCTTCGTAACAGTCCTTGATATTGGTTGGGGCCCGGCACCATATCTCGGTGCCGGGCCCCAGCGTTAAGGTGACCTCACAGATCAGACGCCGTACCAGGCAATTCCCTCAGAGGTCCACCCAATCTTGACGAGCGCGTCGCGCTCCCCGGCGCTCGCGGTGTAGTGGTGCGTGCAGCTGTCAACGTACTTGTTGAAGAGACGATAGAGCGGCTTTCCGTCCTTGCCCGCCGAGTACCAGCCCACGCCCTCGCCAATCCAGCCGATCTTCACAAGCGAGTCGTACTCGTTCTTGCTCATGGTGTAGTGATGGTCACCCTTGGGCGCGTAGGGGTTGTACAGGCGGTAGACCGGGTCACCGGAAGCGGGCGCCGTCCAGCCCTCGCCCTCTGCGGTCCAGCCAATGCGCACGAGGCTGTCGCGCTCGGAGGCGTCCGAGGTATAGAGGTGCTCGCCGCTCCACTGGTTGTAGAGGCGATACATCACGCGAGAAGAGGAAGCCTTCGTGGACACCTCAAACGTCTTGGACCAGGTGTAGCCACCAACAGACGTTGCGGTTATCGTCACCTTCCCTGCCTTGTTGCCCGCCTTCACCACGCCATCGGAACCAACCGTGGCAATGCTGGTGTCAGACGAGGTCCACGTGTACCCCTTGGCGTCCGTGGGGCAGTAGACCCTGTCCCACCCGGGGTTGGAAATGCCCACCACAAGCTCGTACGTCTCGCCAGCGTTAAGCGGCTCCGGATTCTCCTGCGCCCTGTTGAGGTTGAAGCCGGACCCCTCATAGGGGACCACGTCGTACATGAGCTTGATCGTGGCCGTCACGTCCTTGGTTCCGCTCGGGACCGCTCCGGTAGCGTCGCTCTCGGAGAAGACCTGCACCCAGTAGGTGACGGCGCCCACCTTGAAGCTGCCCACGCCCATGGAGGACCAGCGGGAGTTGATGATATTGCTATAGTGCCCGGGGCTGTTGACCCACTGGTTCATGACGGCCTCAGGCGTGCTCGTCCCCGCGGCGATGTTCTCGCCGGAGATGCGCGCAGAGATGCTGAAGCAGTCCTCCCCGTCCGGGCGCGTATGCGAGAAGTTCAGCGCGCACTCCGCGGCACGCTGCATGGCAGCCTCGGTGAGCTCGGCGTCAATCGTCACCGGCGCGGCGCCCTTCTTGGCCCGCTCCTGGTTCACGAGGTCCACGACCTGCTTTGCGTAGTCGTAGTTCTCGGTGCCGCTCACATAGACGGTCTCATCGTGCTTGACGTAGTTGCCGGACGCCGTCTGTGTGAGATAGCTCGGCATGGGCGTGGCAAAGGAGTCGCACCCGTCAAAGGTCGAGCCGTCGATGCGCTTGACATTGTCGCCAAACTCAATGGAGCGCAGCGAGGAGCAGTTGTGGAACGACCAGAAGCCGTACTGCTCAATGCCTGAGGCATTGGTAACGGAAGAGAGCCGGGTGCACTCCGAGAAGACCTTGTCGCGCAGCACCTTCATACCCGATGAGAGACGCGCCGACGTCAGCCACTCGCACGTCTCGAACGCACCTTCCTGAACCTCGGTCACGCTGTCGGGGAGGCTCACGGACGTGAGAGGCACGCCATAGAACGCCCAGTAACAAATCTTCTCAAGCCCGGAGGGCAAGGAGACCTGGCTCAGGTAATCGTTTGCGACAAAGGCCTCGGAGGCTATCACACGCGTGCCCTGGGGCACCGCGTAGGATGACGCGGTCAGCCCAGACGGATAGCCGTAGAGCACGCTCCCGTCCTTGGAGAACAGCACGCCGTCGCGCACGGAGTAGTTCTTGCACCCCGCCGCCACCTTGAATCCCTGGAAACTCTTGCAATCCACGACAGGGTTGTAGGAGTAGTCCCGCTGATAGCTGTACGCCGGGCCGCTGTAGCCAACAGAGTAGTCCATGGGCTCGAGTTCCGCGGGAATGGTCAGCGAGGTAAGGTTGGGACATCCCCAGAAGGCGCGGTCGGAGAGCGTCTTCAAGCCACTCGGCAGCTCGACGCCGGTAAACGCACAGCGAACAAACGCCTCATCGCCTATGTAGGTCAATGTGCTCGGAAGCTTGACGGAGGCAAGATTGTCAAAGCCGTAGAACGACCTGCTGTTGATCGTCTCCACGCCCTCAGGTATCGTCACGGACGTTACGGCCTGCTTGTCCGCAACCGTGCTCAGCGAGATAACCTTCACCCGCTTGCCGCTGATTGAGGAAGGAAACACGAGGCTCGGACCGTTGCCGGTGTAGCCGGTGATCGATACCGTGCCGTCACTGAGGACAGAATACGTAAACTCCCCGGACACGAGGTCACCGCTCGCGCCCCCGGCACCGCCGCCCGAACGTGTTGCAGACGCACCCGAGGTCGCGCCATAGGCATCTGGCACGAGGTCCTTCTCGGCGTCCACGCTCTCCTTGGTTGCCGCCTCGTCCGTCACGGGCGCCGCAGCCTTGCCATCAAGAAGCGGCGCGTCCGCACGCGCAACCATGGGGGTGCCGAGAAGCGCCGCTCCCGCAAGGGCAACGGCCAGCGCGGCTCCGGCCACCGGGCGGCGCCACAAAGCGTTTCTCATCTGAGCTCCCTTCCGTACGTGGGGGTACATTTCATAAAGAGAAGTGTACTCCCCCGCCCGGACAGAGTCTCAACCAAGCGGAGCGGACTCGCCTAGCGCGATCCCCACGCGCCGCGAGAGGTCGATGGCCGGCCGCTCAACAAGGCGCCAGAACACAACGGCAACGGCCATGCACAGGACAAGAGCCACCGCAGCCTGCGCCCAGCCAGCCGTCACGCCGGCAAGGGGGAGCGCCGCCTCGAGCGCCCCGATCACAAGGGAGTGCGACAAGTAGAGCGAGAAGGACACCGTTCCCAAAAAGCGCGCCGGGCGCGTGGAGAGGGCACGGCGCACGAGGCCGTCCGTCATGGCAAGTGCCACCAGCCCCGCGCAGGCGGCATTCATGAGCGTCTGCAGCGCGGCCTCAGGAGGGGCGCCAAGTTGCCCGAGAAGCCCCGCCCGCACGGCCTGAGCAAGCTCGATCACGGCGAGCAGGGCAAGAAGCGCGCCAACCTCCGCCGCGGGCGCCAAGTGCGTCCGTGAAAGCTCGTCCAGGTGCTTGGCGAGCAGCACGCCGAGCCAAAACGTCAGACACAGGCGCAGGGGAAAGTACCCGCACCAATGAGAGACGAAGATGCCCGCAAGAATGGCCAGAGCCGCCGCCCCGTCCCTGCGGACGCGCGCGAGACACGCCACCGCAAGCGGAAGCGTAAGCGAGAACCAGAGCTCCCAGCCCATGGACCACACGGGCGAGTTCACGCGCACGAGAGGATCTCCAAAGAGGGTCACGGTGTCATCCGACACAAAGAAGAGCACGTCAAACTGCATGAGGACGTCATGGACGATGCGCTGCGGGGTTCCGGCAAAGTCGATTGCCACGGCGGAGCGCCCCGTGGAGCCCATGCGCCATGCCACGTATCCCGCCACGATGCCCAGGGCAACCGCCGCCACGAGCGGCACGCCCAGCCGGACAATGCGACGCGGGAAGTAGCCGAGCCAGTCGTAGCGCTCCCCCGCGCGCATCCGCGCAAGGGGCGCAAGCGTGAGCACCACGCCTGAGAGCACAAAGAACACCACCACGGCCGGAGCGCCCGGTATGAGCGGGTACGGCCCCTCCGGGCCCCACAGCTCGAGCATCACTGCCACGTGAAGCAGCAGCACGGCAACGCAGGCAACGCCTCGAAGGCCGTCAAGCGCGTGGATGCGTGGTGCTTGCGAGGAGGATTGCATGTGTCTCCCGGTTGGTTGGCGTGGACGGCCTTCTATTAAAGCGCACTTCTCGGCACGGTGCCGTGGTGCAAGATCGTCACGAAAAAGGGGCGGCGCCCCATCGCGCCGCCCCGCCTCTTTGTACTTTGGAATCACCCGTGTCAAAAATCGAAGATGGACAACTGGGAGATATAGAACTTGGGCCCGCTTCGAGTGTTCCTGTCATCAGTCCGTTCCGAGATACGTCTCGGAGAACGTTGGCGAGTGCGCTCGCCCAAGATGTTATAGGACCTCGGTCGCACGGTCGGCGGGCCCAAACTGCGCGTGATTTTCACTGTTCACTGGACTCGCCTCCTTCTGACGGTCGCTTGGTTGGTAGCGACGCTGCCCTTGCTTACTCCTCTTGTTCCCGCTTGTACCGACTTTACGCACCCGTTTCCGAGCTCTCCGCGGACGGTGCGTTTTTACCGGCAGACGGCACAACGCCTACGTCGCGGGCGAGAAGCTCGGCGAGCTCCCGACTCGAGTGCACGCCCAGGCGCGTGTAGGCGCGGGCCCGATACGCGTTCACCGTTCCCGGGGCAACATGCAGCTGGTCGCAGATCAGCTGCGTCCCCGCCCCACTCGCGATCAACGTCACCACATGCGCCTCAAGCTCTCCCAGACCGCGACCGCGCAGATAGAGAACGCAACGGTCCTCGTCGGCGAGAAGGCCCTCGGAAATCGCGTCCCTCGGCAGAAGCGCGGCGGACGCAAGCCAGAGCACCCCGAGCGGGTATCCCACCATCGCAGCGGCGTTCAGCCAGTTGATGTCAATGCTCACAATGCCAAAGATGCTGATGACGGGAGAGTTTGTGCCGGGCAGACCACCCAGAAGAAGCCCCTGAAGCGCCACCGCAGCGCAGAGAAACGCGCACCGTGGCGTCATGGACGGTCGCGCCCACGGGTGCAGCCTCCGCGCACGTGCGACAGCCAGGACTATCGCAGGCGGCAGAACGAGAATCGCCAGGGCAAAGAGCGCATTGGCAGCCGAGAAGGACGTGACGAGCAGACCGATCAGCTTGGCACCGCAAAACCCCACGACGAACAGGCCGGGCACGAGCGGGGACCCAACGTCGATAACGTCGTCCTTATCGGCAGGAACCACGGGATCCAACTCGTCCAACGATGCAATGCCGAGCTTCTCGCAGGCGCGCGAGCGATAGGTGGCCACGGAGGAGGCGCTGATTGAGAGGGCCTGGGCAATCTGCGCCTGAGTGTGGCCGGCAAGGAGCCCCTGGGCAACGTCGCGCTCACGGTCCGTGAGGCCCGTTGCTGCCGCAAGCTCGTCAAAGGGCGTGCTCGCAGCGTATTTCTCGGCCTTCGCAGAGGAGCCTGTTGCCCACAAGACGCCCGTCACCGCCCAGGCGAGCATGGAGGCATAGCGCAGCACCGATTGGGCGCCCACGAGAGCCCGATAAAAGCCATAGGGCACGGAGTCCAGGGCACCATCGCCATACACTAAAGAGAGCTCAATGCACAGCGAGGCAACGTATGCCACGCTGCAGACAGTCGCGATCAGGACAATGGGGCGCGCATGACGCCTCAGGCGGTCAACGACAACATAGGCCAGCGCAGCCGCGAGCACAGAGAGCGGCAGGGAGGACGACCACGCAAAGTCGAGCGGACTCATGCCACCGGACACCCCCATTGCGCTCAGACGGGAGCAGAACTTGAGATAGTACGTCCCCGCCGGGGCGGCAACAAGGACCGCGCCCCAGAGCACCCAAAGAACCATCCGGACCGATCTTCTCGCCTGCATTGCGTCTCCTCTCCTCCATCCGATGCGCCCATCGTAGGCAAAGACGCCAGAAACGTCATGTCGTGGACGCTATGCAAGCGCCCATGACACGACGTTTCTCGAGAAAAAAGCGCCCCGGGCGAGAACCCGGGGCGAAAATGTTACGAAGGGACTGTCCCTTTGTTACATCTACTCCGCGTCGGCGAGGGCCTTCTTGGCGACCTCGGCGATCTCGGCGAAGGTGGCCTCGTCGCTGTAGGCGATCTCAGCAAGGACCTTGCGGTCGAGCTCGACGCCGGCGAGCTTGAGGCCGTGCATGAGGCGGCTGTAGGAGAGGCCGTTCACGCGGGCGGCGGCGTTGATGCGCTGAATCCACAGGGCGCGAAACTCGCGCTTCTTGTTGCGACGATCGCGGTAGGCGTACTGGCCGGAGTGCTGGGCCTGCTCCTTCATGCCACGGAAGGTGCGAGAGCGGACTCCGTAGTAACCCTTGGTGCGCTCGACGAGCGTCTGACGCTTCTTACGGCCGGCAACGGCGCGCTTGACTCGTGCCATATCTGATCAACTCCTTGGTGAAAACTTCAATCGAGGGACGCTCGTGCGCCTACTTGGAACCCATGCGCTGGGACACGGTCTTGACGTCCGCGTCGGAGATCACGGTCTCCTGACGGAAGCCGCGGATGCGCTTGGGGGACTTCTTGGTCAGGATGTGGCTCTTGAACGCCTTGGCGCGCATGATCTTGCCGGAACCGGTGCGGCGGAAACGCTTGGCCGTACCCTTGTGCGTCTTCATCTTGGGCATGCTAGTTCTCCTTCTCCGTGGTGACATCCCCGTCCCCATCAGCCTTCTTGTCAAAGGCGCCCTTGATCGGGACGATGGTCATGTGCATGTTGCGGCCTTCCATGAGCGGCTTCTGCTCGACCGTCGCGACGTCCTTGAGGTCCTCAGCCAGGCGATCAAGCACCATGCGCCCCTGCTCCGGGTGGGCCATCTCGCGGCCGCGGAACATGATCGTGATCTTGACGCGGGCGCCCTTCTTGAGGAAGCGGACGACGTGACCCTTCTTGGTCTCGTAGTCACCCACGTCAATCTTGGGACGGAACTTCATCTCCTTGATCTCGACCTTGGCCTGGTTCTTGCGAGCGGCCTTGGCCTTGCGGTCCTGCTCGTACTTGAACTTCTTGTAGTCGAGCATCTTGCAGACGGGAGGCTCCGCGTTGGGCGCAATCTCCACGAGGTCGAGACCCTGGTCGTTGGCGATGCGGAGGGCATCGCGCACGCCGAAGAGGCCCATCTGGGAGCCGTCAGCGCCAATCAGGCGACACGTGCGTGAAGTGATCTCCTCGTTGATGCGAGGACCGTCTTTCCTGGCTATCTTCTACACCTTCCTCTCGTCGCGGCTGTTGCCGCATAGAAAAAGCTCCCGGCACCATGAGTCAGCATCCGGGAGACATCGCTCGCGCGTGGCGAGAAGAGCTACGTTGTCCAACCAGACAGCTGCCTCGGGGGGCGCCGTTCAGGTGGGGACCCAAGTTCGATCCCACTTCGCAAAAAGCACACTGGAGCAGAATAGCACGGCCGTGCTGTACGGGCAACAGGTTTTTCTCGCCAGATTTTCTTCACACGGCATTGATGACAAAGGCTGACAAAGGTGACAGGGTAGTTTGTCATGATGACAGTCTACCCTGTCACCTTTGTCATCATTAGAGGTTGAGGGAGGCGGACTGGACGTAGGTGCGAGCCTGATACTCGCGGTCAAGGTCGTAGAGGCCCTTGGGGTCGCAGCCAAAGAGCTTCATGTTGGTAATCATGTCGCGCGCGTTGGTCTCCTCCTCGCCCTGCTCGGAGACAAACCAGTCCAGGAACTTCATCGTGCGGACGTCGTGCGCCTCGTGGGCCACCTCGTAGCAGTGGTGGATGAGACTCGTGACGTACTCCTCGTGCTCGAGGCCCGCCTCGAGCGGCGCGAGGTCGTTCTCGAAGGTCTTGTCGGGCTTGGCGATGGCCTCCATCGTGGGCTTGAAGTCGTTGTCGAGGAGGTAGCGGCGGATGGCCAGCGCGTGGTCCATCTCCTCCTTGGCCTGAATCTCGTACCAGTTGGCAAAGCCCTTCAGGCCGCGGTCCTCGTAGTAGTCGGCAAAGGTGAGGTAGAGATAGGCGGAGTACATCTCCTTGTTGATCTGCTCGTTGAGGACGGATGTGACCTCGCTCGTAAGTGCCATATTGCTTCCTTTCCTTGGGTGTCTGCGTACGCTGACACTATACCCAAACGGAGCGGGGCGCAGCCGGCGTGCACGGGCCCGCTACGAATCCCGAGTAGCGCGTGGGGCGCGGCGGCGAGAAGAACGCGCTTCTCGCCAGCAGGAAAATCTGGTGCCCGAGGTGGGACTCGAACCCACACGAGTTTCCTCAGCGGTTTTTGAGACCGCCGCGTCTGCCATTCCGCCACTCGGGCCTGGGCGGCTCTCGCCGGCAGAACGACTATACCAGAGCGCGGGCGAGAAGGACGACGCGGCTAGTCCAAGCTCTCCAAATAGGAAAGGGCGTCAGCCACGCTCATCGCCGCGACGGGCGCGTGACGGCGCAGCTGGTCGTCGTTGGTGACGAGAAGGTCCGCCTTCGCGCGGTCCGCCGCCGAGAGGACGAGGTTGTCCTCAAAGTCTCGATGGAGGCGCTTGCGCTTGCGGGCGAGCCACACATCCGCCTGGTCGCATCCCACCGCGGTCGCGATCTCGCACATGTTGTCTACGCACCCCCAGGCCATCTCGGCCGCCGCCGCAGCGGCAGCATGGGAGAGCACGCCGGCATGTTCCCTACGATAATCGCTCTTATAGACGCTGCTCATGAGGTAGAAGATGTCCTTTGCGGAGGGTACGGAGTAGAGCAGGCTGGCTCCGAGTCCTAGCGCCCGATTAACCAGCGCGAGCATCTTCTCGTGACTGGGGCGACCGCCATCGAAGTAGTCAACCCAGGCGTTCGTGTCGAGAAGAATCTTCCGCGCGCTCACTCGGTCCACCCCATCTCCTCGCCAGAGCGCTCCCTGTAGGCAAGCTCCTTGAGCTCGTCATAGCTCAACTCGGAGGTAGGCGGAGGCCACGGAAGCCCGTTTGAGCAGTAGGAGCGCTCCATCAGGCTGGCACCCTCCTTGACCAACTTGAGCTTGCGCTGGATCTCCTTGTCGCGCGCGGCCTGCTCTCGCTGCCGCTCGTCGGGGAGGAGCGCCGCGCGGAGCTGGCCCGGAGACTCTTTAAGGTGCGTCGCCAGCTCCCAGAGCGCACGAACCGCCTGGGTGGGCGTGAGGCCGGCGGCAGCGAGCGCGGCGTCGCCCTCGCGCTTGAGCTCGGCGTCTATGCGGGCGTTGACCTGCACCGTCATGGTAGCTGCCATCGTGGTCCCCTTTCGTCGCTGATAGCGTATCGCGTGCGATGCGCCCTGTAAAGCATGTATCGCGCAAAGGTACGGCGGCGCGGGAAGCGGTCACTACCGCAGGAAGGGGTTCTGCGTGAGCTCCCGCGCCATCGTCGTGGCAGGGCCGTGCCCGCAGAGCAGCGCGGTCTCGGGCGCAATCTCGTCCGCCATGCGCGCGAGCGAGGCCATGATCGTGGGCTCGTCGCCGCCGGAAAGGTCCGTGCGGCCGTGGCTTCCCGGGAAGAGCGTGTCGCCCACGAAGGCGACGCCCTCGGCGCTGCCGCCGCCCACGAGCACGATGCCGCCCGGGGTGTGCCCCGGCGTCTCCATGACGGTGAACGTGGCGGTGCCCACGGCGATGACGTCTCCCTCGGAGAGCGTGCGGTCCGGGGCCGGGGCGTCGTCGTCATAGGAGCGGCCGACCTCGCTCATCTGGCCCGCCCGCGCGGCGAGCGCGGCGTCCGCGGCGTGGATGGCGAAGGGGGCGCCGGTGGCGCTCACGAGCGCGGCCACGCCGCCCACGTGGTCGCCATGGCCGTGCGTGGCAGCGACGCAGACGACGCACACGTCGCCCAGGTGCCCCGCCACCTGCTCCCCGGAGCCGCCGGGGTCAATGACCAGGCACTCCCCCGCGCTCACATAGGCATAGCAGTTGGTTGCGAGCGGCGTCACCACGTAGCGCCGCAGCTCGTCTCTCTTCTCGTCCATCGTCTCTCCTCCAAGGTGAATCAAGGGGCGTCTGTCCCCCTAGAGTCACTTCACGCGGCGCTTCATCTGGTTGGCGCCCTCGCCGGGCATAATGCGGCGCGCGTCGTAGACGGACGGCACCCGGCTCACGGTGGCGAGAAGGGCGTCGAGCAGGCTCGCGTCCGAGATTGCCACGAGGAAGCGCAGGCGCGCCACGCCCGAGGAGCTCGTCTGCGTGGCCGCAGAGAGGATGTTGGCACCGGCGTCCCCGATGGCCACGGTGATGTCCTTGAGCAGGCCCATGCGGTCCGTGGCCTCCACCACAATCTCCACCCGAAACTCCGTAGCGCCCGAGGTGTCCCACGCCACCTCGATCATGCGGCCGGGGTTGCGCTGGAGGTCGGCAACGTTGGGGCAGTTGGCGCGGTGCACGGAGACGCCGCGCCCACGCGTGATGAAGCCCACGATCTCGTCTCCCGCAACCGGGTTGCAGCAGTGCGCCAGGTGCACGAGAAGGTCCGGGTCTCCCTTCACCACCACGCCGCAGTTAGAGCGCTTGCGCTTGCCGCGCGCGGCCTGCGTGAGCGCATAGGACTTCATGACGGGCGTGCTGCCGCTCGCCATGGCACGCTCGTGCTCGGCGCGCCTCTCGGCCTCGGCCGCTGCGGCGGCCAGCTGCTCGGGCGAGCCCTCCTCGAGAATCTCGCCGATGCGGTTGGCCGCCTGCTTCACAGAGACCTTGCCCGTATGGATGCTCGCAAAGAGGTCGTCCGGCCCGCGCAGCTCAAAGCTCTCGCACACGCGCTCGATGGCCTTCACGGTGCGGCGCGTCGATATGCCATAGCCGCGCTTGCGCAGCTCGTGGGCAAGCTCGGTACGCCCGGCCTCGGCGTCGTCGTTTCTGTTCTGCGTGGAGAAGAACTTGCGGATCTTGGCGCGCGTGGAGGGCATGGCAACGAGGCTCATCCAGTCGCGGCTCGGCTTGGCGTTCTTGTTGGTGAGAATCTCCACGCGGTCGCCCATGTTGAGCTTGTAGGACAGCGGCACCACCGAGCCGTTGACCTTGGCGCCCACGCAGTGGTTGCCCACCTCGGTGTGGACGGCATAGGCAAAGTCGAGCGGGGTTGCGTCGCGACGCAGGCTCATGACCTCGCCCTTGGGCGTGAAGACAAAGATCTCGTGCTCGAAGAGATCCACGCGCAGGTTGTCGAGAAACTCGTGCGGGTCGTCGATGTCGTCCTCGGTGGCCCAGTCGAGGGTCTTGCGGATCCAGTTGATCGTGGAGTCGATGGCGCGGTCCTCGGCGCTCATGCGGCCGCGAGAGTTGCCCTCCTTCTTGTAGAGCCAGTGCGCGGCGATGCCGTACTCGGAGGCCTCGTGCATCTCGACCGTGCGAATCTGGATCTCTATGGGCTTGCCGTCGGGCCCCACCACCGTGGTGTGAAGGCTCTGGTAGAGGTTTGCCTTGGGCGTGGCGATGTAGTCCTTGAAGCGGCCGGGCAGCGGGTTCCACAGGGAGTGGACGGCGCCGAGCGCGGAATAGCAGTCCCCCACCGTCTGCGTGATCACGCGCAGAGCGATGAGGTCGTAGATGTCAGAGAACTCGCGCCCCTTGCGCGTCATCTTCTGGTAGATGCTCCAGAGGTGCTTGGGACGGCCCGTGATCTGGTAGTCCTTGAGGCCGGCGGCCTTGAGCTCGTCGTCGAGCGTCTTGATGGCGGCGTCCGTGTCGTCCTCGCGCTGCGCGCGGGAGTCCTGCACCATGCGCGCCACGCGCTGGTACTCCTCGGGCTCAAGCCAGAAGAAGGCCAGGTCCTCGAGCTCCCACTTGATTGACGAGATGCCTAGGCGATCGGCCAGCGGCGCGTAGACGTCCATGGTCTCGCGCGCCTTGAAGACGCGGCGGTCAGGCGGCAGCGCCGCGAGGGTGCGCATGTTGTGCAGGCGGTCGGCGAGCTTAATGATGACCACGCGGATGTCACGGCTCATGGCGAGAAACATCTTGCGGAGGTTCCAGGCCTGCTTGGCGTCCATCGAGCTCACCTGGATGGAGGTGAGCTTGGTCACGCCGTCCACGAGGTCGGCCACCGTGGGGCCAAAGAGCTGCGCCAGCTCGTCCTTGGTCGCGGGGGTGTCCTCCACCGTGTCGTGCAGGAGCGCCGCGCAGATGGTGTCCTCATCCATGCGCAGGTCGTGCGCGAGGATGAGGGCAACCTCAACGGGATGGTTGACATAGGGCTCGCCGGAGCGGCGGCGCTGGTCGCGATGGTAGTCCGCGGCAAAGCGATACGCACGGTCGACCTTCTCGCGGCCCTCCTCGTCGAGATACGCCTCGCAGGCGGACTGGAGCAGCCGGTAGTTGGCGGCACCGGGCACCTGCTTCTTGGGCTTGGCAGCCGGCTGCGCGGCCTGCGGCAGTGCCTCGCTCGTGGCGCTCTTCTCGGGTTCGCTCATTGCTGCTCCTTCCCCTCTCGCACGATGATACCGAAGTTCGGCGTTATGGGGCGGTTGAGCCGGGCGAGAAGGTCCTCGGCGCTCATGCTGAGCGCCCAGCGGCAGAACTCGGCAAACGCCTCCTGGAGGTGAAGCCCCTCGAGGTAGCAGGCAGAGCTCGTGAGCTCCATGCGTGCCGGGGAGGGGGCCATCTCGATGCGCCGGCCGTCCCCAAAGCCCGTCACCGAGCAAAAGCCGAGCTCTGAGAAGACCGAGAGGCCCGCGGAGACCTCACGGGAGTCGAGCCTCCCGCGCGGGTCAACCGCGCGCGACGCCTCCACGAGCGCGTCGTCATCCAGCGAGACGAGCCCGCCCGTGCGGGCGAGCGAGCTCAGCGTGCGGTAGAGCGTGACGAGGTGGTCGCGCTCGGGGGCGGCGGAGGCGAGGATGCGCTCCCCCGCGCGGACGTCGCGCGCACCAAAGAGCAGGTGCACCGTCGCGGGCATGCCATCGCGGCCGGCGCGCCCGCTCATCTGGTTGAACTCAACCTGCCCGAGGGGCAGGCCGTAGAGGACCACGTGGCGGATGCCGGGGAGGTTCACGCCCTCGCCAAAGGCGCTCGTGGAGACGATGCAGCAGAGCTCGCCCCCGCGGAAGGAGCGCTCGACCCTGCCGCGCGTCGCGCGCGAGAGACCTGCGTGGTAGAAGGCGATGCGCGCTGCGAGCTCGGGCACGCGATGGCGCAGCGTCCGCACGAGCGAGACGGCCTGGTCGCGCGAGCTCACGTACACCACGCTCTTCTCGCCGCGCGCGACTATCGAGACGAGGGCGGCCTCGCGGTCGCGCAGGTCGCGCTCGTCGTCGAGCAGGAGGTTCTCGCGGCAGGCGTCGTCCACCACCACGTCGGCGTGGTCGATGGAGAGCAGCCGGCAGATGCCGTCCGCCACATCCGGGGCGGCCGTTGCCGTGACGGCGAGCGCCACGGGGTTGCCCAGGTCAGCCAGGACGGCGGGGAGCTCGAGGTAGGCGGCGCGGGCGTGCGGTCCCGCCGAGCCCGCGTGATGCGCCTCGTCCACCACCACAAACTCCACGCGCCCGGACTGCGCAAAGAGCGCGCGGTGGATGGCGAGAAACTCGGGCGTGGTGAGGATCACGTCCGCCTCCCCCGCGCAAAGCGCCGAGAAGATCCTCTCGCGCTCCGGGGAGGTGGTCTCACCGGTGAGGACCTCAACGCAGACGCCCACTTCGGCAAGCGCCTCGCGCAGGTGGAAGGCCTGGTCGGCAACAAGCGCGCGCAGCGGGTAGACAAAGACGCTCGCGCGCCCGTGCGCTATGGCCTCGCGGGCGGCGTGCAGGTGGAAGACGAGGGACTTGCCGCGACCCGTGGCCATGACGGCAAGGCAGGACCTCCCGGCGGCAAGGCGCTCGAGCGCCGCCGCCTGCGCGGGGAGAAGGGCGCTCTCCCCTATCATCTGACGGCGCAGCGCGTCGGTGAGCTCGTCGTAGGAGAGGCGCGCGAGCTCGGCGCGGCGAGCGCGGGCAGGCTCCACGGCGTCGTCCTCGGCGACGGGGGCCATGGGCCTCTCGGCGTCCCGCTCGAGCTCGTCTGCAGTCGTGGCGAGCGCGTCGGGCGCGTCGGGCGCATCTCGGATGATGACGTCCTTGACCATGAGCTTGGGCTTGGTGCGGCCCTGCCAGGTCTCGTTGAGTGCCTCAAAGACCACGTCGACGGCGCCGTCCCACTCAACGGCGCGCGCGGGGTCCGGAGCGCGGAACATGATGGCGGGAACGGAGCTCACGCCATCGGTGGCAACAAAGCGCAGGTGAGAGGCATCGGCTCCCACGAGTGCGCGGTTGCGCATCGTCACGCCGCATGCCGCGAGGAGCGGGCGCTTGTTGCCCTGGCCAAAGGGCTGGAGCCGCTCGAGCGAGTCAATCGACTCAACGCTGAGCTCCCCAAGGGAGACGATGGCGGCAACCTCGCCCGTGTCCTCAAACTGTTCGGCGGGGAGCTCGTCCAGGACCGCGCCGAGCCGCGCGCGGAACTCGGCGAGACGCGCGGCCTCGCAGGTCACGCCCACCGCCCCGGAGTGCCCGCCAAAGCGCACGAGCACGTCCGAGCAGCGCTCGACGGCACGGAAGAGGTCGACGGAGCCCACGGAGCGACCGGAGCCGCGCGCGATGCCGTCGGCGATGGTGAACACGATGGCGGGCACGTGGTACTGGTTCACCAGGCGCGAGGCGACGATGCCCTTGACGCCCTCGTGCCACCCCTCCCCGCCCACAACGACGACGCGCTCCCCGTGGTAGGTGCGGCGCGCCTCCTCGAGCGCGGCCTCGGACAGGGCCGCCTCGGTCTCACGGCGCTCGGTGTTGACGGCGTCGAGCCTGCCGGCCAGCACGGCCGCCTCGGCTGGGTCGTCTGTGAGGAGCAGCTCGAGCGCAACGTCGGTCGAGCCCATGCGGCCCGCCGCGTTGAGGCGCGGGATGATCGAGAAGGGCAGCCCGTCGGCCGTAATCTGGGCGAGGTCAACCCCCGCGGTTGCCGCGAGGGCAACGAGGCCGGGGCGCGTGCAGTGGCGCATGCGCTCGAGGCCCTCGGTGACGAGCGCGCGGTTCTCGCTCGTGAGCTGCATCATGTCCGAGAGCGTGCCGAGGGCGGCAATGTCAACGTAGTCGCGCCAGAGCTCCGGGGCGCCCAGGCGCCGACCGAGCTCGCAGACGAGCTTGAGGGCAACGCCCGCACCGGCGAGCTCGCGCGAGGGGCAGTCCTCGGAGAGCTTGGGGTCCGTCACAGGAACGCCCGTGGGCACGAGGTCCGAGGGCTCGTGGTGATCTGTCACCACCACGTCGACGCCCTGGGACACGAGCCACTCGACCTCGCGCGCGGAGGCAATGCCGTTGTCCACGGTCACCGTCAGGCGCGGGGCGCACTCTGCAAAGACGCGCTGGAGCGCCTCCCGGGAGAGCCCGTAGCCCTCCCCAAAGCGACGCGGGATGAAGGGGTGGACGTCGGCGCCCAGGCGGCGCAGCGCGAGCGTGAGCAGGCAGGCCGAGGTCATGCCGTCAACGTCAAAGTCGCCAAAGACCGCGATCGTCTCGTGGCGCTCGAGGGCCTCCTTCACGCGGGAGACGGCGGCGTCCATGCCGGGGATGCAGAGCGGGTCCCCCCAGTCGCGCTCGAGCGAGGGGGAGAGGAATGCGCGGGCATCCTCGGGGGACGCGTGACCGCGGGCAACGAGCACACGCGCGACGAGCGGCGATATGCCAAGCTCCGCGACGAGCCGCCGCTCCGCCTCCGGGCTGGAGGGCAGGACGTTCCACCGCCGGCTCTGCGCTAGGCCCGCCATGACGCGGCCCTCCCGGCGTGGGTTGATACGGTCAGGCTCCCGACGGCAGCCGCCGGGGGCAGGTTCTTCTCGTTTGTCATACTGCGTCTCTCACGAGGGTGGGCGCCACGGGCGCCCGGCTGTTTATCGAGAGAGATTCTACCAGAGGGGGCGGACAAACTCCTCCAGCGAGCCCGAGCGGCGCCGCGAGCGCGTGATGCCGCATCGGATGCCGAGAAAACCCAGGGGCTGCACCACATCTTGGAAGACGCGCCGAGAAAACCGGGGGGCTGTGCCACGCCCCGGCCTTCCCTGCCGAGCAAAGGGACCCTCTGTACCAGCTGCGCCGAGAAATGCCGCGCTCTGTACCACGCCGCAGGCCAGCATGCCGAGAAGAGCCGTCCTCTGTACCGTCGCGGCACCCGCGCCCGTGAGGCCCTTGGTACAGAGTCGGGTTTTTCTCGCCGCGTTTTCCGGATCGTGGTACAGAGACGGGGTTTTCTCGGCACTGAAGGAGTCGCGCGGCTACCAGTCCTGCGCTGCGGGCGACGCCATCCAGTCGTCCACGAAGGCGCCGTAGGTTCCCGCCGCCACGGACTCGCGGATGCGCCTCATGAGGTCGAGGAGGTAGAAGATGTTGTGCTGCGAGATGAGGATGGAGCCGAGCATCTCCTTCTGGCGCACGAGGTGGTGCAGGTACGCGCGCGAGAAGCCCCCGGTGCAGGTGGGGCAGGAGCACGCCGGGTCGAGCGGGCCGTGGTCGTGCGCAAAGCGGGCGTGACGGAAGTTGAGGCGCCCTTCGCTGGAGAAGGCGCTGCCGGTGCGCGCCGTGCGCGTGGGCAGCACGCAGTCGAACATGTCAACGCCGCAGGCGACGGCGCGCACGAGCGTGGTGGGGTTGCCCACGCCCATGAGGTAGCGCGGCTTGGTGCGCGGCATGTGCTCGGAGACGAGCGGCGCGAGGGACTCGAACATCGTGTCGTGGTCCTCACCCACCGAGTAGCCGCCGATGCCGTAGCCGGGAAAGTCGCCGATCTCCTCGAGGTGACGCAGGCTCCGCAGGCGCAGGTCGAGGTGCATGCCTCCCTGCACGATGCCAAAGAGTGCCTGGTCGGGACGCGTGTGCGCCGCATAGCAGCGCTCTGCCCACATGCTGGAGAGCTCAACGGAGCGCTCCACCTTGCGGCGCGTGGCCGGGTAGCCCACGCACTGGTCGAGCTGCATCACGATGTCCGCGCCGAGCTTCTGCGCGATGTCCATGTTGTCCTCGGGCGTCCACGTGACCCAGCGGCCGTCGTAGTCAACCGCGCGGAAGCGCACGCCGTCGTTGGAGAGCTTGCAGAACTCCTCATGAGAGAAGACCTGGAAGCCACCGGAGTCCGTGAGGATGGGGTGACGCCAGCCCATGAAGTCGTGCAGGCCGCCCATCTCGGCAATGAGGTCCGCCCCGGGGCGCATGGAGAGGTGATAGGTGTTGGCGAGCAGGATCTTGGTGCCGATCTGCTCGAGCGAGGACGGGAGCAGGCCCTTCACCGTGGCCTTGGTGCCCACCGGCATGAAGATCGGCGTGGGCACGTCCCCGTGGGGGGTGTGCAGCACGCCCGTGCGCGCGTGAGTGGCGGGGTCCTCGGCGAGGATGTCATAGGTGAAGAGGCTCTGGTCCATGGGTCCTCGGTTTTCTCGCCCGGGCAGGCGGTTGGTGGGCTCGGGGTCACATCGTACACAAAAGACGGTGGCGCGGGGACGGGGGCAAGGTCCAAGGTCCCCCAGGTGTCCTAAAAACCGTACTTTTGCGTTTTGAGGGGTCCCCGGGCTCGCCGGAAGCACCCGGCCGAGAGGTTTGGGGTGGTTTTGGGCAAAAGGTTTTATGTTTGAGCCACGTGGAGGGCGCTCCGGGTGAGGCGCAGGCAACAAATGCGCAGGTAAGTCCTTCTCGGCTGATCGGTTTTATCGGGCTTGAGACGTTTTGCATCAAACATTTTGCCCAAAACCGGCCTAAGCGTCTGGGACCGGCGAGAAGGGCAACACGGCGAGAAGAACCCGGCGCCGAGAAGAGCCCCCACGCCACACAAAAAGCCCGACGCCGCGCGGGCGCCGGGCCAAACCATCGAGTGATGGAAGGTGTCCCTACGACTACTCGCCGAAGCCGGAGTCGATGAGGGCGATGAGGGCGTCCAGGGCCTCCTGCTCGTCGGCGCCGTCGCAGGCAACCTCAACCTTGGTGCCGGTGCCCAGGCCAGCGGCCAGGATCATCATGATGGACTTGGCGTTGACGGGAGCGGAGTCCTTGTCAACGTTCTTGATGGTGACGTTGCACTGGTACTTCTTGGCCTCGGTCACAAAGACGGAAGCGGGGCGCGCGTGAAGGCCGGTAGCGTTGATGATGCTCGTCTGCTTAGAAACCATGTCTGAAACTCCCTTTCCAGATTTCCCTGACAATCGGGGACATCTGTTCCCCCGATAACGCGTTATATCCTAGCAAACGAAGCGACAACTGGTGCCGTCGTTCTCGGCAAGGATGCAAAGATGGGCGCTCAGCGGAATTTTTTGGGGGCCGAGCGAGCTGTTGGGGCACAATGGAGAGGAGTACGCCGATGGGGCGCGCGGCGCCTCTTGAGAGGAGACCACCATGGCAGACGAGCGCGACGAGCAGAGGGACACCGACAAGAGCGGGCTGAACGATGCACAGGACGCGCTGCGCAAGGCCACGAGTGGTGCCGCCTCCACGCTGAGGAGCGGCATCTCCGCCGTGAGGGACGTCTACGCTGCCTCGCGCCGCCACGGGGAGGCCCGCGCCACGCTGCGCGACATGACCGAGAGGCTCCAGGGCGACGAGGAGACTCTCGCCCGCCGAGACGAGCTTGAGGCAAACTACGAGCAGATCGTTGCCGAGCAGAGCGGCATCGTGGAGCGGACCAACGAGGAGCTCGAGAGGCAGCAGAGAAAGATCGAGCAGCTCGAAGCCGAGGCGGCGGAGTTCGACGAGCGCCTTGCCAAGATGCGCGACAACCACGAGCAGGAGCTTCGCCCCTACAAGCGCATGGCCGAGGCCGCGCGCGAGCGCCTGGACGAGGCAAACCGCGCCGTAGGCGAGGCAAAGCGCGCAGTCAAGACCGCCGAGGGCCAGGTCAAGGATGCCTCCGAGCGCCGCGAGCAGAGCATTTCCTCGGCAAACCGCGCCGTGGACTCCTCCCAGGCACGCCTGCGCAAGGTTCAGGACGAGCTGGCCCGCGCGCGCACCAACGGCGCCGCGCAGGACGTGCTCCGCCAGCTGCAGGGCGAGGTGACCGCCGAGCTTGCCCACGTGGACGCGGCGCGCGCCGAGGTGGGCGTTGCCACCAAGGACGCCCAGGCAGCCGTGGACGCGGCGCAGACGCACCTCTGGACGCAGAGGCAGTCCCTCGAGAGCGCCCAGCGCGAGGCAGACGCGGCAAAGCGCGAGCACGAGTCCAAGAAGGGCGAGTACGAGGACCTTCTCTCCAAGGCCCAGGCCGAGGAGAAGGCGCTGGACGAGCAGATCTCCCAGCGCAAGGAGGCCGCTGACGAGGCAAAGGCCGCATACGACGAGGCTGCCGAGAAGCACGACGACGCCCAGGCCCTTCTCGACGAGACCGAGGGCGTTCACGCCACGCCCGAGGAGACGGAGCGCCTGAGGGCGAGCATCGCCAGCCAGCGCCGCGCGGTTGAGACGCAGCAGGCCGAGGTTGAGAGCCTCGCCGAGGGCGAGCGCACGCTGCGCGCGCAGACGCGTGGGTCCAGGCTCGCGCTTCTCGGCGCGGCCGTTGTCGTCGTGGTTGTCGTCGTGCTCGTCCTGGTGCTCGTGTTCGCGCCGCGCTGAGCCCCGCCCGCCTACTCGATGAACATCGCGTCGCCGAAGGAGAGGAAGCGGTAGCGCTCCTCAATCGCGGCCTGGTAGGCGGCCATGATCTGGTCGCGCGTGGCAAAGGCCGAGACGAGCATCATGAGCGTGGAGCGCGGCACGTGGAAGTTGGTGATCATGGCGTCAACCACGTGGAAATCGGAGCCCGGCATGAGGTAGAGGTTCGTGGTGGCGTTCTCGCGAGCCACGATGTCGCCGGTACCGGCCGTGCCCTCAAAGCGGCGCGCGGCAACCGGCGGCTCGCTCGGCGCAGCGCCCTCCTCCCACGCGCTCTCGAGCGAGCGCACCGAGGTGGTCCCCACGGCAATCACGCGGTGCCCCGCCGCCTTGGTGGCGTGCACGGCGTCGACGACCTCCTGGCTCACGTGGTAGCGCTCGGTGTGCATGACGTGCTGGGTGGGGTCGTCCTCCGTGACCAGGCGGAACGTGTCGATACCCACCTCAAGCTCAACGGTTGCCCAGCCCACGCCCTTCTCGCGAATCCGCTCGATGAGCTCGGGCGTGAAGTGCAGGCCGGCCGTAGGCGCCGCCGCGGAGTGCTCCTCGGTCATGGCGTAGACGGTCTGGTACTTCTCGGGGTCGCCCTCGTACTGGGTGATGTAGGGCGGCAGCGGCACGTGGCCCGCCGCGTGGATGGCCTCGTCAAGGGTTCGCGGCGCACCGTTTGCACCCTCCCCCACCGGCGAGAAGCGCACGAGGCGCCCGCCCTTGCTGCCCTCGACGAAGTCCACGATCTCTCCCGTGAGCACCACCGGAGCCGACTCCGGCGCGTGCAGGCCGCCGGCGCGGTACTCGATCACGGTTCCCGGCTGGCGCAGGCGTTTGCCGGGGTTGACCAGACACTCCCACACGCCCCCAAGCGAATCCACGTCCTCGCGGCGCTTGAGCAGCAGCGTCTCGCACACGCCGCCCGTGCCGCGCTTGCGGCCGACGAGGCGCGCCGGCATGACGCGGGTCTGGTTGGCCACGAGCAGGTCGCCGGGCTCGAGGTACTCGAGAATGTCCGTGAAGCGGCGGTGCTCCACGGAGCCGTCCTCGCGGTGCAGCACGAGCAGGCGGCAGGAGTCGCGCGGCTCGGCCGGGGCCTGGGCGATGAGCTCGTCGGGCAGCGGATAGTCAAAATCATCGGTGCGCATGGGGGTCCTTTCGGCTGTTTTCCAGCGCACTACGATACCACCGGCCGGTCACTACGTCTCCCGCGGGCTCAGCGCTCGCTTCGCTCGCTGCGCGAAGTCGCCCGCCGGGAGACGTGGCGACCGGTCTGCGACAGCGCGGCGAGAAGGTCCGTCGCGAGTTCCGCAGCCGCGCTCTTTGCGGCGAGGACTGTCTGAGCGCCGGACCTTCTCGCCGCGCGGACGGCTCGATGCCCTTCTCGCCTAGTGCCACATGCCCTTGCGCTTGAAGATCCACGCGGCAACCAGGCAGCCTGCCGCGGCCAGAAGCAGCGGGAACGCCCAGTTGTCGAGCAGCGGCACCCCGTCAAAGGGCAGGTCCACGTTCATGCCGTAGAAGCCAAAGATAATGTTGGGGATGGCCATGACGATCGTGATGACGGAGAGGACCTTCATCACGATGTTGAGGTTGTTGGAGATGATGCTCGCAAAGGCGTCCATGGTGCCGGAGAGCGTGCCGGCGTAGATGTTTGCCATCTCGATGGCCTGGTGGATCTCAACGAGCACGTCCTCCAGCAGGTCCTGGTCGTCCTCGTAGAGCGGGATGATGCGGCCCTGCATGATCTTGTTGAGCGTCACCTCGTCGGACTTGAGCGAGGTGGAGAAGTACACGAGGGACTTCTCGAGCTTGAGCATCTGGATGAGCTCCTCGTTTCGCACGGATGCGTGAAGGCGCGCCTCGGTGTTGGACGAGAGGCGATCAATGCGTCGCAGGTAGACGAGGTAGAGCTGCGAAATGTGCAGCAGCATCTGCAGCAGGAAGCGCGTGCGATAGCGGGTGTCCACGCCACGGACTCGACCGTCCTTGAGGTCGCGCACCACCTCGTTCTCCCTGATGGAGATTGTCACAAAGAGGCTCTTCTCGGGGAGAAAGACCATGGTGAGCGGCATGGTGTCGTACTGGAGCGGCAGGGAGGCGCGCACGCCGGTGCCCTCCTCGTCCACGACGGGATAGTCCACGATGACGAAGATCTGGTGCGCGTCGTCATCGTAGTCGATGCGCGAGGTCTCCTCCTCGTCGAGGGCGGAGCGCACGAACTCCGGCAGGACGCCGAGCTCGCCCTCGAGCCACGCGCGCTCCTCGGAGGACGGCGCAACAACGTTGACCCAGCACCCCGGACTGGGGGTCTCCACGCTCTCCATGGTTCCATTTGCACCGGTCAGCAGGCACTCGATCATCTTCCACCATCCTTTGCGCTCTCGTGGTCCCGTTGGGCCCCATCACGGTAGCCCAAACGGCCGAGAAGGTCGGCGAGACGTTCCCGGCCTTGTCAAATCCTTACATGTAAAAGCAACCTGAAAGCAGTCACGCGCCCCGTTTTGACTGCTTGCGGGCGTCGCGGGCGTTGTGGCGCTCGATGGCGGCCTCGGCGGCGGAGAAGCGGCACCCGCAGTAGTTCTGACGGTACATCCCCAGCTCGCGGGACTCGCGCGTGGCCTCGGGGTAGAACGGGCGGAAGTCGCGCCACACGGGGGTCAGTCCATAGCGCGGCGCCACGGAGCGCAGAATCTCCCCGCAGGCATCAAAGAGCTGGTACGGGGAAACAGCGAGCGTCGTGGACACATACTCAAAGCCCCGCTCGCGACCAACGCGGCAGGCCTCTGCCAGTCGCAGCGCGTAGCAGGCCCGGCAGCGACGCTCCCGGTCAAAGCCCGCGGGCGCCGCGGCGCGCTCCCAGACCGCGCGGTCGTCCCCCGCCACGATCACGTCCACGTGCGCCACGTCGGCAGCCCAGGCGCGCAGCGTGTCAAGGCGACGCTGCCACTCGGCAACGGGCTGGATGTTGGGGTTGGTCCAGCAGATTGTGGGCTCAAAGCCCTCCTCGCGCAGCAGCCTCACCGGCTCGAGCGAGCACGGGCCGCAGCAGGCATGTAGGAGCAGTGGTTTCACGCAAATCCCATCACATCGTTGTGTTTGAGCCAAGTCTTGGAGGTTCTTCAGAGGGCGGACCGGTTGTGTGTCAGTTTTGAGGGGGAGGCAGAGTATGAACGGATTTCACGCCACAAAGCCGCAGGTAGACAATTGCGATCTATCAGGTAGTACTTAGGGTACCTTCTCAAAACCACACACAACATCATCAGGCCCCCTCAAAGACATCGGAAAGCAGGGCAATTCCCGTCTCCGTGTCCACGACATGCGTGCAGCGCGGCTCGTTAAGCGCGGCCGCGCTCATCAGCAGGTCCCCCGCACAGCCGGAGAGATGCACCCCGGCGAGAAGAACCGCGAGCACAGGGCACCCAAACGCAAGAGCACCCGCCGCCAGTGCCGCCGTCACCAGCACCGCCGGCGCAAGCAGCACCGCAACCATGTGCCCTCGTGCGGCAACCGCCCCGTCAGTCTTGGTGTAGAGGAAGGCGTCCTGAAAGCCAAAGCTCACACGGCATCCCGGGCAGAGCAGCTTGAACGCCGCCCCGTGAACGAGCTCGTGGGCGGGAAGCGCCACGACGACGCCCAGCGCAAGGGCAACCCACCACCACCCCACGTCAACGTGCTCGAGCGCGCCGCAGACGGCAAGAAGCGCGGCCGCAGCCAACGTCACCACAAGAAACGCCAGCGAGAGACGGGTGACCCGCAGCTGCACGTCCTTGTCGCCAAGAATGTCTATGTCAGTTATCTTTTGCATGTGGTCATGGTACCCCATACCGATAAGTGCCAAAATAGAACAGCTGAAACCGTCCCGTAAGGAGCGTCCATGCCCGAGAATCGCCCGAGCTTTCCCAAGCGCGCCGTCATCACCGGCGGCATGCCCTACGGCAACAAGAACCTGCACTTTGGCCACATTGGCGGCGTCTTTGTGCCCGCCGACTTCTTTGCGCGGTTCCTCCGCGACCGCATTGGGCCCGAGAACGTGCTCTTTGTCTCCGGAACGGACTGCTACGGCTCCCCCATCGCCGAGGGCTTTCGCAAGAAGGTCGAGAACGAGGGCTACACAGGCACGATCGAGGACTACGTGCGCGCCAACCACGACGCGCAGAAGGCCGCGCTTGACGCCTACGGCATCTCGCTCGACCTCTTTGCCGGATCTGGCCTGGAGCCCGCGCGCAACGTCCACGCCCGCCTCACCGACGAGCTGATCCGCCGCCTCCACGAGCGTGGCTACCTGCACCGCCGCACCACGCGCCAGTTCTATGACGTGGAGGCCGGCACCTTCCTCAACGGTCGCCAGGTCCAGGGCCGCTGCCCCGTGCGCGGCTGCAAGTCCGAGAAGGCCTACGCAGACGAGTGCGACCTCGGCCACCAGTTTGACCCCGAGGAGCTCATCGCGCCCGTCTCGCAGCTCACCGGCACCACGCCCGAGCTGCGCCCGGTTGACAACTGGTACTTCGACCTGCCGGCCTTCCGGGAGGAGCTCGAGCGCCTCATGGACGAGTGGGACGTTGACCCGCAGGTGCGCGCCGTGGTCACCAAGACCGTGCGCGAGAGCCTCGTCGATCCCGTGATCTACGTCCAGACCAAGTTCCGCGAGGCCTACGACGCCGTTGCGGACAAGCTCCCCGAGCACACGCTCACGGAGGCAGAGAAGGGCCAGCAGTCCTTCTCGCTCACGTTCTCTGGCTGGGAGGCGCGCGACGATGCCCGCGAGGTCCTCGATGCCGCGGGCGTGCGCTTCCGCACGGGCAAGTGCCTGCTGCCGCTGCGCATCACCGGCAACATCGAGTGGGGCGTTCCCGCGCCCGAGCTTGAGGGAAGCTCCGGCCTCACGGTATGGGTGTGGCCGGAGAGCCTGTGGGCGCCCATCTCCTTCACGCAGACGGCGCTGGGCCTCGCCGAGGAGGGCCGCTACTCCAGCCGCGACTGGCACGACTGGTGGTGCTCGGAGGACGCGCGCGTCTACCAGTTCATTGGCCAGGACAACATCTACTTCTACTGCGTGGCGCAGCCGGCGCTCTGGGAGGCGCTGGGCTGGGGCCTCACGCAGGACGTCCCCGTGGCCAACTACCACATCCTGTTCATGAACAAGAAGGCCTCGAGCTCCGGCAAGATCGCGCCGCCCATGGCCGCCGAGCTGCTGGAGCACTACACCCCCGAGCAGCTGCGCGCGCACTGGCTCTCGCTGGGCCTGGACCAGAAGGCCGTCTCCTTCAACCCCAAGGCGTTTGACACCTCCGTCAGCCACAAGGACAAGAAGACCGGCGAGGACGTGCTCGTACGCGACGACCCGCGCGTGGTTGACCCCGCCCTCAAGGAGAGCGCCTTCCTCACCAACATCTTCAACCGCCTGGCGCGCTCGTGCTTCTACGGCGCCGCCAACGTGTGCGACGCGCACCTGCCCGTTGCCGCACCCTCGGCCGAGGCCGTGGAGGCCGCGCGCGAGGCGGTGCTCGAGTTTGAGCGCCTGGCACACGGCTTTGACGCCCACGGCGCGCTTGGCGTGGCGGAGGAGTTTGCCCGCGCGGCCAACAAGCGCTGGGACGACGCCTCCAAGGCCGCCAAGGGCGACGACGCCGCCTACGAGGCCGCCCTTGCCGACGCCTTTGTGGCGCTGCGCACGACGGCGCTGCTCATGCACCCCGCCGTGCCCGCGGGCTGCGAGAAGATCTGCGAGCACATGGGCTTCTCGCCCGACGTCTTCTTCTCGTGGGAGCACGCCTTCGAGGGGCCTGTCGAGCTGGCGGCGGCCTGTGGCGAGACGCCCGAGCAGCACGCCATCGTGCCGCTGCCGCCGCGCTTTGACTTCTTCGAGAAGCACCCGTCGCAGGTCAAGGGTAAGTAGCTCGCCCGAGCCCAGTCCCGGTCGCCCCGCAGGCCCGTAGGCCCGCGGGGCGATTGCGTGCAACAACCTTGCCGCCAGAAGGCGACCTGTGACAGCCCGAGGTCCTTATCGATCTCAAGTGAGTTTTAAAAGGGCGACGCGCCGCAGACCCAAATCCGGATTTGAGCAAACGCTGCGCCCAAATCTTGGAATTGAGTGCCAGTGGCGTCGCGGGGGCCGAGAAATTAGGGCTCGGACACGACTGTCCTTCTCGCCAGCTGGGCTTTTGTCGCCGAGAAGGACCTCGGCTTGAGGCGCTGACGCTCAAATCCAGCATTTGAGCGCGTCGTTTGCTCAAATCCGGATTTGAGTCGGAGAATTCGATGTCCTGCGCCGCCGCCACGAGTCAGGCACGCGCGCCCGGCGCGCGGCTATGATGGAGACACTGCCGCCTCGAGGATGGAGAAGCGCCATGCCAGTTGAGTTCCCGCCCGTGCACGTACCGCGTCCGTACGCGCTGCCGCAGACGCCGCTCGCGGCGCGCGTGGAGTGCCCGATGCCGGACGGCGCCACCATTGTGGCGTGGACGTACGCTCCCGCGGGTGTGACCGACGCGCCGGGCACGCCCTACGGCATAAACCTCGCGGTCCCGCCCGTGCTCATGCTGCACGGCAACGGCGAGGAGCACGGCATCTTTGGCCCCGTGATCGACGCGGTGTGCTCGAGCGGCCGCTCCGTCATCGCCGTTGACTCGCGCGCCCAGGGCGCCTCCACGCGCGGCAGCGCGCCGCTCACCTACGAGCTCATGGCGGCCGACGCCATCGAGGTCTGCGCGCGCCTGGGCGTCTCGCTCGTCCACGTGCTGGGCTTCTCTGACGGCGGCATCCTGGGGCTTCTCCTCGCGCGAGACTGGGGAGCGCACGTGCTCTCCCTCACGGCCCTTGGCGCCAACCTCACGCCCGCGGGGCTCCCGAAGGAGGACACGGACTGGATGGCCTTTGCCGCCGCCGAGAACCGCCGCTGGGCCGAGGAGGGCTACGAGGGCGCCGCGCTCGAGGACGGGACGCCGGTGCCCTCCCCCGCCGAGTCCGCCCGCATCGCCGAGCTCCTGCAGCTCATGGTTGACAACCCCCAGATCGAGGCCTCGTCGCTTGCGGGCATTGACTGCCCCGTCACGGTGATGGTCGGCGAGTTCGACGAGATCCTGCCCGAGGAGACCAACCGCATCGTGGCCGCCATTCCCGGCGCGATCAAGGTGGTGGAGCCCGGGATCGACCACAACCTCCCCAAGATGGCGCCCGCCGCCGTAGCGCGCGAGCTTCTGGCCTGCGTGGCGAGAAATGACGAGTGCCATGAGGAACGCCCCATCGAGCCCCCGTCTGACCTGGCGTTTTGCCGCATCCCGGTCTCCGGGCTTTGGGCCGAGAAGCTCGACGGGCTGTACCGCCGCGTGGACGCCGAGCCCGGCACCTCAGGGTGGGTTCAGGACGTGTGGCCGCCCGCGGGACGGGTGGCGGAGCTGCTTGCCGCCGGCTCGTACTGGGGCGTGTTCGAGGCCGACGCGGTGCGCGACGGTCGCCCCGCGGACGATGCCGCGCTCCTGGGCGCCGTGGCCGTAGACGGAAACGCCGACGTGGGCAACGGGCGCGCGCCCGGCCACGGCACCGGACTTGGCGGGCCCAGCTGGAAGCGCTGCGCAAAGAAGGACGTGGCGAGCTGGCACCTTCTGGCCGTCGACCCCGCGGCGCGCGGGCGTCACGTGGCGGACGCGCTTCTTGCCGCGGGAATCCAGGCGGCGCGCGAGCTGGGGGCAAAGGCGGTGCGCATCAGTTCGAGCACCGCAAACGTGCCCGCCAACGCGCTCTATGCGAGCCGCGGCTTCACGCGCTACCGCCCCATTTGGCTCCCCTACCCGGGGCTGCCGCTCCCCGGCTGGTCCAACCTCTGGGAGCTTGAGGTCTAGGGGGCGCAGGTTCTTCTCGCCGCGCGGTCCTTCTTGCCGTGAAACCGCGGCTGGCCTGCACGCTTTAGGAAGTTTTGCGCTGACAGTGGTCCGCGCGCTTCTCGTTATGCCGTTTTCCAAGCCTTTTGGCAGGTTTTGGGCAAAAGGTTTTATATTGCTCCCTGACGAAGTCGCTCGGAGATCGCAGGTTTGCGCCACAAGACACGTTTCTCACGGGTTTTGGGCAACACTTTTGATATCCAGGGCCCCTTCGGGCGCAAGCCCATCAAATATTTTGCCCAAAACTCGGAGAAAGTGCCGGAACAGGGAACCGAGAAGTACGGGCGGCGCGCGGACGGTTTCTGCCGGAAAACCGTCCGATTGTCGCCCGCAGCCCGCAGCCCGCTCCCTACTGCTTGGGGAACGTCACCGTGATCGTGGTTCCCTCGCCCACACGGCTGTCCAGGCGGATGTCCGCGCCGTGGTAGGTGGCCGCATGCTTGACGATGGCAAGGCCCAGGCCCGTGCCGCCCATGTCGCGGCTGCGGCCCTTGTCCACGCGATAGAAGCGCTCGAAGACCTTGCCCTGCGCCTCCTCCGGAATGCCGATGCCCGTGTCGCTCACGCGCAGGCAGGGCCGCCCTCCCTGAGGCAGCACCCAGACAAAGACCTTCCCGCCAGGCTTGTTGTAGCGGATGGCGTTCTCGATGAGGTTGCTCACGAGCTCGTCGAGCAGGCGCGCGTTGCCCATGAGGAGCGTGGAGACGCCAGAGAGCGAGATGGTGACGTCATACTTCTGCCGCGCGCGGACCCGCAGGCGCTCAACCGCGTCACCCGCCACCGACAGAAGGTCCACGCGCTCCGCCACGCCAAAGACCTCGCGGTCTCCCGAGCGCTCGGACTCGTCGAGGCGCGAGAGCGTGAGGATGTCGCTCACCAGCAGCGAGAGGCGGTGGGCGTCCCTGTAGATGCGCCCCGCAAAGTTCTTGACGTCCTCGGGCCGCGCGATGCCGTCGCGGATGAGCTCCGCGGCACCCTGGATGGAGGCGATGGGCGTCTTGAGCTCGTGCGTCACGTTTGCCGTGAAGTCGCGGCGCATGTCCGCCGCGTCCTGGATCGCGTTCATGCGCTGGACGAGCTCCTTGTGCTGCTCGTTCAGACGGCTCACCAGCGGGTCGAGCTCCTCGTAGGGGGCAACGCCGTCACCTGAGGCGGGATCGATCGCGAGGATGGGCCGCACAAAGCGCTGGGAAAGTCGGCGCGAGATGAGCCAGCTCACGGCAACCACCACCACGGCAAGCCCGGCGAGAACGACAAAGTCCTGCATGAGGAAGGTGACCACGCTCGCACGGTCAACGGAGAGGCGGATGACCTCGCCATCCTCCAGACGCACTGCCTCGTAGAGGCTCACGTAGCCGGCCGTTTCACTCGGACGGTCGGAGGACCCCGAGCCCGTTGCCAGCGCGTCGATCACCTCGGGACGGTCGGCGTGGTTCTCCATCGTGGACGCGTCCGCCAGGCCGTCGTAGGTGACGGTTCCGTCGGCGGCTATAAGGGTCACGCGCGTTTCGTCAAAATCAAGCAGGGAGAGCAGCGTCGCATCGTCGTCGGTGAGGTTCAGAAGCGAGGCCACGGTGCGGCACTCCCCCGCCAGCTGCTCGCGCTCGTCCTCGAGAAACGCCGACTGATAGAGGAGCGACGCGGCGGCCGTCACCACAATGGCAACGACCGCGCACGCCGCAACAAGAGCGAGAAAGACGCGCCGTGAGAGCGAACCCTTTGCACCCGGCTCCCTGACCAATCAGCCTCCTCAAAACCTGACAAACTACCCTGTCACCTTTGTCATGAAATCACGTGTTAGCCGCGGACGCGGTAGCCAACGCCGCGGACGGTCTCGATAAGGTCCGAGGAGTCGCCGAGCTTGGCGCGGATCTGCTGGACGTGAACGTCCACGGTGCGCGAGCCGCCGTCAAAGTCCCAGCCCCAGACGCGCTGGAGCAGCGTCTCGCGCGAGAAGACCACGCCAGGCGAGCGCATGAGAAACTCGAGCAGGTCAAACTCGCGCATCGTGAGCTGGACCTCGCGCCCGTCCACGGTGACCTCGCGGCGGTCGGGCCAGAGGGTCACGTCGCCGGCGACCAGCGCCACGGGCTCGTCGCCGGTGGCGGAGGCACGGCCGGCACGGCGCAGCAGGGCACGGGTGCGGCTCACCATCTCCATCATGCCAAAGGGCTTGGCGAGGTAGTCGTCCGCACCGGAGTCGAGCGCCTTCACGGTATCGAGCTCGGTGTCCTTTGCGGTGAGCATCATGACGGGCACGTTCTCCATGCCCGGCGTCCTTCTCAGCCGAGCGAGGATCTCAAGGCCGTCTGTGTCCGGCAGCATGATGTCAAGAAGGACGGCGTCGGGCTTGCGCTCGGCACAGGCACGGCGAAACTCGGCGTCGTCAGCACAGCCACGGGCGTCGATGCCGCCCTGGCCAAGCGCGTAGACCGTGAGCTCGCGGATGTTCTTGTCATCCTCGACGTAGTAGACCACGTCGCACTCCCTCTCAATCATGGTGACTGGACAAATCTTACTACGAGCGCCTACTCCTCGGAGCCGAGCTGAACCAGACGCTGGCTCTCCTTCTCGGCAACGGTGTGCTCTCCGGTCGCGCGGAAGACCGCCCACGCGGCGATGCGCTTGGCAAGGTCTCCCATGCGCTCAAAGTACTTGGCAACCATGAGGAGCTCGGGCAGGTACTGCGCGGAGGACTTGCCGTCGCGGATGAGGCCCACGAGCTTCTCCTCGGCCTCGGCATAGAGGTCATTCACCGCGGTGTCGGCCTCCATGACCTGCTGGGCCATCTCCACGTCGGTGGTGCAGAAGGCGTCGACGGCCTTGTTGACCATGTTGGCCGCATACGCGGAGAGCGTCGTGAACTCCTTCTCGAGCTTCTTGGCCGCCTTGGCGGGAATCTCCTCGGCGAGGAAGACCGCGTCGCGCGTCATGGAATCAATGTGGGAAAGGTCGCTCACCATGCGGAAGGAGCCGGTAACAAAGCGCAGGTCAACGCCGATGAGCGGCTGCTGGAGCAGCATGATGTCAAGGCAGGTGTTCTCAATCGCGGAGCGCAGGCGGTCCTCCGCCTTGCGGCCCTCCATGACGCCCTCGGCGGCGCCCTTGTCGCCGGTCACGGCAAGACCGGCGGCGCGAACGTCCGCCACGGTCTTCTCGCCAAAGCGGCGGACAAGGCCCTCGACCTCGTTGAGCTGGTCGGTGAACTTGGTGCGGGTGCTGATGACCATTAGCTGAACCTCCCTGAGAGATACTCTTGCGTGCGCTGCTGGGTGGGGTTGGCAAAAAGGTCGCGCGTGGGACCCTCCTCGATGAGCTCACCCAAGTAGAAGAAGGCGGTCTTGTCCGCCACGCGTGCGGCCTGCTGCATGTTGTGGGTCACGACGACCACGGTGTGGTCGGTGGCAAGCTCGCTCATGAGCTGCTCCACCATGCTCGTGGAGATGGGGTCGAGCGCCGAGGTGGGCTCGTCCATGAGCAGGATGTCCGGGTCGGTGGCAAGGGCGCGCGCGATGCAGAGGCGCTGCTGCTGGCCGCCGGAGAGGCCCAGTCCGCTCTTGTTGAGGTCGTCCTTGACCTCGTCCCAGAGGGCCGCGCGGGTAAGGCAGCGCTCGCAGATCTCGTCGCCCTCGGACTTGGAGATGCGGCGCTGGCGCTTGGGCCCGTAGAGGATGTTCTCGCGGATGCTCATTGGGAACGGGTTGGGGTGCTGGAAGACCATGCCCACGTAGACGCGCAGCGCGTTGGAGTCCATCTGGAAGATGTCCTTGCCGCCAAACTCGATCGTGCCCTCGGTCTTCACGGACTCCACGAAGTCGCACATGCGGTTGAAGGTGCGCAGCAGCGTGGACTTGCCGCAGCCCGACGGTCCGATGAAGGCCGTGGCGCGGTTCTTGGGAATCTCCAGGTTGACGCCCTTGAGGGCCTGGAAGTCCCCGTACCAGAGGTTGAAGTCGCGCACGGTGATGGCCGTCTCCACGCCGCTTATGCTGCGATGGGCGTTTTGGGTGTTATCTGTTTCCATGGTGCCTCCCATCAGCCAAAGCGGCCCGTAAGGTAGTCGACCAGGCGCTGGTCGTGCGGATCGGAGAAGATCTGCTGCGTGGAGCCCGTCTCCACCATGTCGCCCACGTAGAAGAAGGCGGTGCGGTCCGAGACGCGCGTGGCCTGCTCCATGTTGTGCGTGACGATGATCTCGCAGATGCCCGTCGAGGCAATGTCGCGGATGGTCTCCTCGATAGCAAAGGTGGAGATGGGGTCGAGCGCGGAGCAGGGCTCGTCAAAGAGGACCACGTCCGGCTTCATGGCAAGCGTGCGCGCGATACAGAGGCGCTGCTGCTGGCCGCCCGAGAGCGCGTGCGCGGACTGGCGCAGCTTGTCCTTGACCTCGTCCCAGAGCGCCGCCTGCCTGAGCGACGTCTCCACGAGCTCGTCCTCCTCCTCGCGCGACTTCACGCGACCGTGCTTCTTGGGCGCAAAGAGGATGTTCTCGCGGATGGACTTGCGGAAGGGCGTGGGCTGCTGGAAGACCATGCCGATGGACTTGCGCAGCTCAAAGAGGTTCTCCTTGGGCGTGTTGATGTTGTGCCCGTGATAGAGGATCTCTCCGCCGATGGAGCAGCGAGGAATCTCGCGGTTCATGAGGTTGAGGCAGCGCAGGAACGTGGACTTGCCACAGCCGGACGGTCCGATGAGAGCCGTGACCTGCCCCTTATCAAAGGTGAGCGAAGTCTTGTGCAGGGCCTCGTGCGTAAGGTCATAGGTGACGGTCACGTCATGCGTGGTGAGCAGCGAGGCGCTCTTCTTACCTGCGACCATGGCCTGGGTGGTGGTGTCTGTCATTCTGCGGTCAGCCTCCTCGAGAGGAGCTTGCCGAGCAGGCGGGCAAGCAGGTTGAACAGGAGCACGCAGGCAAGAAGGACCGTCGCGGTGCCCCAGACGATCTCCGTGGAGCCGGCCGTGGGCTCGGAGGTGAGTCGCCAGATGTAAACGGCGAGCGAGCAGGCCGGGCGGAAGATGTTGAAGGGGTTGGTGGGGCTCAGGAAGTTCACCGACGCAAAGTTGAGGCGCGCGGGCGCGGAGCCGGCGGTGAAGATGAGCGCGGCGGCCTCACCAAAGACGCGGCCTGCGGAGAGCACGATGCCGGTCACGATGGCGGGCATGGCGGCGGGGAGAAGGACGTTGATCGTGGTCTCCCAGCGCGTGAGGCCCATGGCGAGCGCGGCGTCGCGCTGGCTGCGTGGGACGTCCTCGAGCGCCTGCTGGATGGTACGGACCAGGATGGGGATGTTGAACATCGTGAGCGCGCACGCGCCGGCGAGGATGGAGATGCCCCAGCCCAGCGTCACCACAAAGAAGAGCGAGCCGAACATGCCCACCACGATCGAGGGAAGCGAGGAGAGCGTCTCGATGGCGGTCTTGGCCGCGGAGGTGACCCAGTTGTCCGGCGCGTACTCAACGAGGAAGATGGCCGCGCCCAGCGAGATGGGCACCGAGATGACGAGCGTCACGATCAGCATGTAGAAGGAGTCCCACAGCTGGTAGATGATGCCGGGTACCGCCTCGTCGTTATACGGGTTGGTGAGGAACCCGGGCGTGAGCGCGCGACCGGCGCCACGGACGAGGATGTAGGCGATGATCGCCACGACGAGCAGCATGACCAGGCCCACGATGACGGTGAGGACGCCCGTTGCGACCTTGTCCTGGGAGTTGATCCGCCTGACGTGCTCGTCCAGGGAGAGCGCGCGACTGTTCTCGCTAGCCATTGGCCTTTGCCCCCTTCCTGCCGATGAGGTGGATGATCATGATGAAGACGAGCGACATGACGAGAAGGATCAGACCGAGCGACCACAGCGCGTGGTAGTAGACCGAGCCGGAGACCGCGTTGGAGAGGCCGGCCGTGAGCGCCGCCGTGAGCGTGGAGGCCGGGTCGAGAAGGCCCATGGGCATCGAGCGCTCAACGCCGCCGATGACCATCTGGACGGCGAGCGTCTCGCCGAAGGCGCGGGTCATGCCCAGGATGACGGCCGTCATGAGCGAGGGCAGGGCGCTCTTGAGCACCACGTGCCAGACCGTCTGCCAACGCGTGCAGCCCAGGGCATAGGAGCCCTCGCGGTACTGGTTGGGCACGGCGCGCAGCGCGTCCATCGAGAGCGTGGTGATCGTCGGCAAGATCATGATGGCGAGCACGATCGAGCCGGAGAGGATGCCGGCGCCGGTGGGCGCGGCATCGCCGAAGATCGCCTTCACGAACGTGTTGACCACGTAGAGGCCCAGGACGCCGTAGACAACTGACGGGATGCCCACGAGAAGCTCGATGAACGGCTGGAAGACGCGGCGGCCAAACGAGGGCGCCACCTCCACGACAAAGATCGCGGAGCCGATGGCGATGGGCAGGGCAAAGAGGGTGGAGAGCAGCGTGACGGCAAAGGAGCCCACGATCATGGGCAGCGCGCCGTAGCGTTCCTGCTCGGGAATCCAGTTCTGGCCGAAGAAGAAGTCGATTGGGTTCAGGCCGTCAACGAAGAACGTGGTGAGGCCCTGCTGGGCCACCATGAAGATGAGCGTGATCACGACGAGCGCGACGAGCGCGACGCAGAAGCCCGTGATTCCCAAGCCGATGTTCTCGAGCCTCCGCTTGGGCATGAGGTTTGCCATATGGAGGAGCCTTTCTCGTCAAGAGTACGGCGGCGCCCCCGCGCTTGGGGACGCCGCCGTGGGAAGGGTGAGGCTGGGCTAGGCGGCGGTGATGTTACCGTCGGCGTCCTTCTTGACCTGCATGTCGGCCATGGGGATGAAGCCCTCCTCCACCACCGTGGCGGCAAAGTCGTCGGAGAGCATGAACTCGATGAAGGCCTTGGTCACGGCAGCCGTGGACTCGTCCTCGTCCTCGCGGGTGTACATGTGCTCGTACGCCCAGATCATGAAGTCGCCGGACTCGACGTTTTCCTGCGTGGGCTCAACGCCGTCGACGGTGAGGGCCTTGATGCCGTCGTTCTCCATGTAGTTGAAGGCCACGTAGGAGATGGAGCCGGCGGTGGCGGCAACCTGCTCCACGACGGTGCCCGAGGAGTCGACCTCGGCAACGGGGCGGAAGCTGTCCGGGGCAACCTCGCCACCGAGGACGGCGGCCTCGAAGGTGGCGCGGGTGCCGGAGCCGGCCTCGCGCTGGATGACCTGGATGGCGCCGGCGGTGCCGCCCACCTCGGACCAGTCGGTGATCTGGCCGAGGAAGATGCCCTTGAGCTGATCGGTGGTGAGGTCGGTGACGTCAACGCCAGCGTTCACGATGGGGCCCATGCCCACGATGCAGACCTGGTTGTCAACGAGGCCCTCGAGCTGGTCGGCCTCGAGCTTCTCCTCGGCAAAGACGTCGGAGCGGCCAATCTGCACGGAGCCCTCGGCAACCTGAGAGAGGCCCTGGCCGGAGCCGCCGCCGGAGATGGCGACGGAGACGTCGGGGTTGGCGTCCTGGAAGGCGTCGCGGGCCTTCTCGACGAGCGGCTGGAAGGAGGTGGCGCCGGAGCAGGAGATGGAGCCCACGAGCGCGGCGGTGTCCGTGCCCTCGGTGGAGTCGCTGGGGGTGTCGGTGCCGGTGTTGCCGGTGTTGCCGCAGGCGGCGAGGCCGGCAATGGCGGCGGTGGCGCCGAGGGCGCCAATGAACTGACGGCGAGAGAGATCAAACTTGGACATGCTAATCCTTTCCCGTGGATTGACCGGCCCTGGGGCGGGCCGTTTCGACTGGAATCCTACGGGCTTCTCGGCGGCCGTTTTTCGTGGCCGGCGATGCATTACGGGAGCCTGACAGCCGTTTACGTTGGGTTTACAAAGGGCCTTACAATTGACGTCCGGATTGTAAGGCGAGGTTCTTCTCGACCTTACAATTGCTTCTGAGCTGGTATTTCTCCTGTTCTTGCTGAGCTTACAATCCTCCTGTCGATAGGTACGGGCGGCGCTCGGACGCCTTAGGATGGGTTTTTGCCCTCATGCCGCCCATGCCTCACGAGCGTGCGGCAGGCGGACGGTCCGAGGAGAAAGACCGTTCGCACAATGATTTGAAGGTACCGTGAGAATAATCGCACGGTACCTTGAAAACTACCGTTCAGGGGCGCAAAATGACCACTTGTCGAAAGGAGTCATATGAAGAAGACCAAAGAAGAGAAAGGTCTCTCCGGACGCGAGATCGTCCACGCGATCGGCAAGAGCATCCGTGAGTTCAGGGGCGCCTCCATCGCCACGCCGATCATCGTCTCCGGCGAGGTCGTCATGGAGGTCGCCATCCCCTTTGTGACCGCCCAGCTCATCAACTCGATCCAGGCGGGCGCGAGTCTCCCCCAGCTGCTCCCCTACGCGGGCATCCTCGTGGCGATGGCGCTGGCGTCCCTCGCCTTTGGCATCGGCGCCGGCGTCACCTGCAGCCAGGCGAGCTGCGGCCTGGCCATGAACCTGCGCCACGACGTCTTTGCCGCAGTGCAGCGCTTCAGCTTTGCCAACATCGACCAGTTCTCGAGCTCGTCGCTCGTGACGCGCCTCACCACGGACATCACCAACGTGCAGCTCGCCTACATGATGATTATCCGCACCGCCATCCGCTGCCCGTTCTTGCTGCTCGCGGGCATCGTCATGGCCTTCATCATGGCCGGCCCGCTCGCGCTGGTCTTTGTGATCATCGTGCCGATTCTGGGCTTTGGCCTCTACAAGGTCGTGCGCACCGTACACCCCATCTTCCGCTCGGTCTTCCACAAGTACGACGCCCTCAACGAGTCCATCGAGGAGAACGTCACCGGCATGCGCGACGTCAAGAGCTACGTGCGCCAGGACTATGAGAAGGAGAAGTTCGGCCGCGCCGCCCAGGACGTCTGCGCCGACTTCACGCGTGCCGAGAAGATCCTCGCGCTCAACTCGCCGATGATGAACTTCGCGGTCTACACCGTCTTTGCCGTGACCCTGCAGTTTGGCAGCTACCTCATCATCTCCAGCCAGGGCAGCCTGCTGAACGTGGGCCAGCTCTCGGCGCTCACCACCTACGGCTTCATGATCCTCATGGCACTCATGATGGTCTCCATGGTCTTTGCCATGATCACGATGGCCCAGGAGAGCGCCGAGCGCATCTGCGAGGTCCTCATGACCGAGCCCACGATCAAGAACCCCGCCCACCCCGAGACCGAGATGGTGGACGGCTCGATCGACTTTGACAACGTGACCTTCAAGTACTCCGAGAAGGCCGAGCACCGCGCGCTTGCCGAGATTGACCTTCACATCAAGAGCGGCGAGACCATAGGCATCATGGGCGGCACGGGATCGGCCAAGACCTCGCTCGTCAACCTCATCAGCCGCCTCTACGACGTCACGGAGGGCTCCGTGAAGGTGGGCGGCGTGGACGTGCGCGACTACGACCTCGAGTTCCTGCGCAACAACGTGGCCGTGGTCCTGCAGAAGAACGTGCTCTTCTCGGGCACCATCAAGGAGAACCTGCGCTGGGGCAACGCAGACGCTACCTACGACGAGCTCGTCGAGGTCTGCAAGCTCGCGCAGGCCGACGAGTTCATCCAGCAGCTGCCCAAGAAGTACGACTATTACATCGAGCAGGGCGGCACCAACGTCTCCGGCGGCCAGAAGCAGCGCCTGTGCATCGCGCGCGCCCTGCTCAAGCACCCCAAGGTGCTGATCCTCGACGACTCCACCTCGGCGGTTGACACCAAGACCGACGCGCTCATCCGCGAGGGCCTCAAGACCTACCTGCCCGAGGCCACCAAGATCATCATCGCCCAGCGCGTGAGCTCGGTGCAGGACGCCGACCGCATCCTCGTGCTGGACAACGGTCACGTGGCCGGACTCGGCACCCACGAGGAGCTCCTCGAGAGCTGCCCGTTCTACCGCGACACCTACCTCGCCCAGAACCGCACGAGCCAGGACGCCGAAAAGAAGGACGCGGACGAGAAGGACGCCGCCCTGCCCGCCTCCGCTGCGAAGGGAGGTGAGGCGAATGGCCGCTAACAACAACTCCGCCGAGAACATCCTCAAGAACGTGACCGGATCCAACCACCCCACCGAGCCCGAGCGCGAGCCGGAGCGCCAGAACGTGGCCGGCCGCCAGGTCGCGCAGGTGCGCCGTCGCGGGGGCCGCGGCAAGACGCTCCGCCGCCTCATCAAGATGCTCTTCTCGTTCTATCCCAAGATGCTGCCGCTCGTGATTCTGTGCATCGTGGTCTCGGCCGTGCTCTCGGCCCTGCCCGCCACGTTCATGCAGCGCACGCTCGAGATTGTGACCGCTACCTGGGAGAGCGGCGACTGGGAGTCCGTCGCCGGCAGCATCACCTCGCTCGTGCTCACGCTCGTGGGCATCTACGTGGTCTCGCTCATCCTCAACTTCACCTACACCCGCGCGATGGCCGTCATCACGCAGGGCTCGCTCGAGAAGTTCCGCGAGCGCCTCTTCGGCCACATGCAGGACCTGCCGATCAGCTACTTTGACCAGCACCAGCGCGGCGACATCATGAGCCACTACACCAACGACATCGACGCGCTGCGCCAGATGATCGGCCAGTCGCTGCCCAACATCACGCTCACCATCGTCACCCTCATCTCGGTCTTCTCGGTGATGATCTACTACAGCGTGTGGATGGCCGCCGTCATCGTGGCCGGCGTGCTGTTCATGGCGTACATAACCAAGGTGCTGGGCAGCCGCTCCGCGCGCAACTTCGTGGCGCAGCAGCGCGAGATCGGCATCGTGGAGGGCCACGTCGAGGAGGTCATGAACGGCCAGCGCGTGGTCAAGGTCTTCTGCCACGAGGAGGCCGCGCAGGAGGACTTTGACGTCCGCAACCGCCGCCTCTTTGAGGCGAGCCGCGCCGCCAACATGTACACCAACACCCTGGGCCCCATCCTCATGAACCTCGGTAACCTGATCTACGTCATCGTAGCCCTGGTGGGCGGCGTGTTCATCGAGACCGGCGTGCCCAACCTCTCCATCTCGGGCCTGCCCTTCTCGATTGCCGTCACGGTGCCCTTCCTCAACATGACCAAGCAGTTTGCCGGCCAGATCGGCCAGATCTCCCAGCAGATCAACTCCGTCGTGATGGGCCTTGCGGGCGCCGAGCGCCTCTTTGAGCTCATGGACGAGCCGGTGGAGCAGGACGAGGGCTACGTCGAGCTCGTGGCCTGCACCATCGACCGCAACGGCACCGTGCACGAGTGCGACCGCCGCGCCGAGAACTGGGCCGGTCAGTGGGCGTGGCGTCACCCGCACGGTGACGGCTCGCTCACCTACACCCCGCTCGCCGGCGACGTGCGCCTCTTTGACGTGGACTTTGCCTACCGTCCCGGCCACACCGTCCTGCACGACGTGAGCGTGTGGGCCAAGCCCGGCCAGAAGGTCGCCTTCGTGGGCGCCACCGGCGCGGGCAAGACCACGATCACGAACCTCATCAACCGCTTCTACGACATCGAGGACGGCAAGATCCGCTACGACGGCATCAACATCAACAAGATCAAGAAGAGCGACCTGCGCCGCTCCCTGGGCGTGGTGCTCCAGGACGTGAACCTCTTCACGGGCACCGTCATGGACAACATCCGCTTTGGCCGCCTCGACGCCACCGACGACGAGTGCATGGCGGCCGCCCGCCTCGTGGGCGCCGACGGCTTCATCAAGCGCCTGCCCGAGGGCTACAACACCATGCTCACGGACAACGGCTCCAACCTGTCACAGGGCCAGCGCCAGCTGCTCTCCATTGCCCGCTGCGCCGTGGCGGACCCGCCCGTCATGATCCTCGACGAGGCCACATCCTCCATCGACACGCACACCGAGGCGATCGTCCAGCGCGGCATGGACGCCCTCATGACCGGGCGCACCACGTTCGTCATTGCCCACCGTCTCTCGACGGTCCAGAACTCCGACGCGATCATCGTGCTCGACCACGGCCGCATCATCGAGCGCGGCACGCACGACGAGCTCATCGCCAAGAAGGGCACGTACTACCAGCTCTACACGGGAGCCTTCGAGCTCGAGTAGCGAGAAGGACCATAGCTTTTTGCCGGGCCGGCGCTCCCACTGGAGTGCCGGCCCCCTCTCATTGCCGAGAGAGTCTCGTCTCTGCACCAGCCCCGGAGGGCTCCCTCTCTCGAAACCGAGGAAACCCACCCTCTGTACCAGCCCCACCGACCCCTCCCTTCTCGACGCCGAGAAAAGGCCACCTCCGTACCGGATTTCTCGATAAGCGCCGAGAAAAGCTCGCCCTTGTACCATGATCAAGAAGGTCACTTGTACAGAGGGCGGGTTTTCTCGGCATGAGCTCCTCCCAAGTGGCACAGGCTCCTTGTCTTCTCGGCATGGGTCCGGGCGAAGTGGTACAGCCCCTCGGATTTCTAGACATAGTCCTGGCGAGGGTGGTACAGACCTCGGAGTTTTCTCGGCGCTATTTTTGAAAACTGGTACTGGGGCGGATTTTTCTCGTCCCGGCTGGAAAACCTGACAGTTTACCCTGTCACCTTTGTCATGTTTTCTAGAATCCGGTGCTAGGGGCGGGGTTCTTGGCAGAAAACCCCACGTATCGCACGGTGCTATGAGAAAATCGCATGGTACCTTGACATCGCCCTTCGCCGGCTTCAGAGTAGGATATGAACACGTTTTTAGATTGGGAGCACGGGAAGGAGACCAACGTGTGCGAGAAGGGCGACACGCCCAGCAGAGAGACGCGCATCATGCGCAACTTTGGATACTTTGGTTACTACCTCCACATGCACTGGGGAGGCAGAAACGGCAAGCAGCACATCCTCGTGGAGCTGCTCGCCCATGACGGCGAGATGACGCAGCGCGACCTGCAGGAGGCCTCCTGCATCACGTCGGCCTCGCTCTCGGAGGTCATCGCCAAGCTCGAGGCGGAGGGGCTCGTCTCGCGCGAGCGCTCCGAGACGGACCGCCGCCAGCTCACCGTGACGCTCACGCCCGAGGGCGAGCACAAGGCGCGCGAGGTCGTCCGCACGCGCGCGGAGTTTGAGGAGCGCGCGTTTGACTGCCTTACCGAGGACGAGAAGAGCGAGCTCGTGGACGTTCTCGACCGCATCGCCGCCAACTGGGCGCAGCTGGAGAAGGACAAGAAGGGAGATGAGCGATGAGCCTGCTTCCAAAGAAGCCCGTCATCGACCAGGAGTTTGTCAAGACCGCGGCCCACGTGGGCTACGCATCGGTGGGCCGCAAGCTCATGGGGAGCGTGCGCGAGTACAAGAGGGCCGCGGTGGTCACTCCCCTGCTCGTGCTCGGCGAGGTGGTCTTTGAGGTCATGATCCCGCTCTACACGGCGGACCTCATCGACGCCATCAAGGCCGGCGCCGACCTCCAGCAGATCCTCACCGCGGGCGGCGTGCTCGCCCTCATGGCCCTCATCTCGCTCGCCTTTGGCGCGGCGGCTGGCCTCACCTGCGCGAAGGCATCCACCGGCTTTGCCAAGAACCTGCGCAAGGACATGTTCTACAACATCCAGACCTTCTCGTTTGCCGTGATCGACCGCTTCTCGAGCTCCTCGCTCGTGACGCGCATCACCACGGACGTCATGAACGTCCAGATGGCGTACATGATGCTCATCCGCACCGCCATCCGCTCGCCGTTCATGCTCGTGCTCGCATTCATCGCGGCCTACAGCATGGCCGGCTGGCTCGCGCTCGTCTTCGTGGTGATCATCCCGGTGCTGGCGCTCGCCCTTCTCACCGTGATCCGCAGGGTCGTCCCGATCTTCCGCCGCATCTTCCGCAAGTACGACGCCCTGAACGAGCGCGCCGAGGAGAACCTCGCCGGCATCCGCGTGGTCAAGTCCTACGTGCGCGAGGACTACGAGAAGCAGAAGTACGACCGCGCCGCCACCGAGGTCCAGAACGACTTCACCTACGCAGAGCGCATCCTGGCCCTCAACGCGCCGATCATGAACTTCTGCGTCTACACCGTCATGGTCTTCGTGATCTACGCCGGCTCCTACGCCATCGTCTCCACCCGCGGCGAGCTGCTCGACGTGGGCCAGTTCTCGTCGCTCATCACCTACGGCTTCATGATGCTCATGCAGCTCATGATGCTCTCGATGATCTTTGCCCAGGTGGTCATGTCCGAGGAGAACGCCCGCCGCATCTTTGAGGTGCTCGACGCCAAGACCACGATCGACCAGCCCGAGAACGCCGTGACCGAGGTCGCCGACGGCTCGATCGACTTTGACGGCGTGGGCTTCTCCTACAGCGGCGACAAGAGCCGCGAGGCGCTCAAGAACATCGACCTGCACATCAAGAGCGGCGAGGTCATCGGCGTCATTGGCTCGACGGGATCGGCCAAGTCCTCGCTCGTCCAGCTCATCCCGCGCCTCTACGACGTCACCGAGGGCTCCATCCGCGTGGGCGGGCACGACGTGCGCGAGTACGACCTCGAGACCCTGCGCGACGCCGTGGCTATGGTGCTCCAGAAGAACGTGCTCTTCAGCGGCACCATCGCCGAGAACCTGCGCTGGGGCAACGAGCACGCCACCGACGAGGAGGTCCTCGAGGCGGCGCGCCTGGCCCAGGCGGACGAGTTCGTCCAGACCTTCCCGGACAAGTACGACACCTACATCGAGCAGGGCGGCACCAACGTCTCCGGCGGCCAGAAGCAGCGCCTGTGCATCGCGCGCGCCCTGCTCAAGAAGCCGAAGATCCTCATCCTCGACGACTCCACCTCCGCCGTGGACACCAAGACCGACCGCCTCATCCGCGAGGGCTTCCGCAACTACCTGCCCGAGACCACCAAGATCATCATCGCGCAGCGCACCTCGAGCGTTGAGGACGCCGACCGCATCGTGGTCATGGACTCCGGAACCATCAACGACATAGGCACCCACGAGGAGCTCCTGCGGAGAAACGCCATCTACCGCGAGGTCTACCTCTCCCAGAACAAGCAGAGCCACGACGAGCGCGAGCTCGGCGAGCTGGAGGTGAGCGCCGATGAGTAGGAACATGCACCGCGGGCGTGCTCCCAAGTCCATGGGCAGGACCGCCCTGCGCGTCCTCAAGATGCTGCGCGGCTTCTACCCGGTGATGCTCCCGGCCGTTGCGATCTGCATCCTCGTGCAGTGCGTCGTCCAGGCGCTGCCCAACGTCTTCATGGAGCGCGCCCTCACCGTGGTGGGCCAGACATGGGAGTCCGGCGACTGGGCAACGGCACAGCCGCAGGTCTTCACCAACGCCGCCATTCTCGCCGTCCTGTACTTTGCGAGCCTCGTCTGCAACGCGGTCTGGCAGCAGTGCATGGCCATCCTCACGCAGGGCTCGCTCAAGAAGTTCCGCTGCCTCATGTTCGACCACATGCAGGACCTGCCGATCAAGTACTTTGACACGCACCAGCACGGCGACGTCATGAGCTACTACACCAACGACATCGACGCCATGCGCCAGATGATCGCGCAGTCCATGCCGCAGCTCTTCCTCACGATGCTCATGCTCATCTCCGTGGGCTGCATCATGGTCTGGTACAGCCTGCCGCTGACCCTCGTGGTGGTGGGCGGCGCGGCCATCATGGCGTTTCTCGGCAAGACGCTCGCCGGGCGCTCGGCCAAGAACTTCCTGCGCACGCAGCGCGCGGTCGCGGCCGTGGAGGGCCTCGTCGAGGAGGTCATGAACGGCGAGAAGGTCGTCAAGGTGTTTTCGCACGAGCGCCAGATCGAGTCCGCCTTCGACGAGCTCAACGACGAGTACCAGGACGCCGCATGCACGGCCAACTCCTACGCCAACACGCTGATGCCCATCCTCATGAACGCCGGCAACCTGCTCTACGTGATCGTTGCCGTGACCATTGGCGTGCTGCTCGTCGTGGGTGCCCCCAACCCGTCGCTCTCCGGGCTGCCGCTCACCATTGCCGTGGGCGTGCCCTTCCTCAACATGACCAAGCAGTTTGCCAACCAGATCGGCCAGATCTCCAACCAGGTGAACTCCGTCGTCATGGGCCTCGCCGGCGCCGAGCGTATCTTCGAGCTGCTCGACGAGCCCGTGGAGCAGGACGAGGGCTACGTCGAGCTCGTGGCCTGTACCATCGACCGTAACGGCACCGTCACCGAGTGCGACCGCCGCGACGAGAACTGGGCCGGCCAGTGGGCCTGGAAGCACCCGCATCAGGCCGACGGGACCGTCACCTACACCCCGCTCGCGGGCGACGTGCGCCTCTTTGGCGTGGACTTTGCCTACGAGCCGGGACACACGGTGCTGCACGATGTCTCGCTCTACGCCAAGCCCGGCCAGAAGGTGGCGTTCGTCGGCGCCACGGGCGCGGGCAAGACCACGATCACCAACCTGCTGAACCGCTTCTACGACATCGAGGACGGCAAGATCCGCTACGACGGCATCAACATCAACAAGATCAAGAAGCCGCACCTGCGCCGCTCGCTCGGCGTGGTCCTGCAGGACGTGAACCTCTTCACGGGCACGGTGATGGACAACATCCGCTACGGGCGACTCGACGCCACCGACGACGAGTGCGTTGCCGCGGCGCGACTTGCCGGCGCGGACGACTTCATCCGTCGCCTCCCCAACGGCTACGACACCATGCTCACGGACAACGGCACCAACCTCTCGCAGGGCCAGCGCCAGCTGCTCTCCATCGCGCGCGCCGCGGTTGCCGACCCGCCCGTCATGGTGCTCGACGAGGCAACCTCCTCAATCGACACGCGCACCGAGGCCATCGTCCAGCGCGGCATGGACGCCCTCATGAAGGGCCGCACCACGTTCGTCATTGCCCACCGCCTCTCCACCGTGCGCAACTCCGACGTGATCATCGTGCTCGACCACGGCCGCATCATCGAGCGCGGCACGCACGACGAGCTCATTGCCGCGCGCGGGACGTACTACCAGCTCTACACGGGAGCCTTCGAGCTCGAGTAGCGAGAAGGGCCATCGGTTTCTCAGCAGGGCCGGCACTCCTTACGGGGCGCCGGCCCTTCTCGTTGCCGAGAGAAGCCGGGGCCTGTGCCGACCCCGGTTTGCTCTCCCCTCCCGATGCCGGGAGAAGCGGGCCGCTGTGCCAGATTCCGCAGGGTGCGCCGAGAAAAGCCCGCCACTGTACCGGCGCGCCCGGATGCATGTCGAGAAAGGCCCGGGGCTGTACCGGCGTCCGGGCGCGGCCGCCGAGAGAATCCGCCCGCTGTACCGCTTTCTGGCGCGCATGCCGAGAGAACCCAGGGGCTGTGCCGCCCGCGGCGGGCTCCCCCGAGCGGCGACGGTACAGATGAGGGCTTTTCTCGGCGTGCCCCGTGGAATCTGGTACAGTGGGACGCTTCTCTTGGCACCTCATCGGGGACCGTGGCACAGCCTCCCGTATTTCTCGGCGTGGTTCCGGGAAAGTGGTACAGAGGACGGATTCTCTCGGCGCGGAAGCGGGGGCGGCCCGTCCAGTAGGAGCGGCGCGTACGCTGGGGCGTTACCGCTCGATGGGATGCATCGTGAGCGCCTCGGCCAGGAGGCTCACGCCGCCCACCACGAGATACGCCGCGAGCACGTAGCTAAAGGCCAGGCTCGAGAACGCCGGCATGAGCAGAAAGACCACACCGGCAATGACGTTGAGAACGCCCGTTGCCGTGGCAAGGCCCGTTCCCTCCACGCCAAAGTAGCGCAGGTGGCGCGCCGTGGTGATGCGCTCCGCGCCGGCGATGATGAAGAGGAACGCAAGCAGAAACACGATGGTCCCCGCCGTCAGATAGGCGGGCAGCACAAAGAGCAGCACGCCGAGAAGCGCGTTGAGAACGCCCATGACCAGCTTGGTTGCACTCCGGAAGAGCTCGGGCGTCCGCACATAGGACACGACCTGTCCCACGCCTCCCACGACGAGCGCAACGGAGACCAGAGTCTGAATGAGCTCGTAGAGACCAAAGGGCGCAACGGCGCTCCCCATCCCCACGAGAATGAGCGCGACGGCAAGGAGAATCATCCACAGGCGCGTCCGCCTGACGCTGGAGTTCCAGCGCTCGACAAAGTCGCCAACGTGGTCAAAGCTTGAGTCATACCGTTCCATTACTGGGATTCCTTCCAAGGGACGGCCCGGGTGTCGGGCCGGCTGATACTTCTCTTCTGCCCAAATTGTTACTTAAGAACTCACAATTCTGAAAGAAGGCGCACCGACACCGTTCCTCCACACAGCTCGACGTGAGCTGACCGCACCCAGTTGTGTCCGCAACCATGGCGATAGCCGCGCGCGGTCCCCCCTGCCGCAGCATCGAGCTTTGTCGCGGACAAGCACACCGTCACGCACGCGCCAGGGACTCCCTTCCTTTCGCGAGCTCAAAAACTTACGCGGATGGTCTTCTCGTCCTTCTCCGTATGCAGTTCAATAGTTTTTGCCTTCCCAAGTCCTCCAGAGGCCGCTCGGGACGTTTGGAGCCGAGAAGAGCGCCCGTCTGGAGACGATCTCTCCGGTTTTGGGCAACAAGTTTTATGTCTAGGCAGTCACGGCAGTGGCATCTCGGCTGACTCGACAACGTTTCCGCAGGTCAATCTTCTCGCCAACGGCAAATTAACCTGCGGGGAGCACCCTTGTATCAAACTTGTTGCCCAAAACTGACCCGAATGGTCGCAAGCCGTCGTTTGCCGCAACGTGTCCAGAAACGGGCACTTTTGGGTTTTGGGAGCCGACGCGCTGGCGAGAAGACCGTTCTTGTCGCTTCTCCCCTAGTTGTGGGGCACATTTTTTATATCGCAGCATCCGATGGGATGACCGCGCGACAAAAACCCAAGCAATTACGAGCGATCTGCACAGTATGGGAAGTTTTGTGCGGACGGGACGCGCCAGCGCATCAAACTTGTTGCCCAAAACCGGGAGAAACGGCAACGGGAGGGGCAACGCAACAGACGGGGGGGCAACGCAACGGGGCCAAGCACCGCCGAGAAGAACCGCGCGTGAGAGCCTACCTGCGGCGACGGCGACGGTGGCTCTCGCGGATGATGTCCTGGGCCACCCAGACGCCCAGCACGAGCGCGGCGAGATATCCCACAAAGCCGATGATGGGGATGCCAAAGATGACCGGCTGGATGCGCGCGTAGTAAACCACCGACGACCCGATGAACAGGCCGGCAATGATCACGCTCAGCGTCACGCGGTTTGCGATGCGCGCAAGGTCCTCGAGTGGGTCCTCCGTACCGGCAAGGTCGAGGTTCACGCGGAGCTGGCCACGGGTGAGCATACGCATGGCGAGCCCGGCGTCGCTCGCCGCGCTGAGAAGGCCGTGCGTGGCGGCCACGGTCTCGCGGGCGATGCGCTTGGTCTCGCGGCGCGCGAGCTCGGAGGCGCTGGTGTGGGCGCGCAGGTGCGCATGGATGATCTCGACGATCGACGTCCCCGGCAGGAGCGCGTGCACAGTGCCCTCGAGCGTCACGAGCGAGCGCGCAAGCATCGTCACCGAGCTCGGGAGCTCAATGCCGTCCTTCTGCGCCATCGAGATGAGCGAGTTAAGAAACGCGCCCACGTCGAGGTCGGAGAGGTCGGCCAGACCGTAGTCCGCAACGATGGCGTCGAGGTCTGCCAGAAGGTGTGCGTCGTCAACCTCGGAGGTGTCGGAGATCGAGAAGCGCTTGAGGCCTTCCGCGAGGCCCGGCGAGTCGCACTGCGCCACGGCCGTCACCATGTCGCGCATCGCCGAGCGGTCGTGGCTCGAGAGGCGCCCCATGATGCCGAGGTCGAGGTAGACGATCTTGCCGTCGCGAATCACGAGGTTGCCGGGGTGCGGGTCGGCGTGGAAAAACCCGTCGTCGAGCATCTGGCTCGTGTAGTTGTCCGCAAGCTTGATGCCAATCTCGGAGAGGTCGTAGCCCTCCCTCACGAGCCGCGTGGCGTCGTTGATGGGGATGCCCTCAACGTAGTCCATCACCACAACATGCTTGGTGCAGAGCGTAGGGTAGGGCTTGGGGCAGTCCACGAAGGCGCACCCCGCGTTGTTGCGGCGGAACTCTTCGAGGCTGCGCGCCTCAACGAGGAAGTCCGTCTCCTCGCGGAAGCTCTGCCAGAGCTCGTCCACAACGGAGCGCAGGTCGAGGAACTGCTCGTCGCCCATGAACTTGCTGGCGTAGCGCGCAAGGGAGCGCATGATCGAGATGTCCTGCGCCATGATCTCCTGGACGTGCGGACGCTGGATCTTGAGCGCAACCATCTCGCCGGTTACGAGGCGCGCCTTGTGGACCTGCGCCACGGACGCCGAGCCGAGGGGCTGGTCATCAATGGCGTCAAAGATGTCCTCGATGGGGGTCTCGTACTCGGCGCGCAGGGCCTCGAGCACCGTGTTGCGGTCCATCGGCTCCACGTCGGTGCGCAGCTTGCCAAGCTCGCGCATGAAGCTCTGGGGCAAGATCTCAGAGCGCATCGAGAGGATCTGGCCGGCCTTCACAAACGTGGGCCCCAGCTCCTCGAGCATGCGACGCAGGCTCTTGGGCGTGAGGCCGTGGAAAATGTCATAACGGCGAACGATGGAGACGATCTGACCGATGCGCGCCAGGCGAGAGCCGCGCGAGAGGCCGTAGTCCTCCCCGCTCCTGCCCCCAAAAAGTCCGATGGTCTGCAGGCCAGAGCCCTCCTCGCCAGAGACCATCCGCTCGTACCAGGCGTCGATGATCTCCTGCGAGGTGCGCGTCGAGCCAAGGCCGCGCCCCCCCTCGGCGCCCTCGGGCACCTCGGGGACGTCCGGACCCTCGCCCGACGCGTCATCTACTCTCTCGTCCCTCTCGCTCGGCGTCACGCGTTCCCCTACTCGGCGGCGTCCTCGGTCTTCTCGGCCTCGTCCACCTCAACCTTGACGGAGGCGGCATCGATGTCCGCGGACATCTGCGCGACCTTCTTGGCATAGGCGGCGCGCTCCTCGGACGTCATGGAGGCCAGGTGGGCGCGCAGGGCGCTGTCGGAGGTGTTCTCGAAGACCTCCTTGGCCTTGCGGGTGAGCTCCTGGTTGAGCGTCTTGCCCTGCTCGACGGTCAGCTCGCCCTTCTTGACGAGGTCCTCAACGACCTCCTGGGACTTCTCGGCACCCATTGCCACGGCACCGACGCTGGCAAGGAAGAGCTTACGGATACCCTCGGTAAGGTCAAAGTCTGCCATGTCTGCTCCCATCTCTTGGCGTGGGCCGAACCTGCACCCTCATGCTCAACCTTCTACCCAAAATGCGCGACGACTTTTCGGTCGGCGGGCGGCAGCGGGGGCCGGGGGACGCCCGCCGCTTGCGCCCCGACGCTCCTGGCTCTAGCCGAGGAGAATGCGGCGCAGCTCGTCAACCGTGGACGCAACGGCGCACGCGCCGGCGGCCTCGAGCTCGCCCGGCTTTGTGGCGCCGCCGTAGGAGACGCCCACGCAGGGGATGCCACTCTGGATGGCGGCCTCCGCGTCGTTGTGGCGGTCTCCCACCATGACGGCCTGGTCGGGAGATGCGCCCAGCTCGGAGAGGGCGCCGTCGATGATCTGGGACTTTGAGATCTCATCGTCCGAGGGCTTTGCGCACACGACGTCAAAGAGGTCGAGCGCGTCGTTGTCCGCAAGGGCCTGTCGCACGAGGGTCGTTCGCTTGGAGGACGCCACCCCCAGGCGCTTGCCCGCGGCGCGCAGGTCCTCGAGCAGCTCGCGCGTGCCCTCGAAGAGCGGCCAGCCCTCAACGCCCAGCGTGGTGTAGATGGCGCGGTACTCGGCCGTGATCTGGACCGCCTCCTCCGGAGAGAAGCCGTAGACGAGGCTGTATGCCTGCGGGAAGGGAGGGCCAATGAGGCGCATGATATCGCCGATCGTCTCGTCGGTGAGGCCGTGCGCAAGAAGGACGCGCCGCGCGGTGCGCGCGATTGCCGGCACGGTGTTGGCGAGCGTCCCGTCAAAGTCAAAGAGAACCACGTCTCTGCTGGTAACGTCCATCCCTCTCCCTTCGTTGCGTTTGTCAAGCGTAGCACGTCCGCGGCGGGGGCGCGTAAGGTCATCGCCGAGAAAACCGCGGGGCTGTACCATAGTGCACCCGCGGAGCACGGCACCTTGCGCTGGTGATGGTACAGAGCCCGGGGTTTCTCGACGCGGTTTCTCAAAACTGGTACAGAGGCGAAGTTCTTTCGGCGCTGAGACGCGGGGCTGGTACAGAGACCCGCATCTCTCGGCGCGCAACCGGGATGCCGGTACAGCCCCGCGGTTTTCTCGGCACGCAACCGGGATGCCGGTACAGCCCCGCGGTTTTCTCGGCGCCGACCCCCTGCAAAGGGGTCCAGACCACCCGCGCAGCCGAGGGTCGCCCGCCGCTCGCCCCCGCGTGCACACAGCCAAAACGCGCACGCGCTATGATTGCCCAGTCCCACTTGAAGGAGGGCCCATGCACGCCGAACCCATCACCTGCTACCGGCCGCGCCCCGAGGCGGCGGCCGAGTTTGCCTCGCTTCCCTACGACGTCTTCACCCGCGCGGAGGCCGCGGCGTACGTCTCGTGCCACCCGCGCTCGTTTCTCGCGATAGACCGCCCCGAGACCGCCTTCTCCCCCGTCCACGACCCCTACGCGGACGACGTCTACGAGAAGGCCCACGAGCTCCTTGCCGCACGCGTTGCCGACGGCACCCTGCTGCGCGACGGCACGCGCTGCTACTACCTCTATCGCCTGCGCGCAAACGGCCACGAGCAGACCGGCATCGTGGCGGCGTGCTCGGTGGACGACTACACCAATGGCATCATCCGTCGCCACGAGCTCACGCGCCCGGAGAAGGAGGCGGACCGCTTCCGCCACATCGAGGCGACCGGCTGCCAGACCGGCCCGGTGTTTCTCGCCTACCACGACAACCCCGTCCTGGAGGCGCTCGTCGAGGCCGCAAAGGTGGCCGAGCCCCTCTACGACTTCACCGACGAGCGCCACGTGCGTCACACGATCTGGCGCGTCGCCCGACCGGCGGCGGTGGAGTCCCTGCGCATGATGCTCGAGCACGTGGGCCGCGCCTACATCGCGGACGGTCACCATCGCATGGCGGCCTCCGCGCACGTGTGCCAGAAGATGCGCACCGAGCGCGGCGAGCGCCACACGGGCAACGAGGCCTACAACTACGTGCTGTGCGCCCTTTTCCCCACGAGCCAGCTCACGGTGCTCCCCTATCACCGCGTGGTCACGGACGCAGCCGACCTCTCCGAGGAGGGTCTCGTGTGCGGCATCGAGTCCGCGGGCTTCTCGGTGGGTCCGCGCCGGGAGGAGCCCGTAATGCCCGCCGAGCGCGGCCACGTTGGGATGCACGCCTTTGGCGCCTGGCGCGAGCTCGTGGCGCAGGGCGTCCCCGACGATGCGGTGGGCTGCCTCGACGTTTCCCTCCTGCAGGACCGCGTGCTCGGCCCCGTGCTCGGCGTGAACGACCCCACCAGCTGCGACCGACTGGGGTTTGTGGGAGGCCTCGCCACGGCAGAGGAGGTCGCCGAGCGCGCGGGCGAGAAGGGCGTGGCCTTCACGCTCTACCCCACCTCGCTACGCGAGCTCATGGACGTGGCGGACCGGGGCCTCATCATGCCGCCCAAGTCCACCTGGCTCGATCCCAAGCTGCTCTCCGGGCTGCTCATCAGGCGCATCAACCACTGCGAGTCCCACTCGGACCGCACCCAGGAGCGCAAGCCGGAGGAGTAGGGCTACCGGCGACCCGCCGCCGCTTGAGGCGCGACGCGAGTCGCAAAGCGGGGTATAACGCACATATGAGTCGACGGAGGGAGGGAAGCCATGTCCGACGAGCTTGACGATCAGGGCACGCGCGGGCGCCTGGGGCGGCTCTTCGCGGCCCTCGTGGGCAACGAGGACGAGTTCACGGTCGGCGCGGGCGCGAGCGAGGCCGCGGTTGACGCCCCCTCAGACGCGGGCAACACCACCGTCCTGGACATGGAGGCGCTCTCTCGCGTCCTCGCAAAGTCAACGGACCCGATGGGCGTGCTGCGCGGGATGGTCGCGGACATTCGCCGTCGCGCGGACGGGGCGGGCTCGCCTGCGCCGTCGCTTCCCCCCAGCCCCCTTGAGCTCTATCTCGCCACGCGCCTCACCGAGGCGGGCATTGCCGACAGGGACGGTGCGCTCCCCGCCCTCTCCATCGTGAGACCGCGCACCTCCGACCTCTTCTACCTGCGCGTCATTGACGAGTCCATGCCCTGGCCGTCAAAGGTGAGGCTGCTGCGCATCGAGGCCGCGCTCAACTGCGCGCTGCTTGTCGCGCGGGCGCTCCCCAGCCCCAACGAGGCGTCGCTCGAGGAGCTTGTCCGCTGCGAGCAGCGCATCTGCCGCTCCATCGTCTCCCAGGCGCCTGTGGAGGCCCGCCGCCACGACGGGCCCGCGCTCGGCGAGTGGGCGGTGCGCAACGCCATCTCCGCGGGAATCGAGCGCCTGCAGCTCCCCTACCGCCTCACGGCGCGCTTTCGCACCAACGTCGCGCACGGCCGCGCCGGCATCGAGATAGACCTCGTGCCCCCGGAGGCCTGGGCCGCCACGGCCTACGTGGACGGCCTCGGCGTCGTGAGCGCCACGGCGGAGATGCGCCGGCGCGCGGCCTCGGACTACAACCTCAGGCTGGGGGTTCTTCTCTCCGCCTACGCGCTGCTCGTGGCGCCGCAGCTCGCCGAGGTCTGGGTTGCCGGCGTGGTGGACACGGCGCGCGATCACACCTGCTACTACTCCGCGCGCATCACGCGCTCCCTGCTGGAGGGCCTCGACCTCGAGGGCCCCGTTGACCCCTACGCCGTCATGCGCGTGGCGGGGGCCGCCCTGGACGCGGAGGACCGTGAGCTCATGCCCGTGCATCAGGGCTTCTCCCTCGATGACGAGGCGTTCTGCCCCAAGCTGCGCTACGAGCCCGTGGAGACGTCCGAGCGGGTGCTGCTCCCCGCCGCCGCGGCGGGGCTCGGCTGCGCGCGCGTGCGCGACCTTGGTTCGGACGAGGCCTGCGCGCGGCGCCTTGCCTCAACGGAGCTCGTGCGCGAACTGGGGGACTCCACCGAGAAGAACGTCCGCGCGCTGCTCTCCCTCGCGGACGGCACCTCCCACGACGACGTCCGCGAGGCCGCGCTGCGCTGCGTGCGCGAGCTCGTGGCCGGCGAGCTGGACGACGACCCGCTCGCCGTTGCCGAGGCGCTCGTGAGCGGAGACGAGCTCACCCGCAAGACGGTCGCGGCACGGGAGCTCCTCTACGGCCGCAACATGGAGGGTGCCGAGAAGTGCGCGCTCGAGGCGCTTAGCCCCGTCGAGGAGGCCGGTACCTACCGCGACGGGGACGACCTCGTCTGGCGCGCGTTTGGCTCCTATACCGACCGCGCGCTCTACAACCTGCTTCTCGCGCCCGCCCACGAGCGCTGCGAGCTTGTGAGCGAGAGCTACCTCGAGGCGCACCTGATCGCCTCCGCGGCGGCGCTCGCTCAGGGGCGCACGCGCGACGCCCTCCCCCACGCGAAGCGCGCCTGCGAGCTTGCCCCGCTCTCCTCCCAGGCGAGCCTGCACCTCGCCCAGTGCCTCGAGGCGGCGGGACAGGACGAGGGGGCCTTCGACGAGCTCTGCCGGCTCCTCTCGCTGGCGCACGACCCGGAGACCATTGGCCTTGGCTATCTCAGGATGTCGCAGCTGCAGTGGCGAGACGGTCACGTGCTCGCGGCCCAGGCCTGCTACCAGCGCGCGTGCCGGAGCCTGCCAGGCGCGGCGATCGTCGCCGGGCTTGCCGTGGTGGCGCTCATCAGCCAGGTGGGCAGCGCGACCGACGGCACTCTCCCGCAGGACGCCGAGGAGGACGCGCTCAGGGGCGCGGGCATCCCCCTTGCGCCCACCGCGGAGGTTGGCGAGGCGCTTCTGGGCGCGGCGCGCTCCGCCGTGGACGCCGGCGTCTTCTGGGCGGCGCGCGACCTCGTGAAGTCGCTCTGCTCGCTCTTCAGGGACGACGTGACCTTTGGGGTGCTCCGCTCGCTCGAGGACGAGCCGGACCGATGAGCGGGCGTTCGGTGACGCTCTGGCCGCCGAGCTTTGGTGCGGCGATCTTTGACTTTGACGGCACACTCGCCGAGACGTGGCACCTCTGGCGGCGCGTGGACGAGATCTTCTTTGCCACGCGCGGGCTGGAGTTCGACGAGAGCGCGTCCACGATCCTGGCAACGCTCGGCTTTGCCGAGGGGGCGCGCTGGTGCGTGGAGACCTACCGTCTGCGCGACGAGGTGCAGGACATCGTCGACGAGTGGAACCGCCTGGGAGCCGCGCTCTACGAGACTTCCGTTGAGCTGCGACCGGGAGCGGAGGGCTATCTCCGGGCACTGCGGGACAGGGGCGTGAGGCTTGCGCTCGCGACGACCAACAACCCGCAGGTACTGAGGGCCATGCAGCACGTTGACGTCTACGGGCTCTTTGACGAGGTGGTCTGCGGGGTGGACGTGGCGCGCGGCAAGGACCACCCGGACATCTACCTCGAGGCGGCCCGGCGCCTGGGTGCGGCCCCCGCGGGGTGCGTGGTCTTCGAGGACATCCTGCCCGGCGTGCTCTCCGCGCGCGGGGCGGGCATGACCACGGTGGCGGTGCGCTGCGACGACCCCCGCCAACCGGCAACGGAGCTGCGCCGCGGGGCGGACCTCTGGATTGATGGCTGGGAGCACGTGCTCGGCGCGTAGCTGCCCCGTCCCGGCGTCCCAACCTCAAAGTACGGGCGGCGGGCGGACGGTTCTTGTCGTCAGACCGTCCAGAAGCTGCCCGTAGTCAAAGTACGGGCAGAGTGCGGACGTTCTGGCGAGAAAAACTGTCCGATTGTTGCCCGTGGTTCAAGTACGGGCAACAATCGGACGGTTACGATGCGCGGTACGCGCCCCTAGCCACGCACACGGACAAGGTGTGCGTGAAAGTGCGTGTCGGCACCGGGCCAGGACGTACGTCCCGCCCGCACGAGCTCAAAGCCCGCGCCTGCCGGGCTGGAAAGAAAAGCCTCCACCACGCGCTCGTTCTCCTCGGCGAGGATGGAGCAGGTGGCGTACACGAGGCGGCCCCCCGGGGCAACGCGCCGCGCACCGGCGGCCAAAAGCTCGCCCTGGAGCGCGGAGAGCCTCTCCGGCGCGTTCTCCTCAAGACCCCAGGCAATCTCGGGATGGCGCGCGAGCGTACCCGTCCCCGTGCACGGGGCATCAATGAAGACCAGGTCAAAGGTACCGAGTGAGGAATCAAGCCCCCGACCGTCGCAGCACAGGCACTGCACGTGGTCGGCGATGCCCGCCGCCTCCATGCGAGCCGCGGCACGCGCGGAGCGACGCTCGTCGGACTCAACCGCCACGATCTGGCACGGTCCGCCGGCCGCAGCGGCCGCGCCCTCGAGCAGCACGGTCTTGGTCCCGCGACCCTGGCCCACCTCGAGCACGCGCTCTCCCGGTGCGGGCGCGCACGAGAGCGCGACCTCCTGCGCCGCAAGGTCGCACGGCAGCGCGTCCACGCGCTCCACCAAGCCGGACGGCGCAAGCCGCGCAGGGGCGCCCAGCGAGAAGGACCCGGGCAGCGGGCCCTCAGCCGGCTCGCACCCCGCCTCCTCGAGCATGTGACAAAGGGACTGTCCCCTTGTAACGCGGGCACGGTTGGCGGCGACCCAGGAGCCCACGGGCTCGAGCGCGGCGCGAGCCCATGCGGCGGCTCGCTCGGTCCCGAGCGATGCCACGGCGCGCTCGCACAGCCACTCCGGCAGCGCACCAACGCGCGCCAGGTCGCAGACGTCAAACGTTCCCGACGCCACGCGGTCGCGGGCGGCGGCGAGCGCGCTCACGTCCTTCTCGGCAATGCGATGGAGCACGGCGTTGGCAAGCCCGGCGGCGCGCGGGGCAACCGAGCGCACGAGCTCGACGCCCTGGCTCACCGCCACGTCCGGGCGGGCACCCAGATACAGCAGGTCAAACGTCGCAAGGCGCAGGGCGTCGCGCACGCGCGGCTCCAGCTTGGCACCGCGACGCAGATGGGATTCAATCACGCGGTCGAGCTCGCCCTCGGCAGCGGTCGCGCCCATGACGAGGCGCACCGCAAAGCCGCGGTCGCGCTCCGAGAGCGCATCGAGCTCGTTCGCCCCGCGCAGGAGGTCGCGCGCACGCGCCCCGCGCCGCCTTCGCTCGCCGAGAAGTGCCAGCGCACAGCTCCGCGCCACCGTCGCGCGCGCCACTAGGCACGCCCCCACACAAGGGCGTCGCCGCGCAGGCCCGCGGCCCACGCGGAGGCTTCCATCTCGCGCTTGCCCTCCGGCTTCACCCTCAGCACCTCGAGGGCACCGTCGGCGCAGCCCAGCCACACGCGCCCGCGCGCCACGCAGACGCCACCGGCCGCCACGCCCTTCTCGCCAACGCGTGCGGCGCACACGCGCGCCCCTCGGCCGGCAACCACGCAGCGCGCCGGCGCCGTGTCGCCGGACGCCTGCACGCGCAGGGCGTTTGCCCGCGCGCCGTCCGTCGGGTCCAGCAGCAGCTCGCCCTTCTCGATCTTTGCCGCGTGCGTGACGAGCGCCTCGTCCTGCTCGACCCAGCGCGCCGAGCCGTCAACCACGCTCGGCAGCGTCTCCACGAGCAGCTCGGCGCCCATGCGCGCAAGCTCGGCCGTGAGCTCGGCCGTGTCCTTCTCGCCCACCGCAGTCGATGCCTGCGCGCAGTACGCGCCGGTGTCCACGCCGTGGCCTATCCGCATGATGGAGACGCCCGTCTCGGCGTCCCCGGCAAGAATCGACCGCTGGATGGGGGCGGCGCCACGCCAGCGCGGCAGCAGCGAGGCGTGCACGTTCACGCACCCGCCCGGCGCCATCTCGAGCACCGCGTCGGGCAGGATGCAGCCAAACGCCGCCACGCAGAAGACGTCCGCCCCCGTTGCCCGCAGCGCCTCCTCGACCTCCGGCGTCACGCGCGAGGCCTCCATGACGGGAAGGCCCAGCTCGAGCGCGCGGGCCTTCACCGGCGAGGGCACGAGTGCGCGCCCGCGGCCTCGAACGGCGTCCGGTCGCGTGAGCACGAGCGCCACGTCGCAGCGCTCTGCGAGCGCCTCGAGCGAGGGAACGGCAAACTCCGGCGTCCCCATGAAGACGACGCGCAGCTTGTCAGTGGGCATGGGGACCTCCTACTCGACGACCTCGGTCTCGCCCGGCAGCGCGCCCGCGGCGAGCGCAGCCTCGTACTCGCGCTCCGCCTCGGCGCGGGCCATCGGCGCCAGATGGTCGAACATCGTGACGCCGTGGACGTGGTCGATCTCGTGCTGCAGGCACACGGCCATGAGGTTGTCGGCCGCCTCGTACTGCATGAGGTCGCCGTCGAGGTTTCTCGCCTGCACCACCACGTGGCTCGGGCGCTTCACGCGCACGCTCACGCCCGGGAAGGAGAGGCACCCCTCCGAGCCCTCTTTCTCGAGGCCGTCAGCGGTGACGATGCGCGGGTTGATGAGCACATAGGGGTTCTTCTTGGAGCCCTTGCCGGCGTAGTCGACGTCAATCACCACGATCTGGCTCATCTCGCCGATCTGAGGGCCGGCCAGGCCGCAGCCGTCGGCGGCGTACATGATCTTGAGCATGCGCTTGGCAAGGGCGCGCACCTCGTCGTCGATGGTCTCGATGGGCTCGCACTCCTGCGCGAGGCGCGGGTCCGGCGAGAGCACGATCTCCTTGAGCTCGTTCATGGTCCTCCTGTCTGGCGGGCGTCCTTCTCCCGCGCGTCGTGCCTACATCATGTCGTAGGCGTCAATGTCCACTGCAATGTTACTACCCGCGCGCCGCGAGAGCCCCGCGACGCATGCGCCGAGCAGTGCGCCCACGTCCGCGTCAACCGGGGCCTTCACCATGAGGTGGCGGCGGGTCTGGTCCTTCACTCGCGCCTTCACGCAGTCCGCCGGCCCCAGGACCTCCCAGCCGGGGGTCCGCCCCACACGGGCCCGTACCGCGGCGGCGAGCTCATCGGTCACGGCCCGCACGTCGCGTTCCGAGCGCCCCCATACGATGACGTTGGCCAGGCGGCTGAACGGCGGGTAGCCAGACTCCGCGCGCTCGGCGAGCTCCGCGTCCAGGAAGACGGAGCGGTCGTGGGAGGCCACCGCCCGCATGGCGGGGTGCGTTGCCCAGTACGTCTGGACGATGACCTCGCCCGGGCGCTCGCCGCGGCCCGCGCGGCCGGCGACCTGCTCCAGGAGGTCGTAGGTGCGCTCCGCGGCGCGAAAGTCCGGCAGCTTGAGCATGGTGTCCGCGTTGATTACGCCCACGAGCGTGACCTCCGGGAAGTCGAGCCCCTTGGCGATCATCTGGGTGCCCACGAGCACGGCGCACTCCGCGGCGTCAAAGCGCTCGAGCAGGCGCTGGTGGGCGCCCTTGGCGCGCGTGGTGTCCGCGTCCATGCGAATGACCTCGACGTCGGGCGGCAGGAGCATGGAGAGCTCGTCCTCAACGCGCTGCGTGCCCACGCCAAAGGCCGCGAGGTAGCGACTCCCGCAGTTGGGGCAGCTCGTTGACGGATCGGGATAGGCGCGCACCGGCCAGCTGCGCCCGCAGCTGTGGCAGGCGAGCATGTGGCCGCGCTCGTGGTAGGTGAGCGCCGTGGAGCAGTGCGGGCACTCGGGCACGCAGCCGCACTCGCGGCACATGAGGAAGTTCGCAAAGCCGCGGCGGTTGAGCAGCAGCACGGCCTTCTCGCGGCGCTCCACCATGGCGCGCAGCGCCTGGACAAGGGGCCCCGAGAAGACCCCACGACCGCCGCCGCGGAACTGCTCCGCCATGTCCACCACGGTAACGCGCGGCAGGACGGAGCCGCCCGGGCGCTCCGGCATCTCCACGCGCGTCCAGGTGGCGCCGCGGAAGGAGCCGGCGCGACAGCGCTGGAGGCTCTCGAGCGAGGGCGTGGCGGAACCCAGGGCGAGCGCGGCTCCGCGGGCGCGAGCAAGCTCGGCTGCCACCTCGCGAGCGTGGTAGCGCGGGGACTTGTCCTGCTTGTAGGACCCCTCGTGCTCCTCGTCTATGATGATGAGGCCAACGTTTGCGAGCGGGGCAAAGAGCGCGGAGCGGGCGCCCACCACCACGTGGGCGCGCCCCGACCGCACGAGGTCCCACTGGTCGTAGCGCTCACCGGTGGAGAGGCGACTGTGAAGCACGGCAACGTTGTCGCCAAAGCGACTGCGAAAGCGTCCAACGGTCTGGGCCGTGAGGGAGATCTCCGGCACGAGGACGAGCGCGCCCGTGCCCTGCGCGAGGGCGTGCTCAATGGCGGCGAGGTAGACCTCGGTCTTGCCAGAGCCGGTGACGCCGTCGACGAGCACCACGTCGCCACGGGCGGCTGTGCGGGCGGCGTCGATGGCAGCGAGGGCGGCACGCTGACCGGCGGTGAGGTGCTCGGGGCGCGGGGCAGCTGCCGAGGAGAGCGTGGTCTGATCGCCGCCGCGGATCTGCCGGCGGGTCTCCACGACAACGACGCCGCGCTTCTCGAGGGCGCTCACCGCGGATGCCGCGCCGGGGATGGTGGCGGAGAGCTCGGAGACGCGCTGCGGCCCCTCGCGCAGGGCCTCGATCACGGCACGCTGACGCGAGGCGCTGCGAGCGGGCTCGTAGTCGTTCGCCGCGAGGGCAAGCGCCGCCCAGCGCGCGTCGACGGCGCCCGCGCGCTCGTTTTGAAGCTCCCAGGGGGCATCGGGCGCGGAGCGCGTGACCTTGACCTTCTGGCCGGGGGCCAGGAAGGGGCGGATGGCGTCCGGCAGCGTGCAGGCGTACTCGCGCGCGATCCACGCCGCGAGGGCAGCCGCCGTCTCGTCAAAGGCCGGCGGCGCGAGGACCTGCTCGATGGGGTTGATCTTCTCTGACTTGAGGCCGGCTGGGGGCACCGGTGAGGTTGCCACCACGTAGCCCACGGCAACACGGTGCGAGAAGGACACGAGCACGGTGGCGCCCGTCTTGACCTCGTGCTCCAGCTCGGGCGGGATGGCGTACTCAAACGCCCCGTCCAGCGAGCGCGTGGGTATGTCGAGCACGACGCTCGCGTAGCGCATGAGGCCCTCCGTTCTTCTCGCCGTCTCCTGACGGACTATTGTACCCGCCGGCGGCGCGCGGCGGCGATTCTCGCCGGGTCCGGGTCCTTCTCGCTCGTCGGTCCTTCTCGTCGGCCCCAGCGCAACCGCCCGGTTTTGGGCAAAACCTTTGATGGGCCCGCGCGAGGGGGCGGGATTTTGGGCAAAACCTTTGATGCGGGCGCGGAGCCCCAACAGGGACGGGCGTCTCCACCTGCGGTTCCCTCGCCGCCGAGAAGGGCGCGCGGCGGGGCTTGGGGAGGCGACATAAAAGGTTTTGCCCAAAACCGCCCGGAATACCCTGGGGAGGACAAGGCGAGAAGCGCGCGGACCCGCCCCAGCGCAAAAGTAGCTGCTTTGGGACACGCGGCGGGTCAGTCACTCCCCCATCCAGAAGATGCTCGCGTCATCCCCGACCTTCATGCGCGGGAAGCGCTCGAGCGCCGCATCCGCCGCCTCGAGCACGCGCATCCGGTCGCAGAGCGAGAGGGCCGAGAAGTACGTGGCACCCGCCATCCACTCGCCAAGACCAGCCATCCCGTACTGGCCGAACGCGCGAAAGAAGCCGTCGCTCATGCCCGCCACGGCAGCCACATCCGACGCCGGCAGCGTGAGCCTCCGCGCGTGGGAGAGACCCTCCCCCGTTGGGTCCAGGCACCAGTAGCCGCCCTCGACGTTTCTCATCTGCCGGTTGGCAATGACCTCGTCGCGCACCAGCGCGCGCTTCTCGACGGCAGAGAGGCCGCACCCGGCAGAGCGCTCAACCATGAGCGCCACCGCCGCGTCATCGAGGCTCTCGAGCACCTCATCGGTGGAGACCACGAGCTCGCCCGAGCGCATCAGCACCACGAGCGGCGAGTCCGCGAGGCCCCAGAGCTCGAGCTCTCGGCCGCGCCTTACGGCGAGCGCGAGCGTGGCCGAGGGCACGGCGGCCGCCTCGAGGCTTTCCACCTCGCACCCAAGCGCCGCCTCCAACTCCGCGCGCGCAGCTTCCACCGCCGCAGCGAGCGCCTCCCCCGGAGCCCTCCCGAGCTCGAGCAAGCGGCAGACGCGCCCACCAACCGTGTGCGAGAACCACTGTGCGTTGGTCGCATAGCCCCCGGAGACGAGCGGCAGGTCCACAAGGCCCGTCGCCCCGTCAATGACCAGGCCGTACGATCCGCCGGGCAAGACCGCCGCATAGGCAAAGTCCTCGTTTGCGGCGTTGCCGCGCTCCGAGAGGTAGAAGCGGGACATAGGCCCACCTACCGCAAGAGCTCGTTGGGGTGGGAGTTCTGCTGCCCGGGCTTGTCGACACCCGCCTGGGCGACGTCCTCGCTCGTAAAGCCGGAGATCTCGGCGAGATAGTAGTAGTCTCGCGGTGCCGCGCAGTTGGTGGCGGCGCCCAGCCGCTCGTCCTCGAGCTGCTCGGCAGGGATGGCCGCGGACTCGTCCGCAGGGTCAAGCCCGGCGTCCATGCGCTGCATCATCGCGCGCCACTCGTCGAACTCCGTGCCCACGTAGGACACGCCGCCCTGCTCATAGCCGTAGCTCGGAACGGTGGCGGAGTAAATCGTGAGCCCGTCCTCGCTCTGCTGGACCGCAAGGGCATAGGAGATGATGTCGGTGACGGAGAGGTCCGTCGTGATGGACTCGGCAAGCTCCGTAACCACGCCGGGAAGATCCATGGGGCTGCTCGCCAGAACCTTGCGGGCGATGGCCTCCACCACCTGGCGCTGGGCGCGCACGCGACCAAAGTCACCGCCCGTGACGTCGTAGCGGGCGCGGGCGTACTTGAGGGCCGTGGCGCCGTCGAGGACCTGCTCGCCGGCGGAGAGCGTGAGCTTGGCCTTGTAGTCGTCGATGTCCTCGGGCACGTCCACCGTGATGCCGCCCAGGGCGTCCACCACGTCCTTCACCCCGTTGAAGTCAATCTCAACGTAGTGCGTGATGTTCACGCCGCAAAACTCCGAGACGGCGCGCACCGTTGCCGCCGGGCCGTTGTTGTAGGCGGAGTTGATCTTGTCGACGTAGCCACCCTCGGTGTAGATCATCGTGTCACGCGGGATGGAGACGAGCGACACCGTGGCCTCGGCGATGTCCACGCGCGCGAGCATGATGGTGTCCGAGCGCGAGACCGTATCGTTCTTGCGGGCGTCAGACCCAATGAGCAGCACGTAGAAGGGCTCGGTTACGGCCGACTCGGACGACGCGAGGGCGGCGTTGAGCTCCTCGCGGTCCTCTCCGGCAATGCCCATCGTAGCGTTGAGGCTCGACACCCACGCCACGCCGGCAATGACCACGACCACGAGAACCGCGGCAAGGCCGAGAAGGACCTTGGCGGGAAGCGAGAGACGCGCGAGGGGGTTGCCCCGATGCCCCGCCGCGTGGGCCGGGGCGTGAGAGGTCCTGTGGGACGCGGCATGTGCGGGGGCGGGCTCGGGGCTCGGGGCAGATTCCGGCCCCGGTTCTGGCCTCGATTCCGACCGTGGCCCCGCGTCGACGTGCTTCTCGGCCACGGAGTCCTTCTCGCCGCCCTCGCCCGAATCCTCGCGTATGAGCGCGGGCATCATCCCAACGGCACCCGAGGCAAGGCTGCGCGCGGCCTCGTCATCCAGATGGGCGGGACGGACGGAGGAGCCCTCGAGATACTCCCGGTCTCCGGGCAGCTCCACCGTAAAGTGAGCACCTTTGAGCTCGCTGTCCTTCTCGTGGCTATCCTCGTCGTACACGCCTGCCCGCCCATTCCCGCAATGATGAAGAGGGACCGTCACCTCTCATCATATATTATCCAAGCTTGTTCACCGCGGCGAGCAGCTCGTCCACGCGGTCCGTGCGCTCCCAGGTGAACTCCGGCAGCTCACGGCCAAAGTGACCGTAGGCCGCGGTCTTCTCGTAGATGGGCCGGCGCAGGTCAAGGTCGCGGATGATGGCGCCGGGACGCAGGTCAAAGACCTGCTCGACGGCCTTCTCGATAACGGAGTCAGCAACCGCCCCCGTGCCGAAGGTGTCCACCATCACGGAGAGCGGGTGGGAGACGCCGATGGCGTAGGCAAGCTCCACCTCGCAGCGGTGAGCCAGACCCGCGGCCACCACGTTCTTGGCCACCCAGCGCGCGGCGTATGCTGCGGAGCGGTCCACCTTGGTGCAGTCCTTGCCGGAGAAGCACCCGCCGCCGTGGCGGCCCATGCCGCCGTAGGTGTCCACGATGATCTTGCGGCCGGTGAGGCCCGTGTCGCCCATGGGGCCGCCCACCACAAAGCGCCCGGTGGGGTTCACATAGATGGTGGCGTTGTCCCAGGCAATGCCCTCGGCGTCCAGCACCGGCGCAATGACGTGCTCGATCATGTCCTCGCGCACGCGGTCCATGTCGGCCACCGCCGCGTCGTGCTGCGTGGAGACCACGATGGCCGTGACCTCCACGGGGCTGTCGTCCTCGTAGCGCACGGTCACCTGAGTCTTGCCGTCCGGGCGCAGGTACGGCACCGTGCCGTCCTTGCGCACGGCGGCCAGGCGCTCGGCCATGCGGGAGGCCAGGTAGTGCGGCATGGGCATGTAGACCGAGGTCTCGTCCGTGGCGTAGCCGAACATCATGCCCTGGTCGCCCGCGCCAATGAGGTCGAGCGGGTCCGTGGTGCGGCCCGCCTGCGCGTCAAAGGACTCGTCCACGCCCTGCGCGATGTCGGGGCTCTGCTCGTGGATCATGTTGATGACGCCGCAGGTCTCGGCGTCAAAGCCGTACTTGGCGCGGTCGTAGCCAATGCGGCGGATCACGTCGCGCGCGATGGCCTGAACGTCAAGGTAGGCCTCGGTGCGGACCTCGCCGGCCACGACGACGGTGCCCGTGGTCACGAAGGTCTCGCACGCGCAGCGGACGTTGTCCACGTTGGCGGGGGTGCCGTTGGGCGCGACGTAGCCCTCGGTCTGGAGCTGGGCCTCCTTGGTAAGAAGGGCGTCAAGGATGGCGTCGGAGACCTGGTCGCAGATCTTGTCGGGGTGCCCCTCCGTCACGCTCTCCGAAGTGAAGAGGTAGTTGCGGGGTGTGGTGGAACGAGAGGTGTCTTGCATGGTTGGTGCTCCTTAGACGATGCCGCCCGGCGACCGTTACCATTCCGCCGGGCTTCAACAGAAACGTGTATATCCTACCCACTTGCCCGTCGAGGCTACCCGAGGGAGGCGTGCGCTCACAAAGTCACCCTCACCCCGCTCGCAACAGGCCCGGACGCCGAGAAAACCTCGGGGCTGTACCAGCCACGCGAAGCCGCGCCGAGAAAAACCCGGCTCTGTACCACGTTCTCATCCTGCCGCCGAGAAAAGCCCACCTCTGTGCCACCCCGCTAAGCCGGTTGCCGATAAAGGCCCGGCCCTGTACCAGTTTCCAGAAACCCTGCCGAGAAATGCGGTCCTCTGTACCTCCCCGCCGGACCCGCCGCCGAGAAAACTTCTCCCCTGTACCAGTCCCTCAACGGGAGGGGCGTCAAGGCTGGTACAGCTGCCTGTTTTTCTCGGCGCTTTGGCGCGTTTGTGGTACAGAGGGCCGATTCTCTCGGCGCGGAAGAGGGAGGCTTGGTACAGAGGGCCGATTCTCTCGGCGGGGCAACCACGCGGATGGCACAGAGAGCGGGTTTTCTCGGCGGGGTTTCTGGAAACTGGTACAGGGCCGGGCTTTTCTCGGCGGCAGGGCCAGCGGTGTGATACAGCCCCCCGCTTTTCTCGCAACGAATCTGGCGCCACGCGCCGCGAGGGCGTCACGCGGAGAGCAGCTCACGGGCCCTCTCGGTGCCAATGCCGGAGAACACGAGGTCCATGACGCTTCGCGCGATGTCCCACTCGCCCGCGCGCACCTCGTCGCCCACAACGGGCGAGACGTGCTCAAACACCAGAAATGCACCGGCCACCGCTGCCGCCGCCACGCCCGAGCGGACCTCCGGGCGCACGAGCCCCTCGCCCTTGGCGCGCTCGATCTGCGCGGAGAGAATCTCGACGATCCGCGCGAGGCGTGACTCCTCCACGCGGGCGCCACCCGTGCCCTCACCCGCGGGCGCGCCGTGCATCATGGCCAGCACGAGCGCGCCCCCCGGTCGAACGGCCTCGCGAAGCGCCCGCAGCAGGCCGCCGATGGACTCCGCCGCCGAGGGCGCCGTGGCCACGACCTCCTCCACGCTCGCCACCAGCTCGTCGACCGCACCCTCCATCACGGCGCGCACGAGCTCCGACCGATCGGCAAAGTAGTAGTAGAGGGAGCCCTTTGACATGCCGCAGCGCTCCGAGACCTCGGCCATCTGAAAGTCAGCACCGCCGCGCTCCTCCATGAGCTCCGCCGCGGCGGCCATGATCTTCTCGCGCGTGGCCGCGCTCTTGCGCGTTGCGAGCCTCGCACTTCTCCGTGTTGCCATGGACCCTCCGATCATCTCCGTGCCGGCGCTCCCATTTTAGCATCCGTTCAGACTTTTTGAATTTGTCTCAAATTTCTTTGACTCGCGTGTATAAACGGTTCCCCCAACGGCTACAAGCACGCTATCGAGAAGCGCCTCGGCGCGCGGCAGAAAGGCAGGAGAGGCATCACATGGGCGTCATCGCGCGAATCTTTGCTCGCGACCTCCGTCGCATCGTCACCAACCCCGTTGCCCTCGTCGTGGCGGTGGGCGTGTGCCTGCTGCCCTCGCTCTACGCCTGGCTCAACATCCTCGCCAACTGGGATCCGTACGAGAACACGGGCACCGTTCCCATCGCCGTGGTCATCGAGGACGCCGGCGCGCGGGTCCCCGGCATGGGCGAGGTCAACGCCGGCACCATGGTGCGCGAGCGCCTAGCTGAGAACCACCAGCTCGGCTGGACCTTCGTTGACAGCGAGGACCAGGCGCTCGACGGCGTGCGCTCCGGACGCTACTACGCAGCCTTCGTGATTCCGGAGGACTTCACGGCCACGCTCGCGGGCGCGCTCGACGGCCACGTCTCCCAGGCGCACGTGGCCTACTACGTCAACGAGAAGCTCAACGCCGTTGCCCCCAAGGTCACCGACACCGGCGCTACCACGCTCGAGGACCAGATCTCGAGCGAGTTTGTCTCCGTGGCGGGCGAGGCGGTGACCGAGAAGCTCCAGGGCGCCGTGGGAGATGCCGCGGCCGCGATCGACGGCGCGCGGACGGACGCGGTCTCCACCCTGCGCTCGGCGCAGCAGCAGATGGCAGATCTTGGCGGCCAGGTGGGCGCCGCGCGAGACGGCATCGGCACCGCGCGCGAGGGGGTTGCCCAGGCGCGAGACGCCCTCAGCGCCACGGCGCAGTCCGCAGACGCGCTCGCCTCCTCCGCGGAGGGCGCGCTCGGCTCGCTCGGAGACGCCCGAGAGCGCGTGCGCGCCCTCTCGCGCAACCTCACCGATGCCCTGGGAACGGGCGCCTCAACCATCTCTGGGCTCTCCTCGCTGGCAAGCCATGACATCGGGCAGCTCGCCGGGGACGTTGGCTGGGCGCAGGGCACGCTCGACGCGGCCATCTCGCAGATCCGCGCGGCAAACGGCACCGTCAAGACACTGAGCGCCACACTCGAGCACGCGCACCAGACCGTAGCGTCCCTCACGCCGCAAGACGACGCCGAGAAGAACCTGCAGGGCGAGCTCAGCTCATCCCTCACCGCGCAGATCGACCTGCTCGTCCAGCTCTCTGACGCCCAGCTCGCCCAGCTCGACGAGCTCACGGCAATCTCCGGGGACCTCTCCGCGGGCGCCGACGCCACGCGCGGGCTCGCAAGCGCCGTCAACGACGCGGTGCAGACGGGCACCAAAAGCCTCGACAGCCTGAGGGACGAGCTTGCGTCCGGAGCGTCTTTGCAGCTCACGGATGCGCTTGACGCCCTTGCCGCAGCCGGCGGCCGCCTTGCCGGGGGCGCCTCGGCGCTCGGGCCAGAGATCCGGCAGGCAGAGGGCACCCTCGAGCAGCTGGACGCCCTTCTCTCCCAGTGCGACCAGACCCTTGGCGAGGCGGCCTCGTCCCTGGACGCCTCCGCAGAGCGCGTTGGGGAACTTGCCGACGAGCTTTCCGCCGTTCAGAGCGCCGAGTCGCTCCCCCTTGCGGCAGACGCCCTCTCGTTGAGCGCCCCGCGCACGGGCGGCGCGCTCGGCACCCCCGCCGAGCTCGTGAGCGAGCCCATCTTCCCCGTTGCCAACTACGGCTCGGGCGTGGCACCGTTCTACACCAACCTCGCCCTCTGGGTGGGGGGCTTCGTGCTCGTTGCCATCTACAAGCTCGAGGTGGACCGCACCGGCCTGGAGGGGATCGAGGCAACGCCCACACAGGCCTTTCTCGGCCGCTGGCTGCTGCTCGCGACGCTTGGTCAGATTCAGGCGCTCGTCTGCTGCGCGGGCGACATCGCCCTTGGCGTGCAGTGCGTCTCCCCGTCGGCCTTTGTGCTCGCGGGCATGGTGGCCTCCGCCGTCTACGTGCTCATCGTCTATGCGCTCGCCGTGGCGCTCAAGCACGTGGGCAAGGCGCTCGCGGTCCTTCTCGTGGTGCTGCAGATTCCCGGCGCCTCGGGGCTCTACCCCATTCAGATGCAGCCCTCCCTCTTCCGCGCGCTCTCGCCGTGGCTGCCCTTCACCTACGGCATCAACGCCATGCGCGAGGCCGTGGCGGGCTTCTACGACGGCTTCTTTGCGCGCGACCTTCTCACCCTGCTGCTCTTTGTCATTCCCGCGCTGCTTTTGGGCATCGTGGCCAGAAGGAGGCTCATCGGCGTGAACCGACTCTTTGACCGCAAGATGGCCCAGACGGACCTGCTCGTGAGCGAGCGAGACGCCGAGAAGGACACCGGCCCCGCAGAGCTCTACGCCCGCGCGCTCGCAGGGTCCGCCCCCAGCCGAGACGCGTTTCTCGCCCGTGCGGAACGCCTGAGCGCCACGTACCCCCGCCGCGCGCGGCGTACCGTCCTGGCCCTCTTTGCCTGCCCGCTCGCGCTTCTCGCCCTGCTCCCGGCGCAGCCCGGGAGGATGGCGCTGCTGGTGCTGTGGGTGATCCTGCTCGTGGTCGCAACCGGCCGCCTCATCTGGCTCGAGTTTGACCACGAGCGGACGCAGGAGCGAGCGGAGGAACTCGGAGCGGGCGGAGAGGGACGCGCCGCGGGCGCGGGAGAGGGGCGAGCGTGATGGGCAAGATCTTGAGGTTCGTGCGCCGCGACGCTCGCAACCTGCGCACGAGCGTGATGGCCGTGGCGGTGGTCGTGGGAATGATCGCCGTGCCGTCGTTCTACGCGTGGTTCAACATCGCGGGCAGCTGGGACCCCTACGGCAGGACCGGGGACGTGAGGGTGGCCGTTGCCAACGAGGACGCGGGCTACGAGGGGACGCTCGTGCCGGCACGCGTCAACCTGGGCGAGCGCGTGGTGGCAAAGCTCTGCTCGTCAACGTCCATCGGCTACGAGGTGACCTCGGCGGACGAGGCCCTTGAGGGCGTGCGCTCCGGGCGCTACTACGCTGCCGTGGTCATACCCGAGGACTTCTCGCGCGACCTGATGACGGTCTTCTCGGCAGATCCCGTGCGCGCCGAGGTGCGCTTCTACCAGAACGAGAAGGAGAACGCCATCGCCTCCATCGTGACGGGCAAGGCGGCCACGGCCGTGCAGAGCGACATCGAGCGCGGCTTTGCCGAGGCCGTGACCAGCGTGGGCGCCGGCGCGCTCCAGGAGCTCGCCGGAACGCTCGACGACGACGCGGTGAGCGCCCTTGCCGGGAGGCTGGACAGCGCCGTCTCTGCAGCGGAGCAGGAGGTGGAGTCCGCGGCGGGCAGCGTCCGGGGCTTCTCGGCACTTCTCGCCTCGACGCAGGGTCTTTTGGGAAGCGGCGCAGAGACGGTTGACGCCGCGCTCTCCCCCGCGCAGGACGCGGGCGACGCGCTGCGCGACGCGGCGGGCGGGCTCGATGGCGTTGGGTCGGCACTGGACGCAGCGCAAACCTCTGTTGAGGAGGCGCTTGCCCAGGCGGGCCCTGGAGTTGACGGCGTGGGAACAGCCATAGACGGCGCCTTTGACACGGCGGGCGCTCAGCTCACGAAGGTGCGCGCGGGGCTCGTTGCGGCGCGCGACGCCGTTTCCGCGCAGATTGACCTGCTCGAGAGGCTCCACGACGCACTTGACGAGCAGGACGGCCTCACGAAGGAGTTTCAGGGCGCCCTTACTGCGGGGAGCGCCGAAGCGCAGAGCGTGGAGAGCGTGCGCGTGAGCGTTGAGGGCCTGCGCGACCGCGTGGGCCAGGCAATCGACGAGCTGAGCGGCCTTGCGGACGGGCTCGACAAGACAATCGCCGACCTCGACTCCGGCAAGGCGGACGCCGAGGCGGCGCGCGAGAAGCTCGCGGGGCTCGTTGCGGACGCGCGGGCCGCGGTGACGGGCGCGGGTACCGCCTTTGACGGGGGCGCGCGGAGCTCGCTCGAGGAGCTTGCGGGGATGGTGGAGGACGCGGCAGCTCAGTCGGACTCCATACGCGACGCGCTCTCGGGCGCGCTCTCGGGCGCAGGCGCCTCCGCGGAGGGCGCCGCGCAGTCGCTCGACTCCGGTGCTACGGCACTCGCGGGGGCCGCCGACGAGCTCGATGACGCTGCCGCGCGCCTCTCCGACCTTCACGAGCAACTGCGCGGCGCCCTCGACTCCGGGGACGCCGGCCAGGTGCGCGCGGTGCTCTCGGCCGGCCCCACCGAGCTCGCTCGCTTTGTCGCGGAGCCCGTCTCGGTTGAGCGCACGGCCGTGTTTGCCGTGGAGAACAACGGGTCCGCCATGGCGCCCTTCTACACCACGCTCGCCATCTGGATAGGCGGCGTGGTGCTCGCGGCGCTCGTGCGGGCCACGCCCTCCGAGGCGGCCCTCGAGGAGACGGGCTGCTCGGCAGGTCAGGCGTACCTGGGGCGACTCGCGCTCTTCTGCGCGGTGGGCGTGGCGCAGGCGGCGCTCATCTGCGGCGGCGACCTGCTCTACCTTGGGGTCCAGTGCGAGCACCCGTGGCTCATGCTGCTCGCGTGCGTGGCGTCGTCGATTGTCTACGTCAACGTGATCTTCTCGCTGACGGCGGCCTTTGGGGACGTGGGAAAGGCCGTGGCCGTGGTTCTCATGGTGATCCAGGTTGCGGGCTCGGGCGGAACGTTTCCCCCGGAGATGCTGCCCGCGGCGTTCCAGGAGCTCTACCGGTGGCTGCCCTTCGTCCACAGCGAGGCGGCACTGCGCGCGGCGATGTTTGGGATCTGGAACGGGGACTTCTGGCACGAGCTGGGCGTTCTTCTCGCCTACCTGGCGCCGGCGCTCTTCCTGGGGCTGGTGGTGAGGCGCCCGCTGATTCGACTGGGCTCGTGGTTTGAGCGGCGCCTCGAGGACACCCGCCTCATGTGAGGGGCGCGGCGCCGGTGCCGAGAAAATCGACTGGCTGTACCACTTTTGGGAACGCGCGCCGAGAAAATCAGCCCCTGTACCATGTCGGGCAACGGAGTGACCTTCCCGCTGGTACAGAGGGCGGTTTTTCTCGGAGCCCCTTGAGGAATGCGGTACAGGGGCAGGTTTTTCTCGGCACAAGAACATGACGGTGAGAGCCCGCTGCGCGCTATACTTGTTGCGTATGTGACGATAAGAACCACGGAGAGGAGCCTCATGTCCGAGACCCCCGTTCGCGTGCGCTTTGCGCCCTCGCCCACCGGCAAGCTCCACGTTGGCGGCGCGCGCACCGCGATCTACAACTGGGCCTTTGCCCGCGCCAACCACGGCACCTTCATCCTGCGCATTGACGACACGGACCCCGAGCGCTCCACCGAGGAGAACACGCAGATCATCCTGCGCGCGATGCGCTGGCTGGGGCTGGACTGGGACGAGGGCCCCGAGGTCGGCGGCAACTACGGCCCCTACAAGCAGACCGAGCGCGCGCAGATGTATCGCGACGCCGCGCAGCGCCTCTGGGACGAGGGCAAGGCGTACCCCTGCTTCTGCACGCCCGAGCAGCTTGCCGCCGACCGCGCGGAGGCGCAAGCGCGCAAGGACCCCTTCCAGGGCTACCAGCGCCGCTGCCGCGATCTTGACCCCGAGGAGGCGCGGCACCGGATTGCCGCCGGCGAGCCGTACGTCCTGCGCATCAAGGTGCCCGATGACCGCGGCGACGTGGTGGTGCGCGACGCCGTTCACGGCGACGTGACCTTTGCGGCGCGCGAGCTCGACGACTTTGTCATCCAGCGCACCGACGGCACCCCCACCTACAACTTCGCCACCGTAGTGGATGACGCCGCCATGGGCATCACCCACGTCATCCGCGGCGACGACCACCTCTCCAACACCCCGCGCCAGGTCATCGTCTACGAGGCCCTGGGCGCGCCCGTCCCCACCTTCGCTCACATCTCCATGATCCTGGGCGCTGACGGCAAGAAGCTCTCCAAGCGCCACGGCGCCACCAACGTGGAGGAGTACCGCGACGCGGGCTACCTCTCGGACGCCTTTGTCAACTACCTCGCGCTTCTCGGCTGGTCGCTCGACGGCGAGACCACGATCATCCCGCGCGACGTGCTTGCCTCGCAGTTCTCGCTCGAACACGTGTCCAAGAACCCCGCGACCTTTGACCCCAAGAAACTCGACTGGATCCAGGCGGAGTACATGCGCTCCATGAGCGACGCCGAGTTTGCCGACGAGGTCATGCTGCCCGAGCTCCACGAGGCCGGTCTCGTCGAGGGCGGCGTGGAGTACGACGAGGCATGGATCGACGCCCTGGCAGCCATCGTGAAGCCGCGCACCAAGTTCCCCGCGGACGTGGTCACGGTGGCCGCGCCCGTCTTTGCCACCGCCGAGACGCTGGTCTACGACGAGAAGTCCGTGGAGAAGGGCCTCGCCAAGGAGGGCATGGGCGCGGTGCTGGACGCCGCGCGCGAGGCGCTGGCCGGACTTGAGGCCTGGGACGCCGCCGCGATCGACGCCGCGCTGGAGCCGCTGCCCGAGGCGCTCGACCTCAAGAAGCGCCTGGTCTTCCAGGCCGTGCGCGTGGCCGTCTGCGGCAACATGGTGTCCCCGCCGCTCGGCGAGACGATGGCGCTCGTGGGCCGCGAGGACTGTCTCGCCCGCATCGACCGCGCCCGCGCGATGGCGCTGTAGCGAGCCCACGTTCCTCTCGGCAGATTTGTGGGGGGCGGGGGGCGCGCCCCCGCGCCGCGCGCGGCCCCGCCGGAGTTTGTTGGCGACAAGA
>NZ_JAUDEA010000006.1 GCF_030372065.1 Thermophilibacter provencensis | reverse complement strand
CCGCACCCGGCGTCGGAGCGCCCCTCGCGGGCGTCCGTCACGCCCGCGTCTCCCGTGGCGTGAATCACGACGAGCGTGCGCGCGTGCCGCCCCTGGCGCAGCGCACGGGCGAGCTCCCCACGCTCGTCGCAGGTGACGAGGACGATGCGCCGCCGCCCCTCCGCCGCAAGGCGCTCGACGGCCTGCGAGCGCGCCGCGGCGTCTCCCGCAGAGGCGACCTCGGGCACAAGGGACGCCAGGAAGCGGTCCTGCTGCACGGGGGTTCTCCAGCTTGCGCTGCCGTCGGTGAGAAGCACGTTGGGATGGCGGCGCAGGGCAAGAAGGACGCTTGCCACGGCGGAGGCGAGCGCGCCCGCGTCACACGCGCCCAGGGTGTCCGCCACCACGAGCACGGGCGGCGTCTCGGGCCCCGCGTCCTCGAAGGACATGAGCTCGCCGTGGTGGGCGCTCTGTCGCCAGGAGATCTTTCGCAGCCCGTCGCCCTTCTCGTAGGGCCGCACGCCCGCCGCGTCGCGCTCGTCCGCCAGCTCGGCGATGCCGTGGGCACCCCGAGACTCAAGGACCCGCGCGAGCCGCTCGTTTGGCGCGGGGGGAACGCAGACCTCGCGCCCCGAGGGCTCGGTGCCCGTGGCCCGCCAGAAGCCAAAGGCGTCACGCCACAGGAGGGTCGAGGGTCCCTGGCGGTAGAGCCCGCGCTCCGCAGGGAGCTCCCGCGTTTGGCCGAGCTTGCGCCCGCGCTGGTCGAGGTGCGCCCACATGCCGCCCACACGCTCCGGGGTGGGGAGGAGCCGCGCGAGCGGGGCGCGCCGCCCGCGCCTCGATCGGGCGAGGAGCACCTCAAGAAGGCCCGCCGCGCAGGCGAGGAGCAGCGCGGAACCGGCGGCAGCCAGCACAAATAACCCGCAGGTCAGACCAGCTGCAAGCAGCGTCGCGCCAAAGATCGTCTGCACGACGCCGCGCACCGTGGGAGCCGCGGCGCGAACGCGAGGTTTTTCTCGGCCGCTCATCTCCGCCTGGAGCCCGGCGCGGGAACGCGTGCGATCGCGCGGGTGAGAACGTCAAGCTGCTGGGCGCTCCTGCCGGCGTCCGGCGAGGCGTCGCGCGGGACGATCCGGTGCGCCAGAACGGCGGGTGCGAGCCTGCGCACGTCCGAGGGGAAGACGGCATCGCGCCCGTCGAGCAGCGCGTGGGTGCGGCTCATGGCAAGCAGCGCCAGGCCGGCGCGCGGCGAGGCGCCAAGGCGGATCTCGGGCGAGCGCCGCGTGGCGTCGAGCAGCGCAAGGGCATAGTCCGCCACCTCGTCGCTCACGTGCATGGTGGCGGCAAGGCTGCGGAAGGCGGCTACGTCGGAGAGGTCGCAGACCGCCCGCACGCGCGCCACGGGGTCTGCCCCCGAGGCGCCCTTGAGCATCGCGCGCTCCGCCTCGGGGGTGGGGTAGCCCAGGCTCGTGCGCACCATGAAGCGGTCGAGCTGCGCCTCGGGGAGGGGATAGGTGCCCTCCATCTCAACAGGGTTCTGCGTCGCCATGACAAAGTAGGGGCTGGGCAGCGCGTAGGAGGTGCCGTCTACGGAGATGCGCCCCTCCTGCATGGCCTCGAGGAGGGCCGCCTGCGTCTTGGGGTTGGCGCGGTTTATCTCGTCCGCGATGACCATCTCCGAGAAGAGCGGGCCGGGGTGGAAGGTGAACTCGCGCGTGCCGGGGTCCCACACGCTCACGCCCGTGAGGTCGCTCGGGAGCATGTCCGAGGTGAACTGCACGCGCGTGACGCGCCCCCTCACGGCGCGGGCGAGGGCGCGGGCGAGCGTGGTCTTGCCCACGCCGGGGACGTCCTCGAGGAGCAGGTGCCCGCCCGAGAGCAGGCACATCACGGCAAGCGCGATGGTCTCGCGCGGTGCGGCGAGCGCGCCCGTGAGCTCACGGGCGATTGCCTCGCCAAGCTCGGCGGCGTTGTCTGGTCCGAGGTAGCTCGTCGTGTTCATGGCACCCCCTTGAACCGCTTTTCCTTATGGTAGCGCCGCTCCGGTGGCCGACCGGCATTAAAACGGTCAGCGTTTCGAAGCCGTGGGGTCGCGTGGCGCGCGCCTGTCTGTCTGCCCGTCCGCCGAGAAAAACGTGCCCCTGTACAAGTCCCGTTGACCGCCCGCCGAGAGATGCTTGCCCCTGTACCACATCCGGATTTACCTGCCGGGAAAACCGCGCTCCTGTACCACATCCGGATTTACCTGCCGAGAAAACCGCGCCTCTGTACCACATCCGGAATTTCCCGCCGAGAAAATCGTCCCTCTGTACCGGTCCCCTCGCATCGGCGAAGACATCGGTGGTACAGCCTGCCGTTTTTCTCGGCACGCGGGCGCTTGAGGTGGTACAGAGGGCGAGTTCTTTCGGCAGCCGGCGCTCGTTCTGGTACAGAGGGCCGATCTTCTTGGCACGCGGATGAGAGGGCTGGTACAGGCTCTCGGTTTTCTCGGCACGTCTGGCGAGAGGGACGGCGGCTCGCTTTTCTCGGCGTACGCCGGGCCCTCACGCCCGCTTCGGCTACCGCTCCCCGCAACCGAGAAATCGGCGAGCGGGAAATTGCTATTCTGGTCTCTTGTCTATGGAGCGATGAACGGGGGAGACATGGTCAAGACGCTGGTTCTCGTTCGACATGGTGCCCCGGAGGCGAGCTCGCCCACCGGGTCCGACCTCGACCGCAAGCTCACGTCCTCGGGGACGCGCGCACTCCGCGTGGCATACCCGCGCACGTTTGGCCTGCTCGGCGACGAGGTCCGCCCGCTCGTGTGGAGCAGCCCCGCCATTCGTGCGCTCGAGACGGCGGACGTTGTGGCGGCCGCCACGGGTGCGGAGGACATCGAGGTTCACCAGTCCCTCTACGCTCAGGACATCTCGGCGTTTCTCGCCGAGCTTGAGACGGCCGACGCGCTGTGCGTGATCGCCGTTGGGCACGCGCCGTTTGTCGATCACCTGGCCACGCGCCTTCTGGGCGTGTGCCCCCAGTTTGGCAAGGGCACCGCCGCCGCCATCGACCTTCCCACCGGACCCTCGGGACGCGGCGTGCTGCGCTGGTACGTGGCCGGCCCCGAGGTGGCCTCGTGGGAGGAGCTCGCGCTCGTCGAGCGCGGGGTGGCCGGCGCCGCCGGCGTGCTCACGGACTGCACGGAGGAGTTTCTTTCCAGCCCGGACGACCCGGAGAAGCTCCTGCAGTTCCGCATTGCCATCCGTCGCGTGCGCTCCCTCCTGCAGTTCCTTGCCCCCTGGCAGTCCAAGAAGCAGAACCGTCGCTGCGAGCACGTCCTCAAGGAGCTCCAGGTTGCCTCCGCGCACCTGCGCGCGCTCGACATTCTCTCCGAGACCGTTGCCGGCCTTGTGGAGAGCGGCGAGCTCGGCGAGAACAGCCTTCTGCCCATGGCCTGCGCCAAGGAGCGCTCGCTTGAGTGCGGCTCGTTTGTGACGCACATGCGTAAGCTCCACGCCGCCAAGGACCTCAAGCGGCTTGCGCGCGACCTGGGGCAGCTGAGCTGGAAGACCAGGGTCGCCGAGAAGGGCCTCACCGCCGAGGACTTCCGCGAGCGCTTTGACACGCTCTTCAACGAGGTCGACGAGGACCTCTTTGGCCTTGACCTGCGCGACGGGGACGCGGTCTACGTGGCCCGGCGCGACACCAAGGAGATGCACTACGTGGCCGAGCGCCTTGGGGACGTCCTTGGGGCGGAGCGCGCGCAGATGAGCGAGGCGCTCGACGAGATCCAGCGCGAGCTCGGCGCCCTCTCGGATGCCCGCAGCAACAAGCAGCTCGCCGACGAGTGCGCCAAGAGCCCGCGCTTCCGCGGCGTCCGCGCCGACCTGGGCGTTGTTGCGCGCGACCAGGCCGAGGTCGTCTCCGCCATCACGTCCGGGCTGGAGCGCCGCGAGTCCGACGCGCGCCCGGCAAAGAAGAAGGCCGAGAAGGCGCCAAAGCCCGGCAAGGCGGGCAAGGCCGAGAAGGCCGCAAAGGACGACAAGGGCGACGAGGCCGAGGAGGAGTAGCGCGTGGGCGAGACGGACGGCATGTGGCGCATTGAGCGGGACTCGATGGGGGAGATGCGCGTCCCCGCGGACGCGCTCTGGGGCGCGCAGACCGAGCGCAGCCACGAGAACTTCCCCATTGGCACCGAGCGCATGCCCGAGGGGATCGTGCGCGCGTTTGCGCTGGTCAAGAAGGCTGCCGCGCGCGCGAACCGCTCGCTTGGCCGTCTTGCCCCCGAGGCGTGCGAGCTCATCTGCGAGGCCGCCGACGAGGTGCTCTCCGGTGCGCACGACGATGACTTCCCCCTGGTGGTGTGGCAGACGGGCTCCGGCACGCAGTCCAACATGAACATGAACGAGGTTCTCGCCAACCGCGGCAACCAGCTCGCGGCCGAGAAGGGCGTGGTGCTGGAGAAGTCCCTGCACCCCAATGACTCGGTCAACATGAGCCAGTCCTCAAATGACACCTTCCCCACGGCTATGCACGTGGCGGCCGCGCTGTCCGTGACCGGGCGCCTGCTGCCCGCAATTGACCAGCTCGTGGGCACGCTGCTCCGCCTTGAGGAGGAGAACGCGGGCGTGGTCAAGAGCGGTCGCACGCACCTGCAGGATGCCGTCCCCATCTCGTTCTCCCAGGAGATCTCCGGCTGGCGAGGGCTTCTCGAGGGCTCGCGCGAGGAGCTTCTTGCCGCGATGCCCGGGCTCTACCGGCTGGCGCTCGGCGGCACGGCCGTGGGCACGGGCCTCAACGCGCCGGCTGGCTTTGACGAGGCGGTGGCTGCGGAGCTGGCCGAGCTCACGGGCCTGCCGTTTGAGACGGACCCCAACAAGTTCCGCGCGCTCACGGGCAAGGACGCGCTCGTCTTTAGCCACGGTGCGGTGAAGGGCCTTGCCGCCAACATGATGAAGATCGCCAACGACGTGCGCTGGCTCGCGTCCGGCCCGCGTCTGGGCCTCGGCGAGATCACGATTCCGGCCAACGAGCCGGGCAGCTCCATCATGCCGGGCAAGGTCAACCCCACCCAGTGCGAGGCCGTGACGATGGTTGCCGTGCAGGTCATGGGAAACGACGCCGCGATCGGGTTTGCCGCCTCCCAGGGCAACTTTGAGCTCAACGTCTTCATGCCGGTGATCGCCTACAACTACCTGCAGTCCGTTCGCCTGCTGGCGGACGCGATCGTCTCCTTCGACGAGCGCTGTACCTCGGGCATCACGGCCAACCGCGAGAAGATGGACGAGAACCTCCACCGCTCGCTCATGCTCGTCACGAGCCTCAACCCCTACATCGGCTACGACAACGCCGCGCGTGTGGCGAAGAAGGCCTTTGCGGAGGGGACGTCGCTCAAGGAGGCGTGCGTGGGGCTGGGGCTCCTCTCGGCCGAGCGCTTTGACGAGGTCTTCCACCCCGAGCAGATGGTGTAGCGGCCGACATCCCGGGGCTCTTCTCGCCTGTCCGCTTTTCTGCTCGTTGCGTCTCTCCCTGGTTTTGGGCAAAATCTTTGATGGAAAAGCATCTTGTCCATCAATGTTTTTGCCCACAATCCAGCGAAAGGGGACCTCGGACAAAATCTCGGACCAAGCTTGGTCCAGGAGGGAGTCCGATGTACACCAAGGAGGAGCGCGAGGGGATACTCTGGGAGTTCCACAGAAGCGGGCTGAGCGTCCCGGAGGCCTGCCGTCGGCTGCCGCTTTTCCCGACCCGCCGCAACCTGTATCTTTGGCTGAGGATGGAGGAGGCGGGCGAGCTCGCCGCGACCGAGATGCCGAGCCGGCCGGAGCGCATGCACTGCGCCCACGGCGAGGGCAGCCCGAGGTACGCCGCGCGGCGCCCCCGCCGCGAGCGGAAGGGGGCCGGCGTGGCTGACGGGCCGGAGCAGACCGACTGGCGCGACTGGGGCGCCGACCTGCCGGAGGACCCGGCGGAGCGCGCGAGGATGGCGGAGGTCAAGCTCGCCGAGGCGCTGGCGGTGTTGGACGTCCTAAAAGCACCAGGCCCGGCCTCTTTGACCAGCGGGGAGAAGTGGCGGGCCGGGGAGCTGGCGCGGGGGAGGTGCCCGCTCGCGGGGCTCAGGGACGTGACCGAGACGCTCTCGATACCCAAGAGCACCTACCTCGACCAGGCCGCGAGGGCCGCTAGGCCCGACCCCAAGGCCGCCCTGCGCGTGCGCGTGCGCGCCTCCTTCGAGGCGAGCGGCGGGGCGTACGGCGCCGAGTCGGTGACCGCCGACCTGCGCTCCGGCGAGGGCGAGCCGGTCTCCTGGCGCGACCTCGAGCCCGGGGACGCGTCCACGCCCGTCGTCGCCTCCGAGAAGGTCGTGCGCGCCATCATGGCCGAGGAGGGGCTCGTCTCGCGCAAGGCCGCCCAGGTCGCGCGCAGGGCGCGCCACTCCAGCTACGCCGGCGAGCTCTCCGAGCGCCCCGCCAACCTGCCGCTCGCCGAGGACGGCACCCACGACTTCCACGCCGACGAGCCGGGGCTGCTCGTGGTCACCGACGTCACCGAGTTCCGCCTCGACGGCTTCAAGGCCTACCTGTCGCCGGCGATCGACTGCTTCGACGGGTGGCCGGTGTGCTGGAGGGTCTCGCTCCACCCGGACAGGGCGCTCATGGTCGGCATGCTGCGCGACCTCGTCGCCGATGTGGGGCCGACCGAGGAGAGACCCCTCGTGCTGCACACCGACGGCGGCTCCGTCTACATGAGCGGCGACTGGGCGGAGGCCTGCGAGGAGGGCCATGTGGTACGCTCGATGTCCCGAAAGGCACGCAGCCCCGACAACGCCCGGGCGGAGGGCTTCTTCGGAACACTCAAGTGCGACTTCTTCGAGGGCCGCGACTGGACGGGGGTCGGCTTCGAGGAGTTCTCCGCCGCGCTCGATGCCTACATCGAGTGGTACCGCGGCGGAAAGCTCAAGAAGTCGCTAGGATGGAGGACCATCCGGCAGCGCCGCGAGGAGCTCGGGTACGCGGCGTAGCCGGGATAGTCCGGAAAAACGTCCGGGGTCCCAAAGCGTGTCATCCGGCGAAAAATGCCGCCATCCGCGCGCTGCTACATAAAACTTGTTGCCCAAAACCGGCGCAAACATGCTGGAACGGACATCTGGCAGTGCGCAGAGGGCCGAGAAACCCAAAACTAGGTTTTTCGGACATGTCACATGAGGGTGCCCGAGGCGGGCTTCGCGCTATGATGGTCAGACCCAACAGAAAGGACCACCATGGCTGATCAGACCATCGCGACGCGCTGCGTCCAGGCTGGCTACACGCCCGGCGACGGCGAGCCGCGCCAGATTCCCATCGTCCAGTCCACCACCTTCAAGTACGCCACCTCAGAGCACATGGGACAGCTCTTTGACCTCGAGGCCGAGGGCTACTTCTACACGCGCCTCCAGAACCCCACCAACGATGCCGTGGCCGCAAAGATCGCCGCGCTCGAAGGTGGCGCCGCGGCCATGCTCACGAGCTCCGGCCAGGCGGCCAACTTCTTTGCGCTCTTCAACATCTGCGAGGCGAGCAGCCACGTCGTGGCGAGCTCGGCCATCTACGGCGGCACGTACAACCTCATCGCGCACACCATGGCCAAGATGGGCATCGAGTCCACGTTCGTCTCACCGGAGTGCACGCCCGAGGAGCTTGAGGCGGCCTTCCGCCCCAACACGCGCGCCGTCTTTGGCGAGACGATTGCCAATCCCGCGCTTGACGTGCTGGACATCGAGCGCTTTGCCAAGGCAGCCCACGACCACGGCGTGCCGCTGATCGTGGACAACACCTTCCCCACGCCGGTCTTCTGCCGTCCCATCGAGTGGGGCGCCGACATCGTGACCCACTCCACCACCAAGTACATGGACGGTCACGGCGTGGGCGTGGGCGGCGCCATCGTGGACTCCGGCAACTTTGACTGGATGGCGCACGCGGAGAAGTTCCCCGGCCTCACCACCCCGGACGAGTCCTACCACGGCATCGTCTACGCCGAGAAGTTCGGCCAGGCCGGCGCCTTCATCACCAAGGCAACCTCGCAGCTCATGCGCGACCTCGGCTCCATCCAGAGCCCGCAGAACGCGTTCTACCTCAACATGGGTCTCGAGAGCCTGCACGTTCGTATGCCGCAGCACTTTAAGAACGGCCTTGCCGTGGCGGAGTTCCTCGAGAAGAGCGACAAGGTGACCTCGGTGCGCTTCCCGCACCTGCCGAGCGACCCGTACTACGCGCTCGCCCAGAAGTACCTGCCCGAGGGCGGCTCCGGCGTGGTGTCCTTTGAGCTGGCCGGCGGCCGTGCTGCTGCCGAGAAGTTCATGGCCGCCCTGCGCCTTGCCGCCATCGAGACGCATGTGGCGGACGCCCGCACCTGCTGCCTGCACCCGGCCTCCGCGACGCACCGCCAGATGAACGACGATGAGCTGGCAGCCGCCGGCATCTCGCCCGCGATGGTGCGCTTCTCGTGCGGCCTCGAGGGCACCGAGGACCTCATCGCCGACATCGAGCAGGCCCTCGCCGCCATTTGATGACAAAGGTGACAGGGTAAACTGTCATCATCATGACAAAGGTGACAGGGTAGATTGTCATAACAGGGCAGATCGCCATGAGACGCTCTGGGCCGTCGGGCACTTCTCGCCCGGCGGCCCGTCTTGTTGTGTGACAATCAGCTCTGACGCCTGTCAAGTTGGGGGGGACGACGATGAGGTATGCGATCGACAAGAGCGCGTATTGTGACGCAGCGATCATCGAGGAGCGCCGCCTCCCGGCGAGAAGCTACTTCGTCGCGTTTCCTGACCGCGCCTCGGCGGGCGCCGTCACGCCCGAGCGCCGCCGCTACGACTCGCCCCTCGTGCGTTGCCTGAGCGGCGAGTGGGACTTCCGCTTCTACCCTCGCCCCGCGGAGCTGCCCGACGTGCTGGATACCGACGCCGTGACCTGGGATCGCGTGGCCGTTCCCGGCTGCTGGCAGTTCCAGGGCTACGACCACCCCTTCTATGTGGACGAGCGCTACCAGTTCCCGTTTGACCCGCCGCGCGTGCCGCGGGAGGAGCCGATGGGCCCGGTCTTCTCGCTCATTGGCGAGGGTGGCCAGGGAGCGCACGTGGCGCACCCCAAGGACGAGTACAACTTTGTGGGCGTGTATCGCCGTCTCTTTGACCTCAGCGAGCGTGAGGCCACGGCTGGCCACGTCATCACCTTCCTCGGCGTGGCAAGCTGCCTTGACCTCTACCTCAACGGGGAGCGCGTGGGCTATTCCGAGGGCTCCCACAACACCGCCGAGTTTGACCTCTCCCCCTACCAGCGCGCGGGGCAAAACGAGCTGCTCGCCGTGGTGCGCCGCTGGTGCACGGGCAGCTACCTGGAGTGCCAGGACATGTTTCGCAACAACGGCATCTTTCGCGACGTGCTGCTGCGCGAGGTGACCCCGTGCGGTATCTGGGATGTCAAGGTGCGCACCTGGCGAGAAGAACGTGCGAGCCGCGTGCGCTACCGACTGCGGGCGGACGTGACGCTTGCGGGCGGTGGGGAGGTACGCGCCACGCTGCGCGGGCACGACCTCGAGCGCGCGTCCGAGACGAGCGCGGGCAACGGGCGCGCGACGCTCGCCTTTGACGAGCTTGACGTGCTCGAGTGGACGGCGGAGACGCCCAACCTCTACGGCCTCTACCTTGAGACGGGCACAGAGTGCGTCCTTCTGCGCGTGGGCTTCCGCGAGGCGCGCGTGGACGGCCGGCGCTTCCTCGTGAACGGCCGCCCGGTGAAGCTCCATGGCGTCAACCATCACGACACGAGCCCCACGGCGGGCTACACGATGACACCCGCGGAGATCGAGCGAGACGTGCGCCTCTGCAAGGAGCACAACATCGATACCATCCGCACGTCGCACTACCCGCCCGATCCGCTCCTCCTCGAGCTCTGCGACGAGCTGGGCGTCTACGTGATCGATGAGGCGGACCTCGAGACCCATGGCGCCCTCGTGGGCAAGTTCCCGGCGCGCCAGAACCGCCTCACGGACGATGCCCGCTGGCGACCACGCTACCTCGACCGCGCGGAGCGCCTGTTCGAGCGTGACAAGCTGCACCCGTGCGTGATCATGTGGAGCCTGGGCAACGAGGCGGGCGGAGGCTGCAACGCCGATGCCATGTACGAGCTCATTCGCTCGCGCTCGGACCTGCCCGTGCACTACGAGGGCGCGATTCACTCCCTGCGCCGCGCCTACGACGTGGGCAGTGAGATGTACGCCACGGTCGAGCGCGTGAGGAGCGTGGGCGAGGGGAGCTCCACCACCCGCAGGCTCAATGACCGCCCCTACCTCCTCTGCGAGTACGCGCACGCCATGGGCGTGGGCCCCGGCGGCATCGAGGACTACTGGGAGCAGATCTACTCGTACGACGCCCTCATGGGCGGCTGCGTGTGGGAGATGGTCGACCATGCCGTCCTGCATCCGGATGGCAGCTACACCTACGGCGGCGATCACGGCGAGTGGGAGCACGACGGCAACTTCTGCGTGGACGGCCTGTTCTACCCGGATCGCACGCCCTCCACGGGCGCGCGCATCGTGCGCCACTGCTATCGCCCCCTTCGCGTGCGCCACGTGGGCGGCGACTGGTTCCGCCTCTTCAACGCGACGGGCTTCACGCCAGGAGACGCCTTCACGCTGCGCTTTGAGTGGAGCGACGGTGGCGTTGCCGAGGTCGTGCCCGATGTTGACCCGCTGCGCCATGCCACGGTGCTCGTGCAGCCGACCTCGCACGAGGCGTCCGATGAGGGGGCGGGCCTGCGTCGCAACCGCGTGCGCCTGGTGACGGTCATCACGACGCGTCGCGCCACGGGCGAGGAGGTCGCTCGCGAGCAGTTTGCGCTCTCCGGCCTGGAGCCCCTGGGGGAGACGGGCCTTGCCCGGGTTGCGCGCTTCCCGGAGGGCTGCGAGGTCACAGGCGACGGGCTCGTCCTTCCCGGCTCGATGCGCCCCGCGGCGACGCCGGTCCTTCTCTCCCGCGCCGCGACGGACAACGACCGCTACCTTGACGGGCGCTGCCCGATGGAGAGGCTCTACGACTGCCGTCGCGAGGTTGTCTCCACGGTGAGCGGGGAGGGGAGCGCCGAGGTGGTCACGCGCCTCGTCTACCCGCACCACCGCTTCCTCTGCACCACCTCCTACGAGGCGGTCCGGGCGGGCGTGCTCGTGACGACGCGACTCCACTGCGAGCGCGGCCGAGGCGACCTGCCTCGCTTTGGCGTGTGCTACCGGCTTGACGACTTGTGGGACGACGTTGAGTATCTCGGCCGCAACGGCGAGTCCTACCGAGACATGTGCGAGCAGGCACAGATCGAGCGCGTGCGCTGTCACGTTGCGGACATGACCGAGCCCAACATTCGCCCGCAGGAGAGCGGCAACCGCATGGACTGCCAGTACGTCACCCTCTCAAACGGCGAGAGGAGCGTGCAGCTTACAGCTGTTGACCGGCCCTTCGAGCTTGCCGTCAAGGCCTACTCGGACGAGGGGCTGCGCGCCATGCGCCACCGGGAGGACGAGGTTCGCACGGGGACCTATGTGACCATCCAGGCTTTCCAGATGGGAATTGGTACCGGGAGCTGCGGTCCCGCCACACGGCCGGAGTACCGCTTCAGCTGCAAGGACGACCACACCCTGCGCTACCTCGTCTCCTGGGAGCACATGTGATGACAAAGGTGACAGGGTAGATTGTCATAAAACAAGGCCCGCGACGCGGTTGGCGTCGCGGGCCTCGGGCGGCGAATCGCCGTGCGGTTACTCCTCGACCTCAAGAAGCTCGATGTTGAAGTTGAGCGCCTTGCCGGCCATCTCGTGGTTCATGTCAAAGGTGATGTTGCCGTCCTCCACGGCCGCGACGGTCGCAGGGAAGGGCTGACCGGTGGGGGAGGCCAGCATCACGCGGTCGCCGGCGGAGAGGGTCTCGGCGCCGGGCATCGCGGAGACGGGCACGGTCTGGACGAGGCGCTCGTCGCGCTCGCCGTAGGCCTCGGCGGGCTCGAGGCGGACGTCCACCACCTGGCCGACCTCCATCTCGCGCACGGCCTCGTCAAAGCCCTTGATCATCTGGCCGGCCATGCAGGTGAAGGCCAGCGGCTCGCCGCGGTCGCGCGAGGAGTCGAACTTGGTGCCGTCGTCGAGCGTGCCCACGTAGTGGACCTTGACCTTCTTGCCGTCGTTGCTCATGTGGTTCCCTTCGGTTGGGTGCGTAGCGACCCAAGATTGTGACAGAAGTCAGCCGGTCTACAGAGGTGAACCTTACACGAAGGGCGATTCCACACCATAATGTAGCCTGATCTTCCCTTCGTGTAAGGTTGGCGATCTAGCTGCGCTCTGCGCGGTCCCACGCTTCCTCGTAGACGTACTCGGTCATGACCTGCCCACGGACGCTCTCCCAGGCCTCGGCCGTAAGCTGGCTGGCGTCAAGGGTCACACCGAGCAGCCACTCGAGCATGCTGCGCTCAAAGACCTGCAGGCCCCGGTCATACTCGTAGCCGTCGTCCTCAATCTCAACCATGCGCAGCGTGTCCATCCCGTCAAGGGTGCTCATGAGAGCCACGGCGTCGTAAACAAGGGCGAGGTCCACGTGGTCATCGTCGCGTGCGACCAGGTCGCGGTCCTGGTAGGTGTAGGTGACCTCAACGGTCTTCGTGGCGGGGTCGGCGGTGACTCCCGTCACGTACTCGCCAACGGGGAGCGCCCGCACGAGCTCCTCCACGCGCGCCGCGTCCGAGAGCGCAGTTCCCGCGTACCCGGTGAGCTCGTCGACGGAGTGCGCCCGCACCTCGGCGGTGAGGCCCGTGCCGCTTTGCGACGGGGCGCCGTAGCGGTTGCCCGTCCCGTCCTGCGGGGCGCTCCCGTTGTTGGGGGACGTGCTCGTTGCGTCGTCGCTGGTTGCGTTGTTGCCGGTCGTCTGGCCCGTGGCCGCGTCACCCGTGGCCGCGTCGTCCGTGTAGGTGGTGTCATCGGGCTGATCTACCGGCTGGACCGTCTGCGAGGTCTGGGACTGGTAGTCCTCCAGCCCCCTCTGGGTGTCCAGCAGGTTGAACACGGTGCAGCCCGCTATGCCGGCAACCAGGAGAACGACCGCGACCACCGCCACGATCATGCCCGTCGACCAGCGCGTTTGTGCGCCCGCGGGCGCACCCTGCGACGCGGGCGGCTCGGGCGTGCCGATCACGGTCGTGGGCTCGGGCTCGGGCGCAACCGCTGCGGCCGGTGCCGCGACGGTGGCGTCGAGCGGGTCGTCCTTATCGCCCGCGTCCTTCTCGCCCATGACGTCGTCCACGCTCGTCACGGCCTCGCAGGTGCGCGCGTACGCCTCGTCCTCGCCCATGCCCTGCGCCACGTAGTCGTCAAAGCGCGCGACGAGGTTGCCGTATATCTCCTCCTTGAGCTCGATGGTCTCGGCGTCGAGCGTGCGTCCCTCAAAGAGGTGCTCGACGTACATCCTGATGTCGCTTCTGCCGCTCATTTGCTGCCTCCGCCCTGTCTGAGGAGTCGGTCGATGATGTTTCTTGCCCGCACCCAGCGCGCCGTTGCCTCCGTGAGCTCGGCGCGCCCGCCGTCGGTGATGTGGTAGTACTTCCGGCGCGCGCCCTGGGACTCGTTTCCCCAGTAGCTCTCCACGAGCCCCTGCCCCTCAAGGCGCTTGAGGCTCGTGTAGAGGGAGGGCTCCTTCATCTCGTACGCCCCCTCGCTCGTCTGCGCGACGTCCTTCAGGATCTCGTAGCCGTAGGAGTCGCCGTCCGAGAGCGTGCACAGCACGATCGCGTCGATGTTGCCCCGGATGAGGTCGCTCTCAGCGTCTCTCGATGCCATGGGTCACCTCCTCCTGTCCGCTGTCGTTATGTGTATCGTACCCAACATTACTATGTGTGTCGATATACCTTTGCAGAAATATAACTGTGAATGGCAATGTTTGAGGGGCGAGTGGCGTCCACCGGCGTTGCGCTATCCTTGTGCCATTCTCTAGGGTCGAGGGGAGGTGCTCCGTGGAACAGAGAAGCGACGGATTTGTGGGGGTCTTTGACTCCGGGCTGGGCGGCACCAGCGTGCTGAGGTCGCTCGTGGACGAGCTCCCTCACGAGGACTTCCACTACTTCGGGGACTCCGCCAACGCTCCCTACGGCGAGAAGACCGAGGAGCAGGTGCTCGCGCTCTCCCGCACCATCGTCGAGCGCTTCCTGGACGGCGGCGCCAAGGCGATCGTGATCGCGTGCAACACCGCGACCTCCGTTGCCGCCGCAGCGCTGCGCGCCTCCCATCCCGACGTTCCCATCGTGGGCATCGAGCCAGCCCTCAAGCCCGCCGCCCGCGCGCTCCCGCACGGGCGCATCCTCGTCATGGCCACCGAGGTCACGCTGCGCCTGGAGAAGTACCACGAGCTCGCGCGCGCCTGGGGTGGGGAGTGCGAGGTCATCTCCGTCCCATGCCCGGGGCTCGCGGCGCGCATCGAGCGGGGCGACCTGGACGCTCCCGACCTGGCGGAGATGATCGACGGCCTTGTGGGCCGCTATGCCGGGACGGTCGATGCGGTGGTGCTCGGCTGCACGCACTACCCCTTCGTGCGGCCCCTCATCTCGCGCGTGCTCGGCGAGGGCGTGCGCTTCTTCGACGGCGGCGCGGGCACGGCGCGTCAGCTTCGCTCCCGCCTCGCACAGGAGGGGCTTCTTGCCGAGCGCAACCGCGCGGGCCGCGTTGAGTTTGCCTCGAGCCTGAGCACGCCCGAGGAGCTCGCCCTCTACGAGAGGTTCTTCTCGCTTCCGCTCTAGGGCGCCTCGCCTTGCCCACGCACCCCGCCCGTTGTGTGCGGTTTTTTGGAGGAGGGTCGGGTATCGGGCAATCGAAGTTGTTCTGACCTGCGCTTTTGTAGGGCAATTTGCCGGTCTACATGGGGCCCCTTTCAAAAACCGCACACAACGTGCGCCCGCCTAGAATCACAGGCAAAATCTGGCGCCGCCATAACAAAAGGCCGCCGCCCGGGGGCGACGGCCGTGACAAATGAACCTGACGCCAGCGTCACGCGCTACGCGCGCTTCTTACCCCAGAAGAAGAGGGCAACGGTGCCGGGGCCGGTGTGGACGCCGATGGTGGCGCCAATGGGGAAGATCTCCACCTTGCCGTTCAGCTTGGGGAACTTCTGCTCAACGAGGCGTGCGACCTCCTGGGCGTCGTCGATGCACTCGGACTGCGAGATGTAGCACTTGCCGGAGTAGTCGAGGCCGCCCTCGGCGAGCTCCTCCATCTTCTGGACCACGCGGCTCACGGCCTTGGCCTTGGTGCGGATCTTCTCCTTGACGGCGAGCGAGCCGTCGGGCTCGACGTCCATCACGGGGCAGATCTTGAGCATGCCGCCCACGAGGCCCGCTGCCTTGGAGACGCGCCCGCCGCGCACGAAGAACGTGAGGTCGGACGAGAAGAACCAGTGCTGGACCTCGCTCTTGTGCTCCTCGGCCCAGGCGGCGAGCTCGTCGATCCCCATGCCGGCGTCGCGCAGCTCGGCGAGCTTGTCCATGAGCAGGCCAAAGCCGGAGGAGGCGGCGAGCGAGTCGATGACGATGACCTTGCGCTCCGGGTACTTCTCGGCGAGCTGGTCACGCGCGGTGCAGGCGGAGTTGTAGGTGCCGGAGATGCCGGTGGAGAGCGTCACGTGCAGGACGTCCTTGCCCGCGGCGAGGTACTTCTCGAAGTGGGCCATGTAGTCGCCCGCGCTGATCTGCGAGGTCTTGGCGTCGGCGCCGGCGAGCATCTTGGCGTAGAGCTGGGCGGGGGAGTTGGTGGTGCCAAAGTCGTCCTTGCACATCTCGCCGTTGAGGTAGTAGTTGAAGTAGAGGTACTTGATGTCGCGGCCTTCGAGCCACTCGCGCGTCACATCGGCGGTGGAGCAGCAGCTGAGAACGTAGTCAGGCATGGAAACTCCTCTGACGGGTACAATACCAAACCGAATCATAGCCTAAGTGCGCGGCGAGAACCCCAACGGGCCGGTGCCGCAAGAAGAGGAGGAACCCCCGTGAGCAATTCCGTTTCGTTCAAGGACATGGCCTACGAGCGCCCGGACCTGGAGGCAGTGAAGGCCGAGTACGCGCGCCTAGCGGCAGAGCTTGCCGGCGCCGAGACCCCCGAGGCCGCGGAGGCCGCCTTCCTCGAGAAGGACCAGCTCGACCGTCACACGCAGACGGCCGCCGAGCTGGCGATGATCCGCCACGTCATCGACACGCGCGACGAGTTCTATGACACCGAGGCCGCCTTCTGGGACGAGGCCCAGCCCGAGCTGCAGTCCGCTGCCGACGCCTTCACCGCGGCCCTTCTTGCCTCTCCCTTCCGCGCGCAGCTGGAGGAGAAGTACGGCACGCTGCTCTTTGCCCAGGCCGAGCAGGAGCGCCGCACCATCAAGCCGGAGATCGTGGAGGACATGAAGCGCGAGAACGCCCTCGCGCAGGAGTACGTGAAGCTCATCGCCTCCGCGCAGATCCCCTTTGAGGGCGGCACCTACACGCTCTCGCAGCTCACGCCGTTCAAGAAGTCTGCCGACGACGCCGAGCGCCTTGCCGCCTGGAAGGCGGAGGGCGCCTGGTACAAGGAGCACCAGGCCGACCTTGACCGTATCTACGACGAGCTCACCCACGTGCGCGACGCCATGGGCAAGAAGCTCGGCTACAAGAACTACCTGCCGCTGGGCTACGACCGCATGGGGCGCCTCTCCTACGGCCGCGAGGACGTGGAGCGCTTCCGCGAGGCCGTGCGCACCTACGTGGTGCCGCTGGCCGACAAGATCTACCGCGCGCAGGCCGAGCGCCTGGGCGTGGAGTACCCGCTCTCCTTTGCCGACGAGGCGCTCTCCTTCCGCTCCGGCAACCCCGCGCCGCGCGGCACCGCCGACGACGTCCTCGAGGCCGGCCGCACCTTCTACCGCGCGCTCAGCCCCGAGACCGGCGCCTTCTTTGACATGATGCTCGAGCGCGACCTCATGGACGTGCTCTCCACCGAGGGCAAGGCCGGCGGCGGCTTCATGACGCAGATCCCGGACTACGACGTGCCCTTCATCTTTGCCAACTTCAACGGCACGCAGGGCGACGTCGAGGTGGTCACGCACGAGGCTGGCCACGCGTTCTCCTACTACATGAACACGGACAAGACGCCGATCGGCCTCTCCATGCCCTCGATGGAGGCCTGCGAGGTCCACTCCATGTCCATGGAGTTCATGGCCTGGCCGTGGGCCGAGGAGTTCTTCGGCGACGACGCGCGCAAGTACCGCTACGCGCACCTGGCCGGTGCCATCACCTTCCTGCCGTACGGCACGATGGTCGACCACTTCCAGCACGAGGTCTACGAGCACCCCGAGATGACGCCCGCCGAGCGCCACGCCACCTGGAAGCGCCTGCTCGGCACCTACATGCCGTGGATGCGCCTTGACGGCGAGATTCCCTTCTACGCCGAGGGCGAGGGCTGGCAGCGTCAGAGCCACATCTACGAGAACCCGCTCTACTACATCGACTACTGCCTCGCACAGACGGTGGCGCTCGAGTTCTGGGCCATGTCGCAGGACGACTTTGCAAACGCCTGGGAGCACTACATGGCCTACACGCGCCAGGGCGGCACGCGCGCCTTCACGGACCTGCTCGCTCACGCGGGCATGACCTCGCCCTTTGACGAGGGCTGCCTCAAGGCCATCTGCGAGCGCGCCACCGCCTGGCTCGAGTCCTACGACCTCACCGGCATCGCATAATTTATGACAAACAACCCTGTCACCTTTGTCATGATGACAATGGTGACAGGGTGATTTGTCAGGTTTTTGGTAGGGGGAGGCGAGAAGGACGTGAGGAAGAAGGCGCGCGAGCGGCTCAAGGACTTTGGAACCGACGAGAACGGCAAGCTGGCCTACCTCGGCGAGCACGTGAGGCTGGCCGACGGGCAGGATCGCCGCCGCATCGTCACCACGCTGTGGGCGGCGTGCGGCGTGGCGACGCTCGCCGTGCTGGGCGCCTCCCTCGCCAATCCGGGAGGGCTCTCGGGCTGCCCCTACGTGGTGCTCCCGTACATGTGTCAGTTTGTGGCCATGGTCTCGGTCATCTGGGCCATGGGCAGGCTCTCTGTGGCGGGCGAGCGCATGCGCGCCTACGTGCGCGACGAGACCTTCGGCGCGCTGCCCCGCCGCTCCGTCGTCGCGGCGGCGTTCGGCCTTGTGGCCGTAGTGGGGGAGATCGTCCTCCTCATCGTGAGCTCCGCGGCGCCCGGTGCCCCCGAGCTGGCGTTTCTCGCCTGCGAGGCCGTGAGCGTGGTCGCCCTCGTGGCGCTGCGCCAGGCGTGCCTTGCCGCCACCTGGGAGCCCTGCTAGACGCGTCCGTACAATGGGGGCGGTTTCCCATGCGTGCCCGACGTTCAGATGAGTGACGGAAGAGAGGAGCGTGCGGATGACGACCGCGAGCCAGGAGATATCCCCGGCCAACAGGTTTGCCGGCGCGCTCGTCCGACGCGAGCGCCTCGGGCGGGGGCTGAGCCTCAAGGGGCTCGCCCACGGCATCTGCGCCGTCTCGTACCTCTCCAAGATCGAGCGCGGCGAGGCCGACCCCAGCCCGGAGATCGTGCGCGCGCTCATGGCGCGCCTCGGGCTTGCGTGGCACGACGACGAGGCGTTTCTCGCCAGCGGCCGCTCGCTTCTGGACCGCGGCTTTGACGCCGTGCTCTCCAACGACGAGCCCGCGCGCGTCGCCCTGCGCGAGGAGCTCGCCGCCTGTGCGGACAGCCTCTCGTCGAGCCCGCTCGCGGCGGAGGCCGCGCTGCTTGACGGCCTCCTCTCCAAGCCCGTGCGCCCCGTGGATGCCGAGCTCGAGGCCCTTCTCGACGGGCGGTTGCTGGGACTTCAGCGTCTGGCCCAGCATCGCTACGACAACGCCCTCCGGCTCAACCCCTGCGCGCACGTCTACCTGAAGGCGGGCGCTGCGGCCTACAAGAGCGGCGAGAAAAACAACGCCACGGCAATAGAGCGCCTGAGAAGGGCCTACGCGCTCGCTGCGGAGGAGGGCCGCGTGCACGTGATGCTCTCGGCCAAGGTCTGCCTGGGCAACTGCTACAGCAACCAGCTCGACTTCCAGAACATGGAGGTGGAGTACCGCGTGGTTGAGCGTCTCGCGCGCACGCTGGGCGAGAACGACCTGCTGCAGACGATCTCCTACAACAGGGCGGCCGTTCTGATAGAGCGCGGCAGCTACGAGGAGGCGTACGAGTTCTTCTCGGCCCGTGAGGACCCCTCGATGCTGGACCTCCACAAGCTTGCGGTGTGCTGCGAGCGCCTGGGCCGGCGCGACGAGGCGCTCGCGGCGCTCGACCGCGTGGGCACGGCGCGGCGCGAGGAGGGCTCGGACGTGGCGGAGGACCTTGCCGAGAAGTTCTGCGGCCTCGTGCGCTTTCGCCTGGAGAACCCCGACTACCTTCGCCGTCCCGAGTACGGCGAGGCCCTGCTCGAGGTCTTTGCGCGCTGCCGGGCGGAGCTGCCCATCGGCTTTGCCGCGTTCCACCTGCCGTGGGTGCGCGAGTGGTACACCGCCAACCGCCAGTATCGCGCGGCCTTTGAGCTTGAGCGCGACTTCCCGCTCAAGATTCCCGCGCCCGCCGGGCGTGGCGGGGCAGGAGGGGCGTGCTAGGCCTGACGGCCCTCTTTGGGGTGCGATCGCCGGGGCGTTGACCACGGTCGACACGTTGGCAACGTTGGGTGCCAGCAGTGGCCCGCACAGCAAAACGGGCAGGTCGCGACCGTTCTTCTTGCCAAAGGTGTCCCAAGCGCGCTCGTGGCGAGAGGGGACTGTGTGTACGCCGTTTGTAACCAAAGCGTGAACGGTATCCCGACGAGCCCCAACTTGAGATTTCCAAAAAGTAACATGCCGTAAGCGCGAATTCTCTAGAAATCGCGCCGAATCTGGGCTCTACGCCGGGCGCAAACCCGCCCGGTGAGGAAAATCCCCACTTAACGGGAGGAAAGGTAGGGAAACATGCTCGTTACCAGAAGGAAGATGCTCGGGCTCTCTGCAGCCACCATGGGCGCGCTCGCGCTTGCCGCGTGCAACAACGGCTCCACCACCGGTGAGCAGACCGGCGGAGAGGGCGAGAACGGCGGCTCCAACGAGCACGCTGGCACCCTCGTCGTTGCCGGCAACGGCCTTGAGGGCAAGTTCTGCCCCCTGTTCACCGCCTCCGCGGCTGACCAGGACGTCGTGAGCTTCAACAACATCGCGCTGCTCATGACCGACCGCATGGCCGAGCCCGTCCTCAACGCCATCGAGGGCGAGACCCGCGAGTACAACGGCACCGACTACACCTACACCGGCCCCGCCGACATCACGATGGAGGAGAACGCCGACGGCACCGTTACCTACACCGTGAAGATGCGTGACGACCTCAAGTTCCACGACGGCACCCCCGTCACCATCGATGACGCCATCTTCACCTTCTACGCGTACTTCGACCCCACCTATGACGGCTCCGCCACCCTCTACTCCAACGACATCGTTGGCCTGCAGGAGTACCGCACCGGCATGGCCACGCTGGCTTCCCTCATCGGCAACGCCGGCCGTGACAACACCGACTTCACCAACTTCACGCAGGAGCAGCAGGAGGCCTTCTGGGCGGCCGTTGACGACGGCGGCACCAAGTTTGCCCAGGAGATCGTCGACTACATGATGGAGAACGGCGCCACCGACGTCGCCTCTGCCGCCGCGGGCTGGAACTACCCCGACCTCCCCGCCGACGCCACCGCCACCGACTTCTTCGAGGCCATCGGCGCCGCCTACGACTGGAACTTCTCCGCGTGCGAGGCCGAGACCGCCGGCACCGCCCTCTCCGACCTCATCCCCGAGGACGTCTACGCCATGGGCACCCAGGGCGTTGAGACCGGCGACGCCGCCGCCAACGTCTCCGGCATCGTCCGCGTTGACGACTACACGATGACCGTCACCACCAACGGCGTCGACGCCACGATGATCTACCAGCTCTCCATTGCCCCGTGCTCCTACAAGTACTACGGAGACGAGTCCCTCTACGACTACGAGAACAACTCCTTCGGCTTCACCAAGGGCGACCTCTCCAAGGCTCGTAGCCTCAACGGCCAGCCCATGGGCTCCGGCGCCTTCAAGTTCGACAGCTACGAGGGCGGCCAGGTTCTCATGTCCGCCAACCCGGACTACTACAAGGGCGCCCCGAAGGTCTCCAACCTCAACGTCGTGGAGACCCAGGAGGCCGATATGGTGACCGGCGTCCAGGCCGGCACGCTCGACATCTCCCAGCCGTCCTACTCCATGGAGGTCGAGACCCAGATCAAGGAGATCAACGGCAACGACTCCACCACCGGTGACGTCCTCTCCACCTTCCTGCACGACTTCCGCGGCTACGGCTACCTCGCCATCTCCGCCGGCAACGTCTGCGTGAACGGCGAGCCGGGCTCCGACGCCTCCAAGGCCCTCCGCAAGGCCCTCTGCACCGTCATCGCGGTGTTCCGTGACTCCGGCATCGCCTCCTACTACGGCGACACCGCCACGGTCCTCAACTACCCGATCTCCACGTCCTCCTGGGCCTCGCCCAACGAGACCGACCCGGGCTATGCGGTCTGCTACTCCACGGATGCCTCCGGCAACCCGCTCTACACCGCTGACATGAGCGACGAGGACCGCGTCAACGCCGCCCTCGAGGGCGCCCTCACCTGGTTTGAGGCCGCTGGCTACACCGTTGCCGACGGCAAGCTCACCGCTGCCCCCGCCGGCGCCAAGCTCGAGTACCGCTGCAACATCGGTGGCGGCGGCCAGGGCGACCACCCGACGTTCATGATCCTGCAGGAGGCCGCTGACGCCTTCGAGAAGATCGGCATGACCTTCACGGTGAACGACATCGCCAACTCCGCCGACCTCTTCGCCTCCTACCAGTCTGGCGCCGCCGAGATGTGGTGCGCCGCCTGGCAGTCCACGGCCGATCCCGACATGTACCAGCTCTATCACAGCCAGGGCTCCACGAACTACTACGAGATCGACGACCCCGACCTCGACGAGCTCATCGAGGCCGGCCGTCAGACCCTCGACACCGAGAGCCGCAAGCCGATCTACAAGGAGGCCATGGACATCATCCTCGACTGGGGCGTCGAGCTTCCCGTCTACCAGCGCTCCGAGTGCACGCTCGTCTCCTCTGAGCGCGTCAACGTCGAGTCCGTCGTCAAGGATCAGACCCCGTACTGGACCTGGAAGGACGAGATCGAGAAGCTCGAGCTCAAGTAGAGCTCTTCCTGAGTCTTTCCCGAGCTAAACGCGCTGGGCGCGGCGGCAAGGTGCCGCCGCGCCCCGCCGCGTAGTAGCAGAGGGGCCTTCCCTGTTGGAGTGAGAGACCTCCTTCCCGTGCTGGGAGAAGCGTCTTGCGCTGCTCTTCCAGCGCAGAAAAGGGGTCTCTACGCCCGCCAGAGGCGCGGGCATGAGTGAGAGGAGCGTTTGCGAGTGAGAACCTACATCGCCAAGCGCATCGGAATCTCGGTCATCATCTTGTTCTGTGTGACCTTCATCATCTACGGCCTGATGCGCTCGCTGCCGTCCTCCTACGTGGAGACCATGGCCATGCAGCTCTCCCAGGCGCCGGGCGCCAAGCCCTACGAGGAGTGGCTCGCCCAGCTCAACGCCCAGTACGGCCTCGACCTTCCGGTGCCCATCGGCTACGTCACCTGGCTCGGTGACTTCCTCACCGGTAACTTTGGTGACTCCTGGAAGTTCAACGTGCCGGTGCTCACGGAGTTCTACAACACCATTGGCATCTCCTTCGCCATGGGCGGCCTTGCCTTCGTGTTCTCCACGGTCATCGCCGTGCCGCTCGGCATCCTCGCGGCAACGCACCAGTACTCCAAGGGCGACTACATCATCTCCGCCGTCGCCCTCGCCGGCATCTCGCTTCCCACGTTCTTCTTCGCAACCCTGCTCAAGCTCGTCTTCTCCGTCGGCCTGGGCTGGTTTGACCTCTACGGCCTCATGGGCCGCGACTACGCCCAGCTCGACGCCGTTGGCCAGATGATCGACATCGTCAAGCACATGGTCATGCCCGTCGTGACGCTCACAGTCATCCAGATCGGCTCGCTCATGCGCTACACGCGCACCAACATGCTCGAGGTCCTGAACGCCGACTACATCCGCACGGCGCGCACCAAGGGTCTGCCCGAGCACAAGGTCATCTACAAGCACGCGTTCCGCAACACCCTCATCCCGCTCGTGACCGTCATCGGCGGGTCTCTCCCCGGCCTCTTCTCGGGCGCTCTCATCACCGAGACGCTCTTCATGATCCCGGGTACCGGCTACACCTCCTACCAGGCCATGACGGCCGGAGACATCCCCTACACGATGTTCTTCCTCACCTTCATCGCCATCATCACGCTGCTTTCCAACCTCCTGACCGACATCCTCTACGCGGTGGTCGACCCCCGCGTTCGCATCTCCTAAGAAAGGCGGGTGTACCAACATGAGCAACGACAAGAACGTCAAGCCCGCCGATCAGGCAGAGGAGCAGGAGTACTCCCTTAACGACGACCGTCGCGTGAAGGTCCTCTCGCCGGGCGCCCTTATCGCCAAGCGCTTCTTCCGCAACCGTCTGGCCGTCGTGGGACTCGTCATCCTTGTGGCCATGTTCCTGTTCTCGTTTGTGGGCGGCGTGATCAGCCCCTACGGCCAGGACGAGACCTTCTCCACCATGACCGAGCTCAACACGCAGTACGCTGGCATCACGGAGACCACGTCGCTTCGCTACACCGCCGCCCCCGACGCCGAGTTTGGCGCGCTGGTGCAGTCCAAGGCCAACTCCGCCATCAACGCTGGCGAGACGAGCTTTGAGCGCGACGGCGTGGTCTACACGATCGACCAGCCCACGCCCGACCTCTACACCTTCTCGCAGGGTGGTCAGGTCGTGGCCTACGCCTCCTCCAACGTGGTGAGCGTGCCCGCGGGCGCGACCGCCCCGTCCTTTGAGTTCCAGGTTGCCGCCATCACGGCCATCACCGCTGCTGACGAGGCCGAGGAGCCCGCGGCCGACGCGCCCGAGGTCACAGAGGACGGCACCGTCGTCGTGGAGAGCGACGAGGGCGACGCCGCCGACGCCGCCGCCGAAGCAGAGGCCGCCGGCAACACCTTCGAGGTCGACGGCGCCACCTACTCCTTCGACGAGGCCGGCAACGTCATGGACGGCTCCGGCACCGTGGTCGCCATGGTGAGCCCGTTCGTCATGTCCGCCTCCGACGGCAACACCGTCATCCCCGACGACCTCCGTCAGGCCTTGCTCACCGCCATCGAGGCCGACGCCTCCGAGGTCGTCTACACGGACGCCAACGGCGCCGAGCACACCTACACCATCAGCTATGACGCCTACTCCAAGGTCTACAACGTCACCGAGACCACCGAGAACCTCGTCTACGACCGCTACGCCTCGCCGTCGCTCGAGCACTGGCTCGGCACGGACGGCAACGGCATGGACATGCTCACGCGCCTCATGTACGGCGGCCGCGTGTCGCTCATCATCGGCTTCATCGTCGTCTTCATCGCGGCGGGCCTGGGCGTCATCATGGGCGGCATCTCCGGCTACTTTGGCGGCTGGGTCGACAACCTGATCATGCGCATCGTCGACGTCTTCTACTGCCTGCCCTCGATGCCGATCATCATCATCCTGGGCTCGGCGATGGACGCCATGCGCCTGGACCCCTGGATCCGCATGATCTACCTCATGCTCATCCTCGGCTTCCTGTCCTGGCCCGGAATCGCGCGTCTCGTGCGCGGCCAGATCCTGTCGCTGCGCGAGCAGGAGTTCATGCTCGCCACCGAGGCCACGGGCATCTCCGTCCCGCACCGCATCATTCGCCACCTCATCCCCAACGTCATGCCGCAGCTGATCGTCTCCTGCACCATGAGCCTCGGCTCGACGATCATCACCGAGGCCACGCTCTCGTTCCTCGGCCTGGGCGTCAAGTTCCCGTTTGCCTCCTGGGGCAACATCATCTCTGACGTCAACAACGCGTTCGTCATGACCAACTACTGGTTCATCTGGATTCCCGCTGGCATCTGCCTGCTGCTCGCGGTTCTCGGCTTCAACTTCGTGGGCGACGGTCTGCGCGACGCCTTTGACCCGAAGATGAACCGCTAAGGGCAGAGAGGAGACAAGCCAATGTTTGGATCTGACAAGAAGAAAGAGGCGGGCTACCTCTCCGCCAAGGAGTCCCGCAAGATCTCGCGCGAGAACCGCAAGATCACCGAGCAGTACGAGAAGAAGCGCAAGCGCAAGAACGTGGACCCGTCCGAGTACGCCTGCGAGATGCGCGACCCCAACAACGCCGTCGAGTTTGACGACGTGCACACCTGCTTCTTCACGGACACGGGTGTGGTGAAGTCCGTCGACGGCGTGTCCTACGACGTCCCCGTGGGCAAGACCGTGGGCGTGGTGGGCGAGTCCGGTTGCGGCAAGTCCGTCACCTGCCTCTCGCTCATCCAGCTCCTCCAGCGCCCGCAGGGCCAGGTCACGGGCGGCTCCATCCGCCTCAACCTGGGCGACCACGCCATCGACGTGACCAAGGCGCCCGAGGAGGCCATGCAGAAGATCCGCGGCTCTGAGGTCTCCATGATCTACCAGGAGCCCATGACCTCGCTCAACCCCGTCTTCAAGGTGGGCGAGCAGATCGAGGAGGTCATCGCCCTCCACGACGGCAAGGACTGGTCCAAGGAGCAGATCAAGGCTCGCGCCATTGAGATGATCGAGACCGTTGGCATCGCCAACTCCGAGGGCGTCTACGGGATGTACCCGCACGAGCTCTCCGGCGGCATGCGCCAGCGCATCATGATCGCCATCGCGCTTGCCTGCAACCCGCGCATCATCATCGCCGACGAGCCCACCACGGCCCTCGACGTGACCATCCAGGCGCAGATCCTCGACCTCCTGCGCTCTCTCAAGGACAAGATCAACTCCTCGATCATCCTGGTCACGCATGACCTGGGCGTCGTCGCCGAGATGGCCGACTACGTGGTGGTCATGTACGCCGGCCGCATCGTCGAGCGCGGCACCGCCGAGGAGATCTTCGATCACCCCGCCCACCCCTACACCATTGGCCTCATGGCCTCCAAGCCCGTGGTGGGCAAGCACGTGGAGCGCCTCTACTCCATCCCGGGCAAGGTTCCCAACCCGGTCAACATGCCCAACTACTGCTACTTCAAGGACCGCTGCGAGCTCTGCGTCAAGGCGTGCGACGGCGAGTACCCGCACATGGTGCGCCTCTCGCCCACGCACGAGGTGAGCTGCTACCGCTACTACGACAACGCCACGGCCGATGCCGCCAACGAGACCGCCGCGGTTCTCGACGAGCTCATCTCTGGCACCGGCACGGAGGGGGAGGACAAGTAAATGGCATCCACGAACACGACTGTGGACGTCACGTCCACGCAGGCCCCCGCGGCCCCCGGCACCGAGGACATCATCCTCGAGGTCAACGACCTCAAGAAGTACTTCCCCATCAAGGGCGGCATGTTCAACCGCACCCAGGGCTTCGTCAAGGCCGTTGACGGCGTGTCCTTCAAGCTGCGCCGCGGCCACACGATGGGCCTCGTCGGCGAGTCCGGCTGCGGCAAGTCCACCACCGGCCGCACCATCCTGCGCCTTGCCGGCGAGAAGACCGGCGGCCAGGTGCTCTTCAACGGCCGCGAGGTCTATGACTTCACCGCCAAAGAGCTCCACGACGCCCGCACCAAGATGCAGATCATCTTCCAGGACCCGTACTCGAGCCTCTCGCCGCGCCTCCCGATCTCCGAGATCGTGGGCGAAGCCGTCCGCGAGCACAACCTCGTGCCCAAGGACGAGTTTGACGACTACATCGACAAGGTCATGGAGGAGTGCGGCCTGCAGCCGTACCACAAGATGCGCTACCCGCACGAGTTCTCCGGCGGCCAGCGCCAGCGCATCTGCATCGCGCGCGCCCTGGCGCTGAACCCCGAGTTCATCGTCTGCGACGAGCCCGTCTCCGCCCTCGACGTGTCCATCCAGGCGCAGATCATCAACCTCCTGCACGACCTGCAGGAGGAGCGCGGGCTCACGTACCTCTTCATCAGCCACGACCTCTCCGTCGTCGAGCACATCTCCGACGCGGTGGGCGTCATGTACCTCGGCGGCATGGTCGAGTATGGCTTCACGGAAGACATCTTCCGCAACCCGCTGCACCCCTACACCAAGGCGCTCTTCTCGGCCATTCCCATCCCGGACCCCAAGGCCAAGCAGAACCGCATCGTGCTCGAGGGCTCCATTCCCTCGCCGGCAAACCCGCCCAAGGGCTGCAAGTTCCACACGCGCTGCCCGTTTGCCAAGGACTGCTGCAAGGAGATCGCGCCCGAGCAGAAGGAGCTTGAGCCGGGTCACTTTGTCTCCTGCCACCTCTACGACGAGTAGGGCCCGTGGCTGCGAGGCGCAGGACAGACGACTTTGAGGACGACGGCCGCGTCATCGCCGATATGTCGGCGGTGGAGCGGCCGTCGCTCCTTGGGCACCTGCCGGAGCGGCGCGGGCCACGGGAGCCGCGTGCGCCGCGTCGACCAAAGGTTGAGCTCACCACGAAGGAGCGCCTCTGGATGATGCTCGGCGCCCTTCGCGCAGGCCTCACGGTGGGCTGCGTCTACGTGGCGTTTCTCGGCGTGATCGTCTTTGGCCTGCTGGCCTTCTGGATGTTCCTGCAGTAGAGGTGGACAAGGGTGACAGCTTGCCCTGTCACCTTTGTCATCGCCGTCCTGTCACCACCGTGCCGAGAGAATCGGCGCTCTGTACCAGCTGCTGCGTTTGGTGCCGAGAAAACCAGGGGTCTGTACCACTCTCGCGTGCTTATGCCGACGGAATCGGCCCCCTGTACCACTAGGTGCCGAGAAACAATGCCCTCTGTGCCGGCGAGCGGTCATTGCGGTTGAGGCAGCGGTACAGAGGCGGGCTTTTCTCGACACGATTTTGAAAAGGTGGTACAGAGGGCGGCAATTCTCGGCATGACGGGGTGCTGGGGGAGTGCCGGAGCGCGTTCTGGCATACTGGCAAGAGAACCTTATCTGAGAGGGGATGCCATGGGTAGATCTGGTGGCGGCAGGTCGGGCGGCGGAGGCGGCCGCAGCGGGGGCTTCTCGGGTGGCGGACGTCGCTCGGGCGGCTTCTCGGGCGGCGGCGGACGCTCCGGCGGCAGGTCGGGCGGCTTTGGCGGCTTCCATCCCGCGGGCGGGCCGCATCCCGGTGGTCCGGGCCCCATGCCTCGTCCCCATATGGGCATGCCCTTCTTTGGCGGCTGGCACCGTCCCGTCGTCGTGACCCCGGGCTACGGCGGTGCCGGCGGCTGCGGGTGCGGCGGCTGCGCTGGCATCCTTGCCGCCATCGTGGTTCTCGCCCTGGTCTTTGCGCTCTTCTCGACGGCGTTTCCGGGCTGCAGCGGCGGCTACGGGTACGGGTACTCCTCCAGCCAGTCCCAGACCCAGGCGTCGAGCACCGTGCGCGAGAAGCTCCCTGCCAGCGCCGTCTCCAAGACGGACTGGTACACGGACGCCGATGGTGACTGGATCCACAGCGCGGGCGCCCTCACGAGCGGCCTCGAGCACTTCTTTGACAAGACCGGCGTGCAGCCCTACGTCTACATTCTCCCCAACGGTGAGAGTGCGTCCGTCGAAGAGCTCACGGCGCGCGCGGAGACGCTCTATGACGAGCTCTTCTCGGACGAGGGGCACCTTCTCCTCGTCTTCTGCGACGACGGGCACGGCTCCTTCAACTGCGGGTACGTGGTTGGCACGGAGGCCTCTGCCATAATGGACTCCGAGGCGCTTGACATCCTGGCGGACGAGCTTAACGACGCCTACAACAACGCCGAGAGCGATGAGGAGGTCTTCTCGGACGCCTTCCGCAACACGGCCGACCGCATCATGTCCGCTGCGGACGAGCAGGCGCGCGAGGAGACGTTTGGCACCGTGGGCGTCGTCGTCGCGGTTGTTGCCGTGGTGGGTGTTGTTGCCTACGTTGTGGTTCGCCAGCGCAAGGCAAAGGAGGCGGCGGAGCAGAAGAGGATGGAGGACATCCTCAACACCCCGCTCGAGAAGTTCGGCGAGAAGGACGTCGAGGACCTTGCGGACAAGTACGAGAAGGACGGCCCCGTGAGCGGGGACAAGGACTAGCTCTCTAGAAGGGAACAGACATGGGAATCCTGGATCGTTTTGCCACCATCGTGAAGGCCAACGTCAACGAACTGCTCGACAAGGCGGAGGACCCGGCCAAGATGGTCGACCAGTACCTTGTTGACCTCACCGAGTCGCTTGCCGAGGTCAAGCAGGAGACGGCAGCCGTGATGGCGGAGGAGGCGCGCACCAAGCGCTCCGTCGATGCCAACGCCGAGGAAGTCGCCCGCATGGAGGGTCTCGCGCGCAAGGCGCTCGCCGCCGGCAACGAGGACGACGCGCGCGTGTTTCTCGCCAAGAAGCAGAAGCTCGAGGCCGCGGGCGCCGAGATGGCAAAGGCCGCCGACGCCGCGCACGCCAACGCCGAAAAGATGCGTCAGATGCACGACAAGCTCGTGGGCGACATCGAGGAGCTGAAGAGCCGCCGCGAGACGATCAAGGCCAAGATGGCCGTTGCCAAGACGCAGGAGAAGGTCGCCGGCTTCACCTCCGGCGCCGACAAGGCCGAGAGCGCCATCGAGGCGTTCAACCGCATGGAGGAGAAGGCCGACAAGATGCTCGACACCGCCGACGCCATGGCGGAGCTCAGTGAGGAGCCTGTCGACGATGCCGCGGCGCTTGAGGCCAAGTACGCCGACGCCGCCAGCGACGCCGCCGTGGAGGACGAGCTCGCCCGCCTCAAAGCCGACATGGGCCTCTAATGATGACAAAGGTGACAAAAGTGACAGGGTAAACTGTCATGATGACAATGGTGACAGGGTAAACTGTCATGAACCGTTACGAAACGCGCGGGCGAGAAGACCGTTCTTCTCGCCCGCGCGTTGCGCTTCTCTGTTGATTTGCCCGCTAGATGAGAAGTCCCATCTGGCAGGCGCGCTCCTCGAGCGCGCTCACGGCCTCGTAGGGCTCCCAGACGTTGGCGACGGTGTCCTCCATGGGGCACTGGCCGGTGCGGCTGCGGTTGGAGATGTGGGGCACCAGGAGGTCGTAGCTCGTGGCAATGCCGCTGGCGAGAAGCACCGCGCGGCCGGTCCAGGACATGACGGGGGAGAAGACGGCCTCGGGCCCCAGAATGGCGTAGAGCAGCGCGGGCGCCTTGCCCACGACCTTGTCGGCCACGGAGAAGCCGCGCAGACTCTTGTGGTCGAGCACCCACTTGAGGAGCGGCTTCACGCCGCGCTCGGTGCAGGTGTAGATCTCGTCCCCGCGCACGGCGACGAGGGTGGCCCCCTTGTTGGCGATGAGCAGGGCGCGGGCGAGGTCCAAATCGGTGGCTTGCATGTCTTCAATCCTCCCAGATTCGTGGGTGAATCAAGTCAGTGGGCAATTTATCACAACCACAAGGGGCGACAATACCGCTCGCCGAATGACATGACAAAGGTGACAAAGGTGACAGGGTAGATTGTCATCAAACTGCCTGCTGGCTTCCTCATATCTTCCCATTATTTAGCTGATAACTATCACTATAAAAGAAACAAGTAGAAATTAAAAATCACTGAATACTCTGAATCTCTTTGGGGAATTGTTATCTCATCATCTAAGGAGAGGAGAGAGGTCATGAGGGCTGCCCGCAGGGTTGCCGAATCGGGGTTTTACCACGTTGTGACGCGAGGCAACGGCAAGCAGATCATCTTTGAAAGCGACGAAGATCGCGCTGCGTTTGTAAGGCTGCTCCGGGAGTGTACGCACTCAGAGGGGGTGAGCGTCATTGCCTGGTGCCTCATGGAGAACCACGTGCACATTGTTCTGCTGGACCCGGACGGCAGGCTCAGCGATGTCATGCGCACGCTTCTGACCCGTTATGCAAACCGATTTAACGCGCGTACCGGTCATGTGGGGCACGTCTTTCAGGAGCGCTTTTTCAGCGAGACGATCGAAAGCGATCGACAACTGCTTGCTGCCGTGAGGTACGTTCACCTCAACCCTGAAAAGGGCGGGCTCTGTGCTGCCGAGAAGTACCGGTGGAGCAGCTATTCCGAATACGTTGGAAACAAGACGGCTCAGCTCACGAGAACCGATATCGTGCTGGACATGCTTCAGGGGACGGAAGGATTTGCCAGGCTGATTCGTCAGCCGGATGATGCCTATGCGTATGTCCCGCGCTGCGAGCTGTTGGATGAGGACGACGCGCTGACAATTGCCACAGATGCCCTTCTCGCCGCAGGCCTCTGCGCTCCCGGTGACGTCAAGGGACTCTCCAAGCCCAGGAGGAACAAGGCCATCGTGGTGCTGAGCAAACTGGGCTTTTCCATACGGCGCATCGAGCGCATGACGGGGGTGGGGAGGGGGACAATTGCCTACGTGCTTCGCCGGGAGCGAGAAGCGCAGGGCAACGACTGATGACAGTTTACCCTGTCACCTTTGTCATGAAAAAGGGCCGCCACCCGGGGGGGGGTGACGGCCCGAAACGTGACAGTTTACCCTGTCACCTTTGTCAGCATCGCTACTCGTTGAGAGCGGCGTTGACGGCGACGGCGCAGGCGACGGTCGCACCGACCATGGGGTTGTTGCCCATGCCGATGAGGCCCATCATGTCAACGTGCGCGGGCACCGAGGAGGAGCCGGCGAACTGGGCGCTGGAGTGCATGCGGCCCATGGTGTCGGTCATGCCGTAGGAGGCGGGGCCGGCAGCCATGTTGTCCGGGTGCAGGGTGCGGCCGGTGCCGCCGCCGGAGGCGACGGAGAAGTACTTCTTGCCGGCAAGCACGCGCTCCTTGAAGTAGGTGCCAGCTACGGGGTGCTGGAAGCGCGTGGGGTTGGTGGAGTTGCCGGTGATCGAGATGTCAACGTTCTCGTGCCACATGATGGCAACGCCCTCGCGGACGTCGTCGGCACCGTAGCAGTTGACCGCGGCGCGCGGGCCGTCGGAGTACGGGATGGTCTCGACGACCTTGAGCTCGCTCGTGAAGTAGTCAAACTGGGTCTTCACGTAGGTGAAGCCGTTGATGCGGGCGATGATCTGGGCGGCGTCCTTGCCGAGGCCGTTCAGGATGACGCGCAGCGGCTTCTTGCGGGCCTTGTTGGCGTTGAGCGCGATGCCGATGGCGCCCTCGGCGGCAGCGAAGGACTCGTGGCCGGCCAGGAAGGCAAAGCACTCGGTGTCGTCGCCGAGGAGCATGGCGCCGAGGTCACCGTGGCCCTTGCCGACCTTGCGGTCCTCGGCAACGGAGCCGGGGACGCAGAAGGCCTGGAGGCCCTCGCCGATAAGGGCGGCGGCCTCAGAGGCGCTCTTGGCGCCCTTCTTGATGGCGATCGCGCAGCCGCAGACGTAGGCCCACTTGGCGTTCTCGAACGCGATGGACTGGACGCCCTCGACGATCTCGCGCGGGTTCACGCCCTTGTCGAGGCAGATCTGCTCGGCTTCCTCGAGGGAGGAGATGCCGTTCTCAGCGAGCACCTTGTTGATCTTGTCGATGCGGCGCTCATAGCCCTCAAACGAAACTGCCATTTGGTTTTCCCTCCCTTTCTACTCGTGAACGGGGAAGACGTTGGCGACCGTGTGGGTCTCCTCGTCCGTCCTCGGGTCGATGTACTTGGCGGCATTCTCCCACTGGCCGTAGTGGCCCATGGCACCGGCGATGGCGTCCTCAGGAGACTTGCCGTTCTTGAGGGCGTCGGTGAACTTGCCGAGGTTCAGGAACTCGAAGGCAACGATCTCGTTGTTCTCGTTCAGGGCCATGCGGGTGACGTAGCCCTGGGCGAGCTCGAGGTAACGGGCGCCCTTGAGCTTGGTGCCAAACATGGTGCCCACCTGGGAGCGCAGGCCCTTGCCGAGGTCGTCAAGAGAGGCGCCGACGGGCAGGCCGTCCTCGGAGAAGGCGGTCTGGGAGCGGCCGTAGACGATCTGGAGGAACAGCTCGCGCATGGCGACGTTGATGGCGTCGCAGACGAGGTCGGTGTTCAGGGCCTCGAGGATGGTCTTGCCCGGGAGGATCTCGGAGGCCATCGCGGCAGAGTGGGTCATGCCGGAGCAGCCGAGGGTCTCGACGAGGCACTCCTCGATGACGCCCTCCTTGATGTTAAGGGTGAGCTTGCAGGCACCCTGCTGGGGCGCGCACCAGCCAACGCCGTGCGTGAGGCCGGAGATGTCCTTGATCTCCTTGGCCTGGACCCACTTGCCCTCCTCGGGGATGGGCGCGGGGCCGTGATATGCGCCCTTGGCAACGGGGCACATATTCTCGACTTCTGCGGAATACTGCATGTAGTGCTCCTCTCCGTGATATCAGGTCGGTGCCATGCGACCGGCCGTGCTGCCAGTCCCATCTAGTTTACGGCAAAACGGCGCGCGAGAAGGCCAGAGCGGCATCAATCTCACGGTTCTTCTTGGGTATAATCACGTCTCGTGACTATCGAGAAGGACATAGCAGACAATACTGCGCGACCCGGGCGCCGCGTCGTGCCGCAGTGGGCGTGGAAGCTCTCGCTTGCGGTGTGCGCCGCCATCTGGGGCGGGTCCTTTGTGGTCATGAAGGACACGCTCGACGTGATCCCCCCGGCGTGGCTCATGGGCATCCGCTTTGCGGCCTCGACCGTCATAGTGGGCGCGCTCTTCTGGAGGCGCCTGCGCGACAACCTGGACCTGAGCCACCTTGCCATGGGCGCCATCCTGGGCCTTGCCTCGGGCGCCGCCTTTGTGGTGCAAAACGTGGGCCTCGACGACACCACGCCCGGCAGAAACGCCTTCCTCACGGCAACCTACTGCGTGATGACGCCGTTCATCAACTGGTTTGTGACGCGCCGTCGCCCCGACGCGGGCAACCTCGTGGCGGCGCTTCTTGCCATCGTGGGCGTTGGCCTGGTGGCGCTTGGCGACGACCTCTCGCTCATCATGAGCGGCGGCGACTGGCTCACGCTCGTGGCGGCCGTGCTCTTTGCCGTGCACATCGTGCTCGTGGCGCGCTTCTCGTCCGCGCACGACGTCATGACGCTCACGGTGGTGCAGCTCGGCGTGAGCGCCCTCGTGGCCCTCGGGACCGCCGTCGTCATGGGGCCGCCGCCCGCACCCTCGGCCTTTGCGAGCGCCGACGTGTGGTTCTCCCTTGCCTACCTCGTGCTTCTCTCGTCCTGCGTGTGCATGGTGGTGCAGAACCTGGGGCAGGCCCACGTGCCGCCCGCCCAGGCGTCGCTTCTGCTCTCGCTCGAGAGTGTCTTTGCCGTGGTCTCGAGCGTCATCTTCTATAACGAGCTCGTGACGCCGAGAATTGCCGTGGGCTTTGGAACCATCTTCGTCGCCGTTCTCGTGAGCGAGTTCGGCCTTGGGCGCAAGCGGGCGAGTTCCGGACGGTCCGGGGCGAAAGAACGTCCGTAAGCTGCCCGTACGGAAAGAACGGGCGGCTCCAGGACACAATGGACCACAAAAGCGTCCAGAAGTCGCCCCAACGCGCGCGGGTGACGGCCATCCGCGCAGAGGGGGAGCCATGATTCAGGAATTTGGTGCGGAGTACGCCTACGACAACCACTTTGAGCCCTGCGAGCCGGGCGAGAAGGACTATGTCCTGCACTTCCGCGACCGCGGCTGCCTGACGCGCGTCACGCACGTGGGCGGCTCGGACGCCGACGCGGGCGACTCCGGTGAGGTGATCGACCTTCCGCGGCTCGCCGACTACCCGCGCCGTCCTTCTCGCGTGACGTATCTCTTCTCGCTGGGGGAGGAGCGTCTCTTCCTGGCGCTTGATGACAGCCTGCCCGTCCCGGCGGGCTTCTCCTACGAGTCCGTCAACTGGCTGCGCCACGCCGAGCCCCAGCACCTGCTCTTTGCGGCCGCAACGGCCTCTCAGCTTGACCGCTGGTATCGCGAGAACCGCTTCTGCGGCCGCTGCGGGCATCCCACCGAGCTTGCCCCGTCAAGCAGGGAGATCGTGTGCCCGGAATGCGCGCGCATCGTGTACCCCAAGATCTGCCCCGGCGTCATCGTCGCCGTGGTGAGCCTCGCGGACGACCCCGCGGACGACCGCATTGTGCTCACGCGCTACGCGGGGCGCACCACCGCGCTCTGGGCGCTCGTCGCCGGCTTCACCGAGATCGGGGAGCCGCTCGAGGGGACGGTGCGCCGCGAGGTGATGGAGGAGGTCGGGCTCTCCGTCAAGGGCCTGCGCTTCTACAAGAGCCAGCCGTGGAGCTTCACGGACACTCTCATGGCCGGCTTCTGGTGCGAGGTCGACGGCGCCGACGCCCTCCGCGTCGACCACTCCGAGCTCAAGGAGGCCCGGTGGTTCAGGCGCGACGAGATACCCCTTGAGCGCACGAGCGACCGCGCCAGCCTCACGGGCGAGATGATCGAGCGGTTTAGGTTGTACGGACGCGGGGCCTGGGGAGACTAGGCGTTCTTCTCGCCGCGGCGCGGGTAGCTGCGCTCCGTGATCTCTCCGAGGGCGCGCTCCTGCGCGAGGTCCTCGGGGGACACGTAGTCGATCAGGTCTCCGGGCTTGCAGTTGAGGACCTGGCAGAGGGCCTCGAGCGTGGAGAAGCGGACCCCACGGATGTGGCCGTTCTTGATGTTGGAGAGGTTGACCGTGGAGGTGCCGATACGAGCGGCAAGCTCCGTCGAGGAAATCTTCTTCTCTGCCATGACTCGGTCGAGTCGCATAACGATGGGCACCTTGTACCTCCCTGGAAAGCGGTGTATGTTGCACCCATTCTACGCGATACTGTCCGAATCCTCCTTGAGAGCGTCCCCATAGCGCATAACCATCGCAAGACAGCCGAGAAAAACGACAACCGCAACTGTCTTGAGGTCAATTCCCGGTTGCTGCGTGATGGAGATTGCCCCTCCGGCAAGCTCGACGGAGGCGAGGGCGGGCATGAGCGCGTCAACGCCCACCCTCGCCAGGTAGAGCCCCGCGGCAACGAGCAGCCTCAGCGACTGCCTCGTTCCAAACGGGGACCTGTCCCTCCCAAAGAACCAGAAGAAGCGCCCGAGAAGGACGGTGGAGGCGAGCGTCGTGGCGATGGAGGCAAGAAGCGTCCACCCGCGCGGCGTCCCCATGAGCGAGGGGCCCACGTCGCCAAAGACCGCTGCGAGGCACGTGACGAGGACGAGGAGCTGCAGCGCCCCGACCACCCCCATCGCGACCGCCCCGATGGTCGCCGACCTTCTCGCTGTCTGATATGTGCTCCTGACTTCCTCTGGCATGGGATGACTCCTTACTACGTGCCGATGATGATGCCGAAGATCTCAACGCAGACCGTTGCCCGCTCCGCAGTGTCAAACAGCATGTCATCCACCTCCCCTCGGCGCGAACCCGCTGGCAAGCCGCTCGCCGATATGCTCGTAGTGCGAGCGCGGGAGCTCACAGTAGGGGTCGGCGGCGGTGAGGCTCCCCGCGGACATGAGCGCGCGTGCCCGGCACCCGCCGCCGCAGAGGTAACGCGCGTCGCAGGCGGCGCAGCCGTCGATTTCCGCAACGTCCAGGCACCTGAGACGCTGCGCCACGGGGCCGCCCATGATCTTCTCGGGAGTGTCGGAAAACGCGCTTCCCATCGCGAGCCGTTGGTCGTGCAGCATGTGGCAGGGGTACACCGTGCCATCCGCGGCAACGCTGAGCGTTCGGACGCCCGCGCCGCATGACCGGCGGGCGGCAAAAGACGAGCCCCTCTCCGTAAGGGGGTCGCTCCCGGAACCGGCGAGCTCACGTGCCCTCCTGCCCATCTCCCTGAGCTGATCGTCGGTTGGCGAGAGATCTCCCAGCTCGCAGACGTTTCCGGTGAGCAGGCTAAAGCCGAGGGTTGCGCCCAGCCGATCGGCAAGGTCCTGATAGCGGTTCATGTCCGAGAGGTTTCTCGCGTGGAGGGTCGGCAGCACCCGTACCCCGATGCCCAGCGAGCGGACCGTCTCGACGGCGCAGACGAGGAGGTCGAACCTCTGCTCTCCGCGAAGGTGGGCGGGGTCGGATGCGGAGGCCCCGTCAAAGGCAACCGCCACACAGTCCACAGTTCCCACGAGCGGCTCAACGCGCTCCCTGGTGACGAGCAGCCCGTTGGTGAGAACAATGAGCTCCTCCACGCCGGAGCGCTTGGCGTGCTCCGCAATGTGGGGAAGGTCGGGGCGCAGAAAGGGCTCGCCTCCAGATATGACGAGTCGCGTGACGCCAAGGGATGTAAGAAGATTGATGGCGCGGATGAGGTCATCAAGGCTTGGGTCCGCGAGCGCGTTTCTCCCAGCGTCCTCCGAGTAGCAGAATCGGCAGGCGAGGTTGCAGCGCTGGGTGACGTGCAGGTAGGCGCTGGTGACGCGTGGCTGGGGGAGAGGCGCGCCCTTGAGGTAGGCACCTGCGCGGAGATGCTCGACGAGCTCCGCGCAGTCCTCGGGGACCTCGTCCTCGCTGACGTCGCCCTCTGCCATTTTGTGGCAGAGGGCGCTTCCTGAGACGGTGAGTCCGATGATTGCGCCCGTCACAACGTTTCCGACCATGGGTATGCCAGAGAGCGAGAAGAGCCGCGTGCTGCTAGAAAGTCTCATGCTGGTTCCTTCAGGTTGCTGACAGGTGTGAATAATAGACCTGGGGGTATATGTCCGATTTTGGATGCCAGTTACCTGAAAAAACCAACCATTGAACCAGTTAATCTATGGCACTGTGACTGTATATGATTGAAGTACACGTGCACAGAGGAGCTGCCCGCGCTGCAAAAATCTAATCACAGTGGACAGATAAGGAAACGGTCTGTCAATTCCGCCGCTTACGCGCCGAGGACAAACCGCTCGATGGCCTCGGCCACGCCGCCCGCATTGTTGTCTGCTGCGCACACGTAGTCGGCTGCGGCCTTTGCCTCATCTGTCGCATTTGCCACGGCCACGCCCAGCCCGGCGGCTCGAATCATGGGGATGTCGTTGGAGCTGTCGCCTATGGCCATGGTCTCCTCGGGGGAGATGCCGAGCCGCCGCGCGAGCTCGAGCAGTCCCGAGCCCTTGTTGACCCCGGGCGCGTTGAACTCGAGGTAGCGGTTTGACGAGTACACCACGTCAAGTCCGTCCGTGAGGCCAAGGTCTGCCAGCTCGCGCTCCGTCGCGCGCAGCTCGTCCATGCTGGTGCTCATGAAGAGGAGCTTCACGGTCTTCTCGCCCGCCTCCCTGAGGAAGTCCAGGGTGCGCTCGTGCGTCTCGACGATGTTCATGCGTCCCTCGATGTAGGAGCGCTCAATGGGAAGGTAGTTGTAGAGGTAGACGTGCTCGAGGGTGTAGAGGTGCATGCAGAGGCCGCGCCGCACGCCCTCCTCATAGAGTGCGCCTGCCGTGGCGGGGGAGAGCTCGCAGCTGGTGAGGGGGCTGCTGGCGTTGGAGTTCTCGATGATGACGCCGCCGTTGAAGGAGAGCACGTACTCGCCCGGCGCCCCAAGAAGCTCAAGGTCGGCAAGGGTGTCGTCAACGGAGTTGAAGGGGCGCCCCGTCGCCGGCACAAATCGGGCGCCCAGCTCGCGCGCGGCACGGATGGCGGCGCGGACGCGATCGGGGATGCGGTGGCTGCTGTCGAGCAGGGTCTCGTCAAGGTCGCTGGCGATGAGTCGGTACATGGGCTGGGCTCGCTTTCGTCACGTGGCTCTTCTCGTCAATTGTACGCGGCGGGAAGCGCGGCGGTCTCCGGACGGCTTTGACCGCAGGGCCTCCCACCCGCACCGTGGGCGACTCGCCGAAACCGCCTGCGGAACGGATTGTTACGTACCAGAAACCGTTCCGCACGGCGCTCCGAATCTATGGGATAGTGCGACAAAAGGGGCGCCCGTCCGAGGGCGCAACGATCACGGGGGGCAGGGTATGGCGGAGCGCAGGACAGCTGACGTTCGAGCTATCAGGCGCGCATGTGCCCCTCTCGCCGAGAACCTACTCTCGCTACCTGGCGCGCGCTAGGGAGTGGCCCATACCCTTGCGCGCGCGTCCGTGCCGCCGCTCCCCTTGGGAACGGGGCACTTTCTTTTGAGCCATGCGCCAGAGAAGCCAAGCCCACGGCATACGAGAAAGGCAGCTCACATGACCAGGAAGATTCACATCTTTGACACCACCCTGCGCGACGGCGAGCAGAGCCCCGGCGCCTCCATGAACACCGAGGAGAAGCTCGTCATCGCCCAGCAGCTCATCCGCATGGGCGTGGACGTCATCGAGGCGGGATTTCCCATCTCCTCTCCCGGTGACTTCCGCTCCGTGGCAGAGATCGGCCGCCTGGCGGGCGACGACTGCGTGGTCTGCGGCCTCACGCGCGCCGTCGAGAAGGACATCGACCGCGCGGCAGAGGCGCTGGCTACCGCCAAGCGCCCGCGCATCCACACCGGCATTGGCGTCTCGCCCTCTCACCTGCATGACAAGCTGCGCATCACCGAGGACGAGTGCGTCGAGCGCGCCATCCACTGCGTGGAGTACGCCAAGCGCTACGTGGAGGACGTCGAGTTCTACGCCGAGGACGCGGGCCGCGCCGACCAGGCGTTCCTCGAGCGCGTGATCCAGGCCGTGGTGAAGGCCGGCGCGACCGTCGTGAACATTCCGGACACCACGGGCTACCAGCTGCCCGAGGACTTCGGCCGGCGCATCAAGGGGCTCGCGGACAACGTCATTGGCATCGAGAATGTCATCATCTCCGTGCACACGCACAACGACCTCGGCATGGCCACGGCCCTTGCCCTCCAGGGCGTGAAGAACGGCGCCCGCCAGATCGAGTGCACCGTGAACGGCCTGGGCGAGCGCGCCGGCAACACCGCGCTCGAGGAGGTCGTCATGGCCATCAAGATGCACGGCGAGGAGCTCGACGCTCACACCGACATCGTGACCCAGGAGCTCACGCGTGCGAGCCACCTCGTCAGCCGCATCACGGGCATGAGCGTCCAGGCCAACAAGGCCATCGTGGGCGCCAACGCCTTCGCGCACTCCTCGGGCATCCACCAGGACGGCGTCCTCAAGGCCCGCAACACCTACGAGATCATCGACCCCGCCGACGTGGGCGCCGCCGGCTCCGAGATCATCCTCTCTGCTCGCTCCGGCCACGCCGCGCTGCGCCACCGCCTGGCCGAGCTTGGCTACACCTTCGAGGACGCCGAGTTTGATGAGGTCTATCAGCGCTTCCTTGAGATCGCGGACCAGAAGAAGGAGGTCTACGACGAGGACCTCGAGTCCATGGTCCAAGAGCGCCAGCGCGACGTTGCCGCCGTCTACACGCTCGAGGCGCTGCAGGTCTCCTGCGGCGACCCGCTCATCCCCACGGCCACGGCCACGATCACTGACGAGCTGGGCGTAAGCCACGTGGTGGCCGCCACCGGCGCCGGCCCCGTTGACGCCGCCTACCAGGCCATCGACAAGGTCGTGGCGGTCCACGGAGACCTTGCGGAGTTCTCCGTCAAGGCCATCACCCGCGGCATCGACGCCATCGGCGAGGTCACGGTGCGCATCACGGCCGAGGACGGCCGCGTCTACACCGGCCGCGGCGCCGACAACGACATCATCGTCTCGAGCGCCAAGGCGTACGTGAACGCCATCAACCGCATGATCCAAACCACCCGTTCCAAGGAGGGTAAGTAGCGGCTAGAAGCTTTTCTCGCCGCTGCAGCCTTCATCGAGCTGCCTTCCGCGGGAGGTTGTTCCCGCGCGCAGTTCTTTGCGAAGCAAAGCTGTTTGAGCACGGGGACAACCTCCCGCGAGCTCTACGGAAGGAGAGACATGGCACGTCCCATGACCATGGCCGAGAAGATCCTGGCCGCCCACGCCGGGCTCGAGGAGGTCGTCCCCGGGCAGCTCGTGGAGTGCGACCTCGACCTCGTGCTCGCCAATGACATCACGGCGCCCATCGCCATCAAGACCGTGCGCGAGATCGGCGCTGGCGTCTTCGACCGCACCAAGATCTGCCTCGTGCCCGACCACTACGCCCCCAACAAGGACATCAAGAGCGCCGAGCAGACCAAGGTCACGCGCGACTTTGCCCACGAGTACGAGATCGAGCACTACTACGAGCAGGGCTGCATGGGCATTGAGCACGCCCTTCTCCCCGAGCGCGGCATCGTGGTCCCCGGCGACCTTGTGATCGGCGCGGACTCGCACACCTGCACCTACGGCGGCATCGGAGCCTTCTCCACCGGTGTGGGCTCCACCGACGCCGGCGTGGGCATGGCCACCGGGCGCGCCTGGTTCAAGGTTCCCGAGACCATCCGCATCGTCGTGGACGGCGAGCTTCCCGCTGGTGCCTCCGCCAAGGACGTCATCCTCTACGTGATCGGCAAGATCGGCGTGGACGGCGCCCTCTACTGCGCGATGGAGTTTGCCGGCTCCACGATCGAGGCCCTCTCCGTGGAGGGCCGCCTCACCATTGCCAACATGGCCATCGAGGCGGGCGGCAAGGCGGGGCTCTTTGAGGTTGACGACACGTGCCGCGAGTACGTGCGCCGCCGCAGCCAGCGAGCCTTCGTCGAGTACCACCCCGACGAGGACGCCCAGTACAAGCAGGTCATCCACATCGACGCCGCGGACATCGTCCCCACGGTCTCCTGGCCGCACCTGCCGAGCAACACGCATCCCGTGGCAGAGAGCCGCGACATCACGATTGACCAGGTCGTCATTGGCTCCTGCACCAACGGTCGCATCGAGGACATGCGCGCCGCGGCCGAGGTGCTCTGCGGGCGCACCGTCGCCGACGGCGTTCGCTGCATCGTGATTCCCGCCACGCAGGGCGTCTGGCTCGAGTGCGTCCACGAGGGCCTCATGGACATCTTCATCAACGCGCACTGCGTGGTCTCAACGCCCACCTGCGGCCCGTGCCTGGGCGGCTACATGGGCATCCTCGCGGCGGGGGAGCGCTGCGTCTCCACCACCAACCGCAACTTCGTCGGTCGCATGGGAGACCCGACCTCAGAGGTCTACCTCGCGAGCCCGGCCGTTGCCGCGGCGTCCGCCGTGGCGGGCCACATCGCCCTGCCGTCTGACCTGTAGGGCTCCGCAGGCTGCCGCCCAGCCGCCGTCTCCGGAGCGGGCGGGCCGTGGACGATCTTCTGGGAACAACGTCCATGGCCCGCCCGCTCTTCTTGCTCGTCGGGGCGCACGCAGCCAAAGTGCCTTATAAAAGAATGCAGATCGGTGAGCGTCATGGGGAGAGAAGGGGCAACCATGTACTTCATTGGCGTCGACCTGGGCACGTCTGCCTGCAAGTTCCTGCTCATGGACGAGCGGGGCGAGATTCTCAACATCACGAGCGGGTCCTACGACGTTGAGTACCCGCGTCCCGGCTGGAGCCAGCAGAACCCCGAGGACTGGTGGCGCGCGGTGCGCGAGGGTGTTCCCGAGCTGCTCGCGGGCTTTGACGCCTCCCAGGTGGCGGGTATCGGCTGCGGCGGCCAGATGCACGGCCTGGTTGCCCTGGACGAGAAGGACCAGGTGATTCGTCCCGCCATCCTCTGGAACGACGGCAGGACCGGCGAGCAGGTCCGCTTCCTTAACGGGGAGGTGGGCATCTCCCGGCTGCTCAAGCTCACCGGCAACATCGCCTACGCCGGCTTCACCGCGCCTAAGCTCCTGTGGATGCGCGACGAGGAGAGCGAGCTCTTCTCGCGCATCGCGCACGTGCTGCTCCCCAAGGACTACCTGAACCACCTGCTCACGGGCGAGTACGCAACCGACGTCTCGGACGCCTCGGGGATGCTGCTCTTTGACGTGGAGCGGCGCACGTGGAGCGACGAGATGCTCGAGCTCTGCGGCCTCACCCCGGCGCAGATGCCGCGCGTCTACGAGAGCTACGAGCCCATCGGCACGCTGCTTCCCGAGGTCGCCGACGAGCTGGGGCTTCCACGAGGCGTGGTCGTGGCCGCCGGCGCGGGCGACAACGCCGCCGCGGCGGTGGGGACGGGCGCCGTGGGCGCGGGCACGATGAACATCAGCCTCGGCACGTCCGGCACCGTGTTCATTCCCACCGCGGAGTTTGCCTCGGGGGTGGGGGACCGCATCCACTCCTTCTGCCACGCGGACGGGGCCTGGCACCTCATGGGGTGCATCCTCTCGGCGGCGAGCTGCAACGCCTGGTGGGTGAACGACGTGCTCGGCACAGACGACATGGCGGCCGAGCAGGCGGGGATCGACGGGTCCTCTGCCCGCGCCGACCTCCCGTACTTCCTGCCGTACCTCATGGGCGAGCGCACCCCGCTCAACGACGTCAACGCCCGCGGCGCCTTCGTGGGCATGAGCATGTCCACCACGCGCTCGGACCTCACGCGCGCCGTGCTCGAGGGCGTTGCCTTTGCCGTGCGCGACTCGGTGGAGATCGCGCGCTCGCTCGGCGTTGACGTGACGACCTCGACGGTGTGCGGCGGCGGCGCGAAGAGCCGCCTCTGGCTGCAGATGCTCGCTGACGTGCTGGGCATCGAGCTCGTCTTGCCCACCACCGAGCAGGGGCCGGGCTACGGCGGGGCCATGCTCGCCTCCGTTGCGGCGGGCGCCTACCCCTCCGTTGCGGCGTGTGCGGGCGCCATCGTGGGCGAACGCGAGAGGATCGAGCCCAAGCTCGAGCTCACCGCAGCGTACGAGCGGCGCTATCAGATCTGGCATGGGCTGTACCCCGCGCTGAGGGATACGTTTGAAACGATGGGAGCCCGCAACGACTGAGGCCTGTTCCGTGGAGGACCCGTCCCTTGCCACACGAGAGCCCGAGCATCCTTGAACGTATATAAACGTTTATAAACACCGTGTACCCACGTTTTGCTCGCGGTATGCCGATACCGAGAGAAATGCTACCGTTCGCAGATTTGTGTCAGGCCTAAACGTTTAATAAACTGACCCTATCTATAGAGCAAATTGGCTGGGGCGCACCGCGCTTCTCGCGCCCCGAGGAGAGGAGTAACAGCATGGCCATCACGTCCAGCAACATCCCTGACGTCAAGGTTGGCATCGTCGCCGTCTCGCGCGACTGCTTCCCGATCGAGCTCTCCGAGCGCCGCCGCGCCGCCGTTGCGGCCGCCGCGGCCGAGCTCGGCGTCGACGCCGTCGAGGTGAAGAAGACCGTTGAGTCCGAGGCCGACGTCGAGCCCGCCCTCGCCGAGGCGGTTGCCGCCGGCGCCAACGCGCTTGTCGTGTTCCTCGGCAACTTTGGTCCCGAGACGCCGGAGACCCTGCTCGTCCAGAAGTTCGACGGACCGGCCATGTGCGTGGCCGCCGCCGAGGGTGACGGCGACCTCGTGAACGGCCGCGGCGACGCCTACTGCGGCATGCTCAACTGCAGCTACAACCTTGGCATGCGTCACCTCACGGCGCACATCCCGGCCTACCCGGTGGGCACCGCCCCCGAGGTCGCGCAGATGATCAAGGACTTTGTGCCCGTGGCCCGCGTGGTCATCGGCGTGCGCAACCTCAAGATCATCTCCTTCGGGCCGCGCCCGCAGGACTTCTTTGCCTGCAACGCCCCGATCAAGGGCCTCTACCAGATTGGCGTTGAGATCGAGGAGAACTCCGAGCTCGACCTTCTCGTTGCCTACAAGGCCCACGCCAACGACCCGCGCATCGCAGACGTCTGCGCCGACATGGCCGCCGAGATGGGCGAGGGCAACTACTACCCCGACCTCCTCGAGCGCATGGCGCAGTTTGAGCTGACCCTGCTCGACTGGGCCGAGCAGCACAAGGGCGCCCGCAAGTACGTGGCCTTTGCCGACAAGTGCTGGCCCGCCTTCCCCGAGGAGTTTGGCTTTGAGCCCTGCTACGTGAACTCCCGCCTCGTTACCCGCGGCATCCCCGTGGCCTGCGAGGTCGACATCTACGGCGCCCTCTCCGAGTACATCGGCATGTGCGCCTCCGACGACACGGTGACCCTGCTCGACATCAACAACTCCGTGCCCGCCTCCCTCTACGAGGAGCAGATCGCCGACAAGTTCGATCAGGACTGGAAGCTCACGGACACCTTCATGGGCTTCCACTGCGGCAACACCCCGAGCTGCAAGCTCTGCGCCGACCGCGCGGTCAAGTACCAGCTCATCCAGCACCGCCTGCTCGAGCCCGCCGGCTCCGAGCCGGACTTCACCCGCGGCACCCTCGAGGCGGATATTGCCCCGAGCCAGATCACGTTCTACCGCCTGCAGTGCGACTCCGACGGCGTCCTGCGCAGCTACGTTGCCGAGGGCGAGGTCCTGCCGGTCACGACCTGCTCCTTCGGCGGCCGCGGCGTCTTTGCCATCCCGGAGATGGGCCGCTTCTATCGCCACGTCCTGATCCAGAAGCGCTACCCGCACCACGGCGCGGTTGCCTTCAACCACTGCGGCCGCGTCCTCTTTGACGCCCTGCGCTTCCTGGGCGTTGAGGACATCGCCTACAACCAGCCCAAGAGCCTCCCGTACCCCACGGAGAACCCCTTCGCGTAAGGCTGGGATTGCTCGGCTGACCTGACCAGAAGAGCGGGCGGCTTGCGGGCGTCTCTCCCAAAGGGACTGTCCGCAGGCCGCCCGTTTGCCATGCGCGCGGGCCGTGGACGCTTTGGGCCGCCAAATCGTCCGCGGCTCGCGCGTCCTTCGTGGCCGCTTCCGTTTCAGCTCGAAGAACCCGTTCCCCTTTCCGCAAGAGCTCGCCGGCTCCGACGTTAGAATGACGCCAACGTATCCGTACGTTCTTCTCGACCATGAGCTGCCGGAACGGTTTTCGCGCAGTTCTTGCGCAGCAAACTGTTTGGGCGCAGGGATGATCCCGGCGGCACCACGGGCGTACAGAAAGGATGATCATGCAGTTCAAGGGGACCGTCTTTCGCTACGGGCGCGACATCGACACCGACGTCATCATCCCGGCGCGCTACCTCAACACCTCCGACCCGGCCGAGCTTGCCAAGCATTGCCTGGAGGACCTCGACCCCACGTTTGTGAGCCGCGTGAGCCCCGGCGACATCGTCGTTGCCGAGGAGAACTTTGGCTGCGGCTCCTCCCGCGAGCACGCGCCCGTGGCCATCAAGGAGGCCGGCGTGTCCTGCGTCATTGCCAAGAGCTTTGCGCGCATCTTCTACCGCAACTCCATCAACATGGGCCTGCCGATCCTCGAGTGCCCCGAGGCCGTTGACGCCATCGAAAACGGTGACGTGGTCTGCGTGGACGCGGACACCGGCACCATCACTAACGAGACGACGGGCGCCACGTTCCACGCGCAGCCGTTCCCGCCGTTCATCCAGGAGATCATCAACGACGGCGGTCTTGTCGCGCGCACCAAGCGCGTCATGGCCGAGAAGGGCGGCACCGAGTAATGTCTTCCACGACCTACCGCATCTGCACCCTGCCGGGCGATGGCATCGGGCCCGAGATCATCGCCGAGGCCAAGAAGGTCCTCGCGGCGCTTGGCGAGAAGTACGACGTCCAGTTCGTCTGTAAGGACCAGCTCATCGGCGGCGCTGCCATCGACGCCACCGAGGCGGCGGGCGGTCCCGTGAGCGCGCTTCCGGACGCCACGCTCGATGCCGCGCGCGCTGCTGACGCGGTTCTTCTCGCCGCGGTGGGCGGACCCAAGTGGACCGACACGCGCGTGGGCGCCGTTCGTCCCGAGCAGGGGCTTCTTGCCATCCGCAAGGAGCTGGGGCTCTACCTCAACCTGCGCCCGGTGCGCATGTTCGATGCGCTGATCGATGCCTCCACGCTCAAGCGCGAGGTGCTTACGGGCGTTGACCTGGTGATCGTCCGCGAGCTTACGGGTGGCCTCTACTTTGGCGGCCACGAGCGCATGATGGGCGTGGAGGGCGCCGGCGTGGGTGGTACCCGCGGCGAGTACGCGCGCGACATCCTCGAGTACTCCGAGTACGAGGTTGACCGCGTGGTGCGCTGGGCCTTTGACGCGGCGCGTCGCCGCAGGGGCGTGGTGCACTCCGTCGACAAGGCCAACGTGCTCGACACCTCCCGCATGTGGCGCGAGGTGGCCCACAACGTTGCCGCCGAGTACCCGGACGTCACGCTCGAGGACATGTACGTGGACAACGCCGCCATGCAGCTCGTTGCCAACCCGCGCCAGTTTGACGTGCTCGTGACCGAGAACACCTTCGGCGACATCCTCTCCGACGAGGCCTCCATGCTCACGGGCTCCCTTGGCATGCTCGCCTCCGCGAGCCTGGGTGATGGCACGGCCCTCTATGAGCCGAGCCACGGCTCCGCTCCGGACATCGCGGGGCAGGGGATTGCCAACCCGATCGCGCAGGTCCTTTCCGTTGAGCTCATGCTGCGCTATAGCTTTGGCATGGACGCTGCCGCCGACGAGCTGGCAGCCGCGGTCACGCGCGTGCTCGACGAGGGCTGGCGCACCGTGGACATTGCCGACGAGAGCACGCCCGCAGACAAGGTGCTCGGCACCGCGGCGATGGGCGACAAGATCGTGGAGGCCCTGGGCTAGGCGCTCCGGGCGCATGATACCTTGCTCCTGTTTGGGGACGCGGGCCGACGCTTCTTCTCGTGAAAGTGTCGGCCCGCGTCCCCGCGTTCTTATCGTGGGCGCATCCCGACGTTTTGGGCGTGAGAAGTGTCGCCTTGAGTCCCCGCGCGGTGACCGAGCGGTATCCTATCACCCGGAAACCTCGACGAAGGGACGCCCATGACCTACGACTTCACCTCGATTCTCGACCGAGCCGGCCACGATGCCATCGCCGTTGACGCCATCGGGGCTCCCGGCTCTGGCTACCCCGCGCCGGACGCGGGCTTTGACCCCATTCCCATGTGGGTCGCAGATATGAACTTCCCCGTGGCCCCCTCGATCACGCGCGCCATTCAGGAGCGCCTGCAGTACCCGACGTTTGGCTACTTCAACGCAAGCGATGCCTACTACCAGGCCATCATTGACTGGCATCGCACGCGCAAGGGCGTGACGGACCTCGATCCGCACCACATTGGCTATCAGAACGGCGTGCTCGGCGGCGTGGTGTCCACGCTGCACGCATTTGCGGCGCCGGGAGACCCCGTGCTCGTGCACAGCCCCACCTACGTGGGCTTCACGCACAGCCTTGAGGACAACGGCTTCAGGATCGTCCACTCGCCGCTCGTGCGAGACGAGGAGGGCGTCTGGCGCATGGACTACGAGGACATGGAGCGCCGCCTTGCCGACGAGCGCATCCACGTGGCCATCTTCTGCTCCCCGCACAACCCCTGCGGGCGCGTCTGGGAGCGCTGGGAGATCGAGCGCGCGATGGCGCTGTACGAGAAGTACGACTGCGTGGTCATCTCGGACGAGATCTGGTCCGACATCGTGCGCCCCGGAATCACGCACATCCCAACGCAGTCCGTGTCCGTGGACGCGCGCATGCGCACGGTTGCCCTTTACGCGCCGAGCAAGACCTTCAACCTCGCCGGCCTCATTGGCAGCTACCACGTCATTTACAGCGACTACCTGCGCGATCGCGTGACCACGCGGGGCAAGAAGACCCACTACAACTCGATGAACGTGCTCTCGCAGCATGCGCTTATCGGCGCCTACTCCGCAGATGGCCGCGCGTGGGCGGACGAGCTCAACCAGGTGATTGCCGGTAACGTCGACTGGGCGTGCGGCTACATAGCAGAGCACTTTGGTGGCGTTGACGTCTTCAAGCCCCAGGGCACCTACATGCTCTTCCTCGACTGCTCTCAATGGTGCGAGAAGAACGGGCGTGACGTCGAGTGGTTGCTGCGCGAGGGGTGGCGCGTGGGCGTGTACTGGCAGGACGGCCGCGCGTTCAACGGCCCCTGCCACATCCGGATGAACCTCGCTCTGCCGCTCTCGCGCGTGCAGGAGGCCTTTGAGCGCCTCGACGCTCACGTCTTCAACGCCTGATGACCCAGCGCGCGGCGCCGCTCGTCAAAACGTGACGTGCGGCGCCGCGCCTTTCCTAGGCGAGCAGTCCCTGTGAGAACGCCTGGTCAACGGTCCTCTGAAAGCGTGGCGACACGCGGTTCTCGGCATCCGGGATGTCTCGCGCGTAGTCAAGGAGCTGCTCGGCGCTCTCCACGAGCGGGTGCGCACAGAGGTCCCTCAGCTGCTCAGCTATGAGCGGGAGCGCCTCGGGCCGGGGCCGCGGCGAGAGATGGAGCGTCTTTCCGTCCGTGACGATGCCTCCCTTGAAGGGTAGCAGTACCAGGAGCTGGAGAGACGGAATGTGGTGCACGTGGCTGTCTGCAGGGTCCTGCATCGCGCCCACCACAAAGAGTCGGTCGCGGTTCATGATGACGAGACGGTCCTCGTTGGCGTCCACGCAGGTGAACATGTCGCGCAGGGCATGGCGCCAGGGGAGCGCGCAGGCAAGCGCCTCGTCTGAGAGCCCCGCGGGGTTCTCGCGCACAAAGTCGTCCACAAGGGCGCGGTGTCGCCAGAGCGCCTCGGCTACGCGCCCGCCCTGCGTGTAGAGCATGGTGGGGCTTTCCGGCCGCTCGTGGACTAGCGCGGGGTCAACAACACCCAGCCGCTCGTTGGCATAGACGAGAAGCGCGTTCATGGTGGAGTAGAAGAGCTCGGTGTCCTTCTCGTCCATGTGCGTGTAGGGTGCCCGTGCCTGGTCGAGGACGTCTCCGATGGTCGTTGTGCATCTTCTCATGCTGTTCCTCCCTCGTTCGCCGTGCGAAGGAGGCTACCAGCGTTTGCGGATGCTTGTCTGTCCGTTATCTTCCCGCTGTCTGCGTGCCGAGGTGACGCACGGTGCCGTGTTGGATGCCGTGCCAAAAAACTCTGCGAATGGTCGCCAGAGCGCCCCGGGCGGCCTGAGTGATCTGAAATTGCATATATGGCCGATTGGTTTGCGTCACGGACGTTACCGCTCCGTCCTCAGACCCGTCGGATGCCCGCGTTGTCCGCAAAATAGTGCGGACAACGCGGCCCCACCCGGGTTCTTCTCGCCCGCCAAGCGCCGTTGTCCGCATTATTTTGCGGACAACGCGACCCCTTCCTGCCTGTTGGGGAGCTGTTGCGGTCCGTTTACCGAAAATGAGTGGGGGGGGGATGATGAATTCAGTGCTTCCTTTACTAACATTTCAGATATCTGCGGTTTGCCTGAAATGAAGGAGGCGCATCGATGAGACTTCCAGCGAGAAAAACCATCATCGGACTACTTTGCACGTTCCTCGCTCTTCTACTGCTTCCGTTAACTGCTAACGCATCACCGATTGACCCACCCGAGGATCCCCATCCCATAGATCTCTACGTCCTGAATGATGGGACATGGGAAAAGACTGTGGGAACCTATACCCCGAACAACTTTTGGGTGACGTCTAAGCCTCTTGAGAACGTGAAGGCGGACATTGAGCACCCGACCAAAGACGGAGAGGAGCCCGTTCTCTACTACGTGCTCGCAAAAGACCCCGAATCTGCAGGATACGGCACTACATACTGGAACCCGGACATGATTAACACGGGTTTGAGTCATATTGATTCGGGGAATGTGGTACCGATGAGCGGGGAGAGCGATCTCTACCTCGTTCCCATTTGGGTGTCGGACGGGACGGTTGCCGGCTCCGACGCCTCAATGACAGTCCATCTTGTTGACACGGCAAGAAGTTCCTCCATGTCAAAGCATGCGTTCAGAGATCCCGAGCACGAAATGGAGCAACAGAATAAAACCGTGGCGTGCGCAAAAAACGTCGTAGAGCTCCCGGATGGCGATTCCGTTGAGTTTCACGACGTCTCGTTTGACATTCCGGTGCTGACGGAGTGCCAAGAAACCAGTGTGAGCCTCCAATACCCTACGGAGGGGCGGTCAGACGTTTTTTTGAGCGAGACGAAGTCGACCCACGTCTCTATCTATAACGTTCCCGCGACCATGGAAGTTAGGGCAGATATCGATACGGGCTTCCAGCTTGCGGCCATGAACGATGATGGGTCGTATGACTACTATTACGTTGCTAGCGACAGTGTCAAGATTTACAGCGAAAAGTTGCCTGCGGGCCAACAGCTTGGGGGAGACATCGCCGTGTATGAGGTCACCATCTCCCTGCCCAACGCCAAAGAAGTCTATGGGTATGCTGACGATCTCTTCCAGAGGCGGGGAGATGACGGAGATTTCGGCGCGTTCTCATGGGACATCAGCCAGACCATTCCGGCTGGAACTACGCCCGATGACTGCAAGTGGATAGTGGCAACCAACAACGGGAACGGAACGTTCACCATCAAGACGGGGCACTATAACTTTGGGAACATTGACGGCTTCGGTACTCCTGACGGAGCAACGCATGCAACGCCTGAGGGATATGCCGCCATCGTCTGTAATCACTATGTATCCACTCTGAGAGCCTGGAACTCCTCGGTCATTCGAATCGTAGAGAAGGCGTCGACGGAGCCCGGAACTACCCCGGATGAGAAACCCGACACAGATCAGACCGCGAAAACCATTACGATGTACCGCCTCTACAACCAGTACACCGGCGAGCACCTCTACACGGCCTCGGCCTCCGAGCGCGACTCCCTCAAGTCCATCGGCTGGACCTACGAGGGCGTGGGCTGGGTGGCACCGGCCACGGGAGACCCCGTCTACCGCCTCTTCAACCCCTACAGCGACGACCACCACTACACCATGAAGGCCGACGAGCGCGACGCGCTCAAGAGGCTCGGCTGGCGCGACGAGGGCGTGGGCTGGTACTCGGGCGGCGATGTCCCGGTGCTGCGCCAGTTCAACCCCTACGCGGTGACCGCCACCCACAACTACACCGTCAGCAGGGAGGAGAACGACGCGCTGGTGAAGATCGGCTGGCGCGCCGAGGGCGCCGGCTGGTACGCAGTGAGCGCCAAGTAGCCTCGGGAGGCTGACGGACCTCGGGGCCCGCCCCAACCCGTGATCAGGGTGGGGCGGGCCCTTCTTTGCGATGAAGTGGAGGGGCCGCGTTGTGCGCAAATAAGTGCGGACAACGCGGGGCCACCCGGGTTCTTCTCGCCCGCCAAGCGCTGTTGTCCGCACTTTTTTGCGGACAACAGCGGGTCACCGGCCCGGCCTCGAGGGTATGTACACAGTTGTAGAAATGATGTTCTTCTCGCCAACGCGTGACCTGCGGTTTTGTTGGTGGGGGAGTCGCATAAATTCTGCAACAGTGTACATACCCTCGCTGCTCATCTCTACCGGCTCCCCGAAAGCCTGTGCTCCGCCCAGATTTCCGCCCGTCGGCCCCGCACGTTAGTTTTGACAAGGACACGGTTAGTTATTTCGACGTGGCGCCGCCCGACACCGCTTGGGCTATGTTCAGTCCTACAAGACCATCCGTGACAGGAGGTTCCTATGAAGCCAGCGTGGAGACCGCACATCCTGAGTGCGCTCATGGCGCTTCTCGTCTGCCTTGCTGTGCCCTCTGTGGCAAGCGCCGCCGAGTCCGTAACAATGTACAGGCTCTACAACCCGTGGACCGGAGAGCACCTCTACACCGCCAGTGAAAAAGAGTACAGCTCGCTGCCTGCATATGGTTGGCTCGCCGAGGGGGCGGCGTGGACGGCACCCATTAAGTCCCAGACTCCCGTTTGGCGACTCTATAACCCTTACGCTCCAGGAGGCGATCACCATTACACCACCAGCGAGCAAGAGTACGACCAGCTCCAGACCATAGGCTGGGAGGGAGAGGGCATCGCCTGGTACTCGGATGACGAGAAGGGCACAGCGCTGCAGCGCCTCTTTAACCCCTATGCGGCAACGGGTGCGCACCACTACACCGCAAACCTTGACGAGTGCAGCTCCCTCATCGCCAGGGGTTGGTGCTACGAGGGCGTTGCCTGGTACGGTATCGATACAGGAGATGCCGCTCAGGACTTTGATTGGGAGATTGACGAGAACGGCTTCAACCGAACCGCGGCAGAGGACCTGGTGCTGCTCTATACGGCATGGATTCCGGGCTACGACGAGAGCAGCACGACAGACGTCAACGTCATGCGACGCCCCGGCGGGGATACGACGCGCGATGAAGAGCTTATCTACTCGATGATTTATAAGACGTTTGCCAGCGGGCGCGAGACGCTCAACTACCCCAACAACGCCTATGGGCTCGTCTATGCTGAGCTCGATGACTTTGTGAACTTCTTTGTGCCATCAGAGACCGGTCGACAGATCATCTCCTCAATCTACGGGAGCTGCCCGAGCAATCTCAGCCAGTTCAGCGGAACGTACCTTACCTACGTTGGGGACGGCTGGAGGATGGGCATGGCGGACGGCCCGTTTGGCCGAAACATCAAGACGAGCAACTGGCAGACGAGCGGGGACTCCGTGACCTTTGACGCCGAGGTCACCTATTCCGACGGCATCGCCGACTCCACGGTGGCAAGCTATCGCGTGGAGGTCCAACGTGACGATGAGAGCCTCTTCGGCTGCCACCTCACCTCGATTGTGCGCACGCAGGTGCGGACGCTCGTGGGGTCGGGCTTGGTCAGAAACTGAGCGAGACGGTTTGGGCGCTTTCGGCCGTCGGTGTCCGCCGCGTGCCCGGGCGCCGAGGCCGCGCCTGCCCCTGACCGTCGCAATGGAACCGGTGAGTAAAGTCTCGTCTCGCTTGACCCTCCCTCAAGTATAGTAACGAGAGTGGTACTTGAGGGAGGGGGTGTGCCTGCCATGCTCAGCGTTGCGGTGATCGAGGACGACCCGGTCCAGCTCGAGCTGCTGGCGTCCATGGTGGAGGACTGTCTCACCGACGAGGGAGCCTGCGTGGAGCGCTGCGCCGGCCCCGACGCGCTCGTGGAGTGCCTGGTCCGGGGCTTTTCGCCCGAGCTTCTGGTGGCAGACGTCGTCTTGGGCGAGCCCGCGCTTGCCGCCGAGAAGGGCGAGGGGGAGCCCCAGACTGCCATAGACCTGGTCAAGCGCGTGCGAGCGCTGGGCGCAGATCCCGAGGTGGTCTACGTGACGGGCTACGAGGGGTACCACACGCGCGCGTACGAGACCGAGCACGCCTGCTTTCTGCTCAAGCCCGTGGAGCACTCCGAGATGGAGTTTGCCCTCGGATGCGCGCTGGAGCGCCTGCGGAGAAGGGCCCCGAGGCCGCTGGTGGTGCGTGCGCGCGCAAGCGAGCGCCTCGTGCGCCCGGATGAGATCGTCTACCTTGAGAGTAACCGTCGCGTGGTGAGGATTCACCTCGCAGATGAGGTGGTGGAGGCCTACGGCAAGCTCGGGGACTACGAGAAGAGGCTTGACGGCGCATTCGTGCGCTGCCATAAGAGCTTTCTCGTGAACGTCGCCTTTGTCTCGGGCCACCGTACCGGAGAGCTCGTTCTTTCGACGGGTGACGTCGTGCCCGTGAGCCAGAGCCGGAGGCGCGCGACGCAAGACGCCCTGCTCGAGTTTCTCCAGAGCTCCTAGGACGCGCATGGGTGTCCTGGAAGGCCTTCCCGCGGGCGTTCTTCTCGCCCTGCTCAACGTCAACGCCGTAATCAACTCCATGGTGGCGGACGTGGTCGCAAGTCGCATCCTGCCAATGCGCCGGCGCGCCCTCTTTCTGTTTCTCTGCTTCCTCGTTGCCTCCGTGGCGTTTGTGCGCGACTACTTCTTTTGGTCGCGCCTGCCTGTGGGCCTGCTCGAGCTCCTCGTGCTCCCGATGCTCTTCTGGACCTGCGAGGTCAGGCTCCGCGTCCTGGGCGTCATGCTCATTTTTGTGGCGAGGTTCGTCTGCGAGGCAACGGGCGCGGCTGTCTGGGAGGTCATGACGGGCGGCGCGCCGATTGGGAACGCGCAGATCTCCGATCACCTGATTGCCTGGCTTCTCGCCAACGTCCAGTGGTGCGTGATCATGTGGTGCCTGGGCCTGGGGATGCGATGGCTGCTCGATCGGGCGCGCGGCGGGCATGCATCCAAGCGCCCGATGGGAAGCCTGGCCCCGTATGTTGGGCTCTTTGCGCTGCAGATGGTCTTCGTGTGGGTCCTCATGTTCTTCTGCCTCCTGAGCCTTGACGACACGACGGGCTTCTTTGTGGGGCTCCTGCCGCTGAGCGCCATGATGGTGGCTGTGGACGTGCTGCTCGTGCGGGACTCCGGCCGGGCGGAGCAGGTGAGCGAATCCATGGACGCGGCGGACGAGGCGGAGCTTCGCCTTGAGGGGTATCTCGCGGAGATGTCCCGGCAGGGCGAGAAGAACGCCGAGACGGCGCGCCTGCGCCATGACCTGCGCAATCATCTTCAGGTTATGGATGCGCTGCTCGAGCGCGGTGAGACCGACCGGGCGGGCGCGTACGCACACGACGTGGCGGGCCGCCTGCGTACCACAGAAGGGGATGGCCCGCAGGAGGCGCCCGCAGTCGGAGAGCGGCCATGATGGCGGTTGCGTACGCGGCGTCGGTGCTGTCTCTGATGCTTCTCGGCGCTGTCTCCGTGCGGTTTTGGCTGGCCTCCAAGGGGCTCCCCGCCCGGCGGCGCCTGGCGCGCGTGGGGTACCCGATGAGCCAGCTGGTGCTGGTTGCGTATGCGCTATGGTCGGTCGGCCGGTTTGGCCTGGGAGCGGACGGCCTGTTCGCGATCTCCTGCACTGGCGCGGCCTGTGCTCTGATTGACCCGTGGCTGCTCAGGATGCTCGAGCGCTCCGAGCAGCTGGAGGCCCAGCGGGCGCGCGAGGCGCTTCTTCAGGAGCGTGCCGAGAAGTGCTGGGAGGCGCTGGAGGAGCTTCGTGCGAGCGGGGACTCCCTCGCGCGCCTGCGGGAGAGCCTTGCGACGGGACTTGACGACGTGGGGCGCGCGCTCGATGCGGGCAACACGGATGCGGCGCGCTCGGGGCTGAGGCGGATGTCCGAGGTCGTGGCCCCGGTTGACGAGCGGTTCTGTGAGAACGCGAGCGTGGACGCGCTCGTGGCGTCAAAGGTGACGGAGGCTCGTGCCCGGGGCGTGCGGCTCGACGTACTGGCCAGCGTTCCCGGGAGCTGCGACGTCCCCGACGTGGAGCTCTGCGCGGTCTTTGCCAACGTGCTGGACAACGCGCTCGCGGCGAGCGCGGAGCTGAGCGACGAGAGCCGACGCTGGGTGATGCTGCGCGCGAGCGTGCGGGCGGGGCATCTGGTGGTGCGCGCGACCAACCCCTATGACGAAGGGGTCTCGCGGCGCGCGACCTCCGGCGGCGAGAAGGACGGCGCGCCGCTGCACGGCTGGGGGCTCTCCATCCTGGAGGCGCTTGCCCGTCGGCATAGCGGGAGCGTCGTGGCCTCGGGGCAGGACGGCGTATGGACTACGAGCGTGGTGCTGCCGCTGGGGGAGTGAGGGCTGCCGGGCTGCGGGGTCCCGGCCAAAAGGGTATGCGCACTGTTGCGATTCTGATGTGCCCTCAGCTCCGACAAACCTGCAGGTCGCGTCTCGGCGAGAAGGACATCAATCTCGCAACTGTGCGCATACCCTCGCCGCCCGCCGCGCCGCCCGGCCGCCCCGCGCGGCGAAAGTGACGCCGGCAGGCCCGATTTTGACGGCGGCTCCCGCACAGGCGCCCCTTCGCCTAGCGTGGGAGGCGGCACGCGAGAGGCCCAAAGAGAAGGAGGACCCATGAGACGCAGGAGACTCGCCGCGCTGCTCGCGGTGGCGTTTGCCGTCGTGGCAGCGCTCGCCGGCCCGGGTGTGGCGCACGCGGCCGACACGCAGGTGATGTACCGCCTCTACAACCAGTGGAGCGGGGAGCACCTCTACACCGCGGACGCCAAGGAGCGCGACGCGCTGGCCGGGCTCGGCTGGACCAAGGAGGGCGAGGGCTGGGTCGCGCCGACGAAGTCGGGCACCCCCGTCTACCGCCTCTACAACCCCTACGCGCCCCAGGGCGACCACCACTACACCACCGACGAGAACGAGTACGACGAGCTCGGGAGGATCGGCTGGCGCAAGGAGGGCGTCGGCTGGTACTCCGACGACGACAAGGGGGTTGAGCTCCACCGCCTGTTCAACCCCTACGCGCAGTCCTGCACGCACCACTACACCGCGGGCGCCGAGGAGCGCGACGCCCTCGTGAAGATCGGCTGGCGCTACGAGGGCACGGCGTGGTACGGCGTTGACGCAGGCTCCTCCGGCGGCGCGAATGGCTACGACTACGTGCTGCGCAGCGGCGTCACTCAGCTCGAGGACTACACCCCCACCGGCGACACCTCGTTCAAGGCGCCCTCCTCGCAGAGCGACCTCAAGGTGGGCGACAAGATCGTCCTCGAGGCGACCGAGGAGAACCCCTTCGGCGCGGCTGGTACCGTCACTGCCGTGACCAAGAACTCCGACGGCACCGTCTCCGTGACGTTCAAGCAGGCGACCGACCCCTCCGAGGTCTTCTACAGTCTCGAGGCCACGCAGTGGGACGTTGCGATTGACTCCTCCATGGCCGAGGTTGAGGGTGCGGTCTCGGGCGCGGGCGGCGTCTCGGCGGAGGACAGCTGGTCTCCCTCGGGCGGCGCCATCGGTGACGGCTTCAACATCAAGCTGGACAACAGCGGCAGCTACGTGAAGGGCAACTTCAGCGTCAAGCCCACGATCGGCTACGACGTCAAGTGGACCCTTTTCGGCGGTCTCGAGCGCTGCGTGCTGGAGCTCGAGGGCGACGCGAGCATCAACGCCCAGGCGCACGTCCAGAACAAGAACGCGGGCAAGGACGTCAAGATTCTCGAGGCCAAGGTGCCCATCGCCTACGGCTTCTCCGTCGACATCCCACTGTACGTGCACGTGAGCCTGGAGGGCGACCTCACGGCCTCCGTTGACTACCAGATGGACACCACCGTGCGCCTGGACGACGGCGAGTGGGTCTCCAAGGACAACAGCACGTTCACGACCGAGCTCTCCGCCGCCATCCACATGCGTCTGGGCGGCAAGGTGGGCGCCGAGCTCAAGTGGCTCGAGGTCCAGCTGGTCGACGCCGCCGTGGACGCCGGCGCCGACGGCACCGCCAAGACTACGGTCCGCGAGACGGGCCTCACCTGCAGCGACCTCAACGCGTACGCGTACCTGGGCGTCGAGGTGGGCACCGGCACCAACTACCTGGTCAAGCTCGGCTGGACCCTCGACAAGGACCTCATTAACGAGAAGAACTCCCCGCTCAAGCTCGCCTGGCATTTCGAGGACGGCGAGCGCGTGCCGGAGTGCACGTACGGTAAGGACGGCGAGAAGCCTGGAGAACCCGAGGGCCCGTCGGGGGACGTGCAGACCGGCACCGATCCCGACTTTGATGGCATGCCCTTCCTCACAGATGAGGGCTGGGGCACCGAGCCGATATGGCAGGAGGACGAGGACGGCGACGCTGAGCTTGCCGAGCCGTTCTACATCAACGCGGGTACGTCGGTGACGATAAAGACGTCGAAGGACTATAGCGCTAGTTTGATGTTCGGCATTGATGGGAATACTGTTTATCGAACTAAGACTCAAACCAATGCTCAGCTCAGCACAGGTGTCCTGATGCATCCGGATAGTTTGAATGATGATGACTTTATTACGATTGAAGTGCTGGTTGGACGAGTGAAGGTGTGGAGTATCCATTGCTCGGGAGAGGGGGCGTGGCGTTCGCAGATTCCTTCGGTCACATTTGATACCTGCGAGACAGAGGAATTCCCCCTAGAGCTCTCGCAATACTCGCTCACGATGCACGTTGGAGACACTTTCAAGCTTGAAGCTTCTCAGTCGGTTACAGATTTGTATAACAAGCACGGATTTGAGTACGACGGCAAAAAGGTCTGGACATGGAGCGAGGATGACTGGAGAATAGCCACGGCAGATGTTGATGACAATGAGATGGCCGCAACTATTACAGCCCGTGCTCCGGGGGAAACGTACATTCGCGTCCGGTTTGGAACGACTATTGGCGGGAATGCAAATCACTTCGAGCGTATCTGCAAGGTCACGGTAGTCGAGTAGCCCCATCAGGGCATTAACGGGCGGCTGGAACCCAAGCAATGGGGTTCCCGCCGCCCCGCTTTTGTCGCTGGGGTCTACGGACGCCTTCATCCCCCCGGCGCCCTGCGAGGGCATGTACACAGTTGCGGGATTGATGTTCTTCTCACCGGGGCGTGACCTGCGGTTTTGTTGGCTTGGGGTCGCATAAAGCCTGCAACTGTGTGCATACCCTCGCGAGGCTCAGCGAAACCAGGTTGGCGCGCCACTCTTCCGCATGCCGTTCGTGGGTTCCGCGCCCTTAAAGTGACATGACGGCGCTTGATTGTGTCAAAGGCCGCAAACGCCCTCCATGAGGTTTCAGTATTTACGCCAGAGCGGGTGCGGAGGGCGTGGCATGGCGGGGCGCGGGCGCAGCTCGTCGAGACAAGGAGGAGAGCGTGTTCTGCCTACAGTGTGGGGCAAAGATAGCTGATGATGTGAGGTTCTGTCCGGAGTGCGGGGCCAAACAGCCGCGGCCGGGCGATTCCGACCAGGCAAGGCTGGGCCCTTCCGACACCGCGCCCTTCTCGACGCCCGTTCGTGACACGCATCGGGCCGATGAGTTTGGGGACGCAAGGTGGCTGCGGCGCGCTGGGGTGGCGGTTGCTGTCGTTGCCGTTGTTCTCGGGCTTGCCCTGGTGGTTCCCACGATCCTCAAGGGCGCGTTCTCGCAGCCCGCTGCCAGTGACGAGGGGGAAGAGCCGGTTGACGAGCAGGCTCGGCCGCTCGAGCACGTGGTGTTTGTTCCGTATGACGCACCGGCTGACGAGGACGCAACTGACGAGGACCCCTCCCAGCTGACGGGCGACGGCATCGTGCTGCTCAACTCGTTTGAGACCACGGGCAACTACAACGACGCAAGCCACGCCTTTGAGCTGTTCTCTCAGGCAGCTGGTCTGGGTGACGTGGAGGCAGAGTACTACCTGGGCTAATGCTACTTCTACGGCTGCGGAACCACCAAGGACTACGACCAAGCGTACGACCACTTCTTGTCCGCAGCCAACGAGGGGGACGTGCTTGCGCAGGCAATGGTCGGCAAATGCCTGTATAACGGCTATGGGACGACGCAGAACCACGAGGCCTGCTACGACTGGTTTGTCAAGGCGGCCGAGGAGGGCGTTCCCTCGGCAGAGAACGGCCTTGGCAACTGCTACAAGCACGGCTATGGCGTCGAGAAGGACCTCGACAAGATGATCTACTGGTATCAGCTCGCGGCAGACGCCGGCGAGGACAACGCCTTGGTCAACCTGGGCGCCTGCTACTACGATGGCCTGGGGGTCGAGCGGAACCTCGAGCGGGCCATCGAGCTGTACCATCGCTCGGCTGACCGGGGAAACTCCCTGGCTCAGCTCTACCTGGCGGAATGCTACCGCGACGGTGACGGGGTTCCCAGGGACTACGACCTTGCGCGCTATTACGCCGAGACGGCGGTCAACAACCCGCGCGACGAGCGAGGGCGCGACGATGCCCGGGCGCTTCTCGCCGGGCTCTAGGATGGCCCTGCGGTTGTCCGCACTAATTTGCGGACAACTGCGGGGTCGTCGGTCGGCCTCAATGGCATGTGCGCGGTTGTAGATTTGATTTTCTTCTTGTTGATGCGCTACCTGCGGTTTTATTGATGGGGGAGCCACACAGGGACCGCAACCGTGTACACACCCTCGTGGTGAGTCGGGTGGCTCCGAGCGAACGTTGAGAGAGGTTGAGGCTCTTGTACGAACGCCGTACGTACGATATACTGTACGTACGGCGTTCGTACAAGGAGGCTGAGATGGCTACGGTAACGCTCACGCGCATGGGTAACTCCGTTGGGGTGGCCATCCCCAAGGAGTTTCGTCGCCCGGGCTTTGAGCTTGGGGATAAGGTGACCATAGAGTATGACGGCGAGTCGCTTAGACTCACGCCCGTTCGCAAACCGATGACGCTGCAATCGCTTATGCGCGGCTACGAGGGCCCCGCACCGGAGCTTGTTGAGCTTGGCGCGCCTGTGGGGAGGGAGCTGTGGTAAACGAGGTTGCGTTCTGTGCGGGCGATGTTGTTGAGTTTGACTTCTCCCCCTCGGTGGGGCACGAGCCGCTTGGCAGGCGCCCCGGCCTGGTGGTGAGCAGCTTTGACTTTAACGCGGCAACTTCTATGGCGCTTATCTGTCCCATCACCACGCGCGACAACGGTTTTCCGCTGCACCTGGAGCTTCCGGAGCTTGATGGGTGCCATGGCTGGGTGGTGCTCGAGCAGCTTCGCTGCTTTGACCTCGCGGCGAGAAATGCCCGCATCGTTGCGAGCCTTGATCCCACAGGCGAGTTCATGACCAACGTACTCAGCGTGGTCAGGAGCTTCTTCTAGGCGACGTTTTCCGCCCTTGGGCAGCTACTCCATCGTGTGCGTGGAGAAGATCGGTTCGTCCTCCCACCAGACAACGTCGTTGCCCGGTGCCTCCAGGGTGGCCCGCACGTCAATGAGCCGCTGGTTGGAGGACCCGCGGAAGCGCAGCGTGATGTCGTGGAGCTCCTGCACAAAGGGCCCGTCCACCAGCACGTCGAGCGTGTCGAGCAGGCGGTCGGTCACGTCCCCCAGGTTCCAGGCACCTCCCGGTGCCAGCTGTTCCCACGTGTGTCCCGAGAAGAGCCAGATGGACTTGCTGTTCCCAAAGCGCTTGCGCACCGCCTCGAGAAACCCCACGAGTCCCTGCTGGTTCTCGGGCTCCATCGGCTCGCCGCCCAGGATGGTGAGGCCGTCCACGTACGGCACGTCCATCGAGTCCATGATCTTCTCGGCAACCTCTGCCGTGAAGGGCTCGCCGGCGTTGAAGTCCCACGCCTCCTCGTTGAAGCAGTTGGGGCAGTGCAGGCGGCACCCGGAGACAAAGAGGGTCGTGCGCACCCCCACGCCGTTGGCGATGTCGCAGTACTTGATGTTTGCGTAGTTCATGGAGTCCGGCTTTCGAGGTTGTGAGTACGAAAAGGCCCCGGTGACATGGAAACCAGCGGTCATCACGGGGCTTGCGCGATTAGTATACATCACCCTTTGTGGAGGTCTCGCTCGCCCGCGGCGCGCGCCGTCACAGCTCGCTCAAAGTCACGCTTTGGGCGAGAAAAGCGTGACTTTCGCTGAGTCAACCGTCGGGAAGAGCCGAAGGGCCGCAGCCGAGCCAAGGCCCGCGTGCCGTACCCCGAAAAGGCTCGCGGCGGACCCCAGGAGATGAGGTCCGCCGCGAGTTCTTTGCGCAGCAAAGCTGTTTGAGCGGCGGACCTCATCTCCTGGGGTCCGCCCGGAAGCCCTACAGGTGCAGCACGCGGTCCTTGATCTCCTCGGTGCGGCCCTGGTTCCAGAACTGGGTGCCGATGTAGCCGCAGGTCCTGCGGGCGACGTTCATCTTGGACTGGTCGCGGTTGCCGCAGTGCGGGCACTCCCAGACGAGCTTGCCGTCGTCTTCCACGATCTGGATCTCGCCGTCAAAGCCGCACACCTGGCAGTAGTCGCTCTTGGTGTTGAGCTCGGCGTACATGATGTGGTCGTAGATGTACTGCATGACGGAGATGACGGCCTCGAGGTTGTCCTGCATGTTGGGCACCTCGACGTAGGAGATGGCGCCGCCGGGGGAGAGGCGCTGGAACTCGGACTCAAAGCGCAGCTTGGTGAAGGCGTCGATCTCCTCGGTCACGTGGACGTGGTAGCTGTTGGTGATGTAGCCCTTGTCCGTGATGCCGGGGATGATGCCAAAGCGGCGCTGCAGGCACTTGGCGAACTTGTAGGTGGTGGACTCGAGCGGCGTGCCATAGAGCGAGTAGTCGATGTTCTCGGCGGCCTTCCACTCGGCGCACTTGTCGTTCATGCGCTGCATGACGGCGAGGGCAAACGGCGTGGCCTCCTTGTCGGTGTGGCTGTGACCGGTCATGGCCTTGACGCACTCGTAGAGGCCCGCGTAGCCGAGGGAGATGGTGGAGTAGCCGCCGTAGAGGAGCTTGTCGATCTTCTCGCCCTTCTTGAGGCGCGCGAGGGCGCCGTACTGCCAGAGGATCGGCGCGGCGTCGGAGGTGGTGCCGAGCAGGCGCTCGTGACGGCAGCGCAGGGCGCGGTGGCAGAGCTCCAGGCGCTCGTCGAAGATCTTCCAGAACTCGTCCATGCTGCGGTTGGCGGAGAGCGCCACGTCCACGAGGTTGATGGTCACGACGCCCTGGTTGAAGCGGCCGTAGTACTTGGGCTTGCCGGGCTCGTAGTTACCGGCGTTGGCCACGTTGTCAAAGCCGTTGCCCGAGCGGTCCGGCGTGAGGAAGGAGCGGCAGCCCATGCAGGTGTAGCAGTCGCCGTTGCCCTCGGTCTCGCCCTTGGAGAGCTTGTACTCCTTCATCTTCTTCTCGGAGATGTAGTCCGGCACCATGCGCTTGGCCGTGCACTTGGCCGCGAGCTTGGTGAGGTAGAAGTACGGGGTGCCCTCGGCGACGTTGTCCTCCTCGAGCACGTAGATGAGCTTGGGGAAGGCGGGGGTGATCCAGACGCCGGCCTCGTTCTTGACGCCCTGGTAGCGCTGCTTGAGCATCTCCTCGATGCACAGGGCCAGGTCGGCCTTCTCCTGCTCGTTCTTGGCCTCGTTGAGGTACATGAAGACCGTGATGAACGGCGCCTGGCCGTTGGTGGTCATGAGGGTGACCACCTGGTACTGGATGGTCTGGACGCCGCGGGAGACCTCCTCGCGCAGGCGCTTCTCGACGATCTCCGCAATCTTGGCCTCGCCGGGGTGAGCGTCGATGACCTCCATCTCGGCCTCCACCTGGCGGCGGATCTTCTTGCGGGAGACGTCCACAAAGGGCGCGAGGTGCGTGAGCGAGATGGACTGGCCGCCGTACTGGCAGGAGGCTACCTGCGCGATGATCTGCGTGGCGATGTTGCAGGCGGTGGAGAAGCTGTGCGGGCGCTCGATGAGGGTGCCGGAGATCACGGTGCCGTTCTGCAGCATGTCCTCGAGGTTGATGAGGTCGCAGTTGTGCATGTGCTGGGCAAAGTAGTCGGAGTCGTGGAAGTGGATGATGCCCTCGTTGTGGGCCTCTACGACCTCGGCGGGGAGCAGCTCGCGCATGGTGAGGTCCTTGGAGACCTCGCCGGCCATGTAGTCGCGCTGAACAGAGACGACGGTGGGGTTCTTGTTGGAGTTCTCCTGCTTGACCTCCTCGTTGTTGCACTCGATGAGGGCGAGGATCTTGTCGTCGGTGGTGTTCTTGTGGCGCTTCTGGTTCTGCACGTAGCGATAGATGATGTAGCGACGAGCGACCTCAAAGTGGTCGAGGGCCATGAGCTGGTCCTCCACGAGGTCCTGGACCTCCTCGACGGTGACGGTGTGGCCGGCCTCCATGCACTCGTCCGTGACGTTCAGGGAGGCGAACTTGATCTCGCGCTCGGTGAGGCGCTCGCTGGCGGGCACCTCGTTGTTGGCAGCGCGGATGGCGTTCTCGATCTTGGAGATGTCGAAGGTGACCTCCGAGCCGTTGCGCTTGATGATTTTCATGTGTGTCCGACCCCTTTTCCGCCAAAAGGCACGTTTGCCCACGTGCCCGCCCGTGTTTGTCATCTGGATGCGCCCGCTTGTGCGCAAGAATAACTATGGCACAACTGGTTGTGGTTTGTGGTGACAAAATACACTAGATATTGTTGATAACGTGGTGAAATGCGTGTTGATAAGCCATATCGGCGCAGGTAGTTTCAAAGCGTCGGGATAATAGCTTTTTCTCAATTGCCCGTTGACGAATGTGTGGGTGGCGTGGGGGTTTCGGCGGATGGTTGAGGCTCCGGAAAAATGCCCCCGCCATTGTGGCGAGAAGAGCTTCCTGCAGCGCCGAGAAAACCCGCCCGCTGTGCCTCGGCAGGGGCCGCCCCTCCCGCTCACGCGCCGAGAAAACCCGGCCGCTGTACCAGTTTTAGCAAATGATGCCGAGAGAAGCGGCCCTCTGTACCAGCGGCGGGCGAGAAGTGCGGGCGCGGTTGGTACACGCCTTCGCATTTCTCGGCGGGCAGGCACGTTGACTGGTACAGAGGGCGGACTTTCTCGGCAGGGGCGGCATGGGGCGTGTACACTCGCTGTCTTTTCTCGGCATCACTTTGAGACGGTGGTACAGACCGTCGGTTTTCTCGGCGCCTTGTTGGGAAAGTGGTACAGCCCCTGGGTTTTCTCGGCACGTCGGCATCGCGCGGCGACAGGCGCGCGCCCAAGGTTTCCACATGGGCACAGCTCGGCGCCTGCGGCGCTGCGAGCGCTACAGTGGGTACCAAAACCGCTTGAAAGGAGCGAACGTGGAGTTCTCTAAGCGACTCGACCTCTTTGGCGACGAGGTGTTTGCCGCGCTCAACGCGCGCCGGCGCGAGCTTGAGGCGGCGGGCAGGCGGGTGTACGACCTCTCCGTGGGCACGCCGGACTTCGAGCCCGCCCCGCACGTGGTCGAGGCCCTGCGAGCGAGTGCCGCGGACCCGGTCAACTGGAGGTACTCGCTTCACGATAAGGACGAGCTGCTCGCCGCCGTCTGCGCTTACTACGCCGAGCGCTATGGCGTGGAGGGCATCACGCCGGACATGGTCATGAGTTGCCGCGGAACGCAGGAGGGCCTCGTCCACGTGTGTTCCGCGCTCGTGGACGCGGGTGACGTGGCCCTCGTGCCCGACCCGTGCTACCCGGTCTTTCAGAACGCGACGCTGCTCGCCGGCGCCCGCCCGCACTACTACCGGCTCACCGCCGAGCACGACTTCCTGCCGCACCTGGCTGACGTGTCCGCCGAGGTGGCGGACGCGGCCAAGTACCTCATCGTCTCCCTGCCGGCAAACCCCGTGGGCTCGGTGGGAACGCCGGAGGTCTACGAGGAGGTCATCGCCTTCGCGCGCGAGCACGACCTCATCGTCATCCATGACAACGCGTACTCCGACATCGTCTTCGACGGCCCCGCGGGCGGCTCGTTCCTCTCGTACCCCGGGGCGCTTGACGTGGGCGTGGAGTTCCTCTCGCTCTCAAAGTCCTTCAACGTCACCGGCGCGCGCCTGTCCTTCCTGGTGGGCCGCCCGGACGTGGTGGCTGCCGCGCGCAAGCTCCGCAGCCAGATCGACTTTGGCATGTTCTACCCCGAGCAGGACGCCGCCATCGCAGCGCTCACCGGCCCGCGCGACCAGGTGGAGCGCCAGCGCCTGCTCTACCAGGGGCGCCGTGACGCCCTCTGCGATGGTCTGGAGTCGATAGGCTGGGAGCGCCCCAACGCGCACGGCTCCATGTTCGTATGGGCCAAGCTTCCCGGTGGGCGCACGGACTCGGCGGCCTTTGTGCTCGAGCTCATGGAGCGTGCGGGCGTGATCGTGACGCCAGGGTCGAGCTTTGGCCCGTCGGGGGAGGGCTACGTGCGCATGGCGCTCGTCATGCCGCCCGAGCAGCTGCGCGAGGTCGTTGCGGCCATCGGCGCCGCGGGCATCTAGTCTGTGTCCACTTTGTACCGGGTACATTTTGGACATGTGCCGGGTTCGCTCTGGACACGTGGAGAAGGGGAGACTCATGAACGCTCTTGAGTTCCAGGATCTGGTGGCGTCCTCCAGGACGTATCGTCGCTTCAGCGACCAGCGCGTGGGCTCGACGGTCCTCACCGGCCTCGTTGACGCGGCGCGGCTTGCCCCCTGCGGCAACAACATGCAGGTGCTGCGCTTTCGCGTGGTGGGCGAGAAGGACGCGTGCGACGCGGTCTTCCCTCACCTGCGCTGGGCCGCCCTCTACAAGGACTGGGACGGTCCCGCCGAGGGCGAGCGCCCGCACGGCTACGTGGTGATCTGCGTGCCGGAGGGCCTTAAGGGAAACGCGATCCGCCTCATCGACGTGGGCATTGCCGCCCAGACGATGGCACTTGCCGCCGCGGCGCGCGGGCTGGGGTGCTGCATGCTGCGCAGCTTTGATGCCGGCCTTGCCGACGAGCTCGACCTTCCCGACGGTCTGGTGCCCGCGCTCGTGCTCGCTATAGGCGGCCACGGCGAGCGGGTGGTCCTCGAGGGGCCGGACACCGAGCACGGCCTCACGTACTGGCGCGAGCCGGACGGGACCCACTGCGTGCCCAAGCTGCGGCTCGAGGATCTTCTCGTCTAGCGCGCATCCCGTGTCCACCTTGTACCCAGTACAAGGTGGACACGGGGCATGGGCAGGTCTAGCGCACGAGCTCGACCACCGCGTCAAAGGGCACGGTGCTCGCCTCGATGGCGTCGCGCCCGCCAAAGACGCAGATGCCGCGCGGGACGCTCTCGTCGGCGAGAACCGTCGCGAGCGCGCGCACGTTATCGGCCGTGGCGGCCAGCTCCTCGGCGCGAACGACGTCGCGCCAGCCGGGCTCCTTGCCGCCAAAGCGCGCAACGTCCTGGCGCCGCGCCATCTGGCGGGGCTTGACGGGCGCGTCGTGGGAGGCCACGGTGGCCACGACGTAGCCCTCGAGCTCCTCGTCCGTGCCGTCCCACGCTGCCAGCCACGCGGCGGCGCCGTCGTAGCGCGCGAGCGTGGCGTCAATGGAGGGGTCGCGGAAGCTCCAGAACGCGCTCAGCCGCTCGCTCGTGCGCCTGAAGCCGCAGCCATAGGCGCCACCCTTCACGCGCACCTCGTTCCACAGATAGTCATAGGAGAGCGGGCGCGTGGCGACCTGCCAGCACCCGATGGTGCCCGCGTCACGCCCGCTGCGGCCGCTGGCGCGCACGACGTAGCACACGTCCGAGGGGATGACGAAGGCCTCGTTTCTCGGGCTGGGCGTGGGGACCGAGAGGCGGTGCTCGGCGCCCCCGGTGACGGGTAGAGCGAGCGTGCCGCCCGCGGCCCAGAAGCGCTCGCGGTCATCCGGGGAGCCGGTGAAGCTCACCAGCACATCGTCGGCCGTGAAGACGCGCGCCGCAAGCTCGGAGAGGCGCGCGGGCAGCTCGGTCGAGCGCTCCTCCCAGTTGCCGAGAAGATCGCGCAGGAAGAGATAGTACTCGAGCCCCGCCATCGCGCTCGAGGCCACGGCGGCGGACGAGAAGTACGCGTTGGCGCGCGCCGCGGCGGCCGTGTGACCCGAGCTCACAAAGTACTGCTCGAGGGCGACCCTGCGCTGCGTGAGGATGTCGCGCATGCGGGCGAGGTCGTCGAAGCGGGTCTTGCCCCACACCTCGGCGGGCAGCGTGGCGAGCGCGTCGACCTTCTCGCTGAGGGCCGAGGCGCCAACGACGAGCGCGGGCGCGGCATAGGCGAGGTCCTCGTCGCGCGCGTAGGTCTCCGTGAAGAAGTCGAGCCCGCCGAGGTTGGTCTCGACGAGGGTGTCGAGGTCGGAGGCGGGGTGGAGCTCCGTGTCCAGCTTGCCCAGAAGGTCGCTCAGGAGCCCCACGTAGGGGAGGTCCGAGAACTCAAGGCGGCGCAGATCAAAGTAGTGGTAGACGTAGGCGATGCCGTGGGTGTCCAGCTCATGCGCCGTGCAGGGCAGCGGCGCCTCCGCCTCGAGCGCCTCGGGCTCGGGCGCGGGCGGCTCCACGTCGGCGATGCCAAGGCGCGGCAGCGCGGCGAGGGCCTCGGGCGAGTCCGGCGCCTCCTGCTCGGCGCGCAGCGCGGCTACCTCCGCACGAACGGCCTCCACGTCCTTCTCGCTCATGCCCGCGCGCAGGCGCTCGAGCTCGGCCGCCTCCTCTGCGGCGTCACCCGTCTCGGAGGGGACGAGCTCGACCTCGGCGCTGTGCGCGCTCTCGCAGACGAGCTCGCGCAGCAGCCGCTCGAAGAGGCCGTCGTCAAGCCCGCGCTTGAGCTCGGCGAGCGCGTCCTCGTAGCGCAGGTAGTCGAGGGGGCGCTCGTCGTCGTAGAGCCAGCTCGACATGGCGGCTATGGAGAGCGCGATGCCGTCCGGGTAGCCGCCGAAGTCGCCCTCGCGCAGGTTGAACTCTGCCTGGGCGAGCGACGCCTCGAGCTTGTCGCGCGGGATGCCGCCCTCGGCGAGCTCGGCGCAGGTGGACTCAACGAGTGAACGGAACTTCTCGCCCGCGCCCGGCCTGAGGCCGCGGAGCATCAGGAGCGCCTGGGGCTGGAGCACCCCGTCGACGAGCATGGCCGAGAAGTCGTCAGCGATGCCCGCGTCGAGAACGGCGCGCTTGAGCGGGGCCTCGTTGGAGCCGCAGAGGGCGTCGAGCAGCACGTCCACGGCGAGCACGCGCGCGCGGTCCGCCGCGGTGCCCAGAACGTAGGAGAGGGCGATCGACGAGTTGCTCGGCGCCGTTGCCATCTCGATCGTGACGCGCGGGGCGCGGACGGGCGCCTGGAGGGCGAGCGGGTTGGGGGCGCCGGCCTCGTGTGCGGTGGCCTCGCGGAAGCGCTCGTCGATGAGGGCGAGCTCGCGGTCTATGTTGAGGTCGCCGTAGAGGATGGTGTAGCTGTTGGCGAGCGCGTAGTGGTGCGCATGGGTGTCGAGGAAGGCCTCGTAGGTGAGGCTCGGGATGGCGCGCGGGTTGCCGCCGGACTCGTGCCCGTAGGCGGTGTCGGGGAAGAGCTGGCGACAGACCTCCTGGTAGAGGCGGTCCTCAGGGTCGGAGAGCGCGCCCTTCATCTCGTTGAAGACCACGCCGTTGTAGGAGAGCGCGCCCGACTCGTCCGCCTCGAGGTGCCAGCCCTCCTGCTCAAAGATGCGCGGGCGGTGATAGATCGCCGGGTGCAGGACCGCGTCAAGGTACACGCCCATGAGGTTCTCGAGGTCGGCCACATTGGTGGAGGCCACGGGGTACATGGTCTTGTCGGGGAAGGTCATGGCGTTGAGGAAGGTCTGCATGCTCGTCTTGAGCAGGTTGACAAAGGGCTCCTTCACCGGGTAGCGGTCGGAGCCGCACAGCACCGAGTGCTCGAGGATGTGAAAGACGCCCGTGTCGTCCACCGGTGGCGTCTTGAACGCGATGGAGAAGGAGCGGTTGGTGTCAGCGCAGGCAAGCCACAGCATGCGCGCGCCCGTGGCATCGTGGCGCATGAGGTAGGCGGTGCCGGAGATCTCGCGGACGGCCTCGACGCGCGTGACGGTGAAGCCCGCGTGGGCGGTGCCCACGGCAAGGGCGGGATTGGGGGTGGCAAAGCGGTTCTTCTTGGTCATGGGTCCTCCAGAGACGCGGTTTCACGAGAAGAGGATAGCGCATTGGCCGGGGCGCCCCGTCGTCCTACGATGCCGAGAAAACCCGGCCGCTGTACCAGATTTGAGGAAGCGCGCCGAGAAAACCCGGCTGCTGTACCAGGTGGGGCCGAGAAAACCGACCCTCTGTACCTCCTGTGGAGTCGCCGGCGTCACAGAGGCCGGCATTTCTCGGCATCTGATTCCGGGCATTGGTACAGCGGCGGGTTTTTCTCGGTGCATCCTCGCGAGGATGGTACAGAGGACGACTTTTCTCGGCGTCTGGTGTCCCGCGTGGGCGGTGCGTGGTAGGCTATCGCGGGCAAATCCTACGGGGGAGGGAAAGCGTGGCCAAGAAGAGCGAGCTTACCGAGAAGGACCTGGAGCGCCGGCGCCGCGTGAGGCGCGGCATCGTGGCCACGCTCGTCGGGGGCATCTTCTGGGGCCTCAACGGCACCGTCTCAAAGTGGCTCATGGACGCCTATGCCATCGACCCGCTCTGGCTCGTCTGCCTGCGCGAGCTCTCCGCGTGCTGGCTCTTCCTCGCCGCGGCGGCGCTGACGGCGCGCGGGCGCGAGCAGCTCGCCGGCGTGTGGAGAAGTCCGCGCGACCTTCTCGCCATCCTGGGCGTGAGCCTGGGCGCGATTCTCTTCTCCCAGGTTGCCTACCTCGAGGCCATCGACTGGACCAACTCTGCCACGGCAACGATCATGCAGAGCCTGGGCATGGTGCTCGTGCTCGTCTACGTGTGCGTCAAGATGGCGCGTCGCCCGCGCAGGCGCGAGCTGCTGGGCGTGGCGCTGGCGCTCGTGGGAACCTATCTCGTGGCAACGGGAGGCAACCCCGGGCAGCTGAGCCTCCCGCCCGAGGGCCTCTTCTGGGGGCTTGCATGCGCCGCGGCAGCCGCCTGTCTCTCGATCCTGCCCGCTGCTCCCATGGCGCGCTGGGGCAACTTCACGGTGAACGGCCTCGCGTTTCTCTGCTCGGGCCTCATCCTCACCGTGGTCTACCGGCCGTGGGAGCACATGCCCGCGCTCGACGGCGTGGCCGTCTGCGTGCTCGCGCTCTGCGTCGTGGTGGGAACCTTTGGCGCCTATGCGCTCTACCTGCAGGGCGTGAAGGACGCCGGCTCCATGCGCGCGAGCCTGCTCGGCACCATCGAGCCGGTGACGGCCACGGTGGCCACGGTCGTGTGGCTGGCAACGCCCTTCTCGATGGCTGAGATCGTGGGCTTTGCCCTCATCATCGCAATGGTCTACCTCACGGCGTAGCGCTCGGCGCAAGGCGGGCGCCAAAAAAGCCCCCACCAGGCGGTGGGGGCAAGGCCTAGATGCTCTCCATGTACGCGAGGACGCTCGAGTACCAGGCGTCCGCGTTGGGCGGGCAGTACATCTGGGCGCCGGCGTAGGTGAGGTGCCCGCCGTATCCCGAGGCCAGGCCGGCAACGTGGGCGTAGATGGCCTCCTCCCAGCTGCCCCAGCTCGAGCTGCCCCAGCCCCAGGCGTTGTGGGGCCTAAAGCAGACGCGGCCGCCGCCGCTCTCCACCATGGAGATGGCGGGGGAGAAGCGCGGGTCGCAGCCGTAGTCCCAGGCGGCGGAGGCAAAGGTCGTTCCCTGCCCGGCAAGCGGCGTGCCGGCAAGAAACGCGTCGATGCGCGCGGCCCAGCTGGAGACGAAGGACTCCTTGTCGGAGCTCCAGTCGACGGTTCCGGGGTCGGTGGTCTCAGGCACCTCGATCGGGGCCTGCTCGCCTGACTCGGTGGTGAAGGTGGGGGGCTCGGCCTGGTCCTCGCTGGAGTCCTGGTCGGCGTCCTGGTCCTGGCTGACACCCTGATCCTGGTTGTCGCGACCCTGCTCCTGCTGCGCCGCCTTGGCCGCCTCGATCGCGGCGCGGCGCGCGGCCTCCTCGGCGGCGGCCTGGGCGGCGATCTCCTCTTCGAGTCTCTGGCGGGCGGCAATGGCCTCATCAAGCGCCGTCTGCGCACCGGCGCGCTCCTCCTCGGCCTGCTTCATCTGCAGCGTGAGGGTGGAGCGGGTCTGCGCGAGCTCGGTGGAGAGCGAGACAAGCTCGTTCACGGCCTCGCTGTTGTGGCTCTGGATTACGTCGAGGTACTGAATCGTGGTGAGCAGCTCGTAGAAGTCGTCGGCAGAGAGAAGCAGCTCGACGATTCCGCCCGAGGTCTGCTGCATCTTGTAGAGCAGGCGCATCGAGTCCGCCGCCTGCTCGCGAACGCCGGGGAGCTGCTGCTCAATCTCGGCCACGCGCTGCTCGTTCTCGTCAATCTGCCCCTGGAGCTCGTCCACGCGCGCAACGGCCTCGTCATAGGTAACGGTGCTCTCGCTGATCTCTTCCTGGAGCTGCTTGAGCTCGTCGGCGGGCGCGGCGTGCGCCACCTGGGGAAGGGCGGCAAGCCCAAGTGCGGCGGCGAGGGCTGCGGCCGCAAGAACGCCACAGCGCCGGTGAGCGCGCGAGTGTGTTGCTGTCGTATCGATCGTTGACCTCCGCGACCGGGTGGTCCCGCACCACGAGCGGGCTTTCGTCACACAAGCTCCTTAATAATACGACGGGGCTCCCATCCCCACGGTTCCTACATGACTCGCCCCGCTTCCGTCGGGGGCGGGGCGGGGCGAGCTGAGCTCAGATGCCGTTGGCGCGGGCTGCGGCCGTGGCGCTACTTGATGATGAGGGTGTCACACTCCGTGTTGCGCGTGAGGAACGTCGAGATGGACCCCAGGATGGCGTACTTGATGGAGGAGAGGCCTCGCGCCCCGCAGATTACGAGGTCCGGCTCGATGACGTCGAGCATCTCGTCCTTTATGGTCTCGCGGATGCGTCCGGCCCTCACGATGACCTCGACCTTCTTGATGTTGGGGTTTGCCTCGGCGGCGCGCACCTTCCCCTCGACGGACTCGCGGAAGGCCTTCTCGAGGGAGGGGACTATGTCAACCGGGAAGGTGCCCGCCGCCTCCAGGGCCGTCGAGTCGATGACGTGGCCGATGTAGAGCTCGGCGTTGTCATTGGCGGCCATCACGATGGCGCGGTCGAGAACCTTGTCCTGCTGGTCGGACCCGTCCAGGGAGACGAAGATCTTGTCGTAGCCGAGGTCTTGGTAGGAGGTTGTGGTTTCGGCCATGGTGGGCTCCCTTCACGTTCCGCAGACGATTTTCGCGGGCTGTGTCTCTTATGCCCCACGAGCCGCGAAGTTGCGGTTTTTCTCGCCAAACGGCATAGTTTTTCGGTGGGGGCCCGCGCTTTGGGCCCTGCCCGCACGCCCACGGGGCGATGATAAGACGGTTTGCGCACCCGAGGAGGAAACATGGACTTCATCGAACTCGTCAAGGCGGCCGTCTTTGGCATCGTCGAGGGCATCACCGAGTGGCTGCCCATCTCGTCTACCGGGCACATGCTGCTCCTGAATCAGTTTCTCACCATGAACGTCTCCAAGGACTTCTGGAACATGTTCCTCGTGGTGATTCAGCTCGGCGCCATTCTCGCCGTGTGCGTGATGTTCTTCCACCGTCTGAACCCGTTCTCCCCGAGCAAGAGCCGCGGCGAGAAGCGCGACACGTGGCTGCTGTGGGCCAAGACCATCGTGGCCTGCATTCCCGCGGCCGTCATCGGCATCCCCATCGACGACTGGATGGAGGCCAACCTTGGGAGCCCCTTCGTCATCGCTGCCGCGCTCATCGTCTACGGCATCGCCTTCATCGTGATCGAGACCGTGCGCGAGCGCCGCGCCGACCGTGCGCTCGAGGAGACGCGGGGCGGCAGGCACTTCTCCGCCGCGCCGTCCGGGCAGCTCACGCGCTCCGAGCTTGCCGACGCCGACGCCCGCGTGCAGACCCTGGAGGAGCTCGACTGGAAGACCGCCATCGGCATCGGCCTCTTCCAGGTGCTCTCCATCGTCCCGGGCACCTCGCGCTCCGGCTCCACGATCATCGGCGGCCTCATCCTCGGCTGCAAGCGCACCGTGGTGGCCGAGTTCACGTTCTTCCTCGCCATCCCCGTCATGGTTGGCGCGAGCGGCCTGCGTTTGGTGAAGTTCTTTCTTGCGGGCAACGCGCTCGCCGGCACCGAGGCGGCCATCCTCGGCGTGGGATGCCTCGTGGCGTTTGTCGTCTCGCTCGTTGTGATCAAGTTCCTCATGGAGTTCGTACGCCGTCACGACTTCAAGCCGTTCGGCTGGTACCGCATCGTGCTGGGCGTCGCCGTGATCGCCTGGTTTGCCCTTCACTAGGGAGTGGTTGGCATGAGAAGGGGACTTCTGGGGCTGGCGCTCGCCTGCGCCCTGCTTGCGGGATGTGGCCTGGCGCTGCCAACGGTGGCGCGCGCCGCCGAGGAGGGCGTTGCCTCCACGTGGCTGGCCGCAGACCAGCCCGAGCTCGTGGCCCCCTCGGCGTTTCTCGTTGAGTCGTCAACGGGCACGGTCCTTCTTGACAAGGAGGCGGACGCCCGCCGCGAGCCCGCGTCCACCACAAAGGTCATGACCGCGCTGCTCACGATCGAGAACCTCGACCTCGACGCGCAGGTGAGCGTTGAGGAGGCGGACTTTGACGAGGTCACCGAGGACAGCTCGGTGGCGGGCCTTGTGGCGGGGGAGACCCTCACCGTGCGCGACCTTCTCGCCTGCCTGATGCTGCCCTCCGGAAACGACGCCTCCTACGTGCTGGCCCGAGCCGTGGCCGGCGACTGGCGGACGTTCGTGGACATGATGAACGAGAGGGCCGCGGAGCTGGGCTGCACGGGCACGCACTTTGCCAACCCCTGCGGCCTGCATGACGACGCTCACTACACCACGGCGCGCGACCTCGCCACGATCTTCTCCGCCGCGATGGCGTACCCGGAGTTTGTTGAGGTTGCCGGGGCTGCAACGTGGGACCTTCCCGCCACCTCGGGCAACCCCGCGCGAACCCTCACCAACTCCAACCTTCTCATCAACCCCATGAGCTCGCTCTACATGGACGGCGCGGTGGCGGCCGGCAAGACCGGGACCACCGGGGACGCCGGACGCTGCCTGGTGGTTGCCGCCTCGGGCGAGGACATCAACGTGATCGGCGTGGTGCTCGGCGTGCCGTTCGAGGACGTTGACGAGGAGGGCGTGGGCCAGAACTTCTATGACATGAGGAACCTGGTTGAGTGGGGGCTCAGCGCCTGGCGGACCGGCGCGATCGTGAGCCCGGGGGACGCCCTGGGGACCGCTGACGTCACGCTCTCCGACGAGGGCGACACCGTCCAGGCGCTGGCCGCGGGCGGGGCCTCGGGCACGGTGCCGCGCGAGATGACGTTCGAGGACCTCACGCTCACCCCTGCATGGGAGGGGACGGACCCCGAGACCGGGGCGTTCCAGGCGCCGATTGAGGAGGGTCAGGCGCTCGGCACGGTTGACGTCTCGCTGGGGGAGGAGTCGTTCGGCACTCTTCCCGTGGTGGCCGCGCGCTCCCTGGAGCTCTCAATCCCCGCGTACGTGATGTGGTGGCTCTCCGACCCAGTTCATGCCGGCATCGTCGTGGGATCCTTTGTGGGCCTCTGCCTAGTTGTGGGGCTTATCGGCAGCTGGGCTTCTCGCCGCCGCAAGCGTAGCCGCGCCGTGGGGTCAAGGCACCTCAGGTTGTAGGCCCTTCTTGCCCGCGCGCTGGTCGTTGGGTGGCCGCTGGCTGGTTGCCGACGCCAGTTGGCGGCTGGCCATCGGTTGACTTCCAGCTGCCGGTTGGTTGCCGGGCACCGATTGGCTGCCGGCTACCGGATGGCTGCCGTCCACCGGCCACCGGCCACCGATTGATTCAATTATTATGCTTCACTTCAGGAAGTTTTGCGTGAACGAGTCCTCCTGCGCTGCCGCGGGGTGCTCTTCCGGGACCTTTTGGCTGGTTTTGGGCAACATCTTTGATGTTGCGGCACCCCTGCCGCCCTTGTAGGGCGCGCCGAGAAGAACCTCGACCACGTTTGCGCAGGTCGTTCTTCTCGCCGAGAGAAAAGTTGGCGTGCGCCGGGGCACCAACATAAAAGTTGTTGCCCAAAACCGGCCGAACTGTCCCGGGTGGGACTGCCATGCGGGTTTGGGCGGGGCGGCCATGCGGGTTCGGGCGCGACCGCCTAGAAGAGCAGCAGCGCGAGAAGCGCCAGCGCGGCGAGAAACGCCACGTTCGCGATGGTGAATCGGACCAGGTAGCGCCCTGCGGCGTCGGGCTCGGACTCGACGACCTGCTTGTAGGAGATGAGGCTCGCCATCGAGGCGATGAGGGTGCCCAGACCGCCGAGGTTGGTGCCCACGATGAGCGCCGGCCATGCCGAGGTAAAGCCGGAGAGCAGCAGCGCCGCGGGAACGTTGGAGACCACCTGGCTCGCCGCGACGGAGACGGCGAGCTCGTTGCCGCCCACGAGCGAGGCGAGCAGGTCGTTCACCGCGCCCATGCGCCCGACGTTGCCCACAAAGACGAAGAAGACCACAAAGGTGAGGAGCAGGCCAAAGTCCACCTCGGCAAGCGCCCCCCGGTCAATGATTAGCGCCGCGATCGCAACGACGGGCACGAGCAGAGCCACGGGAACCACGCGGACCACGGCGAGCAGGCTGAGCGCAAAGAGCGCCGCCCACGGGGCGAGCGCGCGGCGGCGAATGCGCGCCTCCTGGGGCGCGAGGTCCTTCTCGCCGGCCGCGTCCGAGAGGGGAAGGCCGCGGTGGCGCGCCCCGTAGAGGAGCACGCTCGCCACGAGCAGGCCGCCCGAGACCGCGGCATAGGGCAGCATGAGGAGCAGGAACTCGCCCACGCCCATGCCCGAGGCGGAGAAGAGATAGAGGTTCTGCGGGTTGCCAATGGGCGTGAGCATGCTGCCGAGGTTGGCGGCGATGGTCATCATGACCACGGTGAAGACCGAGGTGCCCCCGAGACCCAGCATGCGCAGGACGAGCAGGGCAAACGGCACGAAGGCGATGAGCGAGACGTCGTTGGTGACGAGCATGCTCGCCACGAAGGGAAGAAGCACGAGCGCCATGATGGCCCCCGTGCCGGAGTGGGTCCGCGCGAGCAGCGCCCGGCCGGCGGCGGTGAAGACGCCCGCGCGGGTGAGGCCCGCCATCACGGTCATGAGGCTGAAGAGCAGGCCGAGGGTGCGAAAGTCAACGTAGCCCGCATAGCCGGCGTCCGGTGGGACGAGCGCGCACGATGCGACGGCAAGAACGGCGGCGATGGCGAGGACGGGGTCGCGACGGACGATCTGCCGCGCGCGGGGCACGATGGCGGTGACGGACTGTGACATGCTCTTCTCCTTGGGTTTTGGCCGCCACAGTGTAGCGAACATTGTGGTTCAATGCTTGCCTGACCAGAGAACGTACGGAGGACCGGTGATGACGCGCATACTCTTTGTCTGCCACGGCAACATCTGCCGCTCGACGATGGCCCAGTTTGTGATGGAGGACCTCGTGCGACGCGCGGGGCGCGAGGGCGAGTTTGTGATTGACTCGGCGGCGACGAGCTCCGAGGAGCTTGGCAACCCGCCGCACCACGGTACCGTGGCAAAGCTGCGTGCCGAGGGCGTCCCCGTGGGGCGTCACCGTGCCCGGCGCGTGCGACACGACGAGTACAAAAGCTGGGACCACATCGTCTACATGGACGCGGAGAACGCCTGGGGCCTCTCGCGCATCCTCGGTGCGGACCCGGACGGCAAGGTGAGCCGCCTTCTTGACTGGACGGGCCGCGGGCGCGACGTGGCGGACCCCTGGTACACCGGTGACTTTGACGCCACGTACCAAGACGTGCTCGCCGGCTGCGAGGCGCTGCTCGCCGCGCTGTAGGCGCGGCCGCTGGAAAGGAGCGCACATGGGCGAGAAGAACGGTCTTCGGGCGCTGGCCCGCGCTTGCGCGGGCCTGGGTGCCACCGCGCTCGTGGGCAGGCTGATGCCGGCGGTGCTCGGTCCGCAGAGAGACTTGGGCTCCGAGGAGCTCGGGCCGTATCTGGGCGGGGGCGGTGACGTGCGCGTGCGCGAGATGTCGCCGGGGCTGACTGAGCACGAGGGCGGGGTCCTCGAGTGGGACCGCGCCGAGGAGGCGGACCGCACCTGGCGCTGGCTCCACGGGCAGTCGGTCGCCATCGAGGACGTCTTTGCGACCTCCGACGATGGCACGCGCCTCGCCGGCCACGTGCTCGCGTGCTGTCCGGGCTCCCCGCGCTGGCTCGTCTTTGCCCACGGCTATCACGACAACTGGCGCGCCGGCCTCACCTACGCGCGGCGCTTCGCCGAGGCCGGGTACAACCTGCTCTTCTGTGACCTTCGCGCGCATGGGGCGAGCGGCGGCGACTGGGTCGGCTGCGGCTGGCTCGACCGGCGTGACCTCGTGGCATGGAGCCACTGGGTGCTTGGCAGGGCAGGGGAGGGCGCGCGCATTGCGCTGATGGGCATCTCGATGGGCGCGGCGTCGTGCCTCATGGCCTCGGGCGAGCAGGACCTCCCCTCGCAGGTCCGCGCCTGCGTGGCGGACTCGGGCTACTCCGACTTCTGGCGCACGGCGGAAAACGTGGTGTCCACGGGCTCGCTCGGAACGCCGCCCGTTGCGGCGCACCCGCTGCTCGACGTGGCGCGGCGGCGCCTGATGCGTGCGCCCGGCGGCTACGACTTGCGGGCCGCCCGTCCCGTTGAGGCGCTCGCGCGCACGCGGGTGCCGGTGCTGCTGCTTCACGGCGAGGGTGATCGCGTGGTGCCGGTTGAGATGGCCCACGAGCTCGCTGGTACGGGCACGGGCCATGAGCTCGTGGCCTTTCCGGGCGCCGGGCACTGCTGCGCGGTCTTTGCCGACCCGGAGCGCTACTGGGACGCCGTCCTCGGCTTCGTGTGCCGCTGGACGTAGGGGCGCACGTTCTTCTCGCCTGTCCTTAAAAACGAGGCTGCGGCACGCGACCCCCTCCTAAAGTCCTGAAAATCGAACCTGTGGCACGCAGAGGCCCCCCATCTTTGCCACGACCTCATTTTTCAGGACTTTTGAGGGCCGCTCCATGCCATGGGTCCATTTTTCAGGACGCGCGACAAGAGGGGCGTGCCGCAGCCTCGATTTTCTGGACTGCCACTGGGTGGTGCCGTTCACCATGCCCAATTTGTAGTAGGAATATCACGGGCACTTTGAGCGCAACTATTGGCCGAGTTGCGCTGTTCAGGCTCGTGACCTGCGGTTTCGATATTCCGTGCCCTCGGATAATAGTTGTTTCAGCGAAATAGTTGCTACCGTTAACCGACGAATAGTTACCGCTGACAACTATCTGATTGTGCCGTTAATAGTTAATAACGACAATCATTTTCAGCGAGAGTCAAGCTACGGCAAATCAGCGACGAAAGGACACCCAAGATGAGATACCTGCTCCTGGTCAGCCACGGAACCTTTGCCCCCGGCCTCCACAGCGTGCTCGACATGCTGGTGGGAAAGCGCGACGACATCTTGAGCTGCAGCCTTCGCGACGGCGAGGGCGCCGACCAGTTTGTTGCCGAGCTCGAGGAGGTCATCGCCCCCATTACCCTGAACGACCGCGTGATCGTCCTCGGCGACCTCATCGGCGGCTCGCCGCTCACTAACGCGCTCAACACGCTTGCCGCCCACGGGCTTCTCGCCCAGGCGCGCGCCTTTGGCGGGATGAACCTCCCCATGGCGCTCACGGCGGCGTTTGACCTCCAGTCCGATGACGAGGACGCCCTGTGCGCCTCGATGCTCTCTGAGGGCCAGGCGGCCATGAGCGAGATGGCACTCGACCTTGGTTCCGACGAGGAGGACGAGGACCTCTAGCCCGCATGACGCAAGGACGGCGGGTTCGCCCGCCATTGGATAGCAACACGAGTAAGGAGAAGAACATGGCAGTTTCGTTTGTCCGCATCGACGACCGCATGATCCACGGTCAGACCGTCACCCGTTGGGCCCTCGAGTACCCCTGCGACGGCATCATCGCCGTCAACGACGCCGCGGCGTCGAACCCCGTCCTCAAGAGCGCCTACAAGAGCGCCGCTCCGGACAAGAAGACCTTCGTGTGGACGATGGATCACTTCAAGGAGAAGGCGCAGACCGTCCGCGACTCCAAGACCCGCTACTTCCTCATCACCAAGAACCCCGTCGACATGGCCGAGATTCTCGTGAACTTTGGCTTTGTTCCCGATGACGTCAAGACCGTCATCGTAGGGCCCTGCAACGACCGTCCCGGCACCACCAAGATTGGCAACAACCAGTCGATCACCCAGGAGGAGGCCGAGGCGCTCGAGGCCATCTCCAAGAAGGGCTATACCGTCGACTTCCGCCTGATCCCCGACAAGGAGACCGGCACCTGGGACAAGTTCCGCGGTCAGTTTGGGTTCTAGCCCAGCCTCTCATGTTGCTTCGTGGCGGCACGTCCCGGGATGCCGCCGCTTCGGCAATCATAATGTCCCTAGGGGACAGCTCACGGAAAGGTGGTAAGCAATGGTTATTAACGTGTTCCAGGCGGCACTGCTGGGACTGTTCGCCTGCCTGGCGTCGATGCCCGGCCTCGGCGGCACGTCCATCGGCAACTACACGCTCGGGCGCCCGCTCGTCGCCGGCCTCATCGTCGGCATCATCCTGGGCGACATGACCCTCGGCATCATCGTGGGCATGGCCATCCAGGTGGTCTACATCGCGCTCGTCACCCCCGGCGGCACCGTCTCCGCCGATGTCCGCGCCGCGTGCTACATCGGCATCCCGCTCGCCATGATGGCGGTCAAGGCCCAGGGCCTCGACCCCAACTCCGCCGACGCCGCCGCCCTCGCCACGACCCTCGGCGCCACCTGCGGCACCCTCGGCGCCATCCTCTTCTACGGCACCGCCACCATCAACCTCGCCTGGCAGGGCATGGGCTGGAAGTGGCTCGAGAAGGGCGACACCCACAAGCTCTACCTCGTGGACATGGTCCTGCCCTGGATCTCCCACATCGTCTGCTCCTTCATTCCCACGTTCGTCATCGTGTACTTTGGCCAGGACATGGTGAGCTTCATCATGAACAGCCTGCCCATGGACGGCCTGCCCATGAAGACGCTCTTCGCGCTCGGCTCGCTTCTGCCCTGCGTCGGTATCGCGATCCTGCTCAAGCAGGTGATTGCCAAGCCCACCGACTTCCTGACCTTCTTCTTCGGCTTCACGCTCGCCGCGGTCATGGGCTGCAACCTCATCGCCGCCTCCGCGATCGCCTGCTTCTTCGCGCTCATCAACTTCCAGATCTCCACGCTCAAGAACCGTCCCGTGGTCGCCGCCGCATCCGGCGAGCTCACCTCGGCCGACGACGAGGAAGAGGAGGACATCTAATGGCTGACACCACCGCCAAGGGAGGCAAGAAGGTCTCCAAGAGGGCCCTCGCCAAGTCCTTCCGCAACTGGTACTACGGCAACCTCACGTGCTTCTCGCAGGAGCACATGCAGACCTTCGGCTACCTGGTCTCCATGCTGCCGATCGTCGAGGACCTCTACGACAAGAAGGAGGACCAGCAGAAGGCCCTCACCACCTACTCGGCGTTCTTCAACACCGAGCCGCAGATCGGCTCCATGATCGTCGGCGTGACCGTGGGCCTCGAGGAGGCGCGCGCCAACGGCGAGGCCATCGACGACGAGACCATCAACGGCATCCGCGCCGGTCTCATGGGTCCGCTCGCCGGCATCGGCGACTCCCTGATTGTCGGCACGCTCATCCCGATCCTGCTCGGCATCGCGATGGGCCTCTCCGAGGGTGGCAGCCCGCTCGGCGCCATCTTCTACATCGTGGTGTGGAACCTGCTCGCCTACTTCGGCATGCGCCTTGCGTACTATCGTGGCTACGACCTCGGCGGCGCCGCGGTCGAGGCCCTCGTCGGCCCCAACGCCACCGCGCTGCGCGACGCCATCGTGATGGTCGGCACCATGGTCATCGGCGCCGTCTGCGCCACCTGGGTCTCCATCTCCACGTCGCTGCAGCTCCCCGGCGGCGGCACGCTCCAGGGCACGCTCGACGGCATCTACCCCAAGCTGCTGCCCCTGGGCTTCACGATCCTGTGCTGGTGGCTCATGACCAAGAAGAAGGTCAGCCCCATCGTCACGATGCTGATCCTGCTCGTCATCGCCTTCGTCGGCGCCGCCGTGGGCTTCTTCGGTGCCGCCACGATCGCGGCCCCGACCGCCTAGTCACGTCCGTACCGAACCACTCGAATACCTCCTTCTGCCCGGGCCGCCATCTCCCCTGCGCGGCCCGGGCTCCCTGCCTTAGAGAGGACAGACCATGGCTCTTGACACCTCAGGCTGGACCCGCGCGGACCTCGTTCGCGAGGCCAAGCTCCAGACCGATGCCATCCAGCGGCTGAACGTGTGGCTGCGCATCGGCTACTCGCTGCTCGCCCTGGGCTTCATCGTGGGGTACTGGGGCTTCTACGGCGGTGGCGGCGCGGGGTTTGGCGCGCTCGGGGTGGCGCTGCTCGCCGTAGGCGCCGCGATCTCGGTCGTCCTCAAGGTGGGGACCACCAACGCCAAGCGCAACGTGAGGGCGATCCTTGACGCCGCCGGCGTGGACCTCGACGCGCGGGGCGACGGCGAGGGTGCGAAGAAGGGCGAGGGGAGGTAGGGGACGGTGGCCGGGCGCTATGACAGGTTCCCAACGCTGAGGGTCCCGGGGCACGAGGTCCTTCTCGGCTACGAGGCGCTCGTGGGCGCGCTCGCACGGCGCGTGGGTGCGCTTCGCCTATCGGGCGCGGACCGCGTGGTCGTGGCCTGCGACTCCTATCCGGGGGTCCACGACGACGAGGTCCTGGAGGCGCTCGCGCGCCTGCGGCCCGAGGTCCTCGTCGACACCCGCGAGCTCTTTCCCGAGCCCGACGAGCTCACGCGGCGCATGGAGCCCTTCCTCACCGACGACCGCGTCTTCGGGCGCATGTGCTTCGGCGAGCTCGAGGACTTCATGGACGCCGAATCGCTCGCCTCGGCGCGCGAGCGCGTGGGAGGGGCGCGCGGGCTCGTCGTCGTGTGCGGGTTTGGCGCGGCGCTCGTGCACCCGGGAGACGTGCTCGTCTACTGCGACGTGACGCGCTGGGAGATCCAGCTTCGCTACCGCGCGGGAATGCCCAACTACCGCTGCGACAACGGCGGGGACGAACCGCTGCGCAAGTTCAAGCGCGGCTACTTCGTGGAGTGGCGCCTCGCGGACCGCCACAAGGCGAGTCTGCTCGGCCGGGCTGACTTTGTCGTGGACACCGTCGACGCCGGGTCGCCGCGCGCCGTCGCGGGGCCTGCGCTGGCCGAGGCCCTGGACGTGGCGTCGAGCCGACCGTTTCGCACGGTGCCCTACTTTGACCCGGGCGTCTGGGGAGGGCAGTGGATGCGCGAGAGGTTCGACCTGCCCGACGGGGCGCCCAACTACGCGTGGTCGTTCGACGGCGTGCCCGAGGAGAACGCGCTGGCCCTGGCCTTTGACAACGCGGTGGTGCGCGTGCCGGCGATGGACCTCACGCTCCTGCGCCCGGTGCCCCTGCTGGGCGAGGGGGTCTACGCGCGCTACGGGGCGGAGTTCCCCATTCGCTTTGACCTGCTGGACACCATGGGAGGGCAGAACCTGAGCCTGCAGGTCCACCCCACGACCGACTACATCAGGCGCGCCTTCGGCATGGCCTACACCCAGGACGAGAGCTACTACGTCCTTGACGCCGAGCAGGGTGCCTGCGTCTACCTCGGGCTGAGGGAGGGCGTCGACCCCGGGGAGATGATGGCGGCCCTCGAGCGGGCGAACGCGGGCGGCGAGCCCTTTGACGCGGAGCGCTACGTGAACCGCCTCCCCGCGCGGCCCCACGACCACTTCCTCATCCCCGCCGGCACCGTGCACTGCTCCGGCGCGGGGACCATGGTGCTCGAGGTGAGCGCCACACCCTACATCTTCACGTTCAAGCTCTGGGACTGGGGACGCACGGGCCTGGACGGCCGCCCGCGCCCGGTGCACCTGGAGCACGGCGGGCGGGTCATCCGCTGGGACCGCGACGAGGGGTGGGTGCGGCGCAACCTGGTCGGCCGGGCGCGTGAGGTAGACGAGCCGTGCGGCGCGGCGCGGGTGGAGCGCACGGGCCTGCACGAGCTCGAGCCGCTCGAGACGCGCCGCTACACGATCGGGCCCGGCGCGCGCGTCCTTCTCGACACGCGGGGCACGGTGAGCGTGCTCAACCTGGTCGCGGGCGACGAGGTGGTCGTGGGGAGCCCCGCGGGGGCCTTCGAGCCCATGGCGGTGCACCGCGTGGAGACCTTCGTCGCACCCGCCGCGACCGGGCGCTTCACGGTGGAAAACGTCGGCGGATCGGATGCCGTGCTCGTGCGGGCGCACGTGCGCGGGACGGAGGGGTGATGGAGATGGAGCGCATCTTGACGGAGAGCGAGAAGGACGTGCGCGGCCTGCCGTCGGCCGTGTTCACCGACGTGGACGGGACGCTGCTCGACGGCTCGCACCGCGTGACGCCGCGCACCGCCGCAGCCGCCCGCGCGCTCGCCGAGCGCGGCGTGCCGCTCGTGCTCGTGTCGGCGCGCATGCCCGAGGCGCTCTCGGGAATCCAGGGCGAGCTGGGACGTCCCGGCCCGCTCGTGTGCTACAGCGGCGCATACGTGCTCGACTCCGCAGGCGCCGAGCTGCTGAGCTGCCCCATCGCGCTCGGCTGCGCGCTCGAGGTGCGCGACTACGTCGCTTGCGACGCGCCCGACGTGTGCTGCATGGCCTACGGCTACCACAGCTGGGTGACGTCGGACCGCAGCGACCCCCGCGTCGTCCGCGAGGAGCGAATCGTGGGCGTGCGGTCGGTCGAGGGCAGGCTCGAGGACCACTTCACGGAGCGCGGGCTTCACAAGTTCCTGCTCGTGGGCGAGCCCGACGCCATCGCGCGCGCCGAGCGCGAGGTGGGGGCGGCGTTTCCCTCGCTCGCCGTGGTGCGCTCGTCGGCGACCCTGTGCGAGGTGATGAGCGGGGAGGCGAGCAAGACCAGGGGGGTCCGCGCGGTCTGCGAGCACCTCGGCATCTCGCAGCGAGACGCTGCGGCGTTCGGCGACGGGGGAAACGACGTCGACATGCTCAGGGCTGTCCCGCAGAGCTGGGCGATGGCCAACGCTCCCGCCGAGGTGCGCGCCGCGGCCGCGCACGTGACGGCGCTCGACAACGACCATGACGGCTTTGCCGAGACGATATTCTCGCTTCTTGGCTGAGGCGGCGCCGCATCGAGAGAAGTTTTTCCGGTGATGCTCGGGGGGTGACGCTGTGGACGGCGCGCAAAATGTTGCTACTATTATCGTTCAGCCAGATGTCGGGGCGGGGGGTTGGGACCCCGCGAGCTCGCTGGAAAGGACGAGTCGCGCGGCGATGGACTACGAGGACGCAGCGAAAAAGCTCATCATGTACTCGCGAGGCGTTGCCAAGGGCTCGATTGGCACGGCGTACGGCATGTCGATGGGGGAGGACCCGGTCCTGGAGTACCTCTCGCGCCAGGACGGGGGGATGAACCCGTCCGACCTTGCCGAGAAGCTCGGCTACACGCGACCCCGCATGACGAGGATCCTGGACTCGCTCGAGGCCAAGGGCTACGTTCGTCGCGTCCCCGACGAGCAGGACCGGCGCCGCGTGATCGCCTACTGCACCGAGAAGGGGCACAGCTACGCGCACGACCACAGCTCGAGCGGCGTCTCGAGCCTGGCGGCGACGCTGCAGAGGATGGGCGAGCACGACGCCCGCGAGCTGCTTCGCGGCCTCGAGGTAGCCTACAGCCTCACCTACGACAAGGACATCACCATCGGCGACTCCGACGCGGAGAAGAAGTAGCGCGACGCGCCGCCGCCGAGGTCGCCGGGCCGGGGCTCGTCCGCGCGCTCCCGCCCGACCGGCGCCCCGCGCCCTGTGCCCGGCCCTTGTGTTCTTCTTTCCGTGCGGTCATTTCTGTCCGGTCGTGCGGCTACACTCGTATGGCACGAGTTCTGCCGAGAAGAACCTGGGAGTCACATGACCTACGACCAGCAGACCCTGTTTGCCGCAGCCGGCGGCTTTGCCGCGCCGGCGCCGACCATCGACCTCGCCGGGCTCAACCCGGCCCAGCGGGAGGCCGTCGAGTGCACGCGCGGCCCGCTTCTGGTGCTCGCGGGCGCGGGCTCGGGCAAGACGCGCGTGCTCACGTACCGCATCGCTCACATGATCGCCGACGAGGGCGTCAAGCCCTGGCAGGTGCTCGCCATCACCTTTACCAACAAGGCAGCCGCCGAGATGCGCGAGCGTCTGGAGGCCCTGCTGCCGTACGGCACGCGCGGCATGTGGGTCTGCACGTTCCACGCCATGTGCGTGCGGATGCTGCGCGAGGACCCCGAGCTCGCGGGGTACCGCCCCAACTTCACCATCTACGATGACGACGACTCGCGCCGCCTGGTCAAGACCATCATGGCCGACCTCGACATCGACCAGAAGCAGTTCCCGCTGAACTCCATTCGCGCCAAGATCTCCGCTGCCAAAAACGCGATGGTGGGCCCCGAGGAGCTGGAGAGCTCGTCCAACCCGGCCGACCGCGCGGCGGGGCGCGTGTACCGCGCGCTCGACCAGCGCCTGGCCAAGGCCAACGCGCTCGACTTCGACGACCTTCTCGTCAAGGCCTTTGAGCTTCTGGCCAAGCACCCCGAGGTGCTGGAGCGCTACCAGGACCGCTTCCGCCAGATCAGCGTGGACGAGTATCAGGACACCAACCACGTGCAGTACGCGATCACCAACCTTTTGGCCGCCCGCCACAGAAACCTCATGGTCGTGGGCGACGACGACCAGTCCATCTACAGCTGGCGCGGCGCGGACATCCAGAACATCCTGGACTTTGAGAAGGACTACCCGGACGCTCGCGTGGTGCGCCTCGAGCAGAACTACCGCTCGACGGGCCACATCCTCGCCGCCGCCAACGCCGTCGTAGCCAACAACGCGCGCCGCAAGCCCAAGCGCCTCTTCACCGACGCGGGCGACGGAGAGAAGATCCGCGTGTTCCAGGCCGCCGACGAGCGCGACGAGGGCCGCTGGATCGGTTCGGAGATCGAGAAGCTCCACGATGGCGGCACGAGCTACGACGACGTGGCCGTCTTCTACCGCACCAACGCGCAGTCGCGCATTCTCGAGGACATGTTTCTGCGCGCGGGCGTGCCCTACAAGATCGTGGGCGGCACGCGCTTCTTCGACCGCGCCGAGGTCCGCGACGTCATGGCCTACCTCAAGCTCGTCGTGAACCCGGATGACGACGTGGCGGCGCTGCGTGTGGTCAACACGCCGCGGCGCGGCATCGGCACCACCTCCATCGCCAAGATCCGCGAGCTCGCGGCCGACGAGGGCATCTCGTTCTTCAGCGCCTGCGAGCTGGCAATTGCCGAGACGGGCCTGCTCGGCGCCAAGGTGCGCCAGGCGCTCTCGGAGTTCACCGGCACCATCGAGGCGGCGCGTCACTTCACCGGCGAGCTGGCCGACGTGGTGGACGCCATCGTGGACCGCGCCGGCCTCATCAAGGCCCTCGAGGCGGAGCACTCCGTGGAGGCGGACGGCCGCATCGAGAACATCAAGGAGTTTTTGGGCGTTGCCGCCGAGTTCGACGAGACGCACGACGCGGTGGAGACGCTTGAGAGCCTGGCGCAGCTGCGTGCTGCGGGTGCGCTTGAGCCATCCGGCGCCGAGGCGGCGTCCCCGACGGGCTCAGCGCTCGCTTCGCTCGCTCGCCAAGGCGATTCGCCCGCTGGGGACGCCGCCTCGGCGCCCGCTCCCCTCAGGCCTCCCGTTGCGTCCGAGAAGCTGCCGGCACTCATCGAGTGGCTTGCCCTGAGGTCTGACCTGGACTCTCTTGCCGGTCAGACGCATGCGGTCACGATGATGACGATTCACTCGGCAAAGGGCCTGGAGTTTCCGGTGGTGTTCGTTGCCGGCATGGAGGAGGGCATCTTCCCGCACGCCTCCTACGAGAGCGACGAGGCGAGCGTGGAGGAGGAGCGCCGCCTGGCCTACGTGGCCATCACGCGCGCCCGCAGGAAGCTCTACCTCACGCATGCCACCACGAGGCGCACCTTTGGCTCTGTGGCCGCTAACGCGCCGAGCCGCTTTCTGCGCGAGATCCCCGACGCGGACGTGGAGCGCGTGGGCGTGGGCTCCTCGGGCTTCTCCGGCGTGGGCTGGGAGAAGCGCGGGGACCGTCACGGCACCTTCGGCAGCGGCCGGGGCTCGTCGGTCTACGGCGGCAACGTCTTCGGCTCGCGCACGCGCTCGACCGGGGGCTCTTCTCGCCCCTCCGACGCCCCGCGTCCCACGAGCGTCACTAAGCCGGATGCCGCGCGCGCCGCCGCAAGCTTTGCCCCCGGCGATCACGTCTCTCACAAGACCTTTGGCCCGGGCGTGGTCCTTGCCACCTCGGGGGACACCATTGAGGTCAAGTTCACGCGCACGGGAAAGACGAAGAAGCTCCTCAAGGGCTTTGCCCCCATCGTCAAGATCGAGGGATGATACAAAGGGACAGTCCCTTCGTAACATTTATGCGTACGCATAGATCGAGCTTGTGACGGACGAGAGGAACGTGATGGAGCACTTCATTGGCATAGACGCGGGCGGGTGGCTCGACAAGGGCGTGACGCTCGTCGTGGCGATGGTGATCGCGTGGCTGGTCGAGCGCGTTGTCGTGCGCCTCATGCACAAGGTGCTCGACGCCTCCAACCTGCCGAGCGCCTCGCTCTTCATCAACATCGTGCGCGCCGTCATCTGGGTGCTTGCCCTTCTCTGCGTGATGCGCCCCGTCTTTGGCGTGGACCCCGCCGGCTTTGTGGCCGCCCTCGGCGTGGTGTCCATCGCCGTCTCCCTGGGCATGCAGGACACGATCTCCAACATCATCGGCGGCATCAGCCTCATGCTGAGCAAGTCCGTCCAGCCCGGGGACCACATCTCCGTGGGCGACGTGACCGGCGAGGTCACCGACGTCACGTGGCGCAGCACCTCCGTCATGATGCGCGGCGGCGCGGTGGAGGTCATCCCCAACTCAGTGCTCTCCAAGACCGCGCTCACGCGCATCACGCCCTGGAGCGTGGGCTACTGCGGGGTGCCCATCGCGGTGGTGCCGGGCGCGGACCTCAACGCCGTGGCGAAGGAGTGCTGTCAGGTGGCCGCGCGGGAGCTCGCTGACCTTCTCGACCCCGCGTTTGAGACGGACGTGATCTTCACGGCGTTTTCCGCCTACGGCACGCAGGGCGAGGTTCGCCTGCACGTCCTGCCCGACGTGGTCTTCTCCACGGCACAGGACCGCCTGGCGCGCTCTCTCTCCGGGCGTCCCTGGCTCGCAAGTGCGCTGTAGCGAGCTCTATGAGGCACCCTTCGCTGTTGTGTGTGGTTTTTGAGCGGTACCCTGAGTAGAGCGTTTGGCCGTACGCCCGCTACCTGCGGTTTTTCTCCGCTCATGCTGGCTCTACTGGGGGTCCCTTCAAAAAACCGCACACAACGGCGCCGCGCCTGCCGCGGACGGGGCTGCAACGCGCCCGCCCCACGTTTTCCGTGAGATGTCGACTCGCTACACTTGAAGACAGAAGAACCGCCGAGAAGAACCTGCTACTCCGGAGGCCCCATGGAGAAGATCGCCAGCTTCACCGTCAACCATCTCACGCTCGAGCCGGGCGTCTACGTGTCCCGCATGGACGCCGATCCGGCGACGGGCGCCGTTGTCACCACCTTTGACCTGCGGCTCACGGCTCCCAACCGCGAGCCGGTCATGGACACCGCTGCCGTGCACGCCATCGAGCACCTGGGCGCCACGTACCTGCGCAACAGCCCCGACTGGCGTGAGCGCGTGGTCTACTTTGGCCCCATGGGCTGCCGCACGGGCTTTTACCTCATTCTCTTTGGCGAGCACACCTCCGCCGAGGTGGCGCCGCTCGTGCGCGAGACCTTCGAGTTTGTCCGCGACTTCGAGGGGGAGATTCCCGGCGCGCGCCCGGAGGAGTGCGGCAACTGGCACGACGCGGACCTCGCCCAGGCCAAGTGGTGGGCGCGCCGTTACGTGACGAACACGCTGGAGAACATCGACGAGGCGCATCTCGTCTACCCGGAGGACTAGGGGGCACACATGAAGATCGGAATCATCGGGGCCATGGACGTGGAGGTAGAGCACCTCAAGGCGGAGCTCTCGGATGCGAGCACACAGCACGTGGCCGGCACGGACTACTGCTCCGGCCGCCTGGGCGAGAAGGACGTGGTGGTGGTCAAGTGCGGCGTGGGCAAGGTGAATGCCGGCATCTGCGCGCAGGTTCTGGCCGATCACTTTGGCTGCACGCACCTCATCAACACCGGCATCGCGGGCTCGCTCGACTCGGAGCGCCTGGACATTGGCGACCTCGTGGTCTCAACTGACTGCGTCCAGCACGACTTTGAGGTCGAGGAGCTCGGCTACGAGCCCGGCCTCATCCCCGGACGTGAGCGCGTGGAGTTTGTCGCGGACGAGGCTCTGCGCAACGCGGCCCTCGCCGCGGCCGCAGAGGCGGCGCCCGAGGTGCACGTGCTCGCCGGCCGCGTGGCCTCCGGAGACCAGTTTGTGTGCTACGAGCAGACCCGCAGGCGCATCGTGGACACCTTCGGCGCGCTCTGCTGCGAGATGGAGGGGGCGGCCATCGCCCAGGCGGCCGAGGCCAACGGCGTGCCCTTCGTCGTGGTGCGCGCCATCTCGGACAAGCCGGGCACCGAGGGCCAGGCCATGGACTACGCGACCTTCGAGCGCGCCTCTGCCGAGCGCTGCGCCAGGATCGTCGAGCACATGGTGGCTGGCCTGTAGGCAACCTGCCCGCCCCCCCGGCGAGAGGGGGCTGCCGAGGCGCGCGTGCAAACGCTTCTGTCCCAAACGAGTAGGCGTGGGCCGGCGGTAACGTCCGCCGCGAGTTCTGCAGCCGCGCCCTTTGCGGCGAAGCTGTCTGAGCGCCGGATGTTACCGCCGGCCCACGCCGGACGGGTGGAGCAGAAGGCTACAGCCCCATCACGCCCATGCCCACGAGGGTGGGGCCGGTGTGGACGAGAAGGTCGGCCGAGAGGCCGGTCTGCAGGATCTCGACGGCGTTGCCGATGCGCTCGCGCAGTCGCAGCACCAGCTCTTCTCGTATGCGCGGGTCGTACGTGCAGACGGCCAGGCGCACCTGCGGCCACCGCGCGGCCTGCTCGGCCACGAGGGCGATCTGCGTCTCCAGCGCCCGCTGCCAGCCGCGCGCCTTCTTCTCGATGACGTACTTGCCCTCGGGGCTGCAGGTGAGGACCGGCTTGATGTTGAGCACGGATCCCACGCGGTACACGGCCTCGCTGATGCGGCCGCCCTTGCGCAGGAAGTCCAGCTTCTGTACCGAGAAGAACACGCGCACGCGCTCGCTCACCGCCGCAAGGACGCTGCCGAGGCGCTCGAGCGGCATGCCCGCCTCGATCTGCCTCACGGCCTCCATGACCACAAAGCCGGCGGCGATGCCGATGCTCTTGGTGTCCACCATCACCACGGGGAAGTCCTCCATCTGACGCGCCACCATGGAGATGGTCTCAAAGGTGGCGGAGAGCCCCGAGGAGATGGTCACCACGACGGCGCCCACGTAGCCGTCGCGGCGCGCCCGCTCGAGGGTGTCGCGGACCTTCATGGGGGAGGGCAGCGACGTGGTGGGAATCTCCTCCGCAAAGCGCTCGACGACCTCCTCGGCCGTGATGTCCACGCCGTTCTCGTACGTGGAGCCGTCGGAGTAGTTGATGCGCAGCGGGATCACGCGCACGTCATGGGCGGCGGCAAAGTCCGCCGGCGTGTCCGTGCCGGAGTCCGTGATGACGACGATGCGCTGCTCGTTCATGGTTTCCCCCTCATGACGTGACGCCTCTCGTCACGGTCGGTATCATGTTGGCTAGACTATAGACCCTAGACGTAGTTTTGAATACTAGATAATCCGTTTCTGGAGAAAAATCGGAGATGGGCGGCATGGGGGAGAAGAACAGGGCGATCGTCGCGGCGCGCGTGAGCGCCGACCAGCGGGAGCGGCTTGCGAAGCGCATGGGCTCGGTGCACATCTCGCGCATCCGGGAGATGCCCCGGATAGAGCTCTACCTCGACCAGCTCCTCACGCTCGTCTCGCAGGAGCTCGAGTTCATGCAGCTCCCCGGCGAGACCCTCGTCACGGGCTCGATGGTCAACAACTACGTCAAGCAGGGTGTCATCCCGGCGCCGCGCAAGAAGCGCTACACGCGCCGCCACGTGGCCTCGCTGCTGTTTGTCTGTGCGCTCAAGCGCGTCTTCTCCATCGCACAGGTAAGCCAGCTCGCGGCGCTCATCTGGGCCTCCGAGCTCGACCTCGAGGCGCTCTACGACAGCTCGTGCGCCGCGCTCGAGGGCGCCCTCGCACGGCGCTTCTCGCCCGGCGAGAAGGACGACGAGCCCGCCGCGGGCATCACCCTCGTTGATTGTGACGGGAACCCGGCCGACCCCGAGCTCGCCTGGCTGCTCCAGGCCGCCACCGAGGCGCTGGCCGACAAGGTCGCCGTGGAGCAGGCGCTCCTGCTCGCCTCCGAGGAGGCGACCGGGCGATGACGCGTCCGAGCATCTTCCGTGAGCCCGCCGTCATTCGCCGGCTTGAGCGCCGGAGCGCCCTGCGCACGGTGACCGGCAGCTCCACCGTGGCGGCGGCCGTCATGGTGGCCGCGGCGCTTCTCGCCCTGGTCGTTGCCAACACCCCGCTCTACGAGGGGGTCGAGTACCTGCTTGCCCTGCCGCTCGAGGTGGGGGTGGGGCGCCTCACGGTCTCGCTCAGCGTGGAGCAGTTCGTGAACGACTTCCTCATGGCCATCTTCTTCCTGCTCGTGGGCATTGAGCTCAAGTACGAGATGACCGTGGGGCAGCTGCGCCGGCCCCGCCAGGCGATGCTGCCCATGCTCGCCGCGGTGGGCGGCGTCTGCGCGCCGGCGCTCATCTACGTGGTCCTCAACCTCGCCGAGGGAGGGCCCGCCGGGGGCTGGGCGGTGCCCATCGCCACCGACATCGCCTTCGCGCTCGGCGTGGTGTCGCTTCTGGGGGACCGCATCTCGCCCGCGACCAAGGTCTTCTTCCAGACGCTCGCCATCGCCGACGACATTCTCGCCATCGTGGTCATTGCCCTCTTCTACGGCCAGGTTCCCAACCTGCCGTGGTGCCTCGCGTCGCTCGCCCTCGTGGGCGTGCTCGCCGCCCTCAACCGGGCGCGCGTCTACTCGGTGGGGCCGTATGTGGCCGTGGGCCTGGTGCTCTGGGCCTGCATGTTCAACTCCGGCATCCACGCCACGCTCGCCGGCGTCATCCTCGCCTTTGCGCTGCCGAGCCGCTCCGACGTGCGCCTCGTCGAGCTCGGCGACTGGCTCGAGCGCCGCGCGCACGATCTCGGCGACACCTACGACGACGAGCACCATGTCCTCGGCCAGCACGACTTCACCGACGGCGCCTGGCGCGTGGAGCGCGTGATGCACCACGTCACGCCGCCCCTGCAGCGCACGGAGCGCTACGTCACCACGTTCGTGAACTTCGGCGTGCTGCCGCTCTTTGCCTTCGTGAACGCCGAGCTGCACCTGGTGGGCGAGAACTTCGGCGCGCTTCTCGCCAGCCCGGTGGCACACGGCGTCTATCTGGGCGCTGTCGTGGGCAAGCCGCTCGGCATCATCCTCGTGACCTACCTTCTCGTGCGCCTGGGCTTTGCGCGGCTGCCGCGCGGCATGGGCTGGGGGCAGGTCGCCTGCGTGGGCATCATGGGGGGCATCGGCTTTACCATGTCCATCCTCATCACGGGTCTCGCCTTCGCGGCGCCCGAGGACGCGATCGCCGCCAAGTGCGCGATTCTTCTCGCCTCCGTGAGCTCCGCCGCTCTGGGCATCCTCTTTGCGCGCGTTGTCCTTGGTCCGGACGGCCGCCGACGATCTGCTCGCCGCCGGGGTTCTTGTCCGGGGCAAGGGGTATCCTAGAGTACGTGACGTGTTGGGACCGTCGCCCGATGGGAGATACGCATGAGTGGACTCAAGCGCCTGTGCATGGCCGTCTTCGTTCTTGCTAACGCGCTGGCGCTCGCCGCCTTTGCGCTCACGTGGTTTGGCCCCTGGACCACGGAGGCCTCCGCGCTCTTCAACCTCGAGCCCTACGTCATCGCGGTGCTCGTCTGCCTTGCCGTGAGCGCCCTCGGGATGCTCGTGCTGCTCTGCCGCGCGCTCTTCTCGCGCCGCACGGTGCGCACCGTCGAGATTGCCACGGTTGACGGCGGCATCATCTCCGTCACGCGCGACGCCATCGCCGCCCAGGCCTCCCACATCGTGGAGGCGGACGGCTCCTGCACCGCCGCGCGCGTCCGCGTGGATGCCAAGCAGCGCGGACACGTCCGCGTGCACGTTCGTGTGCTTCCGCACGAGACGGTCGACGTGGTGGTCAAGGGCGCCGAGCTGCACGAGGAGCTCATGGACGGCCTCGCCGCCGTCTGCGGGGACAAGGTCGAGGACGTGAGCCTCGAGTTCATCGAGCCGGAGTCCGTGACGGTTGCCGCCGCGGACGAGGGGGAGGGCGAGGCTCGCCCCGCGTCCGCCCCGGTGCCCGCCGCCTCCGATGCGACCGACTCCACGAGCGAGATCACGGTCTCCATGGGCTCCGCCCGCGAGACCCCGAGGGAGGGCTAAGCCATGGCAGACGAGAAGACCCCTAAGCCCAAGATCGAGCTGGGCGAGAAGGACGAGCCGTCGTCCCAGGCGCAGCATCGTCCGGACGAGGCGGAGGCTTCCGCCGGCGATGCCGTGCGCCACGGCGTGAACTGCGTCTCTGCGTGGGTGAGCCGGACCTTCCCGGGTCACGAGAAGGCGTTCTGGGGCGGCGTGATAGGGCTTCTCGCCGCTGTGGTGTTCTTTGCGATCGGCTTCTGGCGGACGCTCGTCATTGCCGTGCTCGTGATCGCGGGCGTGGCCGCCGGCCAGGTGCTCGACGGGGACCCCAAGATCGTGAACGCCCTGCGTCACATCTTTGTCAGGAACAACCAGTAGCGTCGCGCCCCGCCCCGCGGGCGCCCGAGGACAGGAGCGAGAGATGACCAAGAACGAGACTGCCGCAACCGACGAGGCAATCGAGCAGGTCGAGCAGGTCGAGGTCGTGGAGGAGACCGCGCTCGCCGAGGCTCCCGAGGTCGGGCAGGACATCGAGGCGGCGACAGACGATGAGGACGTGGACTCGGAGGACTCGCTCACCTTCTCCAACGGCGTCATCGAGAAGATCGTGGCCATCGCCATGCGCGAGGTGCCCGGCGTGGTGGGCATGAAGGGCAACTGGTTCAACCGCGTCCAGGACGCCTTTGGCGCGAGTGACTCCACCAAGGGCGTGACCGTGGAGGTGACGCCGGAGAGCGCCGTGCGCGTGAACATCTCCGTGCTCATCGAGTACGGCGCGTATGCCCCGCAGGTCTTCGAGGACGTCAAGCACGCCGTGGTCAAGCAGGTCACGGGCATGACGGGCCTCGAGGTGGCCGGCGTCAACCTGCGCATCGAGGACGTCCTCACCGCCGAGGAGATCGAGCAGCGCAACCGCCGTGCGGCCGGCGCCGCCGCAAAGCCCGAGAAGCCCGAGAAGGCCGAGAAGCCCGACGAGGAGTAGGTGCCGGGTTCTTCTCGCATCCTTCGCCCCTCTGTCCCCCTGAAACGGGGACGGTTTCCGACACTTTGCCGAGAAAAACCGTCGGCCCGCGTCCCCAGTTCTTGAGGTGGGGACGCGGGCCGACGCTTTCACCGCAAAATGTGTCGGGAAGGGTCCCGCCTTGCAGATGGGTATCGGGGCGTCCCGAGGTCAGCGAACCTCGTAGGGGTTTTCGTTGCCCGCGGCAAAGGCCATGAGCGCCTCGACGTTGCTGCGTACCATGCCCTCCACGTCCTCGTTGGTGTAAAAGGCCATGTGCGGCGAGACGATCACGTTGGGAAGGGCCGAAAGCGCCGCCCGGTCCCGGTTGGGGAGCACGTCGAGGCTGCGGTCGAGGTAGTAGAGGTTCTGCTCGTGCTCTATGGTGTCGAGCGCCGCCCCTCCCAGGTGTCCGGACTCAAGCGCGCCGAGAAGCGCCTCGGTGTCCACGAGGCTCCCGCGTGCCGCGTTGACGAGAATGGCTCCGCGCCGCATGGCGGCAAGCTCCGCCGCACCGATCATGTGGTGGTTCTCGGGCAGGCCCGGCGCGTGCAGCGTCACCACGTCGGACGAGGCAAGAAGCTCGCCCAGGCTCACGTAGGTTGCCATGCCGCGCAGTTCGTCCTTCTCGACGGGGTCGCAGGCGAGCACGCGGCAGCCAAAGCCTCGGAGGTGGCGCACCACGCAGGCGCCGATCGCGCCCGTTCCCACCACGCCCACCGTGCAGCTGGAGAGGTCGCGTCCGATCTTGCCCTCGAGGTCAAAGTTCTGGACGGCAGCCTGGGCCATGAAGAGCTTGACCTTTCTCAGCGCCATCAGCATGAGCATGATCGTGAAGTTGGCCACGCCCTCGGGCGGGTAGGCCGCGTGCGCCACGCGTATGCCCAGCTCACGAGCTGCGGCAACGTCGATGTGCTCAAAGCCTATGGAGCGGGTGGCGAGGCCGTGCACGCCGAGAGCGCGGTAGCGGGAGAGCAGCTCGCGCGACATGGGATTGGTGATGATGCACACGCCGTCCGCACCGGCGGCGAGACCCGCGTTCTCGAGCGTGGGGTAGTCCGGCGTCCAGTCGTAGTCAAAGCCCAGCTCGCGGCTCAGCGCGTCAAGGTAGCCAAGCTCATCATAGGGGCGCAGCGCGTACGCGAAGATCCTCATGGCCTCTCCCTCGTCAGCAAATTGGAGACTGTCCCCAATGTACACCCTTGCTAGAATGAGCGTGATTTCGACGCGAGGGGGAGACATGAAAGAGAGCGTGAGCATTGCCGCCGTGGAGGCCGCGGCGCGCGACTTCAACCGGCCGGGCCCCGATCACATGAACTGCGGCGAGTCCGTGATCGCGGCGCTCTGGGACGCCTTTGAGCCGGACTTCCCGCGCTCTGTGGTGGCGATGGGCGCCGGGATGGGCGCGGGCGTTGGCGGCTCGGGCTGCATCTGCGGCGCGCTTGCCGGCGCCGTGGCGTTTCTCGGCCTTATGGTGCAGACCAAGGAGCGCGCCAAGCCCCTTGCCGCCGAGCTGCACGATGCCTTTCGCGACGGTACCGCCAAGCACGTGACCTGCTGTCGCGTGCTCACGCGCGGCATGGAGTGGTGGGGCGAGGAGCGTGTCTCCCAGTGCCAGGCGCACTGCGCACTGGCCGCCGGTGCCGCGGCGCGCATCCTCTGCCGCGAGCTTGGCGTGCGCGCGGAGGGCTAGGACCTTCGTCCTTCTTATCCTCCGAAGCATGGTGCTTCTGCTGCGGCGCAGTGCGTGTCCTAAGGCGGCGGTCGCGTCGTCACGGGGCTGTCTCCGTAACGAGCTTATGGCGCTCAAATCGCCCATTTGAGTAATGCCGTTGCTCAAATGGGCGATTTGGGTGTTGAGGGTGTCTCAGAGGGCTCGTTTTCTGGGTTTCAGCCCAACGGTCCTTCTCGCCAACTGGGGCTTTGCGGGCGAGAAGGACCTCTCGTTGATGCGCACGTACTCAAATCGGCCTTTTGAGCGCCGTGTTTGCTCAAATCCAGATTTGTGCGCCGGGGTCTGGGGCGTCGGCGTCGGGGATGTCCGGGCCGCCGGCTCCGGGGCCAGCGCGAGGCCGGCCCCGGAGTCACATACCATGCGCCTACAGCGCGTGCGCGACCTCGTAGGCGTCCCAGATGGACGTGAGGATGTTGCCCACCTGGCGACCGTCGCCGACCTCGTAGACCTCGTAGCCGCGGCCAACGAGCTCGCTCGCCATGCTCTCGCGCGGCTTGAAGCCCACGGCAATGACCACGGAGTCTGCCGTCAGCACGCTCCTCTCGCCGCCCTCGACGCTCTCGACCACGGCCCCCTCATCGGTAACGGCCACGATCTTGGCGCCCGTGTGGACGGGGGTGCCGTGATAGGCAAAGGCGTCGTTCAGGTACATCATGTTGGGCAGCGGCACGGGGATTCCGGAGGAGAGGATCGCCGGCAGCGCCTCCACGATCTCCACCTCGCGGCCCTTGTTGATGAGGTCGAGCGCGAGCTCGCAGCCCACGAGTCCGCCGCCGACCACCACGACATGCTGGCCGAGCGCGCCCTCGTTGCGCAGGGCGTCCACGCAGCCCACGCACTTGGGGTTGTCCGTACCCTCGATGGGGGGCATCACCGGCACCGACCCCGCGGCGAGAACGACGGCGTCCGGCCCGAGCGAGTCGATGAGCTCCGGCGTTGCCTCCATGCCCATCCGAACGTCCACGCCAAGGTCCGCAAGCTCGCCCTGGTACCAGGCGTTGAGCTCGCGCACCTCCACCTTGAAGTCATGCGCGCCGCCCGTGAGCAGGTGCCCGCCGAGCGCGTCCGTCCTCTCGAGGAGCGTCACGTCGTGCCCGCGGCGACGTGCGGTGCGCGCAGCCTCCATGCCCGCCACGCCGCCGCCGACCACCACGACGCGCTTCTTCGTTGGCGCCGGTGCGAGCGGGCCCTCGCCCTCGCGGCCCACCTCGGGATTGACCGCACAGCCGCACGGCAGGCCGCCGAAGAGCCGTCCCAGGCAGCCCTGGTTGCACGCAATGCACGGGCGGATCTTGTCGGCGCGTCCGGACTGCACCTTGCGCGGGAGGTCCGGGTCGGCCATCATGGGCCGGCCGAGCGCGACGGCGTCGAACTTGCCCTCCTCGATGGCCTGCTCGTCCACGTGGACGTCGCCCATGCGCGAGCCCACGATCACGGGGATCCCCACGGCCCCCTTGGCCTTCTCGGCAAGCTCGACCATGTAGCCGCGCGGCAGGTACATCGGCGGGCACGCGTAGTAGAACGAGTCGTAGACGCCGGTGTCCACGTCCAGCGCGTCATAGCCGTAGCTCTCGAGCAGCTGGCAGATGCGCACGCCCTCCTCGAGCGTGCGGTACTTCTCGCCCTCGCCGTCAAAGCTCGCCTGCATGAAGCCCTTGGCGTAGGACTTGAGGCCCAGGCGCATGGTCACGGGGAAGTCCTCGCCGCACGTCTGTTTGATTCCCTCGACGATCTCTCGGTTCACGCGCAGGCGGTTCTCGAGGGTGCCCCCGTACTCGTCCTCGCGTCGGTTGGTGAGCGCGGAGGCAAACTGGTCGAGCAGGTAGCCCCAGTGGATCGAGTGCACCTCGACGCCGTCAAAGCCGGCCTGCTTGGCAATGCCCGCCGCCTCCACGAGCTGCTCGACCTTGCGGTGGATCTGGTCGACCGTGAGCGCCGGCGACGTCAGGTTGGGCGCGCCGAAGACGGGGTTTTCCGAGGGGCCGTAGAGGCCGGGCGCGTTGCGTCCGAGCCCGAGCGTCAGCTGCACGAAGAACTTTGCGCCGTAGGCACGGGTCCGGTTGAGCATGGCGTCGGAGGTCGCGAGAAACGCTGCGGGGCTCGTGCGGAACGCGCCCCCGAGCGATGAGGTGGCGTCAACCTCGGTGTCCGTGGTGAGGGCGCCCGTCTGGAGCAGGCCCATGCCGCCCTGTGCGCGCCGCACGAAGTACTCGATGCCGGTGGGGGAGAACGACCCGTCCGGGTTGAGGTAGCTGCCGGTTGTCACGGGGGCCATCACAAAGCGGTTCTTGATGGTCACCTTTCCGATGCTAAAGGGGCTGTTGAGGGCTGGAAACTGCTTGGCCATGGGGTCTCCTCTCCAAGTTGGGTGCTGCTACCTCTGTGCTTCCCACTTTGAGGGGGCCCGCAGGCTAGCACTCGGCGAGTGGCGCAAGCCGGTCGTTAAGAGAGGGCCTGCCAGGCAAGAAGCGCGACGGCGAGAACCGCCGCGGCGAGCAGGCACGCGTCCACGACCCCGCCGGTCTTGCAGAGGCGGGCGCTAAGGCCGTGGGGGAGCGGCCAGAACAGGCGCAGGCCACGGTAGGTGAGCGCGTCCAGCGCGAGGTGCGTGGCAAAGCCGAGGGCGAGGTAGGGCGCAAGCGGCGGGCAGACGAGCCACGTTGCCGCGGCGTATCCCGCAAGCGCGAGCAGGGAGTGCGAGAAGCCCCGGTGGGCAGAGAGCCGCGACGCGCAGGCGAGGGCAACGAGCCCGACGATCCCGAGCGCAAGCCGGCCGAGCCCGTGCGAGGCCGCCTCGCGCAGGACCGCGCTCCCGTTTGCCGCGTCAAAGACCAGCGCGCCCACGAGCAGCGCCGCCGCGCCGGCGCGCGAGAGCCGCTCGCGCCAGGGGTGCGCGGTGTCCCTCACGTCGAGGTCGGGGAGGGTGGCGCCCGCCGCGCCGCAGGACGCCGCGAGGGCAAGGGTCGTGAGGGGCGCGCCCGGCCCGGCGGCGAGCAGTGCCGCCGCGGCGCCAACCGCGAGGTGCGTGCGTCCGGTCACGGGCCCTCCGTTCTTCTCGTCCTCTGACCATGGTACGTCTGCTGCGGTGCGGCGTGGGTGAGGCATGTGCCATACGGCGGCGGCTCGGTTACGGGGCGGTCCCGTCACGGGGCCGGTGCCGTATCGAGACCATGGCGCTCAAAACTCCCATTTGAGTAATGCCCGTGCTCAAATGGTTGATTTGAGCACGGGCGCATCGACGAGAGGTCCTTCTCGCCTGCAAAGCCCCAGCTGGCGAGAAGGACCGTCGGGCTGAAGCCCAGAAGACGAGTCCCCCGAGACGCTCCCGGCACTCAAATCCCCCTTTTGAGCACCGCATTTGCTCAAATCTGGATTTGTGCACCGGGAGGGCACGGGGCGTCGGTGCCGGAAATGCCCGAAGCGCGGCCGCCGCGAGCGCCGTCCCGCCGGCGCGTACGAGAAGCACGCGCCACGCCCTTCTCGCGCGTGCTACACTACCAACCGACAACGGGGGGGCTGGCGCACGCCGGCTGAGATTGGGCCCAGGATCGCGGCCCTGACCCAGGAACCTGATCCGGGTAATGCCGGCGTAGGGACGAGCTTCGCGCGTAACGAGGCACCTACGAGAGACGGGGTGCCTTGGGGCACCCGGAAGGGAGGGGCGCGTGAACTGCTCGGTTGCGATTCAGTTCCTGCCCATGGACGCCACCAACGACGACGCTACGTGCGACGCGGTGGATGCCGTCATCGCCTACATCGACTCAACGGGGATCGACTACTTTGTGGGCCCCTTTGAGACGGCGATCGAGGGCGACTACGAGACCTGCATGGAGATCCTCAAGAACTGCCAGCTCGTGGGTGCCAAGGCGGGGTGCAAGCACATGATGTGCTACGCCAAGATCAACTACCGCCCTGACGGCGACGTCATGTCCACGGACCGCAAGATCGGCAAGTACCACCCCGGCGACCCGGAGTTTGCTCCCAAGTCCGCGGACGCGGCGGCCTAGCATGGCCGTCCGCACCGAGCCAACCCGCGCGCGCCGCATCCTCACGCCGCTTGTCACCATTCTGGCGCTTCTCGCCATCTGGCAGGCCGTCGTGAGCGTGGGGCTCGTCCCCAACTTCCTGCTCCCCACGCCGGTGCAGGTGGTGCAGGCGCTCGTGGAGGACGCCGCCCTGCTCGCGAGCCACTGCGTGGCCACGCTCGCCGAGGCCGCAGCGGGCCTTGCCGTGGGCGTTGCCCTGGGCTTTGTCTTTGCGGTGCTCATGGATCGCTTTGAGGGCTTCTACCTGGCCTTCGAGCCGCTCATGACCATCTCGCAGACCATCCCGACGGTGGCCATCGCGCCGCTTCTGGTGCTGTGGCTCGGCTACGGGGCGCTGCCCAAGATCGTGCTCGTTATCATCTCGACGTTCTTTCCCATCACGGTGTCGCTGGCCTCGGGCTTTCGCTCCGTGGACCCGGACGTCGTCGACCTCATGCGCACGATGAACGCCTCGCGCTGGCAGATCTTCTGGTACGCCAAGCTGCCCGCCGCGACGGAGCAGTTCTTCAGCGGCCTCAAGATCTCCGCCACCTACGCCATCGTCGGCGCCGTCATCGCCGAGTGGCTCGGCGGCAACGAGGGCCTGGGCGTCTACATGACCCGCGTGCGCAAGTCCTTCTCGTACGACCGCATGTTTGCCGCAATCATCGTCATCTCCGCGCTCTCGCTGGCGCTCATGAAGCTCGTTGAGCTCGCCCAGTGCGCGTGCATGCCCTGGAAGAGGGCAGAAAGGAACAACAATGACCGATAAGAACCTCAGCCGCCGCCAGTTTGTCACCCTTGCGGGGGCCTCCGCCGCCACTGCCGCGCTCGCCGGCTGCAACAACTCCGGGACGCCCGCAGCCGAGGGCAACGCCGACTCCACGGACGGCGAGAAGACCAAGATCTCCTTCGTCCTGGACTACACCCCCAACACCAACCACACGGGCATCTACGTGGCGCTCGACCAGGGCTACTTTGCCGACGAGGGCCTCGAGGTGGAGATCGTCCAGCCGCCCGCGGACGGCGCGGACGCGCTGATCGGGGCCGGCGGCGCGCAGATGGGCGTCTCCTACCAAGACTACATCGCCAACAACCTGGCCTCCGACCAGCCGATGCCCTACTCGGCCGTGGCCGCCGTCATCCAGCACAACACCTCTGGCATCATGAGCCGCGAGGAGGATGGCGTCACGCACCCCGCCGCCATGGAGGGTCACACCTACGCCACCTGGAACATGCCCGTCGAGCAGGCCACGGTCAAGCACTGCGTGGAGACCGACGGCGGCGACTGGTCCAAGGTCGAGCTCGTGCCGTATGAGGTGGACGACGAGGTGAGCGGCCTGCGCGCCAACATGTTCGACACCGTGTGGGTCTACGAGGCCTGGGCGGTCCAGAACGCCGTGGTGCAGGACTTCCCGTACAACTACTTCAGCTTCATCTCGGTGGACCCGGTCTTTGACTACTATACGCCCGTCATCGCCGCCAACGACGACTTCGCGGCACAGAACCCCGAGGCCGTGAAGGCCTTCCTGCGCGCGGTCAAGAAGGGCTACGAGTTTGCCGTCGAGAACCCCGACGAGGCCGCCGACATCCTCTGCGCGCAGGTGCCCGAGCTCGACTCCGCGCTCGTGCACCAGAGCCAGTCCTACCTCGCCGACCAGTACGTGGCCGACGCCGAGAGCTGGGGCGTCATCGACCCCGAGCGCTGGGCCGCCTTCTACCAGTGGCTCAACGACAACAACCTCGTTGAGAACCAGCTCGACGTCAACGCCGGCTACGACCTCTCCTTCCTGGAGTAGCGCATGGCAGGGGCTGGCGAGAAGAACGTGCAGGTAGCCGACGGGACGAGAAGCCCCGCCGCGAGTTCCGCAGACGCGCGCTCTGTGCGCGGCGAGGACTGTCCGAGCGCCGGGGCTTCTCGACCCGTCGGCGGAGGGACGGGAATCCCTGCGCTCGAGGCACGCGACCTCACGCTGTCGTGGGACGGCGAACACGTCGTCGTCCAGGGCGTTGACGTGACCGTGGAGCCCGGTGAGGTCTGCTGTCTCGTTGGCCGCTCCGGCTGCGGAAAGACGACCATCTTGCACGCCCTCGCCGGCCTCACCATGCCGATGTCCGGTCGCGTCCTTCTCCACGGGGAGGACGTGACCGGCCGGCCTGGCCGCGTGAGCTACATGCTGCAGAAGGACCTGCTCCTGCCGAGCCATCGCATCATTGACAACGTGTGTCTGCCGCTCGTGCTTGCCGGTATGAAGAAGGCAGAGGCACGCGAGAAGGCCGCGCCGCTCTTCGAGCGCTTTGGCCTTGCGGGCTGCGAGCTCAAGTGGCCGAGCGAGCTCTCGGGCGGCATGCGCCAGCGCGCGGCGTTCCTGCGCACCTACCTCATGGGCGCGGACGTGACGCTTCTGGACGAGCCCTTCTCGGCGCTTGACGCCCTCACGCGCGTGGACGTGCGTCGCTGGTTTGTTGACGTGGTGGCTGAGCTGGGGCTCTCCGCGCTCGTCATCACGCACGACGTGGACGAGGCCGTCTCGATGGCGAGCCGGATCTACGTGCTCGCTGGAGCGCCTGCCGCGGGCGAGCCGAGCCATGTGGCGGGCATCGTGCCCGTGAACCGTGTGGCCAGCGAGAGCTTCGAGCTCACTGACGAGTACCTCGCCGCCAAGCGCCGGGTGATGGCGCTGCTGGGGTAGGCGGGGCGTCGGGCGGTACCCCGCTGGCGCGCGCTCGCCGCACCCGGCACGCGCCGCACAGACGTGCCTCTGGCATTGTCCCGCGCCGAACGCACGAAATCGGGGGCGAAGCCGTGCGCTTGGGGCGGACTATGTCGAATCGCCGCGGGCGGCCCGCCGGGCCGGTTGCGTCGTATGGTAGGCGCGACCGCGCACACCTTCATAATCAGAGCTCGTCCGCACCCAAAACGCGAAGATGTGCGCGATCGGGCTACGACGAGCGCGCGACGCGGCCGAGTGCTCGCTGGCTCGGGGAGCTGGTCGCGCGAGATTGCGTCGAGTGCGCGCCGACAGGGGGCGGTCACGCCTGGTTGCGCCGGGGGGTCGGTGCCGCCCCACACAGCCGAGCATGCCATGGTGCGCGGAACGCCCCTGATAACAGCGAGGAACCGTGCGTGGTGGCATGCTCGCTCGTGAAGAGCAGCGGTCCGGCGCCGCCCGCCCCGTGCGCGAAAGGCGCGCCCGCACGCCCCCGCCCGGCCGCGCGGGCGCGTCACGCTCGCGTAAGGCCCGCGTAATGCTCGCGCAAGGCTCGCCCCCGGCGCCCGCCCGCGCACCCTCCCCGGACGTATCGTTATGGTAAGGATGCGTTCAGGTAGGGGAGGTGGCGTGGGAGCTCGAGCCAAGACGCTGATCGCCGGCGTGGCCCTCATCGTCGCCGCGGTCGTGGTGGCGGGCGCCATCGCGCTCCTGTCCGGCGAGTCGGGCGGGGGCTCTCCGTCCCCCGAGCCTTCGACCGACCAGGCCGAGGAGCTCACCGTCGTCCGAGGGGTCATCGGCTCGGAGAAGGAGTCTCTCTTCGCCGACCCCGAGGCCCGGGCCATCTTCGCCCGCTACGGCCTCGACGTGCAGGTCACGACCTCGGGCTCCTGGGCAATGGCGGAGCGCCCCGGCATCGAGGAGGCGGACTTCGCCTCCCCCTCCTCGGAGATCGCCGCCGCGCACCTCGCCGACGTCCACGGGGACGCGGTCCTCTCCACCACCCGGCCCTTCTACTCGCCGCTCGCCCTGGCGACGGGTGACGCCGCCCTCGACGTCCTGTTGCAGAACGGCATCGCGGAGCAGCGCGACGGCGTGTGGTACCTCGACATGGCGGCCTACCTCGATGCCGTGGCGGAGGGCAGGCGCTGGTCGGACCTCGTCGGGTCGGACGCGTACCCCTCGAGCCGAAACGTCATGGTCACCACGACCGATGTGCGCTCCTCGAACTCGGCGCTCATGTACCTGTGCCTCGCGAGCTACGTGCTCAACGGCAACGCGGTCGTGACGAGCGAGGACGCCGCCCGGCGGCAGGCCTCCGACTCGCTCGCCCGCCTTTTCCTCGACCAGGGGTACTCGCAGTCGTCCTCCTCGGGGCCGTGGGAGTCCTTCCTCTCCAAGGGGCCCATGAACCAGCCGCTCACCCTCATCTACGAGAGCCAGTACCTCGAGGCGCAGATGAACGAGCCCGCCCGCGTGACCTCGTCTATGAGGATCTGCTACCCCTCGCCCACGATCTTCTCGGACCACGTGGTCGTGGCCTTCTCGGAGGCCGGCCAGCGGGTCCAGGACGTCCTCGAGAACGACGCCGACATGGCGCGCGTCATCGCGCGGCACGGCTTCAGGCTCAACGGCGCCAACTCGGCCGCCTTCGCCGAGACGGTGAGCGGGGCGTCCCTCACCGGGTACGCGGAGGACGGGACCTTCATCGATGCCGCGCAGGCCCCCAGCTACGAGGTGGCCGACGCCATGCTCCAGACCATCGAGGCGCTCTACTAGCGCGAAGGGAGAAGAACCATGAGACCAGCACCCGCCCCGCGTCGCCGCGCCCTCGTCGTCCTTCTCGCCCTGCTCTGTGCCATCGCGAGCGCGCTCGCGCTACCCGCCTGCTCGGCGCCCGACGAGCCCGCCGATGACGCCCCCGCGACCCAGGGGGCGTCGGGCGGTAACGGCCCCTCCGTCGACGGCGCCACGCTTCGCGTGCTCGCCGGGTCCGAGGTCAAGGACATGGAGGGCATCCTCGAGGACGCCCAGGACGAGCTCGGCATCACGGTCGAGCTCGAGTACATGGGCACGCTCGACGGCACGGAGGCCGTGATGGCGGGCGAGGGCGACTACGACGCCACGTGGTTCCCGTCAAACGCCTACATGTCGCTCTTCGACGAGAAGGGCTCGCTCGTGAGCCAGGAGACGTCGATCATGCGCACGCCCGTCGTGCTGGGCGTGCGGGCCGATCGCGCCGCCGAGCTGGGCTGGGACGAGCGGAGCCCGACGTGGGCCGAGGTCGTCGACGCCGCCGCCTCGGGGGAGTTCCGCTACGGCATGTCGAGCCCGGTCTCGTCCAACAGCGGCTTCTCAGCGCTCGTGGAGCTCGCCACGGCGCTCTCGGGCACGGGTGCGGCTATCACCGCCGACGACGTCGAGACGGTGGCCGCGGACCTCACGCGCTTCGCGCAGGGACAGGCGCTCACGAGCGGCTCGTCGGGCTGGCTCATGGACGCCTACGGCAACGACCCCTCGGCGGTGGACGGCGTCTTCAACTACGAGTCCCTGGTCCTGGCGGACCCCGGCCTCGTCGAGGTGATCCCCCAGGACGGCGTCATCACCGCCGACTACCCGCTCACGCTGCTCTCGGGCCGTGGCGACCGGGCCGAGGCGGCCTACCGCGCGCTCGTGGACTACCTGCGGCGCGACGACGTCCAGCGGCGCATCGCCGACGAGACGCTGCGCCGGACCGACGCCACCACGGCCGACGACGCCACGGAGGCCTTCGAGATCCCCTTCCCCAACCGCCTCGAGACGGTGAGGGCGCTGCTCTCGAGCTGGGTCTCCGACGTGCGCAAGCCCGCCAACATGGTCTTCCAGATCGACACCTCGGGCTCGATGGAGGGTTCGCGGCTCGACTCCCTCAAGGCGGCGCTCGGCTCGCTCACGGACACGGGCGCCGAGGGGACGGGCTCGCTTCTGACCTTCCAGCCGCGCGAGACGGTGCACTTCGTGGAGTTCGCCACCTCGGTCAAGGACGAGCGCGACATCACGGTCGGCGAGGACGGGAACCTCTCCGACGTGGGCGACTACGTCCGGGGGCTCGTCGCGTCCGGCAGTACCGCGATCTACGGGACGCTCGAGCGTTCCCTCGAGCTTGCGGCACGGACCCGCTCCGACGCGAACGTGACCTCCGTCGTGCTCTTCTCGGACGGCGAGAACCTCGAGTCGCCGGACCTCGCTGCGTTCAGGTCATGGTACGAGGCCACGCCCGAGGTCCATGGCATCCCGGTGTACGCGATCTTGTTCGGCGAGGCGAGCAGGGACGAGATGGAGCAGCTCGCCGAGCTCACGGGTGGGCGCGTCTTCGACGCGGCGGACGGGGACCTCACCGCCGCCTTCAAGGAGATCCGCGGCTATCTGTAGACGAGGGCGGGTGCCGGGTCGGGCGAGGAGAGAGAGGGAGGGATCGATGCGGGGCGAGAGGGTCATGGCGATCGGGGTGTCCGTGGCGGTCCTCGCGGTCTTCTGCGGCGCCGCCCTTCTCGTCGCGGGCGTCGCTGCCCGCGTGGGGCTCATCGCGGCGGGCGCCCTCATGTCGGCTGGGTCGTGGCTGCTGCTCACCTCGCTCAACATGCCGAGCCACGTGGCTGCCATTGACCTTGAGGCGCTCGTGGGCGCCGACCCCGCCCTCAAGGAGTCCGCGGAGGCCGTGAACGAGATGGCGGCGCGCATCGAGGGAGCGTGCGCGGCGGACGAGCCCCGGGGCATCGCCGCCGAGGCCGAGCCCCTTCGCGCCCTCGTGGCGTCCATGGTCGAGCTCGTGGGCCTGCCCGAGCTCGCGTCCGCCGGGGCGGAGGAGGACCGTCGCCTCGTGCTCTCGCTCGCGACGACCTGGCTGCCGGGCGCCTGGGAGCAGCTCGTCACCAACGTGCGCTACCTCGGCTTCGGCGGGCGCGCGAGCTCTCGCGCGCGCCGCAACGTCACGGCGCTCGACGGGCAGTGCGCCGACGTGGCGGGCGCGCTCGACCTCGTGCGCGCGCGCATCGTGGAGGGCGCCTCCACCCAGATCGAGACCGGCGCCGACTACCTGAGGCAGCGCCTCGGGCACCGCCCGAGCGAGCTCGACGTGAGCTGACGTCCCGCGTGGCCCGACCGCCTTGCGGCCGCGGGCGCGCCTGCCGCCCGACCCCACCTACCCCCCATGAAAGGAGACCCCATGTCCGATGACCTTCTCAGCGCGCCCGACGACCGCTTCGACCTTGAGGCGACCCCGGCGCCCGAGCCGGTGCGCGTCGAGGGCGCGCTCTCGCAGGTGCCCGCCCCTGACGCCGCGGAGCTCCGGCGCCTGAGCGACAACGCCGGCTCCTGGGTCGCGCGCGTGGCGACCCTGCCGCCCCAGAGCCTCGAGTTCAAGCAGGAGGTCGACGCCATCTACGAGGTGGGCGCCGACGCCTTTCGCGAGACCAGCAGCACCTCGAGCCGCTTCCTCGAGCAGTCCCTGGCCACGTCCAGGTCCGGGGGAGCGCAGCAGGAGGTCTCCAGGAGCCTCGTCGACCTGCGCAACGAGGTCGACGAGCTCGCGCCGGGCGAGGACACCTTCGCCGAGCGCCTGCTGGGGGCGCTGCCCCTCGCGAGTCGCGTGAGGCGCTACTTCCGGCGCTACGAGTCCAACCAGGGCCAGCTCAACGCGATTCTGCTCGCGCTCGGCAAGGGGCAGGACCTGCTGCGCAAGGACAACGCCGCCCTCAACGTGGAGCGGCGCAGCCTCTGGGGCAACCTCGGGACCCTGAGGCGCGCCTACGAGCTGCTGACCGGCATCGACGACGCTCTCGTGGAGCGCATCGAGCGCGAGCGGGCCGCGGGCAACGCCGAGCTCGCCGCCTCGCTCGAGCGCGACGCGCTGTTCGCCGTGCGTCAGCGCCGCCAGGACGTGCAGACCCAGGCGGCGGTGACCATCCAGGCCTACCTCTCGATGGGGATCATCCAGCAGAACAACGACCAGCTGGTCCGAGGTGTCGAGCGCGCCAAGACCACCACGGTGACCGCGCTGCGCACCGCCGTGATCGTCGCGCAGTCGCTCGAGAACCAGAAGCTCGTGCTCGACCAGATCGACGCCGTCAACAGGACCACCGACGCCATGATCGACCGCACGAGCAAGCTGCTGCAGGAGAACTCCCTGCGCACGCAGCAGCAGGCCGTCTCGAGCGGCGTCTCGCCCGAGACGCTGAGGCGCGCATACGACGCGGTCTTCTCGACGCTCGACGGCATCGACAGGTTCCGCGAGCAGGCCAACGAGTCCTTCGCCAAGACGATTGACGTGCTGAGCGAGCAGCTTGAGCGGGCTCGCGACTACGCCGAGCGGATGAATCGCGACGGGGAGGGCGCCTCGCCGGAACCGGGGGAGTGACGCGACGGAGTGGGACACCGGGGACGGAGCGGTGACAATCCCTCCGTCCCCGTGTCACAGGGTCGTGACGCCCGCCGCGGCGAGCTCGCCGCGCGCCTCGTCGCTCAGGTGGGGGTCGGTGATCACGCAGACGTCCTTCTTGCCCAGCGCAAGCGGGACGGTGCCGCGCCGCGCTCGACCTCACCGACCCCGACGCCATCGACAAGAGCGTCTTCTACAAGGCCGTCCTCGTGGTGATCGTCGCGGTGCGCCGCTTCGCCGGGCGCTACGCCGCGCTCGCCCGCGAGATGGCGGAGGCCGAGAAGGACGAGGCGCGCGCGGCCGAGCTTCGCCGGATTGCCGAGACCTGCGAGCGCGTGCCCTACGAACCCGCCCGCTCCTTCCGCGAGGCCGTGCAGTCCGTCTGGTTCATCCAGCTCATCCTGCAGATCGAGTCCAACGGCCACAGCCTCTCCTACGGCCGCTTCGACCAGTACATGTTCCCGTACCACCAGGCGGACATCGCCTCTGGCGCCATCACGCGTGACGAGGCGCTCGAGCTCCTCACCTGCCTTTGGATCAAGACGCTCTCCGTCAACAAGGTGCGCAGCCAGGCGCACACGTTCTCCTCGGCCGGCAGCCCCATGTACCAGAACGTCACCATCGGCGGCCAGACCACGGACAAGCGCGACGCGGTCAACGACCTCTCCTTCCTCGTGCTGCAGTCCGTGGCGAAGACCCGCCTCACCCAGCCCAACCTCACGGTGCGCTACCACGCCGGGCTCAACAAGGAGTTCTACGACGAGTGCATCGAGGTCATGAAGCTCGGCTTTGGCATGCCCGCGCTCAACAACGACGAGGTAATCATCCCGTCCTTCATCAAGTGGGGCGTGGCGGAGGAGGACGCCTACAACTACTCAGTCATCGGCTGCGTTGAGACGGCCGTCCCGGGCAAGTGGGGCTACCGCTGCACGGGAATGAGCTACGTGAACTTCCCGCGCATGCTGCTCTGCGTGATGAACGACGGCGTGGACGTGACCACCGGCAAGCGCTTTGCCAAGGGCTACGGCAGCTTCCGTGACATGAAGAGCTACGACGAGCTCATGGAGGCCTGGGACAAGACCATCCGAGAGATCACCCGTGCGAACGTCATCGTGGAGAACGCCATCGACAAGGCCTCCGAGCGCGACGTGCCGGACGTCCTGTGCTCCGCGCTCACGGACGACTGCATCGGCCGCGGCAAGACCATCAAGGAGGGCGGCGCGGTCTACGACTTCATCTCAGGCCTCCAGGTGGGCATCGCCAACATGGCCGACTCCCTCGCGGCCATCAAGAAGCTCGTTTTTGACGAGAGGCGCATCACGCCGGCCGAGCTCGCCGACGCGCTGGAGAGCGACTTCGCGGGCGAGAAGGGTGAGCAGATCCGCCGGATGCTCGTGAACGACGCCCCCAAGTACGGCAACGATGACGACTCCGTGGACCAGCTCGTAGTGGACGCCTACCAGTCCTACATCGACGAGATTGCCAAGTATCCCAACACGCGCCATGGCCGCGGCCCCATCGGCGGCATCCGCTACGCCGGCACCTCCTCGATCAGCGCCAACGTGGGGCAGGGAATGGGGACCATGGCCACGCCCGACGGCCGCCACGCCCACGAGCCGCTCGCCGAGGGCTGCAGCCCCGCGCACAACGCCGACACCCACGGTCCCACCGCCGTCTTCAAGTCTGTCTCGAAGCTTCCCACGGAGAAGATCACGGGCGGCGTGCTACTCAACCAGAAGATGGCTCCCACGATGCTCGCCTCCGAACGCAACAAGCAGAAGCTCGAGATGCTCATCTCATCGTTTTTCGACCGCCTGCACGGCTATCACGTGCAGTACAACATCGTGAGCCGCGAGACCCTGCTCGACGCGCAGGCCCACCCCGAGAGGCACAAGGACCTGATCGTCCGCGTGGCCGGCTACTCCGCGTTCTTCAACGTGCTCTCCCGCGCCACCCAGGACGACATCATCGCCCGCACCGAGCAGACCCTGTAGCGTGCAAAAGGGACAGGCACTTTTGCACGCTTCCACACGCCAAGCGAAAGGAACCAGTCATGAAGCTCATCATCGACGACGCCGACGTCAATGCCATCAAGCGCCTGGTCGAGTACTACCCCGTCGACGGCGTGACCACCAACCCGTCGATCCTTGCCGCCTCCGGCCGCCAGCCCTTCGAGGCCCTGCACGAGATCCGAGACATCATCGGGCCCGAGATGGAGCTCCACGCGCAGGTCGTGGCCCGCGATGCCGACGGGATGGTCGCCGACGGCCGGCGTATCGTGGCCGAGCTCGGCGCCCACACCTTCCCCAAGGTCCCGAGCGTCCCGGAGGGCTTCAAGGCCATTCGCATGCTCGCCGCCGAGGGGATCCGCACCACCGCCACGGCCATCTACACCCCGATGCAGGCGTTCCTCGCCGCCAAGGCCGGCGCCTCCTACGCCGCCCCCTATATCAACCGCATCGACAACATGGGCTACGACGGCGTAGGCGTTGCCATGGAGATCCACGACATCTTCCGCGCCAACGACCTCCCCTGCGAGGTGCTCGCCGTGAGCTTCAAGAACTCCCAGCAGATCCTCGAGCTCGCCCGCTACGGCGTCGGCGCCGTGACGGCCGCCTCCTCCGTGATCGAGGGCCTCATTAAGAACGCCGCGATCGACGCTGCGGTGGACGCCTTCACCGCCGACTTCGAGGGTCTCGTTGGCGCCGGCAAGACGATGGCCGACCTGTAGGTGCGGGCGAGAAGAACCTCGGCCCCGGACCTCCACACGCAATCGGGGATTACCAACATCCGCGTTAGCGCGTGACAGAAGTTGAACTACCGAACGCGTAGCTTGGGAAACGCGGCCGTCTAGCCGCAGAATCCCGAGCTACGCGTTCTTCTCGCCATGCGCAATCCGAGATTCCGGCAAAGGATCCTGCCCGGCCGCCCTGGCCCGCGACGTAAGCGTTGCGCAAGGGATGCCGGCCAAGCCAGCATTTCCCCTTGCTTCGGGCTAACGTTGTCTTGAGAGCGGAGGGGGGTACATGGAAGCGCACGAGGACGATACGTACGCGAGGCTCAAGGCGGCGATGGAGGAGGCGGAGGCGAGCGAGTCTCCCGTGGAGTCCGCCCGTGACCGCCGGCGCCGCTATCTGGCGATTGCCTTGATAGTTCTTGTTCCCCTGGCCGTGGTCAGCTATGTCGCGTGGGGACTCATCGGCCTGTTTACCTTGGGCAAGACGGACGAGGGGCCGATCGCGGTGGCGTATCGGCTCGTGGGCGTTCCGGGCTGGCTCGCCATCTTTTCCTTTGGCGTCGTGGCGGTGGCGCGGCAGCTGCGCGATGACTTCAAGGGCGTGGGCGAGCGCATCTTCGGGGCGGTCATCATCGCGCTCATGGTGTGTACCTGCTACGTCTTTGTGGGGCAGCCGCTGCTGGACATCCCGTACCTCTTCGACCCCGTGCGCGTCGAGCTGCACGATGTCGAGACGAGGGACGTGAGCGGCGAGAGCGGCGCGACGTACTACCTCAGCGGCGTCGACGAGTCCGGCAAGGAGTGGGAGTTCCGCATCAACAGCGATACGTTCCTCAGCTGGGACCGCGGCCGTACCACCGCCACCGTGACCGGCCTCCCCAACACCCAGGTGACGCTCGCCATCGAGTGACCCTCCCCGCGCCCTCCAGAGGGTGGAGGCCCTGAGCGACGGCCACCAGGAGTTCCTCACGCCGCTGCAGACAACCGTGACAGCAAAAGGCCGCCCCTCCGATTCTCTAAGCAAGGATCTTCCGCGAAGCGCAGTCCTTGCGTGAGAATCGGAGGGGCGGCCCCCGTTGCCGTAACGAAGTTTCCTACGCGAGCTTGAGGAACTCCTGGTAGCCGCGATACGCCTCGTAGACGTCGGCCTTGCTCGTGGTCTCCCACGGCGCGTGCATGGAGAGCACGGGCACGCCGCAGTCGATTACGTTCATGCCGTAGGTGGCCAGGATGTAGGCGATCGTGCCGCCGCCACCGGCGTCCACCTTGCCGAGCTCGGCGGTCTGCCAGGAGACGCCGCCCTCGTCCATCACGCGACGGATGGTGGCCACGTACTCGGCGTCGGCGTCGTTGGAGCCGCCCTTGCCGCGCGATCCGGTGTACTTGTTGAACGTGAGGCCGTGGCCGAGGTAGCAGCTGTTCTTCGGCTCAAAGACGCTCGCGAACGTGGGGTCAAAGCCGGCCGAGACGTCGCTCGAGAGCATGTTGGAGTTGGCGAGGCAGCGGCGCAGGGCGAGCGGGCCGGTCTCGCCGGCGAGCTCGAGCACCTCGGCCATCGCGTCCTCAAAGAAGTGGCTCGTCATGCCCGTGGCGCCCACGGAGCCGATCTCCTCCTTGTCCACGAGCAGGCAGACGGCGGTGCGAGCGGGAGTCTCGCAGTCGAGCTGGGCGATGAGGCTCGTGTAGGCGCAGACGCGGTCGTCCTGACCGTAGCCGAGGATCATCGAGCGGTCGAGACCCAAGTCGCGCGCCGCGCCGGCGGGCACGATCTCGAGCTCGGCGGAGAGCAGGTCCTCCTCCTCGATGCCCAGGGTGTCCTTCAGGATGGCGATGACGCCGGCCTTGACGGGGCTCTTCTCGGCGTCCTCGTCCTTCTCGGCGCCCTCCTCGATGACGAGCGGGCGGTTGCCCACGAGCACGTCGAGCATCTCGCCCTCGATGACCTCGCTGGCCTTCTTGGACATCTGCTGCGCGCCGAGGTGGGGGAGCAGGTCGGTGATGCAGAAGACGGGGTCGGCCTCGTCCTCGCCGATGACCACGTTCACGACGCTGCCGTCCTTCTTGGCAACCACGCCGTGGATGGCGAGCGGCATGGTGACCCACTGGTACTTCTTGACGCCGCCGTAGTAGTGGGTGTCAAGGGTGACGAGCTCGTTCTTCTCCTCAACGGGGTCCTGCTTGACGTCGAGGCGCGGCGAGTCGATGTGCGCGCCGAGGATGTTGACGCCGGCCGTGAGGGGCTCGGTGCCCATGTGCAGGAGCATGAGGCTCTTGCCGCGGTTGACGGCGTAGACCTTGTCACCGGCCTTGAGCGGCTCGCCAGAGGCGATGCGCTCGGAGAGGTTGGCGTAGCCGGCCTCCTCGGCCATGGTCACGGCGGCGGCGCAGCACTCGCGCTCGGTCTTGTTCTCGGAGATGTAGGACTTGTAGCCCTCGCAGAGGTAGTGCAGCGCGTCGAGCTGCTCGGCGCTGTACTTCTTCCAGGCGTTCGGACGCTCCATAAAACGGATGCTCCCTTCTCGCAATTGATACAACGGCACACGATTCTAGGACAATGGGCAGGTGGCTGCCACTGTGCGCTCAACCGTGCAGAGAGCTGACAAACTTGGCCGCCAAAATATGCGCCTGAGACCGATTTCTCCCTTCTGTCGCGCTATCATTAATTCGTACGTCCTTTAGGGCTACCAACCAAATGGAGGTCAACATGCTCGTTAACGCTACTGCCATGCTCCAGGCCGCTGAGAAGGGCCACTACGCCGTCGGCGCCTTCAACACCAACAACCTCGAGTGGGCGTCCTCTATTCTCGACGCCGCCGAGGAGCTGCAGTCCCCGGTCATCATCCAGTGCACGAGCGGCGCCGCCAAGTGGCAGGTCAGCTACAAGATTGTCGCCGACATCGTGAAGCAGCTCGTCGAGGACAAGAACATCACCGTCCCCGTGGCGCTCCACCTTGACCACGGCACCTACGAGGACGTCTTCAAGTGCATTGAGGCCGGCTTCACCTCCGTCATGTACGACGGCTCCCACGAGGAGACCTTCGACCTCAACCTCAAGCGTACCGAGGAGGTCGTCAAGGCCGCGCACGCCAAGGGTATCTCCGTTGAGGCCGAGGTCGGCGGCATCGGTGGCGTCGAGGACGGCGTTGCCGGCATGGGCGAGATCGCCGACCCCAACCAGTGCAAGGCCATCGCCGACCTGGGCGTCGACTTCCTCGCCTGCGGCATCGGCAACATCCACGGCATCTACCCGGACAACTGGCAGGGCCTCTCCTTCGACGCCCTCTCCGCCATCAAGGAGAAGGTCGGCGACCTCCCGCTCGTCCTTCACGGCGGCACCGGCATCCCCGTTGACCAGATCAAGAAGGCCATCTCCCTCGGCGTCTCCAAGATCAACGTCAACACCGACCTCCAGGTCGTCTTTGCCGAGGCCACCCGCAAGTACATCGAGGAGGGCAAGGACCAGCAGGGTAAGGGCTACGACCCCCGCAAGCTCCTCAAGCCCGGCCGCGACGCCATCAAGGTCCGCACCGAGGAGCTCATGAAGGAGTTTGGCTCCGACGGCAAGGGCTGGGCGTAAGTCTGGCGAGAAGCACGTGCCCGCCACATAGGTATGCCGACGCCCGGTCCCGCAGCGCGCGGGGCCGGGCGTTCCTCTGACCTGACAAAGGTGACAGGGTAAGTTGTCATCATGACAACTTACCCTGTCACCTTTGTCACAGTCTTCACTACATGGGCTTGGCGGTGCAGGGGCCTTTCTCGCCGTCGGCGGGGTCGCGCACGAGGTCGGCGAGCGTCTTGGAGTCCAGGTAGCCGGCCGTCACGCGGCCGAGGTCGCGCCAGACGCTCACGGTGGGGCAGGAGTCAAGCTGCGGGCAGAGGGTCTCGTTGGTGCAGTCGAGGCAGCTCACGGGTGCGAGCGAGCCCTCCGCGGCGCGCAGGAGCTCGCCGAGCGTGTAGTCCTCCGGCTTGCGCGTGAGCTTGTAGCCGCCGCCCTTACCGCGCTGGCTCTCAACGTAGCCCGCCTTGTGCATGAGGGAGATGACCTGCTCCAGGTACTTGCGCGAGATGTGCTGGCGCCGCGCCACGTCACCGAGCGACACCCAGCCGTCGTGCGCGGCGAGGTCCGCCATCGCGCGCAGCGCGTACATTCCCTTGGTCGAGAACATCCCAGCCATCTCTCATCACCTCCAATGTTACGAAGGGACAGTCCCTTCGTAACATTCAATTACTCATTTCGCGCCTCGAGCATTTCGTCAAGCGTGCGCCAGGCGAGCTCGGCGCACTTCACGCGCGCCGGCATGTGCGCGATGTCGCGCAGCAGCACACCGTCCTCGAGCGCGTCGAGCGCCGCCTCGTCCGTCTCCTCGCCGCGCAGCATGCGCATGAAGAGGGCGCAGAGCTCGCGCGCCTCCTCGGGCGTCTTGCCAATCATGAGGTCGCTCATGATGTCGGCGCTCGCCTGGGAGATGGCGCAGCCGTGGCCGGTGAAGGCCGCCTCCTCGATGGTGCCGTCATCGGCAAAGCGCACGGAGAACGTGAGCTCGTCGCCGCAGGAGGGGTTCACGCCCTCGTGGCTGCAGTCGGCGTCCTCCATCTGGTACTTGTAGTCGGGGTGCGAGACGTGGTCCATGAAGGCCGCGTTGTAAAGGTCAGTCACTGCCATGGAAGATCCCCCAGACCTGAGTGAGGCCGTCGACCAGGCGGTCGACGTCGTTCTTGTCGTTGTAGAAGGCGAGGCTCGCGCGGCAGCAGGCGAGGTTCTCAACGCCGAGCCATGCGAGCAGCGGCTGCGCGCAGTGGTGGCCGGCGCGGATGCACACGCCGGAGGCGTCGAGGATGCTCGCCACGTCGTGCGGGTGGACGCCGCGCACGTTGAAGCTGATGACGCCGTGGTGGCGCGCCGCGTCCGCAGGGCCGATAAGGTCAATAAAGCCCAGCTCAGAAAGGCGCTCCATCGCGTAGGCCACAAGCTCTCCCTCGCGTGCGGCCACCGCGTCAAGCCCCACGGTCTCGGTGAGGTAGGAGAGCGCGGCGCCGGTGGCGTAGATGCCGGCGGCGTCCTGCGTGCCCGCCTCAAACTTCTCGGGAACGGGCGCCCAGGTGGCGTCCTGCTCGCGCACCGAGTCGATCATCTCGCCGCCGGTGAGCATCGGCGGCATCTGCTCCAGCAGGTCATGCCTGCCCCAGAGCACGCCCACGCCCATTGGCCCCATGGCCTTGTGGCCGGAGAACGCAAGGAAGTCCGCGCCCAGCTCGTCCACGTTGACGCGCAGGTGGGGGACGGACTGCGCCGCGTCCACGACCATGACGGCGCCCACGGCGTGCGCGGCGTCCGCGAGCTTGCGCGCGGGCAGCTCGCAGCCCATGACGTTGGAGACGTGCGCTGCGGAGACGATCTTGGTGCGCGGGCCGATCTTCTCGGCAATCTCAGCGTCCGTGAGCGTGCCGTCCTTCTCGGGATAGAGGTAGACGAGGCGCGCGCCGGCCGCACGGCAGGCCTCCTGCCACGGGATGAGGTTGGAGTGGTGCTCCATGATGGTGATGGCCACCTCGTCGCCGGGCCCCAGGACGCACGGCGAGAAGGACTTGGCCACGAGGTTCAGGCTCTCGCTCGTGTTGCGCGTGAAGATCACGTCGCGCGCGCCTGGGGCGCCGATAAGGGTTGCCACCTGCGCGCGCACGTCGGCGATGGCCGCGGTTGCCGCCACGGAGAGGCTGTAGAGGCCACGCAGCGGGTTGGCGTTCATGGTCTCGTAGAAGCGTCTCTGCGCGTCAAGCACGCAGGCCGGGCGCTGCGCGGTGGCCGCGCTGTCGAGAAACGCGATCTCGGGGTGGGACGCCAGTAGCGGGAAGTCCGCGCGGTAGGGGTTCTTGCGGATGTCCATCTCCTACGCCTCCTCGTCGAGCAGGGAGCCGGCGCCCGCCTCCACGACGGCGCGGGCCTCGGGGCAGGGGGCGTGCATGAGGGCGTCCTCGTAGAGGGCCTGAACGAAGAGCTGCTCGGCGTCCTCGCGGGAAAGCCCGCGGCTGGCGAGAAACGCCAGCTGCTCCGGGCTCACCGAGCCGATGGTGGCGCCGTGGTTGCCGGCCACGTCGTCCTCGTCGCAGAGTATCGTGGGCAGCGTCTTGTTGACCACGTCGTCGCCCAGCACGAGCACGGTCTCGGCCTCGTTGCCCTGCGCGCCCTTGGCGCCGTGAACGAGGTCGATCGTGGTGCGCAGGCTCTTCTTGGCCGCGTCCTCGAGCACGCCGTTGTAGCTGAGCTCGGAGCGCGTGTCGCGACCGCGCTGGCGGACGATCTCGTTGATGTCGAGGACCTCCGTGTCGCCGGCGTGGTAGCGGCAGCCGAGGTCAACACGCGCTCGCTCGCCCGCGAGCTCGCAGGCAAGGCCCAGCGCGACGGTGCCGCCGCCGAGCAGGTACTGGTGCACGTCCACGCGGGCGTCGCGCCCGCAGGTGATGCCCACGCTCTCAAGGTGCTGCTGGCCCGCGCCCACGCCCACGTACTCGTGCAGGTGCACGCGTGCCCCTGCCTCGGCGATGATACGCATGAGAGACGCGGACGTGCCGGACCTGACAAAGGTGACAGGGTCATCTGTCAGGTTTTTCTCGTCAGAAGAATCCTGAGGAAACCTGACAGATGACCCTGTCACCTTTGTCAGGTCCCCTGTGGTGACGACGATGGTGGCCTCGGCGCCTGCGCGGACCATGACGCCGGTATCGGCCACATCACCCGCTCCAACGCGGACCACGATCGGCTCCTCGCGCCTCTCGTCGCGCGGGACCTCCACGTAGCGGGCGCCGGCGGCCTGGGACTCGGCCCAGTCGGTGACCTCGCGGCCCATCCCGCACTCCACGCCCTCAAAGAGGCGCGGCAGCGAGAAGTACACGTCACCCTTGCGACTGTGCGCGGGCACCGTGAGCGTGATGTCGTTCGTGCGCAGGCGGTTCCACGTCTGCGCGGGGGCAACGTTGACGCGCTCGAGGGTGACCTCGGGCACGGCGCCTGCCTCGGGCGCCAGGTCCATATCGGCCATCATCCTATGGCCCCTTCCATCTCGAGCTTGATGAGGTTGTTCATCTCCACGGCATACTCCATCGGGAGCTCCTTGGAGACGGGGTTGGCAAAGCCGTTGACCACGAGCGTGCGCGCCTCGGCCTCGGAGCAGCCGCGGCTCATGAGGTAGAGCACCGTGTCGTCCGAGATGCGGCCGATCGTGGCCTCGTGGCCCACCTGCGCGGTGGCGTTGCGCACGTCCATCGCGGGGATGGTGTCGGAGCGCGAGATGTCGTCGAGCATGAGGCTCTGGCAGCTCACGCTGCAGCGCGCGCGGTCCGCATGCCGGCCGATGACCACCGAGCTGCGGAACGTGTTCACGCCGCCGTCCTTGGAGATGGACTTGGTGGAGACGGACGCCGTGGTGTCGGCGCCGTTCATGATCACCTTGCAGCCGGTGTCGAGGTCCTGCGTGGCGCCGGCAAAGGTGATGCCGGTGAACTCGCAGGTGCTGCGGTCGCCCGCCATGATGGTGGTGGGGTAGAGGTAGCTCACGTGGCTGCCAAAGCTGCCGGAGACCCACTCCATCTTGGAGTCCGCGCCAATGGTGGCGCGCTTGGTGTTGAGGTTGTACATGTTCTTGGACCAGTTCTCAATCGTGGAGTAGCGCAGGCGCGCGCCGTCCTTCACGAAGAGCTCCACCGCGCCGGCGTGGAGGTTGGCCTCGTAGTACTTGGGCGCGGAGCAGCCCTCGATGAAGTGCAGGTCCGCGCCGGGCTCCACGATGATGAGCGTGTGCTCAAACTGGCCCGCGCCCGCCGCGTTGAGGCGGAAGTAGCTCTGCAGCGGGTAGGGGAGCGTCACGCCGGCGGGCACGTAGACAAACGAGCCGCCGCTCCACACGGCGTAGTGCAGCGCGGCAAACTTGTGGTCGGTGGGCGGGATCAGCGTGCCGAAGTACTCGTGCACCACCGGCTCCCACTGCGGGTCGTGGAGGGCGTCCTCGATCGTGGTGTAGATGACGCCCTGCTCGGCCACCTCCTCGCGCATGTTGTGGTAGACGATCTCCGAGTCATACTGGGCGCCCACGCCGGCGAGGCTCTCGCGCTCCGCCTCGGGGATGCCCAGGCGCTCGAAGGTGTCCTTGATGTCGGCGGGCACGTCGTCCCAGCTCTTGGCCTGCTTGGTCTTGGGCGAGACGTACGTGGAGATGTGGTCAAGGTCCAGGCCCGCAATGCTCGGGCCCCAGTTCTCGGCCATCGGGCGCGCGTGGTAGAGCTCGAGCGCGCGCAGGCGCATCTCGAGCATCCACTCCGGCTCGTCCTTCTTGGCGGAGATCGCGCGGACGATCTCCGGCGTCAGGCCGTCGTCGTAGCGCTCGTAGCCCTCCTCGGACTTGGTGAAGTCGTAGAGGGAGCGGTCAACGTCGGCGACCTGCGTGCGCTTACGCTCCTCGCTCACTCGGCATCACCGGCCATGGGGCATCCCGGGCACTCGGCGCACGCCGCGTCGTCCTTCTCGCCCGCGCGCTCAAAGCGCTCGAAGCCGTTCTTGTCGATGTCGGCGATGAGGGACGCCGGGCCCTCGGCCACCATGCGCCCGCGCACCATGACGTGCGTGCGGTCCACCTCCAGGCGCTCGAGGATGCGCGTGTTGTGCGTGATCACGATGAGCGCGCCGCCCACCTGCTCGCGATACGCCTGGATGCCGCGCGAGACGATGCCCAGCGCGTCCACGTCCAGGCCCGAGTCGGTCTCGTCGAGAATGGCGAGCTTGGGCTGGAGCAAAAGCAGCTGCAGCATCTCGATTTTCTTCTTCTCGCCGCCTGAGAAGCCCACGTTGAGCTCGCGCATGAGGAAGCTCTGGTCAAGCTCCAGCTGGTCGGCAATGGCGCCCACGCGCTCGCGGAACTTGCGCGCGGTGGTCTTGAGCTCGGGGCGCATCTGGCAGATGGAGCGCAGGAAGCTGTAGAGTGGCACGCCGGGCACCTCGACGGGTGCCTGGTAGGAGAGGAAGATGCCGGCGAGCGAGCGCTTGTCGGCAGAGAGCTCCGTCACGTCCTGGCCGGCAAAGGCAATCGAGCCGGAGGTCACGCGATAGGCGGGGTCGCCCATGATGACGTGGCCGAGCGTGGACTTGCCGGCGCCGTTGGGGCCCATGAGGACGTGGCACTCGCCCTCGCCCACGGTGAGGTCGATGCCGTGCAGGATGGGCTTGTCCTCGGTGCCCGCCGAGAGCGCGCTCACGTTGAGAAGCTGCGTTGCCATGGTTCACCTTTCCTTATGCAGAGGGGCGGCCCCCGCACGTCGTTTCTTTCGCCTAATTCATAGTAATGAGTGGGGAATTAAAGGCAAGGGGCGGGCGAGAAAAACTCTGCCCTTCACGATAATCCCTCCTTGCTTGGGGGGATTTTGGGAAACGTCGCGCCCCGGCGCCTGCGGGCGCCTCCTCAGGAGAGCAGGTACCGCTCGACGAAGTCCGCGAAGCCGTCCTCCGAGTTGGGGCGCGCCACCATGTCCGCTGCCGCGCGGGCCTCGTCCGTGGCGTTGCCCATTGCCACGCCCAGCCCGGCGGTGCGCAGCATGTCGGCGTCGTTGCCGGCGTCCCCGATGGCGCAGACCTCCCGGAGGTCGAGCCCCATGGCGCGGCTGAGCGCGCGCAGCCCCGTTGCCTTGGTGACGCCGAGCGGGCCAAACTCCGCGTTGCCTGTTGCAGAGGCGGCGTGCTCCAGGCCAAAGCGCCCGGCGAGCGGGGAGAAGTCCTCGTAGCGCCAGCGGTCGCAGAAGTGCGCGCCCACCTTGAGCGCCCCGATGCCCTCGGACTCTATGCGATCCGCCGCGTGCTCGACGATGGGCTCGTCCCACGGGTTGTATCCCATGATGTCGAGAAGCACCTCGAGGCTCTCGCAGGAGGCTATCCGCGTTCCCGCCTCGTCGTCGAGGCAGGTGTAGGTGACGACGCCCGGGCGCTCGAGCTCGCGCACGAGGTCCGCGGCAACGTCCGCGGCGATGACCTCGTGGACAAAGTAGACGTTCTTCTCGACGTCGAGCACCACGGCGCCGTTTGCGGCTATGACGTAGCGAAAGCCGTCCATCCCCAGCACCTGGCTAAAGAGCTTCTGGTGGGCGCGGCCGGTTGTGGGCACGGGCTCGATGCCGCGCTCGCGCAGGGAGAGGATGGCCCTTCTCGCCCGGGGCGTGACGGACCTGTCCGGTGCGAGAAAGGTTCCGTCAAGGTCGAAGGCAAGGAGCTTGATGTCGCGCGCGGTCTTCATGGGTCCCCCTCGCAGTGGCGTGCCGTCCGCACAAGGATAGCGCTGTTGGTGTGCGGCGCAGTGCGCTTTTCCGCCGCGTTACGCTTGGCCCGCCGCCTGCCCGGCGAGAAGTACGATGGCTCGTGTTTGCGAGGGGAGGTTATCCGCACATGGATGCGTGGAAGCGGCTCGGCGGCTTCATCGGGAGCCACATGGCGTTCATATCGCCGGCGTGCGTGGTGCTCGGGGTGCTGTTTCCGGAGATCGGCGTCCTTCACCCGCTGGTGACGCCGCTCTTTGCGTTCATGACCTTCCAGAGCGCGCTTTCCAACACCTTTGGCAACCTCGGGCGCGTTCTGCGCCACCCCGCTCCCATGATCGTCTCGCTGGCGCTCGCGTCCGTGGCGATGCCGTGCGTGGCCTGCGGCCTTGCCACGCTGCTCTTTGGGTCTGACCCCAATCTCGTCTGCGGCGTGGTGCTCGAGTACAGCGTCCCCATTGCCGTGGTTGCCGCCATGTGGACCAACATGCTCGGGGGCGACCCGTCGCTCGCGCTCGCGACGATCCTCGTCTCCACCGTGGCGGCGCCCTTCTCCATCCCCTTTACGCTGCACGCCCTTCTCGGCCAGACCGTCGAGGTTGACGCGGCGCGGATGATGGGGGAGATGGTGGTCTCCATAGCGCTGCCCGCGCTTCTGGGCACGGCGGCAAACGACCTCACGCGCGGGCGGGCGGCGCGCGAGCTCTCCCCGGTGATAGCGCCGGCGGCAAAGATCGCGCTCGTGCTCGTGGTGCTCACCAACTCGACGGGGGTTGCGCCCTACGTTCGCAACCTCACGCCCGTGCTGGTTGGGGTGGCGGCGTTCATCTGCGTGTTTGCCACGTGCGGCTATGCGCTGGGGCTTCTCGCCGCGCGGCTCATGCGCCGTCCTGAGGCGCAGGTTGCCACGATGACCTATCTCGTGGGCATGCGCAACATTTCCGCGGGCGCCGTCATCGCGGGGGAGTACTTTCCGGGGGAGGTCATGTTTCCGGTGGTCATCGGGACGCTCTTTCAGCAGGTTCTCGCGGCGCTCTACGGCAGCCTTCTGCGGCGGATGAGGGCGCGTGGCGGGGCGTCGGAACAATAACGCGGTTAGGGTTCCTGAAATACGCCCATCCTTCAACAAAAGACCTGTCGGGGCAATTCTTTAAGGTAACCAGACCGCGTTAGTTTCCGGAGAGGGACGAGCAACTAGCGGCGGAACCGCTCGGAGCGCGGCCGACCGCTGTCGAGGATGACGGCGAGTCCGGCAAACACGACGATGGCGATGAAGATGACCTTCTTCATGGTGGCCTCCCTAAGACGAGTGCCTGGCTGTTGGCTTAATCCTCGCAGGTGAGCGGGGCGGGGGCCATCGATGAGGCTTACTCCCGGCTTTCGGTTTTGTAAGGTTTGGCTGCCGGGGGCCGTGGCACGCCCTACCGCTCGTTGCTCTGAGGGTATGCGCACAGTTCAAAACCTGATGTGTTTTTCTCAGCTCCCCTACCTGCGGATACAATTTTTGCAACCAGTTTAAAAAAACTAACTGTGCGCATACCCTCCGGAATGGCGCAAAGGCGGCGGGCGGCGCGGGCCGTGCGCTATACTTGTTCGGCGAAAAACGACGAGTTGCGAGAAGGGACCCGTAATGGGACAGAAGGTTCAGGGCACCGAGGACCTCTTTGGCGGCTACATGCGCGCCTGGCAGCGCATGCAGGACGTGGCGCGCGAGCTTTTTGGCGCCTACGGCTTTGACATGATCGAGACGCCGGCCATCGAGCAGGTGGACACCTTCGTTCACGGCATCGGCGAGTCTACGGACGTGGTTCGCAAGGAGATGTTCCGCGTGGTCTCCGGCGCGCTTTTCGGCGACCTGCTGGAGAAGGGCAGCGAGGCGCACCTCAAGCCGCGCCAGCGCATGGCCATGCGCCCCGAGGGTACGGCCGGCGTGGTGCGCGCCGCGGTGGAGAACAACTTCGTGCCGCAGGGCGCCGCTCCCGCAAAGCTCTGGTACGCCGAGGCGATGTTTCGCGGCGAGCGCCCGCAGAAGGGGCGCCTGCGCCAGTTCCACCAGGTGGGCGTCGAGTGGCTTGGCGCGAGCGACCCTGCGGCGGACGCCGAGTGCATCATCATGCTCATGGAGTACTTCGAGCGCCTGGGCTTTAAGCGTGATGACCTGCGGCTCGTTATCAACTCGATGGGAGATGCCGCGTGCCGTCCCGCCTACCGCGAGAAGGTCCGCGCGTTCATCCTGGATCACGCGGACGAGATGTGCGAGGACTGCCTCGAGCGCGCGCAGATTAACCCCCTGCGTGCCTTCGACTGCAAGAACGACCACTGCCGCGAGGTCATGAAGGGCGCGCCGCTCGCGCCGGACAACCTCTGCGAGGAGTGCGCCGCCCACTACGCGGCCGTCAAGCGCTACCTGGATGCGGCGGGCGTGGCCTACGTCGAGGACCCCACGCTCGTGCGCGGCCTGGACTACTACACCCGCACGGTCTTTGAGGTCGAGGCCGTGGGCTCGGGCGTGGGCGCCATCGGCGGCGGCGGTCGCTACGACGGCCTCGTGGAGCTCGAGGGCGGCAAGCCCACGCCGGGCCTGGGCTTTGCGGTGGGCTTCGAGCGCATTGCCCTCGCGCTCGCGGCTGCGGGCGTGGAGATGGGCGGCGAGGAGCCGAGCTGCGTCTACGTTGCCTGCACCGGCGGCGAGGCGGAGCGCGCGGCGGCCTTCGAGGCGCGCCTGGCCCTGCGCGGCGCCGGAGTCCGTGCCGAGGCCGACTACCAGGGGCGCTCGCTTAAGTCCCAGTTCAAGCAGGCCGATAAGCTCCGCGCTCGCCTCTGCGTGGTCATCGGCGGCGACGAGGTGGCGGCCGGCGCGGCAACCCTTCGCGACATGGGGACCCATGAGCAGGTTCAGGTGCCGGCCGCGGAGCTCGTGGACGCGGTTCTCGCCCGCCTGGAGTAGGGGCCTCTCGGCACGGCGCCTGATAGGTCAACCTGTCACGCTATGGGAGGTTTTGCGCTCGCAAGGCCTCCAGCGTTTTTCTTCAGGCGTTTCCGGGAGGTGCTTTGCGGGTTTTGGGCAAAACCCTTTATATTGCGAGCCGCGTGGTCGGGTTTTTGCCAGCGTTTGCCCAGATAGCGCACGCGAGAAGGTCCCCGAGACACTCGACTGCATCAAAGATTTTGCCCAAAACTGGCAGCGGAGGACGCGGCGATCTGGGTACCAGCCAAAGACCACGCTGTCACCCTGTGCGTGGCTCCAGCGCCCCCCTCTGGGCAACGAGCGGCTCCGCAAACCCGGGGTGTGGTACGGTCTTGTGCATGGACGAGCTGCGCATCATATACGAGGACGAGGTTCTTCTCGCCTGCGACAAGCCCGCGGGGATGCTCGTGCACTCCGACGGCACGCCCTCCCGCACGCTCACGGATGCCGTGGCCGAGCACCTGGCCGCAGCCGGTCGCCCGGACGTGCGCCCGCAGGCGGTGCAGCGCCTTGACGTGGAGACCACGGGCCTCACGCTCTTCTCGCTGGACAAGGCAACGCAGGGCGCGCTCGACGCCCAGGTGGCGGGCCACGGTATGCGCAAGCGCTACCTCGCCGTGGTGGCGGGGCGCTTCCCCTGGGCAAATCGGGTCGTCAGTGTGCCCATCGGCCGTGACCGCCACAACGCGCGGCGCATGCGCGCCTGTCGCCCGGGGCAGGGCAAGTCGGCAGAAACGCGCGTCACGAGGCTTTCCGAGAAGGGCGGCCGCTCGCTGCTCTTGCTGGAGCTCGTGACGGGGCGGCGCCACCAGATTCGCGTGCACCTGGCCTCCCTGGGCTTCCCCCTGGTGGGAGACGCCCTCTACGGCGGGGCGAGAAGCGCCTCGGGCCTTCTGCTCCACGCCTGGAGCGAGGACGTCATCCATCCCGTTAGCGGAGAGCGCCTGCACCTTGAGACCGCGTGGCCCGAGCGCCTCTGGCCGGAGCGCCCGGCGGGAGCGTGAAGAACGCACCCCTCGCGTACCCCGACCTGTGCGATACTAGACGTACAGAGGGGAGCGCTTCTGAGGGGGAGCGCCGCACGTATGAGACCAACCCAGGAGAGGGGCACCGATGGCAGATACCATGCGTGGCGTCTACACCAACCTGACCGAGATCCGCCGCAACGTCTTTTCCAACGTCGCCAAGATTGCCTACGACATGAAGGAAGACGACGAGAAGACCACGCGCCGCAAGATTCGCGACCTCCCGTACGAGATCATCCCCGGCGACGTTGCCACCTACCGCGAGTCGGTCTTCCTGGAGCGCGCGATCGTCGAGCAGCGCATCCGCCTGGCCATGGGCCTGCCGCTGCAGGGCGTGGACAAGCGCGAGAGCCTCACGGACGGCCTGGCGGACGCCTCGGTGCCCGAGACCTACTACGAGCCGCCCCTGGTGAACGTCATCAAGTTTGCCTGCAACGCGTGCGCCGACAACACCTACCGCGTGACCGACGCCTGCCAGGGCTGCCTCGCGCACCCCTGCCGCGAGATCTGCCCCAAGGGCGCCATCTCGTTCAAGGACAAGAAGGCCTACATCGACCAGGAGAAGTGCATCCACTGCGGCATGTGCTTCAACACCTGCCCCTATCACGCCATCCAACACCAGGTGCGCCCCTGCGCGGACGCCTGCGGCATGCACGCCATCGGCTCCGACGAGCACGGCCGCGCGCAGATTGACTACGAGAAGTGCGTCTCCTGCGGCCAGTGCCTCATCAACTGCCCGTTTGGCGCCATCGCCGACAAGAGCCAGATCTTCCAGGTCATCCAGGCCATCAACCGCGGCGACGAGGTCATCGCCGAGGTGGCGCCGGCCTTTGTGGGCCAGTTCGGCGGCAAGGGCAACGTCGACAAGCTGCGCCAGGCCTTCACGATGCTCGGCTTCTCCGGCATGGAGGAGGTGGCCGTGGGCGCCGACCTCTGCACCGTCCAGGAGGCTGAGGACTTCATGGAGGAGGTGCCCGAGAAGATCCCGTTCATGGGAACCTCGTGCTGCCCGGCCTGGTCGGTCATGGCCAAGACCGAGTTCCCGCAGTACGCCGAGTGCATCTCGATGGCGCTCACGCCCATGACGCTCACGGCGCGCCTGCTGCGCCAGCAGCACCCCAACGCCAAGATCGTCTTCGTGGGGCCGTGCTCGGCAAAGAAGCTCGAGGCCATGCGCAAGTCCGTGCGCTCCGAGGTGGACTTCGTGCTCACCTTTGAGGAGATGATGGGCATGATGAAGGCGCGCGGCATCGACGAGTACACCAAGCTCGAGGGCGAGGGCAGCTCGGACTTTGAGGTCGCCTCAGCCGACGGCCGCGGCTTCGCCGTTGCGGGCGGCGTTGCCAACGCCGTGGTCAACGCCATCAAGGTGATGGACCCCGAACGCGAGGTCAACGTCGTCAACGCCGAGGGTCTCGAGAACTGCCGCAAGATGATGAAGGATGCCGTCAAGGGCAAGTACCCCGGCTACCTGCTCGAGGGCATGGCCTGCCCGGGCGGCTGCGTGGCCGGCGCCGGCACGCTGCAGTCGATCAACAAGACCGCGGCGGCCGTCAAGCGCTACTCCAAGAAGTCCCCGCACGCCAACGCCACGGAGAACACCTTCCGCGACAAGATCCCCTCGCTCGAGCGCGAGGAGGACGGCAAGTAGTCCTGTAGGGGACGTCACAACCGAGTCTTTGTGCGGCCCGGCCGGTTTTCCGGTCGGGCCGCCCTCTTGCCGCGCCGAGAAAGGCGGCCCTCTGTACCAGCCCTCGCGCGACGCGCCGAGAAAATCCCGCCCCTGTGCCGCTTCTCACATTCCGCGCCGAGAAAAACCTACCGCTGTACCATGGCGCGAGTCGTGAGGGCCGTCATGCGGCAGCGCTCTGGTACAGAGGCCCGCTCTTCTCGGCATTTGCTAGCACAGGCGCGGGTTTTTCTCGGCATCAGCGTTTGGGGACGGTGCCCGGCCTGGGCTTCCGTGTACAGAGGGCGGCTTTTCTCGGCCGCTCTCTCAAAAAGTGGTACAGAGGGTCGCCTTTCTCGGCACAGGCTCGCGGCGGTGCCCGGAACGCTATCATGGTGGCCGTTCACTGACCGCTCACCCTCATGCTGGGAGACACATGCTCAAGGTAGACCGCGCCATCCTCCACGTCTTTGACTTTGACTCCGGGTCCACGTACCTCTCGGAGCGCCCGCTCGACCTCACCGTCCGCGCGACGCGCTCCTACGTGCAGCGCCACCTGCGCAAGATCTCGTCCAACGCGGAGAGCCGCCACGGGGAGTTCTCCCCTGACTCCGGTTTTGCGGGGGAGCTCCAGCGCTACCTGGCGGGGGAGCGCGAGTTCGTGGAGTTCTCCTGCGAGATCGCGCAGTGGTTCTGGGAGGAGCTGCGCCGCGCGGAGGACCTCGAGCAGTGCGATCTTCTTGTTGCGGACTTCTCTGACACGGACGCGGGTGCCGTGGACGCGCTCTCCACGGACGCCGAGGTCGACGCCGCCTTTGACGGCCCGGCGGGGAAGCGCTTCTTTGCCGTGGTGCTGCTGCCGCGCAAACAGGCCTTTGTCCACGAGGTGGGTGGGGACGCCAACGACATCTCCCGCGTGGACGCCACGCTGCCCAACCCCTCGCAGAAGGTGGCGAGCTACGTGCTGGTTGACGCGGAGACCGGCTCGATCGACTTCCATGACAAGGAGCGCTCCGTTGGCGGCGAGAAGGTCATGGTGATTCCCGAGCGCTTCCTGCAGTGCACGAGCAAGGCGTCGAGCCACGAGGTCATCGACGAGGTGAACGTCATCGTGCGCGACGTTGCCGAGGAGTTTGGCCTCACGCCGGCCGTCGAGGTCGGGCGCGCCAAGGCGCTCGTCGCGCGGACCGCTGACGTGGAGGAGTCCTTCTCGCCCGTTGAGGTGGGGCGTGCCGTGTTTGCCGAGAAACCCGAGGTCGCCGAGCGCTTTGAGCAGCGCGTGGCCGAGGCGCGGCTTCCGGAGGAGGCGCCCGTGCGCCGCGGCGTGGCCAACCGCCTCACGAAGAGCCACAAGATTCGCACGGACACCGGCGTTGAGATCACCTTCCCCTCAGAGCTTGCCGAGAAGCCCGGCTACCTGGACTTCTCCACCGACGCCGAGGGGCGCATCACCATCACCGTGGGTAACGTCGCCAAGATCGAGAACCGCTAGCGCCCGGGCAGTCGGGGCGGGCACGACAGGGGTGATGACAAAGGTGACAGGGTAGATTGTCATCATGAAGCCCATGATGACAATCTACCCTGTCACCTTTGTCATCACCCTTAGCCAGATGTTCATATCGTGGCCGTATGGATTTGCTACTAGAATAGGGGGGCGTGTCATTTGCACCCTATTCGTACCCGAGGAGACTTCATGTCCCTAAAGCACGTGCCCATTGGCGATGTTGTCGCGTCTCGCTCCGTCACGCGCCGCGACGCGCTGAGGCTTCTCATAGGCGCCGGTATCTGCGCCACCTTCTACCCCTCGGTCGCTCTCGCCACGTCCACCCAGGAGAAGCTCGATGCCGCGCAGCTTGACTACGAGGAGGCACAGGCCGAGCTCGAGGCGCTCGGTCTGGAGGTCGAGGAGGCCGCCTCGGCCCTTGGCCAGACGTCTGCCCAGGTGAGCGACCTCTCCCAGCAGATCGACACCAAGCAGGGAGAGATCGACACCAAGCAGGGCGAGATCGACACCAAGCAGGGCGAGATCGACACCAAGCAGGGCGAGATCGACACCAAGCAGGCGGACATCGAGCGCAAGCAGAGCATCCTCGCCGAGCGAATGAGCTCGTCGTACAAGGCCGGCTCGAGCTCCACGATCGACCTGATCTTCTCGTCCGCGACCATCGAGGAGCTGACGAGCAACATCTACTACCTCGACAAGGTCAGCCAGGCGGACGCCCAGATGATTGACGACGTCAAGACCCTCAAGGCAGAGCTCGAGGTCGAGAAGGCCAACCTCGAGGTCGAGAAGGCAAGCCTCGAGCAGGAGAAGAGCGCCCTCGAGACGGAGAAGGCCAGCCTCGAGGTCCAGCGCAGCGAGCTTCAGGGCCTCCAGGCAACGCAGCTCTCCCAGCTCGAGGAGGTTCGCGCCCGCCAGGCCGCGTCAGAGGAGCTGGTGAGCAGCCTCTCCGACGAGGTCAAGGAGCTCATGGAGAAGCGTGACGCCGAGCTTCTCGCCGCCCAGCAGGCGGCAGAGGAGGCACGCCGCCAGCAGGAGCTCCAGCAGGGCAGCACGTGGACCGGCGGCAACACCGCGGTCCTTGGGACGGGCTCGCTCTCCGACGTGGTGAACGCCGCGTACTCCACGCCGTCGCCGGGCTCCGGCCTGTGCGCCGCGTGGGTGTCCAACGTCTTCCGTCGCGCCGGGGTGGGCTCGTTCTACGGCAACGCGGACGACATGTTCTACTCGTGGTGCGGGCACCCGACCTCTGAGATTCAGCCGGGCATGATCGTGGCCACCCCGACCGTCCCGTACAGCTCGGCCGCCATCATCTATGGCCACGTGGGCATCTACGTGGGAGATGGCGTGGTGCGCGACAACGCGAGCGGCCGCCTTCGCACGACGAGCCTCTCCCAGTGGGTGAGCGACTACAGCGTCTCCGTTACCGTCCGGTGCGGCTGGCTCGGGGGCATTGCCCTCTCGTAGGAGCCGGGAAACCCAGTGCGGGCGGCGATCAGGTGTTTCGAGCGACCCTCGACACCGGTCGCCGCCCTTTTGCGTCAACCGGCCCTTTTGGGGTGCCACGGGCGTTTCCGTACACATGGTCAAGGAGCAGATCGGCTACGTGCCCTACCTCACGCGCTTTCCGGGCGGGGCGTCCAACACGATCTCGGCCAACTACTGCGCGGGCATCATGACCGCGCTCGTTGAGGACGTCCAGGCGCGCGGCTACCAGTTCTATGACTGGAACGTGAGCTCCGCCGACGCCTCGGGCACCAACGTGGCGGTGGACACGCTCGTGCAGAGCTCGTGCGTGGAGGGCTACACCAACGTCATGCCCCTCTTCCACGACTCCAGCACCAAAGACACCACGCCCGACGCGCTGCCGCAGATCATCGAGTACTACCAGGAGCGCGACTATAAGTTCGAGCCCATCACGCGCGAGGCGTTTGTCTGCCACCACGGCGTGAACAACTAGCGCCGTCGCGAGGCGGGGCGCGGGCACTTCTCGCCTGTGTTTTGCGCGGCCGCTGGTGAGAAAAGCCGGGTTTTGGGTTTTGAGACCTCGCGCGCTGCGGGGGATGCCCCCACGTGAGCACTTCTCGAGGTTGTGGGGCAAATCTTTTATGTTGACGGCCGACCCGGGCGCTCAAATCCTCCTTTTGAGTCAGCGTCGGGGACGTTTTCCAAGTTGACGCTGGCGAGAAGAGCGCGCGCTCGCCGCTCTGGGCCCAACTCCATCAAACGCTTTGCCCAAAACCTCCCGTTTTGGTTGGGCGAGAAGAGCATGGGCGCGACACCGCTTCCCGTCACTGTCTTGTCACCTGTCAAGCAAGCTGTATACTGACATGGTTTGCCGACGAGGGGAGCAAGCATGCTGACAGACGAGCTGCGTGCCGAGGTGGCGCGCCTCAAGGCGGAGCGCGACGCCGTGGTCCTGGCCCACTACTACGTGCCGCCCGAGGTCCAGGAGCTCGCGGACCACGTGGGGGACTCCTTTGCCCTCGCCAAGCTCGCCGCAACGCTCACGTGCCGCACCCTGGTCTTTGCCGGCGTGAGCTTCATGGCGGAGAGCGCCAAGCTCCTCTCGCCGGAGAAGACCGTCCTTATGCCTGAGCCCACGGCCGACTGCCCGATGGCTCACATGGTGCGCCGCGAGACCGTGGACGCCGCGCGCGAGCGCTATGGCGACGAGCTTGCCGTGGCGTGCTACGTCAACTCCACGGTGGAGGTCAAGTCGTGGTCTGACGTCTGCGTGACCTCGTCAAACGCTGTCAAGATCGTTCGGGCGCTCCCGCAGGTAAACGTGCTCTTTGTGCCCGACCGCCATCTCGGCAGCTTTGTGGCCGAGCAGGTGCCCGAGAAGAACGTCATTCTGAACGACGGGTTCTGCCCCATCCACCAGGACATCTCCGCCGACGAGGTCCGCGCGCTCAAGGAGGCGCACCCGGGCGCCCCGGTGCTCGCGCACCCCGAGTGCGGCCCGGAGGCCATGGCGCTTGCGGACTTTGCGGGCTCCACGTCGCAGATCATCGAGGTGGCCGTGGCCGGGGAGGCGCTCGACTACATCATCCTCACCGTGGACGGCGTCCGCGGCGAGCTGGAGCGCCGCTGCGGGGGCACGGGCAAGCGCTTTCACTTTCCGCCCACGCGCCCGGTCTGCCCGGACATGGCGCGCATCACCGTCGAGCGCCTCGTGGCGTGCTTGCGTGAGGGCACCGGCGCCGTGGACCTGCCGCCCGCCGCGGTTGCCGAGGGCGCGCGCCGCACGCTCACCCGCATGCTTGAGCTCGGGGCCCGCTGATGTCCCCCCGTCTGCACGCGGGGGACCGCCCCCAATTAACACAGGCGTTTGATGGCGTGATCGACTGCGACGTCGTGATCGTCGGCTGCGGCGTTGCCGGGCTCTACTGCGCGCTCAACCTGCCGAGGGCGCTCTCGGTGGTCCTGCTCTCCAAGGAGGCCGTGGACCACTGCGACTCCATGCTCGCCCAGGGCGGGATCTGCGTCCTGCACGACCCGGACGACTACGAGTCGTTCTTCGAGGACACGCTGCGCGCCGGTCACTACGAGAACCGCCTGGAGAGCGTGGACCTCATGATCCGCGCGAGCCGTCCCATCATAGATGACCTCATCAAGCGCGGCGTGCGCTTTTCCCGCAGGCCGGACGGCGAGCTCGACTACACGCGCGAGGGCGCCCACTCTCGCCCGCGCATCCTCTATCACGAGGACGTCACGGGCAAGGAGATTACCACGCGCCTGCTGGCGTGCGCGCGCGAGCTGCCCCACGCCCGCATCCTCGAGCACACCTGCATGACCGACATCCTGGAGGGCTTTGAGGGAAGCGGGCGGCGCGTGTGCCGCGGCGTCGTGGCAACGGGCCC
>NZ_JAUDEA010000005.1 GCF_030372065.1 Thermophilibacter provencensis | reverse complement strand
GCGCGATTGGCATTTCCGTGAGCTTTAGGGAAGTTTTGGGCAACAGGTTTGATATGCCACGTTTCCCAAGGCCCTTCGAGCCCGTCAAAAGGTCCTTCTCGCCTTGTTTTAGCTGGTTGTGGGCAAAATGTTTGATGTGACAAGCCCAGTGTATGCCCCACGCATCAAACATTTTGCCCAAAACCCAAGAAAAGCGGCAGGGGATGCCCAAGACGGCGGGGGCCCAGGGTCGCTCTCGTGGAGAAGCCGCGAAGCCGAGAAGGACCTCGCGCCGCCAGACCCCATGTGCTACACTACCGCAGGTCCGTACCCCGTACCTGGTGGCTCGCCAACTGCCTGACGGCCTCCCAGTTCGGGGCGAATTTCTGAGAAAGGTGGTTTGACATGGCAGTTACCAAGGAGCGCAAGGCCGAGCTCGTGGCCCAGTACGGCGCCAACGACAAGGACTCCGGTTCCGCTGAGGTGCAGGTTGCCCTCCTCACCGAGCGCATCAAGGGCCTCACCGAGCACATGAAGACGCACCCGAAGGACTTCCACACCCGCCGCGGCCTTCTGATGCTCGTCGGCAAGCGTCGTCGTCTGCTCTCCTACATCAAGGCTCGCAACATCGAGGACTACCGCACCCTCATCAAGAGCCTCGGCATCCGCGACAACATCCAGTAGTAGCGGTCATTCGAAGGGGCGCCCGCGGGCGCCCCTTCTTTGGTTTGCCCGCGAGAAGCGCGGGCGGGCGGCAAAGGTCCGCCAAGACGGCCCGCCTGCAATGGGGCAGGCGGAGATAAGGGAAAAGAAATGGCAAAGGTTACACACGAGTTCGACCTCTACGGCAAGCACTACGTGCTCGAGACCGGCGAGCTGGCCAAGCAGGCCACCGGCTCCTGCCTCGTCAAGTGCGGTGACTCCACGGTCCTTCTCACCGCGGTGGTCTCCAAGGAGCGCAAGGACTACGACTTCTTCCCGCTGACGGTCGACTTCATCGAGAAGATGTACGCCGTGGGCCGCATCCCCGGCGGCTACCTCAAGCGTGAGGCGCGCCCCTCCGAGAAGGCCACCCTCACGGCCCGCATGATCGACCGCCCGCTGCGCCCGTCCTTCCCGGCCGGCTTCCGCAACGAGGTCCAGGTTGTTGCCACCACGCTCGTGGCCGACCAGATCAACCCGGTCGACACCATCTGCATCATGGCGGCCTCCGCGGCCCTCACCGTGGGCGGCGTGCCCTTCGAGGGCCCGCTCGCGTGCGTGCGCATCGGCCGCGACCACGACACCCATGAGTTCATCGTGAACCCCACCTACGAGGAGCGCGACAACTCCGACCTCGACCTCGAGCTCGGTGGCGCCGAGGGCTTCATCTCCATGCTCGAGGCCGGCGCCGATGAGATTTCCGAGGAGGACATGCTCGCCGCCATGGCCTTTGGTCAGGAGGCCATCGCCGCCTTCTGCGCCGAGCAGCAGAAGTTCTTCGCCAAGGTCCGCGAGGTCAACGGCGAGTTCCCCGTCCGCGAGTACATCCTCGACGAGCCCATCCCCGAGGTCCACGACCGCATCTTCGCCCACTACGACGAGATGGAGGCCGCCCTCAAGGACGCCGACAAGCTCTCCCGCATCGGCAAGGTCGAGGCCCTCAAGGCCTCCATCAAGGCCGAGTTCACGGAGGGGGAGCAGGCTCAGTGGAGCCGTGCCATCCCCGTGGAGCTCAAGGCCCTCGAGAAGCACGCCATGCGCCTCATGGTCGTGGAGACCGGCGAGCGCGTCGACGGCCGCACACCCACCGAGGTGCGCCCGCTCATGGTCAAGGGCGACTACCTCCCGCGCGTCCACGGCTCGGGCCTCTTCCAGCGCGGTCAGACCCAGGTGCTCTCCATCTGCACCCTCGGCATGCTCAACGAGTGGCAGCGCCTCGACACCATCGAGCCCGTCGACGGCAAGCGCTACATGCACCACTACAACTTCCCGCCGTTCTGCACCGGCGAGACCGGCCGCATGGGCAGCCCCAAGCGCCGCGAGATCGGCCACGGCAACCTCGCCGAGCGCGCCCTGCTCCCCGTGATCCCGTCCGAGGACGAGTTCCCCTACGCCATTCGCGTGGTCTCCGAGGTCATGGAGTCCAACGGCTCCTCCTCGATGGCTTCCACCTGCGGCTCCACGCTCGCCCTCATGGACGCCGGCGTGCCCATCAAGCGCCCCGTCTCCGGCGTTGCCATGGGACTGATCCAGGAGGAGGGCAAGACCGTCGTCCTCACCGACATCCAGGGTCTCGAGGACTTCCTCGGCGACATGGACTTCAAGGTGACCGGCACCACCAAGGGCATCACCGCCATGCAGATGGACAACAAGGCCACCGGCCTCACGCCCGAGATCCTGCGCTCCGCCCTCATGCAGGCGCACGACGGCCGCATGTTCATCCTCGACGCCATGCTCGACGCCGTGCCCGGCCCGCGCGCCGAGACCAAGGAGTCCGCGCCGCAGATCATCTCCCTCACCATCCCCACGGACAAGATCCGCGACGTCATCGGCTCCGGCGGCAAGGTCATCCGCGGCATCCAGGAGGACACCGGCGCCACGATCGACATCCAGGAGGACGGCACCGTCTTCATCGCAGGTGTTGGCGGTGCGGGCACCGCTGCCGCCGAGCGCATCAAGGCCATCGTCAAGGTCCCCGAGGTGGGCGAGGAGTACACCGGCCGCGTCGTGGGCATCCAGCCCTTTGGCGCCTTCGTCGAGCTTCTGCCCGGCAAGGACGGCCTGCTCCACATCTCCCGCGTCGCGCAGGGCCGCGTGGACAAGGTCGAGGACGTCCTCAACATCGGCGACGAGGTCAAGGTTCGCGTCCTCGAGGTCGACGAGAAGGGCAAGATCAGCCTCGACCGCATCGACAAGCCCGAGGCCCCTGCCGGCTCCGGCAACGGCCACGCTCACGATGGCGAGAAGGACCGTCCGCGCCGCGAGCACCGCGGTCCTCGCCGTCGTCCCGGCGACGAGGGTGGCGAGAAGCGCCAGCCGCGCCGCCACCACGACGCATAGGGTCTGCCCGAGACGCGCTCTATGAGCTGACGGACGCCCGTCCCCACATGGGACGGGCGTCTTTTCGTGCCTGCAGGCTCTTCTCGCCACCGAGCGCCAATGCTTGCACGGTTTTAGGGAGTTTTGGGTTTTTGCCCCGCGCCGTCCAAAAGACTTGGCCAAATCGAGACGAACCGGCCGGTTTTGGGCAACATCTTTTATGTCTGCAACCCGCAGGGCGGACAGCCGCTCACGGCGACCTGCGCGTTCTTCTCGCCATGACACTATCTTATGGCTATTGGGCAAAATCCTTGATGCCAAATCGCCGCTTCCATCAAATGTTTTGCCCAAAACCGAGGGAAACGAACCGGGTGGGAACGGGGAGGGGAGAGGCGGCGCGTGGAACCATCGTGGAACCCATCAGCTCTTGGGCCTTCTCGGGTAGAATAGACGGGTATGTGAATTGGCACGGCCAAAGGGCCGTCTGATATATCTACCAGAACGCTCCACGAAAGGAACCACCCAGGAATGCCCAAGAAGGACATAGCGCTCAAGATCATCCCGCTCGGAGGCCTTGACGGCATCGGCAAGAACATGACCGCCCTCGAGTACGGCGATGACATGGTGCTCGTTGACGCCGGTCTCATGTTCCCCGATGAGGGCCAGCCCGGCATCGACCTCATCCTGCCCGACTACACCTACGTTCTTGAGAACGAGGACAAGCTCCGCGGCATCATCATCACCCACGGCCACGAGGACCACACCGGCGCCCTCCCGTACCTGCTGCAGGACCTCACCCGCAAGGTGCCCATCTACTCGAGCAAGCTCACCCTTGGCATTATCCAGGGCAAGTTCGACGAGCACGGCATCAAGAACCCCAAGACGCGCGAGGTCTCCGACGGCTCCACCATCACCCTTGGCGCCTTCACCATCACGTTCTTCTCGATGACGCACTCCATCCCCGCCGCCTTTGGCGTCTTCATCCAGACGCCCGCCGGCACCGTGATGCACACCGGAGACTTCAAGTTTGACCAGACGCCCATCGACGGGCGCCGCCCCAACTTCCAGGCCATCAACAAGTTTGGCTCCCAGGGCGTTGACCTTCTGCTCTCGGACTCCACCAACGCCACGCGCCCGGGCTTCACGCCCTCTGAGGCCGCCGTTGGCCGCGACCTGCGCCACGTCATCAAGAACGCCCCGGGCCGCGTCTTCGTGGCGGCGTTCTCGAGCCACATCCACCGCCTGCAGCAGATCTGCGACGCCAGCGTGGCCGTGGGACGCAAGGTCGTGGTCACCGGCCGCTCGATGATCACCAACACCAAGGTCGCCCGCGAGCTTGGCTACCTCAACATCAACGAGGAGAACATCATCGACGCCTACGACGTCGACCGCATCCCCGACGAGAAGATCGTCGTCCTGTGTACAGGCAGCCAGGGCGAGCCGCTCTCCGCGCTGGCTCGCATGGCCACGGGCGAGCACAAGTCGCTCTCCATCCACGAGACGGACACCGTGATCATCTCGGCCACGCCCATTCCCGGCAACGAGAAGAGCGTGCAGTCGATCATCAACTCGCTCTCCAAGATCGGGTGCGAGATCTACGACAAGAGCAAGGGCCTCGTGCACGTCTCCGGCCACGCGAGCCAGGAGGAGCTCAAGCTCATGCTCGCCATGGCCAAGCCGCGCTACTTCATGCCCGTTCACGGCGAGGCTCAGCACCTGCGCGCCCACGCCGAGCTCGCCCAGCAGATGGGCGTCCCCGCCAGCCACGTCTTTGTCCTCGACAACGGCGACTCACTCGAGCTCGTCAAGCACAAGGTCAAGCGCGGGCGCGCCGTTGAGTCCGGCGTGGTCTACGTTGACGGCGGCACGGTCACCGAGGCCAACCCCACGGTTCTTCGCGACCGCCAGAAGCTCGGCCAGGACGGCGTCGTCACCTGCACCGTGGTGCTCTCCAAGCGCGGCGGCTCCGTGAGCGCCGTCGAGATCTCCGCCCGCGGCCTCTCTTCCTCGTCCGACGAGCTCCTGCTCGGCGAGGCCCAGGGCGTCGTCAGGGCTCAGGTCGAGAAGATCACGACCTCAAACGGGACCAACATCGACATTCTCCGCAGGGGGGTCAGAAACGCCCTGTCCAACCTGCTCTGGAACAAGACGCACTCGCGACCGATGATCATTCCGGTGGTGATGGAGGTTTAAATGCCGGCCAAACGCACTTCAAACGCAGCAAAGGGCCGCACGGGAGCAAAGGCACGCGCAAGAACGGGGTCGCCTCGCAAGGGCGCGGCGCCCGCGAGGCTCGTTGGCACCGTCCAGGGGGACATCCTCGGCGTTGCCATCGCCGTCTTTGCCGTGGCGCTCATGGCGACGCTGCTCTTTCCCTCGACGGCGGTCGTGACGAGCGCGCTCCATGACTTCCTCGCGCTCTCGTTTGGCACGGCGGCGTTCCTCGTGCCCATAGCGATTCTCATCTTTGCGGTGACGTTCTTCATGGACGGTGACGAGCCCGTCTCCGGGAGAATCGCCCTCGGCCTCACGCTCATCGTCCTCTCCATCCTCGCGATGCTCTCGCTCAACCTTGCCGGAGCCGACGCCGAGCCCACCATGGTGTTCGAGGTCGCGCTTGCCGAGAAGGCCGGCGGGTACGTGGGCGGAGCCATCGCCTACGCGCTGCTCGCCCTCGTAGGTTCCGTCGTGGGCAACGTCGTGCTCGTCGGCATCATCGCTGCCGGCGTCATCGTGTGCGGCTTCTCCGTCTCGGATGCCGTGACCAAGGCGCGCGCGCGTCTTCGCGAGGTGGCCGAGGAGCACGGCTCGCGCCTGCGCGAGCGTCGCGAGCAGGCCATCATCGACGCGGCCTCCGACATGGAGGATGCGCCGGCGGTCCAGCCCTCCCTCTTTGACGAGGGCGGTGCCGGCGAGACGACCTTCATCGGAAACCGCAAGACCACCGTCCTCAAGCGCGGAGCCAAGCGCTCCGCCGCAACCCTGCTGGAGCCCGACCAGGCCCCGACCACCCTCATCGAGCCCCCCGCGCCCGCGCGCGGCAAGAAGCCCGCCGCAGCCGCGGCTCCCGAGGACAAGCCCGCCGCCGGGGTCCCCGCCTTTCTCGACGGCGCTCGCAAGCGCCGCCAGAAGGGAGAGAAGACAACGGAGAAGGCGTCGTCCTCTCCCAAGGCTCCCGCCACGATCACGCGCCCCGGTGACGCCGACGAGACCTACCAGCTCCCGCCGCTCTCCATCCTGCGCGAGAACCCGGACGCCAGCGGCTCCTACGGCAACGAGGAGGAGCTTGCCGCAACCGCTGCAAAGCTCCAGGGCACGCTCGAGGAGTTCGGCCTGAGCTCGCGCGTTGAGGGCTGGATCGCCGGCCCCTCGGTCACCACCTTCAAGATCTCGATGGGCGAGGGCGAGCGCGTCAACAAGATCGTGAACCTCGAGGACGACATCGCGCTCTCGCTTGCCGCCAAGTCCGTGCGCATCTTCGCGCCCATCCCGGGCACCTCGCTCGTGGGCATCGAGATTCCCAACGAGAAGCCCCAGCCCGTCTTCCTCTCGGACGTTCTGCCGTACGCCACGGGCGGCCCCCTCGACTGCGCCTTTGGCCGCGACTCCGAGGGCAACCCCATCGTCGTGGACCTTGCGGGCCTCCCGCACCTGCTCGTGGCCGGTACCACGGGCTCGGGCAAGTCGGTCCTTCTCAACGCCATCATCATGTCCATGCTCATGCGCGCCACGCCCGAGCAGGTGCGCCTGATCATGGTTGACCCCAAGCGCGTGGAGTTCACGGGCTACGCGGGCCTCCCGCACCTCTACGTCCCCGTGGTCACGGAGCCTCGCCAGGCCGCGAGCGCCCTGCAGTGGGGCGTGACCGAGATGGAGCGCCGCCTCAAGGTCTTCGAGCACTACAAGGTGCGAGACATCAAGACCTTCAACAAGAACGTCGACGGCGACAAGTACGCGGACATGGAGAACCCGCCCAAGCACATGCCCTACTTCGTCATCGTGATCGACGAGCTCGCGGACCTCATGATGGTGGCGGGCAAGGACGTTGAGTCCTCCATCGTGCGCATCGCCCAGCTCGGCCGCGCCGCGGGCATTCACCTCATCGTAGCCACGCAGCGCCCCTCCGCCGACGTTGTCACGGGCCTCATCCGCGCCAACATCGACAACCGCGTGGCGCTCTCCGTTGACAACTCGATCAACTCGCGCATCATCCTCGATCAAAAGGGTGCCGAGCAGCTCCTCGGTAGGGGAGACATGCTCGTCAAGCTGCGTGGCAAGAAGCCCCGCCGCGCGCAGGGCTGCTGGGTCTCCGATGAGGAGATTGAGCAGACGGTTAAGTTCGTGCGTGAGCAGGTCACGGCGGACTACCATGAGGACATCCTCACGGCCGTGGTGCCCACCGCGCCTGGCGGCGGAGACCCGGGTGCCGCCAAGGACGACGACCCGCTCGTCTGGGAGGCGGCGCGCATTGTCGTCGAGTCCCAGCTCGGCTCCACCTCGAGCCTTCAACGCGCCCTCTCGGTTGGCTACGCCCGTGCGGGCCGTATCATGGACATGCTCGAGGCAAAGGGCGTCGTGGGCCCCGCAAACGGCTCCAGGCCGAGGGAGGTCCTGCTCGACAAGGACGGCCTTGAGGAGCTGAAGGTGCAGGACGCCGCATACAGGGAGGTCGAGTAACATGTCACGCCCGCGTTTTAGCGAGGCTCTCGTGGCGCGCAGGCACGAGCTCGGGCTTTCCGTCAGGCAGGCCTCAAAGATCCTGCGCCTGCGCGAGGACGTTCTCATTGCCTTTGAGGAGGGCGACTACGAGCACATGCCCCAGAGCGGCTATGCCCAGGGCATGCTCTCCAGCTACGCGCGCTACCTCGGCCTGAACGCCCGAGAGATCGTCGACCTCTTCCAGGAGGACCTCTACCAGTATCGTCACGGCACCTCCTCGCACGAGCTCAGGCGCCGCACGAGGGACACGCAGGCGGGCAGGGGCGTCTCTGGCTACGACCTTCCCAACGAGGCGGGCTCGAGGCCCAAGGCCTACGTCGAGTACCGACCGCTGCTTCCCACCTCGGGAGGTCCCGCCGGTGACATGGGCGCCTTTGCCACCACGGCACCGGCGCGCCCCCGCACGTCCGTCCAGCTTGCCGGGGTTGGCTATGCTGCCCCCGGCACGCGCTCATCCTATCGCTCAACGGCGGAGGAGTACGGGAGCGCGCGCGACGAGAGACCCTACAACTCGGCGCCCACCTCGGAACGCTCCGCTACGAGCACGGCGCGAAGGAGGTCCCAGACGGCGCGACGTCACCGTCAGGACGACGCCTCCGGACGGCTCCTCAACGAGGGGCGCCGCTCCAGCATTCCGGAGCGCGACGACCCCCGTGGCGAGATGCGCACCGGGCGGCTGTACCGCAGGGATGACGTGAGCACCCGGCGCGTGAGGCCGAGCGAATACACCGACGACCTCCGCTATGACGACAAGGCGAGCCCGTACGCCCCGGCGTCCACGCTCTCGGGCCGTCGCTCCTCTCGAAACATCGCCAACGTCGAGAGGCCCAACGTCAGGAGGCGCCAGGCTCGTTCCGGTGGCGGGCGCAGGCCGCCGAGGCGCGGCGGCATAGGTGGCTTTGTCGAGGAGTTTCTCTCCGATCCCCGCCGTGCGCTCTTTGCCCTCATCGTGCTCCTAGCCATAGTGCTCACCGCCATCCTGCTCTTCTCGGTGAGCTCGTGCATGAGCGGGCGCACCCAGGGCTCCCAGACGGGCCAGGTTGTCCCCGTGGGCACGACCGGTCAGGACGCTGACACCTCGGACGATGCGGACGCTTTGGCAGAGTCCGACGATCAAGACGCCACGGATGATGAGGCGAGCGCCACCGACGAGGACGAGTCGCCTGACGCTCAGGCTGAGCCTGAGCCTGATCCCAACACAACCGATGATCCAGACGCCACAACCACGGACGGCGACGAGCAGGACGCCGACAACCCCGAGGGTGAGGGTGAGGAAGAGGTCAAGGAGACCATCGTCAAGGTCTCCGTTGCCCGCGGCGAGGTGACGTGGCTCGAGATCACCTGCGACGGCTCGAGCGAGGTCGCCCAGAGCGTTACCGGGCCGTGGGAGGGCACCTACAACGTGCACGACTCGATCACCATTCAGGTCGACAGCCCCGACGCGGTCACCGTGACCGAGAACGGCGAGCGCCTGAACTTCTCGTCCCATGCGGGCGGCCTCGGCTCCATGACCATCGAGGGGACGCCGCTCCCCGAGACGGACGCCAACGCCGAGGGCACCACGGCGGACCCCGCCGCAACGGGGCAGACAAACTCCCAGCAGTAAAAGACGTGACCCTATCCCGAGGAAGGATTGAAGACATGGCCAAGGAATCGAGCTTTGACGTGGTTTCCGTGGTGGACATGCAGGAGGTCGACAACGCCTACCAGCAGGCCGCCCGCGAGCTCACGCAGCGCTACGACCTCAAGGGAACCGGAGCCACCCTCGAGCTCTCCAAGAAGGACGGCTCCTTCAAGATCGAGGCTCCCTCCGAGTTTGTCGCGAGCCAGGTTCGCGACGTCCTCGCCACCAAGCTCACGCGCCGCGGCATCGACCTCACCGCCATCCGCTGGGCCGACCCCCAGGGCGCAAGCGGCATGACGGTGCGCCAGACGGGCTCCATCGTCCAGGGAATCGACGCCGACACCGCCAAGAAGATCTCCAAGGACATCCGCGACCTCAAGGTCAAGGCCAAGGCCACCGTCGAGGGGGACAAGCTCCGCGTGAGCTCCGCCTCCAAGGACGTCCTCCAGTCGGTCATCGCGGCTCTCAAGGAGCGGGACTACGGACAGCCCCTCCAGTTTGTGAACTATCGCTAGCGAGGGGGTTCCCGTGCAGTTTCTCATCGTCACGCTCGGATGCGCCAAGAACGAGGTGGACTCGGACCGCATGCGGGCCCTGCTGCTGGCCGCGGGCTTCGAGGAGACCGTCGAGGCGTCCGAGGCAGACGTTGCCATCGTCAACACCTGCTCGTTTCTCGCCTCCGCAACCGAGGAGTCCGTCGAGGCCACCCTCCAGCTCGCCGAGGAGCGCAGCACGGGCGTGCGTGAGTGCCCCATCGTGATGTGCGGCTGCGTCCCCTCGCGCTACGGCGACGCCCTCGCGGAGGAGCTGCCCGAGGTGTCCGCCTTTGTCCGCGCCGAGGACGAGGACGGCATCGTCAACGTTGTGTGCGACGTTCTTGGCGTGGACGTACCCGCCACGCCGGAGGAGGATGCCGTCCCCCTGCGCACCGTCGAGGGCGCGAGCGCCTTTGTCAAGATCTCAGAGGGGTGCGACCGCTTCTGCACCTTCTGTGCCATTCCCTACATCCGCGGTCGCTATCACTCGCGTCCCGCGGACGAGATTGCCGCCGAGGTCCGCGACCTCATGGAGGGCGGCGTGCGTGAGGTCGTGCTCATTGGGCAGGACACCGGCGTGTGGGGTTGTGACCTGGGGGAGAAGGACACCCTCGCCTCGCTTCTCAGGCGCGTGGCAGACGTCGTACGCCCCTATGGTGGCTGGGTGAGGGTCCTCTACCTCCAGCCCGAGGGCATGACCGACGAGCTTGTCTCCACGATTCGCGACGTCGACGAGGTTCTGCCCTACATTGACATTCCCATCCAACACTGCTCGGCGCGCGTTCTCAAGGCCATGGGCCGCTCTGGCTCTCCGGAGGAGCTTCACGCGCTCTTTGCGCGCCTCAGGTCCGAGATTCCCGGCATGGTGCTGCGCACCACGGGCATGGCGGGCTTTCCCGGCGAGACGGACGAGGAGGCCGAGGAGCTCTACGACTTCATCGCCGAGGAGGAGTTTGACTACTGCTCCGTCTTTGCCTACTCGCAGGAGGAGGGCACGAGGGCCGCTTCCATGCCGGACCAGGTCGACGAGGCCGTCAAGCTCGAGCGCACCCAGCGCCTGATTGACCTCACCGAACAGCTGGGCTTTGCCGCCACGGCATCGCACGTCGGCGAGCGCGTCCGCGTCATCGTGGACGGCATCGAGGAGGGTGACGATGGCCCCGAGCTCATCGGCCACGCGTGGTTCCAGGCCCCGGATTCCGACGGAGCGGTCCACATCGCGTACGGCGAGGCTGCCGTCGGGGACATCGTGACCGTCGACCTTGTTGACTCCTTCTGCTACGAGCTCATCGGGGAAATCGTCGAGGAGGGGCTCTAGATGACCGCCGAGCATGACGTATGGACGCCAGCCAACATCGTAACCTGCGTGAGGATAGCCTTCATCCCCGTCTTCATGGTCGTCGCCTCGATGGCCCACGGGTATGCCAACGCCCCCCTTGCCGTTGCGGCGTTTTTGATCTACGTCACCCTCTCGCTCACCGACAAGGTCGACGGCTACCTCGCGCGCTCTCGCGACGAGATCACTGACTTTGGTAAGTTCCTCGACCCCATTGCCGACAAGCTCCTGGTCTTCTCGGCGCTTCTGCTCCTTTTGGAGGATGGCATCGTGTCCGTGTGGGTCGTCTTCATCATCTTGGTGCGCGAGTTTCTCGTGAGCGCCCTGAGGATGGTTGCCGCCTCGAGCGGCGAGGTCATAGCAGCAGACAGCCTCGGCAAGGCCAAGACCGCGGTCACGATGGTGTCCCTGTGCGGCTACTACCTCGCGTTTGCCCTCGCGGCCGTCTCGTTCAACGACTTTGGGGTCATCTCCCTCATTTCCTGGGCTCTCATGGTTGCCGCGGTGGTGCTCACCGTCGTTTCCGGGGTTCAGTATTTCTGGAACGCGCGCCACGTCGTGTTCAAGGCGTAGGGAGAGGCCATGGGGGAGAAAACGCTCATAGAGGATGACGGCGAGCTCTTTGACGCCTGCGCGACGCTCGTGGCGCTGGCAGGCGAGCGAGGGGTCACGCTCGGTACGGCCGAGTCCTGTACCGGAGGCCTCGTCAGCGGCTGCCTCACCGCCGTTCCGGGCTCGTCACTCGTTGTCCGAGGGGGCGTGGTGAGCTACGCCATCCCCGTAAAGCATGAGGTGCTCGGCGTATCATCCGAGGTTCTTGACGCCCCGGGGGTCGGCGCGGTCTCGAGCGAGTGCGCCGAGCAAATGGCCCAGGGCGCGCGTCGCGTCCTAGGATGCGACGTCGCGGTCTCCGTGACGGGGATAGCCGGCCCCGGCGGAGCCGAGCCTGGAAAGCCCGTGGGCACGGTCTGGATGGGCCTTGCCACCGCGCGCGGGTCCAGGACGGTCCTCAACGAGTTCCCCGGAGACCGCGCGGAGGTCCGCAGGGCAGCCGTGGAGCGCGCCGTGGAGCTCCTGCGTGAAGGTGTCGTGGAGATATCTGATAATCTTGCCCGCTAATGCGTGCTTGCCGACGCACGGCCAGCGGCGCGTTCACGTTGGGCAACGTTTCCCATCGCACGAGAAGCGCCCCCATTTGTGAAGATAGCCGTCAGCTTGGGGGAACCTGCGTGCAAGCGCCCACTGCTATGTTCGATGTAGCGGTATTGACACAGAACGGTTGTTCGGATACCATCACGTGGACAGTTCAAGCAAGGGAGTGAGCATGGCCAAGAGCAAGACGATCAGCAAGGAGATCCGCCCCCGCACCACGGGCGAGGAGCGCGACAAGGTCCTCGAGGCAACCACCGCGGAGATCGAGAAGAAGTTCGGCAAGGGCGCCATCATGCGCTTTGGTGATGACGGTCCGAGCTTTGAGGTTGAGGCCATCCCCACGGGCTCCATCGCGCTCGATGACGCGCTGGGCATCGGAGGCGTTCCTCGCGGGCGCATTGTTGAGATCTATGGACCGGAATCGTCGGGCAAGACCACGCTCTCGCTCGAGATTCTTGCCGAGGCACAGGCCATGGGCGGCGTCGTCGCGTTCATTGACGCCGAGCACGCCCTCGACCCTGGCTACGCGGCCCGCATTGGCGTTGACATCGACGAGGTGCTCATCTCCCAGCCGGATACGGGCGAGCAGGCGCTCGAGATTTGTGACATGCTCGTTCGCTCCGGCGCCATTGACGTCGTGGTCGTAGACTCCGTAGCGGCTCTGACCCCGCGGGCCGAGATCGAGGGAGAGATCGGCGACTCCACCGTCGGCCTTCAGGCGCGCCTCATGAGCCAGGCGCTTCGCAAGCTTGCCGGCTCCCTCTCCAAGTCAAACACCACCTGCATCTTCATCAACCAGCTTCGCGAGAAGATCGGCGTGATGTTCGGCAACCCCGAGACCACTCCCGGTGGCCGCGCCCTCAAGTTCTTTGCCTCCGTTCGCATGGACATCAGAAGGGTCGACACCATCAAGGTCAACGGCGAGTCCGTCGGCAACCGCGTGCGCGTCAAGGTCGTCAAGAACAAGGTGGCCCCTCCCTTCCGCCAGTGCGAGTTTGACATCATGTACGGCCAGGGCATCTCCAAGGAGGGCTCGCTGCTCGACATGGCCGTGGATCACGATATCGTGACAAAGTCCGGTTCCTGGTTCACCTACGGCCAGGAGCGCCTTGGCCAGGGTCGCGAGGCGGCGAAGGAGTTCCTTGCCACCAACCCCGAGCTCATGGAGGAGATTGACCACCTCGTGCGCGTGGCCTGCGGCCTTGAGCTGGGCGACGAGCGCGTGGGCGAGCCCGTTGAGGCCCCCGAGGGCGGCATCGAGCAGTGAGCATAGCCCCCTTTGCGTGGGACGTTAAGCTGCCGGCACGGGGCTCCCAGCGGCCCCGTGCCACCTTGAGCGTCTCAAGCGAGACCCATGGCACCGAGGAGTACCGCGTGCCCGTTGCGGTGGGCAAGAGACTCCTGACCATCCACGAGGGCGACGGCGCCGCTCCATCCTCCCGCGCGGAGCTTCTCTACCTTCTGCGAGAGACCTCGCTCTCATGCGGCAGGAGCCGGGTGGAGGCCCTTCTCGGCAGAAGGGACTACTCGTCCGCGGAGCTTGCTGACAAGCTCCGCACGGACGGCTACTCCACATCCGCCGTTGAGGAGCTCGTCGCGCGCGCGGTGTCCTGCGGACTCGTTGACGATGCCCGCTTTGGTGCCGCGTTTGCTCGCTCAAAGGTGGCATCCGGGTGGGGGAGACTCAAGATCGAGCGCGAGCTCGAGCGCAGAGGCGTGCGGCCAGACACCATCGTTGGGTGGCCTGAGGACTTCGTTACCTCAGATGACGAGCGCGAGCGAGCGCTCCTGCTGGCGAGCAGGCGCCGGGTCACGGGCAAGAATGATTATGAGAAGACGGTGAGGTTTCTCTGCGGCAGGGGCTTTTCCTTCTCGCTGTCCGCCGAGGTCGCCCGAGAGGTTCTCAAGGAGCACGAATAGTCCGTCTACCACGGGCGCATTTGACAGAGACGCGGTCTCAACGCTAGGATAAACGTGCTATTGGAGCGCATTCTCACGCTGGTCACCCAGCTGATGTACTTTTTGTCCTATACGTACCGTTGGCTGTCGCACATGCTTCACCCATGACATAGGCGCACTGACTGCACCTCCGATGGCGGGCTCCGTGGCACATCGTGCCATGGTTTCCATAACCACCAAACAAGAGAACGCATCATCTGAGGAGCAGCAATGTTGGAATCTGTGATTTTTGGGGTCGTCGGCCTCGCAATCGGGGCCGCCATCGTCTACTTCCTACTCGCCGGCAAGAGCAACTCCCGCCTGAGAGACGCCGAGGCCCAGCTCTCCTCTGCCCGTGACGAGGCCAGCAGGATCGCGAGCGAGGCCAAGCGCCAGGCAGAGAGCTCCAAGAAGGAGGCCATTCTTGAGGCCAAGGAGGAGATCCTCCAGCTCAAGCAGGTCTCCGAGGCGGAGGAGAAGAAGCGCAAGGGCGAGCTCCAGAACCTCGAGAACCGCATCATGCAGCGCGAGGAGTCGCTCGATCACCGCAACGACGCCCTCGACCGACGCGAGCACCAGCTCTCGAGCCTCCAGGGGCAGCTCGACCGTCGCAAGAACGAGGTCGAGGAGATGTTCGTGCGTCAGCAGTCCGAGCTCGAGCGCATCGCCGGCCTCTCGAGCGACGAGGCGCACGACGAGCTTCTCGCCCGCGTTCGCGCCGAGTCCGTCCGCGAGGAGGCCCAGATTCTCCGCGAGGCGGAGCAGTCCGTCCGCGCCAAGGCGGACAAGACCGCGCGCGAGATCATCTCAACCGCCATCCAGCGCTGCGCCGCCGACCAGGCCGGTGAGATCACGGTGACTTCCGTGCACATCCCCTCTGATGACCTCAAGGGCCGCATCATCGGCCGCGAGGGCCGCAACATCCGCACCTTCGAGCAGGTCTCCGGCGTCTCCCTCGTCATCGATGACACCCCCGAGACCGTGGTCCTCTCGAGCTTTGACCCCGTTCGCCGCGAGACCGCGCGCGTGGCGCTCGAGAACCTCATCGCAGATGGTCGCATTCACCCCGCGCGCATCGAGGAGCTCTACAAGAAGGCCGAGGCCCTTGTCGCTGAGCGCGTGCGCGAGGCCGGCGAGCAGGCTGCCTTTGACGCCGGCATCCATGACCTCCACCCCGAGCTCGTCAAGACCCTCGGTGCCCTTCGCTACCGTACCTCGTTTGGCCAGAACGTGCTCTCTCACTCCGTCCAGGTCTCCGCGCTCTGCGGCATCATGGCCTCCGAGCTCGGCCTTGACGAGGCTCCCGCCAAGCGCGCCGGCCTCCTGCACGACCTCGGCAAGGCCATTGACCACGAGGTCGAGGGCCCGCACGCCGTGATAGGCGCAGACCTTGCTCGCCGCTACGGCGAGCGCCCCGAGATCGTCCACGCCATCGAGGCTCACCACGCCGACGTTGACCCGGACACCGTGCTCGACGTGCTCGTCCAGGCCGCCGATGCCATCTCCGCCGCTCGCCCCGGCGCCCGCCGCGAGTCTGCCGAGAACTACATCAAGCGCCTCGAGAAGCTCGAGGAGATCTCCAACGCCCACGACGGCGTCGAGCGCACCTACGCCATGCAGGCCGGTCGCGAGCTTCACGTCATGGTCGAGCCCGAGAAGATCTCCGATGCCCAGGCAACCGTTCTCGCCCATGACATCGCCAAGCAGATCGAGGACGAGATGGAGTACCCCGGCCAGGTTCGCGTTGTGGTCATTCGCGAGTCCCGCGCCGTCGACGTGGCCAAGTAACGGTGGCACATGGCCGATTTGGCAGGAGATCTCGTTAGCTTTGTCTCATCAATGGGTGGCGAGCGTGCCCTTCGCGTCGAGGAGAGTCTCGGCGAGGGGTACGTTCGCCTTCGCGTTTCGGAGGCGGAGCGGCGCCAGGCGAAGCATGACATACGCTGCGTCGAGGACGCCGTCATAGAGATGCTCCGCAACGCGAGGGACGCCGGCGCTCGACGCATCTACGTTGCCACCTCGCGCGAGGGCACCGTTCGCACCACGACGATGCTCGATGACGGCTCCGGCATTCCCCAGGACATGCAGGAGCGCGTCTTTGAGGCGCGCGTTACTTCCAAGCTCGACAGCATTCACATGGACCGCTGGGGCGTTCATGGGAGGGGCATGGCGCTCTTCTCCATCAAGGAGAACTCGCTGAGCTCCGAAGTTGTCTCATCCGCCCCCGGAAAGGGTGCCGCCATACGCGTGGTCACCGACTCAGAGCGGCTTCCCGAGCGTGCCGACCAGTCGACGTGGCCTGTCCTCTCTGACGAGGAGCCCGATTCGTCCTCGTGCCTGAGGGGCCCTCACAACATCATTCGCACCTGCTGCGAGTTTGCCCTTGAGGAGCGCTCGACCTGCGAGGTGTACGTTGGATCCTCGGCGGAGATCGTCGCCACGGCGCGCGCTCGGACCAATCTTGGTCTGGACGCCTCCGAGCTGCTCTTCATGGACTCCCTTGACGAGCTACCCGTGACCGGTCGCCTTGCCGCCGCCGCAGACGCCTCTGACCTCTGCGAACAGGCGCGTCTCCTTGGGCTCGAGATGTCCGAGCGTACCGCCCACCGCATCATCGTCGGGCAGATTCGCCCCCTGAGAAGCGTCCTCTCTCGACTGCTCAGGCAGGGTGACAAGAAGACACGCGCCGAAGGGCACGAGGTTGACCTCCTCAAGGATCGCCGGGGGCTCAGGCTCTCTCGTTCGGACTTGGAGGAGTTCTCCAGCGCCGTCGAGCGAGACTTTGGCGTTCTCGCCGATCGCTACTACCTCGCGCTCTCGTCTGCCCCCAAGGTGCGCGTGGGGAGGGGGAGAATCACCGTCACGCTCGAGCTCGAGGAGCCCGACTAGGCGCGCGGGCGCTCCGGGCCCTTCTCAAACACACCGTTTACCAGTAGAATTCTTCAGGACTATCGCAGCATTTTCGCAGCAGCTCACAGAAGCTATGCAGCAGGAGACATGACATGGACTATCTGAAGGTGTCGAGCAAGTCGTCGCCGGCCTCGGTTGCCGGCGCCATCGCGGGCCTCGTCAAGGACGGGGTGCCCGTTAACATCCAGTGCGTGGGAGCGGGTGCCGTCAACCAGGCCATCAAGGCCATGGCCATCGCGCGCGGCTTTCTCATCCCCACGGGCATCGACATCTCGTGCGCCCCGACGTTCTCCGACATCGAGATTGCAGGCGAGAGCCGCACCGCGATACGAATCGCCGTCTACGTACATCGCATCGTCGCTCCGACCACGGCCGCAAACGCCTCGGAGCCTGAGTCCACGGAGCTCACCATATGATGTCGCACCCCTCCCTGCTCGTTGGCAAGACCTACTGCGTCAGGACCTTTGGCTGCCAGATGAACCTCCACGACTCCGAGCGCGTCTCAGGACTGCTCGACGAGTGCGGCTGCCTCTGCGTCGAGGAGCCCGATGACGCCGACATCGTCGTGTTCATGACCTGCTGCGTGCGTGAGAACGCCGACCAGCGCCTCTATGGCCAGGCCTCGGCCATGGTCTCCGCGCCCACCCCGCCCTCCGGGAAGCGCGTCGTTGCGATTGGCGGCTGCATCGCCCAGCGCGACGGGGAGAAGATCCGCGAGCACATCCCCTGTGCCGACGTCGTCTTTGGCACGAGCGCGCTCGCCAGCCTGCCCGCACTTCTCGCCGAGGCCTTTGAGTCCGAGGGTCACCCCATCGAGGTGGACGTTGTTGAGGAGGGTCGCCCGTTCTCGACCGACCTCCCGAGCCACAGGGCCCAGCGCTTCCACGCCTGGGTCCCCATCATGACCGGGTGCAACAACTTCTGCACCTACTGCATCGTTCCCTACGTGCGCGGCCGCGAGAAGAGCCGCACGATGGAGAGCATCGTTTCCGAAGTCGAGCTGCTCGTTGCCGATGGCGTTCGCGAGGTGACGCTCCTTGGCCAGAACGTCAACTCGTATGGCCGCAACATCTACGGCGAGCCACGCTTTGCCGAGCTCCTCCGCAGGGTGGGGGAGACGGGCATCGAGCGCATTCGCTTCACGTCCTCCAACCCCAAGGACCTCTCTGACGAGACCATCCGCGCAATGGCCGAGGTTCCCTCGGTCATGCCCCATCTCCACCTTGCCGTCCAGAGCGGCTCCAGCCGCATCCTCAAGGCCATGAACAGGAGCTACACGCGCGAGGACTACCTCGCGCTCGTGGAGCGTCTGAGGGAGGGAGTCCCCGGCCTCGCGCTGTCAACGGACATCATCGTCGGCTTCCCCGGAGAGACCGAGGAAGACTTCCTCGACACCCTCTCGCTCGTCAAGGAGGCGTCCTTCTCCTCCGCCTACACGTTCATCTACTCGCGCAGGCCCGGCACCCCCGCCGCCAAGATTCCCGACGACACGCCGCACGAGGTCATCCAGGACCGGTTCGACCGCCTTGCGGCCCAGGTTGCCGACCAGGCCCACGAGGCCAACCAGAAGGACCTCGGAACCCTTGCGTGCGTGCTCGTGGAGGGGTCGTCAAAGCGCGACAGCAGCATCATGGTGGGTCACAGCGAGAAGAACCAGACGGTCCACTTTGCCGTCCCCGAGGGCGTCTCTCCCGAGACGCTCGTTGGGTCCCTCGTGGACGTTCGCGTTGAGGAGGCGCGGACGTGGTACCTGAGGGGCACGGTGGAGGGTGAGCCTCGATGAGCATGCCGGGTCCCGTTGCGTGCATCGTAGGACCCACGGCCTCGGGCAAGAGCGCCCTCGCAGAGCTCGTCGCCGCCAAGCTTGACAGTGAGGTCATCTCGGTCGACGCGATGCAGGTCTACCTAGGAATGGACATCGGGACCGCCAAGACCCCCGCGCACGAGCGCCGCGTGCCCCTCCGCATGGTCGACGTGGCCAATCCCACCGAGAGCTTCTCCGTCAGCCTCTTCCAGACCCAGGCGCGCGCCTGCGTGGACGAGCTCCTCAGCGCGGGGCGCACCCCCGTCCTGTGCGGCGGAACGGGACTGTACCTCAACGCGGTCATCGACGACATGTCGTTTCCCTCCGGCGAGAAGGACGGCGAGCTTCGCGCCTCGTACGAGCGCCAGCTCGAGGAGCTGGGCCCCCAGGGGCTCCATGACCTCCTTGCGAGCCGAGACCCCAGAAGCGCCGAGCTCATCCACCCCAACAACAGCCGAAGGGTCGTCCGCGCGCTCGAGATGCTCGACGAGGGCGTTTCGTATGCACAGCACCATGAGGGGCTCCATAGGCGCAAGGCGCGCTACGACGCCCGCATCTGGGGCCTCACCATGGACCGCGAGAGGCTCTACGCCCGCATTGACGCCCGCGTTGACAAGATGGTCCGGGACGGTCTTGTTGATGAGGTTCGCGCCCTTGCCCAGCAGGGACTCACGAGCGATCACACCGCGGGGCAGGCCATCGGGTACAAGGAGATCCTCGATGCCCTTTCCGGGGAGCTTTCCCTCGACGAGGCCATCGAGCTCATAAAGCGTCGCTCGCGGCGCTATGCCAAGCGACAGCTGTCCTGGTTCAGGCATGACGGGCGCGTGCAGTGGATCAACCTGGACGAGCTTGACCTCGAGCAGGCCATGGAGCGCATCGCGGACGATCTCTCGGGAGGCGCCCGTGCCTAGGTTCAAGCCCATCTCAACCGCCCCCGTCAAGGAGCGTGCGATACTCGTTGGCGTTGACCTCGGCAACTCCGAGTGGACGTGCGAGGAGTCCCTCGCAGAGCTCGCACGCCTTGCCGAGACGGACGGCGCAGAGGTCGTGCTCACCCTAACGCAGCGACTGGACGCCCCCGTCCCCAAAACGTTCATCGGCAAGGGAAAGGTCGAGGAGCTCTGCTCGTACGTCCGCAACCTCGATGCCGACGTGGTCATCTTCGATGATGAGCTCACGCCCTCACAGCAGGCCAACCTCGAGAAGATCGTTGGCGAGCCGGTCAAGATCATCGACAGGACCGCGCTCATCCTCGATATCTTTGGCGTTCACGCCAAGACGCACGAGGGTAGGCTCCAGGTTCAGCTCGCCCAGCTGCAGTACGTCCTGCCGCGCCTCAGGGGCATGTGGAGCCACCTCGTGGGCGAGCAGACGCGAGGGGGCATCGGCAGCCGCTTCGGTCAGGGCGAGAGCCAGCTCGAGGTTGACCGCCGCCTCGTGCGCGCGCGAATCTCAACGCTGCGTCGTGAGCTCGAGCGGCTGGACCGAAGGAGGGGCGTGCAGAGCAAGGCCCGCTGGGACTCGGGCGTCTATCGCGTTGCCCTCGTCGGCTACACCAATGCCGGCAAGTCCACGCTGCTCAACCGCCTCACGGGCTCGAACGTCTACGTGCGCGACGAGCTCTTCGCGACCCTTGACCCCACCACGCGAGCGCTCGACCTCGAGGAGGGGCGCAAGGTCACCATCACGGACACGGTCGGCTTCATCCAGAAGCTCCCCACCATGCTCGTTGAGTCCTTCAAGTCGACGCTTGCCGAGGTCAGGGCCGCCGACCTCGTCCTTCTTGTCGCTGACGCCTCAGATCCCCACCGGGAGCTCGAGATAGCTGCTGTGAGGTCGGTGCTGGCCGACATTGGCGCCGCGGACATCCGATGCGTGACCGTGCTCAACAAGTGCGACCTGCTCAACGAGGATGCCAAGCGAGAGGCGCTTCTCGCGCACCCGGACGCGCAGCCCATCTCCGCCCTTGACGGTCAAGGCGTACGGGGCCTGCTCTATCGCATCGCTCAGGAGGCCGCAAACGGAAGTGTCACGCTCACCGCGCTCGTTCCCTACGACAAGGGGCTTCTCATGAAGATGGTGCACGAGCGCTGCCAGGTCATGCGCGAGCGCTACGTGCAGGACGGCCTGCTCGCAACGGTGAAGGCGGACGCCCGCATGGCAGCCACGCTTGAGCCCTACCGCTGCGACGCCGAGGTCGCCTCAGGCGAGAAGGCCGCAGAGAACGAGTAGCAGCGGCTGGTGCAGCACGTAGATGGCGAGAGCGTGCCTCCCCACAAACGAGAGTGGCGCAAAATGCGCGTTGCGCGCCCACTCCGGGTAGCCACGAGACCGCCACGCGTTGCCGAGCGCAACGCCCAAGAGGTAGACGAGCAGGTAGGGGAGAAGCGGATAGTAGTCGCCCGAGGAGAACCCCGGGCCCGGCAGCCCAAGCCATGAGAGGAGCTCGCTCCGATACGCCTCAGAAGGCATTACGACGGTCCCAAAGAGCACGGTGCCATCAGAGAGCCCCTGGAGGGCGAGAAACGCAACGAAGAGGGCGCCTGCCGCGGCATAGCCGCGCGGGGTCACGCCAAGCCTCCTCAGAAGCTCTGTGACGAGCGTGCAGGCGGCCATACAGTAGATGATGCCAAAGGAGATGGGCGTGTCCACCGAGGCCACGCTCGTGACAACCCAGATGGCGAGCGCGACGCCGCCGTACTGGAGCGCACGCCTGAGGTTTGAGCGGGAGAACGTGAACATGCATCCCGCAATGGCGAGAAACGTCCAGGAGATGCTGCATCTCCAGATATCTTGCAAGGGCGGCTCAAACCAGGCGAGCTCGACGCCGCCTAGGAACTTGAGGTCGTAGCAGAGGTGAAAGAGCACCATCGACACTACGGAGAAACCCCGGAGAAGGTCAAAGATGCCGACGCGCCCACTCTGGGGCGCGTCCGAGGGCGAGGTATCGGAGGTCATCTGTTACGAGACGGCGCGGATGAGCGCCGTGACCCTGCCGAGAATGGTGGGGTTCTCAACGTAGATGGGAGACATGGTGTCGTTCTCGGGCTGGAGGCGAATGCGCCCGCGCTCACGATAGAACGTCTTAACCGTGGCGGAGTCATCAATGAGGGCGACGACGATCTCTCCGTCATGCGCGTCGCTCTGCTCCTTGACCACGATGTAGTCCCCGTCGAAAATGCCGGCGTTGATCATCGACTCGCCGCGCACGCGAAGAATGAACGAGCTGGAGTCGCCAACGATTGAGGTGGGAAGCGTGAGCGTATCCTCGATGTTCTGCTCGGCCAAGATGGGCGTCCCCGCCGCCACGCGACCAACAAGCGGAAGCGATATCGCATTGTGCGAAACGTCCTGGCTCACCTGAGCGAGGCTCTGGGTAGAGTCATCGGGGGAATCCCGCTTGTTCATGACCTCGATGGTGCGAGGCTTCTTTGAGTCACGCTTGATGAGACCCTGCTCCTCGAGCACCTTGAGGTGCATGTGAACGGTAGAGGGCGAGGCCAGGCCCACGGCGGCGCCGATCTCTCGCACCGAGGGCGGATAGCCGTGCTCGTCCGTATAGCTCCTGATGAAGTCATAGATGGCGAGCTGACGCTTGCCGAGCTTCCCGCGTGCCATGGCTACCTCCTTTGTCGTTTTCCAGATGATACATCAGTTCCGTCAATCTCGCAAACATCTGTTCGTTTCTTCTTGACACGAACATAAGTACGTTCATAATGGGTACAGGTGTTCTCAATGCAGCTCGATCTGTCCGGCATGCCCGGTATAACTGTCCCGAACACAAACGAAAGGGGACAACGATGACCTACGCACACGCACTCCGCACGCCTGCCTTTGACGGAACGGCGGCCCTCTCCGAATGTGGTCCCACGCTCGTGCTCATCGAGGGCGGTCGCCCCGCAGGGAGCCCGCGCTCGCGCAACAGTGCCCGGGCGGGGCGCGCCGGCCTCTCTCGCTCCCAGAGTGCACTGCTCGCCCTCTCGTTCTTCTCGCTCCTTCTGGTGCTGTGCCTGGCGTCGCTCATCACTGACGCGCTTGCCGCAAGCTCGAGCGCCGCAACGCTGTCCGAGACGCCCACGCAGGAAGTCGTCGTTGGCGATGGAGACACCCTCTGGGGCATTGCCGAAAATGCTGACCTCAGCGGCTGCTCAACGTCTGAGGTCGTGAGCTGGATCGTCGAGCGCAACGGGCTGGACGAGAAGGCCCTTGTTCCCGGGCAGAAGCTCATCGTTCCTGCAGCACGGGCAAACTGAGGCTCAAGATCGCCTTTCCATATGGTTACTCGCCGGCATCCCTGCGCAGGGAATAAACGTTTTGTGATACCTTCTCATGGGAGCGGTCTTCGAGGAGGTTTCATGCGCTGTCCAAAATGCGGGTGCGAGGAGTCCAAGGTAGTTGACTCAAGGCCTTCCGAGGGCAACGATGCCATTCGGAGGCGCCGCGAGTGCACCAAGTGCGGGTTCAGGTTCACCACCTATGAGCGCTGCGAGGAGATGCCCCTCGTCGTCATCAAGCGCGACGGGCACAAGGAGCCCTTTGACCGGCAGAAGCTCATGAGGGGCCTCGTTACCGCCACGGTGAAGCGCGACATTGCGATGTCCGAGCTCACCGCCCTGATCGACAGCATAGAGTCCGAGCTCAGAGACGGCGGCATCATGGAGATTTCCTCCGTTGACCTGGGGAGCATGGTTCTCAAGCGCCTGGTTTCCGTAGACAAGGTCGCCTATGTTCGCTTTGCCTCCGTGTACCGCGACTTCAAGGACGTTGACGAGTTCAGCGAGGAGCTGAGGAGCCTTAATGACTGACAACAGGATTGACCTGCCCATCAAGAGGCTCGACCCCACGGTCGAGCTCCCCACGTACGCCTATGAGGGCGATGCGGGACTTGACCTGAGGGCCAACGAGAGCGTGACGCTCGCGCCCCATGAGCGTCGGCTCATCTCCACCGGCCTTGCGATCGCCATCCCCGAGGGATACGCGGGGTTTGTCCAGCCCCGCAGCGGACTTGCCCTCAAGAAGGGCCTCTCGATGGCCAACACGCCCGGGCTCATCGACGCCCATTATCGCGGAGAGCTCAAGGTGTGCGCCGTTAACCTCGACAATGAGAGCGAGATCACCATCGAGCGCGGCGAGCGCATCGCACAGCTCGTCATTCAGCGCGTCCCCGTTGTGACGCTCCGCGAGGTCGACGAGCTTGACGAGACCGACCGCGGCGCCGGCGGCTTTGGCTCGAGCGGTGTATAGGGCACAACCAAACATAAGTTGATGTGAGGCGGCGGTCTAAATGTTGGTCGCCGCCTCTCATTTATGACTAGGATGGGGGAGTTCAGGGTATCCCAAGAGAAATGCCCGATGAAAGGGGAGAGACATGTCCCAGCCCATAGCAAAGGAACTGGTCATCATTGGTGGTGGCCCCGCCGGCCTCACCGCCGCCATCTACGCCCAGCGCTCGCTTCTTGACGCCGTCACCCTTGAGCGAGAGGCGTTTGGCGGTCAGGTCATTCTCACGAGCGAGATTGATAACTACCCGGGAGTTCCCCATGCAGACGGCTACTCGCTTACCGAGGCCATGCGCTCCCAGGCGGTTGACCTGGGCGCTCAGGTTGAGATGGACGTGGTGAGCTCAATTGCCCACGACAAGAGCATCGGCCGCTTCCTCGTGAGCGCCTCCGGAGCCGCGTATGACGCCGCATCGGTCATTCTCGCCGCCGGCGCACAGCCCCGCCGAGCTGGCTTTGAGGGCGAGGAACAGTTTGCCGGGCATGGCGTCTCGTACTGCGCTACCTGCGACGGCATGTTCTATAGAAACAAACAGGTGTTCGTAATTGGCGGAGGAAACTCGGCCGCCGAGGAGGCGCTGTTCCTGGCTCGTCTGGCGAGCAAGGTCACGCTTATTGTGCGCAAGGACCACCTGAGGGCCCAGACGGCCGTCGTGCGTGAGCTTGAGCGTAACGAGAAGGTGGAGATTCGCCTCATGACGAGCGTCGTCGCGGTACGCGGCAACGATCTTCTCACCGAAATTGAGCTCAGGGACAACCAGACCGGCTCAACGTATGTCGAGACGTACGACGAGGGCTCCTTTGGCGTCTTCGTCCTTGTGGGCCGCGTGCCCGAGACTGAGCTCATCAAGGATCTTGTAGAGCTCGACGAGAGCGGCTACGCGATAACCGACGAGCGCATGGCAACCACCGTGCCCGGATTGTTTGTTGCCGGAGACGCGCGCTCAAAGCCTCTGAGACAGATCGTAACGGCAGCCTCTGACGGAGCGATTGCGGCCTCCGCCGCAGCCGCGTACCTCGGTAGGCCGATAGAGGGTTAGAGCGGCTCACATCGCTTTACATAAGAATCTCCAAAACCGTGATAATATATCTTATGTAAAGTAGCAATTATGACGAATTCTAGAAGGCCGCAAGCGCACTCCCCCTGCGCTCGCGGCCGCAGCCTCACTTTGCTTCACAGCTTTCGCACCCTCGCCGAAGGACGGCATACGTTGGCTCAGCGTGCCTACGACCTAACCCGCGGCTCGCACATGAGCCCGAGCTTCATCCGGGCATCGTCCGTGGCGCTTTCGCCGGCTATGAAGAGAAGCTCGTCCATGGCATGAACGACAGTCTCCCCCGTTGGAATGAGCTCGTCCCCGGCGCGATGAATCACAACAATGCGTATTCCATCGGGCCACGGAACGTCCCTCACGCACATTCCCTCGATGCGCGCCCCTGCGCCAACGCGAATGGACCCAAGGTCCTTGCGCTCGGCAGCCTCGTGGCGCGAGCGAGACGCCTGAGCAAGAAACGGCTTAAGGAGATGCTCGTAGAAGGCATCCGTATCCGTAAGGCTCGCCGTCACAAAGGCAAGGATCGAGACCAGCGAGACCGAGAGCAGCGCGTCAAGCGAGCCGGTGAGCTCAAAGACAAGAATCACCGCGGTGACAGGTGCCCTGACAACGCCAGAGAAAAGACCGGCCACACCAAGTGCGACAAAATTGAGGAAGAACGCCTGTTCTATTCCAAAGGCATTGCCAACAAGAACAAAGAACAGGCCTCCAAAGAGCCCGCCCATGACCACGAGCGGATAGAGCGTGCCACCAGGCGCCCCCGACCCAAAGCAGATGGCGGTAAGGGCATACTTGCCCAAAAGGAGCCCGAGAATTGCACCAAGCGTCATCCCGGCAGGTGAGAGCAGCTGCTCGACTATCGCCTCTCCCCCGCAGAGAAGGTCGGGCCACGCAAACGCCGCAACCCCCGCAAGAGCAAAGGGCAGGGCGAGACGAGCGTAGGGAAGATGCGACCTCACGTGGGAGAACAGGTCCTGAACGGCGAACATGCCGCGATTGTGAAGCGCGCCAACAAGGCCGCAGAGCACGCCGAGGACGATCACGAGCGGGTACGTGACATGCGGGAGGTTTTGGGCGAGCGAGAGGTCAAGGACCGGGCTCAGGCCCACCACCTGCGAAACGAGAAGGTCGGACACCACTGCGGAGCACATTACGGAAATGATGAGCGGAGCCGAGAACTGCTTGTGAATCTCCTCGAGCGCAAAGAGCACGCCGGTAAAGGGGGCATGAAAGGCCGCGGACATACCGGCAGCGGCACCGCAGGTAACGAGGAGACGCTCCTCTCCCCTCTTTCTTCCAAGGGCACGTGAGACAGCCTTGCCGGACATGCCTCCCAGCTGGACAGAGGGGCCCTCTCTTCCCATGGACAGACCGGCAAAGGTGAGCAGAGTCCCCTCAAGAAACTTGGCGGGTATGACGTGCTTCCAGGGAGCGTCAAGCGCGCCCTCAACCTCAGCGTCAACCTGAGGGATTCCCGAGCCGGACGTGGCGGGTTCCCAGAGCAGGAGTCGGGACACGATCACAAGGATGAGAGCCAGAACCGCAAACCAGCAGGCAATGAGCAGAGGGCTGTTGGAAATCTGAGAGATGATGCCCCTGAGCAGCCCCTCGGCGCCGCTCAGGGCAAGACGGTACAGCGTGACGACGCCCCCGCCAAACAGGCCGACGAGGGCGCCCTCGGCAACAAGGCTCACCTGAAAGCGTCGCGAGAAGCGCCTTCGAACGGGCTCGTTGGAAGTCGACTCCCCTCGCTGGAACATCAGCCGCCAAAACCTCCGCCGATGCACGCGTAGACGGTCGCATAGCAGACATAGCCACCGGGCGCCGGGGCGTGGATCATCTGGTTGCCACCGGCATAGATGGCAACGTGACCCGTGGAGCAGACGATAACGTCGCCAGGGGCGAGCACGCTCTGATAGTTGGAGAGGTTGCAGCTCTTCCAGTTACCACGGCTCTGAATGGAGGCCATGATGGAGGCAACGGGGGCCTGATACGCAGGGAGGCTGTAGCCGGCAAGACGATACGCCGTGGCAACGAGGCCGCAGCAATCGTAGCCGTCGGCGTTGGGACCATAGTTGACACCGGTCCACCACTGCTTGTAAGGCTTTCCGATGAGCGATGCGGCACAGGAGACGATCCCCGGATGCGACACCCCCGGCGAGCTCGTGTCAGGCTCAGGTTCGGGCTCCGGCTCAGGTTCGGGCTCAGGTTCAGGTTCAGGATCGGGCTCCGGCTCGGGATCGACCTCAGGAGTCTCTTGCTCCTTATCGCCGTCATCCGGCTCCTCGGCATCCGCGTCGTCATCGACAGGTGCCTGCTGGCTCGTACCCTGGTTTGAGGTGGATTCCTGAATCGCGGTCACCGCGTTTGCGATGCCGGTGTTCTGGGCACCCGCGGAGGGCTCGCGCTCCTCCGCCTGACGGGCCGCCTCCTCGGCAGCCTCCTGGGCAAGACGCTCCTGAACCTGGCCGTCAAGCGAGGCGTAGTAGCTCTGCGCAGCGGCAACCTCGGCCTGATAGTCGTCAAGGTTCTTCTGCGTCTCCTCGATTTTGGCCTCCTGGTCCTCCTGCTGGGCAACCAGGGAGTCATGCTGCTCTTGGAGCTGCGTGGCGAGCGCGTTGACCTGAGCTATGGTGGCGGCATCGGACTCGCTGAGCTTGTCGAGGTAGTAGACGCGGCTCGCAAGTTCCTCCACGCTCTTGGCACCCAGGAGGATGTCGAGGGTGGAGCCGGCACCAGCCTTGTAGGAGTCGCTCATGCGACCAGAGAGCACTGCCTTCGCGGCGTCGAGCTGGGTCTGGGTCTCGCTGATCTGCGTCTCGGTGTTAAAGATGTCCGAGCGCGTGACCTCAAGGGCCTCGGACTGCGAGGCAAGCTCGTTCTGATAGGAGGCAAGGCTGTTGCCCATCGCCTCAAGCTGGGAGCGCGCCTCCTCGAGCTGTGCCTGGAGCTCCTCGGTGGTCGGGTCGGCCAGCGCAGCGTTAGGTATGAGACCAAGGCCGAGAAGGGCAACGGCGCTCGCTATGAGCGACCTTCTCGTGACGGTGGTGTGACTCATCTCATGTCCTCCTAGTAATAAGAGCCGCCGCCAATGAAGGCGTAGACTGGTGCCTCGACAACGCCGAGGGCAGGGTTTGCGGCGTGAATCATTCTTCCGTTACCAACGTAGATGCCCACATGGCCATAGCTAGGGAAGACGAGGTCGCCAACCTGAAGCTGGCTCATGTCGGTCTTCCAGTCTCCCGAGGCCTGAAGCGATGAGATCATGGCGCCGGTGGTGCGGCCACGAGCATAGCCGTAGCAGTAGCAGACCAAACCAGAGCAGTCGAAGGCGTTGGGCCCGGTGGCACCATAGACGTACGCCTTGCCAATCTGGGCGTAGGCGGTGGCGAGGCCCTGGCCAAACGGTACGCCCGCAGAGGGCTCGTCCTCATCCTCGGAGGAGTCCTGACCCTCGTCGGAAGGTGCGGGATCCTCAGGCTCAGGCTCGGGCTCCTGCTCGGGTTCAGGTTCCGGCTGAGGATCGGGCTCGGGCTCGACGTCCTCCTCAGGCCCAGCGTCCGTCGAGGGCTCGCTGGCATCGGCGGCATCGTCGGGCGAAGGCTCGCTCTCCTGGGTGCCGCCCGAGGCGGCCGCCTGGCTCTGGCTCTGCTCGACGGCCTCGATGGCGGCAGAGATGCTCTCGTTCTGCTGCGCCTCGAGCTCGGCCTTCACCTGAGCATCAAGGGACTCATAGAGGCTCTCCGCCTCGGAGACGCGCGCCTGGTAGTCGCTCACCTGGGACTGCAGGTCGTTAACCTGGGCCTGCTGAGACGCCTGCTGCTCCTGAAGCTCTGCGAGCTCGCGCTCAAGCTGCTCGGAGAGCGACTGAACCCGGGCGATGGTGGACGCCTGCTGCTCGGAGACCTTGTCGAGATAGTAGATGCGGCTCGCAAGCTCCTCGGCGCTCGTGGCGCCCAGAATGAAGTCGATCACACCCTCGGTGCCGCCCTTATAGGCGCCCCGCATGTTCTCGCCCAGAAGCGCGCGCTGCGCGTCAAGGTTGGAGCGGGTCTGCTCGATGCTCATCTCTTTCTGGGTGATGGCGTAATCGGTGTCCTCGAGCGACGTCGTTGCGGTGGCGAGCTGAGCCTGACGGTCCGCGAGCTCAGTGCCGAGCTGCTCGAGCTGCGAGGAGACCTCCTCGAGCTCGGAGGCGGGGTCCGCGAGGGCAACCGTGGCAGGGGCTGCGGCAAGGCACACCGGCCCAGCAACGAGCAGGGCGGCGAGCCCCGCATGAATCACCCTATGCGTCAACGCCATGAACGATGTCCTTTCAAAAGCCACGAGTGTATTTTAGGCTGCGATGGTAGGCTCGGTGGCACGTTCATACGAAGGTCATGATACCAAGTTCTGACTGAGGAGTGTAGTGCGCTCCTACCCCACCTTGACAAGCGAGAAGACCTCCTGCGGGTACTTCTCGGCAATCAGGTGACGCGGCTTCAGGAACGAGAGCTCCAGAATGAAGGCAAACCCCGCAACGGCGGCGCCGGACTGCTCGACGAGCTGGGCGGAGGCTATGGCGGTCCCACCCGTTGCAACGAGGTCGTCTACGATGAGCACGCGGTCCTCGGATGTCAGCGCATCCTTGTGGATCTGAATCTCGTCGGTGCCGTACTCGAGGGAGTAGCTCTGCGAGAAGACCTCGCGCGGGAGCTTTCCGGGCTTGCGGGCGGGAACAAAGCCGCACCCCAGGCGGTACGCCACCGGGGCGCCCACGAGAAAGCCACGGGCCTCGGCACCCACGACCTTGGTGATGCCCGCATTCGCAAAGTGATCCGCAACGGAGTCGACCACGGCACGCAGGGCCTCGGGATCGTCAAAGAGCGGCGTGATGTCCTTGAAGACCACGCCCGGCTCAGGATAGTCGGGGATGTCGACGATGCGGCTCTCGAAGTCAAAATCAGTCACGTGATCACGCTCTCTTCTCTGACGCGCCGTCCCGCTCGTCCTTCTCGGCAAAGGGCTCCTTGACGCGACGGGCAATGAGGTGGCAGCGCACGGCGTTGGTAAGGCTCAGCATGCGCGAGAAGGCCTGATCGAAGCGCTGCTTTGCGGCCTCGGTGTTCTCGATCTCAACGCCGCCGCCCTTGCGGACAAAGACAACGAGCGCCTGTTCGAACATGGCGGACTCGCGGTTGGCGGCGATGACGTACTGCCTGAGGTTCTTGGGCCCGATGCCAAAGTGACGGAGCTCGTCACAGAGCCTGATCAGAGAGAAGTCCCTTCCGTCAACGAGGTCGCGCCCGTGGGGCGAGCGCTTGAGCTCGATGACGCCGGCCTCGGAGAGCTGGCGCACAAAGGAGACCGAGGCGCCCACGAGCTCGGGAACGCGGTCGATGGGATGGAGCTTGCCGACGACCTCCTCGTCGTCCACGGGGAGCGCGATCGACTCCTCGGCGACCTCGGGCGCGGACGCCTGCCCGGCGTCCGCACGGTCGAGCTGCTCCTTGATGACGGAGAGCGGGAGGAAGCGGTTCTTCTGCAGATAGAGGATCGTCTCGAGACGCCGGACGTCACGCTGCGAGTACAGCCGGTACCCACTCGGCGTGCGCGAGGGGTTGAGCAGCCCCTCGTCCTGAAGATAACGGACCTTGGAGATGGAGAGGTCGGGATACTGCTGCTGCAGCTTCTTGACGACCTTCCCGATTGTCAGGTAGCCGGCGTCCGCCATGGCGCCTACGCCTCAGTGTCAATCCTGCGCGGCCGCGCATTGGTGTGGAACACCATGCGGAAGGTACCGATCTGGATGGTGGAGCCGTCTTTGAGGCCAGCGCGGGAGGCGATGGCTCCATCGACCCAGGTCCCGTTGAGCGAGCCGAGGTCCTCGATGGTGGCAATGCCCGAGGAGATGTTGGAGAGGTTCATGCGCGCGTGGTGGCGCGAGACCGTCATGTCGTTGAGAAAGACGCTGTTCTTGGGGTCACGGCCAAGCGTGATCTCCGGGCTGTCAAGCTCGAAGGTCTCCCCTATCTGGGGCCCCTTGACAATGGTCAGCGTCGGATGGGCAAGCCGGGACGTCCCCATGAGGTCGGGAACGGTGGCGTCCGCGGCGGGCATGCGAAAAATCTCGGTGGCACCGGATACTGGATTGGGCATGAAGGGCCTCCCCTCGTCGTTCAACCTACCATGATAGCGCGCATCACCTGCACGCGACGCAGTCCATCTCAATGAGGGCGCCCAGCGGTAGCTCGTTCACGCCTACGACGGCACGAGCGGGCGCCGGGGTGGTGAATCTCCGAGCATACACCTCGTTCATGGCGGCCATGTTGTCAAGGCTCGAGAGGTAAACCGTTGTTTGCGCGACGTCCGCAAGCGAGCAGCCAACCTCCTCGAGCAGGGTCTCGATGATGTCTATGACGCGCTCCGTCTGCTCAACGATGCCCCCCGGAACAAGGCGACGGTTGTCGTCAGAGGAGATGGGGAGCTGTCCGGAGGCAAAGACGAGCCGCCCGGCGGTGGTTCCCTGCGAGTAGGGACCAAAGGCCTCCGGGGCATCAGGTGCGTTGATCGAGTACTTCACGACGCTCCTTCCAGCTCGTCACCTGTTGTCGGCGGCATCCGAACCCTCAACTAGACCGCGCGCGCCGATGAAGTCCGCGCCCTCCCTCAGGAGATGCCATCTCTTGAGGTTGCCGGCGCTCACGTGCGCGGGACTAGCGGTGGCAAGAAAACCACCCCAGGGAACAGTATCGCAGAGAATTCGGCGGAGTGTCTCGTGACCCACGGGCGAAATCTCCCCAAAGGAGAGCAGGCTCCGCCATAGGGCACGAGCGCGCGCGGGCGGAACGAGGACAAGGTAGCCGCGCGGAAGCTCGTCGGCGCCCGGAATCCCAACGAGAACCGCGGGGATGGCATCCAGATGCGCCTGGAGCACCTCGGCAGGGCGAGGCAGGCGCGCGGGCGAGGACACATAGTCAGCAAGGACGCGCTCGGCGGCAGGGCCCGCCAAGAGCAGCGCGACGAGCATCTCGGAGGCAGGCTCAACCAGCGTGCCCGCAAAGGGGCGCACGCCGCCCTGCTCGGCCCCCGCAAGGAAGGAGAGCCAGCCAACGAGGGCCTCACCATGGCAGCTGGGGTCAACGAGGACGATCTCACGGTCACCCGTCCTCACGGCAAGGGGCGTGGAGATGAGCGACCCATCACCCGTGAGAACGCCCTCAAACGCGGCGGAGCCCACGGCGAGCTCGTCACCGCACAGGGCGGTCCCCACGAGGGCGCCCGCTCCGTCTCCGCTCACGAGAACGTAGGCGCAGCCGGTGAGGTCGCACAGGAGCGCGCCGTCCTTCTCGGCACCTTCAAAGAACACGGCGTCGTCCTTCTCGCATGCGTAGGAACAGACGGCCAGAAGATCGTCAAAGCCGGGCTCAAAGGTGGCGCCGAGAAGAACGTGCTCCCCATGGAGCACCCCCATCCTGGCGGAGCTCATTTGGCACCGTCCTCTCCGTCGTGCCTGGAGCGAACGATGCGAACGCCCTCGGCAGTGTAGACGACGGCGGTGATGAGCGAGCAGATGACGCCGGCGTAGACAAAGAGGATGCCAAGGGCACTGGCCTGGTCGTTGAGGCCGGGGAGCCAGACTGCGTCAACGAGGCCGAGACCCGGGATGACAGGAAGCCCCAGAAGAAGGTCGCAGAAGCCAAACATGAGCAGTGCCGTGGCCGCCTTTCCCACGTAGGCAACGTCAATGGGCCTGCGGCGGTAGCGCTGCAGGATGAGGCCGCCCACCGCAAGGTAGACGTCACGGCCAATGACGAAGACGGGGACCCAGAGCGGGAGCTCCCCCACAATGAGGAGACCGAGCACGCCCGTGAAGAGCAGCACGCGGTCCATGATGGGGTCCATGATTTTTCCGAGCCAGCTCACAGTCTGCGTGCGCCGCGCGACCTGGCCGTCAAGGAAGTCGGTCGCCGCTGCCACGACGTAGCACACAAGGGCCGCGGCGCGGTTGGAGCCGGTGGCAAAGAGGAAGAGAAAGACGATGGTGAGGGCGAGTCTGCAGAACGTGATGACGTTGGCGACGGTGAGCACCTGCGTAGAGGGGTTCCCGGAGGTCCCCACCGGTATGTCCGAACGCCCGGAGGCCTGGCGCTCGGCGGCGTCGGCATCGGCAATGCTCTTAATGAGCGACTTGGTGCGCTCTGTTCTCTCTGACACTTCGGCCCTCTCGAGTCGGTGGAACTACCTTCACCAAGGTACCCAGTTTAGCGTAAATTAAGTCAGTTCCCCAACCGCTCCACAAGGCACGGCGGACACCGCATGGCCGCGATGCCCGTCGCAAGGGATGCCGGTTTTGTCGGGACGCCGAGCTAACGGACTATGTGGCGCACCCTCCTAATGCCTGTCAGGCCCTCGAGCTCGGAGACGAGCGCATCGGTGACGTTGCCGGTCACCTCAAGGAGCGTGTAGGCGTTGGCCCCACGGCTCACGTTGCTCATGTTCTCGATGTTGAGGCCACCACGCGCGATGGCCTGGGAGACCTCGCCGATGACACCCTGAACGTTCTCGTGGAAGAGGGCGAGGCGCGTTCCGCTCACCAAGGGGCCAAGGTCAACGCGGCCGTAGTTGACGGAGTTCACGATGTTGCCGTTCTCAAGGTAATCGCGCAGCTGGTTGGCGGCCATGACGGCGCAGTTGTCCTCCGCCTCGCCCGTTGAGGCGCCAAGGTGCGGGAGCACGATGGCGTTTTTCATGTTGGCGCTCGCGGGGTTGGCAAAGTCGGTGACGTAGCGGGCGAGCTTACCGTCGTCGAGCGCCTCGGCAAGCGCCTGCTCGTCAACGAGCGCGTCGCGGGCAAAGTTGAGAAGGACGGCGCCGTGCTTCATCTTGGAGATGGCCTCCGCGGAGATCATGCCGCGCGTCGAGTCTGTTGCCGGGACATGCAGCGTGACAAAGTCGCAGGCGGAGAGCAGCTGGTCGAGGTCGGTTGCGTGCTCGATCCTTCTGTCAAGGCCCCAGGCGGCGTTGATGGAGAGGTACGGGTCGTAGCCCATAACCTCGGCGCCAAGGGCGATGAGGGCATCGGCGACCTCTGCGCCGATGGCGCCCAGCCCGATGACGCCCACGCGCTTGCCCGCAAGCTCAAAGCCCGCAAAGCGCTTCTTGGCCTTCTCGGCGCGCTTGGCGATCTGCGGGTCGTCACTTGCCTCGTGGACCCACTCCACGCCTCCGATGATGTCTCTGCAGGCAAGGAGCATGCCGCAGATGACGAGCTCCTTCACGGCATTGGCGTTGGCGCCGGGCGTGTTGAAGACGACGACGCCCTGCTGGGCGCAGCGCTCGACGGGGATGTTGTTCACGCCCGCGCCCGCACGCGCGATTGCGAGCAGGTCGTGCGGCATCTCCATCTCGTTGAGGTTGGCGCTACGGACGAGCCAGGCATTGGCCGCGGCGGGGTCCTCCACAAAGGCGTAGCCGGCCGCCTCGAGGGCGTCGGTGCCCACCGTGGAGATGTTGTTCATGCAGTGGATGCAGTACATGGTGTTCCTCCAAGCGAAGACAAATGATGACAAGTTACCCTGTCACCTTTGTCAGGTTTACGCGCGGTGCGCGAGCTCGAATTCCTTCATGAAGGCAACGAGCGCCTCCACGCCCTCGCGCGGCATGGCGTTGTAGATCGAGGCGCGCATGCCGCCCACCGAGCGGTGGCCCTTGAGGTTGACGAGACCCGCCTTGGCCGCGTCCTTGACAAAGACGGCGTCAAGGTCCTCATTGCCCGTGACAAAGGGGACGTTCATGAGCGAGCGGCAGCTCGGGTCCACCGTTGACGAGAAGAGCTTTGACTCGTCGAGGAAGTCGTAGAGCACGGCGGCCTTCTCGGCGTTGCGCTCCCCCATCGCGGCGAGCCCGCCCATCCTCTCGATCCACTCGAAGACGAGGCCGCAGACGTAGATGCCCCAGCAGTTGGGCGTGTTGTAGAGCGAGCCGGCGTCTGCCTGGGTCTTGAGGCGCAGCATCGTGGGAACGCCGGGAAGGTCGTCGGGGATGAGGTCCTCGCGCACGATAACGATCTGCACGCCCGCGGGGCCCACGTTCTTCTGCACGCCCGCGTGGATGAGGCCGTAGCGAGAGACGTCCACGGGCTCGGAGAGGAACATCGAGCTCTGGTCCGCCACGAGCACGTGGCCCTTGGTGTTGGGGAGCTCGGGGAACTTGGTACCGTAGATCGTGTTGTTCTCGCAGATGTAAAGGTAGCTCGCGTCCTCGCGGATGGGCAGGTCGGAGCAGTCGGGGATGTAGGAGAAGTTCTTATCGGCCGAGGAGGCAACGGCCTGCGCGTCGCCGAGGATCTGTGCCTCCTGGAAGGCCTTCTTGGCCCAGTTGCCCGTGATGACGTAGTCCGCCTTGCCGTTGGTGGCCAAGTTCATGAAGACCGTGGAGAAGAGCAGCGAGTCGCCGCCCTGGGTGAAGATGACCTTGTAGTTGTCGGGGATGCTCATGAGGGAGCGCAGGCGCGCCTCGGCGCCCTCGATGATGCCCTTGAACACGGAAGATCGGTGGCTCATCTCCATGACGCTCGTGCCGCAGCCGGCGTAGTCGAGCATCTCGCCCGCGCACTTCTCGAGGACCTCCTCGGGAAGAACGGCGGGGCCTGCGGAGAAGTTGTACACGCGTGCCATCTCGTCCTCCTGTGGTTTGTCGCGGATTACGTGCCCTTTCATCATAGGTTGACGGTGGCGCGGGGCACGATGCCGCTACACGTCGTTTGCCGGGCTGAAACGCGCCCGACACACGCGCCGACAGCCTCATGGCCGACGCGCCGTGGAGGTTATGTACACTGTTACAGGTTTGATGCTATTATCGCAACGCGCTGACCTGCGAGTTTGTCGGAACTGGCAACTCAAAAAAGTTTCAACTGTGTACATACCCTCCACTGGACACAACCATGTGAGAGAAGTTGAGCTATGAAGCGAGAAGAATGTTGTGAAAGAAGCAAGGCGCGAGGGGGGAGGTCTTGAGCGTAGCGGCCGTAGCATCCATTCCCCACTGTGCGGGCGTCGCGACGGGGTTCGACTCCCGGCACTGCCTTATATAGCCCGGCGGATCTTATCTCCAGTCCAATTAATCGGAACTTTGTTCTTGCATCCAAAATGAGGGAGTGATAGAGTACTTCTTCGCAAACGGGTGGTGGCGCAGTTTGGTAGCGCACTTGACTGGGGGTCAAGGGGTCGCTGGTTCGAATCCAGTCCACCCGACCAGTAATTGAGGGGTCTCGGGGTCATTCCCGAGGCCTTTTTCATTAGACTGCTGCCCGTCTGTAGGGTATGTACACAGTTGAAACTTTTTCGGGGCGTCAGCGTCGACAAACCCGCAGGTCACAGACTTGCGAGAAGAGCATCAAACCTGCAACAGTGTACATAGCCTTGCGAGCAACGGCCGCTGCCGGGAAGAGGAACTTTTGCGTTCGAGACGCCAACGTGTCAGCGGGAACGGCCGATTCGGGACAAAACGACAAGTTGTGGGCAACATGTTTGATGCCCCTCTCTCCGCCAGGTCCTTCTCGGCGCCATACTCTTATCCGCTGTTAAGAAATCGCTCCATAAAAAGAGTTTTGGGCAACAAGTTTTATGCGAGACGCGCCCACACATCAAACTTGTTGCCCAAAACCATCCCAACCGTTACGGAACAGGCTTCCGCTCGAAAACGGCGAGCCCCGCCCCTTAGTAGTACGAGCCGCCGCCGTAGAAGCTGTACATGTACTCCTCGATGACGCCGGTATCGGAGTTGGACGCCTCGATGTAGCGGCGGTTGCCCACGTAGATGCCCACGTGCCCGGCGCTCGAGAAGGCGAGGTCGCCCACCTTGAGCTCGTCGATGTTCTCGGTCCAGTCGCCGGACGCCTTGAGCGAGCTTACGATCTGCGAGGTGGTGCGGCCGCGAGCGCTGCCGTAGCAGTACCAGATGAACCCGGAGCAATCGAAGGCGTCGGGGCCGGTGGTGCCAACCTCGTAGGGCTTTCCGAGCTGCTCGTACGCGGTAACGAGCCCGCCGGGATAACCGTACCACGCCACGTCCTCGAACTTCCAGCCAAGGGAGACGAGGCGATCGCGCTCGGCCGTGTCAAGCGTGTAGTGGTGCGTGCACGTCTTGACGTAGGGGTTGTAGAGGCGATAGAGCGGCGTGCCCTCCCCCTTGTCGAGGGAGTACCAGGCAATGCCCTCGCCCGTCCAGCCAATCTCGACGAGGCTGTCGTACTCGTCCTTGTCCATCGTGTAGTGGTGATCGCCGCCGGGGGCAAACTTGTTGTAAAGGCGGTAGACGGGAGCGTACTCGGTCGTGGCCTCGGCGTCAGCCTCCGACGTGCCATCGGCGTCCTTCTCGGGCGTCTCGACCTTCGGCGCAACCCAGCCCACGCCCTCGGCGGTCCAGCCGCGACCCACCAGGTCCGCGCGCTCCTCGGCGTCGGCGGTGTAGAGGTGCTCGCCCGTGTACTGGTTGTAGAGACGATACATGGTGCTCAGCTCGTCAAGGTCAAAAACCGCCTCCGTCTCCCAGGGGGCAACGGCGGCGGACGCGGGCGTGGCGACGCTCAGGCAGCCGACAAGCGCAAGCGAAGCCGCAATACCAAAGGCAAAAATCCCTCTCGTATGCTTCATATGACTCCAATCGCAGTCCTTTATGGCGCCATTAAGGATACGGCAGGATTCCACACGGCAGCGGCGAGAAAGGCCCGGTTCAATCTCGCGCAAAGCCACGCAGCTGGTCCCTCAGCCAGCGAGAAGAGCGTCCGCACCGGGCCCGCCCGTGAGCTCGACGACGCCCGTTGCGCCTTCGATGTCTCGGATTATCTCGCGCGCCGCCGGCACGACGACGCGGCTTCCCTCGAGCGGGTTCTTGATGCTCTCAACGGGCGCCGTGAGCGTAGCCTGGACGTGGCTGCGCTCGAAGGCGAGGTCGCAGCCAACCATCCGGCAGTTCACCAGGCGCAGGCCCTCGCAGTAGCAGAGCGGCTGCGTGCCCTCGATGAGGCAGTTCTCAAAGGTCACATCCTCGCTGTACCAGCCGAGGTACTCCCCCTTCACGTGCGAGTTGCGCACGACGACGTGGCGCGCGTGCCAGAAGGCGTCCTTGGTGTCGAAGTCGCAGTTCTCAAGGACCGCGTCCTCGATGTACTGGAACGAGTACTTGCCCGAGAAGCGCACGTTGCGGAGATGCAGGCCGGTCGCGCGCATCATGAAGTACTCGCTTGCGGCGGAGCAGTCCTCCATCGTGATGCCGCGCGTTGACCAGCCAAACTCCGGGGAGACGATGTCACAGCGGCGCATGCGGACGCCCTCGCACTCACGCAGCGCCTTGATGCCGTGGAGCTGGCTGTCCTCGATGGTCACGTCGCTGCTGTACCAGAGCGCGGCGCGGCAGAGCTCGGTCATCTCCACGTTGTGGAGCGCGAGGTCGTGGTCGTGCCAGAACGGGTAACGTAGGTTCATGAAGGCGCCCTCGACGGTTACGTTCTCGCACTCCTTGAAGGCGCTCTCGCCGTCCGCGGGACCGTCGAAGCGGCAGTTGCGCACAACGAGGTCCCTCTGACCATACAGGGCGCGCTCCTCGTCGAAGGTCTGGTTCTCAATGATCATGTCTATCTCCCTCTCAATACGAGAGAGATTTTAGCGACGTTACGTCAATAATGCAAAGCGTCAAAGCGGGACTGTCAAAACGGGACGTGTTGTTTCTCTCAGAGATTTTGGGACAGGTTTGGCCACTGGCCTCGAACCTGTCCCAAAATCTCTGAGAGAAATAGCACGTCCCAAACTACTTGCAGTCGAGGCCTTTCTCGAAGCAATTCGTAGCTGCCAGGGGGTGCAGCACACCAGATAACGGGTCTCTTAGGCGGCGCCCGAGAGTTGTGTGCGGTTTTTTGACCGAGCCTGAGTAGCCGGAGAGGCTCGAGTCTCTGAGCTGGCTATTTCCCGGGCAAAACGGCTTGATACTAAGGACTGCCCTCAAAAACCACACACAACTCTGACGAGCTTTCCCCGTGCCCGCCTAAAACCTGTCCCAAAATCTCTAAAACACGTCCCCAAATTACAGGGCGGCCTCGAGGTCGGAGACGGTGCAGAGGGTGGAGCCGTAGCACTTCTCACAGTGCTCGAGCGCGCCCTCCTGCGTGCCGCAGAGGAAGGTCATCGTGGCGTCGGTCACCACGACGGAGGCATAGCCTAGGAAGTACGCATCGGCCAGCGTGTGGAGGACGCAGATGTTGGTGTCCGCGCCCACGGCAATGACGGTCGTGACGCCAAGCTCGCGCAGGGTGAGGTCAAGATCGGTCTGGAAGAAGCCGGAGTAGCGGCGCTTGGGGATGATGATGTCGCCCTCCCCCACCTCAATCTGGGGGAAGATGCGGGACTCGCCGGCCACGCCATGCTCGCCCCAAAGCTCGAGCTCGCGATCAAGGCCGCGGATGTGCGCGTCATTGCAGAAGATCACCGGGACGCCAGCAGCGTGGCAGGCAGCAACAGCGCGCGCCACCGCGTCGCGGTATGCGGCGGTGGCGGCGTCGGGGTCGTAGAGCGTGTCCGCGCCCGTGGCCTCGATGGCGTCAATGACGAGCAGCGCGGTAGCGTTCTTGTCGAGCTTCATGGCTTCCCCTCTCGGTTAGGTGGTAGCCTGAGCATAGCGGATTGGAGGAGCGATGGAGAGGACCTTCTTCGAGCGCGCCTGGGACGTGGTGCGCCAGATTCCCGAGGGGCGCGTGGCAACCTACGGCCAGGTGGCGCGCCTCATGGGCGCACCGCGGTGCGCGCGCCAGGTGGGCTATGCCATGCACGGCAGCCCCGGCATTGCCGGCGGGGTTCCCTGCCATCGCGTGATCTTCTCGGACGGCTCGCTCGCGCCGGGCTTTGCCTTTGGCGGCCCCGGCGAGCAACGTCGCATGCTCGAGGCCGAGGGCGTGCGCTTCCTTCCAAACGGTCGGGTTGATATGAAGAATTGCTCGTGGGAGGTATAGGGCCCACAAGCAGGGTACAAGAGTGCCAGCCAACCAAGGAGGCATCATGACCTACGCAATCATCTGCAGCTCAAAGACAGGCAACACCAAGAAGCTCGCACAGCGCGCCCGCGAGGTCCTGAGCGAGAAGAACGAGGTGCCCGCGACAGACGCCGACCTCGTGCTCATTGGCTCCTGGACCGACAAGGGCGGGCTTGACCCCGCGCTGGAGGACGCGCTCCCCCAGCTCGCCGGCAAGCGCGTCTTCCTTTTTGGCACCTGCGGCTTTGGCGGCAGCCAGGTGTACTACGACCGCGTGCTCGACCGCTTTGCCTCCGCGCTGCCTGAGGGTGCCCAGGTTGTGGGGCGCTTCATGTGCCAGGGTCAGATGCCACCCGCCGTGCGCGATCGCTACGTCAAGCTGGCCGAGACTGACCCCGCGCGCTTTGCGCCCATGATCGAGAACTTCGACCGCGCGCTCGGCCACCCCAACGCAGCGGACCTCGACGCCTTTGAGGCCGCCCTCAGCGCTGCCCTATGATCCAAAAGGGGTCTGTCCCCTTTTGGATCATTCGATGCCGAGGCGGTCGGAAAGCTCAAGCCATTCGTCCTCGAGGGCCTCGCGCTCGGCAAGGCACGCGTCCAGCGCCTCCTGAGCGGCCATGAGGGCGGCGTAGTCGCTCGCGTCCACGACGGCCATCTCGGCGCGCAGACGGTCGGGCTCCCCCGCCGTCTTCTCCAGCTTGCGGCTCACCGCGTCAAAGCGCTTCTTGAGCTCGCGGCGCTCCTGGTTGGAAAGCCCGGCAGAAGCGGGGCGAGAAGGGCCGTCCCCTTGCGCAGCGGTCTCTGCCTGCGACTCCACGCCCTTCTCGCCAAGCAGGCGCAGGTACTCGTCCACGCCGCCGGGCACGTGGCGTACGTGGCCGTCAATGAGCGCAAACTGGTCGTCGGTTACACGCTCCATGAGGTAGCGGTCGTGCGAGACCACAAGGAGCGTCCCGGGCCAGCTGTCGAGCAGGTCCTCCATCACGGCGAGCATGTCCGTGTCCAGGTCGTTGCCCGGCTCGTCGAGCACGAGCACGTTGGGCTCCTCCAGGATCACGCACAGAAGCGCCAGACGCCGCCGCTGCCCGCCGGAGAGGTCCCTGATGAAGTTCTGCAGCTCGCGCTGCTCAAAGCCCAGCCGCTCGATGAGCTGCGTGGGGCTCTGCATCTTGCCGCCCACGAGGTAGCTGCGCTTGTAGCGGCCGAGCACCTCGAGCACGCGCCAGTCGTCCTTCTCGCCCAGCGCGTCGAGGTGCTGGCTCATGAAGCCAAAGCGCACGGACGCGCCGATCTTCACGGTGCCGGACGTGGGCGTGAGCGCGCCCGTCATGAGCGCGAGCAGCGTGGACTTGCCCGCTCCGTTGGCGCCGAGGATGCCGTAGCGATCCCCGGGGCCGATGAGCCAGTCCACGTCCTCGATCACGCGGGGGCCGCCGGGATACGCAAAGCTCACGCCCTTCATCTCAATGACCTGCTTGCCCAGGCGGCTCACGGCAAGGCGCTTGAGCTCGAGCGGGTTTCTGAGCGGCGGGTCGTTGGCAATGAGGGCGCGCGCCGCCTCGATGCGAAACTTCGGCTTGCTCGTGCGGGCCTTGGCGCCGTGCGCGAGCCAGTTGAGCTCCTTGCGCAGCGTGTTCTGGCGGCGCTCCTCCATGACGGCCGCCTGGCGCTCGCGCTCCACGCGCTGCTGGATGTAGGCGGAGTAGCCGCCCTCAAACGGCTCGATTCGGCGGTCGTGGACCTCCCACATGTGCTCGCAGACCTCGTCGAGAAACCAGCGGTCGTGGGTAACCACCAGGAGCGCGCCCTCCCCCGCCGGCCAGCGACGGCGCAGGTGGTCGGCCAGCCACTCAATGGCGGCCAGGTCAAGGTGGTTGGTCGGCTCGTCCATGAGGATGACGTCCCAGGTGTGGCAGAGCACGCGGCAGAGGTCCACGCGACGGCGCTGCCCGCCGGAGAGCTCGCCCACGGCGCCGCCCAGGTCGAGGTCACCCACAAGCTCGTCCAGAATAGCGCGGATGCGCGCATCAGATGCCCAGGTGTACTCGGGGACGTCGCCGAAGATCGCGTGGCGCACGGGGTCTCCATCCGCGAGCTGGTCGGCCTGCCCGAGATAACCCACAGAGATGTTGCGCCGCCACGTCACAGTGCCCGCGTCCGGCTCCAGCACGTGACCCACGATCTCCAGCAGCGTGGACTTGCCGTCGCCGTTGCGGCCAACGATGCCGATGCGCTCGCCCTCGTTGATGCCTATGGTCTGGTCCTCCAGCACGCGCTTGCCGGGCCACTCGTGCCCCACGTGCTCAAGCCCAATGAGAATTCCCATGTAAGGACGCCCCTCCGTCGCGGTAACGCTCCCCATTATAGGGGCGAGGCGCATGAGAGCACGCGGTTCTTCTCGCAGCGCTTTTCTGGTCAAGGTTCTTCTCGCAGCGCTGTGTTTCCAAACGGTAAACCTGGCAGGTAGTCTCTCTTCGTAGCCGTTAGACAAAAGAAACCATAGCTTACAGAGAAGAGCCTGTGAAAAAGAAGTGCTACCTGTCAGGTTTTGGACAAGCGCCTGGCGAGAAGGACCGTCGAGCCGCGCCCCTACAAGCTACGCAGCAGCGCGATTTCTGCCGCCCAGCCGTCGAGGCCGGCCTGCGGGGTCTCGAGCACCATGGGCAGCCCCGCAAGGCGCTCGTTGGCGACCACGGCGCGGAAGGTCCCGAGGCCGAGCGTGCCCGCGCCGATCTTCTCGTGGCGGTCCTTGTGGGAGCCGAGCGGGTTCTTGGAGTCGTTGAGGTGCAGGGCGCGAAGGCGCGTAAGGCCGATCACGCGGTCAAACTCGTCAAGCACGCCGTCGAGGTCGTGGACGATGTCGTAGCCCGCGTCCGCCACGTGGCAGGTGTCCAGGCACACGCCGAGAAGCTCGTTGTGCTTCACGCCGTCGATGATGCGGGCCAGCTCCTCGAAGGAGCGGCCGACCTCGGTGCCCTTGCCCGCCATGGTCTCAAGCAGCACCGTGGTTGCCTGGCCGGGCTCCAGGACCTCGTTCAGGCCCTCGCAGATGAGGCTGATGCCCTCGTCGGCGCCCTGCTTGACGTGGGAGCCGGGGTGGAAGTTGTAGAGGTGGCCCGGGAGGTGCTCCATGCGCTCCAGGTCCTCGCGCATCGCACGGCGCGCGAACTCGACGGTCTCCGGCTTGGAGGAGCAGAGGTTGTACGTGTAGGGCGCGTGCGCCACGAGCGGGCCAATGCCGTGCTCCGTAAGCGTGGCAAGAAACGCGGCGAGGTCCTTCTCGTCAAGCTCGCGGGCGTTGCCGCCGCGCGGGTTGCGCGTGAAGAACGCAAACGTGGTGGCGCCGATGGACACGGCGTCCCCCGCCATCGCAGCGTAGCCGTTGGCGGTGGAAAGATGGCACCCAACACGAAGCTCCCTCAACTCACCCTCCTGTTATTTGGGGACGTGATCTTTCGCTCAGAGAAAAGGACGGGTTCCCGCGCCAAGCGCATGGGGGCGCGGGCCCTACCCAAGGCCCTTCTCGCCAACGGGGCCCGTCCCAGGGCCCCCGCCCGGGACAATGCGGCTCAAAAGCGCATCGGCAACGGCAGGAAGGGGCAGGGTTTCGAGCTGCTCAACGCCACCGGCGGTTACGAACGCCACGCGGTTGGTGTCGGCGCCAAAGGTGGACTCGGGGCGACTCACGTCGTTGGCCACGATGAGGTCGGCCCCCTTGCGCTCAAGCTTCTCCCGCGCGTGGGCGAGCAGATCGTCCGTCTCGGCGGCAAAACCCACCACCACACGCGGTCCCTTCACGGCGCAGAGGTCGGCCAGGATGTCGGCCGTCTCCGTGAGCTCGATCGCGTCCAGGCGCTCGCGCGACTTTTTGAGCTTGTGGTCCGCGGGCGCCACGGGCGTGTAGTCGGCCACCGCGGCGCTGCAGATGGCAACGTCGGCGGCCTCAAACTCCGCAAGCGTAGCGTCGTGCATCTGCGCGGCGCTCTCTACGTCCACGCGTCGCACGCCAGCAGGAGCCACAAGCGAGGTGGGCCCGGAGACGAGCGTCACCTCGGCCCCACGTCGTGCCGCGGCCTCCGCGATGGCGTAGCCCATCTTGCCCGTGGAGCGGTTGGCGATGTAGCGCACGGGGTCGATGGCCTCGTGCGTGGGGCCGGCGTTCACGAGCACGTGCAGGCCAACGAGGTCGCGCGGCCCAAGGAGCGCGAGCGCGGCGGACACGATCTCATCCACCCCCGCGAGCTTGCCCTCGCCCACGTCTCCGCAGGCAAGGCGACCCGTGTCGGGCCCCACAAAGCTCACGCCGCGCCCGCGCAGCGTGGCGGCGTTGGCCTGCGTGGCGGGGTTCTGCCACATGTGCACGTTCATCCCCGGCGCCACGAGCACGGGGCACGCGCACGCCAGGAGCGTCGTCGTGAGGCAGTCGTCGGCGATGCCGCAGGCCATCTTGGCCATGACGTTGGCGGTGGCGGGCACCACGACGGCAGCGTCGGCCCACTCCGCGAGGTCGATGTGCGGGATCGCGGAGCCGGGATAGTCATAGAGCGACGTGGCGACGGGCGCGCCGGAGAGCGCCTCAAAGGTCACGGTGCCCACGAAGCGCACCGCGTCCGCGGTCATGGTCACGCGGACCTCGCACCCGGCCTTCTGAAGCCCGCGCAGCACCTCGCACGCCTTGTAGGCGGCAATCCCCCCGCAGACGGCGAGAAGGACGCGCGGCGTGCGCTCACCCTGCTCGCTCACTCCCCCTCCACCTCCTCCGAGGTGATGAGGATGCGGTGGCAGTACGGGCACTCGGTGATCTCCTCGCCTTGGGCGAGGTCGTGGAAGGAGCTCGGCTGGAGCTTCACGCGGCAGACCGAGGGGACGTTGCCGCGCAGGCGCTCGACGCCGAGGCCCTTGAAGCGCTTGCGCGCGGTCTCGTAGCTCGCGAGGTGCTCGGCGGAGACGCCGCCCGCAACGCGGTCGCGCTCGCGGGAGAGCTCGACGATCTTGGCGCGCAGCTCAGCGGAGTCGTGCGTAAGGGACTCCTCGGTAGCCTTGCGCTCGACCTCGATCTTCTCGGCGGTGAGACGCGCGTTCTTCTCGGCGCGCGCGAGCCTCTCCAGACGCTCGCGAAGCGGCCCGAGGGTGAACTCGGCCTTCTCGATGTGCTTGGCAAGTGAGGTGAGCTGCTGCTCGATGTCGCGCACCTCGCGGTGCGTGAAGGCGCCGGAGTCCGCAGTGGCCTGGACCTCCGCGGTCTTCTCGTGATAGTGGGCGAGGTTGGCCTCCACGTCGGCGATCTCAAGCTCGGCGTCCTTGCGCTGGCCCACGATGGAGGTGAGCTCGCTTCTCACCTTCTTGGCGGCAAGGGCGATGGTCTTGAGGCGCGCCTGCTGCGGCATGGAGGCGAGCGTGGACGCGCACTTGAGGAGCTCGAGGTCGAGTTCCTGCAGCTTCATGAGGGCAGATGCTTCGGTCATGGTTCCTCTTTCCTAGCGCCTGCGCCCGGAGGAGCGCTCGGCGACGATAGCAATCAGCGTCTTGGCAAAGCGGTCGAGGTCGCTCGGGGCAACCCGCTCGTCAAAGGAGATGCGCAGCGACCCCAGCGCCTCGTCACGGGGGATGCCCATGGCAAGGAGCACGTGGCTCGCGTCAAGCGAGCCCGAGGAGCACGCGGAGGCGGCGGAGACCCCAAAGCCTGCCTGGTCAAGGGCAAGGATGAGCGTCTCGGAGTCCAGGCGCGGCACCATCACGCTCACGATGCCCGGAAGACGGTCCGGCCCCATCGCCACAGAGGTGGTGGGGATGATTCCGGTATCGGGAGCGCAGAGCAGGTCGTAGAGCCCCCGGGCTCGGCGCGAGACGAGCCCTCGCGTCTCGGCAAGGGTCCCGCAACAGGCGCGCGCGGCCGCCGCAAAGGCAAGGGCTCCGCGGACGTCCTGCGTTCCGGCACGCCTGCCCTGCTCCTGCCCACCGCCAAAGCTCTGGGGCCTCAGGGGAACGCGGCCGCGCACCGCGAGCGCCCCCACGCCGACGGGGCCGCCGATCTTGTGGGCGGCAACGCTCACGGCGTCCACGTCGGAAAGCTCAAGGGGCACGTGCCCAAACGCCTGGACGGCGTCCGTGTGGAAAAGCGCCCCGCGCGAGCGGGCGGATCGCGCGAGCTCGGAAACGGGCTGAATGACGCCGGTCTCGTTGTTGGCATACATGATCGAGACGAGCGCGCACGTCTCGCCGAGAAGCGCCTCGAGCGCGCCGGGCTCAACGACTCCCTGGCGGTTGGGGCTCACGAGCTCGACCTCAAAGCCGCGCTCGCGCAGCGGGCCCACGAGGTCGAGCACCGAGTCGTGCTCTATGGCAGAGAGGACGATGCGCCTCCTGCGGGAGTCCCGCGCCCGCGCGCCCTCGGCAAGGCCGAGAACCGCAAGGTTGTTCGACTCCGTCCCGCCCGAGGTGAAGACGACGTCAGACGGGCGAAGCCCGCCGCCGAGACAGGCGGCAATCTCGCGCCGGGCACCGTCGAGCGCGCGGGCGGCGGCACGGCCGGACGAATGAAGCGAGTTGGGGTTCACGCCGGCAAGCTCGCCCTCGTCATAGGCGCGCTCTGCCGAGAGCGCCTCCGGCCTCATGGGGCAGGAGGCGGCGTAATCGAGATAGGTGTAGGTGGCGTCCATCGTCACGCCATCTTGGAGACGCCGGCCTGACCAGCGCGCCTGATCTCATCGATGGCGGCGGCGCGGTCGGGCGCGCCAAAGACGGAGCTCCCGGCAACGATCACGTTGGCACCCGCGCTCGTCACCTTGGCGACGGTCTTGGCGGACATGCCGCCGTCAACCTCGATGAGCGGGTTCACGCCCTGCTCGTCGCACATGCGACGGAGCCTGCGGATCTTGCGGGAAGAGGACTCGATGAAACTCTGCCCGCCAAAGCCGGGGTTCACCGTCATGACAAGAACCATGTCGAGGTCACCGAGGATGGGCTCGAGGGCGGCCACGGGCGTGGCGGGGTTGAGGGCCACCGAAGCCTTGGCGCCGCGCTCATGAATGAGGGAGACAAGCCGGTGCGCGTGGGCGGTTGCTTCGTAGTGGAAGGAGAGGTAGTCCGCGCCAGCGTCGAGGTACTTCTCGACCATCTCGTCCGGGTTGGTGATCATAAGGTGCACGTCAACCGGAAGGTCGGTGGCAGACTTCACCGCGCGCACGACGTCAATGCCAAACGAGAGGTTGGGGACAAAGTGGCCGTCCATGACATCAAAGTGAATGAGGTCCCCCGTGGAGACGTCGGCAAGCTCCTCCCCAAGACGAAGGTAGTTCGCTGCGAGGATGGAGGGGGCAATCTTGATCTCTTCCAGCATCGCTAGTTCTCCTTGCTCTCTGACTTGTGGAAGGCAAAGCGCCGCTCGTCCCCATGGACAAGGCGCCGGACGTTCTCTCGGTGAGACCAGATGACAACCACCGCGGCAATGACCACGGGAACCACGGAGGCCGTGGGAAAGCCAAAGATCACGCACCAGACGGGAAGTGACGCCGCGGCAACGACGGAGCCCAGCGAGACGTAGCGCGTGGGGATGGCAAGAACGAGGAAGAGGGCGAGAAGCCCCACGCCGATGGGCCAGTAGAGCCCAAGCGCGGCACCAAACCCGACGGCGATACCCTTGCCACCATGAAAGCGCAGGTACGGGGTAAAGACGTGGCCGAGGATGCAGCCGAGAAAGACGCAGGAGAGCGAGACGCCAAAGGCCGTGGTGTGGTCGAGCGCCGCAACGTCGCCGCCCAGCGCGAGCGCGGCGATGCCGTAGCGGGCGACAACCATCCAGATGAGGCCCTTGCCCAGGTCAAGCAGGAGCGTGGCGGCCGCGGCGCCCTTGCCCACCGAGCGCGCGACGTTTGTGGTCCCGATGTTGCCCGATCCCACCTCGCGGACGTCAACGTGGCCCATGGCCAAGGCGATGACCAGGCCAAAGGGGATGCCGCACACAAAGTACGCGCCCACGGTGAAGGCGATGGTCCAGAGCATGAGCGGGTCCACTAGCGCTCGCCCCCCTCGGACTTCCTGCGGAACTTGAGGCGTACCGGCGTGCCCGTGAGGTCAAAGCGCGCGCGGAGGCGGTTCTCGAGGAAGCGCTCGAAGTTATCGTCCACGAGGTCGGGGGCGTTGCACCAGAAGGAGATGACCGGCGGCTTGCTGCCCGTCTGCGTGGCGTACTGGATCTTGAGCCTGCGGCCCTTCTCGCTGCGGGTGTGACCGCCCTCGCGAATCTCCGCGAGAAGATCGTTGAGCTCGGAGGTCTTGAGCTGGCAGGCATGCGCCTCGGCGGCTCGGACGGCCAGGCCGAGGACCTTGTCGACGGCGCGCCCGGTGAGCGCGGAGACGTTGACGGTGGGGATCCACGGCGCGAAGGCGAGGCGCTTGTCGATGGAGGCGACGATCTCGTCACGCTGCTGGTCGGTCTCGATGAGGTCCCACTTGTTGAGCACGAGCACGAGGCCGCAGCCACGGTCGATGGCCATGTTGGCAACCTTCTGGTCCTGCTCGGTCACGCCCACGGTGGCGTCCACGACGAGCAGGCACACGTCAGCGCGGTCGATCGCCTGGAGGCCGCGCACCAGGCTGTAGTACTCGACGTCCTCGTGGACCTGCGTCTTCTTGCGCATGCCCGCGGTGTCCACGAGCTTGATGGGCATGCCCTTCCACTCGATCACGCTGTCAATGGCGTCGCGCGTGGTGCCCGCCACGTCAGAGACGATGGAGCGCTTCTTGTTGGCGAGACGGTTGGCGAGGCTGGACTTGCCGACGTTGGGGCGGCCGACTATGGCCAGGGAGAGCATGTCGTCCGCGGGCTCCTCCTCGGAGGGCTCGGGGAAGGCTGCGACGATGTCGTCGAGGAGGTCACCCGTGCCGTAGCCATGCCCCGCGGAGAGCGGGCGCGGCTCGCCGACGCCGAGGGCGTAAAAGTCCCAGAGACCGTCCTGCTCGGTGGCGGGGTTGTCCTTCTTGTTGACCACGAGGAAGACGGGCTTGTCGGTCTTGCGCAGGATGCGCGCGACCTCCTCGTCCTCGTCGGTCACGCCGGTGGTGCCGTCCACCACAAAGACGATGACGTCGGCCTCCTCGCAGGCCATGAGCGCCTGTTCGCGGATACGGGGCGCAAAGACGTCCTTTGACTTGACAGACTCGATGCCGCCGGTGTCGATGAGGGTGAAGTCGCGACCGTTCCAGTCGGCGTCGTGGTACGAGCGGTCGCGCGTGACCCCGCGCGACTCGTGGACGATGGCGTCGCGGCTCACCGCAATGCGGTTGACGAGCGTGGACTTGCCGACGTTGGGGCGGCCGACCACGGCGACTACGGGCTTTGGCATCTTGTCTCCTTGCTATTCCATTGGCGCAAGAAGTCTAGCACGAGCGGCAGGTTTTGGCCGGTGAGCGCGCTAAATCCCCACTTTTTTGCGACTCCGTCTCTCGTGCCGGCACCCAGAACCGGATCTGGGTCCTTCTCGCCCCCACGCTCTGTCACTCCAGCACCCAGAACCGGATTTGGGTCCTTCTCGCCCCCCAAACCCGCGCACAGAACCGGATTTGCGTACTGGACTGGATCCGTAACGGACCCAGAATCAGATCTGGGTGCAGGCTCATTGCCGCTGCGGACCCAGAACTGGATTTGGGTGCTGGGTTGTTCTCGTTGCGGACCCAGAACTGAATCTGGGTGCTGGGTTGGCGCCGTCGGGGACCCAGAACCGGATTTGTGCACAGGGTTGGCGCCGTCGCGGACCCAGAACCGGATCTGGGTGCGGAGTTGGGCCCGCAAGGGACATAACGCGACGACAGAAACCGCGATGCAGCGCCCGTCGCCGAGAAACACAAGATGAGCCCTGCGCATCGATTTAATTTCTAGTACAGTTCCTTATGTCAAGCGATACCTCGTAGCTGCACGGATACAAATCTTGCCAGATACCGGCAAGTCCCGCGTAAGGTTCGTGTTCGACTTTCTTGGAATCTCGGCCCCAACGCCCGCGCCCAGAAATACCCTAGGCTCATGGACGCCTTCTTCTCACATATCACCGCACTCGAGATACTCCGCCGCTGGGACTCGGGCCGGCTGCTGCGCTCCGCAACGTTTGTGCCAGACGAGCTGATCCCCAAGCGCATGCCGAGCGTCGCCGAAGTTGAGCGCATCACAGCAAACGTCAGGCAGCTGGCGGGCGCAACGCTCCCCCTGCACATGATCGTTAGCAGCGACGCGGGGCGGCACAGGTCAAAATTGGCAGTCGCCCACATCGCGCTCAAGAGATATCCCGAGAACTCGCACGTGCGCCTCACGCCCAACGTTGCCTGCGCGTCGCCGGAGCTCGTGGCACTCCAGATGACCGAGTACGCCACAGAGACGGAGCTGCTCATGCTGGTCGACGAGCTCTGCGGGTATTACGGAATCCAGCCAATCGCCAAGAGCGGCCTCGTCAAGCGAGAAGAACCTCTGACAAGCGTAAGTCGCATCTCATCGTTCCTTGACGAGCTGGGACCCGTCCGCGGCACGAGAAAGCTGCGGCGCGTGCTCCAGCACGCGCGCGACCGCTCGGGCTCGCCGCAGGAGAGCAGGACGTGTCACAGATTTGAGCTGGACATGCGGCACGGCGGCTATGACATCAAGGTGGTCGGGCTCAACGACCCGGTTGCGGTTGAGCGCGCGGGGGCAATCCTCGGCGAGGCCGCGCAGAGGATCAGAAAGCCGGACATCATCCTGCTCGCGCCAGACCATGCAGGCGATGCCCCCACGCCGTTCAAGGCGGTTGCCGTGGACTACCAGGGCGCCTACCACCGTGACGAGCAGCAGGAGTCAAAGGACATCAACAGGAGAAATGAGCTTCTCGCCCGCGACATCAAGGACTACGAGATCGCAAAGGAGCACTATGACGACATCGCCTACCTCGACTGGCTCGCAAGGTGCATCCGTCATGACCTCGGCCTGCCCGAACCGGTGCTCACCGAGCAGGAGTCGAGGCTCTGGGCCGAGCGCAAGGCGGGCCTCAACGCCAGGCTCGCCCGTGCCGACGGGCTTCACTGGACAAATCGGGACCCTCCGCTCGTGATGTCGGGCGCTCGCGACTTTGATGGTGAGACGGTGGGCGCAGGCACCCTCTCCCCCGCTGTGGCACAATGACTGCCGAGAAGAACGGGGGAAGCATGGCAGAGCAGAAGCGCGCGGACTACGCGTCAACGCGCCCACAGGCAACGGGCGCCTGGGTCGCGGGCGTTGAGGAGGGCAGCCCCGCCTGGGAGGCGGGCATCGAGCCCGGCATGCGCATCGTCTCCGTGAACGGCGTCGAGCCCCGCGACATCATCGACTGGCGCTGGGAGGCAGACGACGCATGCTGCGAGCTCGAGGTCTTTGACCCGCGCGACGACACGACGACCCCCTGCGAGCTCTGGCGCGAACCCGGCCAGGACTGGGGCGTCGACTTCACCGACGTGCTCTTTGACGGCATTCGCACCTGCGTGAACGCGTGCCAGTTCTGCTTCATGGCAATGCTGCCGCCCGAGGCCCGCGCCACGCTCACGCTGCGCGACGACGACTACCGCCTCTCGTTTTTGCAGGGAAACTTCGTCACCCTCACCAACGTCACGGACGACGAGGCCGAGCGCATCATCACCTGCGGCCTCTCCCCGATGAACGTCTCCATCCACGCCATAACCCCCGAGGTCCGCCGCTCGCTCATCGGCCGCCACGCCCAGCGCGGCATCGACGTGCTCGAGAGGATCCTCTCCGCCGGCATTGAGGTTCACGCGCAGATCGTGCTCTGCCCGGGCATCAACGACGGCGAGGAGCTGCGCGCCACGCTCGACTGGGTGGAGGCTCGCCCGGGCATCACCTCGCTCGCCATCGTCCCACTCGGCTACACCAAGCACAGCCGCCGCTTCCACAGCTCGTACTCCGACGACCTCGAGGCGTCGCGCAACGTGGTGTGCCTCCTTGAGCCCTATCAGGCCCGCGCGCGCAAGACGCTCGGCATCACGCGCTTCCAGCTCTCGGACGAGTTCTACGTGGACGCCCAGCTGCCCGTTCCCGCCGCGGAGACCTACGACGGCTACCCGCAGTTCTACGACGGCATCGGCATGCTCAGGAGCTTTCTGGACGAGACGGCCCTCGTCGCGCGCGAGCGCGCCCCAGAGCTCGCTCAAATCGACGCGCGGCTTGCCGAGAAGAGCCTCCAGGCGCTGCTCGTCTGCGGCGAGGCCGCGCGCGAGACGATCGACGCCTTCTGCAAGACCGCCTCGCCGGCGGGCCGCGTGCGCACGTTCGCGATACGCAACGACTACTTTGGCGGGGACGTCAACGTGACGGGGCTCATCGTCTCGGAGGACCTGCTCGCCCAGCTCCCCGAAGGCCTCGCCGGGACCCTCGTGGTCCTTCCCGAGGTCATGTTCAACTTTGACAAGCTCACGCTTGACGGGGACACGCAGGCCCGCATCCTCGATGAGCTCGGGCACCGCGGCGCGGCGTGCGCGGTAAGCGTCCCCAACCCCGGAGACTACCTCGACGCCCTTCTCGCCGCGCTCGACGGTAAGCGCCCCTAGGCGCCCACCATCCGCTCGATCTCTGTCCGAACGGCCTCGATCTGCGACGCCGGCGTGCTGGCGCCGGCCGTGATGCCAATGAGGTCCGCGCCGGAGAACCACTCGGCACGCAGCTCGTCAGCACCCTCAACGTGATGCGTCCTGGGGCAGCACGCCGCGGAGATCTCCGCAAGACGCGTGGTGTTGGCAGAGATGCGCCCGCCGATGACGATCATCACGTCCGCCTCGCGCGCGAGCCGCTCGGCGGCGGCCTGGTGGCCGGACGTTGCCTCGCAGATGGTGTTGATGACGCGCACCTCCTCGGCCACGCCGAGAAGCGCCTCGACCACCTCGGCAAGAAGCGCGCGGCGCGCCGTCGTCTGCACCACAACGCCCACCTTGCGCGCGTGCGGGAGCGCAGCGGCCTGCTCGGCGGAGCCCACCACCACCGCGCCGGGCGCGTGCGGCAGCGTTGCCTCCACCTCGGGGTGACCCGCCTCCCCCACCACGACGACCTGGTAGCCCTCGCTCGAGAGGCGCTCCGCCGCAAGGTGGACCTTCTTCACAAAGGGGCACGTGGCGTCGAGCACGCGGGAGCAGAGCTCGCGCGCCCGCGCCTCCTCCTCGGGAACCGTCCCGTGCGTGCGCAGGAGGAGCGTGTCGCCGGCCGCCTCCTCAGGCGAGCCCACGGCGTCCACGCCGCGGGCGGCAAGATCGGAGATGACGCGCGGGTTGTGGATGAGGGGCCCGAGCGTGTGAACCACGCCCGCGCCCTCCGCCGCGGCGGACTCCACCATCTGGAGGGCGCGCTCCACGCCGTAGCAGGCGCCCGCCTCGCCGGCAACGCGAATCTCGGGCATCAGTCCCTCACCTCGGGGTGCTCGGCACGCAGGTCGTTGCGCAGCTGGTAGACGCGCTCCATACCCGTGCGCTCCATCTCGGCGAGCTGCTCCTTGCGCTTCTGGGCGGAAAGGTCGCCCCACTCGATGGGCTCCCCCACCCGCATGAGCACGGGTCGCCTAAAGCGCAGGTGACGGGCACCAATGATGGCGATGGGCTGAACCGGTGCCTTGGCGAGCTGGGCCATGATGGCGTAGCCGCCGTGGGGCTTCTCGTCCGCGTCGTCGCGCACGCGGGTACCCTCGGGGTAGATGAGCACGCACTCGCCGCGCATGAGCATGGCGCGGGCGCGGCGGACCGTCTTCATGTCCGCGGTGCCGCGCTCCACGGGAAAGCCGCCTGCACGTGAGAAGAGCCACGTGGCGGGCCTGATTCGGTCAAAGTCGCTCTTGTAGACGATGCGCACGGGAACGTGCGCGAGCCACATCGTGACCACGACGACCACCGGGTCGAGCATGGACTCGTGGTTCATGATGAGGATGCGGCCGCGCGCGTCATTCAGCAGGCGCTCGGCGCCCTCGATCTTCCACGGCCACAGGAACTTGGTGATCACCCAGAGGATGCGCACGATCGCTCCGATGAAGAGCCGCCCGGGAAGCGGGTGCTCGCGGATGTCGTGGTCGTAGTAGTCGTCAAAGCTGTTGCCCGCAAAGGCGCGCATGCGGCCCCCGGCCTGGGCGGCGTCGTCCTTCTCGGCCATTAGGCGCTCCTCTCGGCACGGGCGGCAAGCTCGGGAGAGAGGGCGAGGATGGTCGCGACCACCTGCTCAAAGGAGAGGTCGGAGGAGTCAATGCGCACGGCGTCCTCGGCGGGGCGCAGGGGGGAGGCCTCGCGCGTGGAGTCGTATTCGTCGCGGCGCACGAGGTCGGCAAGAATCGCCTTCTCGGCGGCCTCGTCAACGACAACGTTCTCCCCCGTCGCAAGGTTGCCCCCACCGCGCTGCACGGCGCGACGGCGCGCGCGGGCCTCGGGCGAGGCGCTGAGAAAGACCTTCACGTCCGCGGCGGGAAAGACAACGGTGCCAATGTCGCGCCCCTCGGCGACCACGTCGCCGCGCTCGCCCGCGCGGCGCTGGAGGGCAACCATGACCTCGCGGACGGCGGGGTTTGCGGAGACGGGAGAGACCGCAAGCTCGACCTCGGGGGTGCGGATCTGGCTCGTCACGTCCTTCCCGTTGGCGCGCACGCGCTGGCCGCCCTCGTCCGTCTGGAACTCGATGTCGATCTCCCGGGCAACGCGAGCGACGGCCTCGGCGTCCTCGGGGTCAACGCCGCCATCGAGGCACGTGAACGCAACGGAGCGGTACATGGCGCCCGTGTCCAGGTAGGTAAGGCCGCAACGGCGCGCCACCTCGCGCGCGACGGAGGACTTTCCCGAGCCGGACGGCCCGTCAATGGCAACGATCACTGGTGCTCCCTTCCTTTGCAGAGCGCCTCGAGCGCCCTGGTCTCATTCTCGCTCAGCTCGCGCCACGCGCCCTCCACAATTCCGGAAAGCGCGAGCGGCCCAAACGCGTCGCGGTGCAGACGGAGCACCTTATGGCCCACCGCCTGCATCATCTTCTTCACCTGGTGCTTGCGGCCCTCGTGGATGGTGAGCCCCACCACCGCGTTCTTCTCGCCGCCTCCCGTACGGCCCGCGCCATGGGGAGCCACCACCGAGAAGAGCGGGTCGCGCGGCGAGAGGAGCTCCGCGCGCGCCGGGGCGGCAGGCCCGTCCTCGAGCATCACGCCCGCGCGCAGCCGGTCAAGGTCGCGCTCGTCGGGCGTCCCGGAGACGAGGGCAACGTAGTGCTTGGTCACGTGGCGCGACGGGTGAAGCAGCGCCTGCCCGAGGTCACCGTCGGTCGTGAACAGCAGGAGGCCCGTGGTGTCCATGTCAAGCCTGCCCACCGGGTAGAGGCCGGGGTGATCGGCCACGGGAACGAGGTCGGCCACCGTCGGGCGACCGTAGGGGTCGCTCATCGTGGTGAGGTAGCCCACGGGCTTGTAGAGCATGAGGCAGGTGGGACCCGTCGCGATGCGGCACTCCACCCCGTCGACGGTCACCACGTCATGGGCCGGGTCGACCTTGCTGCCAAGCTCGCTCACCACGACGCCGTTCACGCGCACGCGGCCCGCGGTCATGAGCCGTTCCGAGCCGCGCCTGCTCGCAACGCCCGCGCGCGCGAGAAAGCGCTGCAGGCGCATGGGGTAGAGCCCGTCCTCACGGATGGGATCACTCATCTTCGCTCACGCCCGTTTCCCCGGAAGCGGAGCCGGCGGCATCGTCGGCGACCCCATCCTCGTCGTAGTCCTCGAGCAGCGCGCGCTCCTCGTCGATATCTGCCTCCGCCTCCTCGAGCGTCGACTGGATGGAGCGCCCGGAGAGCCGCTCACGGATGAAGCGGCGGGACTCCTCATCGGGGGCAAAGTCCTCGAGCGGCGGCAGCTCGCGCAGGCTCCTCAGCCCAAAGTGCTCGAGGAAGAGGCGCGTGGTGCCCCAGAGCTGGGCCTGGCCGCGGTCCCTCTCGCGACCGACCTCGCGAACGAGGCCCTTCTCGCGAAGTGAGGCGATGACGCCGTCCGAGTTGACGCCACGGATGGCGCGCACGCCCTCGCGCGTGACGGGCTGATGGTAGGCGATGACGGCGAGCGTCTCGAGGGCGGCCTGAGAGAGGCGACGCGTGTCCCAGGAGAGCACGTAGTCCGCAACCTGGTCATGGTAGGCGGGGTGCGTGAAGAGCCGCCATCCCCCAGCCACCTCGCGCAGCTGGAAGCCGCGGTTGGCGTCCTCGTATTCTGCGGCGAGCTCGGCGAGCGTGGAGGCAACCTCCCCGGGCTCCGCACCCGCAGCGCGCGCGAGCTCGGTGGCGGGCACGGAGTCGTCAGAGACGAGCAGCAGGGCCTCGAGCAGCCCCTTGAGCGAACCAGACTCGAGCCTCTCAAGTCCTGGCATGGTCATCACCTCTCGCTGGTCGCAACAGCCGCCGGGGCGGCGGAAACGTCGGTTTGCTGGGGATAGTCGCCCTCGGCCTCAATCTCGGCGAGAACGGACTCGTCGAGCTCGTAGGGCGCGGCACCCTCAACGTGATCGATGAGGATGTCACCGAAGAGCTCGTCCTGGCGGATGGTGGCAAGCCCGCGCTTGTAGAGCTCGAGGATGGCGAGGAAGTTGGCCACAACGACCTCGGGCGTCTCCTGCCCGTCAATGAGCTCCGAGAAGCTCACCCGGCCGCGGCCGCGCACGAGCCGGTCGACGGCGGCAACGGTGAGCGCAACGGGAAGACGCTTGGGGGCCACGTGCTCCGCCTCAAGCAGGAAGGTCTCTCGACGGCTGTCGATGTCCGCACAGATGACGGCGAGGCTGCGCAGCGTGATGCCCTCGAGATAGTCCGGCATGAGGCCCAGGAACTCGGGGTCGGGCCCGATGGTCCTGGGGTGCATGCGACCCTCTGCCTCCGCACGGGCGGCGAGAGCCGAGGCGGCGCCCCTGAACTGCTTATAGGCAATGAGGCGGGCAATGAGAACCTCGCGCGCCTCGTCGGGGGTAAGCCCCTCGAGGTCGTCGCCCTCCTCGTCAAGCTCGTCCACCGAGCGCCTGATCGCCTCGTCGGGAACGAGCGACGCGGCCTTGATGTCAAGAAGCGTTGAGGCAACGAGGACAAAGTCGCTCGCGACGTCGAGGTCAAGGTCGGCCATGCGCTCGACCTCCTCGAGGTACTGGTTTGCGACCTCGGAGATGGAGATGGAGCCAATGGTGACCTTCTGCCTGCTCACCAGCTGGAGAAGCAGGTCAAAGGGACCGGAGTAGGTCTGGGTGCGGACGCGGTACGACACGGCCTACACCCCCGTTGCCAGCGTGACGAGCGCGTCATAGAACCTGCCCGCGGTGGCGTTGAGATAGATGCCGAGCGGGTCAAAGCCCAAGACGGTGGGCAGAACGTAGAGAATGAGGATGAGTCCCACCATCGCGTACTGGCTGAGCTCGTAGAACTTTCTTCTCGCATCCCCCTTGAGGAAGAAGAGGACCACCTTGGAGCCGTCGAGCGGCGGGAAGGGAATGAGGTTGAAGAAGCAGAGCACCAGGTTCACGTAGACGTAGGTTGTGAGCAGATCGAGGGTGCCCCCCACCAGTTCGAGGGAGAGCGTGCCGGATGCGTAGGCGCCCGGAGCAAGGGACCAGAACGCGCCGAGAAGAGCCGTGCCAACGAGCGCCTGGAGCACGTTGGAGGCAGGCCCCGCCAAGGCAACGAGGAGCTCGTCCCTGCGCGGGTGGCGCAGCCGGTAGGGGTTATAGGGCACCGGGCGCGCAAAGGCAAAGACCGGCCCGCCGAGAAATGCCATGATGAGCGGCAGCAGAACTGAGCCAAAGCCGTCGAGATGGGCGCGCGGATCAAGCGTGAGGCGGCCCGCCTCCTTGGCCGTGGGGTCCCCGAGACGATAGGCAACCCACCCGTGGGCGACCTCGTGCACGATGGCCGAGAACATCACGAGGAGCACGGTCACCGCAATGGAGACGAGCTGTTCGGTTGAGTAGAGCACGGCCTCTCCCCTCTCGCGGCGCTAGCGCAGCGAGGCAGAAACGCGACAGCAGATCCAGTCGAGCACGAGCAACACTATAGCAACGATGGCAAAGTCTCCCCTGAAGGCGCCCTCAAAGGGCGTCTGAAAGACGAAGAGACCGCTCATCGGAGCCGGCATGAGCTGAGAGATGAGTGAGTTGACCGGCAGGAGCAGCGCACGAGGCCCCGCGGGCAGCACGGCATCTGCCACGACAAGCGCAACGAGCACCCAGGCGCATACCCTAAGCACCCGTGCGAGCACGCGAAGAAGGCTCGGGAGCAGGGTCCTACTCACCCAGGGCCTCCTCGAGCTTCTCGGTGAGCTCGAGCCACTCCTGCTCGAGCGCGGGGACCTTCTTTGAGAGCGCGGTGTACTCGGTCATGCACTCGTCGAAGCGCTTGGCATCGTTGTAGAGCTCCTGGTCGGCCATAAGGGCCTCAAGCTCCTTCAGACGCGACTGCGCGGGCTCAAGGGCAGCCTCGACCTCACGTAGACGGTCGCGCTCGGCCTTGAGCGCGCGGTTCCTTCGGTTTCTCTCCTCGGCCTCGGCGCGGCGCTGCTCCTTCGTCTTGACGTTGCGGCCCGTCGTCTGAGAAGTCTCAGGCTCAAGCTTAGCCGCAGCCTTGGGTGTGGTCGCAGGCGCCTCCCCCTGCTCGCGCGCCTCAAGCTCGGCGCGCTTGTAGAGGTAGTAGTCGTAGTCACCCTCGTAGACGGTCACCCTGTGGTCGCGCACGTCCACGACCTTGTTTGCCACGGCGCGCACGAGGTGCTCGTCGTGGGATATGAGCACGATCGTGCCCTTGAAGTCCACGAGCGCGCGCTCCAGAACGTCAACGGAGTCGATGTCGAGGTGGTTGGTCGGCTCGTCGAGCAGCAGTAGCGGGTCGGGCGCCACAAGCATCTTTGCCAGGGCAAGGCGCGCTCGCTCGCCACCCGAGAGCACGCTCACGCGCTTGGTCACGTCGTCCCCGTGGAAGAGGAAGGCGCCGAGCAGGCGGCGCTCCTCGGAGGTGGTCCATCCGGGGGCCGCCTCGTCCATCTCTCCGAGGACGGTGTTGCCCTCGTTGAGCTGCTCGAGCTGGTGCTGGGCGTAATAAGCCTGCGTCACACTCTTGCCAAGGGAGACGCTGCCCGAGTCCGGAGAAAGCTTGCCGTTGATGAGCTTCATAAGAGTGGACTTGCCGGCGCCGTTGGGTCCCACGAGCACCACGTGGTCGCCACGATACAGCTTGAGGTCAACGCCCGAGTAGACGTGGTTCTCGCCAAAGGACTTTGAGACGCCCTCGAGCCTGATGACCTCGTCGCCCGTGCGCGGAGGCTCGGGGAACGAGAAGTGCACCTTCTTGGTTCCCTCGGGAAGGATGACGAGCTCGCTCTTGATCTGCTCGATCTTCTTCATGCGCTCCTGCGCCTGGGCGGCCTTCGTGGGCTTGTAGCGGAACTTGTCCACGAAGACCTGCATGTGGGCAATCTCGCGCTCCTGCGCAGCGCGCTTGGCTCGCATCTGCTCGAGGTTGTCCTCGCGCTGCTTGAGGTAGGAGCTGTAGTTGCCGGTGTAGGTGGTGAGCCTGCGGTTCTCCACGGCGGCAACGTGGGAGACGCAGGCGTCCATGAAGGCGCGGTCGTGAGAGACGAGAAGGACGGCGCCGTCGTAGCCAGCGAGGAACTGCTCGAGCCACTTGACGCTCTCAAGGTCGAGGTGGTTGGTCGGCTCGTCGAGCAGCAGCAGGTCGGGGTGACGCAGCAGCAGCTTGGAGAGGGCGATGCGCATCTGCCAGCCGCCGGAGAACTCCCGGGCCGGCTTGTCGAAATCCTCCACGGGAAAGCCGAGGCCGCCCAGGATCTGACGGGCGCGCGCCTCGAGCTCGTAGCCGCCCAGGCGCTCAAAGCGGTCCTGCGCGTGGCCGTAGCGCTCCAGCAGCGCATCGAGCTCTGGGCCGGGAGCGGTCTCAGAGATCTTGCGCTCGAGCTCGGCCACCTGGCGCTCGACGTGCTTGACCTCGTGCGCGGAGTCAACCACCTCGGCAAGCGCGCTCTTCTCGCCCGCAAGCTTGGTCTCCTGCTCGAGGTAGCCCACGGTCGTGTCGCGCGCAAAGCTCACCGTGCCCTCGTCGGGGCCCTCCTCGCCCATGATGATGCGCAGGAGCGTGGTCTTGCCAGAGCCGTTGGGACCCACGAGTGCCCAACGCTCGCCGGCGTTGAGCTGGAGCGTGGCGGCGGTGTAGAGGGTTCGTCCACCAAAAGACTTGGTAATCTTGTCTGCGAGTGCGATCACGTGCTTATCCTTGTGCTAGTCCGCGATGGTGAGGTGGATCGCAAAGCCAGCGATCTGCTCCTTGAAGTAGATGAGGTAGGTGCGGCCGGAGCCGTCAGGGCAGAGGGTGCGGGAGCGCTCGTCAAACTCGATGCCGCGCGACTCGTACCAAGCGATGGCGGCATCGATGTCGTTAACGTGTAGGCCGATGTGGCCCTTCTCTCCCCGACCGCCGTTGTTCATGACCTCAACGAGAGTGCCGGCAAACGCGGAGACGGGGAAGGGTTCCTCGCCCCGCTCGATCCCGAGCAGCGCACAGAGGAGGTTGGCCACGCCCTCGGCCTCCTGGGGGCTCTGGGCATTGATGCCAACGTGGGCGATATGCAGGTCAAACAGATCGACCGGACTCTCTGCGGTCATGATGTCCCCTCTCGTCGAAGCAAACTCTATGAGTATATGCCACGCCACGGATCATCAGCAGCAACCTCACGAGGAGTCCGCAGAATGTCCCGGCGGCCCAGGGGGCGTCCCTCAACTAGCGGTGTGGAGAATCGGCTCTTCTCGTGGTCAAGCTCCTTCTTGTGCCGAAGGCCCCTTCTGACTATAGAATGGTTGCGTGAGACGCCACGCCCCCACGGGCGAGTACTAGAGAGAGGGTCACATGTCGGCCACGAGAAAGGTCGCCGCGCTCGACGGACTGAGAATCCTCGCCATTGCGGCAATCATCGTCTATCACGCCAACGCCACCTGGCTTCCGGGCGGCTACTTTGGCGTCACCGTCTTCTTTGTCCTCACGGGGTATCTCATCACGCTCTCCATCGAGCGCAGCATGTCCAAGAAGGGCGGCTTTGACTATCTTCGCTTCATGGTGCGGCGCGTTGCGCGCATGCTTCCCTCGATGCTCGTGCTCGTGGGCGTGGTGGCCCTTCTCTGCGCGCTCTTCTCGCAGGCGCTTCTTCCCAAGGTCAAGACCGACGCCATTCCCGCGCTGCTCTTCTTTGAGAACATCTACTACATAGTCCGCAACGTCTCGTACTTTGCTGCCGCGGGCCTCCCCTCGCCGCTCACCCACCTGTGGTTTGTGGGCGTGACGATGCAGTTCTACCTTGTCTGGCCGCTTTTGCTGCTCATTCTCTCCAAGGTCTTCAAGAAGCGCAGCGTCGCGGCGGGCGCGGTCGCCGTCCTCGCGATTGCCTCGACGGTGCTTATGGCCGTGCTCTATGACCCGCTGGGAGACACCAACCGCATCTACTATGGGCCGGACACGCGTGCCGCGGAGCTGCTCGTGGGCGCATGGTGCGCAATCATCACGCGTGGCAAGGGCTGGAACATCACGTGGGACGCGGGGTCCGGAAAGCGCGCCGCTCGTCGTCAGCTGCCGTGGTGGGTCTACGACCTCGCGGGCGTGGCCGCGATTGCGGGAATCGTCGTCATGATGGTCACCCTCAACGGCTACTCCGAGTTTGCCTACCGCGGGGGCATGCTGCTCGCGGCCGTGCTCACGGCCATCGTCATCGGCGTGGTGTCGCGCCCGTCCGTCGGGCTGCTCTCGGGCCTTCTGGGCCTCGCTCCGCTCTCGGGCGCAGGCAAGCGCGGCTTTGCCCTCTACCTCTGGCACTACCCATTGCTGCTCATCATGAACCCGGCAACCAGGACGACGGAGCTCCCCTGGTGGGGCTGGGTGATCGAGTTTGTTGTCATCGCTGTTGCGGCGGAGCTCTCCTACCGGCTCATCGAGCGCAGCGACCACACGCCCAGGCTTGTCGGAGGGCTGCGCCTCTCTCACGCGCTTCAGGCTGCCGCGCTTGTGGGCGTTCTTGTTGTGAGCCTTGCCCCCATCAGCGCCGAGCAGACGGGGGTTCCAACCGATCAGCAGGGAACGGATACTCAGATGGCACAGTTCAACCCCGAGAAGGACGCGTACGACGCCACCGGTACCTACCTCGTGAACACCGCCTTTGCGAGCGCGCTCGACACCATCAACCGCCTGAACTACGACGTTGACGTTGAGACGGGCGCCACCGACGCCAACGTGCTGCTCGTGGGCGACTCCGTCTCCCTGGGCGCCGCCACGCAGTTCCAGCGCGTCTTTCCCAACGGTTGGATCGACTCCGAGGTTGGCCGCCAGCTCGGAACCGGCCTTGACGTGTACAACCAGTGCGTTGCCGACGGACACGGCGCGGACGTCGTCGTCTTTGCCCTTGGCAACAACGGCGTGGCGCGCGAGGACCAGGTGAAGGCGCTCATTGACGCCGCCGGCCCCGACAAGAAGGTCTACCTCGTGACCACGCGCGTCCCGATGGCGCTGCAGGACATGAACAACGAGCTCTTCAAGAGCGTTGCGGAGCAGTACGACAACGTCGAGGTCATCGACTGGTATGCGGAGAGCGCGGGCCACGACGAGTACTTCTGGAACGATGGCACGCATCTGCGCCCCGAGGGCGCCGAGGCGTACGTGATGATGCTCCGGCGCGCAATCACGGGCCGCTAGCACGTTCTTCTCGCTGTGAAAGCGCGGGTCGGTGCCCTGGGGGCGTCGGCCCGCGCTATTTTTGCGAGCCCGTCTGCGAGAATCGACGCCATGCCGCTGGGTGCATCCACCAGATGCATTCGCCAGGTGCATCCGCCAGGTGCATCCCGCACCACGCCAGTTCCCCGCCAGGTGTATCGACCCGACGAAAATAGCGCGCCGGGTGTATCGACGTGCGAATACACCTGGAGCATACACCTGGCGCACATAAACAAAAACGACGACCCTCAGGGGTCGTCGTCGCAGAAACCATGGTGGGCCCTGAGGGATTCGAACCCCCAACCCAGGGATTATGAGTCCCCTGCGCTAACCGTTGCGCCAAGAGCCCGTTGTAAAAAAGGCGGCGACCGAAGCCGCCGCCGTCATTTACATGGTGGAGATAAGGGGGTTCGAACCCCTGACCTCGTGACTGCCAGTCACGCGCTCTCCCAACTGAGCTATATCCCCATTTGGTGCGGAAGTAACTATACCAGAGTGAGCGCTCGCGTCAACAACTTTTTTGAGACGGAGGGACCTCGCAAACCTTTCAAAAGCGTCACGCTAGCGTAAGCCAAGCTCATGGCCCCCGGTAGGCGCTCTCGTCACAATACAGTCAAGGCGAAGGGAGGGTTCATGAGGTCATTTCTGAGGCTGCTCCGACGGGTTCTTTTCGCGGCACTTGTTTTGGCGCTCTTGGCGGCATTGGCACTCACCTGGCGCGGCTATGCGCTCTATCGAGAGGCACTCAAGGCAAGCTCTCTTGAGCAGACCGTTGAAGAAGTGCGCTCTCAACCCGGTTTTGTCGCCATGGAAGATCTTCCGGAGACGTACCTCCGCGCGGTTGTGGCTATTGAGGACCACCGTTTCTACGAACATGCTGGCATTGATGTCATCGCAATCGGACGGGCCGCCTGGCACGACCTCACGACGCTCTCCCTCGAGCAGGGCGGGTCCACCATAACGCAGCAGCTCGCGAAGAACCTCTTTCTCACACAGGAGAAGGACCTCTCGCGGAAGGTAGCCGAGGTATTTCTCGCCTTTGACCTTGAGGCGCACTACGACAAGAGTGAGATCTTGGAGCTCTATGTCAACACCTCCTACTTTGGGGACGACTGCACGGGCATCGGGGAGGCCTCGAGCCGGTTTCTGGACAAGACCCCGAGGGAGATGACGTCCTGCGAGTGCGCGCTCATGGCGGGGCTTCCCAACGCGCCGAGCCTGCTTTCTGAAGACATGGAACTCGCATGGAGACGCGCGCGTTTGGTTGCCGGGCAGATGGAGAAGTACGGTCTCGTTGATTCCGCGTCTTCGGTGTGCCCCTGAGCTGCGCGTCTTGCTTCTCGACCACAGTTTTGTCGCAACCGGCAAATTTGTCGTGCCATTGGGGCCAAGTTCTGATAAGATGCTCTAGCGCACAAGCGCGGGCGATTGGCTCAGGGGTAGAGCACTTCCTTCACACGGAAGGGGTCGCTGGTTCGAATCCAGCATCGCCCACCACATGGGGATATAGCTCAGTTGGGAGAGCGCGTGACTGGCAGTCACGAGGTCAGGGGTTCGAACCCCCTTATCTCCACCATGATTTACACGACGACGGTCTTCTCGGGCCGTCGTTTTTCGTATGCGCTCAGGCACATGCGTAACCAATGGGTCCACAGATGGAACGGGGCATCTCTCATGCTGAGCGAGAAGGACTTTGACGACTGGGCAGGCACCTACGACGAGTCGGTCGAGTGCACGGAAGCCGCGGACGCCTACCCATTTGCCGGCTACGACCGCGTCATGAACGCCATTTTTGAGCGTGTGACAACCGTGGCCGGCGCACGCGTGCTTGACCTCGGCTTTGGGACGGCAACCCTTACGAAGCGCCTCTACGATGCCGGCTGCGAGGTCTATGGGCAGGACTTCTCGGCTCGCATGGTCGAGGTGGCGCAGGAGAAGATGCCGGGCGCGCTGCTCGTCCAGAGGGACTTCTCGAGCGGCCTGGCGCCAGAGCTTGCCTCCCGCACCTATGATGCCATCGTGGCAACGTACTCGCTCCACCACCTTGACGACAAGGGAAGGCGAGGACTCATTGGCTCGCTGATCCCGCTGCTATCTGAGGGCGGCTGCCTCTACATCGGAGACGTTGCCTTTGAGACGCGTCGGGAGCTCGAGCAGTGCCGCGCCGCCGTGGGAGACGCATGGGACCCCGACGAGATCTACTTCGTCTATGACGAGCTTCGAAACTTCTTTCCCGCGGCGACGTTCGAGCGCATGTCGTCGTGCTCGGGCATCATCTCGATTCCTAGCGAGAGTCGCTGCTGAATGGCGCATAGACGGCGTTTCGAGCGGCTACTTTCGATTTGATCCCAGGTGTATGCGCCAGGTGTATTCGCACCTCGATACACCCGGCGCGCTTTTATCGTCGGGTCGATACACCTGGCGGGGAACTGGCGCGGGTCGGGATGCACCTGGCGGATACACCTGGTGAATGCACCCAGCGGCATGGCGTCGATTCTCAAGAAAGTCCGGCGAGAAGGACTCGCTACCCCCAGAGCAGGTCGCGCGTGACGTCGACCACCGTGGCCGAGCCGCACATCTCCATGGCGTCCGCAAGCTCGGCGCGCAGCTGGGCGAGATACGCGCGCACGCCGTCCTCTCCCCCGCCAAAGGCCGCCACCACAAAGGGACGACACACCAGGCACGCCCGCGCCCCCAGGGCAAGCGCACGGAACACGTCGAGACCGCTGCGGATGCCGCCGTCGACCAAGACCTCTACCCTCTCGCCCACCGCATCAACAATGGCAGGGAGAGCCGCTGCCGTGGCCGGCGTACCGTCCAGAACGCGACCTCCGTGGTTGGAGACCACAATTGCGTCCACGCCCGCCTCCGCGGCCCTGAGCGCCGCCGCAGGCGTCATGACGCCCTTGAGCACAAAGGGAACGCCGCCTTCGTGACAGCGCGTCGCCACGTCCGCAATCTGCGCCGCGGACTTTGCGCCGGCCGGTGGTTGCTGTCCGCGCAGAAACGGAAGGCCCGCCGCGTCGATGTCCATGGCCACAGCCGCGGGACGTGCCGCAAGGGCCTCCTCGAGCTTGTGCCCCAGCGTGACCTCATCCCAAGGCTTAACGGTGGGAACGCCGGCGCCGCCGAGCTCGTCGATGAGGCCGCACGCCTTGGTCATGATGGAGCCGTCGAGGCCGTCACCGGTCCAGGCGAGCGTGCCCTCCCCCGCCGCCGCGGTGAGTACGCAGCGGTTGTACGAGACCGTGTCGTACTTCTCGCCGTAGTGGCGCTGAACGTCGCCGACGGGGCCGATCATCACGGGGAGCGAGAGCTCGCGCCCCAGCACGGTCGTGCGCGTATCCGCCGAGAAGAACTCGTGCAGGGTGTCCATGTTCACGGAAACGCTCTGCCAGGCACGCCAGTTCTTCTCGGCAACGTGGCCCACGCCCTTGTCACCGGGACCGGGCATCACGCCCGCGCAGGCACGCCCGTCACAGACGGGGCACGCCTTGCAGAAGGGCCCGATGTTCCCGCGTGCCGCGGCGGCGAGCTCAGCGTAGCTCATGAGAGCTCCTCTCGATAGAGGGGTGCCCCGGCAAGAGGGACCGGGGCACGTGATTCAAAAGGATGATTCAAAGGGGGTCTGTCCCCTGCTGAATCAGGCGCGAGCGGGGACGACGCGCTCGGTGAGCCAGGACGCAACCTCGTCAAGCGGCACGTCGAAGCGCTCGCCGGTCTCACGGGCCTTGACCTCGGCCATGCCGTTTGCCACGCCGCGCTTGCCCAGGATCACCTGGTACGGGATGCCAATGAGGTCGGCGTCGGCAAACTTGACGCCCGGGCGCTCCTTGCGGTCGTCGAGAAGGACCTCGAGGTCGGCAGCAGAGAGCTCGCCCACGAGCTTCTCGGCAACCGGCGTGACCACGTCGTCGTTCACGGCCAGCGGCACGACCTCCACCTCGTAGGGCGCCACGCAGACGGGCCAGGAGATGCCGTGCTCGTCGTTGTGCTGCTCCACGACGGCGGCCAGCGTGCGGGAGACGCCGATGCCGTAGCAGCCCATGAGGAACGGGCGCTCCACGCCGTCCTCGTCCGCAAAGGTGGCGCCCATGGCCTCGGAGTACTTGGTGCCGAGCTGGAAGACCTGGGAGATCTCGATACCGCGGGCGCTCTTGAGGGCGGCGCCGCAGTGCGGGCAGGGGTCGCCGGCCTTCACGCTCACGAGGTCGGCCCACTCGTCAACCTCAAAGTCGCGGCCGGGGCGGGCGCCCGTGAAGTGGTAGTCAACCTCGTTGGCGCCGCAGGTCCAACTCTGGCTCTCGCGCAGGGACTCGTCGCAGACCAGGCGCACTCCCTCGGGCAGGTCAACGGGCCCGATGAAGCCCTTGTGGAGGCCCGCCAGCTCGAGTTCCTCGTCCGTCATGAGGTGGTACGCGCCAAAGAGCTTGCCCGCCTTGATCTCGTTGAGCTCGTGGTCGCCGGGGACGATGGCAACGACGTTCGTGCCGTCCTCGGCAACGAGCGCGAGGGACTTGCGCGTGCCGTTCTCGGGGAAGCCGAAGAACTCCGCCACCGCCTCGATGGTGCCCAGACCGGGCGTGTGCACCTTCGTAAGCGTGCCATCGCCGGGGCCCTCGGTCACGGGGACCTTGGTGGCGGCCGCCTCGACGTCCGCCGCAAAGCCGCAGTCGCAGTAGACGAGCTCAGCCTCGCCGGAGTCCGCGAGCGCCATGAACTCAACGGAGGTGTCGCCGCCAATCTGGCCGGAGTCGGCCACGACGGGCAGCGCGTAGATACCGCAGCGCTCGGCGATGCGCGCGTAGGCGGCCTTCTCCTGCTCGTAGCACTCCTGCAGGGACTCCTGCGTGGCGGAGAAGCTGTAGGCGTCCTTCATGATGAACTCGCGGCCGCGCATGAGGCCAAAGCGCGGGCGCATCTCGTCGCGGAACTTGTCCTGGATCTGGTAGAGCGTGCACGGGAGCTGCTTGTAGGAGCGAAGCTCGTTCTTCACGAGGTCCGTGAAGGTCTCCTCGTGAGTGGGGCCCAGGGCAAACTCGCGGCCGTGACGGTCGGAGATGCGCATGAGCTCCGGTCCGTAGGCGTCCCAGCGGCCGGACTCGTGCCAGAGCTCGGCGGGCGTGAGGATGGGCACCATCATCTCCTGGGCGCCGATGCCCTCCATCTCGTCGCGGATGACGGACTCGATCTTGGCGATAGAGCGCCATGCGAGCGGCAGGTAGCTATAGAGGCCGGCGGCGGTCTTGCGAATCATGCCGGCGCGCAGGAGCAGGCGGTGGCTCGCAAGCTCGGCCTCGGCCGGGTCCTCCTTCAACGTGGGGGCGTAGAGCTGGGACATCTTCTGATAGCGCTTCACGTGCGTTCCTTCCAATCAGCGGTGCAACGCTCACGATTCTACGACAAGCGGACGGCCAGGGCATCCGAGGCCGCAACCCTCACGACTCCCTCCCAAATCCACGTTCCCCCCCCGCCAGGCTTTGTCGTCGCGGAGCCCTTCTCGTGAGCCAAATGGCTGGTTTTGGGCAACAAGTTTGATGCGCATGCGTGGGGAGCGTCCGTCAAGGCCGCGACGGGTAACTGTCAACTGGGCAAACGTCGTCCGCGATCTTCTCAAAAACCGCTTTTTGGACAACAAGAGCCCCAGCACATAAAAGATTGGCCCCAAAACCTGCCGAGAAGAGCACGGGAGGCCATCTGAGGAAACGGGAAGCCTCTCAAAACCCAAAACCGGTAGTTTTTGGACAAGATCAACGCGCCAGAGCACACAAGGACGCAGCGAGAAGAACCTCTACGAGAAGCGCCGCTCGATCTCCGAGAAGAGCTCGTCAACGGCATCGGCCTCGGCAACGGTGCGGATTGGCTCGCCGCCCGCGAAGAGCATCGCCTGGCCGCGCCCGCCCGCAAGGCCGATGTCGGCGCCCTTGGCCTCTCCCGGGCCGTTCACCACGCATCCCATGACGGCAACCGTGATGGGCGCGCGCACGCCGGCAAGGCGACGCTCCACCTCAGCCGCGATGCCCATGAGGTCCCACTGGCAGCGGCCACAGGTGGGACAGCTCACAAGCTCGGGGCGCAGGCGGCGCAGTCCCACGGCCGAGAGCAGGTCCCAGGCCACGTTGACCTCCTCGACGGGGTCGGCCGTGAGCGAGAGGCGCATCGTGTCACCGATGCCCTCCATGAGCAGGGCGCCAATGGCCGCGGCGTTCTTGACGGTGCCCTGGCGCGCGGTTCCGGCCTCGGTCACGCCAATGTGAAGGGGCACGTCGGGGAGCTCGCGCGAGAGGGCGCGGTTGACCTCGACGGTCGTGGGGACGCCGTGCGCCTTGGCGGAGAGCACGATGTCAGAGAAGCCCCTCGAGCGGAAGTGTTCGACGAACGACGTGGCGGAGCCCACGAGCTTCTCCACGTGCGTGAGGTCCTCGCGCTCGGCGAAGGCCGGGTCGAGCGAGCCCGCGTTCACGCCGATGCGAATGGGGATACCGGCCGCGCCGGCCTCGTCGATGACGGCGTCGACGCGCTCCCAGCTCCCGATGTTGCCGGGGTTCACGCGAAGGGCTGCGGCCCCGCGACGGCACGCCTCGATGGCAAGGCGATGGTCAAAGTGGATGTCTGCCACCACGGGAAGCGGCGAGGAGGCGCAGATCTCGGCAAATCCGTCGAGCGCCGCCGCGCTGGGGATGGCAACGCGGATGATCTCGCAGCCCGCCTCGGCAAGACGCGCGATCTGCGCGAGCGTGGCCGCGGCGTCGGCGGTGTCGGTCGTGCACATGGACTGAACGGACACCGGGGCCCCGCCGCCCACCACGACGTCTCCAACCTTCACGGGTCGCGTGAGCTCACGCGGGGCAACGCCCTTCTCAGCCATGGTCCACCTAGCCAATCACAAATCGGAAGATGTCGTTCTTGAGCACGACGACAAAGACAAACACCATGAAGGCCACGCCGATGTAGCTCAGCGCGTTCTGGGCGCGCACGGAGAGCGGGCGGCGGATGACGAGCTGGATGACCTCTATGAGGATCTTGCCGCCGTCAAAGGGCGGGATGGGCAGCAAATTCATGAAGCCAAGGGACATGGAGATGGCCGCCGCAAACATCATGAGGGTGTAGAGCCCGCTCGAGGCGGCCTCGGCGGCCATGGCGGAGATGCCCACGATCGAGGAGGACTGGTCGAGGATCTCCATTGTGCGCGTGGGCACGAGCAGCTGCGCCACATAGCTCGCCGCCTCGCCCGCATAGGAGAGCGTCGCCTGGGCGGCCTCGACAAAGCCCGGGTGATACGTCTGATAAGGCTGCGAGGAGATGCCGAGGGCGCTCGTTTCCTCGCCGTCCGGAAGGTCGATCGTGACGGTCCGCTCCGCCCCGTCGCGCTGGAAGGTGAGCTCGAAGTCGGTCCCGGACTCAAGGTAGGGCTGAAGGGCCAAGACGAGCTCTTCCCAGGTGCTTACGGCCTCGTCGCCAACGGCAACGATGGTGTCGTTCCCCTCAAGGCCCGCCGCGGCCGCGGGGCTCCCCTCCTCAACGCCACCGATGGTGCTCACGTTGGGAATGTAGTCCACGCCGCGAATCATGAACGCGGCGGTCACGATGAGAAACGCCAGGGCGATGTTGACGAGCGGACCGGCGGCGAGCATGGCCACGCGCTTGAGAAAGCCCGCGCCCAGATACGTCCTGGAGCGCTCGAGGGCGAGAAACTCCTCGGGTTCCATGCCCGTCTCGTGCGGGGCCCCGGCGGGGGTGGAGCCGGGAAGCAAGAAGTCATGTTCGCGGTCGTACTCGGTGAGATGGTTGGCATCGCGCTCGAGGGTCTCAAAGGCCGCGGGGTAGTTCTTCTGGTTGGGCGTCTCCCCCAGCTCGGGATCGTAATACGGCCTAATGGATGCCCAGTCGCAGAGAAGCGCCAGGGTCTCGTAGGCGCGGTCGACCTCAACGCCCAGCTCCTCCGCAACACGGGCAGCGGTGATCCTGCCGCTTCTCATCACGAGGTCGAGCGCCGGGGCGAGAAGGTCGTCCTCGGCCGGGACCATGCCGCAGATCTGCGTGTACCCGCCCAAAAGGAAGGGGGTGACGCCAAACTCTGTGCCCACCTTGCGGCTCTTTCGCGAGAGCTTCCAGCGACACGGGAGCCCCAGGAAGAACTCCGTGGCCCTCACGCGAAAGGCGCGCGCCGCCAGATAGTGACCGCCCTCGTGGAGAAAGACGAGCACGGAGAGTACGAGGACGCCCCAGAAGACGGCCGAGAAGACGGAGAGAACGCTGCTCAACGGGAGACCTCCGAAAGAATGGTGCCGGCAAGGGCTCGAGAGCGCGCGTCGCACTCATCGAGCTGCTCCAGGCTCTCTACCCGCTCCGCGCACGTCTTATCCATGACGCGCGACACGATGCGCTCGATATCGAGAAAACCGCAAAGCCCCTTGCGGAAGGCCTCGTTGGCCACCTCATTGGCGGCGTTCATCGCGCACGGCAGCGTGCCGCCCACGCGACCCGCCTCGCGTGCGAGCGCAAGGCAGCCAAAGGTGCGCTCGTCAGCCTCGCCAAAGGTGAGCGGGTCCTCGGCGCACCAGTCCACGCGCGTAGCGCTCGCCTGCCAGCGCTCGGGGTAGCTCAGCGCGTACTGGATGGGAGCGCGCATGTCCGAGCTGCCGAGCTGGGCCTTCACCACGCCGTCGACAAACTCGACCATGGAGTGGATCTTGCTCTGGCGATGCACGAGCACGCGAATGGCGTCGATGGGCTGCTGGAAGAGGTGATGGGCCTCAATGACCTCAAGGCCCTTGTTCATGAGCGTGGAGCAGTCGATCGTGATCTTCTCCCCCATCGTCCACGTGGGATGGGCGAGCGCGTCTGCGGCCGTGACGGAGGCGAGCTCGTCCCTGTTCCGCCCATAGAAGGGGCCTCCCGAGCACGTAAGCCAGATGCGAGAGACGTCCTCGGGGCGCTCACCAACGATGCACTGGTAGATGGCGCTGTGCTCCGAGTCGACGGGAAGGAGGCGCCCAGGCCGTACGAGCGGCATCATGAGGTCACCGCCCACGACGATGGACTCCTTGTTAGCGTAGGCGAGCTTCTTGTGGGCGGAGAGCGCGGCAAACCCGGCATGGATGCCCGCAAAGCCCACGAGCGCGTTGACCACAACGTCAACGTCAGGAAGCTCGGCCAGACGCGTCACGGCCCTGGCTCCAACGCCGAGCTCGCACGAGGCGGGAAGCTCGGAGAGAACGGGGTCCTTGGCGGCGCGCTCGTCTACCACGGCAACGTGGGCAACGCCAAACTCTCGAGCCGCGTCAACGAGGCGACGCGTGGAGCCCATGACGGAGAGCGCGACCACGCGCACCTTATCGGGATGACGCCTGCAGACGTCGAGGGTCTGCGTGCCGATGGAGCCCGAGCACCCGAGGACGGCAACGCGAACGGGCCCCTCCTGCGCGGTGCGCACGGGGCGGTCTTGGAAGATCGTCACAGAATGCCTCCAAAGAGAAGCAGGAAGTACGCGGCCATGCCGCCAAAGAGCATGGAGTCGCTGCGGTCGAGCAGGCCGCCGTGGCCGGGAATGAGGTTGCCGGAGTCCTTCACGCCCACGCCGCGCTTGATGCGCGACTCAAAGAGGTCGCCGATGACGCCCGCAAAGCCAACGACGAGGCCGCAGGCAACGGCAAGCGCGACGTCAAGGTTGGGAACGAGAAAGACGGCGAGCACCACCCACACGATCACGGAGCCCACGATGCCGCCAAAGAACCCCTCGACGCTCTTGCTCGGAGAGATGCGCGGCGCGAGCTTGTGAGAGCCGATGGCGGAGCCGACAAAGTAGGCCATGGCATCGTTGCCCCAGATGGAGAACATGATGCCGAGCGTGAGCAGGGCGCCGGGGACGCCGGCGTCATACACGCGAACGAGTACGATGCTCGAAAAGGCAAGCGAGGTGTAGAGCGGCCCAAAGGCGGTGACGGCAACGTCAGCCACGCTCGCGCGGGGCGTGAACACATACCAGCACGCACACGCCATCAGGAGCACAAAGATGACGAGCGTGAGGGCGAGAAGACCGTTTGCGTAGGCCGCAACGGGAAAGAGCAGCGCCGCCGCGAGCCCGATGGTCTCGTTGGGCATGCGCCCGCCCATGCGGCAGATGCGGAAGAACTCGGAGCAGCACAGCCAGGCCTCGGCCGAGATGAGCACGGTGGTCGTGAGCGGGCCCACAAAGAGGCAGACGAGCGTGACGATGGCGTAGATGGCCCCGGACGTGGTGCGCGTGAGGAGACGCTCGGCGGAGCTTCTCGCCTTCTGACCGGTGAGGTCACCCGCGGCACGCTTGTCCTCCTTGGAGGCACGACGGGTCTCGAGCAGGTCAATCGGACGGTCGAGCCCGTCTCCCCTCGCCTTGCCATCCGCAATCTGGGGCCTTCGCTGCGTCATGAGGTGACGACACCCCCAAAGCGCCTCGAGCGTCCCTGGAAGGACGCGATGGCGCGCAGGAAGTCCCAGCGCGAGAAGTCCGGCCAGAGCGTGTCAGTCACGTAGAACTCGGTGTAGGCGAGCTGCCAAAGGAGGTAGTTGGAGAGCCTGAGCTCACCGGAGGTGCGGATGAGAAGGTCAGGGTCGGGAAGCCCTGCGGTGTAGAGGTTCTTCTCGAGAAGGGACTCGTCAACCTCATTGGGCGAGATCTCGCCCGCGGCAACGCGCTCGGCGACGATGCGTGCCGCGCGAGCGATCTCCGCGCGCGAGCCGTAGTTGACGGCAAGCGCGAACACCATGCCGGTGTGGTCGGCGGTCTCGTCGAGGCCCCTCTGGAACACGAGCCTCGTCTGCTCGGGAAGCGCGGTGAGGTCCCCGAAGAAGCGCAGGCGAACGTTCTCCTGGTGAAAGAGCGGCAGCTCGTTCACAAGCGTCGTGGCAAAGAGGTGCATGAGGAGGTCGACCTCGCGCTGCGGCCGTCTCCAGTTCTCCGTGGAGAAGGCATAGACCGAGAGGACGTCGAGGCCGAGCCTCACGCTCGTCGTGACGGCCTCGCGCAGGGAGTCGACGCCCGCCACATGACCCTGGGAGCGGTCAAGTCCGCGCGCGGTGGCCCAGCGGCCGTTGCCGTCCATGATGATCGAGACATGAGAGGGCACCCGCTCGAGGTCAATGTCCTCGAGGCGGATGTCCTCAGGGGCGTCCGCATAGTACGCCCTGAGCTTATCGAGATCGCGGAACACTAGATCTCCATCACCTCGGCGCTCTTGGTCTTGAGGAGCTCGTCGACCTTGGCGACGTAGGAATCGGTCAGCTTCTGAACGGACTTCTTCTCGCGGGACTGCTCGTCGTCAGAGAGCTCCTCGTCGCGCTCGATCTTGCCGTTAACGTCGCGACGGACGTTGCGAACGGCAACGCGAGCCTCCTCGGCGAGCTCCTTGCACTCCTTGACAAGCTCGCGACGGCGCTCCTCGGTGGGCTTGGGGAAGGGAAGGCGAATGCACACGCCGTCGTTGGACGGGGTGATGCCAAGATCAGAGCTCTCGATGGCCTTCTCGATGGCGCGAAGGGAGCTCTTGTCCCACGGCTCGACGACGAGCATGGACGCCTCGGGGACCTTGACGGCGGCAAGCTGCGTGATGGGCGTGGGCTGGCCGTAGTAGTCAACCAGGATGGGAGCGAGAATCTGAGCGTTGGCGCGACCGGTCCTCACGCGGGCAAAGTTGGCCTTGAGCGTGTCGAGGCACTTGCCCATGTTCTTCTCGGCGCGATCGGTGTACTCACTCATTGCTGTCCTCCTCAACGACGGTCGTTCCAACGTGGTCACCGCTAATGGCCCTCATGAACACGCCGGGCTGCTTGATGTCAAAGACCATGATGGGCATCTTGTTGTCATGGCAGAGCGCCGTGGCGGTGGCGTCCATGACCTTGAGGTCACGGTTGAGAACCTCGCGGTAGGTGATGGTGTCAAAGCGCTTGGCAGAGGGGTCCTTCTTGGGGTCGGCGTCATAGATGCCGTCGACGTTGGTGGCCTTCATGAGGACCTCGGCGTTGATCTCGCAGGCGCGAAGGGCCGCGGCTGTGTCGGTGGTGAAGTAGGGGTTGCCCGTTCCGGCGGCATAGATGGTGATGCGCCCCTTCTCCAGGTGGCGGATCGCACGACGGCGAATGTAGGGCTCGGCGATCTGGCGCATCTCGATGGCGCTCATGACGCGGCAGTCCATGCCGTTGCGCTCAAAGCAGTCCTGGAGGGAGAGCGAGTTGATGACCGTGGCGAGCATGCCCATGTTGTCTCCCTGGGCGCGGTCCATGCCGGCCGCGGCACCGGAGAGGCCGCGGAAGATGTTGCCGCCGCCCACGACGATGGCAACCTGGACGCCGGCCTCCCACACGGGCCTGATCTCCTCGGCGAGACGCTGGGGAACCGCGGGGTCAATGCCATAGGCCTGCTCGCCCATGAGGGCCTCACCGGAGAGCTTGAGCAGGACGCGATGATACTTGATGTCGGACAAGTCTTCCTCCACTTCTGCGCGCGGGGCGAGGGCGCGAGGACGAGAATACCTTCGAGACGTGATTCTAGCAGAGCGGGCGGGCGCACCCCTCCCCACGCTGCCGAGCGCCTACGGTTCACACACGAACGGGGCCGACGCTAGGCGCCGGCCCCGTTCAGACTGCTTGCGATAATGCGTTACTCAGCGTCGCCGAAGACGTAGCGAACGAAGCTCATGACCTCGATCTCGTCACCGAGGGACTTCGCAACGTTCTTGGCGAGCTGGCCGATGGTAACCGAGCCGTCCTTGACGAACTCCTGCTCGGTGAGGACGCTCTCCTTGAAGTACTTCTCGAGGCGACCCTGGGCCATGCGCTCCTGGATGGCCTCGGGCTTGCCGGACTCGGCAGCCTGGGCCTTGTAGATGGCGAGCTCGTGCTCAATCACGTCGGCGGGGACGTCATCACGACGAGCGGCAACGGGAGCGGCGGCGGCAACCTGCATCGCAACGTCGTGCGCGAAGCTCTTGAACTCGTCGGCAGCGGCGGTCTCGGCCTTGCCGAGCTTGAAGCTCACGATGTCGGCGAGCTTGCCGCCAAGGTGGACGTAGCTGCCCAGGGCACCATCGTCGGCGGTGACGCGCTGGAAGCGGTTGATCTTCATGTTCTCGCCGATGACGTGAATCATCTCGGTGAGCTCGGCGTCAACCGTAGACTCGCCCATGGGGCAGGCCTTGAGGGCCTCAACGTCGGCCGGGTCGTTCTCGGCAACGATCTTGGCGAGGTCAAGGGCAAAGCCGGTGAACTTGGGGTTGTTGCCCACGAAGTCGGTCTCGCAGGTGAGCTCGAGAAGGGCGCCGAGCTTGCCGTCCTCAGAGACGTAGGCGGCGATGGTGCCCTCGTTGGTGTCGCGGCCGGCGCGCTTGACGGCCTTGGCGATGCCCATCGTGCGAAGGATGTCAACGGCCTTGTCGATGTCGCCATCGGCCTCGACGAGGGCCTTCTTGCACTCCATCATCGGGGAGTCGGTCATCTCGCGGAGCTGCTTGACAAGGGCGGCGGTAACCTGAGCCATGGTTGTCTCCTCTTTCTCTTGGATGCTTACTCGGCAGCCGGGGCCTCGACGGCCTCGGCCTCGGTGGCCTCGACGACGGGCTCGGTGGTGCCGGCGGCCATCTCCTCGGCGCTGATCTGCTCCTTGCCGGAGCCGGCGAGAATGGCGTCGGCGGCAAGCTCGCACATGAGGGAGACGGAGCGGATGGCGTCGTCGTTGGCGGGGACGCCGTAGTCGATCACGTCGGGGTCGGAGTTGGTGTCGAGCAGGCCCACGACGGGGATGTGGAGACGGTTGGCCTCGCGCACGCCGATCTCCTCGCGCTTGGTGTCAACGACGAAGATGGCCTGGGGCAGCGAGGTCATGGTGCGGGCGCCGCCGAGGTTGGACTGCAGCTTGGCGAGCTCCTTGCCGAGCACCGCCTGCTCCTTCTTGGGGAGCAGGGACATGCGGCCGTCCTCGACCATGGCCTCAAGCTCCTCCATGCGGTTGATGCGGGTGCGGATGGTCACGAAGTTGGTGAGCATGCCGCCGAGCCAGCGCTGGTTGATGTAGGGCATGCCGCAGCGCTCGGCCTGGGTGGCGATGGCCTCCTGGGCCTGCTTCTTGGTGCCAACGAAGAGGACGGTGCCGCCCTTGGCAGCGGTCTCCTTGAGGAAGGTGTAGGCGCGGTCGGCGCCGATCATGGTCTGCTTGAGATCGAGGATGTAGATGCCGTTGCGCTCACCAAAGATGTAGGACTTCATCTTGGGGTTCCAGCGGCGGGTCTGGTGACCGTAGTGGCAGCCGGCGTCGAGCAGGGTCTGGATAGTGATCTTAGCCATGGTAACCTCCTGTGGTTGTTCCTCCGCGTGAGGTCATCCCCGAGACGCCACCCAGGACCTGGCTAGAAGCCCTGAGCACCACGGCGTACGAGTCGTCACGCGTGCGTGATGGTGCCGCGTGGGTACGCGACATGCCGTGCGTCTGCACAGCGGTTTAGTAGTATAGCTGCTCGGATTGCGCGTGTCGAGCATCAAAACAATCTCCATGCACGTCACGAGCGGGGGTGCGCGCGCGCCGCCACCTGCCTGAGCCGCTCGACGGAAAGATGGGTGTAGATCTGGGTGGTTGAGAGGCTCTCGTGCCCCAGGAGCTCCTGAACGCTCCTCAGGTCGGCTCCCCCGTCGAGCAGCTCGGTTGCGAAGGTGTGCCTCATCGCGTGGGGCGTGAGCGTGGGGTCAAGGCCGCTCAGGGCCACATGTCGCTCAAAGCACGTCCTCAACGCGTCGGCGGACATCGGGTTTCCCCGGGTGGAGACAAAGAGCGCGTCCGTCTCCCGCTGCCTGAGCAGGCTGGGCCGCGCCTCGTCAACGTAGCGGGCCAACCAGTCAAGCGCCCTGCGGTACACCGGGACAATACGCTCCTTCGACCCCTTGCCAAAGAGCGAGACGTGCGCGTCGCCCCAGTCAACGTCTCCCAGGGTCAGCGACGAGACCTCCGAGACGCGGGCGCCGGTTGCGTAGAGGAGCTCCAGAAAGGCGCGGTCTCTCAGGCCCGCCGCCGTGGAGACGTCGCACGACGAGAAGAGCCTGAGGGCGTCCGCGTCGGACATCACCTTGGGGAGCGTTCGGGCGACCTTGGGGCTCGCGAGGGCAGACGCCGCCTCGTCCTCGCAGGCACCCTCGCGCACGAGCCACCGAAAGAACCCCCGAAGCGCCGAGAGCCTGCGGTTGACGGTCTTGCTCGAGTAGCGGGCACGCCCGAGGTCCGCGAGATAGGAACGAAGCTCGCGATGGGTGGGGGCAAGGCCCTCGAGGCCAGCGCGGGACGCCCAGCTCACGTAGGAGCCAAGGTCCGCCCGGTACGAGCGGACCGTGTTCGCGGAGAGTCCCCTCACGTCAGAGAGCCACGAGCAGTAGCGGTCGACGAGCTCCTCGAGGCGCGAATCGCGCCCCTTCTCCCCCATGGCGCTCACCTGTCCCCGGCCGCCGCAGGAAAGAGGTCGGGGCGCTGCTCAAGGTAGCGAGTGAGGTCCTCGGCTGCTCGGGCAACAAGGGCGGCGCGCTTCTCGGCCTTGTTTCTGGGCGGGTCCTGCAACGGGGGAACGATGCCAAAGTTCACGTGCATGGGCTGGTATCCCGTTGTCGCGGGATCCGTGGCGTAGGCAACGAGCGAACCCAGGGCGCCCGTGGGCGGAAGCTGCACCGCGGGAAGGCCGCGAACCTCAGCATAGGTGTTGAGCGCGGCGAGAAGGCCGGAGGCGATGGCCTCGACGTAGCCCTCCGTGCCGGTGATCTGGCCGGCGAGGCGCGCCCTGGTGCCGGGGATCTTGAACGTGCGATCGAGCGCGTGGGGAGCGTCGACGAAGGAGTTGCGGTGCATCACGCCGTAGCGCAGGAACTCGGCGGACTCGAGCCCTGGAATCATCCTAAAGACCCGACGCTGCTCGGGCCAGGTGAGGTTGGTCTGAAAGCCAACGAGGTTGAAGGCGGTTCTCGCGGGGTTTTCCGCCCTAAGCTGGACCGCCGCCCATGGCCTGCGGCCTGTTCGGGGGTCGGTCAGGCCAACGGGCTTGAGCGCGCCATAGCGAAGGGAGTCATGCCCCGTCCTGGCCACCTCCTCGAGGGGCTGGCACGCGCAGAAGAGGTCCCGCTGCTCAAAGTCACGGGCAATGACGCGATCGGCGGAGAGGAGCGCGTCCATGAACGCGTCGTACTCCTCGCGGCTCATGGGGCAGTTGAGGTAATCTCCCCCACCGCCCTGCTCGTAGCGGGACTGCTCGAAGACCACGGAGCGGTCGAGCGAGTCCGCGTCCACGATGGGGGCAGCCGCGTCATAGAAGCTCATCCTTGTTCCGCCCACAGCGTTGGCAATGGCCTCGAAGAGCTCGTCGGAGCAGAGCGGGCCCGCGGCGATGACACTTTGCCCCACGGGAATCTCCCTCACCCGCTCGCGCGCCACCTCGATGAGCAGCTCGCTCTCGATGAGCCTCGTGACCTCGGCCGAGAAGGCCTCGCGGTCAACGGCAAGGGCGCCGCCGGCGGGGACGGAGGTGCGGCGGGCACAGCCAAGAAGCACGCTCCCCATCATGTCCAGCTCGTTCTTCAGCAGGCCCGCGGCAGTATCGGGCTTTGTCGACTTGAGCGAGTTGGAGCAGACGAGCTCGGCAAAGGAGCCCGTGTGGTGCGCGGGTGACTCGTGGGCGGGCCGCTGCTCAAACAGCCTCACGCGGATGCCCCTGCGCGCCAGCTGAAGCGCGCACTCGCAGCCGGCGAGGCCGCCGCCGACAACGCTCACCTGGTCCTCCATTGTTCCTCCCACCCGTTAGCCGCGCCTACGAGCCATCGCCCAGCCCCATGAGGTACTCCCGCGTGGGCGAGTAGCGCCCATCGGGCAGCCGCTCGACAACGCGCCGGGACTCAAACTCGGTAAGCGTCTTGAGTATCGTGAGAACGCTCTCCCCCAGCCGCGCGGCAAGCTCGTCGGGCCGCGAGGGCGACGCGAGCAGCGCGGACATGATGGGGCCCAAAGCGAGTCTACCACGGGCCTCGGAAAAGCGAGCGACGCCAAAGTCGAGCGAGATGGCAAGAGCGAGGGACTGCTCGTCGGGGATGACCCGCGCTCCCTCGCTCAACAGGCGGTTGGTTCCCGCCGAGTTGGGCGAGAAGATCGACCCCGGGATGGCGTAGACGGTCCTTCCGAGCTCGACCGCCGCGTCCGCCGTCGACATCGTTCCCGAGCGCACGCCGGCCTCCGTGACCACGAGCACCTGCGAGAGCGCCGCAATGAGCGCGTTTCTCTTGGGGAAGGCCCACCGCCGGGGGCCCGAGCCCCAGCCCTGCGCGGAGATGACGGCGCCGCCCGAGGAGACGGCCCCCTCAAAGACATCGCGAGAGGATGACGGGTACACCACGTCTGCGCCGCAGCCGGAGACCACAACCGTCCTTCCGCCCGCCCTAAGGGCGCCGTATCCGGCGGCATGATCGCAGCCCATGGCCCCACCCGATATCACGGTAACCCCGCACTCGGCGGCAACTCGTGCGGCCATCTCCGCAATGGAGAGCCCGTAGGGCGTGGCCCGCCGCGCTCCCACCACGGCAAGCGCAGGGCCGAGAAGCGCCTCTCTCTGACCCACGCCAAAGATCAGCTCGGGCGGGCTCTCCAGGTCCTCCAACGTAGGAGGGTATCCCTCCTCCCCTCTCGCGATCTCCCAGCGATCCCCTCTCAGCACGTCTGACATGGCCGCCTCCTCAGGACATCTCGCGGGAGCGAAACCCCAGCGCCTCGACAACGTTGTCCTCGCTCACGTACTCGCGCTGCTCGAGGTCGGCAATGGTCCTCGCAACGCGCGCGACGCGGACGATGGCGCGCCCACCCAGCGCCAGCCGGTCCGCCAGACTCTCGAAGACCGCCTGGGCACGAGGGTCAAGACGGGCGCGCGCGACGGGGTCTCTGATGGCTTCCCCAAGCCCCAGCTCCCGCTCCTTCCTGAACTCCCGCGCTGCGGATACGAGCTCGGCCATCTCGTGCGTGCCCATACCCTCCTGGCCCTGAATCACCTTGGAGCTCTTGGGGCGCGCAACGTCCACGACGATGTCAATCCTGTCCATGAGCGGTCCACCGATGCGGCTCTGGTAGGCCGCGATTCTCGCCGCCGAGCAGGTGCACTCGTGCCCCGGGTCGCCCAGATGACCGCAGGGGCAGGGGTTGGCCGCCGCAACGAGCTGAAAGTCACAGGGAAACGAGTAGGAGCCCTCCACGCGGGTGATTCTCACCACGCCGTCCTCGAGGGGCTGCCTCAGAGCCTGCAGCGAGTTTCTCGCAAACTCGGGAAGCTCGTCGAGAAAGAGGACGCCCCCGTGGGCGAGTGAGATCTCGCCGGGAATGACCGGCCTTCCGCCCCCTATGAGGCCGCCGGTTGAGATGGAGTGGTGCGGCGCCCTGAACGGCCTTCTCCCCTCGGCAACCGTGTCGAGCGACTGGCCGGCAACGGAGTGAATGAGCAGCGCCATGGCGCGCTCGTCATCCGTGAGCGGTGGAAGGATGGTGGGGAGCCTGCGGGCGAGCATCGTCTTTCCCGCGCCGGGCGGCCCAATCATGAGCATGCCGTGCCTTCCCGCTGCCGCTATGACCATAGCGCGCTTGGCGAGCTCCTGGTCCACAACGTCAATGAAGTCGATGGCCCTGTCGCGCTGAGCGCCGACGCACGACTCTCGCTGGCGGAGAAGCGGGAGGTTCTCCGCACCCTCCCTCAGCTGCCCGAGCGTCGAGATGCCCCGAGCGTCCCCGACGAGCCCGGGGGTCAGCGGACTGTCCGCGGACGTCACGAGGGTCAGGCCCTTCTCGCGAGCGAGCGCGGCATAGGCGACGTCCCCTCGCACGGGGTTTACCTCGCCGTTCAACCCGAGCTCCCCCACAAGCAGACAACCCCTCGCAACGTCCGGGGGAAGCTGCCTGGTCGCAATGAGAATGGCAACGGCTATGGGCAGGTCAAACGCCGTGCCCGTCTTTCGCTTGTCTCCGGGCATGAGATTGATGATCACGTGCTCGCGCGGGATGGTGAAGTTGCACGCCTTCAGGGCGCAGCGCACGCGCGAGCGTGCCTCGAGAACCGAGGCGTCCGGCATACCCACGACGTCAAACCCGGGCAGGCCGCCCGAAAGACTCACCTGGACCTCGACGGAAATGGTCTCCACGCCGTGAATCTGAGCGGTCGAGACGCTGACTGCGCCCCCGCTCATAGGTCGTCACCCTCAAAGGCGCGCCCGATGTGGCGGAGATGAGCCCTGCCCGGTCCCGTGACGGTGATGGCGATCACGTCAAAGCGCACGCGCTCAATGTAGGGCGTGGACCTGAGAAAGAGCGAGGCGCACCTCACATACCTCGCACGCTTGGCCTCGTCGACGGCCTCCTCAGGAATGACCTCATACCCAAGACCCTGCTCCGCCCCAGGCGAGTGCCTCGTCTTCACCTCAACAAAGACCAGCTCGCCGTCTGGGTCCTTGGCGATGATATCGACCTCGCCCTCAGAACAGTGCCAGTTGCGCACGATGATCTGCCAGCCGCGGTCGGTCAGGGACCGAACGGCGGCGTCCTCGCCCCGTTTCCCAAGGTCATGAGACGACAGCTCGGCACACGGTGGGTTAACCGCAACGGGTGCGGGGTCGCGCTCCTGCTCAAGCGCTTCCACGGGCTCGGAAAGGGTTGCCTCAAAGACTGACTCCATAGCTCTGCCTCCTCACGTCGATGTGAGAAGAGCGTCGCAGACGAAGCTTGCACGAAGCTTCCCGGTAGCTGCGCGAGAGGGTCACGTAGCTGCCACGTCAAAATGTTGAGTCGGATTCTTGGCAGTATGGGCGCCGGAAGGGCGTGGGGACACGCGCGGGGTTCAAATATAAATCATTAAAACAGGCGCGCGGTCTCCAGGAAGTTTCCACAAAACGAGGCGCGGTGGATGGGAGAAAGACCGCGCTCGCGAATGGCCGCAATGTGCTCTGCGGAACCATAGCCCTTGCACGAGGCCAGGTGATAGCCGGGGTACTCCTCGTCGTAGGCAACCATAAGCGCGTCACGCGTGACCTTGGCAACGATGGAGGCGGCGGCGATCGAGGCAACGCGCGCGTCGCCCTTCACGATACACCGCTCGGCGGGATGGGCGTGTACGGGGTTCCCATCGATGAGAACCGCATCCGGCTCTATCCCGGTATCGCGAATCGCCTGAGCCATGGCTCGCGGAAGAACGGTCCCCATACCCAGGGCGTCGATGGCGGCAGGATCTATGTGCGCGATGCCAATGGCCACGGCAACGTCGGCGACCTGCGCCGCTATCCCCTCGCGCCGCGCGGGGGTGAGCTGCTTGGAGTCGTTGAGGCCCATGATATGGGGCTCCGGAGGAAGGCAGACCGCACAGACCGTGAGCGGCCCGGCGAGCGCGCCCCGGCCGACCTCGTCAACGCCGACGACAAGACCGCTGCCGCCAAGCTCCCGCTCAAGCTCATACAGGGCTGCAACCCGCTCGCGCTCCGCCTCGCTGCGGGCAAGGCGGCGGCGCGCCGCCTCAACGGCACGGATAACCTGCTTGCGCGGGTCCTCCGCGTAGCGTTCGATCAGCGCCCTAGCCTCCTCCTCGGGAGCATCGGCGAGAAGCGCTACGATCTCTCGGGCCGTCGCGGGACGCGGTGTGCTGGATACCATGGCAATCTACCCCCCCTGCATAGCAAAACCGCCCCCGAGGGGGCGGTCCTGACGAACTGAGCTATGACGCCTAGTCGCGCTTCTCGCGAATGCGGGCGGCCTTGCCCACGCGGTCGCGGAGGTAGTAGAGCTTGGCGCGACGGATGTCGCCGTGACGAACGACCTCGAGCTTGGCGATCTTGGGGCTGTGCAGCGGGAAGGTGCGCTCAACGCCCACGGAGAAGCTGATCTTGCGCACGGTGAAGGTCTCGCGAGCACCGGCGCCGCTCATGCGGATGACGTCGCCCTCAAAGACCTGCTCACGGGTGCGGTCGCCCTCGACGATGCGATAGTGCACCTTGACGTGGTCGCCAACCTTGACCGCGGGGATGTCCTCGCGAATCTGCTGACGCTCGATGGCGCGGATGTAGTCCATGTTCATACCTCGTTTTTCTCTAGAGGTGCCGACGCTCTCGCGAACGACACATAGGTTTACACACAGCGCTTGATTATAGGGCACCAAGCGGCATTGGACAAGAACCACACAACTCTCTTTGGAAGTCTCCCGGAGGCCAGAGCACGGCTAGAGGCAGAAACCGACCGTCACACCCGAGGCGCTGGTCGCAAGCCCCGTTGTTGAGGGGTACCCCGAGGCCATGACCTGGTAGAAGTAGCACTCGTCCCCGCCAACGTAGGTGAAGGGGTACGCGGTTCGATACCACCAGGAGGTCTCGGACCCGCCATAGGTGAGCCGAAGCGCGCCCTGGGGGTCGGAGCTCGCGCTCACGCCCGCGGCCGAGAAGTACTCGTACTGCTCGCCCTCCAGGTTGAGAAGGGCGTCGTAGGGGGCAAAGTCAACGTAGCCCGTGTGCGCATTGGGCTCCACGCCGTACTCGTCGGTGAACCAGGTCACGGTACCGCACACCTCGGAGGCGGAGAAGAGCCAGAGCGAGTCGTCCGTCTCCGTGACGGAGGCGGCGTCGCTCGTCACGCCAACGTTGTTGGTGAGCTTGCGGACGGGAACGATCGCCTCGGCAAGCTCGCCAGGGAGCAGGCCCATGCCCTCCGCGGCGAGCCAGGACCTAAGGTCCGAGGACTCCCAGCCCCCGGCATTGGTCTCCTCCTCGTTCATGGCCCTGACGGAGATGGGCGAGGCCATGAGCGTGAGCCCGGACACGCCCGAGCCGTCGGCACGCTCGTCCGCGCGGATGCCAACCACGGTGAGCGAGCAGGTCCTGCCGTCGTCAAGCGCAAGGGGCCGGACGCTCCCCACAGAAACGCCGTACTTCTCGGCTATGGCGCGTCCCTCCTCGTCCGAGGGGGCGGAGGAGATCATGGCGGCGACCTCGGAGAGCTCTCCCCACGCGTACTCGTCAAAGGCCTTGGGGACGAGCTCCTCCTCAAGGGGCGCCCCCACCTCTGCCGTGGGCGCTCCGTTGGTAAGCACGAGGCAAACGAGCCCCGCGGCGAGCGCGAGCACGACAAGCGAGAGCGCTACGGCAGCGGCCGTAAGGCAGCCTCCCCCACGCCTGGACATACGACCCCCTCCCACGAAGCAAGACACCGTATTCTACCGCGCGCAGCAGGGGTCAGCCAAAACACCAGGAACCGGGGGCGTCAGCGGCGCTTCCAGGACTGCGGGATCTTGAGCTCCTCGTAGAGCCCAACCGCGTAGCGGTCGGTCATGCCGGAGACGAAGTCCGCGACCTGAATCTCGGAAGCGTCATCCTGGATGAGATACTCCTCGGGAACCTCGTCGAGGTGCGAGACAAAGTACGAGAAAAGGTCAACGAGCATGGCATATGCCTTGGGCTCCTCCCATTTGGCGTCACCGTGGGAGTAGAGGTTCTCAAACAGGAACGAGCGCATGCTCATCATGGCGTCGTGCACGGGAGCGGACATCACGATGTCGCCCTTCTCGGCGCTGCTTGAGACAACGTCGTGGACCATGGTCTCGATCCGCTCGGACGAGCTCGAGCCCAGAAGGTCGCGCGGGCCTGCGGGAAGGTCGCCCTCACGAAGGAGGCCGGCGCGCTCGGCGTCGTCGATGTCATGGCAGACGTAGGCAATGCGGTCGGCAAGGGCGACGACGCGCCCCTCGAGGGTGCAGGCGCGCAGCGTCCCGGTGTGGCTGCGAATGCCGTCCACAACCTCGCGCGTGAGGTTGAGCCCACGGCCGTCACGCTCAAGGCGCTCGACGATGCGGGCGCTCTGCTCGTTGTGCGAGAACATCCGACGCGAGGCGGGAGCATCGGGGTCAAGTCCCCGGTAGAGCGCAATGGCATGCGAGAGGGCACGCTCCCCCACATGGCCAAAGGGGGTGTGGCCAAGGTCGTGTCCCAGTGCTATGGCCTCGGTCAAGTCCTCGTTGAGCCCCAGGGGACGGGCGATTGAGCGAGCAACCTGGCCAACCTCGAGCGTGTGTATCAGGCGCGTGCGGTAGTGATCGCCCTCTGGGGCGAGAAACACCTGGGTCTTGTGCGCGAGCCGCCTAAAGCTCTTGCTGTGGAGTATGCGGTCCCTGTCGCACTGGAAACATGTCCTGAGGTCGTCCTCGGGCTCGGGGCGGAGCCTCCCGAGAGAGGCATCCGCAAAGGCGGCGTCCGGGGAGAGCCGCTCATGCTCGGTGCGCTCAAGCTCGATTCGCGTCAGAACCCTCATCCCGTCTCCTTGACCCGTCTGTCATTTGGGGACGTGTTATTTCTCTCAGAAAAAATGGGATAGGTCAAGAAGACAGCAGGTGAAAGACCACGTTCGACCACGCAGCGACGCGGCAATACAAGACCTGTCCCAATTTTTCTGAGAGAAATAACACGTCCCCAAATGACAGAAGAGGGAGGGAGCGCGGGGCTCCCTCCCTCGATGGGGCGTGCGTGAGAAGACGTCGCTTACTTGGCGACCTTCTCGGCGCCGCCGTTGGCCTCGATCTTGGCCTGGGCAGCCGCAAGGCGGGCGATGGGCACGCGGTACGGCGAGCAGGACACGTAGTCAAGACCGAGGTCATAGTACATGTGGATGGACTCGGGGTCACCACCGGTCTCACCGCAGACACCGCAGACGATGTCCGGGTTGCCGGCGTGGCCGCCCTCGACGCCCATCTTGACGAGCTTGGCAACGCCCTTGTCGAGCGTGGCGAAGGGGTTCGTCTTGCAGATCTTCTTGTCGAGGTAGAGCGGCATGAACGCGGCCTCAACGTCGTCACGGGAGAAGCCAAGGCCCATCTGGGTGAGGTCGTTGGTGCCGAAGGAGAAGAAGTCGGCGTGCTTGGCGATGTCCTCGGAGGTGATGGCAGCGCGCGGAATCTCGATCATGGTGCCGACCGGGATGTCGAGCTCGACACCGTACTCCTCGGCGACGGCCTTGATGTTCTCCTCGACGACCTCACGGACGAGAGCAAGCTCCTCCTCGAAGGCAACGAGCGGGATCATGATCTCCGGCTTGGGGTTGAGACCCTGCTTCTGGAGCTCGGCGGTGGCGGAGGCAATGGCCTTCACCTGCATGACGTTGAGCTCGGGGTAGACCAGGCCGAGGCGGCAGCCACGAAGGCCGAGCATCGGGTTGGCCTCCTGGAAGGAGTCGAGCTTGGCGAGAAGCGCCTTCTTCTCGGAGACGTCCTTGCCCTCGGCCTCCTCCTTGGCGATCTCGACGTCGAGGTCACGCGGATCCTCGAGGAACTCGTGCAGAGGCGGATCGAGCAGGCGCACGATGACGGGCATGCCGTCCATGGCCTTGAACATCTCGAGGAAGTCGCCCTTCTGGGCAGCACCGAGCTTCTCGACGGCGTCGGCCTTGACGGCATCGTCGTCAGCAAGAATGAAGTTCTGGATGAGCTGCTTGCGCTCGCCGAGGAACATGTGCTCGGTACGGCAGAGGCCGATGCCGGAGGCGCCGTTGTCCTTGGAGAGCTGCGCGTCGGCCGGGTTATCGGCGTTGGCGCGCACGCCGATCACGCGGCCGCGGTCAGCGTTGAGACGGACCTCGTCGGCCCAGTCGAGGATGGTCTGGAGGTCGCCACCGAGCTCCGGACGGACAAGGGCAACCTCGCCGAGGATGACGTCACCGGTGGTGCCGTCAATGGAGATAACGTCGCCCTCGTGGAGGGTGATGTCGGTGCCGGCGACGGTGCAGACCTTGTTGACGGCGTCGATCTGAAGAGCATCAACGCCGCAGACGCAGGGGGCGCCCATGCCACGGGCGATGACGGCCGCGTGGGAGGTCTTGCCACCGTGAGAGGTCAGGATGCCCTCAGCGGCAACCATGCCGTGAAGGTCGTCCGGGGTGGTCTCCCAGCGCACGAGGATGCAGGGCTTGCCGGCCTCGGCGTAGGCCTCGGCGTCAGCGGAGGAGAACACGACGGCGCCAACGGCGGCACCCGGGGAGGCGTTGAGGCCCTTGGCGATGACCTTGTAGTCAGCCTTGGGGTCAAACTGCGGGTGGAGAAGCTGGTCGAGCTGCTCGGGAGCAACACGCATGACCGCCTCCTCCTTGGAGATGCGGCCCTCCTCGTACATCTGGATGGCGACCTTGAGGGCGGAGAGAGCGGTGCGCTTGCCCACGCGGGTCTGGAGCATCCAGAGCTTGCCCTGCTCGATGGTGAACTCGAGGTCCATCATGTCAGCGTAGTGGTCCTCGAGGATCTCAAAGACGTGGAAGAGCTCCTTGCCAGCCTCCTCGAGGCCCGGGACCTTGGGCAGGTCGGCGATCGGCTCGGTGTTGCGGATGCCGGCGACGACGTCCTCGCCCTGGGCGTTGACCAGGAAGTCGCCATAGCGCTCGTTGGTGCCGTCGGCGGGGTTGCGGGTGAACGCGACGCCGGTGGCGGAGGTGTTGCCCTTGTTGCCGAAGGCCATCACCTGAACATTGACGGCGGTGCCGAGCTCGTCAGGAATCTTGTTCTGCTTGCGGTAGAGGATGGCGCGGTCGGTGTTCCAGGAACCGAAGACGGCCTGCTCGGCGAGACGGAGCTGCACCAGCGGGTCGTGCGGGAACTCGATCTTGCCGTCGACAAGCACCTCAGGGTACTTCTCGGCGTCGACGTTGTCGGCAAAGATCTGCTTGAACGTGGCGACGAGGTCCTTGAGGTCATCGGCATCGAGCTCGGTGTCGAGCTTCACGCCCTTCTCGGCCTTCTTGGCGGCGATGGCGTCCTCGAAGAGCTGGCCGGAGACGCCCATGACGACGTCCGAGAACATCTGGACGAAGCGACGGTAGGAGTCGTAGGCAAAGCGGGGGTTCTCGGTCTGCTTGATGAGGCCCTGGACGGAGTCATCGTTGAGGCCGAGGTTGAGGACGGTGTCCATCATGCCGGGCATGGAGAACGGCGCGCCGGAGCGCACGGAGACGAGCAGCGGGTCCTCGGAGTCGCCAAGCTTCTTGCCCATGCGCTCCTCGAGGTCCTTGCGGTACTCGTCAATCTCGTCAAGAACGCCCTCGGGCCAGACGTTACCCGCGCTGGAGTAAGCGACGCAGGTCTGGCAGGTAATGGTAAATCCGGGAGGGACGGGAAGGCCGATGTTGGCCATCTCGGCAAGGTTGGCGCCCTTGCCACCCGTGATCCACTTGGCCTCCGCAACGGACTCGCCCGCGACCTCGGTCACGTTGTTGCCGTTGGCGTCGAAGCCAAAGCGGTAGACGTGCTTTTCTGCCATGTTTACCCCTTGCTTCCTGGGTCCTGGCGCGCCCATGCGGGCGCGCACCTACAACTGGCGGCGAGCGAAGCGCTCGCAACCTCACGAAATAGTAGCAGTCACACTACCGCTCACAACCGTTTTTCGGCCATTCGACCAACATGTTGGGGTAAACGGCACCTGATATACCAAATCGGGGCCGAGCCATGCTGCCCGACCCCGGAGGTAGTAACATGAGGAGTGATTTGGCCTTACTTGCCAGCACCCTCTTCCTTATACACCGCACCGATCTCTCGCGTGGGCTCCTCGCCCGTCAACGTGGAGATGACGGTCACGGCCGGGCCGAGAAGGTCAATCGAGGGGATGCCGCGACGGTCGAGCTCGCGGCGAATCTCACGTCGAAGGATGCCGTTGGCAAACGTGTGGAACACGGCGCACGGACGGCTGGCGTCAAAGTTCTCGTCAAAGTAGGCGCGGACGGTGTCGACGTCCTTCACGTTGGAGAGACGGCGAATGTCAACGGAGGCATCGCCAAACTGGGCAGCAGCCGCCATGACGACGGTGTTGGCCGTCTCGCCGCGCGCGTCGGAAAGAACATAGATGAGGGGCACGACCTGACCGTAGATGTCGTCATCCAAATCGAGCTTAGCCATCGCAAGACCTCCTATATCTCCTTCGTGGCGCGTGTGGTGTGTGTATGAGCCTATTCTACTTCTTGCGAGAGAGAGCGCCAATGTCCGCCACGCCAACAAAAACCTCAACAAAGCGGTTAAGCAGGCGCAGGCGGTTCTCCCTTACCGCAGTATCCTCATCCATGACAAGCACGTCATCAAAGAATCGGTCGATGGGGGTCTTAAGGCCGGCAAGTGCGGAGAGAGCGCCAGCGTAGTCGTCCTTGGCAAGGGCGGCCGAGACGTCAACGGAACCCTGCTCACAGGCATCGAGCAGGCTCCTCTCGGCGGGCCCGAGAAGGGCCGTGTCAACGTCTGCGCCCAGGGAGGCGTCGCCAAGGTGAGCGGCACGGGCGTAGGCGGTGGCGAGGTCGTCAAAGAGCTCGGGGCTCTGGGAGCGAGCGTCCTCGAGGGCGTGAGCGCGCGCCATGAACTCCACGGGGTTGATGACGCCCACGGCGGAGACGGCCTCGATCGTGTCCGGGCGGATGCCCTCGTCGCGCGCGATGGCGACAAGGCGGCCCTGGAAGAACCTCACCACGGCTCCGGCAACGGACTCAAGGTCAAACCCGAGACCCTGGGCCTGGTAGGAGCCGAGCGAGAGGCCGATGAGCTGGCGCAGGTCACAGCCCGGCAGCGAGCGGAGCATGGCAATGATGCCAATGGCGGCGCGGCGGACGGCGTAGGGGTCCGAGGAGCCGGTGGGCGGCTCGTCGATGGCAAAGATACCGCAGACGGTGTCGAGCTTGTCCGCAATGGCCACGCAGCGGCCGCAGGTGCCGGACGGAAGCTCGTCCCCCGCAAAGCGCGGGCGGTAGTGCTCGCGGATGGCGGCACAGACCTCGGGGGCCTCGCCGGCGGCCGCGGCGTAGTAGCCGCCCATGACGCCCTGCTGGTTGGTGAACTCAACGACGGCCTGCGAAACGAGGTCCGCCTTGGCGAGGTGCGCGGCGCGCGCGGCGGCGGCCACACCGGCCTCGCCCTCCCCCGCCTGTGAGGCAACGGCGGCAGCGAGCCCCTCCATGCGCTCGACCTTCTGGAGCATCGTGCCCAGGCGCTCCTGGAAGGTCACCGAGCCAAGGCGCTTAACGAACTCCTCCATCGGGCGCTTGAGGTCCTCGTCGTAGAAGAACTTGGCGTCGTCGAGGCGAGCGCGCACCACGCGCTCGTTGCCGGAAACGACGGTCGCGGACACGCGGGGGTCAGCGTTTGAGACCACCACAAACTCGCGCGTGAGGTTGCCCTCGGCGTCGTAGATCGGGAAGTAGCGCTGGTTGGAGAGCATGGACTCGCAGATGATCTCATGCGGGACCTCGAGGAACTCCTCGTCGAAGGTGCCCACCAGAACCGTGGGCCACTCGCAGAGGTTCACGACCTCGTCAAAGATCTTGCGCGGGGTGTCAACGCGCGCCCCACCGCGCTCGGCCTCAATCTTGGCGATGCCCTCGCGAATGACCTCCTCGCGGCGCTCCGCGGAAAGCACGAAGGCGCGCTCGAGCGTGGCCTCGTAGTCCGCGGGCGAGGCAACGACGTGCTCGCCCAGGGCAAGGACGCGGTGTCCGCGCGTGGTGTTGGACGAGGTCACGTCCGCATAGGTCACGGGCACGACGTCCTCGCCGAGAAGCGCGCAGATCCAGCGGATGGGGCGCACGAAGGTCGCATGCTCGGAGCCCCAGCGCTGGCTACGGTAGTTGGGCCACTGCAGCCCGCCGATCACGTTGGCGGAGAGCTCGGAGAGGATGGGCGCGGCGGGCTTTGAGGGAACGCTGCGCTCGGCGAAGACGTACTCGCTGCCGTCCGCGTCAACGCGGCGGACGAGGTCTGCCGCCTCGGCGCCGCACTTGCGCGCAAAGCCGAGCGCGGCCTTGGTGGGCTCACCGCTCTCGTCGAAGGCGATGGAGGCCTTGGGTCCGCGCTTGACCTCGTGAATCTCGTCAGTAGCCACGGCAACGTTGGCGACGAGCGCCGCGAGGCGGCGAGGCGTCGAGATGACGCGCACCTCGCCGTGCGCGAGACCGGCGGCGTCAAGTCCCTTGGCAACAAGGCCGCCGAGCTGCTTGGCAGCGTTCATGAGCGGGGCCGAGGGCATCTCCTCGGTGCCGATCTCAAGCAGGAAGTCGCGAGTCTCTGCCATTTAGGCCACCTCCCCCTTCTTGGCATCGTCATCGGTCTTGCCGGCAACCTCCGCGAGGTAGCACTCGCAGCAGAGCTTGGCGATGGTGCGGACGCGCAGGATGTAGTTGGCGCGCTCGGTGGCCGAGATGGCGCCGCGGGCATCGAGCAGGTTGAAGGCGTGACTGCACTTCATGACGCAGTCGTACGCCGGCAGCGGCAGCTTGCGCTCGAGGCATGCGTGGCACTCGCGCTCGTAGTCGTCGAACTTCTCGCGCATCATCTCGACGTTGGCAACCTCAAAGTTGTAGGTCGAGAACTCGCGCTCGTTCTCGTGGAAGACGTCGCCATAAGTCATCGGGGTGCCATCGGGCAGGTAGGACCAGATGACGTCGTAGACGGAGTCCACGCCCTGCGCGTACATGGCGATGCGCTCGAGGCCGTAGGTGATCTCGACGGGCACGGGGTCAACCTCGATGCCGCCCACCTGCTGGAAGTAGGTGTACTGGGTGACCTCCATGCCGTCCATCCAGACCTCCCAGCCAAGGCCCCAGGCGCCCAGCGTGGGACTCTCCCAGTCGTCCTCGACGAAGCGGACGTCGTGCTCGGCGGGGTCGAGGCCAATGGCCGCGAGCGAGCCGAGATAGAGCTCCTGGGAGTCAACGGGGCACGGCTTCAGGATCACCTGAAACTGGTAGTAGTGCTGCATGCGGTTGGGGTTCTCGCCGTAGCGGCCGTCTGCGGGACGGCGACACGGCTGCGGGTAGCAGGTGCGCCACGGCTTGGGCCCGAGCGAGCGCAGCGTGGTTGCGGTGTGGAACGTGCCGGCGCCCACCTCAGAGTCATAGGGCTGCATGACGGTGCAGCCCTGCTCCGCCCAGTAGCGCTCGAGCGTGAGGATCATGTCCTGAAACGTGAGAACGTTGTCGCTCATGTCCGTCCTTCTCTCGTCTCGCCGTCGGCCCTAGAGGGTGCCCACGTGCGAGAGCGGCCAGTAGATAAAGAGAACCCGCGAGGTCACGTCATCAACGGAGACGGGCCCAAAGAAGCGCGAGTCCTTTGAGTTGGTGCGGTTGTCGCCCATGACCCAGATCGTGCCCTCGGGGACGACGTAAGGATAGCTGATACCAGCGGAGCCGAGGTAGTCGGAGAGCGATTCGGTGGGCTTGCCCTCGGTGTAGGGCTCCACGAGCGGCTCCCCGTCAACGTAGACGGTCCCGTCAACGAGGTCGATGGTCTGCCCTCCGACGGCAATGACGCGCTTGACGAGCGTCTCGCCCTCGGTGAGCGGGCTATCAAAGGTGACGACGTCGCCCTGCCGCGGGTCGTCAAAGTGAAGGCTGACCATCTCCCCCAGGAGAAGGTCGCCCTCGTGAATGGTGTTGAGCATGGACCCCGACGGCACGTAGTAGACGCCGATGACAAAGAGCCTCAAGATGACAGCGATGGCAATGCCGCCGAGAAGCGCCCCCACGGGCCAGGGAAGCCCCCTCTTGCCCCGCTTGGCGGGCTCGTTCGGAGCGGCCGCGTGACGCGGCTCGTACCCCTCGCTCATAGCTCCCCTCTCCCCTCCTGGGCATCGATGACCCTTTGCGCGAGCTCGCGCTCCTCATCGCTGAGCTCGGCGCCGTCCAAAAGGTCCGGGCGCCAGAGCGCGGTGCGCTCGACGGCGTTTTGCCTCCGCCAGCGCGCGATTCTCGCGTGGTCCCCGGAGAGCAGGACCTCTGGCACATCCAAGCCTCGATAGCTCGCGGGACGCGTGTACTGGGCGTATTCGAGCAGGCCGGCGGACGAGAAGGACTCGTCCACGGCGGAGAGCTCGTCGCCGAGCGCGCCGGGAAGAAGCCGGACCACCGCGTCGATCACCACGAGCGCGGCGAGCTCGCCGCCGGTGAGCACGTAGTCCCCAATGGAGAGGACGTCATCGGCAAGCGTGTAGACCCGCTCGTCGATGCCCTCGTAGCGACCACACACAAAGAGAATGCGCTCCTCCGTGGAGAGGCGCTCCGCAACGCGCTGGTCAAAGCGCTCGCCACAGGGCGAGAAGAACACGACGCGGGGGCGCAGGCCCTCGGCGGAGAGCTCGTCGAGTGCCTCGAAGATGGGCGCGGGCTTCATGAGCATGCCCTGACCGCCGCCAAAGGGCGCGTCGTCAACTGTGCGGTGGCGGTCGTGCGTCCAGTCGCGAAGGTCGTGGGCCTCAAAGGAGAAGATGCCCGCACGCTGCGCACGCCCCATGATGGAGGCCCCGAGGTACGCGTCAAAGACCTCGGGGAACACCGAGAGCGCCTCAAACCTCATGAGCGCGCCACCCCTCCCTGCCACTCGAGACCGCGGGGAATGCGGATGGGGATCTCGCCGCTCTCGGGAACGGCGCTCACCACCTCGTTAATGACGGGAACGAGCACCTCCGAGCCGGCGTCCCTGATAACCCAGACGTCGTTTGCCGGTCCGGTCATGACCTCCTCGATGACGCCGGCCCTGCCCGTCTCCTCGTCGCGGGCCACGCGACCGATCAGGCGCTCGCGGTCGTGCAGGGGGAGGTCGGCGGGAAGGTCCTCGGCACGCGCCAGCAGGTAGGAGCCCACGAGGCCCTCGGCGTCACCGAGCGCGGAGACCCCGGAGAGCGAGACGAGCGATCCGGCCCTGTTGTCCGAGGACACCGAGGTGATGGTGTGCCAACGGTTCCCTCGAAGCGCGGGGGGAACGAGGGCGACCTCGAGCCCGGGGCGCACAACTGAGGGAAGGCCGTGAACGGGAACCGTCACGACCTCCCCTCTTCTCCCGTGGGGCTTCTCCACACGGGCTATGATGCGATAGCGAGAACGCATGAGCAGCTAACCCACGACCTCAACCTCAACGGAGGTGCCGACACGCTGCCCGAGAGCGCGGGCGAGCGTGCGAATCGCCTTGATCGTGCGTCCCTTGCGGCCAATCACCCTGCCAGCGTCCTCCTCCGAGCAGCTCACCTCGATAAGCGAGCCGTTCTCGGAGTCGGTCACGTCAAGGGAGACCGACGACTCGTCGTCAACGAGGCCGCACACGATGTACTCAACAAGATCGGCGACCTTGTCGGAGGGCAGCTCCTGCTCCTCGGTCTCGACGAGACCGCTTTCCTGGGCGCCCATCGCAGGTCCTACTCGGCGTCGGCGGCCTCGGCGGCAGCTTCAGCGGCGGCCTCGGCAGCGGCAGCGGCCTTAGCGGCAGCCTTCTTGGAGATCTTCGTCTTCTTCTCGACGACGGGCTGGCCGTTGCGGGCGATGTCAATGAGGTGCGCCACGGCGTTGGTCGGCTGAGCGCCCTTGGAGACCCACTCGTCAACCTTCTCGAGGTTGATGTCGATGGTCTTGGGGTTGGTCAGCGGGTTGTAGCGGCCGACCTCCTCGATGTAGCGACCGTCGCGCGGCATGCGGCCGTCAGCGACGACGACGCGGTAGTAGGGGCGCTTCTTGGCACCGTGACGGGCCAGGCGAATCTTGACTGCCAATGAAAACTCCTTCAGACGTGCGGTGCGCGTGGTTACTGTGGGGTGGCCGCACCGCTTGACCACAAGCAGTTAACCATCATACGACTCTTTAAAACTGGGGCAAGGTGCAGTTTTTGTGAACAAGGGCGCTCAAACCCACATGAAAGGAAGGGTTCAGAGGAATTTCAGCCCCGCTGGGTAGGATACCCACCATGACCGAGCACGAGCAACGTCGTGCGAAACGCCAACCAAAGGAGCACCCGTGAACATCCTGGTTGTTGAGGACGAGCGCAACCTCGCAGATGCGATCGTGCATATCATCGAAGCGGATTCCCAGCACGCCGAGGCCGTCTATGACGGTCGCGCTGGTCTGAGGGCGGCCCTCTCGGGCGCCTACGACGCGATCATCATGGACGTCATGCTGCCCGGCATGGACGGAAACGAGGTTGTGCACGAGATTCGCCGCCAGGGCGTGTCCGTCCCCATCCTCATGCTCACCGCCCGCACCGCGACCGACGACAAGGTCAAGGGACTCGATGCCGGCGCGGATGACTACATGACCAAGCCCTTCGAGGCGCCCGAGCTTCTCGCCCGCCTGCGCGCTCTCACGAGGCGTCGCGGTGACGTCCTCCTTGACGAGGCGGTCTTTGCCGACGTTCGCCTTGACCTCGCCACGCACGACCTGAGCTGCGGAGAATCCACCGTGCACCTCTCCGGCAAGGAATTTGAGGTGATGAGCATCCTCATGACCTCCAGCTCGCGCGTTGTGTCCAAGCAGGACCTCCTCACCCGCGTGTGGGCGGATTCGGACGCCTCCGAGAACTCCGTCGAGGCCTACGTCTCCTTCCTCCGCAAGAAGCTCGCCCACATTGGCTCCAAGGTACAGATCACCACCCTGAGGATGCTCGGCTACCGCCTCGAGGTCCTCGCCGAGTAGGGGGACGCCCATGCTCGCCAAGCTCCGACGGGAGTTCATCGCCATCTCCATGCTCCTCGTGGGCCTCGTGCTCGCGGGTGTGCTCGGCTCCTCACTGCTCTCCAACGCGATGATGCAGCGCTCCGTGACCATGGAGATCCTCAAGCGCGCCCTGCAGGGGCAGATCGAGGACGTGACCCTGGGCGACACCACCGGCGAGCAGAGCACCGACCTCATGCTGGCCGTCGTCATCGAGGTGACCTCGGACGGCGTCCCCTACGCCGGGTACGGCAACTCGTCGATCGAGGTCCCCGACGAGATGCTGCGCGACGTCATTCTCGACGCGATGACCAGCACCGAGAGCGCCGGCAAGTGCGACGACTACCACGTGGCGTGGATGAAGACGGAGACTCCCTGGGGCTGGCGCATCGCCCTCGTGGACACGTACTCGCGCGCCGCGAGCCTGCGCGTCCAGGCCCTGACGAGCCTCGTCATCTTCTTTGTCTCCATGGGCGCGCTCTTTGTCATCTCCTACGTGCTCTCGGGCTGGGCGCTCAAGCCCGTGGAGCGCTCGTGGGAGCGACAGCGCCGCTTTGTGTCGGACGCGTCCCACGAGCTCAAGACGCCGCTCGCGGTCATCCTTGCCAACACGCAGATACTCGAGGGCATGGAGGGGCTTCCCGAGGACGCGCGCCGCTGGGTTGACAGCACCGCAGACGAGGCGGGCCACATGAAGGGGCTCGTCGAGGACCTGCTCACGCTTGCCCGCGCGGACGAGCAGGCGGCGACCAAGTCCGGCTCCAAGCGCGAGCTCGCGAGCGTCGACGTCTCGGAACTCGCCTCGCGCTGCGCGCTCGAGTTTGACGCCGTGGCGTTTGAGCGCGGCTGCGAGATCGCCTGCGACCTCCCCAAGGGGATCACGGCCCACGCCGACCAGGAGGGGCTGCGGCGCGTGGTTCGGACGCTCCTCGACAACGCGACCAAGTACGCGCGCCCGGGCTCGGTAGTGAGCGTGAGCCTCAAGGCAGAGGGCAAACGCGTCATCCTGAGCGTCAACAACCACGGCGAGACCATCTCGGCAGAGGACCTCAAGCACATCTTTGACCGCTTCTACCGCACGGATGACGCCCGCGAGCGCCAGAGCAGCGGCGGGTTTGGCCTGGGGCTCGCCATCGCGCGAAGCCTCGTGGAGTCCATGGGGGGCAAGATCTCCGCCTCCTCGAGCGACGAGACGGGAACGACCTTCACCGTAACCCTATAATCGGGGCATGAAGAGGACGCAGCCCACATCCGCCCCCAAGGGGGACGATCCCCGCCCCAGCCCCGCCGAGGCGTTTGCCTGGCAGGGACCCGCCGTGGGACTGCTCGACCTCGACGCGTTCTTTGCCTCCGTGGAGCAGCTCGACCATCCCGAGTGGCGCGGCAAGCCCGTCATCGTGGGCGGGTCCTCGGACCGGCGCGGCGTGGTGTCGACGGCATCCTATGAGGCAAGGAAGTTTGGCGTCCACTCCGCCATGCCCTCCGCCACGGCGGAGCGTCTCTGCCCGCACGCCATCTGGACGCGCGGGCACTTTGACCGCTACCGAGAGATGAGCGCCAAGGTGATGGCGATCCTCGAGCGAGAGACGCCCCTCGTCGAGCAGGTCTCCATCGACGAGGCGTTCTTTGACGTGACCCCCGGGCGCTTCTCGAGGGAAAGCCCCGTCGCCATCTGCCGCAGAATCCAGCAGGGCGTGGCCGAGCTCGGCGTGACCTGCTCCATTGGCCTTGGCATCAACAAGACCGTGGCAAAGATCGCCTCGGAACGCGAGAAGCCCCGTGGGCTGACGGTGGTGATGCCGGGAACGGAGCGCGCGTTTCTGGCACCCCTTCCCGTCGGCGCCATGAGCGGCGTGGGGCCATCGACCGCGGCCCGCCTCGAGCAGCTGGGCATTCGCACGCTCGGGGAGCTCTCACGCGCCGACGAGGGGCTTCTCGAGCGAACCTTTGGGGTGCTGGGACCGCGCATGGCAATCAGGGCGGCAGGTCTCGAGCGCAGCGAGGTCGCCGCGGCGGCCGCCCCCGAGGAGGTCAAGTCCGTCTCAAACGAGCGGACCTTTGCGACGGACCTCCTTGAGAGAGACGAGATCTGCGCCGCGATCCGTCACATATCCGACCTCGTGGGCAGCAGGCTGAGAAAGAAGGGGCTGCGGGGGCACACCGTAACCCTCAAGCTCAAGTTTGACGCGAGCCATGCGAGAACGGCGCAGAGGACGCTGGACTCCCCCACCAGTGACGAGCGGGTCTTTGGGAAGGTCGCGCTCTCGCTTCTCGACGAGCTCTGGTCGCCGGGCGTTCACGTGCGCCTGGTGGGGGTGGGCGTCTCGGGCTTTGGCGAGAGCGCTCCGTCGCAGCTCGCGCTCTTTGGAGACGCCTCCGCGGCGGACAAGCGCGACCGCTCGGCCCTCGGGCACGTCACGGACGCCCTGCGCGAGCGCTTTGGCGAGCAGGCGGTGAGCTACGGCCACAGCCTCCGCTTCACTAAGGACGAGAGGCGCGGGGCGCGCGGGCCTAGTCGAGGTTGAGCTCGACTGTGGGGGCGTCGCCCCAGAGGCGCTCGAGACGATAGAAGTCTCGAGTCTCAGGCCTAAAGACGTGCACGACAACGGAGCCGTAGTCAACGAGCACCCAGGAGAGGCCCTCCCTGCCCTCGCATGAGATCGGGGAGACGCCGCAGTTGGCGCTCACCTTCTCGCGCACCTCGTCGACAATTGCGTCCACCTGGCGGGAGTTCTCGCCAGTGCAGATGAGGAAGTAGTCGCAGACGTCCGTCTTGGTCGAGAGGTCCAGAAGAACGATGTCGCCCGCCTTCTTGGAATCGGCGGCGTGGGCGGCAACCTTAGCGAGCTCGAGCGAGGTTACGGTCATGCAGTCTCCTAGCGTGTCCTGCTCGCCCTCTCTGAGGCGAGCGCGTTGTACACTTCGATGGTACCCGGATAGAGGTATCTCCCACCCCTCAAAACGTAGATGATACCCCCGACAAAGGACTCCCAGAAGAGGTCGTCGAGCGAGGCCTCGCCCACGAGCGAGCGCGTGCGCTCGATACCCGGGGTCGAGGGGCGGAGGGGCTCGATGCCATCGGCCACAAAGATGACCTGGTCGAGCGGGGTCATGTGTGCCGCAGCAGAGGTGTGGACCTCAATGGCGTGCCAGACCGAGGGGGGAAGCTCCGGGTAGCGCTCGGGCAGCACGCGCGCGGCAATGATCCCGTGCAGGAGGGAGTGGACGAGCTCGAGGTCCACACCCAGATCTATGCCGAGCTCCCGGGCATGGGCGAGCTGATCGCTCACGGAAACGGCCTTCTCCCAATCATGAAGTGTGCCGGCGGCGCGGGCGAGGAAGGGGTCAACGCCGTAGAGCACCGCGAGGCGCTCGGCGGTCTTGGCCACGGAGAGGGAGTGCGAGAGGCGCCGGGGCTTCTTGGCAAGGTGCTCCGAGACGTCGCGCTTGAGGCGGTCGAGAAACGCCTCCTGCTCGGGGGTGTACCTCACCTTGAGCTTTTTCCTCGCCATCTAGTCCACCACCTCCCGCGTCTGGCCGTACCGGCTGCGGGACGCACCGTAGAGCCCGTGCTTGTGCAGGTAGCCGGTCACGGGGTCGGGGGTGAGGTAGCGAAGGCTCTGCCCCGCCTCCACGCGTTCCCGGAGATAGCTCGAGGAGATGGCGAGGGCGGGCACGGAGAGATACGTCACGTCAAAGTCCAGCCCGGAGGCGGCGATGGCGTCCCAGGCGCGGTCGAGGTCGTAGCCCGGGCGCGTGGCGCCCACCAGATGGGCGAGCCGCGCGATGTCGTCGGCGTCTCGCCAGGAGACGATCTCCGTGATGGCGTCCGCGCCGGTGATGAAGTAGAACTCAACGTTGTCCGGGTAGAGCCCGCGCAGGAGGCGGAGCGTGTCGGCCGTGTACGTGACTCCCTCGCGATCGATCTCAAAGCGAGAGGCAACGAAGTGGGGGTTGTCCGCCGTGGCGAGCAGCGTCATGGCAAAGCGATCCTCGCCTGAGGTGACGCCGGAATCGAGCTTGAAGGCCGGGCGCCCGGCGGGCATGAACACCACGAGGTCGAGCTTGAGGTCGTCAAAGGCCTGCTCCGCGGCAACGAGGTGCCCGTAGTGGATGGGGTCAAAGGTGCCGCCCATGATGCCCAGGCGATAGGTGCGCCCCTCGTCCCTGCCAAGAACGGGAAGGTCGGCCGCGCGCAGGGCGGCAACGTTCACGCTCATCTGATCTGCCCGTCCCCTCGAACGAGGTACTTGGTCGTGGTGAGCGCCTCCGCCCCCATGGGGCCGCGCGCGTGGAGCTTCTGGGTGGAGATGCCAATCTCCCCGCCGAGGCCAAAGACCCCGCCGTCGGTAAAGCGGGTGGAGGCGTTGGCGTAGACCGCGGCGGCGTCAACGCCGGCGAGAAACGCCTCGCAGGCGGCGTAGGAGTCGCTCACGATGGCCTCAGAGTGCCCGGTGCCGTAGCGGTTGATGTGGGCCACGGCCTCCCCCACACCCTCAACGCACCTAACGCTCATCTTGAGGTCGAGGTATTCGGTGCCCCAATCGTCCTCGGTCGCAGCCCCCATAGCAACGCCGCACTTCTCGGCAACAGCGCGCGCGGTCTCGTCTCCCACAAGCTCGACCCCATGCTCGGCAAGGGCGCGAAGCACGGGCGGGAGCAGGCGCTCGGCGGCGCAGGAGTCCACGAGCAGGGACTCCGCCGCGTTGCAGACACCGGGGCGCGAGCACTTGGCGTTGATGACGATGCTCACGGCCTTCTCGGCATCGGCATCACGATGGAGGTAGATGTGGCAGTTGCCCGTTCCGGTCTCGATGACGGGAACGGTGGCGTTCTTGACGCAGTGCTGGATGAGCGAGGCGCCACCGCGCGGTATGAGCGCGTCCACGAGCCCGTTTGCGCGGATGAGCTCGTCGGTCTGGGAGTGCGCGGCATCGTCCGAGACGTACTGGACGGCGTCCCCGGGGAGCCCGGCCTCGAGCAGCGCATCCCTGCAGGCGTCCGCTATCGCGACGCAGGACTCCTGGGCCGCGGAGCCGCCCTTGAGGACGCAGGCGTTTCCGGAGCGCACGCAGAGCGCGAAGGCGTCCGCCGTGACGTTGGGGCGCGCCTCATAGACGATGGCGACCGTTCCGAGGGGCACGCGCACCTGCTCGATGCGAACGCCAGAGGCGAGCGTCCGCCCGCCCACAACGCGCCCGAGCGGGTCGTCCTGGCGCGCAATCTCCTCAAGCGAGGACGAGATGCCCTCGAGCCTGTCCCTGTTGAGCAGCAGACGGTCCTGGAGGGGGCCGGGCATGCCCGCAGCGCGACCGCGCTCGAGGTCATGCGCATTGGCGGAGCATATCTCGTCCGCGCGCTCGATGATGAGGCGCGCGGCGGCAAGGATTGCCCTCGACCTCGTGGCGGCGTCCGCCTGGCCAAGGGCAAACGAGGCCGCGCGCGCAAGGGTCGCCTTCTTCAGTGCCTCGGACATCTCCCTCTCCCTTCCTAGAAAACGAGAAGATCGTCGCGGTGAATCGCGGGCTGCGCCCGCTCCTCGCCGAGAAAGCGCGCGATGACGTCAAGCTTGATGCCCCGAACGCGCGCCATGTCCTCTGAGGAGTAGCGCGCGATGCCACGGCCTATGATGTCTCCGGAATCGGCGCGCACGTTCACCACGTCGCCCGCGGCGTAGCCGCCGCTCGTGGACACCACGCCCACGGGCAGGATCGACGCCCCGCGCTCGAGAACCGCGCGCGTGGCTCCCCCGTCGAGCGCGATGGTACCGCGGGGGACCTCCGCCAGGCCGATCCAGAGCTTCCTGCCCCCCTCGTGTGCGGAGCCCGGCGGCGCCTCAAAGCGCGTGCCGATCGTGGCGCCGCCGGCAACGTCAAGGAGCACGCCCCCACGGCGGCCCCGGCAGATGACCGTGGGGATCCCCGCCGCGAGCATGGCACGCGCCGCTCGGAGCTTGGAGGACATGCCCCCCGTGCCATAGGAGGTGCCGGAGCCGCCCGCCATGGCACTCAGGGCGTGATCGACCTCGCTCACCTGCTCGATGAGCTTGGCATCGGGGTTTTCCTGGGGGTTGGCGGTGTAGAGGCCGTCAACGTCAGAGCAGATCACGTAGAGATCGGCGCCAACGAGCGCGGCCACGAGCGCGCCGAGCATGTCGTTGTCACCAAAGGCAAACTCGGCCGTGGAGACCGTGTCGTTCTCGTTGACCACGGGCACCGCGCCGAGCTCGAGCAGGCGGTTGAGCGTGGTGCGCGCGTTCAGGAACCCGTCTCGGTCCATGACGTCGCGGCGCGTGAGAAGGACCTGCCCGCAGGGGATGCCGCGCTCGGCGAGCACATCGGCATAGGCCTGGGTGAGGCTCGCCTGTCCGGCGGAGGCGCAGGCCTGAAGCGTTGCGATGTCGGAGGGACGCTCGGCAAAGCCCAGAAGGTCGCGACCGGCGGCCGCGGCTCCCGAGGAGACGACCACGACGCGCGTTCCTCGCGCGACGAGCGCGGACACCTGGTCGCAGAGTGAGCGGATGAAGCCGCGGTCGAGGGCCCCGTGCTCGTCGACAAGAGTCGAAGAGCCGATCTTCACGACCATCAGCCTCGGCGCGCCCATCTACTCCTCGTCCTCCCCCATCGAGACCTCGAGGTCCTTCTCGGCAAGCTCGTCGAAGTCGGGAGCGTCGTCGCGGCCCTCAAAGGTGAAGGCGAGCTCGAGGATGCGGACCTCGTCTCCGTTGACGGCGCCCGCCTTGACGAGGGCGTCGTCAAGGCCGCAGCGCTCAAAGCGGTGCTGCAGGTAGGCCACCGCCTCGTCGTTGTCCCAATCGGTCTGGATGACCATGCGCTCGATCTGCGAGCCGCTGACGCGCCAGGCGTGGCGCTCCTCGCGCGCAACGCGAATCTGACGGTCGCGGCGCTGGCGCTCGCGCTCCCAGCGCTCGTTGAGGTCGAGCACGGGACCGGAGACCACGGCTTCCGCGCGCAGGCGCGCGACCTCGGCGGCGCAGGTGGAGACGAGGGCGTCAAGGCCCTCACCGGTGGCCGCGGAGACCGCGAAGAACTCGTGACCGTCAGCCTCTGCGGCTTCGCGCAGGCGCGCCACGGCGTCCTCGGTCTCGGGAAGGTCGCACTTGTTGGCAACCACGATCTGCGGGCGCACGGCAAGCTCGGAGGCATAGGCCGCGAGCTCCTCGTTGATCGTGCGATAGTCCTCGACGGCGTCGCGTCCCTCGTAGCCGCCGGTCACGTCGACCACGTGGAGGATAAGGGCCGTGCGCTCGATGTGGCGCAGGAACTGGTGACCGAGTCCCCTGCCCTCGCTCGCGCCCTCGATGAGGCCAGGCACGTCCGCCACGACGAACGACTGGCCGCTCGCCGCGCGCGCGACGCCCAGGTTGGGGACAAGCGTGGTGAAGGGGTAGTCCGCAATCTTGGGGCGGGCGGCGCTGATGCGCGCGATGATGGAGCTCTTGCCCACCGAGGGCATGCCCACGAGGGCGGCATCGGCCATGAGCTTCATCTCAAGCTCGATCCAGTGCTCGCGCGCGGGCTCGCCCTTCTCGGCAAATGCCGGGGCGCGACGAACGGAGGTCACAAAGTGGATGTTGCCGCGCCCGCCCGCGCCGCCCGGCGCGACCACGACGCGCTCACCGGGCTGGGTGAGGTCGGCAATGTCGTAGGCGGGCGTCTGGGTGGCGGGGTCGAGCTCGCGCACGACCGTTCCCACCGGAACGCGAAGGATGAGGTCCTCGCCGTCCCTGCCGTGGCGGCGCGCGCCCTGGCCGTGCGTTCCGCGCTCCGCGCGGAAGTGATGCTTGTAGCGATAGTCAATGAGCGATGAGAGCTGAGGGTCCGCCTCTATGATGACGCTTCCGCCGCAGCCGCCGTCGCCGCCGTCGGGTCCGCCCTTGGGGACAAACGCCTCGCGCCTAAAGGACATGCAGCCGGCGCCGCCGTCCCCGCCCTTGACGTTGATGTGAGAAAGATCGGTGAACGTGTTCTCCACGTGAGTCTCCTTTGTTCAAGCTTACATGGTACGGCAACTGCGGCAACGCGTCCAACCCCACGGGACGTGAGGTGATTTCCCAAGTCAGGGGTTCTTGTCGCCGCAGCACCGGTTTTCGTCCCAGGACCCCGTACAAACCGGGTGCCTTCTGCCCCTCATCCCCCCACACAATCCGATTGCCCTCCGTCTCACATGTCCCCGTACAAACAGGCAAGTTTTGGGCAAAAGATTTGATGGAGTGGACGTTGCAGCATAAAATGTTTTGCCCACAACCACTCATAACGAGGCGAAAAGAGCGAAAAATCTGAATTGCTGGCAGCAGGTGTATCCTGAATATCAAATGCTTGCCCCAAAACTAAGCAAAACCTCTCGCTGAAGGGATTCTGCGGAACGTGCAATGCCCCAAAACCCAAAAGTGGTGCATTTCGAACATGTGCCTGATAAGGGCAGGAACCGCTTGACACCGAGAATAGCTGGGGTCTGTGCCGCTTTCCAGAATAAGCGCCGAGAAAACTGGCGGTCTGTACCATGGCACAACGCAAGACGCCGAAAAGAGCCGGTCCCTGTACCATTTGTGCCGAGAGAAAGCCGCGCCTGAACCACCCTCCGTGCCAAGCGGAGTCCCTCGCTGGTACAGAGGCGCGCTTTTCTCGGCAGCAATTTTGATTGCTGGTACAGAGGGGCGGATCTCTCGGCGCAGCACCGGGAAGGCACCGCGCTCGAGAAGAACAACTCCCAAACACAAAGAGCCCCGGCTCAAAGACCGGGGCCCGAATCGTGCTATGAAGCTGGGAGCTTACGCCTCGCGGACGTGCACGCGATGCTTGACGCCCTTGGTGAACTCAACGGTGCCAGCGGTGAGGGCGAACAGGGTGTCGTCCTTGCCGATACCCACGTTGTCACCGGGGTGGATGTGCGTGCCGCGCTGACGGACGAGAATCTCGCCAGCCTTCACGAACTGGCCGCCGTAGCGCTTGGTGCCGAGGCGCTGGGCGTTGGAGTCACGGCCGTTGCGGGAAGATCCGAGGCCCTTCTTGTGTGCCATGGTAGTACCTGCCTTCTAAACCGAGGAGAGAGTTACGCGGGAAGCTCGACGACCTTGATCTTCGTCAGGTTCTGACGGTGGCCGTTGGCGCGGTGATAGCGCTTGCGCTTCTTGAGCTTGAAGACGAGGACCTTCTCGCCCTTGAACTGCTCGACGACCTCGGCGGTGACCTTCTTGTCCTGGAGCGGGGCAGAGCCAACGATGGTCTTGTCGCCGTCGTTCAGGAGAAGGACGGGGAGCTCAACCTTGTCGCCAGGCTGCGCGTCGAGCTTCTCGACGTCGATGACGTCGCCCTTGGCAACCTTATACTGCTTGCCACCAGTTGCTACGATTGCGTACATGTGCGAAACCCTTCATTGCTGGCTGAATGCAACAGTTGCTTATATTACTAGCACCGTACCGGCTCGTCAACGAAAAGTTGCCGTGACCTGCGCAACCGTAAGGGAAAAGACGGCTGCGCACGCCTTGTCGGGACAATGCGACCTGAATCAGGATAATGGTGTGTCGCCCGAGGTGACAAACGGCCCGAAAGGTTCCACAAGACGCCCATTTTCCTCATGCCACTGGGCAAGCCGACGGGCGCTCACGGAACGCGGCGGCTCGAGCCCCGCCTCCCCCAGCGCGGCGTTGAGAAGAACCTGCGGCCTGAGCGCACCCGCACCGGATGAGCGCGTCTCGAGGCGCACCACGACGCCACCCCCGGAATCGCAAGCCGTCACGTCAACGAGGGAGGAGGCAACGTCGACGCGCTTCTCCTTCTCCCCGCGCAGATAGGTTATCTGCCCGCGCTCGCGCACGGCAGAAACCCCCTCAAGGAGCGCCTCCGCCGAGAAGGGCGCACCGGCGCAGGCGATCTCCCAGCTCGCCTGGTTGAGCCAGGCCTCGAGCGCCGGAAGGCGCCCGGGAACGTAGGCGGCACGCACGGGGACCAGAGCCGAAGGCGTTGCCGCACGAAGCAGCCCAAGCGCCTCCTTAGGGTCAACCTCCTCAGTAAGACGCAGGTCAAAGTACTCGCACGCGGAGCTCGTCCCGGTGGGAAGCGCGCTCGAGAACTGAATGCGCATGCGCCGGGCAAAGCCGTTGCCAAGTGAGAAGGGCAGCCCCGCGCGGCGCACGCACCGCTCGATGGTCGCAATGAGGTCAAGATGGCCAAGGTACGCAAGGCGGTCGCTCTTGCCGTACTCAACGCGAAGGCGCGCGAGGTCAGCCTTGACGGGCAGCTCCTGCGGACGCGCCGAGAAGGGCTGCGTCTGCTGACGGCTCATGTCCTCACCCCCTGAATGACGTTGTGGACCCCCAGAGACGGGCAGACGCCGCAGCCCGTGCAGGTCTCGCGCGAGCAGTCGGGCGTGGTAACGCCCTCGACGGCGCGCAGCCACTCGCGCTGAAGATAGCCCTTGGAGACGCCGGGCGAGGTGTGGTCCCACGGCAGGCGCGCCGAGAGCGCAAACTCCTCGCACGCAACGTCCACGAGGTCGAGCCCGCACTCCGACGCCGCGCGCGTCCAGGCGTCAAAGTCAAACTCGCTCGTCCAGGCATCGAACGAGCACCCGAGCTCCCAGGCGCGGCGCACGAGCGCAAAGCCGGCGCGCCCCATCTTGGAGAGCGCGCCCTCCACGAGCGAGACGTCGGCGTCATGGTAGGAGACGCGGATGGCGCGGTCGCGAATCTCATGGAGCAGCAGCTGCTGACGCCGCCGCACCTCCTCAGGCTCGAGCTGGGGCGCCCACTGAAATGCGGTATAGGCCTTGGGCACGAGCACCGCCACCGAGATGGATACCGAGACGCCGCTCTTGGGACCGCGCCCAACGACCCCGCGCCCGATCTCGAGCACGCGCTCGGCCATGCGGGCTATGCCCACCACGTCCTCGTCCGTCTCGGTGGGAAGGCCCATCATGAAGTAGAGCTTCATGCGGCGCCAGCCCGCCTCAAAGGCGTTTCTCGCCGCGCTCTCCAGATCCTCCTCGGTGACGTTCTTGTTGATGACGTCGCGCAGGCGCTGGCTTCCCGCCTCGGGGGCAAAGGTGAGCCCGCCCCGCTTGCCGCCGGCAACGGCGGCGGCCATGTCGACGCCAAAGGAGTCAAGGCGCTGCGAGGGAATGGAGACCCGAATGCCCCTCGACGCGAGCTCGGCGTTCATGCCGCGCAGGATCTCCTCGCACTGCGAGTGGTCCGTCGTGGAGAGCGAGGTAAGGGAGATCTCGTTGTGTCCGCTGGAAAGAAGTCCCTCGACCCCGCAGGAGACGACCTGCTCGGCGGGGCGCTCGCGAACCGGCCGGTACGTCATGCCCGCCTGGCAGAAGCGGCAGCCGCGGGCGCACCCGCGAAGAATCTCGAGCGAGAGGCGGTCCTGGACGATCCCCATGTACGGCACGATGCGCTGTGCCACGGCGGGAGTGGACGCAAAGTCGTTCACGCAGCGCTTGAGGACAACCTCGGGAACGTCCTCGCCGGCGCGCGGAACCGCATAGCCCCAACGGGTCGAGGTTTCGTCAATCACCACGTCGTAGAGGGAGGGAACGTAGGTCCCCGGAACGCGCGCGAGCCGGCGCAGCGTCTCCGCGCGCGAGACCCCCTCGGCACGCGCATCGCGGATGCAGGCGCAGACCTCAACGATGGACTCCTCTCCATCGCCGAGAAGAACGGCGTCAAAGACGGGCGCGAGCGGCTCGCAGTTCCAGGCGGAGGGGCCTCCGGCGAGGATGATGGGATCATCCTCGTCGCGCTCGGCAGAGGTGAGCGCGATGCCCGCGAGGTCGAGCGTCTCCAGGACGTTGGTGGCGATGAGCTCGTGAGCAAGGGTGAAGCCAATGGCGTCAAACGAGGAGAGCGGGGCGGCGCCCTCGAGCGAGAGAAGCGGCACGTGGTTCTCGCGCATGAGCGCCGCCATGTCCTTCCAGGGAAGGTAGCAGCGCTCGCAGCTCATCCCCTCCCGTGCGTTGACGTTGTTGTAGAGGATGGCCACGCCGAGGTTGGGCTGGCCGACCTCGTAGACGTCCGCGTAGACCATGCAGAGGTGGAAGGGGCCGTCCTGCTCGGCGATGGCGCCCCACTCGTGGTCGAGGTAGCGCGCCGGGTGCTCAACCCGTGAGAGGAGCGGCTCGATGAGGTGAAAGAGGTTCTCTCGCTTGGTCCGCACGTCAGCCCCCAATGGTCACGTAGTCGTCCGTACGGGGGGTGGTGGGGAGCACGGCATGCTCGGGAGCCTCCGGAGCCTCGCCCTGCGGGGCGCGCTCGGAGCGAGCCGCCTCAAAGCGCAGCCTGATGGCATTGCCGGTAGCGAGGGTGCCCCCATAGCCAACCCCCGCCTTGAGCAGCATCCCTATGCCGGGGAGCAGCCCCACGAGCGAGCGCGCCACGCCGCGCCAGACGAGGCCGGCGCCCAGCACCCCGGCGAGCTCGGCCGCGCGCGAGGGCTCGAGGCCATGCCCGTAGGCCGCGGCGATGTTGAGAGCGAGCATGGCCTGGTTTGCGCACATGATGGGCAGGTCGGAGCCAGGAATGAGCGAGATGGCACCCACCGCGGCGTTCTCCACGGCACACTGCGAGATGAGCGAGTCCACAACGGCGTCGCGGCAAAACGAGAAGTTGGCGGCAAGCGCGATGGACTTGTCAACGGCCGAGGCGAGCCAGGCCGCAAGCTTTTCCGGGAGCTGCTCCGGACTCGAGGCAGCGACAACGCCCACGAGCGCGAGGGCCTGCTCGGGAAGGTCGAGCGCGGGGGCGTCGAGCGCGCCCTCAACCACCACGGCTACGGGGACCCCCGAGCGGGCGTACGAGCAGATGACGGGGGCCGCGTCGAGGCTCCCGGGGAGCACGATGGCGGCGTCGGGCTGCTCGGCGCCGGCCGAGGGTGACCCAAGGAGGCTCATGACCTCAACCACGCCGCCCGCGCGCTCGGCGCGCAGCGCATCCCTCACCTCGAGCGCAAGGGCCCGGGGACACGAGGGGTCAACGCAGACGTGAATGACGAGACGCTCGTCGATACCCCTAAGGGAGTCCCGGCCGGAGCCGGCAACCTCGAGCAGACGAGCGAAGGTCCAACCTTTCTTAGCCATCTCACTCCAATCGGGGGCGGTGGGTCCGCCCGCCTACGCGGCCTTCTGGCGATGCCTCCACACGGACTGGACGATGCCCACGGCGGCGAGCTGCACGACCATGGAGGAGGAGCCGTAGCTCACAAAGGGCAGCGGGATGCCCGTGACCGGCATGATGCCCAAGCACATGCCCACGTTCTCAAGAACCTGGAAGGTCCACATGCCGACGCACCCCACGAGCACGAGCTTGGAGAACATGGACTCCATCCTCATGGCAAGAAGAACGGTGGAGACGGTCATCCAAGCATAGAGCGCGAGAAGGACGACGGAGCCCACGAAGCCAAACTGCTCGGCAAAGAGCGAGAACACGAAGTCGGTCTGTGCCTCGGGGACAAAGCCCGAGAGCGCCTGCGAGGCGTTGCCAAAGCCCTTGCCAAAAAGGCCTCCCGAGCCCACGGCGATCATCGCCTGACGCAGGTTGTAGCCGTCGCCGGTGGGGTCTACGTCTGGGTCGACAAAGACGATGAGACGCTTGAGCTGATAGTCCTTGAGGATGTGCGGTATGCCCTCGATCTGCGACTCGATGACCACAAACGCCGCCACGGCAACGATGAGCGCGATGGTCCCGAGGACCCACGAGCGCGGCGCGCCCGAGCAGATGATGATCGTGGCGCCAATGAAGAAGATCACGAGACCCGTGCCGAGGTCGAGCGTGAGGATGAGCAGCAGCGGGACGAGCAGCGTGCCGCAGAGCTTGGCGTAGTCACGGAACGTGTCGATCTTGCCGTTGTACTGGGCGCAGGCGGCGGCCATGAGAAAGATCGTCACGATCTTCGAGGGCTCGGAGGGCTGGAAGCGCAGCGGCCCGAGCCTGACCCAGCCCATCATGCCGTTGACCTCGTAGCCCAGGCCCGGGATCCTCGGCAGCACCATGAGGACGCAGGCTAGGACAAAGAGGGCCGTCGTCATGTTAGAGAGCGTCCGGTAGTCGTAGCGCCAGATGACGAAGGCGCCCACGAGGCCAATGGCCGCGCCGGCAAGATGGCTCACGAAGTTGGCCTCGGGGATGGAGATCGAGGCCGACCAGATGGTGATGATGCCAATGAGAACCACGAGCAGCGCGGGGATGAGCTGGGAGAGATAGAGGTTTCCCAGCGGGGATTCTCCGCCGCCCACGCGGGCACGGGCACCTCTCCCCTCCCCACGACGCGAGAAGAACGAGAGGCCGCGCGCCACCATGCCGGGACCCGTCATGTCAAGCGCCATCGCTCCCCTCCTTCCTAGTCCGCATTGCCGCTCGTGGAGGCGGCGGCGGTGTCGGGCTGACCGTAGATGGCGCCAAAGACGTCACGAACCACGTACATCGAGGATGTGGCGCCCGAGAGGACGCGGTCCATGTTGGCACCGATGACGTACTTGGGGTTCTCGGCGGGAGCGTAGCCGATGAACCATCCGATGGGGTTTCCGGTGGACTGCTCGGCCGTTCCCGTCTTGCCGCGAACGGTTACGTCGAGGTTGGTCCAGTGGATGGTCTGGGACTCCGCCTCGCGATAGACGACGCCCTCCATGCCGCGCGCGACGAGGTCGCGGAAGGCCTGGTCCTCGTCCACGGTGCGGATGACCTCGTTCTTGTACTCCGTGATGAGGCCGTCGCCCACCTGGGCGCGCACGCCCTTCATGACGTGCGGGCGCCACACCGGTCCCTGGTTGGCGATGCTGCAGTAGGCGGTGACCATCTGGAGGCACGTCACGAGAAGGTCGCCCTGGCCAATGGCAATGTTGCAGTTGTCGCCGCCCTTCCAGGTGCAGTCCTCGTCGGAGTAGCCGAGTGCCTTGAAGTGGTCCCACTTCCAGTCCGGGTCAGGGACGCGCCCCGGCTCCTCGCCGGGAAGGTCGATGCCCGTCTTTGAGCCCAGCCCATACCTCCTGAAGGTCTCCTGCATGCCCTGGGAGTTGTCGGCGTTGTAGAAGCCCTTGCCGATCTCGTAGAAGACGACGTCGCAGGAGAACGTAATGCCGTCCGCAAGGTCAAGGGTACCATGGCCAGACTCCCACCAGCACTTCATGTAGGGAAGGCCGTTGGGGTCGCCGGTCCAGGTCCACCAGCCGGGGCAGTACCAGGTGGTGCCGGTGTTCGCGATGCCGTAGTCGAGGGCGGCAAACGAGGTGAGCGGCTTGATGACCGATCCCGAGGGATACTGGCCGCCGATGGCGCGGTTCATCATCGGGAAGTGGGACTTCTCGTCCTGAAGGGCATCCCAGTCGGCGGTGGAGATGCCGCCGATGAAGAGGTTGGGAGAGAAGGTGGGCGCGCTCGCCATGGCGATGACCTCGCCGTTGGTGCAGTCCATGGCAACGACGCAGCCGCCCTCGGCCTCATAACCCGTGTCCTGGAGCTGCTTCATCACGCGAGCCAGGGAGTCCTCGGCGGCCTGCTGGATGTCGAGGTCGAGCGTGAGGACGAGGTCGGAGCCGCTCTGGGGGCGGATGTTGGTGGAGTACTCGAGCACGTTGCCGTCCGCGTCAACGTAGACGGACTGCTCGCCACGCACACCCTGGAGCACGCTCTCGTACTGCAGCTCAACGCCGGTCTGGCCCACGATGTCACCTGAGCGGTAGACGACCTCTCCGTCCCCCGCGTTGGCGCTCGCCTCCAGCTGCTCGCTCGTCACGGTGCCGGTATACCCCACAACGTGCGCGGCGAGCGACCCGTGCGGGTAGGAGCGCTGCGTGCGCTCCTGGATGTCCACGCCGGGAAAGAGCTCGCGATGCTCCCCGATGAAGGCGACCACGCGCCGCGAGACGTCAACGGAGACCGTGCGCATGCTCTGCTGGCCCTCCGTCGTGTCCTGGATCTTGCGGCGGACGGCCTGCATGGGCATCCCGATGAGGTTGGCGAGAAGCGTCATCTCAACCTCGTCGTCAAGAACGTCCGAGCTCGCAACGACGGTGAGGCTCGGGCGGTTGCCCACGATCTCACGCCCCTTGCGGTCCAGGATGCGACCGCGAGGGGCCTGGGTGTAGACGGTGCTCGTGCGGTTGCGCTCCGCCTGCTCGGCATACTCCTCGCTCGAGACGAGCTGCATGGACCAGAGCCTCGCCACCAGCACCGAGAAGGCCGTGCCCACCATGGCGGCAAGTCCCACGAGGCGAGACGACGAGGTCTTCTCGGTGGACGAGTCGGAGCCGCCCGACGCCCTCGGGGAGGCGCCGCCAATGTCAAAGGTGAAGTTTGCCTCGGAGCGGCCAAAGACGAGAAACACCACCACAAGGGCAATGGCCGCGAGGACGCAGACGATGATGATGACGAGGGAGAGGTCCATGCGCAACCCCTAGAGCCCCTTGGTGGAGAAGTGCCCGCCGCGACCGCCGAGCGAGGGCCCCGAGGAGCGGAGCCTCGCAAAGTAGTAGGCAAACGGGAGGAAGAACGCGATGGAGAGCACGGCCGTGGGAAGCGTCCTCAGGAAGAGGACGTCAATGAACGAGCTCGCCTGCCCCACGAGCAGCATGGCGAGGTGATAGACAAGCGAGACGATCAGGGATGCGCCGGAGAAGAGCGCCACGCTCGAGGCAAAGTCGCCCGACATGCGGTCCCTGCCCTCGAGGCCAAGGACGAACGAGGAGACCGTGAGGCAAAAGGCCATGAGGCCAATGGGGCCGGTCGTGGAGAGGTCAAAGACGAGGCCGGCGACAAAGCCGGCGATGACGCCACGCGAGCCGCCCATGAGAAGGGCCATGAGGGAGGCGAAGACGAGGGCGAGGTTTGCCCTCCCGTTGCCGAGGCCGAGGTTGGGGGCAAGCGCGAGCTGCAGCACAAGGCAGACGACGGCAAGAACGACGCAGGTGCGGACGTCGCGGTTCTTATCGGCTACGATCATGCGCTTCCTCCCCTACTCCGTCTGGTCGTCCTGGGACGTGCCGTCATCCTGACTCTGGTTGGCGCCGTCCGAGGAGCCGTCCTCTGAGTCCTCATCGGAGCCCTGCTGGGAACCGGAGGTCTCCTGGGCGTCCGCCTCGGCAATGTCCTCGGCGCTGGCGCGCTGCTCCTCGGTGAGCGAGGTGACGACAAGCACCTCGCCCTCGTTCTCGGCATCGGCAAAGAGCTCAACGGAGATGTCGAGGTAGAGGTCTCCGGGGTTGTTCTCGACGCTCGTCACCTGGCCGAGCGGGAGACCCTTGGGAAAGACGCCGCCCAGGCCACTCGTGATGACCACGTCTCCGATGGCAACCTCCTGGCTGGTGCGAACGAGGCGCAGGCTCACATCTCCGGTGGCGGAGCCCTCTAGCATGCCCTGGGCACGGCTCGACTGGACCATCGCGGAAATGGACGAGTTCTCGTCGGAGAGGAGGCGGACGGTGGCGGTGTTGGCGCCGCACGAGACCACCTGACCGATGACGCCGGAAGAGGACAGCACGGGCATGCCCGTCGTGACGCCGTCGGAGGAGCCCTTGTCAATCGTGACCGTGGAGGACCACGAGTCGACGGAGCCGGAGATGATGCGAGCGGCCGTGGACTGAAGATCGTTGGAGTCGCGCAGGTCAAGAAGGTCCTGCAGGCGCTCTGCGGACTGCGCGGCCTCCTCGAGCTCAACGTTTCTGGCCCTGAGCTGAGCGTTTTCCGCCTCGAGCTCGGAGAGCGTCGCCTGGTCGGCGGTGAGGTTGGTCATGACGTTGCCGAGGCCCTGGAAGGGTGCGGCAGCGAGCGCCCCCACGTGACGAATGGGCGAGGTGACGGTCTGAAAGGCTCCGCGAACCATGCCGAGAGGCCCCTCATCCCCCGTCTGGCAGCTCACCGTGAAGAGGATGACCGAGACGACGGCGCAGACGACGAGCGCCCGCCCACCACTCGACTGCTTTGCGTTGCCCAAGGTCGGTGCCGCCCCACGACCCCTTGAGGAGAGCGGCACGCTACTGACCCGTGCTCTGGACGAAGCCGCCGGAGAGCGCGTTGGCCTCGAGGACCTTGGCGCAGCCGTTCACGACGTTCTCGAGGGCGGTGGGGCTCACGTTGACGGGCACGCCCGTCTCCTCGCGGAGGCGCTGGTCGAGCCCGCGCAGCAGGCCGCCGCCACCCGTGAGGAGGATGCCGTAGTACATGAGGTCAGAGGCGAGGTCGGGCGGGGTCACGTCGAGCGCGTCCTTGACGGCCTTGGTGACCTCGTCAAGCGGGCGGTCGAGGGCACGGCGGATCTCCTCGCTCTCGATGCGAACGCTCTTGGGAAGGCCACTCATGACGTCGCGGCCGTTGACCTCAACGTCGAGCTCCTCGGCGAGCGGTGCCGCGGAGCCGACCTTGATCTTGATGTCCTCGGCCGTGCGCTCTCCGATGGAGAGGTTGTAGGCGTCACGGACGTGCTGGAGGATCGTCTGGTCAAACTCGTCGCCAGCGGTGCGGATGGACTGGGAGACAACGATGCCGCCCATGGAGATGACGGCGACCTCGGTGGTTCCGCCGCCGATGTCAACGACCATGGAGCCCGTGGGGTCCTCGATGGGGAGGTCGGCGCCAATGGCGGCCGCCATGGGCTCCTCGATGAGGTAGGCCTGGCGAGCGCCCGCCTGGATGGTTGCCTCAAAGACGGCGCGCTTCTCGACGGACGTGACGCCGGAGGGAACGCACACGACGACGCGCGGTCGCGGCGACCAGGGGTAGCGGCGCTCACGGGCCTTCTCGATGAAGTAGCGCAGCATGACCTCGGTCACGTCAAAGTCGGCGATGACGCCGTCCTTGAGGGGGCGCTCGGCGATGATCGAGCCCGGGGTGCGGCCGATCATGCGCTTGGCATCCGCGCCAACGGCGAGCACGCGGCTCTCGCTCTTGTCAATGGCGACGACGGAGGGCTCGTTGATGACGATGCCCTGGCCGCGCACAGCAACGAGCGTGTTGGCGGTGCCAAGGTCAATGGCAAGGTCGCCGCCGTATTCACCAAAGAGGGAGTCAAAGAGTGACATTCGAGGTCCTACTCACTCGTGGTGTCCTGGGAGAGGAAGCTCACTTCGACGGAGCTCACCTTCCAACCGATGCCGTCGCGGACGAGGTGGATGGTGTAGTTCTGAACGCCGCCGGCCTCGAGGGTGGCGTCGGCGCTGACGATGGACTCGGTCATACCGCGGTCGACGCCGGTGATCTCAACCTGCGCGCCAGCGGGGAGCGAGTCGGAGATCTCCTGGAGCTGCGTGCCGGAGACGTTGTTGGCAACGAGGGACGAGATGTCCGTGCCGTCGGTCTTGGCCTGGAAGAGCTGCTCGGCGACGGCCTGCTGGGTGGGCCAGCCATAGCCCCTCGTGTATGCGAAGACGGCCCCGCCGACCACGAGGATGAGCAGGATGAGAATCACGATGAAGACCTTGAGGCCGGTGTGGCGGTGCTTGCGGCGAACCTTACGGTCGGCCTTGTCCTGCTGGACGATGTCCTCCTCGGTGATGGAGAAGAAGCCGGTGTCCTCAGGAGAGGGCATGAGCTCGCCGGACTCGCCCATGGGATCGAGCGGGTCGTAGCCGCCGCCGTAGCCGGCCGCGGCGAGGAAGGCGTCGGTCTCGGAGGGACGACGACCGTTGATGGAGGAGACCGCCTTGCGGGCAGCGTCATAGGAGGCCTGGGCCTCGGGAGAGAGCTGGAAGGAGCCGTCAGAAGTCGCGTGGGCAAAGGCGTCCACAGCCTCGTTCATGCGGTTGGCGGCAACGTAGGCAAGGCCGAGGTCGCACCAGATCTGGCTCTGGCTCTCGAGCGGCGTGGTGAAGTCGAGGGCGGTGCGGTAGGCCTCGACGGCGTCGACGGCGCGCCCGAGCCTGAGGAAACAGCTTCCGAGGTTGGAGAGGGCAACCGCAGGGGCGGGGTTGGACTCGTCGATCGCGGCGGCGCGGTAGGCAATGCCGGCGTTGCGAACGTCACCGGTGCGCTCGTAGGCGGAGCCGAGGGCCATGTAGGCCTTGTAGGGGGTCTGGTACTCCTGGTCGGAGACCGCCTCGGTGAGCGGGGCGATGGCGTCCTGGGGACGGCCGGCGGCGAGCAGGGCGCGGCCGCGGTTGCAGGAGAGGGCGCCGCGACGGCCGTAGGAGGCGTCGGAGAGGGCCTCCTCGTAGGCGTTGGCGGCGGCCTCGAACTGGCCGAGCTTCATGTACGCGTTGCCGCGCAGGTGGTCAACCTCGCCGGCGCGCTCGCCGGGGGCCTTGGCGTCGCCGAGGTAGGTCACGGCGCCGAGCCAGTCCGCGCTCTGGTAGGCGCGCTTTCCGGATTCATAAGCCTGCTGATTCACGATGTCCTCCTCAAACGCAACCCAGAGCTATGCACCTGCGTGCTCGATGGTGACAGAGTTGATGACGTCGCCCTGGCGGAGCTCGCCGATGACGTCCGAGCCCTCGACCGTCTGGCCAAAGACGGTGTAGCCGGAGTCAAGGCCGTGCTGGGGGCCAAGGCAGAAGTAGAACTGGGAGCCCGCGGAGTTGGGGTCCATGGAGCGCGCCATGGCAAGGGCGCGGTCCTCGTGGGAGTTGCGCGGGTTGACGGAGAACTCCTCGCGGATGCGATATCCCGGACCGCCGGTGCCGGGGCGGCCCGTCGGGCCAACCTCGCCGCGAGCGACCTGCTCGGGGGTCATCTCGCGCGTGTTGGGGCAGCCGCCCTGGATCACAAAGCCGGGAACGTAGCGATGGAACTTGAGGCCATCGTAGAAGCCGCTCTCGGCGAGCTCGCAGAAGTTTGCCACGTGGATGGGGGCACCCTCCCCGTCAAGGCGAACCCTCACGGAGCCGCGGGTAGTGTCAAACACGGCGACCTCGTCGCCGACGACCTTGTAGGACGGCGTGTAGAGCTGGTCTGGCATGAAGCCCATCTTCGTCCTTCCGACCAAGGGGCGCAGCGCGCCTCAGAATACTTCAACTGAGTAATTCTATCAGGAAGACGGGCGTTTCACATATTCGGCAGACAGCCTCAATCTGAGCCCGTGGCGCTCCAGGAGCCATAGGACGACGAGAAGAGCCGATCGTAGTCGCGCCCCGCGGTGACGGGAGAGAGGACGTAGCTCCCGTCGACGGAGGAGCCCTCGGCGTCCGCGAGGCGCTGCCAGGACTCGACGAGCGCGTCGCAGCGGTTGCGCAGCCAGCTCCCGAGCGTCAGGAGCTCCGTGGCGCCGTCGGCATACTCGCCGCCGAGGTCCCTCAGCTCGGTGACCGTGGTGATGAGGTTGGAGACCTCTATCGAGAGGGCGCTCGCCCCGCTCAGCCCCTCGGCGCCGGCGGAGGCGTCACCCTCGCTCACAGCGGCGCGGAGCTCCTCCTCGCTCGCATCCGCCCGCTCAGATAGGGTGCCGAGGCTCTCATGGGCGGACTCGAGGCGCTCGAGCTCGCTCTGGTCGTCCGACGAGGGGTCTCTCCCCACGTCCTGCCCCGTAAGGGAGTCGACGACGCCCGGGAAGCCGGACATCGAGGTGTCTGCGGGCTCCTTGGCACGGGTCTGCGTTGCCATGGGGTCCCACGGGTGCGTGATGAGCAGCGTTGCCCCGCCGACGATGAGAACCGCGAAGAGGGCCGCGAAGGCAAACGCCCTGGGCCGCGGGATGCGGTCGCGCCGAGCGGCCGGCGACTCCTCGTCGCTCTCCGGGGGGATGGCGCTCTCGATGCGCATCGTGGGAACGGCCGAGGCGTCCAGGGCATCCATCATGCCGGTGTGGCCGATGTCCGGGACGCCGGCCTCGCGCACGGTGCGCGGAGGGTCGGCCTTGCGAAGGGAGGAGCCGCAGTTGGGGCAGACCGTCGCGTCGGGCGCGACGAGCGCGCCGCAGCCGGGGCACCACGTTGCCCCCGCAAGCGAGAACTTGCGGGTAACGTCGAGGGCGCTATGGCAGCTCGGGCACTCGAGAGCGTCGTCTCTCACGCTTGCTCCGCAGGTGGGGCACCTCATTGCGACGCGGTCCTCCCCTCTCCCTCCTCAAGGGCGTCCAGAACGTAGGGAAGGATACCCCCGCGCGCGAGGAACGAACCCTCCATGGGCGTGTCAACGCGCACGACGCACTCAAAGCTGAAAGAGGTCCCGTCGGGCCTTGTCGCCGTGACGCGCGCCGTGCGGGAGGCGGGTAGGCCGCCCGAGAGGTCCACGGGAGAGACGTCGAGCGTCTCGTCGCCGCGCAGGCCGAGCGCGGAGGCGCTCTCCCCCTCCGCAAACTGAAGCGGCAGCACCCCCATCTGCACGAGGTTGGAGCGGTGAATGCGCTCGAAGCTCTCGGCGATCACGGCGCGCACGCCAAGGAGCAGCGGGCCCTTGCCGGCCCAATCGCGGCTCGAGCCGGATCCGTAGAGCCTGCCGGCAACGACGACGAGCGGAACGCCCGCGGCGCCATAGGCCTCGGCGGCGTCAAAGATGGGCTCCACCTCACCCGTGAGGAGGTTCTTGGTCCAGCCGCCCTGACGGCCATCGGCAAGGGCGTTTCTGAGCTTCACGTTGGCAAAGGTGCCGCGTGCCATGACCTCGTGGTTGCCGCGACGCGCCCCGTAGGTGTTGAAGTCCTCGGGGGCAACCCCGCGCTCGGTCAGGTAGCGCGCCGCCGGGGAGTCCGCGGCAATCGAGCCCGCGGGCGAGATGTGGTCGGTCGTGACGAAGTCGCCGAGAAGCGCGAGCATGCGCGCGCCCCTGACCTCGAGGGTCTGGGCGGGACGGGCGATGTCAAAGTAGGGCGCGCGGCGCACGTAGGTCGAGGTCGGGTCCCAGGGGAACGTCGAGGACTCGGAGGAGGCAATGGAGCGCCAGACGTCCGAACCCTCAAGAAGACCGCGCGACCCCTCCTCAAAGAGAGAGGCGTCACAGTGCGCGCTGAGGGCGGTGGAGACCTCGTCGTCTGTGGGCATGATGTCCGAGAGCATGACCGGGGTTCCGTCCGGGGAGGTCCCCACCGGCTCGGCGGTGAGGTCCACGTCAACGGTTCCGGCAAGCGAGTAGGCAACGACGAGGGCGGGGGCGGCGAGGTAGTTCTGGCTCACGTCCGGCGAGATCCTGCCCTCAAAGTTGCGGTTTCCGGAAAGGACGCTCGTGAGCTCGAGCTCGCCCGCGTGGGACTTAAGGCACGCCTTGATCTCGCCGGAGTTGCCTATGCAGCTCATGCAGCCAAATCCGCAGGTGAAAAAGCCCAGGGAGCGCAGGGGCGCAAGGAGGCCGCAGCGCTCGAGGAGAAGCTCGGTGGCGTGGCTGCCGGGCGCGAGCACCTTCTTGACCCACGGCTTGGGAGAGAGCCCGCGCTCCACGGCGTGCTTGGCGAGAAGCCCCGCGGCAACCATCATGGCGGGGTCGGTTGCGGTGGTGCAGCTCGTGATGGCCGCGATGGCGATGGCGCCGTGGCCGAGCTCGCCCACACCCTCAACCTCAACCTTATCCTCACGAGAGCGTCCCGATTCCTGCAGAGCGCTCTCGAAGCGCTCCCTGAGGCCGCCGATGGTGACGCGGTCGTGCGGCCTTGAGGGTCCGGCAAGCGAGGGCTTTATCGAGGTGAGGTCGAACGTGAGGGTTCGCGCGTAGACGCGCTCCTCGCTTGAGCCAAAGACACCCTGCTCGCAGAGGTAGGAGCGTGCAAAGGCAAGCTCGGCGGCATCACGGCCGGCAAGCGCAAGGTAGTCGAGGGTCTCGTCATCAACCGGGAAGAGCGTGGCGGTGGCGCCGTACTCGGGCGTCATGTTGGACACACAGGCGCGCTGGGTTGCGGTGAGCGACGAGACGCCCTCGCCCGTGACCTCGACGATGGAGCCGACGACGCCCTCGGACCTCAGGAGCTGCGCCACCGTGAGCGCAACGTCCATGCCGGACACGCCGGCGGGAAGCGCGCCGAGGAGCCTCAGCTCAACGACGGGCGGCACGAGCATGGAGACGGGCTGGCCGAGCGCCGCTGCCTCCGCCTCGATCCCGCCGACGCCCCAGCCGAGCACGCCCACGCCGTTTGCGGTCGTTGTGTGGGAGTCCGTGCCGACCAGCGTGTCAAAGCAGGCAACGTCCTTCTCGGCGCGGGAGAGGGCGTCCGTGGTCACCACGCTGCAGAAGCGCTCGATGTTGAGCTGGTGGCAGATGCCGCCGCCCGGCGGGACGATCTCCACGTTCTGGAAGGAGCGGCTCGCCCACTTGAGGAAGGCAAAGCGCTCGCGGTTGCGCGCGGCCTCGATCTCCTGGTTCTTCTCGACGGCTCCGGGGCACTCGGCAACGTCGGCAATGACGGAGTGGTCGACGATGAGCGTGCAGGGAATCTGGGGGTTCACCCGCAGCGGGTCTCCCCCACGCTCCACCATGGCATCGCGCATCGCGGCAAAGTCAACAAAGACGGGCACACCCGTGAAGTCCTGGAAGAGGACGCGCGCCGGCATGAACTCGATCTCGTCGCCTGCCGTGCCGGCCGTTCCCGCGGAGACGATGGCATCTGCCATCCGCACGGCGTCGTCGTCCGTTGCGGCGCGGCGCACGACGTTTTCCAGGAGCGTGACCAGCGCCCGGGGGAGCTTCTGCGCGCCGGGAATGCCCGAGACCACGTACGCAAGGCGAGAGATGCCGTCGCGCTCGATGACCACCGGACGACGGGCCTCGAGAACCGCCGAGCCAAACGCGCTACTCACCGTCATGCTTACCCTCCACCCTTCTCACGAGCCGCAGGAAGTGCTCGTTTGTCTCGTATCCCGCCAGCGAGCGGTTGTACATCCAGTTGAAGAAGGCCACCGCCACGAGCCCGGCGACCACGATCACGACCCCCATGCTACCCGTTAGGTCAACGATCTCGAAGAAGGGGGCAAAGACCGTACACCCAAGCGCAACAATGGAAACGATGGCGGCGAGAAGCGCAGCGCGCAGCGCCGTGAGGGGCTGGGAGATGCGCCAGATGAGTGCCACGCCCACAAAGGCGACGAGAACCGTGCAGACGGTTGAGATCTCGTCAAAGGAGTGGTTGAGCGCGCGGCCAACGACGAGCTCCGAGAAGAGGGCGGCGAGAATTGCCGCGGACGCCGGCAGCGAGCGCGCGAGCACGTTGGCGAGGAAGCTGCCGCGCACGCGCTCGTGGTTGGGCTCGAGGGCGAGGACGAACGAGGGGATGCCGATCACCGCGGTGGAGAGCAGGGACATCTGGATGGGGATGAACGGGTAGGGCGGCATGACGATGCAGACGAGCGCGAGCGCCGCCGTGAAGACCGTCTTGACGAGGAAGAGCGCCGCCGAGCGCTGGAGGTTGTTGATCGAGCGGCGCCCCTCCGCCACGACCTCGGGCATGTGGGAGAAGTCGTTGTCCGCGAGGACGATCTCCGAGACGTTGCGCGCCGCGGCGGACCCCGATGCCATGGCCACGGAGCAGTCCGCCTCGCGCAGCGCCAGAACGTCGTTCACGCCGTCGCCCGTCATGGCGACGATGCGGCCCCTGCGATGGAGCGCCTGGACAAGCTCTCGCTTCTGCTGGGGGGTCACGCGGCCAAACACGCGCGCGGTATCGACGGCGGCGTCGAGCTCCTCCGGCGTGGCGAGGGTCGTCGCGTCCACGTACCTCTCGGCATGGGGAACGCCGGCGCGCGCGGCGATGGCAGAGACGGTGCGGGGGTCGTCGCCCGAGATGACGCGCAGCTCAACGCCCTGGTCAAGGAAGTAGCGCATGGTGTCGGGGGCCGTGGTGCGGATCTCGTCCCTGATGGCCACGCACCCGAGCAGGGTCACCTCGCCGCACAGCGCCCCGTCATCTAAAAAGCCCTCCGCCTCCCCCACCACGAGCACGCGCTCCGTGGCGTCAAAGGCGCGGGCGAGCGCGTCCGCCTCGCCCGCGCGCCCCGCGCCCAGGACAAAGGCGGCCGCCCCCATGACGAGGGCGCGCCCGTCGGCGGTCACGCAGCCGGAGAACTTGCGCGCGGACGAGAAGGGCACCACGCGCGCAACGGGCGTGGCGGGGAGGTTCTTCTCGGCGGCATAGCGCAAGATCGCGCGGGCGGTCTCGTTGGCGTCCGCCTCGTTGGCTCGGACGATGGCGGCAAGCGAGCGCTCCACGTCGCTCGGGGTGCTCCCGGGCGCGGCGACCACCTCGGCCACCTCCATCTCGCCCGTGGTGATGGTCCCGGTCTTGTCCAGGCAGAGCGTATCCACGCGCGCGAGGGTCTCCACGCAGTAGGCCTGCTGGACGAGGACCATGCGACGTCCCAGGCGGAAGGTCGCGATGGCGAGGACGGACGAGGTGAGCAGCACGAGCCCCTGGGGGATCATGCCGATGACGGCGGCAACCGAGGTGAGGATGGCGTCGTTGAGGCTCCCGCCGTCCATGAGCACGGACCTGAGAAAGAGCCCCAGGCCGAGCGGCACGAGAACGACGGTGCCCAGGCGGATGATGGCGCGCAGGGTGTCCTGGATCTCAGAGCGCACGGCCTTGACGTACTTGGCCTCGGCGTTGATGCGGGCGGCGTAGCCCTCGGCCCCCACGCGCGTGACGCGGGCGACGAGGCTGCCGGCATCGACGAAGCTGCCCGAGAGCAGCTCGTCGCCAGGGCCCTTGGAGACGGGCTTGGCCTCGCCGGTGAGCAGGCTCTCGTTCATGGACACGTAGCCCTCGACGATGAGCGCGTCTGCGGGCACCTGGTCTCCATGGGCAAGGCGCATGAGGTCGTCGGCAACGAGCTCGGAGGGCGCAATCGCGCGCTCCCCCGAAGCCCGGATGACCGTGACCTCCTTCTGCGTGAGGATGGTGAGCTTGTCCACCATGCGCTTGGCGCGAATCTCCTGCGAGACGCCAATGAGCAGATTGGCGCCCACGACGCACATGAAGAGCATGTTGCGGTACTGCCCGGTGAGCAGAACGAGCACGGCGAGCGCGAGGTTGACGCCGTTGAAGAGCGTGAGGGCGTGCTCCGCGACAATCTGTCGCACGGACTTGGTCTTGACGTCGGTGTTGGCGTTCGTGCGGCCCTCGGCAACGCGCGCGGCAACCTCGGCGTCCGTGAGGCCTCGGAGCGCCTCGTTCTTCTCGGCCACGTTCTCTCCCCTCTCGTCTGTGCGTGGACATTGTGCCACGCGCCGGGCGAGTCTCATCAAACCTTACGAAAAAGAGAGAATGTCTCCGCGAGCCCAAGGGGCAACAAAATACGGCCCGAACCAAAGGGCTCGGGCCGCCAGGCAGTCTCATGGTGCGCCCAGGGGGATTCGAACCCACGACCTTCTGCTCCGGAGGCAGACGCTCTCATCCACTGAGCTATGGGCGCGCGCAGGGAACGAGTATAGCGCATTCCACGGGCGCGCGCCCCGCCAAAGACGTGACGGCCACGTAACCGCGCGGTCACATCACCGTGGTATCATCGCGCGGAATTGTCCGCACCCCCACCACGGGAGCCCATATGATCGCAGTAGTCAAGGATTCGGCAACCACAGAGCAGCTCGACCACCTGGTACGGTGGATCGAGGGCCGCGGCTTCAAGACCAATGTCTCCCAGGGAGACAACGAGACCCTCATCGGCATCATCGGCGACACCACGCGCATCGACCCGTTCATCCTCGAGAGCATGGACATCGTCGAGCGCGTCCAGCGCGTCTCCGAGCCCTACAAGCTCGCCAACCGCAAGTTCCATCCCGAGGACACCGTCATCGACTGCGGCCACGGCGTGCTCGTGGGCGGCGGGAACTTCCAGGTCATCGCCGGGCCGTGCTCCGTGGAGGGCGAGAACCTCATTCGCATAGCCCGTGCGGCAAAGGCCGCTGGCGCCACCATGCTGCGCGGTGGCGCCTTCAAGCCGCGCACCTCGCCCTACACCTCCCAGGGCATGGGCGAGCGCGGGCTCGACCTGCTCATGGAGGCGGGCTCCGAGCTTGAGATGCCCGTCGTGACCGAGGTCATGGACCCGCGCGACGTGGAGCTCTTTATTCGCAAGGGCGTGAACGTCCTGCAGATCGGGGCGAGAAACGCCCAGAACTTCCCGCTCCTGCGCGAGGTGGGCCGCGCGGGAGCGCCGGTGCTGCTCAAGCGCGGCATGTCGCAGACCATCGACGAGCTGCTCATGAGCGCCGAGTACGTGATGAGCGAGGGCAACGCGAGCGTCATGCTCTGCGAGCGCGGCATCCGCACCTTTGAGACGCGCACGAGAAACACCTTCGACGTGAACGCCATCCCGGTGCTCCACCACCTCACGCACCTGCCTGTGGTTGCCGACCCGAGCCACTCGACCGGCTACACGCGCTACGTGCGCCCGGCGGCCTACGCGGCGGTTGCCGCGGGCGCGGACGCCCTCGAGGTCGAGGTGCACGACTGCCCCTCGCAGGCATGGTCGGACGGCGCCCAGGCGCTCACTCCCCCGCAGTTTGCCGACGCCATGCGCCGCATCGCCCTTATCCGCGACGCCGTCACGGCGCCCATCGAGGAGGCATAGGTGGCAGGCACTAACGAGCAGCGTCCACTTTGTACCGGGTGCAAAGTGGACGCCCTGGACACCAGCGAGAAGAGCCCGACGTTTGTGCCCGGACGCTACGGCGTGGTGAGCCTCGGCCTCATGGGCGGCTCCTTTGCCAAGGCCTTTGCCGTCGCCGGCGCCGAGGTCTATGCGTGGAACCGTACCCGCTCCACGCTCGAGCTGGCCATGATCGAGGTCGTTTCCGGCGAGCTCAACGAGGAGACGATCCCCACCTGCGAGCTCATCGTCCTGGCGGGCTACCCCGCCTCCACCGTCGAGTGGCTCGAGCGCTACGCGCATCTCGTCTCGCCCGGCTCCATCGTCATCGACACCGTGGGCGTGAAGCGCGTCATCTGCGAGCGCTGCGAGAAGATCTGCCGCGACTACCCCTTCACCTTCGTGGGGTGCCACCCCATGGCGGGAACGCAGTACTCCGGGTTCGCGCACGCCCGCGCAACGATGTTCAAGGGCGCGCCCATGGTCGTGGTGCCCCCCGAGATGGACGAGTTTGAGCGCGCGAGCGTCCTGGAGCGCCTGAAGGAGCTTCTCGCGCCCTGCGCCTTCGGCAGCTTCACCCTGGCCACGGCCGAGGAGCACGACCGCAACATCGCCTTCACCTCCCAGCTCGCGCACGTGGTCTCGAACGCCTATGTCAAGAGCCCCACCGCCCGCGACCACAGGGGCTTCTCGGCCGGGAGCTACCGCGACCTCACGCGCGTGGCGCGCCTGAACGCCCCCATGTGGACCGAGCTCTTCCTCGACAACGCCGACTTCCTCTCCGAGGAGCTGGGCTGCGTCATTGGGAACCTCCAGGCATACAAGGACGCGCTCGACGCCCGCGACGCCGAGCGCCTTGAGTCGCTCCTTTCCGAGGGAGACCGCATCAAGAGAGAGATCGAGGGACGATGAGCGAGATAAACCCGTGTGCCGCGCCGCGCACCGTTCACGTGGGGACCGCGTCGCGCTCCTACGACGTGCACGTGGGGGCCGGCAACCTTGACGACCTGGGACGCGTTGTGGCGGGCACGGGGTCGTCCCGCGCCTGCGTGATAACCGAGACCAACGTCGGCCCGCTCTACGCCCAGGCGGCCGAGACCTCGCTTGCGGATGCGGGCGTTGACGTCACCGATCGGCTCGTCTTTCCCGCCGGAGAGGCATCGAAGAGCCTCGCGGTGCTCGGCGGCCTCCTCGAGGGCCTTGCCGAGCGCGGCCTCACGCGCGATGACGCCGTCATCGCCCTCGGCGGTGGCGTGACGGGAGACATGGCGGGGCTCTGCGCAGCGCTCTACCTGCGCGGCATTCGAGTCGTGCAGGTCCCCACCTCGCTTCTTGCCATGGTGGACTCCTCCGTTGGCGGCAAGACCGCCGTGGACCTCCCCGCCGGCAAGAACCTCGTGGGCGCCTTCTGGCAGCCGAGCGCCGTGCTCGCCGATGTGCGCTGCCTGGCGAGCGTGCCGCACGAGCTCCTCACGGACTCCTGCGGAGAGGTGATCAAGCACGCGGTTCTCGCCGATCCCGCCCTGCTCGACGAGCTCACGGAGCGCCCCCTCAACGCCCCCGGGACGGACGAGGGGAGGCTCGTTGACGTCGTCACCAGAAACGTTGAGATCAAGCGCGACGTCGTGGACGCCGACGAGCGCGAGCGCGGCCTCAGGCAGACGCTCAACCTCGGCCACACGATCGGACACGCCATCGAGTCCGCGAGCGACTTCACCCTCGGGCACGGCTCCTGCGTTGCGGCGGGGCTCTGCATGATGACGCGCGCCTCCGCCCGGAGGGGCTGGTGCACGAGCGAGACCGCCGCGCGCATCGAGCGCTGCGTTGCCGCCCACGCGCTGCCCACGGGCTGCGACCTCCCCGCGGACCTGCTGCTCCACTACATGGCGCACGACAAGAAGCGCCACGGGGGCTCGGTGAACATCGTCGTGCCCGTTGAGGTGGGCCACGTTGAGGTGAGGCGCGCGACCCTCGACGAGCTTCGCGAGCTTGTTGAGCTCGGCCGCGAGGAGGTGCGCTGATGAACGCCGTCGTGGCACCGGCCCCGCTCACCGGGGAGGTCAGGGCGCCCTCGTCAAAGTCCGAGGCGCACCGCCTGCTCGTCTGCGCGGCCTTTGCCCCCGGGACCACCGACATCGATTGCACGACCACCTCGGCGGACATCGAGGCGACCGTTCGCTGCCTCGAGGCGCTCGGGGCAAAGATCGCGCGCACGAGGGTGGGCTTTCGCGTGAGGCCCGTTCCGGGCAGCTCCGCCACCGACAACGTCCCCGAGCCCACCCCGGACGCCCTTCTCGACTGCGGGGAGTCCGGCTCCACCCTGCGCTTCCTGCTCCCGGCGGTGGCCGCCCTCGGCCGCGGCGGGCGCCTCACGGGCTCGGGGAGGCTTCCCGAGCGCCCGCTCTCGCCTCTCTACGAGGAGCTCGTCGCCCATGGCGTGACGCTCTCGCCGCAGGGGAAGATGCCCCTCAGCGTGAGCGGCAAGCTGCGCCCCGGGCGCTTTGAGCTGCCGGGAAACGTCTCCTCGCAGTTTGTGAGCGGCCTGCTCATGGCGGCCCCGCTCATGGGCGCGCCCGTCGAGGTGATCGTGAGGAAGCCCGTGGAGTCGCTCCCCTACATCACGATGACCGTTGACGCCCTCGCCCGCTTTGGCGTAGAGGTCAGCGAGAGTGACGCCGTGTCCGAGGACGGCGCCGAGGCCCGCTCGTATGTGGTCTCCGCCCCGCGCGGGCTCGTCTCCCCCGGCACCGTCAGCGTGGGCGGCGACTGGTCCAACGCCGCGTTCTGGCTCGCCGCGGGCGCGCTCGGCGAGAGGGGCGTCGCGGTGCGCGGCCTGAGCGACAAGAGCGCGCAGGGCGACCGCCAGATGCTCGCCGCGCTCGCGCTCTTTGGGGCGCGGGTCCTGCGCTCCCCCGACGGTGCCGCCGTGGAGCCCGACCGCCTTGTCGGCAGGACCCTTGACGTCAGGAGCTGCCCCGACCTCGTGCCGCCCCTTGCCGCCGTTGCCGCGGTCGCCGAGGGAACAACGAGGATCACCGGCGCCGCGCGCCTGAGGATCAAGGAGTCCGACCGCCTCGCCACCGTCTCGGCTGCCATTCGCGCCCTCGGGGGCTCTGCGAGCATCGATGGCGATGACCTCGTGATCGACGGCACGCCCCGGCCGCGCGGCGGCACCGTCGACGCCGCCAACGACCACCGCATCGCCATGATGGCCGCCGTGCTCGCCGCCCGCTGTGATACGCCCGTCACCATCGTTGGCGCCGAGTGCGTCTCAAAGTCCTATCCCGCCTTCTTCGAGGACCTCGTCGCCCTCGGCGGCAGCTGCGTGAAGGAGAACTGATGCCCTCTTCGTTTGGAACCACGCTCAGGGTGAGCGTCTTCGGTCAGTCCCACTCCCCCGCCGTCGGCTGCGTGGTGGAGGGGCTGCCCTCCGGCATGCGCGTTGACCTCGAGGCGCTCGAGGCCTTCGTCACCCGTCGCGCCCCCGGAAACGATCCGTGGGGCACCCCGCGCAAGGAGCCCGACCACCCGCGCATCGTCTCGGGGCTCAACACGCGCGGCGAGACCTGCGGCGCGCCCCTCGCCGCCATCATCGAGAACACCAACACCCGCTCGCAGGACTACGGCAACGTCCTCGACGTCCCGCGCCCCGGCCACGCGGACTTCACCGCCTGGGCCAAGTGGCACGGAGCCCAGGACGTCCCCGGCGGCGGGCACTTCTCGGGGCGTCTCACCGGACCGCTCTGCGTGGCGGGGGCCCTGGCGCTGCAGTGGCTCGCCACGCGCGGCGTGAGCGTGCGCGCGCACGTGGCGGAGCTCGCGGGCATTCCCGATGAGCCCTTCTCCGCGCTCGACAACTCGCCCGAGGCCAACGCGCTTCTTTCCGAGCAGATGGCGTCCCTTGCCGACGGTCATCGCATGCCCACCATCAACGAGGCCGCGGGCCAACGCATGGTCGACACGGTCATGGCGGCCCGCGCCGAGAAGGACACCGTGGGTGGCATCGTGGAGTGCGCCTGCACCGGCCTTCCCGCGGGCGTGGGCTCGCCGATGTTCGACGGCATGGAGAACGTGCTCGCCCGCGCCCTCTTTGGCATCCCCGCCGTCAAGGGCGTGGAGTTCGGGCGCGGCTTTGACGTCGCCCGCATGCGCGGCACCCAGAACAACGACCCGTTCGAGGTGCGCGACGGCACCTGCGTGCCCCGCACCAACAACGCGGGCGGCATCCTCGGCGGCATCACCACCGGCGCCCCGCTCCTCGTGCGCTGCGCCCTCAAGCCCATCTCGAGCGTGATGGTCGAGCAGGACTCCGTTGACCTCACCACGATGGAGCCCGCCCGCCTCAAGGTCCACGGACGCCACGACACCACCGCGGTCATCCGCGCGGTCCCCGTGGTCGAGGCCGTCTGCGCCCTCGCAGTGGCCGACGCCCTCCTCACCTGGCCGGCCGAGTAGTCGCCTCGGGGTTGGCGGGCGGCGGGCGCGAAGGTCCGGCACTGCAAGGGCACCAAGGTCGGGCGGGGACAGGCGGGAAGGTCCGGCGCTCGGACAGTCCTCGCCTCGCAAAGAGCGCTCGGCTGCGGAACTCACGGCGGACCTTCCCGCCTGTCCCCGCCCGACGTGAAAGTCATTTCCGTCACAGGTCAGGGACCGCCTCGAGAACGCCCGGGCCATTCGGTCCGCCGCGAGTTCTTGCCGAGCGTTCTTCTCGGCAAGCTGTCTGAGCGCCGGACCGAATGGGCCGGGCGTCCGGTAACGTATCATTGACGATTATTCCGATAGAGGGAGAAGACATGGCAGAGCTCAGCGAGCTGAGACAGCGGATAGACCAGATCGACGGGAAGATCTTCGAGCTCTTCTCCGAGCGCGCGCAGGTCTCGGAGGAGGTTGCGGCGTACAAGCGCGAGAACGGCATGCGCGTGTTTGACCCCTCGAGAGAGCGCGCGAAGGTCGCGGCCGCGGCAGAGGCGGCGCCCGAGGACCTGGAGACGTACGCGCAGGTGCTCATGGAGCTTCTCATGGAGGCCTCGCGCTCGCGCCAGCACGCCCTTCTCGGCGATGCCTCGGACGACCGCACGCTCGCGCGCATCAACGCCGCCCGTGCCGCAACGCCCGAGCTCTTCCCGCCCTCGGCACACGTGAGCTGCCAGGGCGTGGAGGGCGCCTACTCGCAGATTGCGGCCGAGAAGATCTTCCGCCACCCCACCATCACGTACTCCCCCACCTTTGACGGCGTCTTCCGCACCGTGGAGCAGGGCCTCGCCCGCTACGGCGTGCTGCCGCTCGAGAACTCCACCGCGGGCTCCGTCAACCAGATGTTCGATCTCATGATGGAGCACTCGTTTCACATCGTCCGCACCACGCGCGTGAAGGTCTCGCACAACCTCCTTGCCAAGCCGGGGACCGCGCTCTCCGACGTGCGCGACATCTACAGCCACGAGCAGGCCATCAACCAGTGCGCCGAGTTCCTCTCGGGCCTGCCGGACGTGCGCGTCCACGTGTGCGAGAACACCGCCGTGGCCGCCAAGCGCGTGGCGGAGTCCGAGCGCGCCGACGTGGCCGCCCTCTCGTCTCGCCCCTGCGCCGAGCTCTACGGGCTCGTTGCCCTCTCCTCAAACGTGCAGGACCGCGACAACAACTACACGCGCTTTGCCTGCATCTCAAAGGACCTCGAGGTCTACCCCGGTGCGGACCGAACCTCGCTCATGATCGTGCTGCCGCACCGCCCCGGCGCCCTCTACAAGCTGCTCGCAAAGTTCTACGCGCTCGACATCAACATCCTCAAGCTCGAGAGCCGCCCCATCCCCGAGCGCGACTTCGAGTTCATGTTCTACTTCGACGTGGAGTGCCCCGTGGCCTCGCCCGAGTTCTCCTCGCTCATGGCCACCATCGGGAGCCTCTGCCAGGAGTGCCGCTACCTGGGCAGCTATGCCGAGGTGATCTAGATGGCCCCTCAGAGCAGCGCCGCCGCGCCGTATGGCCTCATCGGGCACCCGCTGGGGCACAGCTGGTCGCCGCAGATCCACGCGCGCCTGGGCTCGGTTCCCTACGACCTCCACGACCTTGACGAGAAGGGCGCGGAGGACCTCATCCTCCGCGGCGCGTGGCGCGGCCTCAACGTGACCATCCCTCACAAGCGGCTCGCAGCGGGACTCGCCGACGAGCGCTCGAGCCGTGTGGACGCGCTCGGTGTTGCCAACACCCTTGTGAGGAGGCCGGACGGCTCGATCTTTGCCGAGAACACCGACGTGCTCGGGTTCTCCCTCATGCTCGAGCGGTTCTTCCTTCGCGAGCACGGCGTCGCGCCGTCTGAGCTTCTCGCCAATCGCACCGCGCTCGTTCTGGGCTCGGGTGGGGCGAGCCGTGCCGTGCGCGCGGCGCTCGAGGAGACGGGCGCTCGTGTCGTGGTGGTGTCGCGGTCGGGCAACGAGACCTACGAGGGGCTTGTGGATCGACGCGCGGATGCCGTCCTCATCGTCAACACGACGCCCGTGGGAATGTTCCCCGCCTGCCCCTCCTCCCCGCTCGACGAGGAGACGCTTGCCTCATTCCATGGTCTTCTCGGCGTTCTTGACGTTGTCTATAACCCGTGCCGCACCGGTCTTTGCCTTGCAGCCGAGCGTCTGGGGATTCCCTCGGAGAGCGGCCTTGCCATGCTGGTGGGGCAGGCCCTCTTTGCGAGCGAGCTCTTCCAGGCGCGCGCCCTGGACCGGGGGCTCGTGGGTGCCATTGAGCGCGAGATACGCCTTCAGACCCAAAACGTCGTGCTCATCGGCATGCCCGGGGCGGGAAAGTCATCCTGCGGGCGCGCGCTCGCGCGGCTTTTAGGCAGGCCCTTCGTTGACATCGACGACGCCCTCGAGCTTGAGTGCGGGCGCAGCGCGGCCCAGATCATCCGCGAGGACGGGGAGGACGCGTTCCGCTCGGTCGAAACGGCCGTCACCGGCAGCTACGGCGCTCGCTCGGGGCTCGTCATCGCGTGCGGGGGCGGCGTGGTCACAAGACCCGAGAACTACGACCTCATCCACCAGAACGGACTCATCGTCTTTCTCGACCGCCCGATCGAGGAGCTCTCGTCCAGCGGGCGTCCCGTCTCGCAGGCCAAGGGGGTCGAGCGGCTCGCGGAGGAGCGCATGGGGCTCTACCGCGCGTGGGCCGACCTCACCGTGCGCTGCACAGGCTCCGCTGAGGGGGACGCAGAGGCCGTTCGCGGACTTTTCATAGGCTAAATCGTGCAGTTTTGTTGGTGCAGCCACCGTCTGCGGCACCGCTCGGCGGAGTGGGGGCCACATACCCCCGGTGCCCGTATACTGTGCTTTCGAAATGATAATTGGACTGTCGGGCATGAGGTGAGTGGAGACGGGGCTCCAGCTCGCGATTCGACGACGGGAAGGGTCGCGAAGTGGACAGACGCCAGATAGCGGAGGAAGTCCTCGCCGCAGTGGGCGGCAGGGAGAACGTCACTGCGAATGACATCTGCATGACGCGCCTGAGGATTCTCACCGAAGACCCCTCCCTCGTTGACACCGAGCAGCTCTCCGCGGCGCGTGGCGTCCTCGGGTTTGTCAAGCGCGGCGAGAACGGCATCGAGGTCGTCTTTGGTCCCGGCAAGGTCGAGGCCGTTCATGAGGCGCTCGTGCAGCTCACCGGCGTTGAGGCCGACGAGGAGATCTTTGACGGCGTCTCGGGCGCCGGTCCCTCCCCGCTCCACGTCCACATCACCGCAAACCCCCTTCGTGACGCCGCGCGCGCCCAGAACGAGGCAGAAGACCTCGACGATTTGACCCCCACCGAGAAGGAGGCCTCCGTCGAGGACCTCGTGAGCATGCTCGACACCATGGAGACGGAAGACGCCGCGGGGATTTCCCCCGTTGAGGAGGGGAACTCCGAGGAAGACGAGGAAGAACCCGTCGAGACGAGCGCGCGCGTGCTCGTGATCAACGGCCCCAACATCAACATGCTCGGCATCCGCGAGCCGGACATCTACGGTCACGACTCCTACCAGGCAATGCTGCGCATCTGCCACGACGCCGCGCAGGAGGCCGGCTTTGCGGGCTGCACCTGCTTCCAGTCCAACCACGAGGGCGACCTCATCGACGCCATCCAGGACGCCTACGGCACCTACGCCGGCATCATCATCAACCCCGGCGCCTACACCCACACCTCCATCGCCATTCTCGACGCGGCCAAGGCGGTGGGCCTTCCCATGATCGAGGTCCACATCTCAAACGTGGAGGAGCGCGAGGAGTTCCGCCAGGTGTCCTACATCCGCGCCGCCTGCTTCGAGACCATCATGGGCCTGGGCGTCGAGGGCTACCGCAAGGCCATCTTCGACATGGCGGAGCACCTGGGGCTCTAGGGTCTTTTGTCCCTCTCGCCCGTTTTAAAATGTGGCGCTCTGGCAGCACAAGAAGCGCGGCAGCTAGCGGCCGCGGCAGTTCCAGATGCCGCTCTCGGTGGCGATGAAGTCAACGGGAACGTCGTGCACCCCTACCGGCAGGGGGTTTGACGAGAGCATCGTGGTTCTCGCCAGCGCGATCTTGTCGCCCGGGTAGAAGGCAAGGAAGCGGTCGTAGTAGCCGCCGCCATAGCCCACGCGGTGGCCAGACCCGTCAAAGACCAGACCCGGAACAAGGCATACGGAGCCGACGAGCTCCGGCGTGGTCAGCGGCTCAGCGTTAGGGGCCGGCTCGAGGATGCCCATGACGCCCGGCTCGAGCTCGTCAAGCGAGAAGATCTCGCAGAAGTCCATTGCGTGCGCCGCCTTGTTCACGCGCGGGACGGCGACGCGACGCCCCTCCTCGAGGAGCTCGGCAATGATCGAGCGCGTGTCGACCTCGGGACCAAAGGAGACGTAGGTGAGCACGAGCTCGGCAGCGTCAAAGATGGGAAACGCCCTCAGGGAGGAGCGGATGGAAGCATCCGAGGAGGCTCGGCTGCGTGTGGGAATCGCCTTGCGAACGGAGAGGTAGTTGCTCCTCAGAGAGCTCTTGTCGGCATCCGTTCCGTATGAGCTTGCCAACGGGCCCTCCCCTCTCACAGTCGGTAACGAGTCAATGATAACAGGGTTTTGCCCGCGCCCCGTCCGCACGAACGTCTTTTGCCGTACCATAGTGAGCCGTTGAAGAACAAGACGCCCAGAGTGTCCAGAATGTACCCGGTACAAAGTGGACAAGTGAACGCGGGCGACAAGCGAGGAGGCACCATGCCCAACGAGGGAAGCTACGAGGCGGCAAAGCGCAAGAGCGACGAGGTCCACGCCGACCTTCTCGTCCACCCCGAGAAGTACACGATGCTCACGGGCGACCGCCCGACGGGGCGCCTCCACCTCGGCCACTACTTTGGCACGCTCGTGGACCGCGTGCGCCTGCAGGACATGGGCGTGCGCACCAACGTCATCATTGCGGACTACCAGGTCATCACCGACCGCGACACCACCGAGCACATTCGCGACAACGTCTACAACATGGTCATCGACTACCTGGCGTGCGGGCTCGACCCGGCCAAGACGATGATCTTCACGCACTCCGCGGTGCCCGAGCTCAACCAGCTCATGCTGCCCTTCCTCAGCCTGGTGACCGAGGCCGAGATGGAGCGCAACCCCACCGTCAAGGCCGAGCAGGAGGCCTCCGGGCACGCGCTCACGGGGCTTCTGCTCACCTACCCGGTGCACCAGGCGTGCGACATCCTCTTCTGCAAGGGCAACATCGTGCCCGTGGGCCGCGACCAGCTGCCCCACATCGAGATCACCTCCAAGATTGCCCGCCGCTTCAACGAGCGCTACGGCCAGGTCTTCCCTGACGTGACGGGTCTTCTCACCTCCACGCCGCTGCTCCCCGGCCTGGACGGCCGCAAGATGAGCAAGTCCTACGGTAACGCCATCTCCATCTCCATGACCGCCGAGGAGACGGCCAAGCTCATCAAGAAGTCCAAGAGCGACTCCGAGCGCATGATCACGTTTGACCCCGAGAACCGCCCCGAGATATCGGGCTTGCTCACGACCGCCGGCATTTGCACCGGGCGCGGCCCGCGCGAGATTGCCGAGGAGATTGGCATGGGCGGCGCCGGCCAGCTCAAGCGCGTGGTGACCGAGGCCGTGAACGGCTACTTTGCCCCCATCCGCGAGCGTCGCGAGAAGATCGCCAAGGACATGGGCTACGTGGCCGACGTCCTGCACGAGGGCAACCGCCGCGCCCGCGAGATTGCCGCCGCGACCCTCGACGAGGTCCGCGAGGCCATGGGCATGGTGTATTAGGCGAGCCTGAGGCCCTGTGGCTTTTGCCACGCTCTGGGTTCCGCCGCGTCCTGTAGTCCGGGTGCACAAATCTCGATTTGTGCAAACGTGGCGCTCAAATCCAAGATGTGAGCACGGGAGGCGGCATTGGGACCGTGGTTTTGGGGCTCACCCTTGATTGTCCTTCTCGCCAACAGTGCTTTTTTCGGCGAGAAGGACCTCGCACAAAAGCTCGTATGCACAAATCCCCCATTTGAGCGCGTCAATTGCTCAAATGGGGGATTTGCGTGCGGGGCGGACGCCCGCCCCGCGTAACTTTTGCAAACGCCTACTTCAGCGTCGCGTACATCACGGCCTTGATGCTGTGCAGGCGGTTCTCGGCCTCGTCAAAGACGCGGCTCTGCGGGCCCTCGAAGACCTCGTCGGTCACCTCGAGCTCGGGCAGGCCGAACTTCTCGTAGACCTCCTCGCCGATCGTGGTCTCGCGGTCGTGGAAGCTCGGCAGGCAGTGCATGAAGATCGCGTCGGGTGCCGCCTTGGCCATGAGCTCGGCGTTGACCTGGTACGGGGAGAGCAGGCGGATGCGCTCGCCCCAGAGGTCGGAGGACTCGCCCATGGAGACCCAGATGTCGGTGTAGATGACGCTCGCGCCGCGCGCGCCCTCGTCAACGTCGGGCGTGAGCGTGATCGTGGCGCCCGTCTCGGCGGCAACCGCGCGGCACGTCTTCACGAGCTCGTCGGAGGGCATCTGCTCGGCGGGACCGCACGCGCAGAAGTCGATGCCGAGCTTGGCGCAGACCACCATGAGCGAGTTGCCCACGTTGTTGCCCGCGTCGCCCATGAAGGTCACCTTGCGCCCGCGCATGCCGTCGCGGCCAAACTCCTCCTCCATCGTGAGGACGTCGGCGATCATCTGCGTGGGGTGAAACTCCGTGGTGAGGCCGTTCCACACGGGAACGCCCGCGTACTCGGCGAGCGTCTCGACGCGCTCCTGCCCGTAGCCGCGGTACTCGATGCCGTCGAACATGCGGCCGAGCACGCGGGCGGTGTCCTCGATGGACTCCTTCTTGCCAATCTGGCTCGCGGAGGGGTCCAGGTAGACGGCGTGCATGCCGAGGTCGGCGGCGCCCACCTCGAAGGCGCAGCGCGTGCGCGTGGAGGTCTTCTCAAAGATGAGGGCGACGTTCTTGCCCTCGAGGTAGCGGTGCGGCTCGCCGGCGTGCTTCTTGGCCTTGAGCTCCGCCGAGAGGTCGAGAAGGTAGCGAATCTCCTCGGGCGTGAAGTCGAGGAGCTTGAGGAAGTGGCGTCCAGAGAGGCTAACTGCCATGGTTTCTCCCTTCGAGGGGGCGTGTGTCCTGCAGATTGTATCGCATGTGACACGGGCGTCAGAGCCCAGTGTCACATGGCGCCGGGCCCTGATGATGACAAACTACCCTGTCACCTTTGTCATCATGCGGGGAGGGGGGTCGCGCCAGAAGGCCATCGACATGCAGTGGGGGCCGCCGCGCCCGCGCGAGAGCTCGGCGGAGGGAATCTCCAGGAGCTCGATGCCCTCGCGTGCCAGGATGTCGTTGGTCACGGCGTTGCGCTGGTACACGAGCACGCGCCCCGGCGCCACCGCCAGCGTGTTGGACCCGTCGTTCCACTGCTCGCGCACGCTCGCGATGGGGTCGTCCCCGCCGCACTTGATGAGTCGCACGGCGTCGAGCCCGAGCGCCCGGGCCAAAATGACGTCGAGCGTGTCGTCGAGTCGCCTGATGCGCACCGAGCCCGGTCTCCCCCCACGGGAGAGCTCAAAGACGTGAAGCGTCCCCAGGATTCCCGGGTGCACGGTGAAGGCGTCAACGTCAACCTGCGTAAAGACGGTGTCAAGGTGCATGAAGGAGCGCTTGTGCGGGATGGAGAACGCATAGACGCGCTCGATTCCAGAGACCGGCCCGCCCCACAGCAGGCGATGCGCCAGCTCGTCGATGGCCGCGGGAGAGGTGCGCTCGGAGATGCCCACGCCAATGACGTCCGCACCGAGCACGAGGATGTCGCCGCCCTCGATGTTGTGCGGCTGCGAGCTCGTGTACCACTGGGGCGCGCCGCCATACTCGGGGTGGTAGCGCAGCATGAACTCGCCAAAGACCCCCTCGCGGCGGCGCGTGCGGGAGAGCATACTGTTGATGGAGACGCCCTCGCCGATGACCGAGAACGTGTCGCGCGTGAAGTAGATGTTGGGGATGGGGTCCACCACGAGCGGAGAGCCGGCGTTGCCGTCCGTGAGCATGAGGTCGGCAAGGGAGGCGGCCTGGCTCGACGAGAGGTCGAGCTCGTCCGCGCGCACGCCCTCGATGCACTTGTCGACAAGCGCCCTCGTGTCGTCAATGGAGTCGAGCAGCTCGCGAACCGCGCGCCGTGCCGCACGCCCGCAGAGCCCGGACTCGTCAAGCCAGCGCTCGCAGAACGCCCCGCGCGCCGACGGTGCGGCGTCGAGCGCCTCGGCAACGAGCTCGTCCAGGTAGAGCACCTCTACGCCCTCGTCGCGCAGCATCTGCGCAAAGGCGTCGTGCTCGCGCTGCGCCTCCTCCAAAAACGGGATGTCGTCAAAGAGCAGCGGGCCAAGCGTGTCCGGAGAAAGGTTCAGCAGCTCGTTTCCGGGCCGGTAGAGCATGACCTTGCGCAGCCGCCCGATCTCCGAGCGGACGTTGAGACCTTCGTACATCAAGACCCCCTCGAGTGCCATTTCCTTTCATAACCATAACGCACGCAGACGGCTCGGGCCCCCGTCCCGGCTGCTATCATCAAGAGATGCCATATATCTGTGGTGGGCACCCACCACCAGTTGAGAGGTACGGACCATCCATGAGCAAAGAGACAGCCGAGAAGAAGGACAAGGACCCCAAGGCCGAGAAGGACGACAAGCCCAAGGGCGAGAAGCACGAGCGCGACTTCTCCTACACCCAGAACCGCGAGATCAGCTGGCTGCGCTTTGACGACCGCATCCTCGACGAGGCCTACGACGAGCAGGTGCCCGTCTTCGAGCGCCTCAAGTTCTGCGAGATCGTGGAGTCCAACCTAGACGAGTGGTTCATGATCCGCGTGGGCGGCCTGTCCGACCTCGCCTCCCTCAAGAACCAGCCCAAGGACAACAAGTCAAACCTCACTCCCGGCGAGCAGCTCGACGCCATTTTTGAGGCGCTTCCCACCCTTGTGGACCGTCACGAGAAGGGCCTTGCCCAGGTTGAGGCCGCGCTCGCCAAGAAGGGGCTCGAGCGCGTCTCTCCCGCCGACTACACCGACGCCGACCGCTCCGCCGTGCAGCGCCACTTCGACCGCCGCCTCGCGCCGATCATCTCCCCGCTCATCGTCGACCCGCGCCACCCCTTCCCCAACCTGCGCAACGGGCGCCTCTTCGTGGCGTGCTCGCTTGACGGCGCCGACGAGTCGGGGCTTCTCGGCATCATCGAGGTCCCCTCGACCGAGCAGCGCGTGGTGGCGCTGCCGTCCGCCTCGAAGGCATACCGCTACACCCTGCTCGAGGACGTGCTCGAAACCTGCCTCGACCAGTGCTTTGGCGAGTACGTTCCCAAGCGCTCCGCCGTGCTGCGCGTGACGCGCAACGCCGACATTGACCCGGACGGCGAGGGCGTGGAGGAGGAGGAGGACTACCGCCAGCACATGAAGAAGGTCCTCAAGCTCCGCCAGCGCCTCCAGCCCGTGCGCCTGGAGATCCGCGGCAAGCTCGGAAAGAAGCTCGAGGACCTCATCGCCGACGAGCTCTCTCTCGAGCAGCGCCGCATCTTCCGCCTCAACCGCCCCATTGGGCTTGGGTACGTCTACGGCCTCGAGTCCCACATCCCCGACCACGAGCACGCGTCGTGCGTCTACCGCCGCTTTGAGCCGCAGGTCTCCCCGATGGTGGACCTCTCGCTGCCCATGCGCGGCCAGGTGGAGGACCACGACGTCCTTCTCACCTACCCGTACGAGTCCATGACGCCGCTGCTGCGCCTCGTGCGCGAGGCCTCCGCGGACGATGCCTGCATCTCCATCAAGATCACGCTCTATCGCGTGGCCAAGAGCTCGCACCTCTGCGAGAGCCTCATCAGCGCGGCGGAGGCCGGCAAGGACGTGACCGTCCTCATGGAGCTGCGCGCCCGCTTTGACGAGGCCAACAACATCGCCTGGGCGGAGCGCCTCGAGGACGCGGGCTGCACCGTGATCTACGGCTCGGAGGGCTTCAAGTGCCACTCCAAGATCTGCCAGATCACCTACCACGACCGTGACGGCATCTCCCGCATCACGTGCCTCGGCACCGGCAACTTCAACGAGAAGACCGCGACCCTCTACTCCGACTTCATGCTGCTCACCGCCGACGAGGGCATTGGCGCGGACGGCAACACCTTCTTCCGCAACCTCTCGCTCGGAAACCTCCGCGGCTCCTACAAGCACCTCGGTGTGGCCCCGGTGGGCCTCAAGCCCCTCGTGATGCGCGGCCTTGACCGCGAGATCTCCCGCGCCCGCTCCGGCGAGCCCGCCCGCGTCTTCCTCAAGATGAACTCGCTCACGGACCGCGACGTCATCGACAAGATCTCCGAGGCCTGTGAGGCCGGCGTGCGCGTGGTCATGATCGTACGCGGCATCTGCTGCATCAAGGCGGGAGTGCCGGGCAAGACCGACGGCCTCGTCATCCGCCAGATTGCCGGCCGCTTCCTCGAGCACGCGCGCATCTACGCCTTTGGCGAGAGCATGGACACGATCTACCTCTCGAGCGCGGACATGATGACGAGAAACACCGAGAGGCGCGTGGAGATCGCCTACCCCGTGCGCGACCCCGCGTGCTGCGAAATCGTCCGCCACTTCATCGAGCTCCAGCTCTCGGACAACGTGAAGGCGCGCCAGCTCACCTCCGAGGGAACCTGGGCGCGCATTGAGTCCGAGCCGGACGCCCCACGCGTCATCTGCCAGGAGGTGCTGCTGAGGGAGGCCTACGAGAAGGCCCGGGCAGCCGTTGAGGCCCGCGCGGCGGCGCGCAGGGAGTCCCGCGTTGAGCCCGAGGCGGACGCCGCCCCGGCGCTCGCAACGGTTGCCGAGCCGAAGGCGGATGCCGATGGCGGCTACGTTGAGGTTCCCTCCGCGGCAGAGCCCGCCGTCGAAGCTCCCGCACCGGCCCCGGCGCACAAGCCGTCGCCCGCCCCGGCACCCGCCCCCGCGCCCAGGCGCGGTCGCGTCTCCCGCGCGCTCTCGCTCTTTGGCCAGGCGTTCGGAACGCTCTTTGGCGGGGGTGACGAGTGAGAGAGGTGCGCGAGGAGCAGCTCCGCATAGAGCGCATGACATACGGCCCGGACGCCGTGGCACACGACGCCTCCGGCAAGACCGTCTTTGTGAGCGGCGCCGTTGCCGGCGACGTGGTTCGCGCCGTCCTTGACCGCGAGGAGGAACGCTGGTCCCACGCGCGCGCCGTGGAGGTCGTCGAGCCGTCTCCCGACCGCGTGAGGCCCGCCTGTCCCTATGCCGGCGTCTGCGGGGGCTGCCCCTGGGCCGCCCTCTCCTACGACGCTCAGGCACGCTCGAAGCGCGCCAGCGTGGTCGACGCCCTCGCCCGCATTGGCCGCATGGGCGAGGAGCGCGCCGAGAGGCTCGTCTCGCCGCTCGTCTCGCCAGGCGAGCCCTGGGGCTACCGCAACAAAGTCGAGCTCGCCGCCGTGCGCGCGGGTGGGCGCGTCACCCTTGGGATGCACGGCGCCGGCGAGGGGGACGTCGTGCGCGTCAAAAGCTGCATGCTGCTCGACAAGGCGCACTCCGGCACCGTCAAGTCCGTTGCCGGAGCCCTCTCCTACCTTGCCGGAAGCAACGGGATCGACCTCGAGCGCGTGGGCATCCGCATCTCGCGCCGCACGCGCGAGGTGGAGGTGGCGCTCTGGGACCGCCCCGGCGCCTTCCCGCGCGCCCAGGCCGCCAAGGTCCTCGAGGACGCGCTGAGGCCGACCTCGGCAGTTCGCGTCATGCAGAAGGGCCCCGCAAAGGCCCGCCGCATCGCGGGAGTTGAGTGTCTCTCGGGCGCCGGCTCGTGGGGCGAGGTCGTGGGCGAGGAGCGCATGCGCGTCTCCGCCCCCTCCTTCTTCCAGGTGAACACCAAGGGCGCCGAGAAGCTCGTGGAGCTCGTCATGGAGGCGCTGAGGCCCCAGCCGCACGAGGAGGCGATGGACCTCTACTGCGGGGCGGGCACCTTCACGCTGCCGCTCGCCCGTCGCTCGGGGTTTGTCTCTGCCGTGGAGTCCTACGGGCCCGCCGTGCGCGACCTGCGCCGCAACCTCGAGTCCGCGGGGCTTGACAACGTCGACGCCGTGGGCGGCGACGCCGGGCGCGAGTTCCCGGACACGGACGCCGACGTCATCGTGGTGGACCCGCCGCGCGCGGGGCTGGCCGAGGACGTGGTGAGGCGGCTCTCCGAGCAGCCGGCCCGCGCGATCGCCTACGTGAGCTGCAACCCAGCCACCCTGGCGCGCGACCTCGCCCGCTTCGAGCAGGCCGGGACCTTCTCGCCGAGGCGCGTGACGCCGGTCGACCTCTTCCCGCAGACCTTCCACGTGGAGACCGTGACCCTGCTCGAGCGCGCGTAGGGGGCACTCGGGGCATCGCCGAGAGGACGTGGCAGCGACATGAGACAGACCGAGGCCATAGATGCTATTGCCGGGGCGGCCATGGCCGACGGGCTCGTCGAGGCAGCGCTTCTCAAGGGCTCGTTCGGCCGCGATGACGAGGACGCGTTCTCTGACGTCGACCTCTACCTCGTGGTCTCGCCCGCCGCGCGAGAGGCCGTGCTCGCGCAGCGGCGAGCATACCTGGCCGCCTTCGACGAGCCGGTCTTTCTCGAGGAGGTGAGCTTCGGGCTACCGCAGCTCGTGGCAATTTTCGACGACGCGACCCACGTTGACCTCTACGTGGCGCTGAGGGAGGAGATCGGCCACGAGGACCCCATCCGCGTGTGGAGCGACCCGAGTGGCCTGTTCGAGGGCTTCGCATGGGAGCGCGCGGCGGTGAGCGACGAGACCCTGGCACGGCTCTTCTCGAGCGCACTCTACTGCATCGTGGAGGCCGACAGCGCCTATCGCCGCGACAACTACGCGTGGGCGGCCAAGATCCTATGCGACGCCGCCGGGTCCGCCGCCGTCCTGCTGCGCTGGCCGGACGACCCGACCCACGCGTTTCTCGGTCTCAAGAAGCTCAACCAGATCGTGTCGCCGGAGCGCTACCGCCTGCTGGAGGGTATCTACGCCCACCTGAGCGGGCCGGAGCTGCCGCGGGCCGCCGAGCTCCTGACGCAGGCGCTCGGCGCGTTTCTCGCCGAGGCGGAGCCGTCCCTGCGCGCGCAGCTCGACCTCCGCTTCTGGGAGTGGGTTCGCTCGGGCCTGGGCACGACGCTCTTCCCCGCCGGGCGCTGACGCGGACGCGATCCGCCTGGGCAGCAGGAGACGGAGGCCTCATGCCCTCGATACGCCGCATGACCGAGAAGGACCTCGGGCTCCTCACGGCGCTTCTCGCCGACGAGCGCTCGATGGAAATCGGCTGGGTACTCGCCCCGCGGGCGTGGGGACGTGGCTACGCCACCGAGCTCACGACGCTTCTCGCCGACCGGGCACACGCGGCCGGACGAGATGCGGTCATCGAGTGCTCCCCCAGCCACGCAGCAAGCCGTCGGGTCGCCGAGAAGTGCGGCTTCCTCGTGAACGGGACACGAAACGACCTGCTTGTCTTGCGCCTGAGCGCGCCGGCCACGCCGTAGCGCGCAGCGCCTCCGAGCGTCGGAGCATGCGTGCGGGGGCGGGCGCCCGGAGCACGGAGCCGGGCAAAACCCACTCTGCAGCTAGGAATATAAGCCCAGCTCACAACCGTTGGCCGTCTTTTTGGGCTATACGGGAAAGACGGTTGCACGCGCGGCGAGAAACGTGTAAAAACGAGAATGAAACCTGGGCGAGGGGCCCAGGCCCAGGCTAGAGAGAGGAATCATCATGAAGGCTACCGTCAACGAGGATTGCATCGGCTGCGGGCTCTGCGAGGGCACCTGCCCCGACGTCTTCTCCATCTCTGACGACGGCGTTGCCGTTGCCATCGAGGAGGACGTTCCCGAGGACGCCGAGGACGCCGCTCAGGAGGCTGCTGACAACTGCCCCGTCTCTGCCATCGTGGTCGAGTAGGTAGTTGCGTCAGTCGACGCCTTGCGGGGGCCGCATGCCGGCTCCCGCTTTTTTGTATGGAGGTAGCACGTGATTCTAGCTTCGCAGTCCCCCCGCCGCCGGGAGCTCCTCGCCGAAGCCGGCTTTGAGCTCACCATTGCCCCCGCAGACATCGACGAGACGCGCCGACCTGGCGAGAAGCCCGTCGATCTGGTGCTTCGCCTTGCCGCCGAGAAGGCCGAGGCGGCCCGGGCCAACCTCTCCCACGTGCCAGCGGACGGCTTTCTGGTGGCCGCGGACACCATCGTGTGGATGGGGGACGAGGCGCTCGGCAAGCCCAGGGACGCGTCGGACGCGGCGCGCATGCTAAGAGAGCTCTCCGGGCACACGCACGAGGTCTCGACGGGCGTGTGCGCCATGAGGCTCTCCCCCGATGGCTCCGAGCTCTCCCGCGCGCACTTCGTGGAGACCACCGACGTCACCTTCTGGGAGCTCACGGACAGAGAGATCGAGGCCTACGTGGCCACCGGGGAGCCGCTCGACAAGGCTGGCGCCTACGGCATCCAAGGGGCCGGACGCCTTCTTGTGAGAGGAATCGAGGGGGACTACCCCAACGTCGTCGGCCTGCCCATCGCACGCCTTGTGCGAGAGCTCGGCAGGCTTGTCTGTGACGAGAGAGACCTCATCGCAGACGCCATCAGAATCGGAGGTGCCCATGCCTAGCGAGAAGAGCGTAACGAGCGTCACGCAGATTCCCGGCATCTACGTTGGCCACGCAACCAACGAGGAGGCGGGGACGGGCTGCACGGTCATCGCATGTCCGGAGGGGGCCACGGGCGGCGTCGACGTGCGCGGCGGCGCGCCGGCCACGCGTGAGACAGACCTCCTGCGCCCCGAGGAGACCGTTGAGGTGCTCCACGCCGTCGTGCTCTCGGGCGGCAGCGCCTACGGGCTCAGCGCGTCCTGCGGCGTGGCAGAGGAGCTCGAGCGGCGCGGCTATGGCCTCGACGTGGGCGTGGCGCGCGTGCCCATCGTCTCCGGGGCGTGCCTGTTTGACCTTGCATGCGGCGACCCCACCGTCCGCCCGAGCGTCGAGGACGGCCGCGCGGCCTGCGCATCCGCGCTCGATGGTGCCGGTGTGCCTCTCGCGCGCGGAAACGTGGGCGCTGGCACGGGCTGCACCGTCGGTAAGCTCGCCGGCCCAGAGCGCGCCATGAAGTCCGGCCTCGGCGAGTTCGTGGAGTGTGCGGGCGAGCTGCTCTGCGGCGCGATATCGGCCGTGAACGCCTGCGGCGACGTGCACGACCCCGACACCGGCGAGAAGATCGCGGGCCTGAGAAACGAGGACGGCGCGCTTGGCAGCAGCGTCGAGGCACTTCTCGGCGGCTACGCGACGATGCCGCTCAGCCGCACCAACACCACCATCTCCTGCGTGGTCACCAACGCCCGGCTCACCAAGGCGCAGGCCACCAAGGTCGCGCAGATGGCGGCCGACGCCTACGCGCACGCCATCTCGCCCACCCACACCACCAACGACGGCGACACCGTCTTTGTTATGGCGACGGGCGCGGTTGAGGCGCCGGTCGACGTGGTGGGCGCGCTGGCCACCAAGGCGCTCGGGCGCGCCATCGCCGACGGCGCGCGCCAGGCTGAGTCCGCCTACGGCTACGTTGCCGCATGCGACCTCTAGCAAGTCGGCTCATTCTTCGCGAGGTCAGCGCGCAAGCAGGGAGCCCCGCCGTCCTTCTCGCAAGAAGTTTCGCGAAGCGCACTTCTGGAGAGAAGGACGGCGGGACTCCCCCACTGAATGTACGATTGACGAGCTAGTTGAACTTGACCAGCTTCTGCGCGGCGCGGTAGCCGGCGAGCGTGAGGGCCTTCCCCACCGTGCCCGGCAGGTTGGTGGCAAGCCCCACCACACCATGACGAGCGCGACGATACATGCGCCTGTCGTAGGCCTTGAGCTCGTCCCAGAGCCTCTGCAGCTCGTCCATGGCGTCGGGGCGGTCGCTCTTCTTGGAGAAGACCGAGCAGATGGCCATGATGATCGTGAAGTAGTTCATCATGTAGCTGCGCAGCTTGGCCGAGGAGATGTCGTCGTAGACGTGGTAGGCGTGCATCATGACGCGCGCCACGCGCCAGTAGTGGTCCACGCGGCTCGTGAGGACCTTGTCGTTGACGGACTGGTCCTCGCGCCCGATGAAGTAGCGGTAGACGTCAACGTCAAGGTAGTAGATGCTGCGGCACGCAGGGAACGGCACGTAGGCGTAGATGTTGTCCACGTAGAAGGTGTGCGGCGGCATGTCGAGCCCCGCCTCGCGCAGCACGTCCACGCGATACGTGAGAGCGTGCATGAGCAGGTACTGCCACATCATGAAGTGGCCCATGTCGTTCCAGGTGAAGACGCGGCCCACCGGAAGCACGTGGCGGTAGTCAACCACGTTTTGCGTGTTGTCCTCAACGTGCTCGTAGACGTAGTTGGTGATCACGAGGTCAACGTGCTCGCCAAGGCCAATGAAGTAGCGGAGCTTCTCCAGAAGGGCGCTCACCGCGTCGGCGTCCACCCAGTCGTCCGAGTCGACGTTCTTGAAGTAGACGCCCTTGGCGTTGCGCACAGCCTGCATGACCGCGGCGCCGTGACCGCCGTTCTCCTGGTGGATGGCACGGATGATGGCGGGGTAGCGCCTCTCCCAGGCATCAGCCTTGGCTGGCGTGTCGTCCTTCACGGAGCCGTCGTCGACGATGATGATCTCTACGTCCTCGGCATAGCCCGTTCCCTCGAGGATGGACTCTATGCAGTGGTCCATGTAGGCAGACGAGTTGTAACAGGGAATGCCAAAGGTGATGGTCTTCTTCATGCGGAGTTCCTAGCTGTGCTGGGCGATGATCTCGTCGGAGAGGTCGAGCGCTGAGGCAACAACGCCGTCCATGTCGTAGTAGCGATACTCCGCCAGACGGCCCACGCAGTGGAAGTTGACGAGGCCGGCAACGCGCTCGCGGTAGCGGCGATAGAGCTCGAGGTTCTGGTCCTCGAGGATCGCGTAGTACGGCGTCTCGCCGGAGCCCGGCGTGTAGGCCTTGGAGTACTCGCGCATGATGGTGGTCTTGCCGGGAACCACCTGGCCGGTCATGTTCTTGAACTCGGTGATGCGCGTAAAGTCCTCGCTCGTGGTGTAGTTCACCGTGCCCACGGGCTGGAACTGATCCATGTCGAGCGTCTCGAACTCCATGTCGAGCGTGCGGTACGGCAGGGCACCCAGGTCGAGCCCAAAGAGCTCGTCGAGCGGCCCGGTGTAGATGATCTCGCCGCCGTAGGGACGGCCGCACACCGCAACGCTCGTCTCGGAGACCTTGAGGAGGTCGCGCGCGTCCACGCCAAGGAAGACGTCGATGCAGTCGTGGTCGAGCATGTGCTCGAAGAGCGCCGTGTATCCCTCGGCAGGCATGCCCTGGAAGGGGGCGCCGGGGAAGTAGCGGTCGTCATCGCCCACAAAGACCGGCACGCGCCCGGTGATCGAGGGGTCAATCTGATCGGGCGTCTGACCCCACTGCTTCATCGTGTAGTAGAGGAAGACGTTCTCAAAGACGTAGTCGGCGACCTCAACGAGCTCGGGGTCGTTCTTCTCGCGAAGCTCCATGATGGGCACCTTCTTGTTCTCGCCGAAGGTGGCAACGAGCTTCTGGTAGAGCTTCTCGCCCTTCTGGTCGCCAAAGGCGAGCTTGAGCGACCGGTGGTTAAAGGGCACCGGCATGAGCGTACCGTGAATGTTGGCGAGGACCTTGTGCTGGTAGTCCGTCCACTCGGTGAAGCGCGAGAGGAACTCGTTCACGCGCTCGTTTACCGTGTGGTAGATGTGCGGGCCGTACTTGTGAACCAAGATGCCCGCCTCGTCCACGTAATCGTAGGCGTTTCCCGCGATGTGGTCACGACGCTCGAGCACGCAGACCTTGAAGCCGCACGACTCGACGAGCCGCCGCGCGCAGACCGCCCCCGCATAGCCGGCACCAACGATGATGGCGTCGTAGGAGTCGGGCGAGAAGCCCGCGGACAGTCCGTTCTCGATACCCATAGGAATCCTCTCAGCGATCTTGCCCGCAGCCTTGTGGAGACGGGCGACAAGGACGAAACGCTCGCCCATTCGTCCGCATGATTCTAGCACCTCGACCCTATAATGAATTTCGAGGCGCGCGCTCGCCGCCAATCCGGGCGTTTTTGCGGCGTGAGCGTGCGGGAAAATCGAGCGTTTTGTGAAGGAGCGCACATGAGCGAGTTTCTTGACCGCATGAAGGCTGCCGCCAAGGCTTACAAGAAGACGATCGTCCTGCCCGAAGGCGAGGACCCTCGCACTCTTGAGGCCGCGCGCAAGATCGTGGAGGAGGACCTGGCGAACCTCGTCATCCTGGGCGACCCGGCGAAGATCGACGTCGAGGGCGTGACCGTCATCGACCCGACCTCCCCCACCGCCCCCAAGCACGAGGCCTACGCCCAGAAGTTCGCCGAGCTGCGTGCCAAGAAGGGCGTGACCATCGAGCAGGCGCGCGCCCAGATGATGGACGCCACCTACTACGGCACCATGATGGTCAAGATGGGCGACGCCGACGGCCTGGTCTCCGGCGCCTGCCACTCCACCGCCAACACGCTGCGCCCGGCCCTGCAGATCCTGAAGACCGCCCCGGGCACCAAGCTCGTCTCGGCCTTCATGGTCATGTGCACCAAGACCCCGCAGTTTGGCGCCAACGGCACCCTCGTCTTCGCGGACTGCGGCCTCAACATCGCCCCGACCTCCGACGAGCTCTCCGAGATCGCCATCGCCTCCGCCAACTCCTTCGCCACCTTCATGGATGACGTGGAGCCCAAGGTCGCGATGCTCTCCTACTCCACGATGGGCTCGGCCGGCGGTGACACGGCCAAGAAGGTCCAGGAGGCCACCAAGTTTGCCAAGGAGAAGGCGCCCGAGCTCGCCATCGACGGCGACCTCCAGCTCGACGCCGCCATCGTTCCCGAGGTCGCGGCCCTCAAGGCCCCCGAGAGCACCGTGGCCGGCCACGCCAACGTGCTCGTGTTCCCCAACCTCGAGACCGGCAACATCGGCTACAAGCTCGTCCAGCGCTTTGGCAACGCCGAGGCCTACGGCCCCATTCTCCAGGGCATCGCCAAGCCGGTGAACGACCTCTCGCGCGGCTGCTCCGCCGACGACATCGTGGGCGTCGTTGCCATCACCGCGGTCCAGGCGCAGATGGCCGAGTAACACAGGCGTTAAGCTCTCAACCAGGGCCCCGGGGGGGGGGGGGGGGGGGCGGGGGGGCGGGGGGGGGGGGGGGGGGGGGGGGGGGGGGGGGGGGGGGGGGGGGGGGGGGG
>NZ_JAUDEA010000004.1 GCF_030372065.1 Thermophilibacter provencensis | reverse complement strand
CTCGCCTGGTCGGCGCGGGAGATGGCCTGGTTGGCGAGGCTCGACTCAACGTAGACCACCGTGCGCGGGCCAAACGCCATCGTGACCACGGGGTCAACGCTCGCACGAACGTCCGAGCGCTCGAGCATCTTTGCCGCAAAGCGCGATCCCTTGGGCAGCGAGATCATGAGCTTCTCGCCATCGTCGGACACCGCGGTCGACGAGAGGAGCAGCGAGCCCTTGGCGGGCATCTGCGCCACGAGCTGGTCGACGACCTGCTTCCAGGTGCGCTGGAGGTTGCCGTTGCTGAGGCCGCCCCCGCCGCCCCGAGCCCCGGCGCGTCCCGCGCCTGCTCCGCGCTCGGCTGACGCCTCGCTCGCTTCGCGAGTCGCAGCGCGGGGCGCGCCGGGGCTCGGGGCGGCGGGGGCACTCGGCTGTGGCGCCTTCTCGGCTGGGGCGGTCGGCGCCGGCTCGGGCGCTGTAGCGGCGGCGGGCTCGCTGCTCTTCTCGGCGGGCGCGGGAGTCGGCGCGGCTGCCACATTCGGTTGGGGCTGGGGAGCAACCGGGGCCGTGGGGGCCGGCTGCTCGAGGCTCTTCTCGGCTGTTGGGGCGGCGCTCGCGAGCGCGCCGGGGGTGGCGAGAACGGCCACCTGGCGCTCGAGGTCCGCCACGCGCGCGGCGAGGGACTCGAGCGTGAGGTCCGTGGCGGGGCGCGCTATGCGCGTGAGGGCAATCTCCAGAACGAGGCGCTGGTTGGTGGCGGTGCGCATCTCGCTCGAGGCGTCGCCCAGGACGGTGAGCACGTGGGCGAGGCGGTCGGTGGAGCCAAAGGCGGCCGCCTCCGTGCGGAGCGCCTCGAGCTCCTCCCCGCGCGCGGCCACCACGTCATCGGCGCTGGGGACCGCCGCCACGACGTAGACGTCGCGCACGTGGGCGGCCAGCTCGCGCGTGAACTGCAGCAGGTCACGGCCGGCGTCCGCCAGCTCGGCGACCTCGGCAAAGAGCGCGGAGACGTCGCGGTGCGCCAGCGCGCGGGAGAACTTGCCCAGCACCGCGCCCGAGACCTCACCGAGAAAGTCCGTGGCCGCCGCCATGTCGATGCTTCCGGCGCCAAAGACCGAGAGCTGCTCCAGGGTGGTGAGGGCGTCGCGCATGCCGCCGCGCGCGTGGCGGACGATGAGCTCGAGGGCGGTCTCGTCGTAGGTGAAGCCCTCCTGCTTGCACACGTAGGCCAGGTGGGCCTGCATCTCGTCGTTGCCGATGGCGTGGAAGTCAAAGCGCTGCACGCGGCTGAGGATGGTGGCCAGGATCTTCTGCGGGTCCGTGGTGCACATGATGAAGACCACGTGCTCGGGGGGCTCCTCGAGCGTCTTGAGCAGGGCGTTGAACGCCTGCGTGGTGAGCATGTGGACCTCGTCGATGATGTAGACCTTGTAGCGGCCCATCGTGGGCGCATAGCTCACGCGCGAGATGATCTCCTCGCGGACGTTGTCCACGCCGGTGCGCGACGCCGCGTCAAGCTCGATCACGTCCGGGTGCTCGCCCGCGGCGATGAGCTGGCACTGCTCGCAGGTGCCGTCGGGCAGGGCGGCGGGGGCCTTCTCGCACATGAGCGCCTTTGCCAGGATGCGCGCCATGGTGGTCTTGCCCGTGCCGCGCGGACCACAGAACAGGTACGCATGGCTGGTGCGCCCCTCGAGCACGGCGCGCTTGAGGGTCTCGACCACGTGGGCCTGGCCCACGACCTGCTCGAACGTCTGCGGGCGATACTTGGTGTACAGCGATTCCATGCGACCTCCGGCGGTTTCGTCCCGAGGTCCTAGTATACCCGCCCTGCCGGACGCGGGGCGGCGCCCCTCATGATTCAAAAGGGGTCTGTCCCCTATTGAATCACGCGCGGGGGCGATACCAGGAGAGGAGCTCATCGGCGGCGTCTGCGGGGAGGTCGCGCAGGTCGAGGCCGTCGGCGTCGCTCGCCGCGGTGCGCACGGAGAGCGTGGCCACGCCGGCGCGCCGCTGGAAGGGGTTGGCGCGCACCTCCATGCGCTGCAGGCGAGCGCGCGGGGCGATCACGGTGAGGCGCGTCAGGCCGCCGGTAACGAGCACCAGCTCGCGGGCGGTTTGGCCGTAGCGGGCCGCGCCCCAGGCACGCAGCGCGTCCGCGACAAACCCCACGAGCAGCACTACGCTCAGCACGGCCGCGGCCACGAGCAACGGCTCCAGCAGCCACGCCGCGCTCTCGAGCAGGCCAGAAAACCCAAAGAGCCAGTGCACGCCAAAGAAGATCGCCGTCGCGAACGGCCACCAGATCACCGCGCGCACCACGGCGCGACGGCGCGCGACGGGCCCCAGGCGCCCCAGCTCAACGCTGCCAAGGACGCCCGCGCAGTCCGGCAGAACCTCCGCGAGGAAGGCGTCGACCTCGCCCACGCGGATGAACGGGTGAAGGAGCACGCTGCCCGAGGGCTCGCCGTCCTTCTCGCCGGGCGTGGCAACCACCTGTGCCGTGACCTCCGCATACCCGATGAGCTGGCGAATGATGCCCTGCCGCACCGCCACGTACTGCACGCGTCCCGCGGCAAGCGCGCGCGACGAGCGTGAGAGCAGGCCGTGCTCCACCACAACGCGGTCCTCGAAGCGCTCGACGCGATAGCCAGCGTAACGCACGAGGTTGACCACAAACGAGACCGCCGCGCCCAGGAGCAGCGCAACGGCGAGAAACGCCAGCACCGCGGGCACGACAACCGGTGAGATGCCGGCCATGAGCTCGTCGCCCCTGCCGACCACGTCCAGCAGCCCCCACTCTATGAGCTGGTTGGCCCCATTGACGAGAAGGACCACGAGCGCGAGGGCCTGGCTGCCGGCGCTCATCTGGGATGCCGCGGCGAGCGCGAGCTCGCGGCCCGCGAGCGAGAAGGTGGCAAGCGGGCGCCCCTCGGCCGGCGCGTCGTCCAGCGGGACGTCCTTCTCGCCCACCCCTGTCTGACCGGAGGCGGCGCGCTTGCGGCGGAAGAGCTCCGCGCGAAGAACGTCAGCCTCACCCGCACGGAGGCCAGAGATCTTGGACGCGTCGCCCTCGGAGGCGGCCGCGCCCGTGTCCAGGTCGAGCGTCAGGAGGCCAAACACGCGGTCGAGCAGCGACGAGTTCATCGAGACCGTGTGGATGTGCTCATAGGGAATCGTGAGGCTGCGGCGGCTGAACGGCCCCCAGCCCAGGCCCCAGCACAGGCGGACGCCCTCCGCCGTGAGCTCCCAGGTCCTGGCGCGCCAGACGGCAAAGCTCAGGAGCAGGCACGCCGCAAAGATGGCCGCGGCGGCAAGGACCAGCTTGGTGATCGTCCCCAGGTCCCCGGCAAAGAAGTCGCCGGCCAGGCCAAACGCCACGATCGCCACCAGGCCGGACGTCATCTTGAGCGCCTCAACGACCACCGAGAGCGGGTTGGCGCGACGCGTGCCGAGAAGCGCCTCGGGAGTGGCACCCGCCTCCTCAAAGAGCGAGCGCTCCGGGACGGTCAGGCGCTCGAGGTCCTTCTCCAGGCTGATGGGCTCGTCGCTTGGGGCGCCGGGCGCGGGCGGGCGGCCGTCCTTCTCGCCGGCGCTCACACGTCCTCCTTGGCGAAGCGCGCGAGCTCGGCCACGCGGTCGCGCAGCTCGTTGGCGTCGTCCTCCGCGAGGCCGGGTATCTCGAAGCTCTCTCCGGCGGTGGAGATGGTCACGGTGGCCAGGCCGTTCGCACGCAGGATGGGGCCCTGCTTGGTCTGAACGTGCTGGACGCGCACGAGGGGCACGAGCACGCGCTTCTTGGTAAAGACGCCGCGGTAGAGGTCCACGTCGGTGGGCGTGACGTCGTAGCGCCACGTTGCCATCTCAACGCGCGGGGAGATGAGGAGGTCGCCCACGCAGACCAGCTCGATGATGCCAGCCACCAGATAGACCCAGAAGACGTCGCCGCCCAGGTGACGCACGACGAGCCAGGCAACAACGGCCAGAACGGCCACCACAACGATGCCAATGGCGTCCGAGACGTACCACACGCGCAGCATGCGCGGGTCAAGGCGGTGCGAGGGCAGATTACCCATGAAACTCCTTCTGTCGCGGGGCGGAATCATTATCGCACGCGCGCCGACCGGCGCCTCTGAGAGGGGCTGCTGCCGCCTTGCACTCTCCGATCCCAAAAATAACGGGCACAGATCCACTGGGAAAAAGATGCCAACTGGGCTTTTGCTTCGCTCCCCGGCCATTTTGGCGGACCTGTGCCCGTTATTTTTGGGGCCACTCAAGTACGCGCCGAATCGAGGCATGAAAGAAGCGCGCTCGATGGGATCGGGTGCCCGCCAGAGGCCCCTTATGGCTGCTGCCTCCCGGCCCTGACCAGGTTCGAGGTGTTGCGTCACCCGAGCCCATCGAACGCGCTCGCAAAGAGTGTAGCAGAACCGCGGGAGCGCCACCGCACCGCGGCCCAAAATGGACGAGGGCCCGCCGACGCCAAGCGTCCCGGGCCCCCACTTCGGCAGCTGCCGAGCAATTGTGCTCTACAGTGCGGGCCCATGCGAAGCAATCTCGTCGTGCGCCCGCTCCCTGCGCAGTGAGTATCATTCCCCATCCGGCGCGCCCTAGCCACAGCGCTCCGGTGAGCGGTATTCTTCACCGGCCGAACATAACTGAGAGACAAGTCCTCCACATACGCTAGGATTTGACGGGTAAGCAACTCGAGGGGGGTCGATGTCCAAGAAGAACTCCACGCGCCGCAAGAACGCCGGTGCGGACGCCAACTTTGCAGGCGAGAAGTACGACGGCGAGCGCATCTCCGCAGTGTTTGACTACAACGAGCTCTGCCTCGCGCGCGCCGCGGAGCTGCTCGCCCCGCGCCTCGCGGACGTGACGATGGTGGCCTCGTTTGCCTCGCTGCTTGCCATCGTCCTGGTCGCGCTCATCGAGAAGGACCAGCTCGTCCTTCTTGTCGTGCTGTTTGTCATCTCGTTCTCGCTGCTCCAAGCCTCGCGCAACATCGGCAAGCTCAAGATGCGCTACGCGCGCGGCACCAACCTGCTTCCGGACGACGAGGCTCCGCGCCAGCGCGTGGTGGTCTGCGACGACGCCGTGCACGTTGAGCGCGAGAACGGCAGCACCGAGAGCTACAACCTCTCCGAGCTGCGCCGCGTTGGCGAGACCTCGGACTCCATCCTCGCCTGCTTTGGCAACAAGCGCTACGTCTACATCCCGCGCACGGCCCTCTCCGAGGGTCGCTTCCGCGAGGCGTCCCGCATCCTCAAGGGCCATCTCAAGAAGTAGCCCGCCACCAACCCGTCCCCTAACCCAGACCCAAGGAGGTCCCCATGGCCCTTATCAGCGTTGACTACTTCTCCTCCGCGCTCATGCGCACCACCACGCTCGAGGTCATTCTCCCCTTTGACGACCAGGGCGACGCCTACGCCACGGACTCCGCGATGCGCCGCGAGGGCGGCACCCTCGAGAAGGACCTCAAGACCTGGGAGGCCCACCCCTACCCCGCCCGCAAGGCGCCGTTCAAGACGCTCTTCCTGCTGCACGGCATCTCCGGCAACCACGCGGACTGGATCTCCGAGACCCGCATCCGTCACTGGGCGGAGACCCGCGGCGTGGCCGTGGTCATGCCCTCTGGCTACAACGCCTTCTACCTGGACCAGCCCGAGGTCCACAACTACTACGGGCGCTTTGTGGGCCAGGAGCTCGTTGAGGTGGCGCGCGCGATGTTTCCGCTCTCGCACCGTCGCGAGGACACCTTCATCGGCGGCATCTCGATGGGCGCGTACGGCGCGCTGCGCAACGGCCTCAAGTACTGTGAGACCTTCGGCGCCATCGTGGGGCTGTCCTCGGCCATGATCATCGACAGCTTTGACCAGATCATCTCGTCCGACGGTCTCTTCTTCCTCTCGCGCCCGTTCCTCGAGCACACCTTTGGCGACCTCAACCACGTGCGCGACTCCGACAAGGACCCCGCGCGCCTGGCCGCCGACCTCGTCTACTGCGACCGCCCACGCCCGCGCATCTTCATGAGCTGTGGCTCCGAGGACCCGCTTGCCGAGCCCAACCGCGTGTTGGCCCAGCGCATGCGCGACACGGGACTCGACGTCACCTATCATGAGATGCGCGGTGGCCACGACTGGGACTTCTGGAACGCAGCCCTGCCGGAGGCCCTCGACTGGCTCATCTAGCGCGCACGCAAACGGTCCGGACTCACGGGGAGGGACGCGAGAATGGCACTGCTCAGGGTCGACTTCTACTCCCACTACCTCAAGCGCAACGTGGTTCTCACCGCGGTGATTCCCGCCGACAAGATGGAGGGCGACAAGCTCGCCAAGAAGCGACGTGGGCCGTACCGCACGGTCTACCTGCTGCACGGCCTCTTTGGGCAGGACGTTGACTGGATCGACCGCACCCACGTGGTGGAGACGGCCGAGGCGCGCGACATCGCCCTCATCATGCCCTCCGGCGAGGACGGCCTCTACCTCAACAAGCCCGAGATAAACGAGTGGCACGGCAAGTTCATAAGCGAGGAGCTGGTGGACTTCACGCGGCGCCTCTTCCCGCTGTCCGCAAAGCGCGAGGACACGGCGCTCGCCGGCATCTCCATCGGCGCGTACACGGCGCTGATCAACGGCCTGCTGCGGCCGGACCGCTTTGGCTCGATCATCATCCTCTCCGGCGCCTTCATGCGCGACCGCGTGCTCGAGGCCGTGGAGAGCCGCTCGCCGCGCAAGCGCAAGTACTACGAGCGCTTCTTCGGCGACATCGACACCGTCATTGGCTCCGACAAGGACTATGTGGCGCTCATCGACAAGTTCAAGCAGGACCCGGAGCTGCCCAAGCCGCGCTTCTACTCCGCGTGCGGCCTGCACGACAACCTCTGCGAGAACAACCGCGACCTCGTGAAGCTCCTGCGCGACGCCAACTTTGACGTCACCTACTGGGAGCCGGACATCGGCGCACACGAGTGGCCGTTCTGGAACGCGTGGATCGACTGCGCGCTGGATTGGTACGCGCCCGGCCCGATGAAGCCCTCCACGGCCGAGGTGGACTACACGGCGCTCACCACGCTGCGCCCGCCCGAGAAGCAGTAGCGGGCGGCGGGCCTGCTTGTCCTGCCTTCTCGCTGGCCTGGACCTTCTCGCACCCTTGTCCGCCTTGCCGGGTTTTGGGCAAAAGATTTTATGCGCATCGAGCATCGCACGTTCTTCTCGCCTTAAGCGCTAACTGTTGTTTTATATCAATAACTGGCGAGAAGAACGCGCACGGCGCAAGGCCATCCTGGGCATGAGGCTCCCGCCGGCAACATCAAAGATGTTGCCCAAAACCGCCCCTCAGCGCGACGGAAGGCCACCTCGCCGCGCGCAAGGGCACGCCTCAGCGCAAAAGCACGCCAAACCGTGTATCAAGCTTTTATCTTGCTCGGGGCGCTCCCAGGACGCGACCCACGCGCTTGCGGAACTCGGCGAGGAAGCGCGGCGCGTCAACCGTGACCGCGACCTCGCAGGTCTTCTGAGCATCGCAGAGGCGCTCGGGGTCGCAGACCGTCCGGCCGCGCGTTGGGCCCTCGAGGTCCACGCAGAGGTTGGCCCCCAGGCACCCCACCAGCGACGGGTCGATTGCCGCCGCAACCGCCAGGGGGTCGTGCAGGGCACAGCCTCCCATATGCGGGTTGTTCTGCTCGTAGATGTCTATGTAGTGGTCCGTCATATCGGCAAAGAGCACGCCCGCAGACGTGCCGAGCGCGCGCCATCGGGCGGTGTCCTCGCGCGTGAGCACCACCTGATGCGTCACGTCGAGGCCGATCATGCGCGTGGGAAGCCCCAGCCGCAGCACCACGTCCGCCGCCTCGGGATCATTGTGAACGTTGGCCTCGGCGCACGGGGTCACGTTGCCCGGAACCGTGAGGGCGCCGCCCATGAACGTGACGCGCGAGAGGGTGCGTGCGAGCTCCGGAGCGCGCACCAGCGCGCTCGCGAGGTTGGTGAGCGGTCCCGTGGGGACGTAGTAGAAAGACGAGCCATACACCAAGGGCGTTCCCGCCGGCAAATGAGCACGATATTTCCCTTCGTGTAAGGGTCGGCTTTTACCAACGAGAAAATCCACGCCGTCACCGGGCGCGCGACGGCACATACACCCAAGATGCTGCCCGCCGAGGCCGTTCGCCCCGTGGATGCGCGCCACGCCCTCCGGTGGCTCAAACGCCGCGCTCGCAGAGAGCGCCCGGTCCGCCCCGCGGTATACCGGGATGTCTGGATACCCCAGCAGCTCGAGCAGGGCATGGGTGTTTCTCACCGCCGTATCCACTGCCACGTTGCCGTAGCTGCAGATCACCGCCACAAGCTCGACTTCGGGACTTCCGAGCGCATACGCGAGCGCCAGGGCATCGTCGATGCCGGTGTCCAAATCCAGTACCAGGGGCCGACGAGAAGTTCCGCTCATCGCGCCGCCTCCACTTCCTCTGCGGTGGGTATGGACGGCTGGGCGCCGAGGCGGCTCACGGCAATCGCGGCCGCGGCGGCGCCCCAGCGCATGGACTCCTCAAGCGTCATGCCGCGCACGGCGCCCGCGACAAGAGCCCCGATGAAGGTGTCGCCCGCAGCCGTGGTGTCCACGACGGTCGCGGGCGCGGCGGGCACGCGGGAGGGCGCGGCGTCGGCGCCCAGCCCAAAGGAGCCCGCGGCGCCGAGCGTGATCACGACGCAGCCAGCACCCAGCTCTCGCAGGCGGCCCGCCGCAGCGAGGCACGTGACGTCATCGACGGGCAGCACGCCACACATGACCTGACACTCGGTCTCGTTCAGACAGACGAGGTCGACGCAGGGCCAGAGGTCGTCCGGTGCGGGACGGGCCGGCGCGGGGTTGTAGACCGTGTAGAGGCCGAGCTCGTGCGCCTCGCGCAGTGCGGCCTCGGTGGTTGCGGGGTCGCACTCGCCCTGCGTGACGAAGACGTCGCCCTTCTCGCCAATACGCCGCAGGTCGGCGACTACGTCTGCCTCAACGAGCGCGTGGTTGGCGCCCGCGTGGAGCACGATACGGTTCTCGCCGGCCGTGCGCAGGATCACCGCGACGCCTGTGGTCGCGTTCACCAGGCGCCGCACGCCCGTCGTATCCACGCCCGCCCCTGCGAGCCCGTGCGCGAGCTCCTCGCCAAAGACGTCCGCACCCACGGCGGCGATCATGCGCACGTCGGCGCCCAGCCGCGCCGCGGCGACGGCCTGGTTGGCGCCCTTTCCTCCGGCGGCCGTGATGAAGCCGGAGCCGGAGAGCGTCTCTCCGGCGGCCGGCAGGCGCGGCGCGTCGATGGAGAGGTCCATGTTCATGCTGCCGAAGACGATGACCTTGGGCATGGCGACCTCCCCGCAGCGGCTACTTGACCTCGATGAGCTCGTAGCGACTCGTGCCCAGGCCGATCTTCTCGGCATGCTCGATCATGGATCGCCAGTTGGTGTCCGGGTGCGTGAGGTTGAAGTGGTCGTGCTGGCAGCGCTCGGGGACGCCACCCTGGGCCTCCAGCTTGGCGCGCATGTCGGTGAGCTCGGTGTTGGGCATCGCCGGCGCGGCGAGCGCCATGTCGATGCAGGCCTGGTCGATGGCAACCGGGTCAAAGCTCGCGAACATGCCAAGATCCGGCACGATGGGCGTGTCGTTCTCGGGGTGACAGTCGCAGTTGGGGCTCACGTCGATGGCAAGCGAGATGTGGAAGCTCGCGCGGTCCTGCACCACGGCCTGCGCGTACTCGGCAATCTTGTAGTTGAGCACGTCAACGGCCTGGTCGTAGTCCGGCGTGATGGCGTCCTGGTTGCAGGCGCCGATGCAGCGGCCGCAGCCCACGCAGCGATCGTGATCGATTCTCGCCACTGGCACGGAGACGACCTTGCCGCTTGACAGCTCGCGCTGGCGTGCCTGGTCAAAGTTCACGGCGCCGTGCGCGCAGATGCGCTCGCACGCGTGGCAGCCGACGCACTTCTCGGCGTGGACGCTCGGCTTGCCGGCGGAGTGCTGCTCCATCTTGCCCGCACGGGAGCCGCCGCCCATGCCCAGGTTCTTCATGCAGCCGCCAAAGCCGGCCTGCTCGTGGCCCTTGAAGTGCGTGAGGGAGATCACGACGTCGGCGTCCATGAGGGCATGGCCGATCTTGGCCTCCTTCACGTACTCGCCGTTCTTCACGGGCACGAGCGTCTCGTCGGTGCCCTTGAGGCCGTCGGCGATGATCACCTGACAGCCGGTGGCGTAGGGCGTGAAGCCGTTCTGATAGGCGCAGTCGAGGTGCTCGAGGGCGTTTTTGCGGCTGCCCACGTAGAGCGTGTTGCAGTCCGTGAGGAAGGGCTTGCCGCCCAGCTCCTTGACAACGTCGGCCACGGCGCGCGCGTAGTTGGGGCGCAGGAAGCTCAGGTTGCCCAGCTCGCCAAAGTGAATCTTGATGGCAACGAACTTGTTCTCAAAGTCGATCTGCTCGATGCCCGCCTTGCGGATGAGGCGCTTGAGCTTGTCGAGCTGGCTCTCGCGCGCGTGCGTGCGCAGGTTGGTGTAGTAGACCTTTGCGGTGCTGGTGCTGGCGTCCATGAGGCCCCTCTCCTTGGTTAGTCCACCCTGAAATTGTACGCTAGAGGCGTCCCGCACCGCAGGCGTCATGACAGTGGTGTCAGGGTTAGCTGTCATAAAACGCGGCGGCCCCGCCTCTCCTGGGAGACGGAGCCGCCGCGCTGCTTTTGCGATGCTGCTCAGGTGCTAGTTGTTCCGCCCCTTCCGGCCGAGTTTCAAAATGTAGACGTTTTGACACCCGGCGGATATTATTTGTCGCTGGAAAATACCAAGAGAGATGGCCTAGTTTCCTCAATGTAGGCCGGGAGCAGTGCAGGGAATATACCCCGGCCTACCGTAGCGCTGCGAAATCCTGCCGAGTGCGCGCTTTTGGGCTGAGGGGCGCTGAGAAAAACGCGTGAGTGCCGCGATGCCCTTCTCGATGCTGAGAAATCATGTCGAGTGCGCCCCCTGACGCTTGAACAACCCGCCGAGTGCACGCCGAGAAGAACCGCGCGCGCCGCACTCGACCGGATTTCAAAGCGCCCTGCGGCCCAATCGCGCGCACTCGGCGCAATTCCGCAGCGGCAGCGGCGCCGCGGTACAATGTGGCGCCAGCAAAGGAGGACCCATGCCCACAGAGAAGAACTTTGAGCTCGGACGCCCCGTCCTCGTGTGCCGCTGGCGCCTCGCGGGCCACGCGCTCCCCCTCGAGAACCGCCACCTGCGCGCGCTCTCCCGGCGCCACGTCAACGGAAGCCCCGTGCCCACGCAGCTCGTGGCCTGGGCAAAGCAGCACATCGAGTGGACGCTCGCCGAGGGCGCGGCGGCCTGCCCGGACGGCACCCTCATGCTCGTCGTAGACGAGGCGGGCCAGGCGGCCATGAGCGTGGGCCCCTACGAGCCGCTCGCCGCAACCGCCGCCGCTGACCTCGCGTATCGCGCCCAAAACGCACTCGAGGAAGCCGCAAAAACGGGCGTTGCGCCAGAGTCGCTCTGGGCCGTGCGCGCGGGCGCGCTCGTAAGAGACGCCGCCGAGAAGGACGCCCCCTCGGGCGCCGCCACGCTCGTCGCGGACCTCGCCGCCACGCTCGGCATCCCCGTCACGGCCGAGAAGGACCTCGTCTCGGGGGTCATCTCCGGGTCCGCGCCCTTTGAGGAGCTTTTCCTCACCTCAGATGAGCACGGCATCGTCCCGGCAACCGGCTCGGACGGCCCCCTCGCCCAAAGGCTCGCCGCGGGCTACGCCAAGCTGCTCGACAGCGCGCGATAGCACCTCCCGCCGGATCTTCTCGCGCGCCGAGGGCTACGACGCGACGGTGAAGCTCCACACGCCGGCGGCCTCGGAGCAGATGAGGTCAAGCGACCACGTGCGCATGCTGCGCCCCACGCTGTTGGAGTCGTGCACCACCGCGGTACCGTCCTCGGCAAGCCGCTCGAGCACGATGTAGTGCCCCACCTCGGTAAACGTGCCTGGGTTCATCACGCAGATGACGGGGCGCCCGGCCTCGAGCTCCGCCCGCAGCGAGTCCACGGTGGCAGAGACCATCGTGCCCGTGAGGCCCAGCTTGGCCGCGCCCGTGGTCATGAGCTCCCACGAGCTGCCGTTGAGGTCCGTGGAGTAGCCGTTCTCGGTGGCAAACGCGGCCATGCCCGCCGGGTCGTAGCTCGTGTCTCCCGTGAGGTAGATGTAGACCATGTCGAGCGCGGTGGGGCCGCACCCCTGCTTGGAGAGGACGCCGCCCGAGTACTCAACGTCCGCCCACTGCGGGTCGGTCTGGTAGAGGTAGGGCATGGAGCCCTTTGCCCAGAGGTCAACCGGCGTGCTCGTGGGGCCCTCGGGCTCCCCCGCGCCCTCAACCGTGACGGGCACGTTGGGAATCTCGCCCGGCTGCTCGTCAACTGTCTCGGGAGCGGAGCAGGCTCCCGGTAGCACGGCAAGAAGGAGCACGAGAAGGGCCACGATGACGGCGGCCGCAGCCCCCAGGAGCGCCAGGCGCCCACGAGCGACGCCGCGCGCGCCGCGAGCCCCTCCCATGTTGAGTTTTCCGCCCACGCGACCTCCCGTAGATTGCTCAGAAGATAGTAGCATCACCGGTCATGGCCGGCAAAACCGTGAACTTTTTGTCCGCGGGCCTCCAGGGGGGGCGAAAGGCGCCGCGAGGACGCCTTCCGCGCACGGCAAAACCCGCTCCGCGCACAGGCCCCTCTCGCCCGGCAGAAGAGCACTTTACCTGCGCTTTATTTTGCTGCTACCGGTTACGGAAAAAAACGACGCAATAGCCAGAAACCAACCAAATATTGTTTCCGAGAACGCCCTTCGGGGTAGTAGACTGTGAGATACGTGGGCACATGCCCACGCTCAGTCATGCGCCTTGTGAGTGAGAGCAGCCTGGGACCATGGGGGTTCCCAGCCTAGGGTAAGAAGGAGAGGATATGGCGCGTAAGTTTAAGTCCATGGACGGCAACGAGGCGGCATCGTACGTCTCGTATGCGTTCACCGAGGTGGCGGGCATCTACCCGATCACCCCGTCCAGCCCCATGGCCGACCACGTCGACCAGTGGGCCGCTCAGGGCATGAAGAACGTCTTTGGCACCCCGGTCAAGGTCGTTGAGATGGAGTCCGAGGCGGGCGCCGCGGGCACCGTCCACGGCTCGCTCGGCGCCGGCGCCCTCACGACCACCTACACGGCGTCGCAGGGCCTGCTCCTCATGATCCCTAACATGTACAAGATCGCCGGCGAGGGCCTTCCGGCCGTGTTCCACGTGTCCGCCCGTACCGTGGCCTCCCACGCCCTCAACATCTTTGGCGATCACTCCGACGTCATGGCCTGCCGCCAGACCGGCTTTGCCATGCTCGCCGAGGGCAACGTCCAGGAGGTCATGGACCTCGCGCCGGTGGCCCACCTCGCGGCCATCGAGGGCAAGGTGCCGTTCCTGAACTTCTTCGACGGCTTCCGCACCTCGCACGAGATCCAGAAGGTCGCGGTCTGGGACTTTGACGACCTCAAGGACATGCTGGACATGGACGCCGTCCAGGCGTTCCGCGACCACGCCCTCAACCCGGAGCACCCGCACGCCCGCGGCTCCCACGAGAACGGCGACATCTTCTTCCAGCACCGCGAGGCCTGCAACAAGGCCTACGACGCGCTGCCCGCCGTGGTCCAGTCCTACATGGACAAGATCAACGAGAAGCTCGGCACGAGCTATCACCTCTTTGACTACTACGGCGCCGATGACGCCGACCGCGTTGTGGTCTGCATGGGCTCCTTCTGCGACACCCTCGAGGAGGTCATCGACTACCTCAACGCCCACGGCGAGAAGGTCGGCCTCGTGAAGGTCCGCCTGTACCGTCCGTGGTCCGTCGAGGACTTCGTGGCCGCGCTGCCCGCCACCGTCAAGAAGATTGCCGTGCTCGACCGCACCAAGGAGCCCGGCTCCATCGGCGAGCCCCTCTACCAGGACGTCATCACCGCCCTCTACGAGGCCGGCAAGTCCGAGATCACCGTCGTTGGCGGCCGCTACGGCCTCGGCTCCAAGGACGAGCCGCCCGCGGCAGCCTTCGCCGTCTACAAGGAGCTCGAGAAGGACGCCCCCGCCCGCGAGTTCACCATCGGCATCGTGGACGACGTCACCAACCTCAGCCTCCCCATGGACCCGGACGCCCCCAACACGGCCGATCCCTCCACGATCGAGTGCAAGTTCTGGGGCCTCGGCGGCGACGGCACCGTTGGCGCCAACAAGAACTCCATCAAGATCATCGGCGACCACACCGACAAGTACGTCCAGGCCTACTTCCAGTACGACTCCAAGAAGACCGGCGGAGTCACCATCTCTCACCTGCGCTTTGGTGACTCCCCGATCCGCTCGCCGTACTACATCAACAAGGCCAACTTCGTCGCCTGCCACAACCCGTCCTACATCATCAAGGGCTTCCCGATGGTCCGCGACGTCAAGCCGGGCGGCACGTTCCTGGTGAACTGCCAGTGGTCCGACGAGGAGTTCGCCTCCCACCTGCCGGCCGTGGCCAAGCGCTACATCGCCAAGAACAACATCAACGTCTACCTGATCGACGCCATCGACCTCGCCGAGAAGGTCGGCATGGGCAAGCGCACCAACACGGTGCTGCAGTCCGCGTTCTTCTCGCTGGCTCAGGTCCTTCCCGCCGAGGACGCCATCCAGTACATGAAGGACGCCGCCGAGAAGTCCTACGCCAAGAAGGGCCAGAACATCGTCGAGGCCAACTGGAAGGCCATCGACGCCGGCGCCACCGCCTACCGCAAGTTTGAGGTGCCCGCCGACTGGGCCAACGCCGAGGACGAGAAGGTCGAGCTCACCCTTGAGGGACGCGAGGCCATCGTCAAGCAGGTCCGCGAGCTCATGGAGCCCATCAACCGCATGGACGGCGACTCGCTGCCCGTCTCCAAGTTCGTCGACGTTGCCGACGGCCAGTGGGAGCTCGGCGCCTCCGCGTACGAGAAGCGCGGCGTTGCCGTCATGGTTCCGCACTGGGACGAGTCCAAGTGCATCCAGTGCAACCAGTGCTCCTTCGTGTGCCCGCACGCCACGATTCGCCCGATCGTCATGAACGCCGACGAGCAGGCCGCCGCTCCCGAGGAGATGCGTCGCATCGACGTCATGGTTCCCAAGAACTCCGGCCTCACCTTCACCATGGCCATCAGTCCGCTCGACTGCATGGGCTGCACCAACTGCGTCAAGGTCTGCCCGAAGGGCGCCCTCACGATGGTGCCGCAGGAGTCCGAGCTCGACCAGGCTCCGGTGTGGGACTACGCGGTGAACAAGGTCTCCGAGAAGAAGGAGCTCGTGGCCGCCAACGTCAAGGGCAGCCAGTTCGCCAAGCCCTACCTCGAGTTCTCCGGCTCCTGCGCCGGCTGCGCCGAGACCGCCTACGCGCGCCTCGTCACGCAGGTCTGCGGTGATCGCATGTTCATCTCCAACGCCACCGGCTGCTCCTCCATCTGGGGCAACCCCGCTGCCACCTCGCCCTTCACGGTCAACGAGTGCGGCCACGGCCCGGCGTGGAACAACTCCCTCTTTGAGGACAACGCCGAGCACGGCCTGGGTCTCGCCCTTGGCTACGACGCCGTCCAGGAGAAGATCGTTGCCGAGACCGAGGAGCTCCTCCAGTGCGACAAGGCCTCCGACGCCCTGAAGGAGGCTGCGACCACTTGGCTCGAGAACCGCAAGGACACCGAGGGCAGCAAGACCGCAGCCGCTGCCTACATCGCCGAGCTCGAGAAGAGCGACTGCGAGACGGCCAAGGCCATCCTCGCCGACAAGGCCTATCTCACCAAGAAGGCCTTCTGGATCTTCGGCGGCGACGGCTGGGCGTATGACATCGGCTTCGGCGGCCTCGATCACGTCCTTGCCTCCGGCAACAACGTGAACGTCTTCGTCTTTGACACCGAGGTCTACTCCAACACCGGCGGCCAGGCCTCCAAGGCCTCCAACATCGGCCAGGTGGCCCAGTTCGCGGCCTCCGGCAAGGTGACCAAGAAGAAGAGCCTCGCCGAGATCGCCATGTCCTACGGCTACGTCTACGTGGCGCAGGTTGCCATGGGCGCCAACATGAACCAGACGCTCAAGGCCATCCACGAGGCCGTGAGCTACGACGGCCCGTCGCTGATCATCGGCTACAGCCCGTGCGAGATGCACTCCATCAAGGGTGGCGGCATGCAGAACTGCCAGATGGAGATGAAGAAGGCCGTGGAGTGCGGCTACTGGAACCTCTTCCGCTTCAACCCGGCTGCCCCCACGGGCAAGAAGTTCACGCTCGACTCCAAGGAGCCGGCTGGCGGGTACCAGGACTTCCTCATGAACGAGGCCCGCTACACCTCGCTCACCCGCTCCTTCCCCGAGCGCGCCAAGGAGCTCTTCGCCCAGAACGAGGAGGCCGCCATGGCTCGCTACGCGCACCTGCTCAAGCTCAAGGACCTTTACGCCGAGGCGTAAGTTCCTCTCGCTGAGCTGATTGCGCAAGCTGCGGCCCCCGGCATCACGCCGGGGGCCGTTTTTGTGGCGGTCGGCAGGGGTGATGACAAAGGTGACAGGGTAGATTGTCATCATGGGCTTCATGATGACAATCTACCCTGTCACCTTTGTCATCACCCCTGCCGCGATCCGTGTCCTGAAAATCGGGGGTATGGCACAAGGTCCTTCTCGCGACCTGCGGTTCTTCTTTTCAGTGTCCTTAAAAATGGGGCCATGGCACGGCGAGTTGTGCCACGGCCCCGAATTTAAGGACACTGAAAGCAATCGAGGGCGCGCGCTACCGCCGCCCGAGCGCCCAGGCAGAGAAGGCAGAGGCCAGTGGCACGGAGAGAATGACCGCAAGGCTGCCCACCAGGCTCTGGAACACCTCAAGCGTGAGGTAATCCGAGTTGAGCAGCTGAAACGGCGCCGTGCCGTACGTGAGCAGCGAGAGCAGCGTGGTGATGGCGCCGCCGGCAAACGCCAGGATGAGCGTGGTGCACATGGTACCCGTCATGTCCTGGCCCATCTCCATGCCCGCGCGGAAGAGCTCCCGCTGCGTGATGGCCGGATGCACCTGCCGCATCTCAAAGAGGGCCGAGGTGACGCCCATGGTCATGTCCAGCACCGCGCCCAAAGAGGCAATGAGCACGCAGGTAAACAGCACGTCGCTCACCTCAAAGCCCGCCCGCTGGCGCAGGAAGATGAGCTCCTCGGCGGCGTCCATGTTGTACCCACCCACGTGCAGAACGGCCGAGAAGATCGCGTAGAAGGCGGCCGCAACCACAACGCCGCACATGCTCGCGAGGATGGAGACGCGCGTCTTGGCACTCCAGCCGTTGAGCAGCGTCATCGAGCTCACCGTGATGGCAAGCACCACGCCCACCGTCACCAGGATGACCGGGTAGCCGTGATAGAAGGCGGGCAGCAGGAAGCACGCAATGAGAAAGATCGCAAACGCGAGTCCAATGAGGCTCCGCAGCCCCTTCATGCGGCCAATGCCAATCATGAGCGCGGCAAACACGGCGAGAAGCCCCAGGAGTCCCACGCTCCTGTTGTAGTTGTAGATGCTGTAGTACGGCTCGAGGCCCTCCTGCATCTCAAGTCGGATGATGACGCCCGTGCCCGCCTCGCAGATGATGTTGTGCGTGTCGCTGACCTCGTTGTGAACCTGAAGCTCCTGCCCTGCAAGCTCCCCGTCGTTGACGCGCACGCGCAGCTCCTGGGAGCCCCAGTACCTGCTCTCGTCGTACGGCGTGGGCTCAAGGTCCTCCGAGATCACCTCGAGCACGGTGCCGCTGGGGTACGTGATGCCCGACGTGTCCAGCGAGGCGTAGTCGATGGGGTTTGACCGCCCCCACACGAGCACCCCGACAACGGTCGCAACGATGGCGAGAAGGACCACGAGGTCCGACTTCTCAAACGGGAGCTTCTTCATGGGTCTTGTCGCTCTTTCTCCTGGGTTCTCATGCAGCGTGCGGCCCCGCAGCGCAGAGGCTGCGGGGCCGGGCGGGACCGGACGAGCCGGCAAGGGAGGAATCTGGCTTACTTGACGTTCAGGCCGTACCAGGCAATGCCTTCCTTCTGCCAGCCGAGCTCCTCAAGCGCGTCGTACTCAAGGGTGTCGGCGGTGTAGAGGTGCGTCGCGGTGTCCTCATACGGGTTGAAGAGGCGGTAGAGCGGGGCTGCGTTCTCGTCGTCCTTGTCGGCGGAGTGCCAGGCCACGCCCTCCTTCTGCCAGCCGAGGGCCTCGAGCTTGTCGCTCTCCTCAACGCTCATGGTGTAGTGGTGGTCGTCGGCGTAGGGGTTGAAGAGGCGGTAGACCTCGGCGCCCTCGGTCGGGGCAACCCAGGCCTCGCCCTCGACGGTCCAGCCGATCTCGGCAAGGCTGTCCTTCTCGTCAACGCTTGCCGTGTAGAGGTGCTCGGCGGTGTACTGGTTGTAGAGACGGTACATGACCTCGCTCTCGGCGGGCTCCTCGGCGCGCTCGATGGTCACCTGGTCGAGGATGTCGTCCTCGGTCACCTGCGCGTCATCGGTGTAGTAGGTGGTGAAGGTGATGGAGTCCTCGGTCACCGTGGCGATGGACATGTTCTGGCGCTGGGACTGGTCCTGAACCGCGGAGAAGGTGTTCTGCGCGAGGTTCTGAATCTCGTAGTACTTGGAGCCGGAGGCCGAGTTGGCGGTGATGTAGAGGACCTCGCCGCTCTCGGGGTTGGTCAGCGTGTCCTGGACCTCGTCGGTGATGTTGGGCGTGGTGCCGTCCATCAGATACGTGCGGGTGTACACGTGGTCGTGACCCATGAGCACGGCGTCAATGCCAAGCTGCGAGAAGACCACGGGCAGCTCGGAGCGGCGCTGGAGGATGTCGCTATCAGCGGTGTGGTCGGCCACGGAGTAGACGGAGTGGTGGAAGGTGACGATCTTCCAGTTGGCATCCGGGTTCTGCGCGATGGCGTCCATCATAAACGCGCGGTGCTCAGAGGTGCTCATGTTGTTGGAGTTGAGCGACATGAACAGCACTCCGTTGTAGGTGTACCAGTAGTCGCCGGAGGCGTCGCCCGCGTTCTCGGTGGCACCGAGCTCGGAGACGTTGGGCATGTTGTAGTTATAGGAGTAGTGCTGGTTGTCGTTGTAGGTGTCGTGGTTGCCCACGTTGGTGGCAAGCGTGATGCTGTGGAGCACCTCGGGGGCAAAGAAGCCCTCGTACTCCTCCTCGATGGTCTCGACGTCACGCGTGTTGACCTGGTCGCCCAGGCTGATCATGAAGTCGGTCTCGGGGAAGGCCTTGGTCATGGTGTCAAGGGTGTTGGTCCAGCCCTTGGTGTCGGAGGCAACGTCGCCGCTGGCGCCAATCTGCGGGTCGCCGGCAAACATGAACGAGAAGGACTCGCCGTCGCCGAGGTTGCCCGTGGAGAACTCGTAGGTCTCGGACCAGCAGTCATCGTTGCCCACGCGGTAGATGTAGTCGGTGTTGGCCTGAAGCTTGTCGACGGTGGCCTTGAAGGAGTTCAGGCCGTCAAGCTCGGAGCCGTCGACCTCGGCGGTCGCGGACGTGACGCCCTCGGTGGGGAAGGCAGACTCGGCGGTCCAGTTGGCGGGCTTCACGGCGACCTGAACCACGGCGTCCTCGGCGGTGGTGCCCAGCCAGTTGAAGTTGCGCTGGGTCTCGGTGGCGCCGATCTCAAGAGAGACGCGCTCGACCGAGTTGGCCTCGGCGGCGCTTGCCTTCACGGCGGGGGCCGCCGCGGCAACGCCCGCTGCGAGCATAATCGCGCATGCCGCGCTCAGCCATCGTTTGCTGTTCTTCATCTTGCTCCCCTCTTATGGGTACCGGTTGTGACCCCGTGCGATTCTCACGGAGCCGTTCTTGGTAGTTATAGGAGGGAAGTTCGCGTACTTGCGTAAGCCGTTGTGACACGCTGCGGTAAGCAATCGTAAGTTTGCGGTAAGCAAGCTGAACGCCTGTTGATGACAAAGGTGCCTGTCACCATTGTCATGATGACAATGGTGACAGGCACCTTTGTCATCAACAGGCACCCTTGTCAGGTTCCGGCGCTACCTGTGCGTGGCGATTCTCATGGCAACGTCGTGTGCGATGAGCTCGAGGTCGTCGTTGAGGGCGGGCAGCCCGACCGTAACCCCACGGCGGCGCAGCGCGCGGGCGAGCAGCCAGTCGGTGACGCCGGGGTTCTTGGGCAGGATCGGCCCGTGCAGGTACGTACCAATGACGCCTTCGTGCAGCACGCCCTCGCCGCCGTCCTCGCCGTTGTTGCCGGTGCCGTGAACGAGCGCGCGCCCCAGGGGCTTCTCGCCAGCGCCAAGGAGCGTCCTTCCCGCGTGGTTCTCAAAGCCCACGATTGGCGCGTCGCACACGGGAGACTCTATCGCCACGTTGCCAATGAGGCGGGTGGCGCCCGCGGTGGTCTCTATGTCAAGGACGTGCAGGCCCTCCACGCGCTCGTCGCCCATCATGTAGTAGTGGCCGAGCAGCTGGTAGCCGCCGCAGATGGCGAGAAGGACGCCGCCGGCCTCCACGTACGCGGCGAGCTTCTCGCGCTGGCCCTGGAGCTCGTGGCACACGGCGAGCTGGTCGCGGTCCGCGCCGCCGCCCAGAAGCACCACGTCCGCGTCGGAGAGGTCGAGCTCCTGGCCCATGAGGACCTGGTCAACACGGCAGGGGATGCCGCGCCACTCGCAGCGCTTGGAGAGTGAGGCGATGTTGCCGCCGTCTCCGTAGAGGTTGAGCGCGTCCGGGTAGAGGTGCACGATCCGCAGCGGGCGGTCAAGCGCCCACTTTGTGCCGGGTACAAAGTTGACATCGCCAGCGGCAGACCTGTCCCGTTTTGTCTGCACGGAAAAACACGTCCCCAAATTGCAGAGGCGCTCGAGGTCGGCGACGACGGGCGGGAAGGCGGTGTAGTTGGCGATCACGTGGAGCTTCTCGCCCGCGCCAACGAAGCGCAGGGCATCCTCCACGCCGTTGATGAGCTCGATGGGGGCGCCCAGCTCGGCGTACTTCACGCGCACGGCCATGTCCTCGCGGCGGGTGCCGCCCACGCAGACGCAGCACAGGTCGGAGAGGTCGCGCAGGCGCTCGAGGTCAATATCCCAGATCCAGGAGACGTCGTGGCCGTCCGCGTCGTTGTCGTTGAGGAAGAGGGCGAGGTAGCGGCCGTCCTCCGCGCGCACCTGCTGGACCATGCGGTTGAAGCCGGTGGGGTTCTTCGCGAGGTTGCTCACGACGGAGTAGCCGCCCTCGAGCTGGTAGGTCTTGCCGCGCCCGCTCGCGGGCTCGTAGGCGTCGAGCACCTCCTGGAAGCGCGCCGCGCTGCCGCCGCCGAGCAGGCACGCCACCAGGGCCGCCGTCACGTTGTAGACCATGTAGAGGCCGTTATAGCGCGTGGTCACGTGGTGGCGCACGGGCTTCTCGCCGCGGCGATCCTCGATGTCAAACTCGTACCCGCCACAGGTGAGGCTCACGTTCACGGCGGCAAAGGCCAGCTCGGGGCGCTCCCAGCCGCACTCCGGGCAGCGGTACTTGCCCAGCTGGCCGTAGTGCACGTACTCGTAGTCGAGCGGGGCGTTGCACTTGGCGCAGAAGCGGCTGTCCGAGATGCGGTCCGCCTCAAGGCCCGTGGGCTCGTCGATGCCAAACGGCACGCCCGGGTTGTCCACGCGCGCTGCGATGGAGGCGCAGAGCGGGTCGTCGGCGTTGTAGGCGATCGCCGTCTGGGGGGAGCGGCGCAGCGCCTCGGCAATGACGTCCTGCGTGTGGTCAATCTCTCCGTAACGGTCCAGCTGGTCGCGGAACAGGTTGAGAAGGACGAGCGCCCGCGGCCGCAGGCGGGGCAGCACGCGCACGGTGTAGAGCTCGTCGCACTCAAAGCAGCCGACGCGCGGCCGCTCGGAGCGGGCCTCCACGAGCGCCGCGGCGATGCCGGACTCCATGTTGTTGCCGGCGCGGTTGCACACGACCTTCTCGCCGCGCGAGCCAAGGGCGTCGGCGGCAAGGCCGGTCGTGGTGGTCTTGCCATTGGTGCCCGTCACCACCACGGAGCGCTCCAGAGCATCGCCCAGCGCGCCGATGATGCTGGGATCAAGCCGCAGCGCAACGGCGCCGGGAGCGTTGCCGCCGCCTCGATGCAGCAGGCGGGTGGTGCCCCACCGAGCGGCGTCGGCGGCCAGGCATGCGATTCTCGCACGGGGATTCATGTGAGCTCCTTCTGCGCGTGTCCTCTCACGCAATACTAGCATTCCGGGATGGGGCGCCCCTCGCACCGCCCGCGGGCGCGCGTCCTTCTCGCCAGAGCCGCTGCCGAGAAAAACCGGTGGCTGTACCACTTTCCGGAAAGCGCGCCGAGAAAACCGCGGGGCTGTGCCGGCGCCGCCCGCCCCAAGGGAAGCGCCATGGTACAGAGTCCGTCTTTTCTCGGCGCGGTTCCCCGGAAGTGGTACAGACCCCGGCGTTTCTCGGCACCCGGGCCCTCGCCAAACCAAGGCCTGCACAGACCCCCTTTTTTCTCGACGCCCCGCGCACCGCCCGTGCCGCCACGGCCCCCTCCCCATAACTCTGCTAGTATCTTTTCTGTCGTGCTCGCGGGGATGCTTCTTTTGGAGTGCTTTCCACCGGGATCCCGCAGGTCGCGGGCGCGTCATGCCCCCGCCCGGGCATCCAGAAAAGCCCTCCAAGGAGAAAAGAGAACCGCATGTCAAGGCAGTCAGGAACTACCCAGATCTCTCCCGCCGCAAGCGAGGAGCACGCCCGCAGAATCGCCCGCACCGGCATGGTCGCCGCGACGTATGCCGCCCTCACCCTCGTTGCCCTCCTCTTCCTGGGCAGCCTTGCCTGGGGCCCCATGCAGTTCCGCGTCTCCGAGGCCCTCTGCGTCCTCGCGCTCTTCACCGCGGACGCCGTCCCCGGCCTTGCCCTTGGCTGCGCCATCGCCAACATCGCCAACATCGTGCTCTCCGGCACCGGCATGCTCGGCATGCTCGACGTTGTCTTTGGCACGCTCGCCACCGCGCTCGGCGCGTGGTTTACCTGGAGGAACCGTCGCCGCCCCGCCCTGGCGCTGCTTGGCCCCGTGATCGCCAACGCGCTCATCGTGCCCGCCTACCTGCCCCTCCTTCTTCAGGGCATCGGCTTCTACACCATCCCGTTCACCAACATCGCGCTCGACGGCGCGTATCCCGCCATGTACGTCTTTGGCCTGCTCGCAACCGGCATCGGCGAGGCCGTGGTGATGTACGCGCTCGGGCTCCCGCTTGCCCGCGCGCTCTCCCGCACGTCTCTCCCCAAGAGCCTCGGCGCAGACGAGGGCCCGGAGAGGTAGGCACCCGCGTGAACCCCGTAGTCGTCATCCCCTCATACTGGGCGCAGGGCGAGAAGCCCGGCGCGCTCGGCGAGCGTGGCGTCTACGACTACACCACCCGCATCGACCGCCCCCTGCCCGAGCTCGAGAGCTGCCTCTCCTCGCTCGAGCAGGTGAGCGGCGTCCTGCGCGTCATCGTGCTCGTGGTGGCGCCCAAGTCCTGCGCGGACTCCGCGCGCGCCCGCGTGAACAGCATCTGCCGCGCGCACGCGGACCTCAACCCCCTCGTCATCGGCGCGCAGGAGGCTGCCCACGTGGAGCGCGCGGTGGCCAGGATGGCGCACCACATCGCCGGGGAGACCGTCTCCCTGCGCGGGTACGGGGCCATCCGCAACATGGGCCTGGCCGTCGCCTCCATCCTGGGCCACGACGTCGTGGTGTTTCTCGATGACGACGAGGTGGTCCTGGACAAGGACTTCCTCATCAAGGCCGTGTGGGGACTGGGGTCGCTCACCCGCCAGAACCTGCAGATCCTTGTTAAGAGCGGCTTCTTTGTGGACGCGCTCGACTCCCCCTACGCAGAGCCCAGCGACCAGTGGAGCGAGAAGTACTGGACCAAGGCCGCCGAGTTCAACAAGGTCATGGAGCGCGCCCAGACCTCCGCCAACAGGATCACCCGCAGCAACCACCTCTGCGGCGGGTGCTGCGCCCTGCACGCCGCGGCATACACGCGCGTGCCCTTTGACCCCTACATCACGCGCGGTGAGGACCTCGACTACGTGCTCGACCTGCGCGCCAACGGCCTCGACGTCTGGTTTGACAACGAGTGGTTCGTGCGCGCGCAGCCGCCCGAGGAGCCCGCGCCCGTGCCGTCCACCTTCATGCAGGACGTCTACCGCTGGCTCTACGAGTACCGCAAGCTCGACGCCATGAACGCGCGGCGTGACCTGCGCACCATCACGCCGGAGTCCCTCATGCCCTACCCGGCGCCGTGGCTCACGCCGGACGTGCGCCAGCGCGTCTTTTGCACCGCCCTCAGGCGCTTCCTCGCCGGGCCGGACCGCCTTGCCTATCTGGGCATCCTCACGAAGGGCCGCTACGAGGCGGACAAGTTTGCCAAGCTCGCGAGCACGCGGTACCTCTCGTTTGCCATGGTGTGGCCCACCATTGCCTCGGCGCTCTGGGACGACCGCTTTCTCCAGGGCTCCATCCTCTCAACGGGCGAGGTGAGCGCGCCGATCTCCAGCGCGATGCGGGCCGCGCGGCCAACGAAGGACCAGCTCGGAGACACCGGATCTCTCCCCATGGTAGGTGATGACCAGTGATCAAGCCCACAAAGAGCCTCGCCGCGGACCTGACCACCCTCCTGCTCCTACTGTGCGCCCTGACGCTTGCCGGGGCGCTCGCGTGGAGCGTGAGCGACGGCCTGGTGGTGACCGCCATCCTCGTGGGGTGCGGCCTCGCTGCCGTCATCGTGATGAGCGGCGCCATCAGCCTCACGCCCGAGGATACGCGCGCCGAGTCCACCGAGCGCACGCTGCGCGTGGCCACCAACACGCTGGGCCACCTTCGCGGCGGCCTCACCGTGGAGAACGCCCGCGCCATCTGCGCGCTGCTCCTCCCCGAGACGAGCGCCGCGGGCATTGCCATCACGGACACGCAGACGGTCCTCGCCTACGAGGGCGCGCTCGAGACCCCCTTCATGCCGGGCACGCTCAACGCCAAGCCCACGCGCGAGGTGCTCGAGAGCAGGCGCATGGAGACCTTTGTCTCCGTTGACCAGGAGAGCCAGGACGTGCGGCGCTTCTCGATAGGAAACCGTCGCCCCGGCCACGCCTTTGGCATCATCGTGCCCCTGCTCGTGCAGGACCGAGCCGTGGGCACCATCAAGCTCTACTACCGCCGCGACCTTGACATCGACCGCACGCAGCTCGCCATTGCCGAGGGCCTGGGGACGCTGCTCTCCACGCAGCTCTCGTCCCTGGAGCTGGACCGCCAGGCGGAGCTCGCGGCGCGCGCGGAGATCAAGGCGCTCCAAGCACAGATCAACCCGCACTTCCTCTTCAACACGCTCAACACCATCGCCTCCTTCACGCGCACCAACCCCACCAAGGCGCGCGACCTTCTCCGCGAGTTCTCGGCCTTCTACCGCAGCACGCTGGAGAGCTCGGAGAAGACGCTCATCTCGCTCTCGCAGGAGCTCGAGCAGACGAGGCGCTACCTCAAGATCGAGAAGGCCCGCTTTGGCGAGAACCGCATCGTGGAGAGCGAGCACATGGAACCCGGCTGCGAGGACCTCCCCGTGCCGAGCTTCCTGGTTCAGCCAATCGTTGAGAACGCGGTGCGCCACGCGATGCGCGATGAGGGCGCACTTCACGTTGACGTACAGGTTGCAACCGACGGTGATGATATTCTTATTGCTGTTGCCGACGACGGCCTTGGCATGGACAAGGACGTGGCCGATCGCCTTCTGGCCGAGGCGACCGAGCAGCACGAGCAGAGCGGCGGCGGCTCGCGCGGCACGGGCATGGCGCTGCGCAACGTTGCCGACCGCATCGAGCGCTTCTACGGCCAGGGCTCCGGCGTGGAGATCGTCTCCAAGCCGGGCGAGGGAACGTGCGTTACGCTCAGGCTTGCCAACGCCCGCGAGAGGCTCGCGAGCGCGCCGAGGGCCTAAGGGAGAATGGAACGGGGCTCAGGCCCTGGAGGAACAAAGGGGTACACATGCGAGCGATGATCGTAGACGACGAGGCGCCGGCCCGCTCCGAGCTGAGGTTCCTGCTCGAGGAGACGGGCAGGATCGATGACATCATGGAGGCGTCGAGCGCCCGCGAGGCCGTCGAGAAGCTCATGGAGGGCAAGGCGGACGTCATGTTCCTCGACATCCAGATGCCCAAGACCTCCGGCATGCAGCTCGCCGAGGCGCTCCACAAGCTCAAGAACCCGCCCGCGGTGGTCTTTGTGACCGCCTACAGCGAGTACGCCCTCGAGGCCTTTGAGGTGGACGCCATCGACTACCTCATGAAGCCCGTGGACCCCGACCGCCTGAACCAGGCCCTCGACAAGGTCCAGACCCGCATCAAGCCGCAGCCGCAGAGCCACTCCTCCGTGGAGCGCATCCCCGTGGTCAAGAGCGGCCGCAAGGTGCTCGTCCCCATCGACCAGATCCGCTACATCGAGGCCAAGGACGACTACTCCTGCATCTACACGGACAACGACCGCTTCCTCTCCACCATCTCGCTCGCCAAGCTCGAGCAGAAGCTCGCGCCGCACGGGTTCTTCCGCGTGCACCGCGGCTACATCGTCAACCTTGAGTACGTGGAGGACGTCGAGGTCATCTCCTCCGGCATCCTGCAGCTGGGCGTCAACGGCATCGAGGGCAAGAAGATCTCCGTCTCGCGCCGCCGCGTGGTTGCCCTCAAGCGCGCCCTCGGCCTCTAGGAGCGCGCGTGACCACACGCTACGACATCATCTCGGACACGCACGGCTATCTCTCGCCCGAGCTTCTCGCCGAGCTTGCCGGGGCGGACGTGATCGTGCACGCCGGCGACATCTGCTCACCGCGGGACTACCTCGTGCTGCAGGACATCGCGCGCGTGCAGATGTGCCTGGGCAACAACGACTGGCCCTCGGACTACGGCCCCATGGTCAAGGACCGCAAGGTCTTCATGGGCAGCGGGCTCAAGTGGCAGGTGACGCACTATCGCAGGCGCCTCAACCTCGCCATGTGCGACGTCGCCATCTTTGGCCACACCCACACGCCGGTACTCGAGCGCGACGAGTGGACGGGCGTGCTCGTGATGAACCCGGGCAGCCCCACCTACCCGCGGCGCTCGCGGCCGTCCATGGGCCGCATCATCGTGGAGGACGAGAAGATCGTCGAGGCGAGGATCATCACGCTTGCGTAGCGGGAGGCCGCGGCGCGTCCACGGCCACGAAGAGCGGCGCCACCACCTTGACGTAGAAGACCAGCCACACAAACGAGACGCAGAAGCCCGCAATCACGTCTGAGGCGTAGTGAACGCCCAGGTAGACGCGGCTGATGCCCACCATGGCGATGACGAGGCCAAACACGACGCACCACACCACGCGCATGGCGTCCTTGCGGTGATAGCGCCAGACCATCCAGATGAGCAGGCCAAAGAACGCCATCGAGACCATCGAGTGGCCCGACGGGAAGCTGTAGCCCGTCTCCGAGATGAGACGGAACCCGTCCGGCCGGGGGCGCTGGACGATCTCCTTGAGCACGGTGTTGAGCAGCACGACGCACACCAGGTTCACGGCGACGCACCACCCGGGCGCCTTGCCCGGCGCGAGCGCCGCAATCACCGCGGCAAGCACGGCAAGGACGACCACGGAGGCAAGCGAGGTGAAGGCCTCCATGAAGGGCGTGAGGGCGTCTGAGCGCAGACGCTCGACAAAGAACTCGTAGGCAAGGGTGTCCAGGCGCATGATCTCGCCGGACGCCACCTCCCCGAGCAGCCACACAAAGACAAGCGCCGCGGCGAGAAGCATGAGCGTCTTGACGTTCTCACGGGCAAGGCCCAGGGCGCCGCGAGCAATCTCACGGGCGCCCCGGGCAAACTCCCCTGTCTTGGACATGATTAGAGGTTGGCCTCGAGCTCGGCGACGAGGGCCGGCTTGGGCATGTTGCCCACGACGGTGTGGACCGGCTTGCCGCCCTTGAAGAGGATGAGCGTGGGGATGGAGACGATGCGAAACTGCGTGGCGAGGTCGGGCTCCTCGTCAACGTTGCACTTGTAGACGGTGAGCTTGTCGGCCATCTCCTGAGAGATCTGGTCGATGACGGGCGCGAGCGCGCGGCACGGGCCGCACCACGACGCCCAGAAGTCAACGAGAACGGGCTTCTCGGAGCTGGAGATGACGGACTTAAAGTCCGCGGTGGTTATTGCCTTGGCCATGGGAACCTCCCCGGTCGAATTGTGTACCTGTTTGCCTTATGCCCGATTTACACTGGTTCAAACGGACATCCGCGACGGGGTGATGACAAGGGTGACAGGGCGGATTGTGACAAAGGTGACAGGGTAGATTGTCACCATGGTTCTCATGGTGACAATCTACCCTGTCACCTTTGTCACAATCCGCCCTGTCACCCTTGTCATCACCCCTGTCATCACCTTGTCGCGAGAACGGAGAATCACATGGCCTCTGAGCGAGACGTGCGGCGGCGCGCGTACCTGGATAAAGCGGCGGCAGAGCTCGATGCGCTCACCAAACGCGGCGTTGTGATGGGCGGAAACGCGCTCTCCTCGGTCCTTCTCGTCAAGGGAGAGCTCTCGGACGCCGAGAAGAACGGCGACGCCCCCTTCTCCGGCGCCGACGGAACGGCGCTCAGGGCCTCCCTCGACCGGCTGGGCTACGCCCCCGAGGACTGGGAGTGGGCGCTCGGCGTCACGGCGGACGGAACGCCCCTCGAGGCGAGCCTCTTCCGCCTTGCCATCTGCACGCTCGACCCCGCGACGCTCGTGTGCTGCGACGACGTGGCGGCAAACCTCGTGCGCGAGGCCTATGCGGACGAGCTCTCAAGCCTGGACCGGCTCGAGGAGGCAATGCTGCTCCCTGGAGAGGTGGCCCACGTCCTTGGGGTGCGCGTGCTCAACCTTGGCGGCTTTGCGGCGGCCCTTGCGTCCGGGGACGCGTACGAGAAGCAGGTCATGTGGGCTCGCCTCAAGCGGATGCCGCCGCTCGGTGAGCCGTTCTAACCCGTTACCGCGCTCTGACGCCACCACGGCCGGGGGCGCGGTATGCTTAGTCCATCTGTTGCAACCCGGGGAAGGAGCATCTCCCATGTCCACCATGCCTGCACCCATCGACGCCACCACCACCCCTGAGTGGGCCGCCCTCATGGCCCACCACGACGAGCTCGTCCAGAGCGGCTTCCACCTCAAGGACGCCTTCGCGGCCGACCCCGAGCGCGTGGCCAAGCTCTCCTACGACATGGACGACCTGCACTTTGACCTCTCCAAGAACCTCATGGACGACAAGACCGTGGGGCTGCTCTGCGACCTCGCCCGCGCCGTGGGCCTCGAGGAGCGTCGCGACGCCATGTACGCCGGCGAGCACCTCAACACCACCGAGGACCGCGCCGTCCTGCACACCGCGCTGCGCCGCCCGGCCTCCGAGGTCGGCACCGTCTTTGACGGCGAGCAGGACTGCGTGGCAGACGTCCGTGCCGAGCTGGACCGCATGTACGCCTTTGCCGAGCGCGTCCGCTCCGGCGAGTGGAAGGGCGTCACGGGCAAGCGCATCGAGCACGTGATGTCCATCGGCATTGGCGGCTCCGACCTCGGCCCCGTCATGGTCTACGAGGCCCTCAAGCCCATGGCCGACGCCGGCGTCGACTGCCGCTACGTCTCCAACATCGACCCCAACGACATGGCCGAGAAGGTCAAGGGCCTCGACCCCGAGACCACGCTCGTGATCGTGGTCTCCAAGACGTTCACCACGCTCGAGACCCTCACCAACGCCCGCGAGGCCAAGACCTGGCTGCTCGAGACCCTGCGCGCCCAGGGCGCCATCGACGGTTCCGCCGAGAAGGACGCTGAGGCCATCCGCAAGCACTTCGTGGCCGTCTCCACCGCGCTCGACCTCGTGGCCGACTTTGGCATTGACCCCGAGAACGCCTTCGGCTTCTGGAACTGGGTCGGCGGCCGCTACTCCGTCGACTCCGCCGTGGGCCTCTCCCTCATCATCGTCTTTGGCCCCGAGCGCTTTGAGCAGTTCCTCGCCGGCTTCCACGACCTCGACGAGTACTTCCAGAAGACCCCGCTCGAGAAGAACGTGGTGGCGCTTCTCGGCCTGCTCAACGTCTGGTACGTCAACTTCTGGGGCGCCGAGAGCCACGCTGTGCTGCCCTACAACCAGTACCTGCACCGCTTTGCCGCCTACCTCCAGCAGCTCACGATGGAGTCCAACGGCAAGAGCGTGCGCTGGGACGGCACGCCCGTGACCTCCGCCACCGGCGAGATCTTCTGGGGCGAGCCGGGCACCAACGGCCAGCACGCCTTCTACCAGCTCATTCACCAGGGCACCCGCATGATTCCGGCGGACTTCATCGCCTTTGTGAACACGCCCAACCCCACCAAGGACGGCGACCAGGACGTTCACGAGCTCTTCCTGGGCAACTACCTCGCCCAGACCAAGGCGCTCGCCTTTGGCAAGACGGCCGACGAGGTCCGCGCCGAGGGCACGGCCGAGTGGATGGTTCCGGCGCGCGTCTTCGAGGGCAACCGTCCCACCACGTCGATCTTCGGCATTGACCTGACCCCGCACGCCCTGGGCGAGCTCATCGCGCTCTACGAGCACATCACCTTTGTCGAGGGCACGGTCTGGGGCCTGGACAGCTACGACCAGTGGGGCGTTGAGCTGGGCAAGCAGCTCGCCAAGCAGATTACGCCCGCCTTCCACGACGACGAGGCCCTGGCCGCCCAGGACGCCTCCACGCAGGCCCTCATCAACTACTACCGCGCCCACCGCAAGTAACCTGACAAAGGTGACTGACAAAGGTGACAGGGTAGATTGTCATCATTTTGGCCGCCGGGCGAGAAGGGCCCGGCGGCCGTTTTGTTGGGTACCAAGAAGTGCCGGGCCCATGCCAGCCCTGGCGCCCGCGTCAGGAAAGCGCGAGGGGGAGGACGTCGAGCAGACAGGTGAGGTGGACGTCCGCCAGGGACTGGTCCAGGTGCACGCCCTCGGGCAGCGGCATGGCGCAGACGCGCGCGCCGGACCTGTGCGCGGCAAGAATCCCGATGGGCGAGTCCTCAACGACGAGCGTCTGCCCCGGCTCAACGCCGAGAAGCTCCATCGTGCGCAGGTAGACGTCGGGCGCAGGCTTTGACGCCGCGCACTCCTCCCCGCTCACGGTGACGTCCAGAAGCCCGCCGATGCCGAGTGCCTCCACAAAGCCGTCTATCACCCAGCGCGGCGAGGCAGACGCCAGGCCGGTCCTCACGCCGGCCCGGCGCAGCCCCGAGAGAGTCTCCCGTACGCCGGGGGTGGCAAGCTCGGCGTAGGGCATGGGATTGTTGGCAAAGCGCGTCCGGAACTTCTTGTACAGCCGCTCTCGGCGCTCAACATCGTGCGGCTCCACGCAACCCCACACGACCTTGTTGTTTGACCCGTAGAAGTCCGGAAAGCCCGAGTCGTCTATGCCCTCCTCGGCAAAGAACGCGCGGCGGCGGCGGTCGAGCTCCGGCTCGGAGTTGACGAGCACGCCGTCCTTGTCGAAGATCACCGCCTCGTACACGCCCCCACCTACTTTGACTCGAGCTGCTTGGCGAGCATGATCGAGAGGATGGCCTCGTCGGTCTGGGCAAAGCCCTCGCGCATCAGCTTGCCGGTGTTCTTGATGGTCTCCTCGGCATCGTCAAAGATGATGCCGTCCTTACTCGTGGGAGAGATGTCCGCGAGCGCGAGCGTGGAGCACTGGATGGCCGAGTTGGTGCCCGCTGCAATCTTGAGCGCGCAGGTGGCCTTGGCGCCGTCGCAGATCATGCCCTGCAGCGTGGCGAGCATGTTGTTGATCGCGTACTTGATCTCGCGCAGGCCTCCGCCCTGCAGGAAGGTGATGCCGCAGCACGAGCCCGTTCCCCCGGCGATGCCGGAACCGCACAGCGGGGACAGGCGGCCCATGTACTCCTTGATGTGCAGGACCACAAGGTCGGAGAGCACCAGGGCACGGGCGAGGTCCTCGTCGCTGGAGCCGAGGATGCGCGCGAGCTCGATGATGGGAAGCGAGCTCGCAATACCCTGGTTGCCGCTGCCGCCGCAGGTCATGACTGAGAGGGGGCAGCCTCCCATGCGCGCGTCGCTCGCGGCGGCGGTGACCGACATCAGGCGCAGCGTTGCGTTGTTGAGAAGCGCCCCGCGGCGGTCGGCGCCGGCGCCGATGCGCTTACCCACCTCAAGGCCGTACTCGCCGGAGAGACCCTCCTCGCTCACGCGGGTGTTGAGCGGCACGCAATCCAGGATGAACTTGATGTCCTCGAAAGGAGTGGTCGTAGCAAACTCGTAGATGGCGTCTACGGTGAGGCCCTCGTGGGCGTCGTCCGCGCCGCTCCCAACAGAGACGGGCTCGTCAACGAGAACCTCTCCGTTCTTCTCCACGCGCACCACGTTGGTGTGGTCGCGCATGATGACGACGCGCGAGCTGTCCGCCCCGTCGGTCAGGAGCGCCTCGATGTAGAGCGCCTCCGAGGTGGCCTTCTGCTCAACGCGGATCGCATGGGCGTCAACGAGGGCCTTTGCCGCCTCCAGGTGCTCGGGCGTAAAGCCAGAGAGGACCTCGAGCTTCTTATTGGACTGGCGCACCACCGCGCCCAGGGCGGCGGCGATCTCGATGCCCACCATGCCCGTTCCCGGGATGCCCACGCCGAGCGCGTTCTTGATGATGTTGGCGCTCAGCTTGAGACGGATGTCCTTGGGCGTGCCGTCAAGCTGCTCGGCGGCGATAGAGACGGCGTAGGCAACCGCGATGGGCTCGGTGCAGCCCTCGGCGGGAACGACCTCCTTCTTGAGGAGCTCGATGAAGTCAACCATGCTAGTCCTCCAATGACGCGGCAAGCCCGACGATGCCTCGAACCGCCTCGCAGTAGATGTCTGCGGCGCGAGAGACGTCCGTGAGCCGCACGTGCTCGTCGACGCCGTGCGCGCCGCTGTGTGTTCCGGGAAGCTTGGGGCCAAACGCCACGAGCGCGGGCATGAGGCTCGCATAGGTGCCGCCGGCCATGACCGAGCAGCCGCCCCGTTCGCCGCACACGCGCTCATAGGCGCCGAGAAGAACCTGGACGCAGGGGTCGTCCTCGGCAACGAGGTGGATGGGCTTCTCCTGCGCCACCTCGACCTGCCAGGCCTCGCCAAGCGCCGCGCGAACGCGGGAGACCGCCTCGGTCGTGCCAAGCGCGGTGCCGCAGCGCACGTCAACCTCTGCCGCAAGGGCACCGTCCCGGACGTTCAGGACGCCGAGGTTCATGGAGGTATGGCCAAAGACCTCGTCGGGAACGTCGATGCCAAGGGCCGCGCCGGTGAGGTCCGCGCACAGCAGGCGGCAGACCTCGTCCAGGCAGCCTGCCTCAGGACCCAGCTCCTTCACGAGGCGCGCCACGAGGGCGTTGATGGCATTCTCGCCGCGCTCCGGCGTGCTCCCGTGAGCGGATCGGCCCGTGGCGGAGATCTCCCTGCCATCGGGGAGCGTCGCGTGAGCCTCTGAGGGAACCACGTTTGCTGCGGTCCCGCCGCTCAGCGTGAGCCCCGACAGGTCCGACGTTCGGGACAGCCTCAGGTGAAGGCGGGCCTTCTCCCCCCTGACCACGGGAAACGCCGCGTCCGGCACAAACCCCATGCTCGGGAGCTCCTCCCCCGCCTCCACGTACTCGCGGAGGTCGGACATGCCGGTCTCCTCGTCCGTGCCAAAGATGATGCGCAGGCGGCACGGCAGGTCCTCGCCCACGTACCCGGCAAGGAGGACCATGAGAATCGCGGCGCCGATCTTGTTGTCCATGCAGCCGCGACCGTAGAGCACGCCGTCCTCAACCTCGGCGGCATATGGGTCGCGCGTCCAGCCGTCTCCCGCGGGCACAACGTCCAGGTGCACGGGGAACGCGGCGAGCGGTCCGCGTGCGCCAGTCTCGGCCCAGCCGACCTTCTCGCCGAGGCGGCGCGTCTCAAACCCCAGGCGCTCGCACTCGGCAAGGGCAAAGTCGAGCGCACGGGCGCACCCCTCGCCGTAAGGCGCGCCAGGCGCGGGAGCGGCATGCTCAGTGTTGATGCGCACGAGCGCGCGCAGCAGCGAGACGATCCTCTCGTCGCGCTCGGCAACCTCACGGCAAGGGGCGCTCACGACTACTCGCCTTCCTTCTCGGTCTTGGGGGTAAAGACGAGGTCGCACGTCTCGTCGCCGGCACCGATCTGGGCGTCAAACTCCAGGTTCACGCCGGCGCTGTCCGCGCGGGCAAAGTCGCTGTAGCAGGCAAGGCGGCAGAGCTCGGCAACCTGCTCGGCGGGCAGGCCCATGCCCTTCCAGGTGGCGGCAAGCGGGCAGTGGTGGAAGCGGAGCAGGCCGCGCTCGTCGGTCTTCTCCACGAGCTCCATCTCAAAGACGTCCTGGCCGTTGGAGTTATAGAGCATCTCGGCCATCTTGCCCGGGTTGCCCTCGCAGACGCCGTACTTGCGGCCGCGCTCCACGCCAAAGGCGTAGATGGTGGCCTTGCAGAACTCGTCAGGATCGATGCCGTGCCTCTTGGCCTCCTCGAGCATGAGGTGGAACCACTGCGCGCGGGTGCCGTTGGCGCCACGGACGCCCTCGAGGTACTCCTCGCGCGTGAAGGTCTGCTTGTCGGACATGTCTCTCTCCTTTTTCTTGGGGGGGGCGCGACGGCAATCCCCTCGCCGCCGCGCCCCGGCTGTCTGTGCTGGTTACGCGCTGAGGATGCCGAGGAAGGCGCCCACGAGCGAGACCACGATGAGGATCACCAGGAGCTTGGTGATGGTCCACTTCTTGTACTTGATGCCCCAGAAGACGAACATCACGGCCGCGAGGGCGAGGATGCCGGGGGCGATGGAGTTCAGGGTGTCCTGAAGGACGATGGTCTTCTCGCCAAAGGTCCAGGCAAGCGGGGTGGAAACCTTGACCGTGCTGGCGGAGAGGGCGCCCATGACGAACATGCCCACGATGGAGGCGCAGTCGATGAGCTTGTTGACAATGCCGCCGGCGAGGATCTTCTGGACGGACTCGCGACCGAGCTTGTAGCCCAGGCCAAAGAGGGCGCGGGCCTCGGCAAAGGTGAGGAGGCCGAAGAGGATCACAAAGAAGACGCCGAAGGCGTTGCCCTGGGTGGCGAAGGAGGCGCCAAGGGCGAAGAGGATGACCTGGACGGTGCCAAAGTCAACCGTGTCGCCAACGCCGGCGAGCGGGCCCATGAGGCCGTTCTTGACACCGGTGATGATCTCCTCGGGGATGTCGGCGCCCATGGCACGCTGCTCCTCCATGGCGAGGACGGTGCCGTGGATCAGGCAGCCCCAGTTGGCGTTGGTGTTGAAGAAGCCGAGGTGACGCTTGAGGGCGGCCTCAAGGTCGGCCTGCTCCGGATAGAGCTTCTTGAGGACGGGCGCAAAGGAGGCGCAGACGGCCACGGACTGCATGCGCTCGAAGGAGTTGGAAATCTCGGCGGTGAACTGCCAGCGCAGGAAGACGCCGTTCACGTCCTTCTTGCTGAGCATGCGCTGCTCGCCGGCGGCCGCGGCCTTCTCGGAGAGCTCGCGCAGGGTGGCAAAGGAGTCGTCCTCGCCCATGAAGGTAACGAGAAGGGCAAGGCAGATGCCAAAGATGGCGGCGGCCATCGTGGGGATCTGGAGGTACTGGACCAGGAAGAAGCCGATGATGAACAGCGGCAGGAACTTCATCTTGCCGATCATAAACACGACGGTGGCGAAGCCGAGGGCCGGCAGGAGGCCGCCCATGACGTTGAACGCCGTGAGGATCCACTGCGGGCAGACGTTGAGCAGCGAGGTCACCAGGTCGGCACCGAAGTAGTTGATGACGAACATCAGCGGGAAGCGCAGGATGAAGCCAAAGATGAGCGGGTAGACCGTGGCGCAGCGCCAGACGGCGTTGACGTCGCCCTTGTCGGCGTACTTATCGGCCCAGTGCACAAAGACGGCGTTGCCGGTGCGGCGGACGTTGTTGACGAGGACGCCAAGAACGCCGAGGGGCACGGCGATGGAGACGGCGGTCTCCGGCGTGCAGCCCGTCTGGATGGCGATGGGAACGGCGATGAGGGCCGCGAAGACGCGGTCGGACGGAATGTTGCCACCGGCGGCGACCATGCCGAGATACACCATCTCGATGCTGCCGCCCGTGACGACGCCCGTCTCGAGGTTGCCGGTGAGCGCGCCAAGGACGGTGCCCACGAGCAGCGGCGACTTCATGGTCTGGATGAACGAGTAGCCCGCGAGGCCGGCCGCCCACCAGAACCACAGGCCGCCAACTATGGCAAAGAACAGGTTGAGACCCATGACGTTTCTCCTTTACGACTCGTACTTCCTCATGGCCTCCTCGTAGGAGATGCCTGCCTCCTCGGGGACGACCTGAATCTCGATGTTCACGCCTGCGTCATGAAGGGCGCGAACGTCCTCAGCCTCAGACGGACCGAAGGCGACCGCAGGGAAGACAACCTTGCGACCGGCCTCGGCGGGGATACCGCCGAGCTGAAGCGTCTCGAACGCGAGGCCCGCCTCGTGCGAGGCGCGCGCCGCGTGAACATCCTTGAACAGCAGGAAGATGTTGCCCGTGCCGAGCGTGCCGGCCTGATAGGCGGCAGCGGCGTCGGCGGCGGTCTTGATGTCGACGTTCACGCCGGAGGGCGCGGCCATCTTGTAGATGCTCGCCATGAACTCGTCCTGACCGAGCACGTCGTCAACGATGATGATCTCGTTGGCGGAGGCGATCTTGGACCACTTGGTGATCACCTGGCCGTGGATAAGCCTGTAGTCAACGCGGGCCCACGTAATCTTTGCCATTTCCTCTCCTTTTCCTGTCGTGCCTTGTCTGATACCCAACAGACCGGGCGCACCCGGTCGCAACCCCTATGCCTGGGCGAGAAGCTCGTTGATGTGGCGAATGCCCTCATGCGAGGTCTCGATGCAGCGCTTTGCGAGCGCCTCGGGGTCAAGCCCCTCGTCGCGGCTGTTGATCGCCTCGATGAGCATGGGAAGGTTCGCGCCCGAAACGAGGTGGTAGTTGCGTGCGGTGCGAAGGCCCATGCTCGCGACGTTGCAGGGCGACCCACCAAAGAGGTCGCAGAGCACGAGCACGCCGTCGCCGGTGTCAACCTCCTCGAGCGCCGCGGCAAACTCGGAGCTGAGCTCGTCGACGTTTCCCTCGCGCCTGAGCGCGAGCGTCTTCACCTGCTGAGCGGGCCCCATGATGACCTCGCTGGCGCTCACGAGCCCCTCCGCAAGGCCGCCGTGAGTCATGACGACGATTCCGACCATTCATCCTCCTTACTTTTGATTACTTTTGAACGTCACAATTTCTTCAAAACTGCTCCTAGTGCGCGCTTTGGGTTGCATAGCACTCTACCTAAGCCTCGACAGGCCATCTTTTGGCAGGGGTGAGCGGCATTTTTTCGCTTGTTGTCGAATTTCTCGCTGATTTGTCGTCAGATAGGGTGATAATTAGATATTAAAGAAGGAAATTTTGCTCTATTTCACGTGTTTTTTGCTCTCTGTTTTGCAAAGTGAATTTGCTCTATTTTGGTCAGTTATTTTTTTTAATCAGAATAGAGGTACTTTTTTATGAAGATGGACAAGCAGGACCAGGGATATCTGTGCCCTCACGGCTACCGAATGAGGCTCATTGACGGAAAGCTCCGCCATCTCCTCAAAAACCACACAATCGTGCGCCTTGTTGGCCCCCACGGTGCGGGAAAGAGCTGGACCGCGCTCGCCCAGGCCCGAAGCGTCATTGCCGCAGACGACGAGGGCATCCGCCCCATCATCGAAACCAACCCGGATCGCGCGCTGCAGGGCGGTCTGTCGCCGCACGTTATCGACGAGTGGCAGCTCATCCCCTCCCTCGCCAAGTCGGCGGCGCAGTCTCGCGACGGGTCGTTCCTTCTCGTGAGCTCAGTTGATGGACGACCCGAGGAGGAGCGCCATCTTGCGAGCACCCCGATCGTCCGGCTCTGGCCCCTCTCGCTTGCCGAGGCCGGCCTTTCCAACGTGAGCGTCTCCCTTATGGGGCTCTTCACCCACAACTTCTATCCGATGTCGTGTCCAATGGGCCTCCCCGAGGTTGCCGAGGCAATCTGTCAGGGCGGGTGGCCCCGCCTGCAGGGTCTGGGGGCGGATGCCTCCGCGCGACTCATCCGAGTTCTGCTGCAGACCGTCATGGAGAACGAGCTGCCAAAGCGGGGCAAGCGGATCCCCATGGCGGTAAAGGTCGCCTGCGCGCACGCCGCCTGCGATTGGCAGGCAACCTACGAGGACTATGCGGCATATGCCCGCGACCGCGGCGAGAAGCCCTTCTCGAGAAACACCGCGCGCGATTACCGGCAGCTCTTCCTTGATACGTATCTTGCCTATGTCGTTGAGGGATGGCGGGCGCCCATTCGCTCCACCTCACGCGTGAGGTTCAAGCCGCGAATGCAGTTCGTAGACCCATCCATCCCCGCCATGTGGCTCACGCACACGCCGGACACGCTGCTCCAAGACGCCCCCGCGCTCCTCTCGCTTCTGCGCTGCCTCGTTCTGCGCGACCTCAACGTCTACGCGTCCGTGCTCGAGATGGAGGCCGCGCCCACGGTGAGGTACTACGCGGACTCCGACGGGGCGCGCGCCGACGCCGTGATCACCCTGTCGGACGGCAGGTGGGGAGCAATCAACGTTGCGATTGGCGAGACTCAGTTTGATGAGGCGGCCCGCGGGCTCACGCGCCTGAGAAGCAAGCTCCGCAAGAACCCTGCCGCCGGCTGCCCCGACCCCACGTTCCTCGCCGTCATCATGGGCAGTTGTACGCGACCTCGGCTCGACAAGAAGACGGGCGTGTACGCCTTCCCCATCGGCGCGCTCACGATGTGACGACCCGACAAAGGTGATGACAAAGGTGATGATGACAAAGGTGACAGGGTAAAGTGTCATCATTTTGGCCGCCGGGCCTTCTCGGGGCGCCCACCGCGCCGAGAAGGTATAGAGCGGCGCCCCGGGCGGCGTTGGGGCCGTCCGGGGCGCACATGACAAACTACCCTGTCACTTTTGACAGGTTTCTTTGTCAGGTTAGTGGCGGAAGTGGCGGTTGCCGGTGAAGACCATCGCAATGCCGTGCTCGTTGCAGGCCTCGATGGACTCGTCGTCGCGCTTGGAGCCGCCGGGCTGGATGATGCAGGTCACACCGTGCTCGGCGAGCACGTCCACGTTGTCGCGGAACGGGAAGAATGCGTCGGACGCACAGGCGTATCCGCCCTTCTCCATGCCCATGCGCTCGCAGGCCTCGTCCGCTCGCTGGCAGGCCAGAAGCGCGGAGTCAACGCGGTTGGGCTGACCCGGGCCCATGCCAATGCCGGACTTGTCCTTGGAGACGAGAATTGCGTTGGACTTCACGCCCTTGCAGACGCGCCACGCAAACATGAGCTCGTCCATCTCCTCCGGCGTGGGCTTGCGCTCGGTGGGGCAGGTGAAGGTCTCGGGGTCCTCGGCAACGGTGTCGACGTTCTGGACGAGGATGCCGCCATCGATGGAGCGCAGCTCAAACTCAGCGTGCCCCTCGGCACCACCCGTGGCAAGGACGCGCAGGTTGGGGCGCTTGGCCATGCGCTCGATGGCCTCGGGGGTGTAGCTCGGGGCAATGATGACCTCGACGAACTGGCCGTTCTCGTCAAAGGCGTGCTCCACCAGCTCAAAGGGCACCTCGCGGTTGCAGGCGATGATGCCGCCAAATGCGCTCTTGGGATCGCACGCAAAGGCGCGGTCGTAGGCGGTGGTGATGTCCTCGGCAACGGCGGAGCCGCAGGGGTTCTGGTGCTTGAGGATCACGCAGGCCGGTCCGTCGAACTCGCGCACGAGGTTCCACGCGGCGTCCGCGTCCAGGTAGTTGTTGTAGGAGAGCGGCTTGCCCTGGAGCTGCTCGGCGCCCACGAGCGGGTTGGCGGAGGAGCAGGCGTCGGCCATCTCGTCGGCAAAGCGGTAGACCGCGGCGGTCTGCTGGGGGTTCTCGCCGTAGCGCAGGTCGTCGACCTTCTCGAGATAGAAGCCCAGCTCCTCGGGCATGGCGGGAGCATCGTCGCACTCGTCGTCCGCGAAGTCCTCGTCGTAGCGGTCGGCGAGCCACATGGCGATGGCCGCGTCGTAGTTGGCCGTGGTCTCGTAGACCTTGAGCTGCAGGTAGCGTCGCAGCTCGAGGGAGGTGCAGCCGTCGTTGGCGCGCATCTCCTCGAGGACCTCGTCGTAGTCCGCCGGGTCGGAGACCACGGTCACGGACGCGGCGTTCTTTGCCGCGGAGCGCAGCATCGAGGGGCCACCGATGTCAATGTGCTCGATGGCGTCGTCAAACGTAACGTCCGGCTTGGACACGGTCTTCTCAAACTCATAGAGGTTCACGCACACAAGATCAATCATACCAATGCCGTGCTCGGCAGCCTCGGCCATGTGGGCGGGGTTGTCGCGGCGGGCAAGAAGGCCGCCGTGCACCTTGGGGTGAAGGGTCTTCACGCGGCCGTCCATCATCTCCGGGAAGCCCGTGTACTGCTCGATGGGCACCACATGGACGCCGGCCTCCTCGAGCACGCGAGCCGTGCCGCCGGTTGAGATCACCTCGACCCCAAACTCGTCCTCGAGCGCCTTGACGAAGTCAACGACGCCGGTTTTGTCGGTTACCGAGACGAGCGCGCGCCTGATGGGAGTGTCTGCCATAAGCCCTCCTTGGAAATGTGGACCGCTTGCGGTACCGTCTCTCTTACGATACCTCAGCTAGGAGACGATATGTCAGAGAACGTCGGGGAACTCGCGCTGCGCCCCTTTGAGGAGCGAGACTTCTATCCGCTCGTCAGCCTCATCGCCCAGACGTGGCTGGCGGACTTCCCGGGCGAGCCCGGCGAGCTCGCGGCAACCGTGGAGCTTTGCGACTACCTGAGCCACACCACGTGGTCGCTCGTGGCCGAGCGCGACGGCGCTCCGCTCGGCGCCGTTCTGCTTGCCGAGAAGGATGGCGTTGTCGCCGACGCGGACGAGTGGCGCGACCGCGGGTCCGTCGCTGAGCGCGAGGCCGCGCGCAGCCCGGAGGCCACCCTCGCCATGGACCTTGAGATGGCGGGCGTGGTGGAGGGCGCGGGCCTCGCGCTGGACTACGAGAAGGCCGGCGCGCCCGAGGCCGCGGCCGCCCTCAAGCTGCTCATCGTCTCGCCGGAGGCGCGCGGGCTCGGCCTTGGCCGGCGGCTTCTCGACCGCGTCCGCGCGCACCTGCGCGAGCGCGGCGCGGCGGGCTACTACCTGCTCACCGACGATAACTGCGACGTCTCCTTCTACGACCACATGGGGCTCACGCAGGAGCTGCGGCGGCGCTCGGAGGTCACGTGGCCGGGCGAGGAACCGGGCGCCGACTTTGGCATCTACGTCTACTCGGAGCGTCTGTAGCGCCCGGCGCGCGGGATGGCGATTCGGATTTCTGGCGCCCGGATGTCCTGATTTTCGGTTCTGCCTGTTCATGGGGGGTGAGGAATGAGCAACGCAACACCGTGCGTGCGCGGCAGGTTTGCGCCAACGCCCTCGGGTCGCATGCACCTGGGAAACGCGTTCTCCGCGCTCATGGCCTGGCTCTCCGCGCGATCGGCGAGCGGAGAGATGGTGATGCGCGTCGAGGACCTTGATCCGCGTGCCCAGAGCCGCGAGCGCGCCGAGCTGCTCATGCACGACCTCGAGTGGCTGGGACTCGCCTGGGACGAGGGACCGTACTACCAGAGCGAGCGCGCCGAGCTCTACGGCGCAGCGCTCGAGGAGCTCTCCGCGCGCGGGCTCACCTACCCCTGCTTCTGCTCGCGCGCCGAGCTCCATGCGGCAACCGCGCCGCACGCCTCCGACGGCGCGCCCATCTACCCCGGCACATGCCGGGAGCTCTCCGCGGATGAGGTTGCCCGCCGCAGTGCGACGCGCCCGCCGGCCGTGCGCCTGCGGGTTCCGGACGAGGACGACCCCGCGGGCACCATCGAGTTCTCCGACCTCGCCTTCGGGGCGCGGCGCGAGGTGCTCGCGCGCGAGTGCGGAGACTTTCTCGTGCGACGCAGCGACGGCGTTGTGGCCTACCAGCTCGCCGTGGTGGTAGACGACGCCCTCATGGGCGTGAACCAGGTGGTGCGCGGGCGCGATCTTCTCGGCTCGTGCGCGCGACAGATCTATCTGGGGCGCCTGCTCGGATACGAGGCACCCGCCTACGGGCACGTCCCCCTGCTCGTTGCCGCAGACGGAAGGCGCCTCTCAAAGCGCGAGAAGGACCTCGACCTCGGCGCGCTGCGCGAGCGCGGCGTGCGCCCCGAGCGCATCGTGGGCGCGCTCGGGGCCGCAGTTGGCCTCTGCGAGCCCGGCGCCGACGTCACGCCCCAAGAGCTTGTCCCTCTCTTCTCGTGGAACAAGCTTGCCGCGCGCCACGGAGACGTCATCGTTGACGAGCGGTTCCTCGCGCGGCTTTTCTGAGCGTGCAGACGATCTCTAGGTATTTCTCGTTGCCGAGAAATACGGGCGTTGTGAGTTGAGCCGTTGTGGGGTATCATGCTCTAGCACCTAATGGAGAGCTGACCGAGAGGCCGAAGGTGCTCGCCTGCTAAGCGAGTATAGGATGCAAATCCTATCTGGGGTTCGAATCCCCAGCTCTCCGCCAGACTGTTTGGGACCCGTCTTGCTGCGCGCAAGGCGGGTCTTTTCGTTTGGCGGGCCACGGCCTCACCACATCTTCGACTTTTTTCTCGCTGACGCTTGACGCGGTCCCTCTTGCGTGGCAATATATCCAATCGCACGCGGCGTTACCTCAGCTGGATAGAGGACCTGACTACGAATCAGGGCGTCATAGGTTCGAATCCTATACGCCGCACCACGCAAGTTACGGGAGGCTCCCTTGGGAGCCTCCCGTTTTGTGTATCGCCGTCACGAGCGCGTCGAGAAAACAGCTCCCCTGTACCAGTTTTGGCAAATCACGCCGAGAGAACCGGGGGTCTGTACGGCGCGCTCAGACCGCATGCCGAGAATACCTCGCCCCTGTACCAGATCTGAGAATTCTTGCCGATATAATCCGCGCGCTGTACCACGCGCCAACACCGCGGTGGCGCCGGCACGGTACAGAGGACCAGTTTTCTCGGCAAGAATCGCGTCGTGCGGTACACCCCCCAGGTTTTCTCGACGGGTGGGCGGCGCCGCTGGCACACGCCCCGGGTTTTCTCGGCACAGATCTGAGAGCGTGGTACAGACCCCGAGTTCTCTCGACCTCGGACCCGGGACGTGGCACAAGGGCAGGTATTTCTCGACATGGCTCCGAGACGTGGCACGGGACCACGGCCTCCTCGCCGTCACGCGCCAAGGCCGAAGTCCCGCAGACAGAGATCGAGGTCCTCCTCAAAGCTCCCCAGCTCAATACCCGCAGCCCGTATCTTGTCCGACGCAAGGCGAAAGTCGCGCGGGTGCTCGGCATAGGTGCTCTCGTCCGGAAGGATGAGGCGGTCAACCTCGGCGACAGGGCATCCCAGGCGCTCCGCGACCAGGCGCGCGGTCTCATACGTGGTGCGACCGTTCTGGCTGGCAAGGTGATATGCCCCGCTCGGAAGCCCGAGAATCGCGGGAAGCTGGCCCGCAAAGCGCTGGGCATAGGTCATGTTGCGACGCTCATGCACCCTAAACACCGTAGGTCTGCCGGAGCGCAGCGCGCCCATCACGTTGGTGAGGATGTTGGGAGAGGGTCGCACACCGGGCATGGCCAGGCCAAACATCCACGAGAAGCGCAGGATGAGATAGTCGTCGACGTTTTCCCTGATCCAGGCGTCCGCCTCCATCTTCTGCTGACCGTAGCGCGTCGTGGAGGCCTGCTCGTCCTCCTCCGAGAAGGGCGCCGCGCCGGGAGAGGCGTTGAAGCACTGCTCCGTAGAGATGAACACGACCTGCCTTCCCAGCTCGTGACAGGCGCGCGCGATGGCGATGGCGGACTCGGTGTTCACGAGGCGCGTGCCCTCGGGGTCCTGCTCGCAATGGGCGGTCGTGGCGTCCGCCGCCATGTGCAGACACACGTCAAAGTCCGCCGCGCGGACAAACGCCTCCACACCTTCAGGGTCTCGAAAGTCAACGTCAGAGTGCGAGACGCGAAGGAACTCATAGCGCCCCGCGTTGTAGAGCTGGGCCAAGCTTGCAAGATAGCCGTTTGCCCCGGTGATGAGAATTCGTTGCATCGTCTCCTCCTTAGGAAGTCTCGCCCGGCCTTGTTGCGTAGCTCCTCAGCACTCGGCACGTGCCCTCTATCGAGTAACTGCCCACACTCGCGGGAACGAGCGCGGAGCGCGTGAAGGGGAGTTCGACCATCCCGTCCGTCGTGCAAATCCGAGCGCGACCCGCAACGCACGAGATGACCTCGTAGCGTCCGTTTGTCCGTGCCTCCCAGCCTCCGCGCACGTCAACGACGTCGCTCACAAACAGGCGATGCGTCACGCCGCGCCGCACGGAGGCCGGTGCCTGAGCGTCAAAGGCGCCAAAGTGGCCGGGCTCTGGGCGGCTGTCCGTCCGCAGCACGTCAAAGCCCCGCTTCACGTGAAGCTCGCGCCCGCGCCCCCAGTCGCAGACGCGGTAGGTCTTGAAGCCAAGGCTGCCAACCTCGAGGGCAAAAACGCCCTTGCCCAGGGCATGAAGCGTCCCCGCCGGTATGAGGACGAAGTCACCCTCAGAGACAGGCACCTTGCGACAGCACTTCTCGCCCACCGTGTCGTCAAGCGCGGCCGCTCGGATGACATCGACGTCATTGGTAATGGTTCCGCAGTAGATGAAGGCACCGGGATTGGCGGCAAGGATGTACCAGGACTCGGTCTTCTCGTGGTCGCCCTCGTGCGCCTGGGCATACGCCTCGTCAGGATGGACCTGCACGGAAAGGTTATCCGCAGCGTCCATGACAAGCACCTGCACGATGCCGTCGTCCTCGAGGTCTCCCATGATCTCAGCTCGATGCTCGCGAATGAGCTCATCGAGCGGGACCCCGCCATACGGCCCGCCCTCAACCACGTTGACGAGCCCCTCGTGAACCGAGACGTCAAAGGACTCTCCGTGGCAAACGTCGCCTGTCATCCCGCGGGCCTCGTTGATGCGCGGACCCGACCAAACCGGCGAGATGTAGTTGGGGCGCAGAAGCAGCGGTCCCATCCCGCCCCCCTAAAGCTCGAGCGAGGAGACGCCGTCGGCCGCCATGCGCGCGCCGATCTCCTCAATGATTGGAACTCCGGCGCTGCAGCCAATGCGCTCGGCACCAGCGCTCACCATATCAAGAAACGCGTCAGCGGTGCGAATTCCGCCCGCCGCCTTGACCTTCACGCGGGCGTCAACGTGTTCGCGCATGAGGCGCACGTCCTCAACGGTGGCTCCCCCCTTCGAAAAGCCCGTCGAGGTCTTCACGAAGGAGGGCAGGACCTCGCTCGCAATCTCGCAGAGCCTGAGCTTCTCGTCGTGCGTGAGCAGGCAGTTCTCGAAGATGACCTTGGAGGGCACCTGCGCCTCGCGGCACACCTCCACAATCCGCGTCATCTCGTCAGTCACATACGCCCAGTTGCCGGCCTTGACCTCGGTGAGGTTGACCACATAGTCAATCTCGTTGGCACCGTTGGCGAGCGCGTCCTTTGTCTCGAAAACCTTGCAAGCAATAGAGGTCTGACCCAGAGGAAAGCCAATCGCCGCGCCCGTGTGAACGTCCGTCCCTGCAAGAAGCCGCGAGCAGAGTGCGGACTGCACCGAGTTCACCGCCACCATCCTAAAGTGATGACGCCTGGCCTCGTCGCAGAGCCGCTCCATGTCCTCGCGCGTAGCGTCGGGACGCAAATTGGTGTGGTCAATCAGCTGGGCAAGGTCGTCGAGCGTATAGCGTTTCATGGCGGCTTCCCTCCATTTCCCCTAGAATCGATATGTTGGTAACATAACAACTGGTTCTTCTCAATATGTTATGTATATGTCAGTACACACTATTGACACAAGGGAGGTCCGATGACCCTCTATGATAAGGTCCGCGAAGACCTCCTCTCCAAGATTAAGGACGGGACCTACCCCGAAGGACAGACCATACCCTCAGAGCTTGAGCTTGCTCAAATCTACGGGGTGAGCAGGCCGACGGTACGCCAAGCCCTTCAGCTTCTTGCGGACGAGGGTTATCTCGAGAAGCGCCGGCGTCGTGGCACGGTGGTGACCAGGCCCAAGGTGAGACAGTCCTTCACCATGAGCATCTCGAGCTTCGAAGACGCCATGCGTCTTGCCGGGCGCCTCCCCAAAACCAAAGTCCTCGTGTTCAAGCGTGAGCGCGCGAACACCGAGGTCGAGAAGCGCCTCGAGCTCACCCGCGGTCAGGACGTCTTCAAACTCGTCCGACTTCGCTATGCCGACAACCTGCCCAACGTCTTTGTGGAAAGCTACATCCCCTGCGCGCTCTACCCAGAGCTCGACTCGTTCGACTTCAACGAGTCGAGCCTCTACGCCGCAATGGATGCCTGCGGAAACCCCGTGATGACGGCACAGCGACGCCTTGAGGCCATCAAAGCCGACGGTGCGATCGCCGCGCTCCTCGACGTCGAGCCCGGAGACCCGCTCTTGCTCTTCCACACTGTTGCCCACGACGCCAGTGGGACGGCCGTGGAGTACTCCGTGGCAACCTACCGCGGGGAGAGCAACAGCTTTGAGCTCAACGTCAGTCGAGCCTGAGCACGGGCGGGGCGCTCGCGCCCTAGCCCAACTGCCGGGCCGGCCTGAACTGTGCCCCACTTTGGGCGCCCAGCCCCGTAAAGGCATAGGGCACCCCGCGAGCGTCGCAGAGATCCATGAGATCGACGATGTCATGCTCCTCCCGAGAGAGGTAGGCGCTCAGAGACTCCTCTCCCGCAGCACCCACCGCGTCGAGCAGGCCCCGCACGGCCTCCGGCGCAAACATCGCCCGCATGCTCCGCTCCTCGTCTCCGTACACGACGAGCGCGGACGGTCCGGCAAGGTCCTCTCGCACCACAACGTAGCCATCCTCCTCGCCAACGAGCATCGTGCGAACGTCCCCCGCACTCTCAAACCGCGCGACCTCCGTCATCTGCATCTCTTCTCCCTCCCTCGGCTCCGTGATCTCAGTATACCAGAACAATTGTTCTTTGGAACAGTTGTTCTGAACTATTTTTGAGATTCCGCGCGTCACGCAAAGAGGGCCGCCCGCCAGCGCGGGCGACCCTCGGCGCACCCTGCGTATGAGCGCTAGGCCTCGGGCTTGATGACCTCCACACCGCCCATGTACGGGCGCAGGGCCTCGGGCACCGTGATGGAGCCGTCGGCGTTCTGGTAGTTCTCCATGATGGCGGCCATGGTGCGGCCCACGGCAAGACCGGAGCCGTTGAGCGTGTGCACGAAGCGCGTGCCCTTGAACTCCGCCGGGTCCTTGTAGCGGATGTTGGCGCGGCGCGCCTGGAAGTCCCAGCAGTTGGAGCAGGAGGAGATCTCCTTGTAGGCGTTGTAGCTGGGCAGCCACACCTCGAGGTCGTAGCACTTGCAGGCAGAGAAGCCGATGTCACCGGTGCAGAGCGTCACCACGTGGTAGGGCAGCTCCAGCGCCTGGAGGACGGCCTCGGCCTCGGCGACCATGCTCTCGAGCTGGTTCATCGAGTCCTCGGGCTTGGCGAACTTGACCATCTCGACCTTGTCGAACTGGTGCACGCGGATGATGCCGCGCGTGTCGCGGCCGGCCGAGCCCGCCTCCTCGCGGAAGCACGGGGTGAAGGCGGTGTACCAGAGCGGCAGCTGGGACGCGTCGAGCACCTCGCCGCGGTGCAGGTTGGTGAGCATGACCTCCGCGGTGGGGATGAGATAGAGGTCGGGGTTCACGTGGTAGAGGTCGTCCTCGAACTTAGGCAGCTGGCCCGTGCCAAAGAGGGTCTCGCGGTTGGTGATGACGGGCATCCACCACTCCTTGAAACCAGCCTTGACGTGCATGTCCACCATGAAGCTGATGAGCGCGCGCTCCATGCGGGCGCCCATGCCGCCGAGCACGTAGAAGCGGGTGCCGGCAATCTTGACGCCGCGGTCGAAGTCGATCATGCCCGTGGCGGGGCCAAGGTCCCAGTGCGCCTTGGGCTCAAAGCCGTCCGCCGCGAAGTCGCGCGGGGTGCCCCAGCGGCGCACCTCGGGGTTGTCCGAGTCGTCCTTGCCGTAGGGGACGCTCTCGTGCGGAATGTTGGGGATGCGGGAGACGAGGTCAAAGAGGGCGTCCTCCACCTCGGTGCGGCGGGCGTCCAGCTCGGCGATGCGGTCCTTGTTTGCCGCCACGCGCTGCTTTGCGGCCTCCGCCTCGTCCTTCTTGCCCTCGCGCATGAGCAGGCCGATCTCCTTGGAGACGGAGTTGCGCTCGGCCTGGAGCTTCTCCACCTCGGCGATGACGGAGCGGCGCTCCTCGTCGAGCTCGAAGAACTTCTCGCGGTCCCAGTGGGCGTTCTGGCGGGACTCGCAGGACTTGTCCACGATGTCAGGGTTTTCTCGGACGAACTTGATGTCGAGCATGCTGGCTCCTCGCTTCGTGCTGTGCCTTCGCCATCGACGCGCGGGCCGACGGCCCTCCAAGTATATACTTGTGCGGTGAATCTTCGACCGCACTTGGGAGGCAGGACATGCAGGCAATCGGCGACTTCTTCACATGGCTCTTCAACGACCGCATGGGCGTCATCTGCCTGATCGTGGGCGGCATCGTCTTGTGCCTGCTCATCGCCCTGCTCATGGAGCGCAAGACCAAGAAGCGCTACTTCAATCACGAGAAGAGCGAGGGCGACTGGGACCTCTTCGGAGAGGACGAGTAGCGCGACCCTCCTGCCGGCCCGTCCGGCCATGCGCACACAAAAGGGCCGCCGGGCGAGAAAACCCGGCGGCCCTGCTCTTTTATGGTGCGGGCGAAAGGACTTGAACCTTCATGGAGTTGCCCCCATACGGACCTGAACCGTACGCGTCTGCCAATTCCGCCACGCCCGCGTGCCGGTTAATAGTAGCGCAACGACCACGCGCTGCCAAGGGGTTTTCTTGAGAGCCGCCGCGCGTCTCCCGCGCGCTGGCCGCGGCGCAAACGGCGCGGTAGAATAGCCGCACGCACGGCAAACGCAACTTAATCGAGGAGGTGCCGTGATCGAGACGCCGCACAGCGACGCCATGGGTGAGCGCGAGGAGGTCCTGCTCGGGCGCTACCGCGTGCTCGAGCGAAGGGGCACCGGCGGCTTTGGCACGGTCTGCACGTGCTGGGACACCCGCCTGCAGCGCCGCGTGGCGATAAAGCGCATCCCCCTTGCCGCGGACTCGGGCACCACCGCCGAGGAGGCGCTCGCGGAGGCAAGAACCGCCTGCATGCTCGCCCACCCCAACATCGTCACCGTCTACGACTTCGAGGCGGAGGGGGCCTACGCCTACCTTGTCATGGAGTACGTGGACGGCCTCAACCTCGCCGAGCTTCTCGCCCGCGTTGAGGGGGGCGTCCTCACGCCGGAAGAGTGCGCGCACGTTCTTGCGTGCGTGGCGCGCGCCCTCTCCTACGCGCACGAGAACCGCGTGCTGCACCTCGACATCAAGCCCACCAACATCATGGTCGACCGCCGCGGGACCGTGAAGCTCGCGGACTTTGGCATGGCCTCGCTCGCATCCGCCGCCGGCTATGGCGGCGCGCGCGGCGGAACCGTGGGCTACATGCCCCCCGAGCAGATCGAGGGGATGCTCGTTGACGAGCGCACGGACGTCTTCTCGCTCGCCACGGTCATCTGGCAGTCCCTCACCGGCTCGGACCCCTTCCTGGCGAGAAGCGCCGAGGAGTCCCTCACGAGGATTCGCCGCGGCCCGGGGCGGGGCCTCGCCCGCACCTGTCCCGAGCTGTCACCTGACGCCGAGCTGGTGCTTCTCGACGCGCTCGCGCCGGCGGCCTCCGAGAGAACCCCCTCCGTTGACGACCTGGCCGGGGAGCTCGCACCGCTCCTTGGGGACGAGCGCGAGGGCGCCACGTCCCTGCGCGACCTCGTTGAGCAGGCCGAGGAGGACGACGGCGCCATCGCCGCGGGAAGGAGGGCGCGCCCGGGCCTCGACGTGCGCCTGCCCCGCCTTGAGGGCGTCCTCACCCGCGGCCTCACGGCCGTGGCCACCCTCGCCGCGCTGCGCGTTGTGCTGCTCGCCGCCGGAACGCAGGGGCAGGCCCTCGCCGTGGCGCCGCTTCTGGGGTGCGCCCTCGCCGCCGTGTGGCCGCCCTTTGGGGGCCCGCTCGCCGGCCTGGCACTCGCCTGGGCCATCGCCTCGGCGAGCATCACCGGGACGGCGACCCTTCTCGCCTGGGCCCTCGCCCTTCTCCTTGTCCTCTGGCTCGCCCTCTTTGGCAGGCACGACCGGCTCTCCTCGCTGCCGCTGCTTCTGCCCTGCTGCCTCCCGTCCCCGGTCTCGGGCGCGGCACTCGCGGGGTTTGCCCTGGACCCGCTCCCCGCGGCGGCCACGGGCGCGCTCGGCTACGCGCTGGGCAGCCTCTTCCACATTGCCGCCACGGTGGGGCCCTCCTCGGAGGCGCTTCTCGCCGCGCTCGCCGCGTCCTGGCTGCGCCCGGCGTTCTGGGTCATGCTGGCGGGCTCGACGGCCTGCGCCTGGGTCTCGAGCATCGTTGCCCTCAGGGGGAGCGTGGCCGCGGGGGTCACGGGGCAGGCGCTCGGGCTGGGAAGCGTGATTCTTTTCTCGGTTCTCGCAGCTAGGATGGAGAATGCCCGCATACTGTCAGCCCTCGATTGGGAGACGGTGACACTTGCGGTACTCTGGTTTGTGCTTTTGTGCATCGCGACTGTCCTGAGGGGTCCCCTCTACGAGGACCAAGAAGGCGGGGGTACCAATGAGTTTTCTGAGTGACTTTGAGGCGCGCATAGGCTCCGTCTTTGGCGCCGCTCCGCAGGGCTACACCGAGCCCTTCTCCTTTAAGAAGCTCGCCAAGCGCGCCGCGCGCGAGATGGAGAGCGAGACGTACGAGATTGACGGCGTGGACACCGCGCCGGCGCTCTACACCGTGCTCGTCTCCGCGTCCGATGACTCGCTCATGCGCCCGCTCTACGAGCAGATCACGTACGAGACCTCGGCCTTTGTGACCTCTCAGGCCCAGAAGAAGGGCTACGCCTTTGTGGGCAGCCCGCTCGTGCGCTTTATGGTCGACCCCTCCCTCAAGCCCGGGAAGTTTGCCGTCTTTGCCGAGAACGTCGACGCCGGCACGCTCGCCCGCCTGCGCGAGGAGGAGCGCGCGTTTCTCGCCGGCAACTCGAGCTCGGGCGGCGCGGCGGCGCAGCTCCACCCCAGGGCCAAGCGCCCCACCAACGTCCCCAGCCCGCGCCACGACTCCGACACCGGGCTCGACGTGATGCCCGCGGACTACGCGACCCCCGAGCCCGTTGCCTCGGCCTCGGAGTCCACCCCCATGCCCGTGCCCGTCATGGCGCCCACGCCCGCCGCGGGCGTGCCGCAGACGCAGCGCCGCAGCGTCCCCCTCGTCAACATGAGGACCGTGAGCTCCAGCATCCCCGGCATGCAGGACGAGCCGATCGCCCAGGGCGCGCCTCAGGCCGAGGCCTCCTGCCTGCTCATAGACCGCCAGACCGGCCAGACCTTCACGGGCAGGGCCCCCTCGACGGTCATCGGCCGCGAGCGCTCCCGCGCCGGCGTGGTCCTGAGGGACCCCAACGTCTCCCGCGCGCACGCCGAGCTCTCCTTTGACGGGCGCGACTGGCGCATCACCGACCTCAACTCCACCAACGGCACGCTCGTCAACGACGTTGACGTCAAGACTTGCGTCCTGCGCGACGGCGACCTCATCACCGTCGGCCTCGTGAACCTAGAGTTTAGGGAGAACCCGCGATGATCGAGCTCGTCCTCTTTGTGGGACGCGTGCTCCTCATCGTCGTCCTGTACCTCTTCCTCTTCGCCGTCATGCGGACGGGCGTGGGCCTCGTCAAGGGCCAGCGCCGCGACTCGGCGATTTGGTCCATCGACGTCGAGAAGGGCACGAGGTCGCTGCGCGGCCTCCACGTGGACATCCTCGGCCCCGTTGTCATTGGGCGCTCGCCCTCCTCGGACATCGTCGTTGACGAGCCGTACGTCTCGTCCACCCACGCGCGCTTCACCCTCCAGGGCCCCGCGCTCGTGCTCGAGGACCTCGGCTCCACCAACGGCACGCTCGTCAACGGCCACCCCATCGAGCAGCCCGTCACCCTCCGCGAGGATGACGAGGTGCAGGTTGGTGACACCATCATGCGGGTGAGCCGCGGATGACGACGGAGGAGACCCACATCCCCGCCACCCAGGAGCCCGCAAACGCTCCCGGCCGCGCCGAGATCCCCGTTGAGGGGCGAGCCGGCGCGGACGTTGCCTCGGGCGCCAACGAGTTCATCTCCTGGGGCGCGCGCAGCGACGTGGGCCTGGTCCGCGGTCACAACGAGGACTCCTTCCTTCTTAGAACGCCCCTCTTCGTGGTCTCGGACGGCATGGGCGGACATGCGGCAGGCGAGGTCGCGAGCTCCATTGCCGTTGAGACCATCGGCGAGCGCGCGCCCGGCACGGCCGACGACGTTCTTCTGGGCGCGGCCGTTGAGGCGGCAAACGCCAGCGTCATCAAGGCGGCCGAGGAGGGCGTGGGCAAGCCCGGCATGGGCTGCACCGCAACCGCCGTACTTATCGAGAAGAACAAGATGGCCGTGGCGCACGTGGGCGACTCGCGCGTCTACGTGCTGCACCACGGCACGCTCGTGCGCATCACGCACGACCACTCCTACGTTGAGGAGCTCGTCGACGCCGGCGAGATCACCGCGGACGAGGCGCGCACGCACCCCTCGCGCTCCATCATCACCCGCGCCCTGGGCTCCGACCCAGACATGTACGCCGATCACTTCTCGCTTGAGGTCAACGACGGCGACCGCATCATCCTGTGCTCGGACGGCCTCTCGAGCATGATCTCCGACAGCGAGATCGAGTCCGTGGCCGTCTCCAGCGCAACGCCCCAGCAGGCGGCGGACAACCTCGTCTCCGCCGCGCTCACGGCCGGCGGCGCCGACAACGTGACGGTGGTCGTGGTCGACGTGCTCGACGACGGCCTCGTGGACGAGGTCCGCAAGAGGATCGCCAAGAGCGTTGCGGGCATTGCCGCCATCATCATCGGGATTGCCCTCGTCGTTGCCCTGATAGCGTTCACCTTCATCAGGGGCGAGTGGTTCCTCGGCATCAACAACGGCACCGTGGGCCTGTACCGCGGCGTCCAGGGGAGCTTCCTCGGCGTCCCCACCTACGAGCTCGTGGGAACGAGCGCCGTCAACGTCTCCGACCTCCCCGTTGCCATCCAGGACCAGCTCGAGCAGGGCATCAGGGTCAACGGCGAGGATGCGGGGCGCGAGGTCATCAACTCCTACCACCAGCAGATTGACGAGGAGAAGCTGCGCGCCGCCGAGATTGCGGAGACGGCCCGCTCCGAGACCGAGACCCCTGCAGACGCTCCCGAGGACGCGCCCGCGAACACGCCGCAGGACGCGGCGCCGGAGGGCGGCCAGGAGGAGCAGCCGGCGGAGGAGCCCGAGGCGCCGGCTCCGGAACAGACGGAGCAGACGGGCGCCGAGTCGCAGGACGGAGGTGAGTAGCATGCTGAGAAGGACGAGATATGCCGGTGCGGCCTCCCGCGCCGAGATGGATGCGATGTCAGCGCCCGCGCCGGCCGCCGCGCCGCTGGCTGACCGCGGCCATGGGCGCCGCAACACCGAGCTTCTCCTGCTCTGCATCGCCGCCATCCCCGTGGTGCTGCTCTACGCCATGTACGTGGTCAACTCGAGTCTCACGCTGAGCCTCTCCACGCTTGGGGTGCCGCTCGGCCTCTTTGCCGCGTTTGCGGCGGCCCACGTGGCCATCCGTTTCCTCGCGCCAGAAGCTGACCCGGCCATTCTCCCCATCGTCTTTGTCCTCTCGGGCGTGGGCATAACCTTCCTCACGCGCCTGGCGCCGGACTCCGCCGTCAACCAGATCGTGTGGCTCTTCCTCTCCGTAGCCGCCATGGTGGCGGTTCTCGCCGTCGTGCGCGACCTCGACAGCCTCGCGGACTACAAGTACACCCTCGGCATAGCCGGCGTGGTGCTTCTCGTGCTGCCCATGATCTTGGGAACCGAGCAGAACGGCTCCAAGCTCTGGATCTACATCGGCAGCTTTAGCTTCCAGCCCGGCGAGTTTGCCAAGATTCTCATCACGCTCTTCCTCGCGTTCTACCTGGCCACCAACCGCGAGGCGCTCTCCGCCTCCATGCGCAGCTTTGGGCCCATCCACCTGCCGCGCCTGCGCATGCTGCTGCCGCTGCTCGTCATGTGGGGCATCAGCCTTCTTGTGGTGGTCTTTGAGACGGACCTCGGCAGCGCCCTGCTCTTCTTTGCGTTCTTCGTCATCATGATCTACGTGGCCACCGGCCGCGTGAGCTACGTTGCCGTGAGTCTGGGGCTCCTGGCCCTGGGCGGCGTGGCCTGCTACTTCCTCTTTGGGCACGTCCAGAACCGCATCAACATCTGGATCGACCCGTGGTCGGCGGCGGCCACCGGCGGCTACCAGATCGTCCAGTCGCTCTACTCGCTCGCAGACGGCGGGCTCACGGGCGTGGGCATTGGCAACGGACTTGCCACCACCATCCCCTTTGTCCAGAGCGACTTCATCTTCTCGGCCATCGCCGAGGAGATGGGCCTTCTGGGCGGCTCCGCCATCCTTATTCTCTACCTGCTCTTCTGCGTGCGCGGCCTCGCAACCGCGGCGCGCGCCAAGTCCGACTGCTCCGCCTTTGCGGCCGTTGGCCTCACCTGCGCCATCTCCTTCCAGGCGTTTCTCATCGTGGGAGGCGTCACCAAGCTCCTCCCGCTCACGGGCGTCACGCTGCCCTTCATGAGCCAGGGCGGCACCTCGCTCCTGGCGAGCTTTGTCATCGTGGGCCTGCTCCTGCGCGCGGGCGACGAGGGCACCGGGCACGAGGCCGAGATGGCCAGCGCCTCGCAGCGCGAGAGCGAGCGGCGCGACCCCATCCTCACGCTCGCGAGCCAGGCGCCCACAGGCTCCCAGGCGGGCGCCCACGTTGCCTCCGTGGTGCACGGCAGCCACGCGCGCGGCCACTTTGGCCTCACCACCGCCGAGTCCGGCGTGCTCGGCCGCGTGGCGCTGAGCAAGCGCCTCACCACGCTCATCACCGTCTTTGCGCTGTTCTTTGCCGCGCTGGTGGCCAACCTCACCTACGTGCAGCAGATCGACGCCGAGCGCGTCCAGAACATGCCGAGCAACAACCACACCATCGCCCGCAGCGCCTACGTGCAGCGCGGCGCGATCATCACCTCGGACGGCGTGACCCTCGCGGAGAGCGTGCAGCAGTCCGACGGCAGCTACCTGCGCAGCTACCCGCAGGGCTCGCTCGCGCGCCACACCGTTGGCTACGTCTCCACGCAGTACGGCAGCGCGGGCATCGAGTCCACCATGAACGAGACGCTCACCGGCCGCAAGGACTACTCCAACTGGAGAAGCGCGCTCTACTCGCTGGCCGGCGTCTCGCAGTCCGGCTCAACGGTGGCGCTCACCATCAACTCGAGGATCCAGAAGGCCGCCGAGGACGCGCTTGTGGGCTACACCGGCGCCATCGTGGTGCTCGACCCCAAGACGGGCGCCGTCCTTGCCAAGGCCTCCTCGCCCACCTACACCGTGGAGAACCTCGAGCAGGCCATGCAGGGCACGGGCGGCGAGCTGCTCGACCGCACCACGCAGGCACTCTACGCCCCCGGCTCCTCCTTCAAGGCGATCACCCTCTCCGCCGCGCTGGACTCCGGCACGGCAACGCTCGACGAGACCATCTACGCCGGCCCCTCGCTCGAGATCGGCGGCGCCGAGGTGAGCAACTACGGCCACAACGACTACGGCAGCCCCAGCCTCAGGGAGGCCTTTGCCCTCTCGTCCAACACCGCGCTCGGCGCGCTTGGCGTTGAGGTTGGCGCGGGCACCCTCGTGAGCTACGCCAACGCCTTTGGCTACGGCCAGAACATCGGTCAGGACTTTGACTGCCTGCCCTCGCTCATGCCGGACCCGGACGAGATGACGGAGTGGGAGACCGCATGGGCCTCCTGCGGCCAGCCCGTTGGCCAGCACGAGAGCCCGGCGGGACCGCAGACCACCGTCATGCAGAACGCCGTCGTCGCCCAGGCAATCGCCAACGGCGGCGTGGCGATGAACCCCTACGTTGTTGACCACGTGCTCTCGCCGGAGGGCATCGAGACCTCCAAGACCTCCCCGCGCTCGCTGGGACAGGTCATCTCGTCCACCACTGCCGAGCAGGTCAAGGAGGCCATGCTCGCCGTCGTGGACCACGGAACCGGCACGCGCGCCCAGGTCTGGGGCGTGCAGGTTGCCGGCAAGACCGGAACCGCGCAGGTGGAGAACGGCAACATCAACTCGTTCTTCATCGGGTTTGCCCCCTACGACAACCCCACCCTCGTCATCTCCGCGTGCGTTGAGGGCCAGGGCGAGGACGTCGAGGGCTTTGCCGCGGGGTTTGCGGGACAGGTTCTCGCCGAGGCGCTTGCAATTCAGGCCTCGGGCACGGGCAACTAGGCACGGGGGGCGAGACGGCGAGAAGAGCACGGAAGACGAGCAGAGACGCAGCCAGAAACGAACTACGACGAACATGAGGAGACGCGGGCGCATCCCGCGCGTGGATAGGAGAGACAATGTCAGCGATGGTTCTCGGGGGACGCTACCAGGTCCAGGACAAGATCGGAGCGGGCGGCATGGCCACGGTCTACCGCGGCCTTGACGAGGTCCTCGGCCGCACCGTGGCGATCAAGACCATGCTGCCGCAGTACGCCAACGACCCGTCCTTCGCGGCGCGCTTCAAGCAGGAGGCGCAGGCCGCAGCGGCACTGCAGAGCCCCTACATCGTCTCCGTCTACGACTGGGGCAAGGACGCGGACACCTACTACATCGTCATGGAGTACCTGCGCGGCACCGACCTCAAGAGCGGCATCCGCAAGCACGGCGCCCTCGACTGCAAGAAGGTCGCGCAGATTGGCTCGCAGATCGCCCAGGCGCTCTCCGTGGCCCACAAGCACGACATCATCCACCGCGACATCAAGCCGCAGAACATCATGGTGCAGCCCGACGGCAACATCAAGGTGATGGACTTCGGCATCGCGCGCGCCAAGAACAGCCACCTCACGCAGGACAACTCCGTCCTCGGCACCGCGCACTACGTCTCCCCCGAGCAGACGCAGGGCAAGGACCTCGGCCCCACCACGGACATCTACTCGCTCGGCATCGTCATGTACGAGGCCGTCACGGGGCAGGTGCCCTTCCAGGGCGACGACGCCATCACCGTTGCCCTCAAGCAGGTAAACGAGCAGCCCAAGCCGCCCAGCCAGCTCAACCCCGCCGTGGACCCGTCCCTTGAGTCGATCATCCTCAAGTGCATGCAGAAGAGCCCCGCCGACCGCTTCCAGACGGCCGACGAGCTCTATCGCACCCTGCGAGACTACCTCGCCGGGCGCATGCAGGCCGTCAACACCGCAACCTCCATGCTGCCCGCCCAGCCCACCAACAAGCTCGAGCGCGGCGCGGGCGTGGTCCCCGCCACGAGCGGCACGGCCTCGATGCCGCGCGTGGAGCGCACCAACCGCTACCGTGGGCAGAGCGCCACGGAGCAGGCCGCCGAGCAGGAGGCCGAGCGCGCGAGAAAGCACAAGCGCAATGTGGTTCTCGGCGTCATTGGCGGCGTAGCCGCCGTGGCCATTGCCATCGTTGCGCTGGTGAGCGTGCTGGGCAACCGGACCGCGATGGCAACCATCCCCAGCCTTGCGGGCATGACGCAGGAGCAGGCCGAGGACGCCCTCGCGGAGCGCGGGCTCGAGCTTGGCGACATTGACCGCGGCTTTAGCGAGGACTACCCCGAGGGTCAGATCTACGACCAGGACCCGAGCGCCCTGCGCGAGGTCCCCGAGGGAACGCGCGTGAACATCCGCATCTCCCGCGGCCCGTCCGGCGCGGAGGAGACCGAGGTCCCCGACCTCACCAACCTCACGCCCGAGGATGCCGAGAGGAAGCTCCAGGAGGTTGGCCTTCTCGGCCGTGAGGGCGAGTCTCGCGAGGACGAGAACATCGAGCAGGGCCGCGTGTGCGACCAGAGCGACGAGCCCGGCTCCAAGATCCGCGTTGGGCAGACCGTCACCTACTACCTCTCCTCCGGCAGCGGCCAGGAGAGCGTCCCCGACGTCTCAAACAAGGACGAGGAGACGGCTGCCAGCGAGATCGAGGAGGCCGGCTTTGAGCTTGCGCCCACGCAGTACATCTACAGCGACAGCGTGAGCGAGGGCAACGTCGTCTACACCACGCCGAGCGCCGGGGAGTCCCACGACAGGGGCACCACGGTGACGCTCTACGTCTCCCTTGGGCCCGAGCAGCCCGAGGAGATCAACGTCCCGTACGTGGTCTCGTACTCCTACTACGACGCGGCCGCCGCCCTGCGCAACCAGGGTTTCACGCCCATCCTCGCGTCAGGCAACTCCGCCGAGGGCAAGGTCACGAGCCAGTCCATCACCGGCACCGCCCCCAGGGGCGCCGAAATTGTCCTCACCACCCAGACGCCCACCGTCACCGAGCCCAGCACCGGGCAGACCGATCCCGAGCTCCCTGGCCAGGACCCCGATGATGAGCCCAGCACACCCGGCACCACCACGGGTGATAACACGAGCACTACCACGGGAGACAATACCGGCACCACTACGGGAGACAATACCGGTACCACCACCGGCGACAACAACGGCACCACCACGGGCGCCGAGTCCGGCACCCACACCGGGCTAAGCAGCAACTAGCAGCCCGCGCACGACCCCGTCGAGACCTTCTCGGCGGGGTCTTTTCATGACAAAAGTGCCTGTCACCTTTGTCAACCTTTGTCATAAAAAGCAGGTCAGCAGCCATATGGCCACTGACCTGCGAGTTTACTGGTGCCCCCGGGCCGATTCGAACGGCCGACACCCGCTTTAGGAGAGCGGTGCTCTATCCCCTGAGCTACGAAGGCGTGAACGCTATTCTATCACCGGCACAACCCGCTGACAAAACGCGATAAGGACCCTCTACTTCTTGCCCTTCTTGGCGTCCTTCTTGAGCTGGGCGTCGCGCTGCTTCTCAAAGATCTCGAGCAGCTTCTTGTCGCTGATGCCGCGCAGCTGGGACTCAACGCGCTTGCGGATGGGACGACGCTTGGCAAAGTCGTAAATGAAGCTGCCGATGATGAGCACGTAGGCCGCAACGAGCGTCACCACCGAGGCAACGCCCATCGGGGTGGAGACGTCGGTCTGGTCGCCAAAGGCATAGGCCAGCACGAGCGAGGCCACGGCCAGGACAAAGCCCACGCCCACCGCAATCCAGAAGACCTTCTCGGTCCTGCGGTAATCGGGGTCGCTGCGCAGGAGCGCGTCGTAGGCGCGCGTGCGCATGTCCTGCTCCTCGCGCTCGCGGCGCTTGCGGTCGCGCTTCTCCTCCTTGGTCTCGGTGACCGAGGCCGCCTTGGGCTTTGAGGACACGCGCACGGACGCGGCGGCCTCGCGGGCAGGACGGGCCTTGGCGGCAGAGCTGCGCGAGAAGCCCTTCTTCTCCTCCTCGGGCGCGCTTACGCTCTCGGCCTCCTTGCTCGGCCTTCCAACGGCGTTGCCCTCGGCCTCGCGGCGGGCGCCCTCGATGGTGTCTCGCAGTGACATGGGACTCCTTACAGGTACGTGTGCCGCGCCCCTCTTAGCGGGCGGGCGTGAACTCGGTGCCGGTGATGATCTGGAAGGCCTCCTGGTAGCGCCTGGACGTGCCCTCGATGACCTCCGCTGGGATGCGCGGCGGCTCGCCGGTCATGTCCCAGTTGGCGCGCAGCCAGTCGCGGACGTACTGCTTGTCGTAGCTCGGCTGGACCTTGCCCTCCTCGTAGGAGTCGGCGGGCCAGAAGCGGCTGGAGTCGGGCGTGAGGCACTCGTCGATGAGCGTGAGCTTGCCGTCGATGAAGCCAAACTCAAACTTGGTGTCTGCGATGATGATGCCCTGCTCGGCGGCGTAGTCCGCGGCGGCCTTGTAGATGGAGAGGGAGGCGTCGCGCAGCTGCTCGGCAACGTCGGTGCCCACGATCTCGCAGCAGCGCTCAAAGGAGATGTTCTCGTCGTGGTCGCCCAGCTCCGCCTTGGTGGAGGGGGTGAAGATGGGCTCGGGCAGCTTGGAGGCCTCGGCCAGGCCCTCGGGCAGCTTGATGCCGCAGACGGTGCCGTCCTCGTCGTAGGTCTTCTTGCCGGAGCCGGTGAGGTAGCCGCGGACGATGCACTCGATGGGCACGGTCTGAGCCTTCTTGACCAGCATGGAGCGGCCGGCCAGGTAGTCGGCATAGGGCTGGTACTCGGCCGGCAGGTCCGCCACGTCGCAGGAGATCATGTGGTTGGGGATGAGGTCCTTGAAGCGCTCGAACCAGAACGCCGAGATGCGCGTGAGGATCTCGCCCTTGTGGGGAATCTCGTCGGGCAGGATGAAGTCGTAGGCACTGATGCGGTCCGAGGCAACCATGAGCAGGCTGTCGCCGCAGTCATAGATGTCGCGAACCTTGCCGTGCGAGTCCGGACGAAGTTCCATAGCCATAGCCGTCCCTCCAACGTCGTTGCAGTCAACGTATCAGTATACCGTTAGTGCGGGGCCGCCGAGCCGCGGTTCTTCTCGGCAGTCGAGGGGCTAGCGCTCCTGCTTGCGCGGCTGGCGCTGGGGGATGCGCAGCGTGAAGGTGGTGCCCTTGTTGAGCTCGGACTCCACGAGGATGGTGCCGTTGTGGCGGTCGACGATCTCCTTGGTGATGGCCAGGCCAACGCCCAGGCCGCCCGAGACGCGCTCGCGGCTCACGTCGGAGCGCCAGAAGCGCGAGAAGGTCTGCGGGATGTCCTCCTTGGCAATGCCGATGCCCGTGTCCTGCACCGCAATGAGCACGTCTGCGTGATCCTGGCGCAGGGACACCTTCACCCAACCATCCTCGTTGGTGTAGCGCATGGCGTTGCTCATGAGGTTGACCACGGCCTCGCGGATGAGGTCCGGGTCAACGTCCGCGTAGAGCTCGCCATGGGGCGTCTCGTCAACAAAGCGCAGGTGAAGGCCCTGCTCGTGGAAGAGCTGGTGCTGCGCGGAGACAAGGCTCTTCACGAGGTAGACCATGTCGGTCTTCTCGATCTTGATCTCCGTGGTGCCGTTCTCCAGGCGCGAGAGGCGCAGCATGGCGTCTATGAGGCGAGAAAGGCGGCGCACCTCGGAGGCAACGGTCTCAAAGTGCTCGTCGTCTGCGGGGAGCACGCCGTCCTGCATGGCCTCCACGGTGGCCTGCAGCGCCATGAGCGGGGTGCGCAGCTCGTGGGCCACATCGCCGGTGAGACGGTGCTCGAGCTTGAGGTCGCGCTCGATGGTGCTTGCCATGTCGTCAAAGGTCTCGCCGAGCTGGCCCACCTCGTCGGGGCCCGTGACGCCGGAGCGCGCGGTGAGGTCGCCGTTTCTGATCTGCTTGGCCGTCGAGGTGATGCGCTGGATGGGCCGGGCGATGCCGCGCGAGACAAAGTAGCCAATGACGCACGCGATCACGGCGGCGATGGCCGCAGCCGTTGCGATGGCGCCGTAGGAGTTGGAGCGGAAGGCCGAGTCGCTCTTGGTGAGCAGCGCGTCGGACCCAAGGGCCCAGAGGCGGACAGTTCCCACGGTGTCTCCGTTGGGCGCCACGATGGGCGCGCTCACCACAGCCTCGCGCGACGTGGGCACGGGGTTGGTCTCGGTCTTCTTTCCGGTTGTGGAGGTGGCGTCCGTCGTGGCCCACGTGTCGTCATAGAGGACGTTGCCCTCGGCGTCCGTCACCTGCACCACGATGTCCGAGGATATGGACGAGGCGGACTCCGCCGCGGAGATGACGTTGTCCGTGAACTCGCCCTCGGTGGCATAGAGGCCGGAGATGGCCTGTGCCGTTGAGGTGGCAATGGACTGCATGTTGCGGCGCGTGTAGGCCATGAACTGGCCCTCCCACACAACGCCGAGAACCGCCACCAGCACGAGGGCGGTCATGATCGCCGTGAGCGCAAAGGCAAAGGTGAGGCTCGTCGCATACGGACGGCCTCCCTTGGGAATTCTCTTGATTGTCTTCCACGAGCCGCTCGAGGAGGGCGAGCGCCCCTGGTCGGGGCCGTCCTCGTGAGCGCCTCCGCCCGTTACGAAGCGCGCCGACATGAGGGGCTACTTGGACGAGCCGTCGGCAGCCTTCTCGGACGCCTCAAAGCGATAGCCCACACCGTGCACCGTGTAGAGCCAGCGCGGGTTGCGCGGGTCGTCGCCGAGCTTGGCGCGCAGGTTCTTGACGTGGGAGTCAATGGTGCGCTCGTAGCCCTCAAAGTCGTAGCCCAGGACCTTCTCGACAAGCTCCATGCGGGTGTAGACGCGGCCGGGGTAGCGCGCGAGGGTGGTGAGCAGCTTGAACTCGGAGGCGGTGAGGTCAACCTCCTTACCCTCCACAAGAACCTTGTGACCGGAGATGTCGATCACGAGGTCGCCAAAGTCGAGCACCTCGAGGGCGGGCTCGGCCTCGGTGTGGGCACGGCGGAGCAGCGCGCGCACGCGGGCCACGAGCTCACGCGGCGAGAAGGGCTTGATGAGGTAGTCGTCCGCGCCGAGCTCAAGGCCGATGATCCTGTCCTCGACCTCGCCCTTGGCAGTGAGCATGATGATCGGCACGTTGGAGGTCTCGCGGATGGCGCGGCAGACGCGCTCGCCGGAGAGCTTGGGGAGCATGAGGTCGAGAATCACGAGGTCGAAGGTGTGCTTCTCAAACTCCTCAACCGCGCTCTGGCCGTCGCCCACGCCTCGCACGATGTAGTTCTCGCGCTCGAGGTAGGCCGCGACGGCATCACGAATGGCCTTCTCGTCCTCAACCAGCAGAATCTTCTTCTCGTCCGAAGCCATCAGGGGCCTCCTTGTGGTCTGCGTCTTGGCGCCAAAGCGCGGTCCGTACGTGCATTTAGTTTACCCTACCCGCCGTCGGACGAATCCGGCTTACAGGCGGAAGGTACGTACCGTTACGGAAGCGGGGTATCCCGTGTCCTGGTCCTTGACCGTGGAGAAGGTCACAAACAGGTCGCACTCCCCCGTACGAGCTGGGTATTCTCCGTAGTCCACGATGCGGTCGGCGGAGGGGAGGCTGGAGAGGCGCTTGTTGGCGAGGTCAACTGTCAGATACGTTGCGTTGCTCTTGATGATGAAGAGGTCGCCCTTGCCGCAGCCGCACTCCGACGGCTCGCGGTTGAGGCGCGCAAAGCCCCCTGACGCCGTACCAATGTAGGTGCCCATCTGTCCGAGAAGCCCGCCCGCGCTGTAGCTCGCCTCAACCGAGACCAGAAAGCGCTCGCCCACGCGCGTGGCACGGAAGGGGCGGACGTTCTGGGGCATCACGAGCTGGTCAAGCTGGGTGGAGAGGTCGTCAGAAAGGGAGTAGGCCGTCACTCCGTAGTAGATCACGGAGTCGCTGCGCACGCGCGGGGCGAGAACCACCGCGTCACCCGAGACCTGCGGCTGTGTGGCAAAGCGACCGAACGACTCCACAACCGCCTTGGCCTCGGCGTCGCCCGCGCGCCAGAGGTAGCAGAAGGAGTGCTCCGAGGTGCGGGTGCCGGAGGTCGAGGGCTGGACCTGCCAGATCACGTGCGAGCCGGAGACGGCAAAGGGCGCCGGATCAAAGTTGGCGTCGCCCTCCCAGAGCGTTGTGATCTCCCCCGTGAGCGCACCGTTTGCGAAGGAGGAGGCGTAGAGCTTCCAGCTCCGCGAGGTATAGTCGAGCTCAGTCCAGGCAAAGACGGAGTCCGAGCACCGCGCGTCATAGATGACGTTGGTGGTGCGGTCCTCGATGGGCTGCGGGACCACCTCGCTGAGCTGGCCCGTCTCAAGGGAGAGCGCGGAGGCCTTCACCATGGGCGTGGCCGAGGAGCCCGCCGTTGTCACGGGAATCCACGACCCCTCGCCCGGGTGAAGGACGTTTCCCAGCGGGATGGACCAGGTGTTCTCCACCTCGATGGGAGCGTCGGACTCCTCAAAGGTGGAGAGGATGTCCTCCGCGGAGTCCTCGTCCACGACCACGGGGTCGTTCGTGGGCTCCTCTGCCTCGTGGGTGCAGCCCGCGAGAATGCTCACCGAGGCGGCAACGGCAGAGCCGGCGGCCGCGGTCTTGAGAAAGGACCTTCGTGTGAGCTTGGGTGGGCGCATGCCGCTCTAGGCCTGCTGAGCAGCGGCGGCAGCCTCGGTGAGGGCGCGCGAGAGCTGGTCGGCGCAGGAGGTCTTGCGGGGGCCGCAGGTGTTGCCCGCGAGAATGGACACGATCTCGTCGACGGCGTGGCCCTTCACGAGCTTGCTCACGGCCTTGAGGTTGCCGTTGCAGCCGCCCTCAAAGGAGACCTCCTCGATGGTCTTGCCGTCATCGTCAAGGTCAATGTGAATGGCGCGGGAGCAGACGCCGCGCGGCGTGTAGTCAAAGTGCATGATTCTCCCCTCAGGTTAGGTACCCTAGCAGTATACCCGGTGCACGACAGCAAACGTACTGGGCCCCCGCATTCTAGAAAAGGCCCTTCGTGTAGCGCTGGCGCTCCCGGGAACCAAAAATGTCTCTTCGTGTAGCGTGATTTTCCGTGCAGCGAGCATTCACGGACATCAAAACACCAGTTGGCGGATTTTCGCACGAGTTTGAATCGCGCTTTAGCCGCCCTCGCACGCTACACGAGGGCGGTTTTTTCAAATCAAGCTGGCGCTACGCTACACGAGAGCAACTTTTTGGCTTCTCACTCAAAGCTGAGCTGCTCCAGGCGGTCAAAGACCACGCCAGCGCGCGTGAGGAAGGCGCGCGGGTCAAAGATGGCGTCCAGCTCCTCGGCGGGGACGGTGCAGCGCGGGTCTGCCTCGAGCTTCTCGCGGAACGTGGTGCCACCGGCGCACTGCTGCACCTCGCGCCACGTGGCCATGGCGTTCTCCTGCACGATGGCGTAGGCCTCCTCGCGCGTGATGCCGGTCTCAACCAGGGCAAGGAGCACCTTGGACGAGAAGATCAGGCCGCGCGTCTTGTTGAGGTTGGCGAGCATCTGCGCCGGGTAGAGGATGAGGCCGTCCACGATGCGCGTGAGGCACTGGAACATGTGGTCAAGCGCGATGAAGCTGTCGGCCTGCGCCACGCGCTCGGCGGAGCTGTGGCTGATGTCGCGCTCGTGCCAGAGGGCCACGTTGTCAAAGGCAACCTGAGCGTTAGCCTTCACCACGCGGGAGAGGCCGCAGACCTTCTCCACCGTGATGGGGTTGCGCTTGTGCGGCATGGCGGAGCTGCCCTTCTGGCCCTTGCGGAACGGCTCCTCCGCCTCGAGGGTATCGGTCTTCTGGAGGTTGCGGATCTCCGTGGCAATACGCTCGCAGGTAGCGGCGGTGGTGGCCAGGACACCGGCGAGGTAGGCGTGGTGGTCGCGCGAAATGACCTGCGTGGACAGCGGATCGTGCACGAGACCCAGGTGCTCGCAGACGTACTCCTCAACGAATGGGTCGATAGAGGAGTAGGTGCCCACCGCGCCGGAGATGGCACCAAAGGCCACGTTGGCGCGGGCGTGCTTGAGACGGTCGTAATCGCGCTTGAGCTCCCAGGCCCAGCTGCCGAACTTCATGCCAAAGGTCATGGGCTCGGCGTGGATGCCGTGCGTGCGGCCCACGCAGAGGGTGTCGCGCTCCTCAAAGGCGCGGCGCTTGCAGATCTCTCCGAGCTTCTTGCAGTCCTCGATGAGGATGTCGGTGGCCTGGACGAGCTGGTAGCAGAGGGCCGTGTCGCCCAGGTCGGAGGACGTCATGCCAAAGTGCACCCAGCGGGACGGCTTGGGCTCGCCCTCGGGGACGTCCTTGTCGATGTACTCGCCCATGTTGGTGAGAAAGGCAATGACGTCGTGGTTGGTCACGGCCTCGATGGCATCGACCTCGTCCTTGTTGAAGTCCGCGTGCTCGCGAATCCAGGCGGCCTCCTCCTTGGTGATGCCGATCTTGCCCATCTCGGCGTGTGCCTCGCAGGCCAGGACCTCAATCTCCTGCCAGATGCGGTACTTGTTCTCCAGGGAGAAGATGTGTCCCATCTCGGGACGGGTGTAGCGATCGATCATGGCGGCCTCCTCGGCGGTTGCGCGATGCATGCGACATAGATTCTACCGCAGGCGAGAAGTGCCCCGGCGAGAAGAGAGGGGCGGCCCGAAGGCCGCCCCTCATAGGTGGTGCTTGTGGCGCTGGCGCTACTTAGCGTCGGCGTCGGTCTCGGGCTGCTCCTCCGCGGGCTTCTCGTCCTCGGCGGGCTTCTCGGTGTCCGTCGTGGTCTGCTCGTCGTCGGCAGCGGGCTCGTCGGTGGCGTCGTCATCGGTGACGTTCAGGCCGTACCAAGCGATGCCCTCCTTGATCCAGCCGAGGGTCTCGAGAGCGTCGTACTCCTTCTCGTCGGCAGTGTAGAGGTGGGTGGCGCGCTGCTCGTACGGGTTGAAGAGACGGAGCAGCGGGGTCGCGCCCTCGTCGTCCTTGTCGGCGGAGTACCAGGCGACGCCCTCGTCAATCCAGCCGAGCTTGACGAGCGCGTCGCGCTCATCGGCCTTCATGGTGAAGTGGTGGTCGTCGGCGAACGGGTTGAACAGGCGGTAGACCGCCTCGCCCTCGCCCGGGGCGACCCACGCGACGCCCTCGTCGGTCCAGCCGAGGCCAACGAGCAGGGTGCGCTCCTCGGTGTTTGAGGTGTAGAAGTGCTCGCCGGTGTACTTGTTGTACAGGCGGTACATCACGCGCGCCTCGGCGGGCAGGGCCGGGATGACCTCGCCCTTGACGATGGTCTGGCCACAGACGGAGCAGACCTGGTCGCCGGTGTAGCCGGGGGCGTCGACGGTGGCGTCGACGGCGCCCTTGAGCTCGAGCTTGTGGTCGAGCTTGGCGATCTTCTCGCCCTCGGCGATGGTCTTGCCGCAGACGGTGCAGACCTCGTTGCCGGTGAAGCCCTCCTCGGTGCAGGTAGCGTCCTTGGCGCCCTGGAGCTCGGTGGTGTGGACATGCACGTTGGAAATGCCGTTCTCGTCAATGTCAGTGGCGATGTTGGGGTTGTCGCTCGTGATAGTGGGGAGCTCGTCAACAACGTCGCCGCTGTTCTCAACGTAGACGAGCGGGAGGTTCTTGCCGCTCACGTCCGTGAGGACGGGGTTGGCGTTCTCGGCGAAGTTGAGGTTGGTGGCGCCGTACTTGTTGTCAAGGTTCACGCCGCCCCACGAGTTGGTGCCCGTGGTGACGTCGAACGCGCCGTCAACGGTAACGTTGACATGGTTGACCACGACGGCAGCGCCGCTCTTGGACCCGCTGTGATTGAGCGTGACGTCCTTGACCGTTGCGGTGACGTCCTTGGCATCCTCGCCGGCCCAGATGTTGAGCAGGTGGGTGGTGTTGGCGGTGCCCACCATGGAGACGTTCTCGACGGTGCAGCCGTTGCCGGTGATGGCGAGCAGCGAGCTGGCGCCCGTGCCGCTGATACCGGCATTAGGCTCAAACTCGGCCGCAGCGGTGATCTTGTGGCCGTTGCCGTTGATGGTCACGCCGTCCGTGGCGAGCACGAGGCTCTGCGGAGTCACAACGTCCTTGAGGAGCTCAACTACGCCGTCCTTCTCGACGGCATCAAGCGCCGCCTGAAGGCTCATGTAGCCAACGCCGTCAACGGAGGCGACGGCAAAGGTCTCAGGCGTCATGTTCTCGGTGCCGGTGTTGTTGTCGAGGGTGACCTCGAGCTTGTCGACGCGAGCGCCGGCGGTGGCGCCGTCATCAACGCCGTAGATGTAGGAGACCTTCTCGAACGTGCAGCCGGAGATGGTGATGGTGTTGGCCTCGGCCTTGACATCACTCACGAAGTTGGCATAGACGGCGTCATGGAGGCCCTTGAAGGTGCAGCCATTGAAGGCAACGTCAACACCACTGGCGTTGATGCCGGTGACGGTCGCGTGACCGGTCTCAGGGGTGGTGCTGGCAATGGTGACATCCTTCACCGTGAGGGAAGTGTCTGACGCAAGGCCCTCACGGTTCAACTCATCACGGTAGTTGAACGCGGCGCCGCCCGCAATCGTGATCGTCTTGTCAGCGCCGTTGATGACCTCGGTCGCTCCGGGCTCAATCGTGACGGGCGCGGTGAGCGTCACATCTTCGAGCAGGGTGACCTCACCATCGGCGTTAATGGCATCCTGGAGCGTCTTGTAAGGCGTGTCGCCCACCGAGGCGACGTCCGTGCCCTCTGCCAGCGCAAACGTCGGGGCGATGGTCAGAGCCAGCGCACCGGCAAACGCCGTAGCAAGGAGCTTGGTGTACGTACGCATTCCTTCTCCTTTCCTAACCTTTGGCCAAAGCCCCGCCGGCCTCGGCCGATTGTCAAGCGATGTTAGACCCCCTCCCGTCCTCTTTCAACTAGTTTTCGGGTGGCGGGCAACGACTTGACCCCAACAATACGAAGTCAAGACGTGCGGCTCTTCAAAGGTTTCTGAGGTTTCGCCAAACGGCAGACGGGGGCATCTATTGAGTCTCAACTTTTTTCGGTGAGCGGCAGAGCGTGGCGCTGCTGCGCTAGTGCAGATTTACCGTTCTTCTCGCCGTCCCGCGCCGTTCTTCTCGCTGCTTCCCGCTCAAACCTAGCAGGTACTGTTTGCTGTACAAAGCGCTATATAATTTGATCATTCTATAACTTTGCTCAACTTCCACTACCTGCTATGTTTCAGATCACGCGAGAAGGGCGGGGCCCGTCACCGAGCCCCGCCCAAAGCGCGCCGTCGTGATGCCTGCAGCCCCTACTTCTCTGCGGGCGAGATTCCGTACCAGGCGATGCCCTCCTGGCGCCAGCCAATTTCAGCAAGCGACTCGTACTCCTCCTCGTCGGCTGTGCAGAGGTGCGTAACCGTGAGCTCGTACGGGTTGAAGAGGCGCAGCGGCGCCACGGGTTGTGCGGACTCACTCACGAGTGCGAACGTCGAGAAGTGCGTGGTGACAAAGCTCACCGTGCGCGTGCCAGCATCTACGGTGGCTTTCATGTCCGTCACAGTGCCGTTCTCGGTGATCATGCATCGACGCACCCTCACAGGAGACTGTGCTCACAGTTGCAAGTTTTCGTGTCGCGAGAGAGGCCGTAGGGAGCGAACCTGCGGCCTTTCTATCAACAATTTAATTGCGAGCACGCCATCCGGACGGGGACGGCGCGGTGGCTAGGCGAGGCTCGCCTCGTCCGCCGCAAGCGCCTCGCGCGCCTCGCCGAGCTGCACCACAACGGCATCGTGGCCGGTTCCGCCATACGTCACGCGCGCGTTGGCGATGCCCGCGGGGTCCAGGTCCTGCGCAATGTCCGCCTCAAAGAGCGGGCTCGCAGCGGCAAACTCCTCGGCCGTGAGATCCTCGAGGCCCTTGCCGTGCTTCTCGCAGTAGAGCACGAGCTCGCCCACCACGCGGTGAGCCTCACGGAAGGGCATGCCCTTCTTGGCCAGGTAGTCGGCAACGTCCGTGGCTGCCGAGAAGCCCGTGCCCGCCTGGGCCAGCATGGCGTCGGCGTTGACGGTCCAGGTCTCCACCATGCCCGCAGCGATCTCCATGCAATCGCTGAGCGTGCGGGCAGCGTCGAGCGGACCCTCTTTGCACTCCTGGAGGTCCTTGTTGTACGCCAGCGGCAGGGACTTCATCGTGGTGAGAAGTGCCATGAGGTCGCCGTAGACGCGGCCGGTCTTGCCACGCGTGAGCTCGGCAAAGTCCGGGTTCTTCTTCTGCGGCATGATGGAGCTGCCGGTGGAGTAGGCGTCCGAGAGCGTGATGAAGCCAAACTCGGTGGAGCTCCACAGGACGATCTCCTCGCAGAGGCGTGAGAGGTGCATCATGCTCACGGCGCAGGCGTACTCAAGATCGAGCAGGTAGTCGCGGTCGGAGACGGCGTCGAGCGAGTTGGGGATTGTGCGCGAGAAGCCCAGGAGCTCCGTGGTGCGCTGGCGGTTGAGCGGGTAGGTGGTACCGGCGAGCGCCGCCGCGCCGAGCGGGTTGGCGTCGGCCGCCGTGCGCGACGCGACGAGACGCGTGAAGTCGCGCGTGAACATCCAGAAGTAAGCGAGCAGGTGATGAGAGAACAGCACCGGCTGAGCGTGCTGGAGGTGCGTGTAGCCGGGCATCACGACGTCGAGGTTCTTCTCGGCGGCGTCAAGGAGCACGCGGCGCAGGGCGGCGTTTCCGGCGAGAAGCTGGTCGCAGAGGTCCTTGGCGAGCAGACGAATATCCGTGGCAACTTGGTCGTTGCGGGAGCGACCCGTGTGCAAGCGACCACCCGGCGTCCCGATGTTGCGGGTGAGCGCGCCCTCCACGGCCATGTGGACGTCCTCGTCGTTGACGTCCCAGGCGAAGGTGCCTTGTTCAATTTGGTCGGCTATGTGGGCGAGGCCTTGGTCGATGGCCGCCTGGTCGTCGACAGAGATGATGCCCTGCTCGGCGAGCATGCGCGCATGGGCGCGGCTACCGGCAATGTCCTGCTGGGCCATGTTCTTATCGACCTCGAGGCTCGCGCCAAACTCCTGCGTGAACTGGTCCACGCCCTTCTCGAATCTGCCGCCCCACAGCGCCATCATGGCTCCTTCCTCACGATTTGCCGCGTCTAGCTTATCAAAGGGATGGGGTCGGTGTGTCTCATCCTAGCTTCTTTAACGCAATTGGTTATTTTTTCACTCGATTTCTTTTCCCGATTGAAAGAGATAATGATACTATCTTAATGTAATCCGATGTATGGTAAATGGGGTTAGATGAACGTTTGTGTCAACAGACTAACTGCGCTGTCTTTGTTAAGGCGCTGCAGGACGGAGGGGGACTTCTCCGATGCAGAAAGGTGTGGGGTGTCGTCTCCCGACCCCTGGCCCCAGCACCGATGGACCAGACGCATCATCCCTTACCAGCTGGTTGGACTCGCCAATCCGCCAAGTCTCTCCCATCCTTTTGAGATTGCTGTGCCATCTGCGTCATCTCGACCAAAGGCAAGCTTCGTCCATGCAACTGTCTACAGAGACCAGATTCCAGCAGGTTCGTTTATCCGCGTAAGCCACGAGTTCGCCATCCCGTGCCCCGAGCTGCTCTTTCTAGAACTTGCGAGCGTGATGGAACAAGCCTCCTTGGAGCTTGTGGGATACGAGCTCTGCGGAACCTTTACACGAGATTCCGCAGACCCTCGGACTGGAAACGTCACACATGGGGTCAGGCCACTCACGACGGTGCATAACATCAGGCGCTACTTACTCAAGTTCCCGGCAACTCGGACGCGAAGCCTCGCTCTCGCCGCACTCGAAAATGTCCGCGACAATGCGTGGTCCGTCATGGAGGCCATCGTGGCCATGCTTCTTGTTCGATCAATCGAACAAGAGGGGTACGGAATACCAAACATTCGGCTCAATGTTCCGGAGGGTCCCGGCAGGGAGCTTAGGCTCAAGGGAGCCAAGGAGAAGCGCATTCCCGACATCGCGCTGGACGATCTGCCCGTCGGATTTAACTATGACGGCTATGGACACCTCGATTTGGCGGCGATAGACGTTGGCTCGCTTGAAAAGGATGAGATTCGCGCGGCGCTTGTGCAAGTCAGAGAGAAATATGTCGACGACCTGCGAAGAAACAGAGAGCTGCTGGCAGGTGGTCGGATTGTGCTTCCCATAGTTGCCGAAGACCTGTTTGAGTCGGGAGGGCTCGATGCCGCCGTTCTTGCAGCGATTAGCGCTTCGGAACGCATTGCGGGAATGGGCGGGGCTGTGGCCGATAATGTTCGGCGCGCGCTCGCGCGCGAGCGCAGCATTCGGAGACAGAGGCTTATCTGGTCTCTCTATCCATGGTCTGGCGGCACTTCTCTCGGAAACTATTGACCTCAAGAAGGCCTCTACCCGGCCGCCCTGGAAAATAACGGGCACAGGTCCCTCACTCAATCGAGCTCAACTGGGATTATGCGATCAACCACACGGAAAATAGCCGACCTGTGCCCGTTATTTTCCGGGGCGGCCGGGTAGAGACTGCCCGCGGCACAAAAAACTGCCGGCCGAGGGAGCCTCGGCCGGCAGTTCATGACAATCTACCCTGTCACCTTTGTCATGTCGGGTTAGTGGACGGGCTGGAGGCCGGAGCCGGGACCCTGGACCTTTGACCAGGTCTTGGACTGCAGGCCGTGCAGGACGATGAAGCCCTCGGCAGCGGTGTGGTCGAAGGTGTCGCCCTCATCGTAGGTGGCGAGGTTGTAGTCGTAGAGGCTGTACGGGCTGCGCACGCCGTCCACGAACAGGCCGCCCTTGCACAGGATGATGCGCACGTCGCCGGTCACAAACTTCTGCGTGTAGGCGTTGTACGCGTCGATGGCGTTGCGGTTCTGGCTGAACCACAGGCCGCGGTACACGGTCGAGGCCCACTCGACGTCCATCTTGGCCTTCTGCTTGAGGGTCTCGGCGTCGAGGCAGAGCTGCTCGAGGGTCTGGTGCGCCTGGATGAGCAGCAGCGCGGCCGGGCACTCGTAGCACTCGCGACTCTTGATGCCCACAACGCGGTCCTCAATCATGTCGATGCGGCCGTAGCCGTTGCGGCCGGCGATCTCGTTGGCCTTGATGATGAGGCTGAGCAGATCCATCTTCTCGCCGTTGAGCGCGGTGGGGATGCCCTCCTCAAAGGAGATCACGACCTCCTCGGGCTCGGCGGGGCAGTCCTCGAGGTTGTTGGTCATCGTCCAGATGTCCGCGGGCGGCTTGTTCCAGGTATCCTCGAGCACGCCGCACTCGATCGCGCGGCCCCAGAGGTTGTCGTCGATGGAGTAGGGCTTCTTCTTGGTGGTGGGCACGGGCACGCCATTGGCCTCGGCCCACTCCATCTCGGAGTCGCGCGTGGTGAGGTCCCACTCGCGCACGGGCGCGATGATCTCGAGCTCGGGGTCGAGCGCGCGGATGCAGGTCTCAAAGCGCACCTGGTCGTTGCCCTTGCCGGTGCAGCCGTGGGCGATGTACTTGGCGCCGTACTGGTGCGCGATGTCCACGAGGTGCTTGGAGATCAGCGGACGGGACAGCGCGGAGAGCAGCGGGTAGACGCCCTCGTACTTTCCGTTGGCCCAAATCGCCTTGGAGAGGATCTTCTCGGCGTACTCGGCGCGCATGTCGATGGCCTCGGAGGCAATGGCGCCCATGTCGAGGGCCTTCTGCTTGATCCAGGAGAGGTCCTTCTCGTCCTGGCCCACGTTGCCGCAGATGGCGATGACGTCGAGGTTCTTCTCGACCTGCAGCCACTTGACGATGACGGACGTGTCCAGACCGCCGGAATACGCGAGTACGACCTTTTCCTTCTCTGCCATGGTTGTTTCCCTTTCTGGGTTGGTGTTCAGCGACATAAGAAAGCCCCGACGTCGCGGGGCGCTGGAGCTAGACAGGCAACGAGAACCGACAAGCTGAAGCGGCACGCGACATCTAGGGCGTGATTCGTCGGTTCTGGCGTCGGGCGGCGAGGAGGGCAGCGGGCATGTGCGCGCTGTGAACGTTCATAAACGTTGGCCTCCTCAGTAGTTGAGCGGGCGCGGGCTATTGGCTCGCGGCTGTCTGACGTGGCTGACTATATTCCTTGGAGGCGTTGACTGCGAGAAAAGAATCCTTCTTGAAACAAAACGGGCCGGACGCCGAGAAGGACGTCCGGCCCGCGCGGTTGCGGTGGTGCGCCGTCAGGGCCTCGAACCCTGGACCTTGGGATTAAAAGTCCCCTGCTCTACCAACTGAGCTAACGGCGCGCGTGGTTGATTCTAGCACGGAGCGGGAGGCGGCGAGGCGCGTGCCGGCCTACTCCCAGGCCCACTGGCCGTTCACGAAGATGGGCGTCTCGTTGCCATCGACGTCAACTCCGTAGATGTTCATGTCGTCCGTGCCGATCATGAAGTCCACGTGCGCGCTGCTCTGGTTGACGCCGCGCGCCTCGAGCTCCTCCTTGCTCATGGACACGCCTCCCATGAGGCACTCCGGAAATCCCATGCCCAGCGCGAGGTGGCAGCTCGCGTTCTCGTCGTAGAGCGTGTCAAAGAAGAGGGTCTCGCTGCGACGGATGGGCGTGTTCTTGGAGACGAGCGCAACCTCGCCGAGGCGCCGCGACCCCTCGTCCGTCTCGATGATGTGACGCAGCACGTCGTGGCCCTGCTCGGCGCCAAAGTCCACCACGCGGCCACCCTCAAAGCGCAGCCAGAAGTTGCGCACGATCTGCCCCGCGCGCACGAGGGGCAGCGCCGAGTGGACCACGCCGTCCGCGCGCAGGCGGTCGGGTGAGGTGAAGACCTCCTCGGTGGGGATGTTGGGGAAGAAGGTCACGCCGTCCTGCGTGCGACCGGCGCCGCCGTCCCACACGTGGCCCGAGGGCAGGCCGACCACGAGGTCGGTGCCGTTGTCGGACTCGTAGCGCAGGGCGTCAAAGCGGTGGCTGTTGAGGAAGCGCTTGGTCTTCTCAAAGGAGGCGTTGTGCGTCTCCCACGCGCTCTCGGGGTCCTCGCCGTCGGCGCGGGCGACCTCGAGGATAAGGACCCACAGGCGGTAGAGTGCCTCGGCGGCGGAGAGATCGGGGAAGACCTCCTTTGCCCATGCCTGCACAGGAACGCCGGCGATGCACCAGACGTTGCGGCCGAAGTCCATGCCGTCGCGGAACGACTTGCACTCGAGGTTGCGGGCACGCGTGGCGGCGGCGGGCTTGGCGGGGTCAATCCCCTTGAGGGCCGAGGGGTCCGAGCCCTCGAGGAAGAGGAACGCCGCGCCATCCTCCGCGAGGGAGTTCAGCTGCTCGACCTGCCACGTGGGGGTGTGCTCGAAGAAGGAGAGCTCGCAGCTCTCGTAGGTGAGGCGGCGAATCTCGTCGTCGGTCCACAGCACCGTCACGTGGCCGGCACCGGCGCGGTACGCCGCACGCACCACGCGGCGCGCAAAGTCGGCGCGCTCAACGGGGACCTGAACAACGAGCTCCTGCCCGCGCCTCAGCGAGACGCCCTTGCGCACCAGCAGGTTTGCGTAGCGGTCAATCTGCTCGGAGAGTCCGTCAATGGAGACGCGGCACTCCTCGTCGGTCATGGGGATAGGGGACACGGCGGTTCCTTTCGGGGATGCTGCACATGCAAAGGGCCCCTCTCGGGGCCCGTGAGTTCCTGGAGCGGGCAACGGGACTCGAACCCGCGAATGTCAGCTTGGGAAGCTGATGCCTTACCACTTGGCGATGCCCGCGTGCGAAAGCATTCTATCACAGGGTCAGCCGCGCACGACGGAGGATGGGAGAGACCGCCCGGTCACCACAAACGCCATCCTGCGGTCTCGGCGCGGCGGATGTGCGTTCTGTGGTGGTTTTCCCTGGAGGCGCGCCCGACGAGAAGGACGGTCCCGCCGTGGCTCCCCAGCTCATGACACGCGCGCCGCGGCACGCGGCAGCTCGGCGATGGTAGCGGGGCAGCTGCGGGGAAGCTCCGTGCAAGGTCGCTTCTCTACCGTTGAACCATCACGGAACGCGGACGAGGGAGGCGCAATGGCACAGGGACCAGGACGCAAAGGCGGCGAGCGGAGACAGGGATGGCTGGGAGGCGGCTCGCGACGGGCGTCGCCTCGCTCGCCAATGCGCGGCGGCGACGTTCCACTTGGCGGAAAGCCTCCCGCGGTGGGTCACGCGGGAAGAGAAAGGCTCTCCCTCCTGCGCTGAGCCGAGGGAGAGCCTTGTGGGAAAACCTGTGGGCGCGGCTCCTAGGAGCGGCGGATCATCTCGGTCACGATCTCCGTGACGTGCGTGGCCTGGTCGCCGCTCACGTTCTCGGGGACGTCCTCGCTCGTGTGGGAGAGCGCGGGCAGGCCGTTCTCGTCCACGCCGCGGATGGTGACGGAGCGCAGCGAGGAGCGCATGGCCGGGGTGGCGTCCGTGCTGGCCCAATCGAGCGGCTTCTGGTCGAGCTCAACGTGGAGGTCGGCTGCGGCGCCCATGAGCAGGCGAGAAACGCGACGGTCGGCGCGGCGGTTGCTCTCGAGGCCCTCGTTCTTGAGGAGCGTGAGCTGGCCCGCGCCAATGCAGTCAAGGTTGACAACAAAGCAGCCGCGGATCTCCGAGCGGTGCTGCCTCAGGAACGCGCGCATGCCCGCGTGATCGAGAGAGGAGCCGCCCAGGGCAACAAACCAGATGTCGTGAGCGATAAGGGCGTCGTCGCCGATGGAGAGGACCGCCTCGCGCAGCTCCTCCTCGCTCGGGACCTCGCTCGGGGCGTCGCCCGAAGCCTCGTCCTCGCCAACAAGGCGCAGGCCGGCACGCGGCGCGGCACCGCCACGCCAAAGCCCGCTCTCGTCGTCGGAGGAGTCATCGTCCCCGGCGTCCGCCTCGCCCGCGGCGCTGACCTGCTTCTTCAGACGATCGAGCAGGCCGCTGAAGGGGTTCTTCTTGGCCTTGCGCTCGGCGCGCTCGGAGCCAATGGTGGAGATGGGCTCGGGCGCGGCGACGGGGGCGTCGTCCTTGGCCTCGGCGGCCGGCGCGGAAACGGGTGCCGCGGGGGCCGTCTTGTCCGGGGCGGGCTGGACGCGCTTGGCGTTGGGGTCGGTGGCAAAGGGGTCCGCCTCGCTCTGCGAGGGGTCGGGAAGGTCGAAGAGGGTGGCGCGGCGCGCCACGCTCGAGAGGCTCGGGCGGTAGCTCGACTTGCCCCACTCGGGGTCGCTCGGGGCCTCGGGGCGAGCCGGGCGCGCGGCGGGAATGGTGCTGTCCGGGTCGAGGACGTCGTCGATGTTGGAGAGGCCCGAGGTGTCCTTGGGGCCGACCCCGTGGCTGCCGTCGTCCATCACGATGGAGAAGCGACCGGTGGAGAGCAGGGCGTCCTTGGTGGTCTCGGCGTCGGACTCAGCGGGGGCCTCGTCCTGGACCACGCGAATGGGGCTGGTCGAGCCGGCGGGCTCGTCCTGGGCGGGCTCGGGCTCGGCGGCCGCAACCGGCGCGGTCTCGAGCGTGGCCTCAACCTCGGGCTCGGCCTCAACCTCGGCTGCGGCCTCGATCTCCGGCTCGTCAATCTCCATGGGGGCGGCAGCGGGCGCGGGCGTGGCGGGAACCGTCACGACCCTCGGGGCAACGTACTCGATCTCACAGTCCTCCGGAAGGATGCCAAGGGAGCGCATGACCTCCTCGCCGCGGCGGACGCCGAGCACCGGCTCAACAACGGTGCGCTCGGCGGGCTCGTCGGTGGGCTCGGCCTTCTCGGCCGCCTCCCGCTCGGGGGCAACCTCAGGCTTCACCGGGCGCTCGCGCGGAACGAGGCCGCTCGGGCGGACGTTCTCGAGCACACCGAGAAGGGCCGCGACGGAGGACTTGTTGTCGTTGGCGCCCAGGGTGCACGACCCAACGCGCTCGGAGATGGCACCGGCGGCAACGATCAGCGCGGGCACGCAGGCGAGAATGCCCACGATCCAGAAGACGATGCGCGCCACGCTGGGGATGAAGCCGAGCACCTGCACGAAGGCGCAGAGCGCAACGACGTAGGCGCACGGGACGGTGAGCTTGTTGATGAGGGTGAGGTAGGGCGCGAGGGGGGTGGTGAGCAGGAAGTTCTCGCGCGGGGTGTCATAGTGCGCCACGAGGACGATCGTGCGGCTGCCGCGCGTCACGAGCGGGCCCGCGGCGCGGTGGACGGCCACCACGTTCTGGCTCTGCGCGGTGGGGCCAAAGGACGGCGAGAACTCGCGGCCAAAGAGGCGCATCACGGAGAGCACGGTGGGAATGATGGCGAGCACAAAGCCCACGAGCGTCAGGGCGATCACCCCAAAGCCCGAGACGAGCACGCCAATGAACATCACGATGGCGAGAATCGTCGGGAAGAGCGGGGCGAGCGTCGGCGCGGAGAACTCCTCCACCTGCGGCTCGACGTCATGCTGCCCCATGAGGTGGGAGATGACCTCCGCGGCCTGAAGCTCCTCCTGGCTGTTTGCGGGGGAGATGTCGACCTTCTCGTTGAGGTAGTCCAGGTAGTCATGTGTCATGGCCATACTGTGCATCCTTTAGTAATTTGGCTCTCGCTTGCATCCGTAAGGTGTGCATACAATCAAAAGAGTATACGTCTTATGTTGCGTTTTCGCGGGAAAGACGTAGACGGCTCAAACAATTGCGGAAAGGGTGGCCATGCAGCTCACAAGGGATGACGAGCGGGCGAGAAGAATCTGCTCGCTCGCGCTCGAGTTCATGAACGCCACCGCGCCCATTCCCTCGACGGAAATCGCGCGCTCCTTCTACCCGGACCTCTCCGCCGACAGCTTCCGCCGTGCCTTCTCGCGCGATCGGGAGACCCTTGCCACCTGCGGTGTCTTTGTTGAGGAGCGCCCGTGGGACGCGCGCGAGTCCGCCTGGGGCATCAGTGACGACAGCTTTGCCGGAGGGCTCGAGCTCGAGCCCAGAGAGGCGTCCGCCCTCGAGGTTGCCTGCGCGCCCCTGCTCGACGACCCCGGCTTTCCCCTTGCCGGCGAGCTGCGGCTGGCCCTCGCAAAGATTACCCGCGCCTTTGCCGAGGCCGGAGTTGCGCACGCACCGGCGGCGTCCGAGAGTCGCGCCCTTGTGACGCTGCGCTCCTGTCTTCTGGATGGGGTGGCCGCGCGCATCACGTACGAGGACGCCCGCGGCAGAAGGACCGAGCGCACCATCGCGCCGTACGGGATGTTCGACCTCAGGGGACTCCGCTACGTCGTCGCCGGCGCGCCCGGGGAGGAGGGCGACTCCGCAACCCGCACCTACCGCGTTGACCGCGTGGTCTCCGCCGAGATGCTGCCCAACGTTGCGGTGCGCGTCCCCGCGGACTTCTCGGTTGATGACTGGCGGCGCCTGCCGTTTCAGCTTGGGGACGAGACGATGACCGCCGTCTTTGAGGTCTTGCCCGAGCGTGCGGACGACGTTCGCCGCGCCGCGGGCGAGCAGGGGTCCTGGCAAGACAGAGGTGACGCGTGCGTGTGGCGGGTGGGCGCAAGCGACGTCGGCGCGGCCGCGAGCTGGGCAATCTCCCAGGGGATACGGCCACTCGGAGCGGACGAGCTCGTCCTGGCCTGGCGACGCGCGCTCGAGGGGGTGGTCTCCCGTGCCTCGTAAGTCAACCGCAACGGGACGCCACGGAGCCCTGGACGAGGCGCGCGAGCTCGTGGCCCTTGTGACCAGCCTCTCCGAGGCCGGGGACGCGCTCACGCCCGAGGCCGTCTCCGCAAAGCTCGGCGTCTCACAAGAGCGCGCCGAGAAGCTCATTGGGCTCGTGCTCACCCTCTCCGGCGCGGAGGGCGCGGCGCTGCCGCTCGTTGAGGAGGACGGCGGCGTCACCCTCGCCTTCTCGCAGGGAATACGGGGCCGTCGCCTGCGGCTCACCCGCTCCGAGACCATGGCGCTCGTGGCCGCGCTCGAGCGCCTGGGCGTGGGTCCGAGCGACCCGCTGCGCGCGCGGCTCCAGAGCTCGCTGGACACGGCACCCGTTGACGAGGACCTCGTGAGGAGGCTCGTCGGAAAAACCGAGGACGCGGGGACGGGGGCCGTCATCAGCGCATGCTCGCAGGCCCTCTCCAGCCGCGGCGACCTTGCGTTTGCATACCAGAAGAGCGCACTCGACGAGCCCCTGCCAAGAAGGGCGGCCCCGAGGAGGCTCCGCCGCGAGGAGGGCCTGTGGTACCTCGATGCCCTTGACCTCGATTGCGGTGGCGAGCGGACCTTCCGCCTCGACCGCATGTCGGACGTGCGGGCCGTGCCGCGCGCGGGAGGGCGCAGCAGCCGCCCGTCTCCCACGCGGCAGGTGCTCATCACCTTCTCCGACGCCCGTTACCTCGACCTGCTCCCCTGGCACGAGCTGCGCATCGTGGGGCGCGGCGAGAAGGACGGCCTCGTGCAGGCCGAGACGAGCTACTACGGGGGCATGTGGCTCCCCCGCATGGTTGCCGCCTGCGCGGGGACCGCCACGACCAACGACCCCGAGGTCAACGCCCTCGTAGCGAACTACGCTCGCTCGCTTCTACGGTAGCGCGCGGCGGCCCTCACTCGTGGGACGCGCGCCACATCCTGATGTAGCGGCCAACGTTGGCGCTCTCCAGGCGCGAGACGTTGCCAGAGGGGAGCGAGCTCACGAAGAGCCGCCCGTATCCCTTGCTCACGACCCTCGAGTCCGCGAGGACGAGGACGCCCACGTCCGTTGCCGAGCGGATGAGGCGGCCCGCCGCCTGCTTCACGGAGATGACGGCCTCGGGCAGCGAGTAGCGCCACCAGGCGCGATCCTCCCGCAGGTCGCGCTCGCGCACCAGCGGGTCGTTGGGACTCGCAAAGGGCAGCTTGGGGATGACCACGCAGCGCAGCGTGTCCCCCGTCGCGTCAAAGCCCTCCCAGAACGAGCGCAGCGCGAGCAGCGAGAGGGTCTTCTCGGCCATGAAGCGAGTCCTCAGGCGGCGCGGTGACGATCCACGTTCCTGGCACGCCAGCTCCAGCCCCGCGGCGGCAAGGCGCGGTCGCAGGCCCTCGTAGACGCGCTCCATGTCGCGCCGGTTGGTAAAGAGCGTGAGCACCGAGCCGCCCATGGCCACGTGCACGTCATAGAGCAGGTCCTCGAGCGCGCCCAGGTACGCACGGTCGTTGGGCGCGGGGAGGTCCCCCGCCACCACCACGGACATGTGCGCGTCGTAGTCAAAGCTCGAGGAGAGCCGCACGTCCCGGCGCGTGGCGGCGGGCAGCGCGGAGAGGCCCACCGCCTGCTCAAAGTGGGAGAAGTCGTCGCTCACGGCAATGGTCGCCGAGGTGAACACCGCGCTCTTGGTCTCGGGGAGCCACCGCTCGGCAAGGTCCGCGCCCACGTCGATCTTCTCGGCAACCAGGCGCTCCGTTGCAAGGCGGCGCTTTGAGCGGGAGAGCTGCGCCGAGTAGACGTAGCGCCTGTCCGAGCCCTCGGCTATGAGGACAATGCCCGCGAGAAGGTCCTTGAGAAAGCGCGCGGACTCAGAGAGCGAGGCCGCCACCTGGGGAAGCTCGTCGGTGAGCGCCCCGGCCGCCTCGGCGACGGCCCTCACGGCCTCGTCGAGCGCGTCCTCGCAGACGCCCGCGGCGGCGCGCAGCTCTCCCCACTCGGGCGTTGAGCGAACCTGCTCGTCAATCCAGAGCGTGAGCGTGTCGTAGCCGCCGTCGTCGTGAGCTATGGCAGTGAGCCCGTGAACGGCAACAAAGAGGTCCGCCACGGCCGTTGCCGCGCGGGACGCCACGGCGGCCGCCTTGGTGAGCAGCCCCACGGCGAGCGTGGAGCCCTCGAGCGGCATCGCCTGCACCATGGCGGCGTGAATCGCGCCCGTGCGCGTGCCGCCCAAAAGCTCAAAGGCGCCGCGGGCCTCGTCCCCGGAGACCTCCACGGCCCACTGGCGGCGGGCCTCCGCCTCAAAGGCGTGCGCCTCGTCGATCACCCAGTGGCGCACCGGCGGGAGGATCCTGCCCTCCGCCTCAACGTCGCGCAGGAGCAGGGAGTGGTTGGTCACCACCACGTCACCGCGCGCCGCACGGCGGCGGGCGCCGTGCAGGAGGCACTCATTGGGAAAGTACGGGCAGCGCCCGCGCAGGCACTCGCCCGAGGTGGTCGTGAGCATCTGCCGCGGCACGTAGCGCCAGCGAATCCCCAGCGCGTCGAGGTCACCCTCGGAGGACTGGCACGCAAAGGCGTAGGTGACGGCAATGGCCGTGAGCATGTCGCAGGCCACGGCGTTGTCCGAGCGCCCGTCATGGTTTGCCACCGCAAGCGGCAGCTCCTCGAGGGCCGCTCGGTCAAGACGGTGAAGGCAGGGGTAGTGATCGTACCCCTTGAGGCTCGTGAAGGTGAGCCCACCGGGAAGGGCCGCGGCAAGGGCGGGCAGCTCGTGAGAGACGAGCTGATCGGTGAGGGCATTCGTCTTGGTGGCAATGCCCACGGTTACGTTGTTGCGCTGCGCGAAGAGCACCTCCGGCAGGAGGTAGGCCACGGACTTGCCCACGCCCGTGCCCGCCTCGATGGCGCGGTGCGTTGAGGTGGCGAGGGCGTCGCGCACCTCGAGGGCCATCTCCACCTGCTCGGGACGGCACTCCATGTGCTCGTACATGCGCGAGACCACGCCGCCCGGCTCAAAGGCCGCGCGAATCTCGTCCGCGGAGGGCGCGCTCACGTGGTCGAGCTCCATCGCGTCCACGCGCTGCTCGCCAGACTCCGCCCTCACCAGCTGCGCCCGGAGCGCCTTCAGCGAGAAGGGCTCGGGATCCTTCTCGCCGGCAAGATAGGAGAGGAGCGGCCTGAACGACCAGTCAACCTCGGGGTGCATGCCCGCAAGCTGGGCGAGAAGACCCTGGGGCAGGTCGGAGAGCGCGGTGAGCAGGACCCGCCACATGCCGCAGAGCGCGTCGACGTCGTCACCCGCGCGGTGCGTGACCGAGGCGCAGCCAAACGCCGACGCCATGTCCGCGAGGCGATGTGACGAGAGGCGCGGGAGGGCGATTCTCGAGAGGGAGAGCGTGTCGATCCAGGTGTCCGAGACCTCGGCACCGCCTGGAACGCCCTCGATGAAGGTGCGGTCAAACGTGGCGTTGTGCGCGAGCACTGGCCGGCCTGCCACAAACTCGGCAAGGGCCGCCACGGCGTCGCGCGCGCTGGGAGCATCGGTCACGTCGGCGTTTGAGATGCCCGTGAGCAGCGTGATCTCCGGCGGGATGGGCCCGCCGGGGTGCACGAAGGTCTCAAACCGGTCAACGACCTCGCGGCCGCGGAGCAGCGCCGCGGAGATCTCTATGAGGTCGCAGTCCTTGAAGGAGAGGCCGGTGGTCTCCGTGTCCAGGACCACCACCTCGTCCTCGAGCGGCCCAAAGTCACGCCCCTGGGCGCGCTCGGCGAGCGAGAGGTACTTCTCGGCAACGTCTTGCGGCGTACCCGGCAGCAGCAGCGAAGGCAGGGTCTTCTCCCCCGCCATCACGCCTCCCCCAGCGCGCACTCAACAAAGCGCGCGCAGAGCTCCGGGAACTCGATGCCGCCGTGACGCGCGGAGTCCGGAAGCAGGCTGTTTGCCGTCATGCCCGGGATGGTGTTGGTCTCAAGGATGACGGGCTCGCCGGCGGCGGTGACGATGAAGTCGCTCCGCGAGCAGCCGCGGCAGCCGAGCGCCTTGTGGGCGCGGACCGCAAGCTCCTGGGCGCGGGCGTAGACGCCCGGCTCAAGGCGGGCGGGGATGACGTGGTGGAGCGAGGAGGGCTCGTACTTGACCTTGAGGTCGTAGAACTCGGCGCCGGTCACGATCTCCACGATCGGGAGCGCGTGGGCGTCCTCGTTGCCAATGACGGGCACGGTGATCTCCATGCCCTCCACGCACTCCTCAACGAGCACGCGCCCGCCGGCGGCACCGGCGGCGGCGATGGCGTCGTTGAGGGCGGCGCGGTCGGTCACGCGCGAGATGCCAAAGCTCGAGCCGTTTGCCGCGGGCTTGACAAAGAGCGGGAGCCCAAGCTCCTCAACGAGCTCGTCAACCTGCTCGGCCGTGAGCTCAGCGCCCACGGGGAGGTCAACGCCGCGCGGCGCGCGGATGCCGGCGGCGGCAAAGAGTGCCTTGGCGATCTGTTTCTCGGAGGCCGCGGCAGAGGCGGCCACGCCGGAGAAGGTGTAGGGAATGTGCAGTATCTCAAGGAGGCCCTGGATGCAGCCGTCCTCGCCGTAGGCGCCGTGGAGGGCGACAAACGCCACGTCGTAGTTGCCGGCAACGAGCGTGCGGACAAAGTCCTTCTCGGCAAGGTCGAGCAGGTCAACGCTTGTGAACCCCGCCTCAAGAAGTGCGCCTCTGACCTCAGTGGCAGACTCGAGGGAGATCTCTCGCTCGTCGGACCACCCGCCGCCAATGACCACGACGCGACGGCTCGTCAGCTGTTCTCTGTCCATCGAAGCTCCTTCGCAGCACATCTCGTGCGCTAGACTCTCACTTGGGTTTTTCCTGATGATGAGGATACTCCACACGCACGCCAGACGCTAAGACAGGGGACAAAATGCCTTCCAATAACAACGCCGGCGCTCCGGTTGAGCAGATCACCGAGAAGCGCGACCTCCACACCCTCACGCGCGGGGAGCTTCAGGAGCTCCTTGCCGCGATGGGCCAGCCCAAGTTCAGGGCCAAGCAGGTCGAGGAGTGGGTGTGGGAGAAGAACGCGCAGTCCTTTGACGAGATGACCAACCTCCCCAAGGCGCTGCGCGACGCGCTCGGAGAGCGACTCACGCTCGGGGGCACCACCGAGGTGGCCCGCCAGGTCTCTTCCGACGGCAGCAGAAAGTACCTGCTTCGCTATCCCGACGGCGTGAGCGTTGAGTGCGTGGGCATGCCCACGAGAAACCGCCTTGCCGTCTGCGCCTCAACGCAGGCGGGGTGCGCCATGGGGTGCGCCTTCTGTGCCACGGGCGCGGCGGGCCTCGCGCGCTCGCTCACCGCGGCGGAGATATACGAGCAGGTCATGCACGTGCGCGATGACTTTAACGCACGTGTCACGAGCGTGGTCCTCATGGGGCAGGGCGAGCCGTTCATGAACTACGACGCCACCCTCGCCGCCCTGAGGCGCCTCAACTCCCCTGAGGGCGCGGGCATTGGCGCGCGACACCTCACGGTCTCCACCTGCGGCGTCATACCCCAGATCATGCGCTTTGCCAACGAGTCCGAGCAGTTCACCCTTGCCATCTCGCTCCACTCGGCCGTTCAGAAGACGCGTAACATGCTGATGCCCGGCGTGCGAAAGTACTCCCTGATAAACCTCTATAACGTGATGGGTGAGTACGTCAACAAGACGGGACGGCGCCCCACCTACGAGTACGCGCTCATCGGTGGCGTCAACGACACCGAGAGCGAGCTTCAGGCACTCTGTGACTTCTGCGAGGGCACGCTCGCGCACGTGAACCTCATCCAGCTCAACGAGGTTGAGGGATCAAAGTTCCGTCCCTCGACGGAGGCTCGCGCGGCCGACTTTGTGAGGCGCCTCGCCAGCGTTGGCGTGGAGGCCACCGTCAGGAACTCGCGCGGCTCGGACATTGACGCCGCCTGCGGCCAGCTCAAGCAGCGCCTGCGGTAGGAGTTGGTTCTTTTGAGATGTCTTGGTTAAAAAATCAAACCTTTTCGACTAGATACTCATACAGCCAAGGCATCTCAAAAGTCACTTCACCTCTTCTTCGAGCCGCGATAACGCCTTGTTCAAGCAATCGGGTCTTATAGACACGTACATAGTTCGCCGTCTTTCCCATACGCTTGGCAATGTCAGCTAGCTTGCTCGACGCGCCACCGTCCGGCATCATTGCCTCAAGAAATGCAAGGTCGCCGTCAGACAGCTCCTCACAGGTCTTCTTCACGACTCCATCGATAAAGTCATTTCTCGCACTTTTTGCCCCGCGGAACACATCTTCCTTCTCGATAACATCTCGTTCGCCAACAGCCTGCCAGGTCCTAAAGCCCACAAGCTGCATCATGTAAGCAAATCCGTCAGCTGCGCTCACAGCCTCATTCAGAGCATCATCTTCTATCGTCTTTCCGGAAGACTCAATGGTTTCCCTAAAGGCAACTGCCACATCCTCATCTTCAATTCTTCCAAGCTGATGTTGGGCCGCCCTTCTCAGAAACGATGCAGTTTTGTCAGAGAGCAGAGCCGATACATTTGCGGGCAAACCTGCCATGAAAAGCGCAATACGACGATCTTCTCTAACAAAATGCTGGTAAACGGCCGCAAAGTCGATGAGTTCGCTGAGAGTTGGATCTACCTCATCAACGGTGATCAAGAGTCCTATGCCGTGTTCTTCAAGGGTGTCAAGCAGGCGATTCATCCTTGTACGCCAGTTTCCAGACTTAGGATCCCTATACTCCCACGTTGCACCAAATAGTGCAGATACGGTTATCGACGTGAGTCGCGCCCTTCCTTGAGCTTTAACATAGCTATCTGCCGCCTCAGTTGCTCTCTCTAATATGTCCTCGAGCATACCGGGGCGCGCGGTAACGTTCGCTGAGACCCAACCATATTTTGCAGCCTCAGAAGCAACATAAGATAGTAGGACCGTTTTCCCAACTCCTCTTGAACCCACAAACAGGCTGCAGAGATTTGGGTCTCCTCCACCTGTTCTCAAGGCATACTCTATTTCCTGAAGTAAGTCATTTCGACCAGCAAGGACATGCGGACGTTTGCCAAACGTTGGCGTAAAGGGGTTTGGGGACAGAGCCATGGCTACTCCAATCTCTTTTGATTGAGATTAGCAGATTTTTTTCTTTTGCGGTTTTTTTTATTTTTTGCTCTTTCTTATTTTACCTGCTAAAAAGAGGTGTCAGAAGACTCGTTATTCTTCTGACACCACATTATTGATTAAGATTTGATGTTGTAGTATCCGAGGTTGGACCACTGTTGCTCGGTCTTCTCGCGGTTGGGAAGATTGTCGTCCATGACAACTCCGTAGGACTCGTTGACGGCGTCACAGACCTTATCGCAGGCATCCTTGACCGCACGTGCCCCGTTGCGCAGGCTCTCCTTTGCCTCGTTGGAGAGAAGAACGTTGTAGGCCGCCACCAGCGCCAGAGCAACCCCGCCCACCAAAACAAGCGTCGTCTTTATTTTCTTCATTCGGACCACGTCCCCGGACCGGCGAGAAGGTCAACAATGTGTGCAAGCTCATCCTCGCTCTTGAACTCAATCTCAATCTTGTTCTTGCCGCGAACGTTCTTGACGCGCACGTTTGTGTCGAGGGCGAGCCGCATCTGACGGGCGGCACGCTTATAAGACGGGGGAAGTGGAGCACGGACGGGACGATCGTCCCGCTCCGTGACAGAAAACAACGGAGCAAGACTTTCTGTCTGACGCACCGACAAGCTCTCACGAGCAACCTTCTCCGCGAGACGAATCCTACCCTCCTCGGAAGGAACGGCGAGAATGGCGCGCGCGTGACCCGCAGTCAGCTTGCCGTTCTCAACAAGCTCCTGCACCTCAGCGGGAAGGTCGAGCAGACGCAGCGTGTTGGCAATCGCCGAGCGCGACTTGGAGAGCGCCTGGGCGAGCTCCTCTTGAGTGAGGCCCTTGTCCTTGATGAGGCGCCTGTACCCCCGTGCCTCCTCGAGCGGCGTGAGGTCTGAGCGCTGAAGGTTCTCAATGAGCGCGAGCTTGAAGACGTCCTCATCGGAAATCTCACGGATGATGACCGGGACCTCGGAGAGCCCCGCAGCCTTGGCGGCCTGGTAGCGGCGCTCGCCAGCGACGATCTCGTATCCGCTGTCCTTCTTGCGCACAAGAATCGGCTGGAGGACACCATTCTTCTTGATGGAGTCCGTGAGCTCCGCAAGTTCCTCCGGCTTGAAGGTCTTTCTCGGCTGGCCCTTGTTGGGCTTGATCTCGCTGAGGGAGAGCGTCGAATCCGGCCTCATCCCAGCCGTCTCGGCGTCAGCCTCTCCAACGAGAAGACCCAGGCCGCGTCCCAGTCCACTCTTCTTAGCCACGTGCCACCACCTCTCGTGCCAGCTTTCCGTAGGCAAGGGCACCCTTGCTCACGCGGGCGTACTTTGACACCGGAAGCCCATGGCTCGGTGCCTCGGATACCTTGACGTTTCTTGGGATGATCGTCTTGAACATCTTCTTGCCAAAGTACGACTGAACCTCATCGACCACCTGCTTGGACAGCGTGGTCCTTGAGTCAAACATGGTCATGACCACGCCAAAGATCTCAAGCTGAGGGTTCATGCGCTTCTTGACCATCTGCATCGACTCGAGGAGCTTGGCCACGCCCTCGAGCGCGTAGTACTCGCACTGAATGGGAATGAGAAGCGAGTCGGCCGCCACAAGGGCGTTGATGGTCAGAAGGCCAAGGGACGGAGGACAGTCAATGAAGATGTAGTCAAACTCGTCCTTGACGCTCTCGAGGGCACCCTTGAGGACTGACTCACGAGCCATCTCAGAAACGAGCTCAATCTCCGCAGTTGCGAGCTGAATGGTGGCAGGAACGATATAGACGTTCTTCTCGCACGTCTCCATGATTGTTTCCTCAATAGGATACTCATGGAGGATCACGTCATAGATATCGTGCTCGAGTTCTTCCTTCTCAATGCCATAGCCGCTCGTTGAGTTTCCCTGCGGGTCAAAGTCAACGACAAGGACCTTTTTCTTCTGCTCACCCAGGCAGGCCGAGAGGTTCACAACGGTTGTGGACTTCCCAACGCCACCCTTTTGGTTAATGACGGCGAGAACCTTGCTGTCTCGCTGCGGGAGGCCCCTCTTCGTGTCTTTGTAGCTCATATGTCCTCCGTATATGCTGCGTTTCCTCACTAGCATCATACGTGATTGTTTCACGTGAAACGGACACATTTTCTTATCTGAAAGGCCTCGTGCGTTTCACGTGAAACATCCACAGCATATGAGTGTCCTCACTGTTTCACGTGAAACAGTGAGGACAAGAGAACCCTTAGAACCCGAGTGGCTCGTGCTTTGCGACACCCACCCGCCGGGGCAGCTTGAGACGCGGTTTGCCGCTCTTCTCGAAGACGAGAATCTCGCGGTGGCCGAGCTCGCGGGTGAGCTCAAAGCCGTTCTGAGACACAAGGCTCATGCCACAGAGCTCGGCAGCCCGCTGGGCAGCCACGAGCTCAGACTCCTCGGGGCGACCCTTCTCAACAACAAGCAGCCCGTGCCCGCTCAGAAGGGGCGACGCATACTCAACGAGCACATTGGTCTGCGCGACCGCACGAGCAAGCACCAAATCGCATGAGCCGGGCTTGCGAGCTGCATACTCCTCAACACGCACGTGCTCGGCATAGAGGTTATCAAGCCCCAACGCGTCAATGAACTCTGAGACGGCAGCGACCTTCTTGCCCACGGAGTCAATGAGCACGCCAGCGGAGCCCGTCATGATGCCAAAGGGAATGCCGGGAAAGCCCGCACCGGTACCCAGGTCAAGAAAGGATGAGAAGGACCGGTTGCCCACGCCCTCTACAGCAAGGGGCAGGATGGAGTCAAGACAGTGGAGGGTGACCGCCTCGGCAGGATTGGTGATTCTCGTGAGGTTGACGACCTTGTTCTTCTCGATAACAAGGAGCAGGTGCCTGATCATGCGCCGCGCGGCGGCCTCGTCACAGGCAATGCCATAGGAGGCAATCTCATCGAGGAGTTGGGCAACAAGCGTCTCTTCCATACCATCCAGACCATTCGTTGACAAAAACCCATGCATCAAAAGAAATTGTCACAGAAAAAGGGAGGATGTCAAAGACACCCTCCCTTGGTAATACTACAAACTCAGGTTAGCGAACCGCGGTGATGACCACGCGGCGCTCGGGGTCAACGCCCTCGGAGTGGGTGACAACACCCTCGTCGTTGCGCAGGGCAAGGTGAATGATGCGGCGCTCGTACGCGTTCATCGGGGAGAGCGTCACCTTGCCGCCACGCTGCTTGGCACGCGCGGCGGAGCTGAGCGCAATGTCCTCGAGCTTGCGCTTGCGGCGGTTCTTGTAGCTCTCAATGTCAACGACAACGGGATAGTAGAACTTGATGCGGCTGCTCAGCAGCGAGGTGAGCACCATCTGCAGGGCATCGAGCGTGCGGCCGTGACGACCAATGAGGACGGCGAGGTCACCGCCGTTGACGTCAAGGATGAGCTCGCCGTTCTCGCCGTCATACTCGTCAATGGAGGAGGACGTCTCGCCAAAGAGCGCGAGGATGCTCTTGAGGTAGCCAACGGCAAGATCGGCGATCTTGTCCATCTCCTCGTCGGTGAGCTGCTTGCCGGCCTCGTAGCGCTCTCTGATGGAGGAGAAGTCGTCGAGCTCGCCGCCCCCGAGGGTCACGTCCTCCTCGGGCGCGCTGACGTCTGTCATGCTATCCTCCGACATGAAATCCTCCTATAAAACAATTAAAACTAAATATCGATAATAACGAATGTTTCTTAGGACTTTTTGTGCTGACGCGGCTTCTTCTCGCGGCGAACGACGTCAACCTCGATGGGCTTGTTGGCCGCCTCGGCCTCAGCCTCCGCCTTGGCCTTCTCCATGACGCGCTTGGTGATGACCTGCTGCTGAATGACCTGCCAGATGGAGGACGTCACGTAGTAGAGCAGGACGGCGGACGGCACGCCCCAGCCAAACCAGAGCATCATGAGGGCCATGACGCCGCCCATGAGCATGGTCTGGGAGCGCTGAGCGGAGTCCTGGTTGGCGACGTTCATCACCATGGGGATGAACGTGAGCACACCAAAGAGCAGGTCAAAGATGATATAGGGAGCCGCCGCAACCCAGCCGGAGGCCTCGAGGACCTGCTGCACGGACTGGGAGATCGAGGGGAGGATGCTGTAGAAGCAGGCATCCGCGGGCACCTCGCGCACAACCGAGAACAGGCCAAAGAAGATGGGCATCTGCAGGAAGATGGGCAGGCACCCTCCGAGCGGGTTGAACTTCATGTCCGCGTAGACCTTGCGGAGCTCCTCGGCCTGACGCTCGGGGTCATCCGCATAGCGCTCCTGGATCTCCTGGAGCTTGGGCTGCATGACCTGCATGCGCACCGTCGACTTGGTGGAGTGCGCCATCAGCGGCGTCAGGATGAGACGGACGATGACCGTCAGGACAATGACCGCGAGGCCCCAGTCACCGACAAAGCCCTCGATGCCCGCGAGCACCGTCGTTAGAAAGCCAATAAACCATTCCCACATGGTTCCTCCATGGCCCGCGCCCGTTAGGGAACGGGGTCATAACCGCCAGCATGAAGGGGGTGGCACCGGCAGATCCTTCGGACGGCGAGACCAAACCCCCTGACGAAACCGTACTTCTCGATGGCCTGGCGCGCGTACTCGGAGCAGGTGGGAACATAGATGCACCGCGCGGACATGAGGGGCGACACGCGTCTCTGGTAAAAACGTATGATCGCCAGCGCGCCGCGTGAGGCGACGCCATGATGCGCGGCAGGACCCATCCTAGAGGCCCGCCCGGCCAATCAGCCTTCTCAGCGCACTCGCGACCTGCTCGGGGGAGCTGTCGTGCGTGTTGTGCGTGGAGAAGAGAATCACGTCGTACCCGTCAATCGGAAGCCCGGCGCTTCGGGCGGCCTCCCTGAGGACGCGCTTGCACCTGTTCCGAAAAACGGCGTTTCCAAGGCGCTTCGCTGCAACGAAGGCGACCCTTCCCGGATCGCCTTCGTCGAGCGGTGCTACTCGGATTCGCAGAAGGGAGTCGTTGTAGCGCCTCCCCCGCGCGAAGACCCTCTCAAAATCTCTCTTGGACTTGATGGTCTTCATGAAACGTCACTAGACGGTGAGACGCTTGCGACCCTTTGCGCGACGACGGGCGAGAACGGCACGGCCGCCCTTGGTGGCCATGCGGGCACGGAACCCGTGGGTGGTGGCGCGCTTGCGCTTGTTCGGCTGGTACGTACGCTTCATAGCTATTCCTCCCGGTTGGGTATGAACTTCCTTCTAGAGCAATAAGCTCAGAGATTGTAAAGGCCCCGTCCGCGCGTTGTCAACGAATCCATCAAAGAATCGCCGCATTTCAGCCGCTTGAGGCGGCTTTTTCTTTCTCGTGGGCGGTTCTTTTTCCTTTCAGGGCGTTCCGGAAAATTGGAACCATCCTTTCATTTCAATGAAACATGAGCTGAGCATGGTATGATTTTCCACCATAAGAGGGCGAGAAATACGCACTTTTCAACAACTGTTCTTCTCGTGATGAAAAGTTTCGTTCATATCGAATTCTCACTGAAACGTTTTCGACATTCGTTCATCTGATGTCGAAAAGGGAGGTAAGCGGTGACGCGGGACTTCTACCCCTTCGTGGAGGAGGAAAACACTGCCCCAAAGGGGGACGCACCGGTCTGCGAGGTTCACCACCCCGCACGCATCGCCGTGTACGACGACGCCTCCGCCGCGCCGCGTGTGGTGATCATCGAGCCCTGTGACGTGCGCGAATACCTCGAGCAGATTACCGCCGCCGTAAACCGCCTCTCGCACGAGCAGGGGGGAACCATCCCCTTCATGGTCATTCGCGAGATCGTGGAGAACTTCATCCACGCCTACTTCCAGGCGCCCACGATCACCATCCTCGACGGGGGAAACACCATCCGCTTCTCGGACCAGGGCCCGGGGATCAAGTCAAAGTCGCTCGCGCTCGAGTACGGGACCTCCTCGGCAACGGAGGAGATGAAGCGCTACATTCGCGGCGTGGGGAGCGGCCTGCCCTACGTGCAGCAGTACATGGCCGATAAGGGCGGCAGCCTCGAGATTGAGGACAACATAGCAGGCGGAACGGTTGTCACCATCTCCACACACCCCAAGGAGGAGGCGCGTGCCCTCTCGGGCGTGGAGGCGGAGGGGCCCCAGGAGCCGGCGACGCCGTGGGGCACGCCGCAGCAGATGCCCATGGCAACACCCATGCCGGCGCCCGCATACCCCCAACAGCCCGTCCCCGCCTGGCAGGGCGCTCCCTACCAGCAGATGCCCTACCATCCGGCCGCCTATCAGCCGATGCCCTACCAGCAGCCAACGTACCAGCAGGCCCTCACCGTCGACGAGCGCGGGCAGCAGGTCCTCTCGTACCTCTCCTCGCACGAGAGCGTGGGACCAAGCGAGCTCACCCGCAGCTACGGGGCATCGGGGCCAACGTGGTCGCGCGCCCTCTCAAATCTCTCCGCACAGGGCCTCATCATGAAGGTCGGTCAGAAGTATCAGCTCACGGGCATTGGCCGCTCACTCATATAGACGCGATCCCCCAGAGATGTCCTGAAAATCGGGACCGTGGCACAACTCGCCGTGCCACGGTCCCAAATTTCAGAACACTGAAAAGAAGAAACGCAGGTCGCGAGAAGAACCTCGTGCCATACCCCCGATTTTCAGGACACGCCAGCAGCACCCGCGCCGGACACGGCCCCAATCAAGGAACCGTTCGGCGGGATGGGTGGGGGACTTATCAACAATCGCTATACTGAGTGCGTACTTTTCAACATTTACGAACGTAGGATCACATGGAACTCTCCCTAGAATCAGACGCCGAGGCGCTGTGGCAGGATGCGCTCGACCTTCTCGCCGCGCGCGAGCTGCCCGAGTCCCTTCTCGCCATGCTCAGAAACTGCGAGCCGGAAGGGCTCTCCGACGGAACGCTCGAGCTCAGGACCTCCATGAGGCTCGTCGTCAAGAACGTCGGCAAGATCCAGCCGCTCGTGGAGGAGTGCGTCTCGCAGGCGGCCTTTGAGCCCACGAAGGTCGTCGTCACCTTTGAGCAGGCCACCGCGGCGGGCGAGCACCCGCGCGGCTCGACGATGACCCGCGACGAGGCAAACCGATGGATGGCGGAGACCGAGCAGCGCGTGCCCGTCTCCCTTGCCATGCCCTCGCGCGCGATCATGAACGACACCTGGGACGAGGGCGCCCAGGCGGCGCGCGACGAGGAGAACCTCCGCCGCCGCGCGAGGAACCCCCTCGTGGAGGACATATCCCCCACGACCTCAAAGCTCACCTTTGAGCGCTTTGTCCGCGGCGAGGAGAACGACATCGCCTACCAGGCGGCGCTGCAGGTGGCAAACGGCATGAACACCACCTACAACCCGCTTTTCATCTACGGCAAGAGCGGCCTGGGCAAGACCCACCTGCTGCGCGCCGTGCAGAACTACATCGCCCGCAACGACCCGTCGCGCCTGTGCGTCTATCGCGACGCGTCGACGTTCATCACCGACTACACCGAGGCCATGCGCCACACCGAGCGCTCGGCGGCGTCCGTGCTGCGCCAGAACTACGCCGACATTGACGTCCTCATCATCGACGACATCCAGAAGATGGTGGGCAAGGCCGGAACGATCGGCTTCTTCTTTGATACCTTCAACGAGCTCATCTCAAACGGCAAGCAGATCGTCCTCGCCGCCGACCGCACGCCCGCGCAGCTCGGCATGGGCAAGGACGGCTTTGACGAGCGCGTCACGAGCCGCCTGGGCTCCGGCTTCACCGCGCCCATCCAGGTGCCGAGCTACGAGCTCAAGCTCCGCCTCATCGAGACCTTCTGCGAGCGCATGCGCGACGACGCGGCGAGCGAGAACGTCACCGGACTCTCCGGCGTCATCCCCGAGCAGGCACGCAGGTACATGGCCGAGCGCGCGGGCACCAACATCCGCGTCATCGAGGGATTCTGCCAGCGCTGCCTCTTTGCCGCAACCACAGCGGAGCGGCGCGGCGGAGAGATCTCCCGCGAGGAGATCGAGGCCGTGGCCAAGGAGTGCTGGCCGAGCGCCGGGCACTCCGTCTCCATCGAGGACGTCCAGCGCGCCGTGGAGAAGTACTACGACATCGACCACTCGAGTCTCGTGGGCACCAAGCGCCACAAGGCCATCATGGAGGCGCGCCACGTTGCCATCTGGCTCGCGCGCGAGCTCTGCGACCGCACCCTCGCCGACATCGGCAAGCACTTCGGCGGCAGGAGCCACGCCACCGTCATGCACAGCATCAGCGTGGTGGACGAGGCGAGAAAGGACGACAAGATCTTCTACGATCGCCTCATGCAGATACGGGAGTCCATCACCGGAAACCTCTAGGATGTAGACAAGTCTGAGAAAAGTGTGTCGAAAGGGGGAGAAAAACCAACCTTCGTGGAAGAAGAAGTTTTCAACACGGCGCTCGCTGTCAATGCGGAAGAAAAGTCACATGCCACGCGAGAGTATTGGATTACGGCTTCTACCTCGTTCTTCTCGGTGTTTTTGTACTTTTCGACAGACCCTATTACTACTACTGTTCTTAGATCTCTATATAGATAGAAGAAAGGGACCTCATGAAATTCACCGTCAGCCAGTCCTCCCTCATGAAGGCCCTGTCCGTTGTGGCAAAGGGCATGGGCACAAACTCGACGCTTCCCATCCTCTCCGGCATCTATGTTCGCGCGGAGGCCGGTCAGCTCGAGTTCCAGACGAACAACCTCGCCATCTCCATCCGCCACTACATCCCGGCCAACGTTGAGGAGGAGGGCGAGGCGGTCATCTCCGGCAAGGTGCTCACCAACATCGTGAAGACCCTCCCCGACGCCGCCGTGACCTTTGAGGGCACGGGCCGTACCGTTGTCATCTCCTGTGACAAGTCGACCTTCCGCCTCAACACGCTCAACCCCGCGGACTGGTCGGGCTTTCCCGAGGTGGCGCCCGAGAGGAGCATCGAGCTTCCGAGCGAGCTCCTCTCCCACATGGTGGACAAGGTGTACCGCGTGACCTCCAAGGAGACCTCGCGACCCATTCTTCAGGGCATCCTCCTGACCGTTGAGGACAACACCATCCGTCTTGTGGCCACCGACTCGTTCCGCCTTGCCGTCTGCGACTCCTCCGTCGAGGCGGCCCCCGGCGAGGCCTTCCGCGCCATCGTGGGCGGCGCCACCTTCCACGACGTGCTCACCATGCCCTCCATGACCGACACCCTGCTCATTGGCACCACGGAGAGCCAGGTTGTCTTCACCTTTGGCAACACGACCTTTGTGGCTCGCCGCATCGAGGGCAACTTCCCCGACTACAAGCAGCTCCTGCCGCCCACCTGCGCCACGGCCGTCGAGCTCTCCGTTGCCGAGTTCTCCGCCGCGCTCAAGCGCGTCTCCGTCATCGCGCAGCAGAACGCCTCGGTGCGCTTTGACATCGATGCCGACGCGGGCCTCATGCGCCTCTCGGCGAGCTCTCCGGAGCAGGGCGAGTCCTCCGAGGTCATCTCGTGCGGCATTGAGGGGCAGAGCCTGGCCATCGCCCTCAACTACCACTACGTCTTTGACTGCGTGAACGCGGTGTCCGAGAACAAGGACCTGCGCCTCGAGCTCCAGGGCTCCGTGCAGCCGGGCATCTTCAAGTGCAACGGCAAGGTGAACTACCTCTACCTGCTCATGCCGGTTCGCCTCTAGGTGACCCACGTGGGGCTTTACGTCACAGAGCTCAGGCTCGCGGACTTCCGCAGCTTTGAGCGGCTGGTGGTGCTGCCCTCGGCGGGGGTGACGGTCTTTGTGGGGCCCAACGCCGCCGGGAAGACCAACACCGTCGAGGCGCTGCAGCTCCTCACGGCCGGGCAGTCATTCCGCCGCCCGACGCCCTCGCAGCTCGTCCGCGAGGGCGCCGAGAGCGCGCGCATCGACGCGCGGCTCGAGGGTGACGGTCGCGTGGTGGACGTTCGCTGTGACGCCGCCCCGGGCAAGCGGAGCTTCACGAGAAACGGCAAGCGCATTCAGGCGTCCGAGATGCCCGAGAGTCTCATGTCGGTTCTCTTTACCCCCGATGACCTGGCCATCGTCAAGCGGGGGGCGTCGGTGCGCCGAGACGAGCTCGATGGGTTTGGACGGCAGGCCAACCGCGGCTACGCAAACGTCCTCACCGCCTACCAGCGCTCCGTCGAGCAGAGAAACCGGCTGCTCAAGGACGAGCTCGTGGACATGTCGCTCCTTGCCGCGTGGGATGCCTCCGTGGCGCTGGGCGGCGCGACGCTGCTCGCCGCGCGCCTGAGGCTCTTCTCGCGGCTTGCCGAGAAGGTCGCGGCGGTGTACGCCACGGTCTCGGGCGGCGAGCGCCTGGCGTGCTCCTACGCCTGCACACTGGGGCAGGACCTCGAGGATCTCTCGCGCGACGAGCTGCGCGGCCTCTTCCTCGAGCGGCTCGAGGCGGTGCGCGAGGACGACCTGCGGCGCGGGCAGACCACGGTGGGTCCGCATCGCGACGACGTGGTCTTCTCCATCGAGGGTCGCGACGCGCGGGCCTATGGGTCCCAGGGGCAGCAGCGCTCCGTGGCGCTTGCCCTCAAGATGGCCGAGGTCGAGCTTGCGGGGGAGATCTTGGGCTCAACGCCCCTGCTCCTGCTCGATGACGTGATGAGCGAGCTCGATGGCACGCGCCGCGAGGCGGCGATGGGATTTGTGAGCGGCGGCATCCAGACCGTGATCACGACCACGAACCTCGGGTACTTCTCGCCGACGCTCCTTGACTCCGCTGAGGTGGTGAGCTTTGGTGACAAGTGAGATCGAGCGCGAGATACGCCGCCGCGCCGGGGCGCCCGTGGCCCTCGGAGACATCCTGGAGAGCACTCAGAACGCATCCGGTGCAAACTGGACGCACCGCGTGGCGAGGGCGTGGCACGCGGTGAACGGGGTTACGGAGCGCGCCCATACCGTGGGCGTCTTCGTTGAGCGGCCGCGCCGCGCCGGCGCGCCGCCCGTCCTGGTGGTCTACGTTGACTCAAAGTCGTGCGAGGTCGACTTCATGGCCAACCGCGAGGTGTATCTTGCGCGCCTCGCCCAGGCGGGGCTCTCCTTTGCCGAGGTTCGCTTCAGGCAGTCAAAGCGCCCGCAAACCGTGGCGAGAAGGACCGTGGGGGAGAAGGAGCCCGCAGCCCCGCTGCCCGCCCTCACGCCCGCGGAGGAGCGCGAGGTCGAGGCTCTTCTCGCAGACGTTCCCGAGGCGCTTAAACCAAGCGTTTCTCAGGCGATGAGAGTATCGCTGCAGGCAGAAAAGCGTAAGAATAGCTAAATTCGTGAAACCTACCTCAGAGGGCTTCTCAGGGCCTCTGAAGCGCTATCATCATTCCGTCTGCCCTGATTTTGCTCTGGGCCTGACCGAGAATGCACCTAAAACGAGCACGGGGCAAGAGGCCCCATCGGGAAGGATGTGCGCGTGGCAAAGAAGAACGAGTACGGTGCGGGCGAGATCAAGATCCTCGAGGGTCTTGAGGCCGTCCGCAAGCGCCCCGGCATGTACATCGGCACGACGAGCGCCGCGGGCCTGCACCACCTGGTGTGGGAGATAGTGGACAACTCCGTCGACGAGGCCATGGCCGGCTTCTGCAACAAGATCAAGGTGACCGTTCACCCGGACAACTCCATCACCGTGGAGGACAACGGGCGCGGCATCCCCGTTGAGAAGCACCCGGTCAAGAAGATCCCCACGCTGGAGGTCGTTCTCACCATCCTCCACGCCGGCGGCAAGTTTGACAACAACGCCTACAAGGTCTCCGGCGGCCTGCACGGCGTGGGCGTCTCCGTGGTGAACGCGCTCTCCAAGCGCCTGGTGGCGCAGGTCAAGCGCGACGGCAAGATCTACGAGATGGCCTTTGAGCGCGGCAAGACCGTGCAGAAGATGAAGGAGGTCGGCACCTCCAAGGCCACGGGCACCACAATCACCTTCTGGCCTGACGAGGAGATCTTCGAGACCACCACGTACAACTTTGACACCCTGCACACCCACCTGCAGGAGACGGCCTTCCTCAACAAGAACCTCAAGATCGTCCTCACCGACGAGCGCGAGCTCACGCCGCGCGTCGAGGAGTTCTGCTACGCGGGTGGCATCATTGACTTCGTCAAGTTCAGAAACGAGGGCAAGGACGTCCTGCCGGGTCTTTCTCGCCCCATCTACATTGAGGGCCGCTCCGACCCCGATGCCCCCGAGAGCCAGATGGGCGAGGTCGAGGTGGCCATGCAGTGGAACACCGGCTACTCCGAGGACACCCTCTCCTTTGCCAACGACATCTACACCGAGGAGGGTGGCATGCACCTCGAGGGCTTCCGCACGGCCCTCACCAACGCGATCAACAACTACGGTCGCAGCCACAACATCATCAAGGAGAAGGACCCCAAGCTCGAGGGTGGCGACATCCGCGAGGGCCTGGCGGCGATTATCTCCGTCAAGCTGCCCGACCCGCAGTTTGAGGGCCAGACCAAGGCCAAGCTCGGTAGCTCCTACATGCGCACCCTCACCAACCGCATTGTCTCCCAGGGCATGTCCGAGTACCTCGAGGAGCACCCGAACCAGGCCAAGGAGATCCTTAAGAAGGCCTCCCAGGCCGCCAAGGGCCGTCTCGCCGCTCAGAAGGCGCGCCAGGCCACCCGCCGCAAGAGCCTGCTCGAGAGCGCGGCGCTCCCCGGCAAGCTGGCTGACTGCTCGGTGCGCGACGCCGAGATGACCGAGCTCTTCATCGTGGAGGGCGACTCCGCAGGTGGCTCGGCAAAAGATGGTCGCAGGCGCGACATCCAGGCCATCCTGCCCCTGCGCGGCAAGATCTTGAACGTCGAGCGCGTGGGCGACCACAGGGCCTTCTCGTCCGACACCATCCAGGCGCTCATCACCGCCATCGGCACCGGCGTGACCACCGGCGCTGGTGACGGCGGGGACTTTGACATCTCCAAGGCGCGCTACCACAAGATCATCATCATGACGGACGCCGACGTTGACGGCGCGCACATCCGCATCCTGCTGATGACCTTCTTCTACAAGTACATGCGCCCGCTCATCGACGCCGGCTACGTCTACATTGCCACGCCGCCGATTTTTGGCGTGAAGGTGCGCAACAAGATCCACTACGTGTACCCGGACGGCAAGACGCCCGAGGACGAGCTGCTGCGCCAGACCATCCGCGACCTTGGTCTCGACCCCGACGAGGAGGACGAGACCGACAAGTCCCAGGCCGCCATCAAGGGCTCGGGCCGCAAGCGCAAGGGCTACTCCGTCCAGCGCTACAAGGGCCTGGGCGAGATGGACCCCAAGCAGCTGGCGAGCACCACGATGGACCCCAAGACGCGCATCCTGCAGCGCGTGACCATCGAGGACGCCATGACGGCCGACCGCGCGGTCCGCGAGCTCATGGGCAACCAGGTTGAGTACCGCCGCGACTACATCGAGAAGCACGCGCACGACGCCCGCTTCCTCGACGCGTAACCACCCTGCCGGGGTGATGAGAGGTGACTCTCACCTTTCATCACCAGAACAAGACGAGAAGTGACGGTCACTTCTCGTCACCAGAGAAAGGCCATACGTGGCAGACGAGAACAACAACAGCACCGAGGGCCTGCCCGAGGACCTCAAGCGGCTGCTCGACCGCGCCGAGGGCGAGGACGTTTACGTTGAGGACGACGCCGACTCCGACGAGGAGCTCGAGGAGGACGAGGAGCTCGAGGAGAGCTTTGGCGCCAACGTGCGCGGCGAGGACGCCGGCGAGACGGACATCAACGGCGGCGCGCTGCAGGTCAGCGAGTTTGGCGCCGAGATGCAGCAGAGCTTCATCGAGTACTCCATGTCCGTCATCACCGCCCGCGCGCTGCCGGACGTGCGCGACGGACTCAAGCCGGTCCACCGCCGCATCCTCTACGCGATGAACGAGTCCGGCATCTTCCCCAACCGCCCGCACAAGAAGAGTGCGTGGACGGTCGGCGAGGTCATCGGCAAGTACCACCCGCACGGAGACGCCGCCGTCTACGACACGATGGTTCGTCTCGCGCAGTGGTTCTCCATGCGCACGCCGCTGATCGACGGTCATGGCAACTTCGGCAACATCGACGGAGACGGCGCCGCGGCCATGCGTTACACGGAGAGCCGCCTGGCAAAGCCCGCGATGGAGCTCCTGCGCGACCTCCAGAAGGACACCGTTGACTGGCAGCCCAACTACGACGAGTCCCTTGCCGAGCCCCGGGTCCTACCTGCCCGCTTCCCCAACCTGCTGGTGAACGGCTCGTCGGGCATTGCCGTAGGCATGGCCACCAACATCCCTCCTCACAACCTTGCCGAGACCATCGAGGCAACCTGTGCCTTCATCGACAACCCTGACATCACGGTCGACGAGCTCATGCAGGTCATGCCCGGCCCGGACTTCCCCACCGGAGCCCTCATCATGGGCACCGACGGCATCCGTCAGGCCTACGAGACCGGCCGCGGCTCCATCACCATCCGCGCCAAGGCACACGTGGAGTCCACCAAGACCGGCCGCAGCCGCCTGGTCTTCACCGAGATCCCCTACCAGGTGAACAAGGGCACGCTGCAGGAGAAGATCGCCCAGCTCGTCAACGAGAAGCGCATCGAGGGCATCTCCGACATGCGCGACGAGTCCACGCAGAAGGGCATCCGCCTCGTCATCGAGCTCAAGAAGGGCATGGTGCCCGAGGTCGTTCTCAACAACCTCTATAAGTTCACCTCGCTGCAGACCACCTTTGGCGTGAACAACCTCGCGCTGGTTGACGGCGTGCCCAAGTGCCTCTCGCTACGCGAGATCCTGCGCCACTACGTTGACCACCAGGTTGACGTGGTCACCCGTCGCACGCGCTACGACCTCAAGAAGGCCCAGGCCCGCGCGCACATCCTCGAGGGCTACCTCATGGCCCTCGACCACATCGACGAGGTCATCCACATCATCCGCTCCTCGCAGACCGACACCGAGGCCTCCCAGCGCCTCATCGAGCGCTTTGGCTTCTCGCCCGAGCAGACCCAGGCCATCCTCGAGATGCGCCTGCGCCGCCTCACCGGCCTCGAGCGCGACAAGATCGAGGAGGAGCTCGACGGCCTGCGCCGCGCCATCGCCTACTACGAGGACCTTCTCGCCCACGAGGAGAAGATCCTCGGCGTGATCAAGGACGAGATGCGCGAGATCTCCCGCAAGTTTGGCGACAAGCGCCGCACCGAGATCTCTGGCGCCGCCCGCGACCTCGACGTCGAGGACCTCATCGCCGACGAGGACATGGTCGTCACGATCACCCACACCGGCTACATCAAGCGCATCCCCGTGGCCACCTACCGCTCGCAGAAGCGCGGCGGCAAGGGCGTGCAGGGCCTCAGCCTCAAGGACAACGACTTCGTCGAGGACCTCTTCGTGGCGAGCACCCATGACTACGTGCTCTTCTTCACCAACCTCGGCAAGGTCTACCGTCTCAAGGTCCACGAGCTGCCCATCGGCAGCCGCCAGGCGCGCGGCTCGGCCATCGTGAACGTGCTCGCGCTGGCCGAGGGCGAGCACGTGATGGCGGTCATCACCTGCCGCGAGTTCCCCGAGAACGAGTACCTCATGTTTGCCACGCGCGGCGGCATGGTGAAGAAGACCTCCATGAGCGAGTACGACCGCACGCGCCGCGACGGCATCATCGCCATCAACCTGCGCGCCGACGACGAGCTCGTGAACGTGCGTCGCGTGCGCGAGGGCGAGAAGGTCATTCTCGTCTCCACGGACGGCAAGGCGATCCTGTTTGACGAGTCCGAGGTGCGCGCCATGGGCCGCAACACCTCAGGCGTGCGCGGCATCACGCTCAAGGGTGACGCGCACATGCTCGGCATGGAGATCTCCAACGGCAACGGCGACCTGTTCGTGATCACCGAGAACGGCTACGGCAAGCGCACGCCCGTCTCCGAGTATCCCGAGCACAAGCGCGGCGGTCAGGGCGTCTATACCATCGCGATGACCGCCAAGAAGGGCAACCTCGTGGCGTGCCGCGTGGTGGGCCCGCAGCATGAGCTCATGATCGTCTCCAGCGAGGGCGTGGTCATTCGCGTGAAGGCGGGTGACGTCAGCCGCCTTGGCCGCTCCACGCAGGGCGTCAAGGTCATGAACATGGTCGAGGGCGATCACGTGAGCGCCGTGGCGCGCATGGTGGCCCGCAAGAAGAAGGCCCCCAAGCACGACGAGGCCCAGGGCATGCTCGACCTGGCAGCGGCCGGCGCCAAGGACGCCGACGAACCCGATTCCGTTGACATCGGCGGTGACGAGGAGCTCTCCGACGACCTCATCGACGACGAGGAGTAGCTGCAAAAAGGGGACGTGTTTTTCCTCTCAGAGAATTCGGGACAGGCCCCGGAGCCTGAACTGCCTCCCATTTCTTGGACATGGAAATAGAAGTCCGAGAGATGGGAGGCTTTCCATGTCCGTCGACCTGCGGTGCAGGCACGACCGCAAGCTCAGGGAGCTCGCCGCCGATATGTTCGCGGAGGGGCGGGGGCGGGGATCTGTTGCCAAGGTCCTCGGGATTCCGGAGGAGGCCGTGAGAAAATGGCAGCAGACGTACCGGTCCGTGGGGAGGGGTGCGCTGCTGGACATGGGCAAGGCGCACGCGAGATACGGCTTCGAGACCAAGGTCGCCGCGGCCAGCGCCGTGGTCGACGGCGGCATGGCCAAGGCCGAGGCGATGGCGCGCTACGGGATAGCGAGCCTCTCGCCACTGAAGCAGTGGTGCCGCCTCTACCGCGAGGGCGGGGCCGAGGCGCTCAGGCCCAAGCCGAAGGGCAGGCCGAGGGGGTCGGGCGCCGGGGCGGCGCCGATGACGCGCGAGCAGGAGCTCGAGCGCGAGGTCAGGCGGCTCGAGGCCGAGGTGGCGTACCTAAAAAAATCGATAGCCCTGAAGGCGGAGCTGCGCTCCCGAACCGGGAGAAGGCCCTAGCGGTCGCCGAGCTTTCAGGGCAGGGACACGACCTCGCCGACCTGCTGGGGGCCGCCGGGCTCGCCAGGTCGAGCTACCACTACGCGCTCGCTCACCCGAAGAAGCCGACCAGGCCGGAGCTCCGGCCGAGGGTCGCCGGGATATTCGGCAGGCTCCCCAACGGCGTGGGCCACCGGCAGATAGCGATGGAGCTGAGGGCCGTGGACGGCGCGAGGATAGCCGGCAAGACGGTGCTCAAGATGATGCGCGAGATGGGGCTGCGCTGCGGCATACGCCGCGAGACCGACTACCACAGGTACAACTCGTACAGGGGCGAGGTCGGCGAGACGTTCGAGAACGTGCTCGGCCGCGACTTCTCCGCCGACGGCCCCTGGCAGAAGATGGGCACCGACGTCACGGAGTTCAGGCTCTCCTTCGGCAAGGCCTACCTCGCGCCGGTCTACGACTTCGGCAGCAAGGAGATAGTGGCGCACTCCATATCCCCGCACCCGGACCTCGCCCAGCAGCGGGAGATGCTGGACATGCTCGAGGCCGCCATGCCCGAGGGCGCTGCGCCGGTCATGCAGACGGACATGGGGTGGCAGTACCAGCACCCGTCCTTCACGGGGAGGCTGCGCGGCATGGGCGTCACCCAGAGCATGTCGCGCAAGGGCAACTGCATCGACAACGGAGCCACCGAGCAGGTCTTCGGCCACATCAAGGACGAGTTCTTCCGCGGGCGCGACTGGGACGACTTCGAGTCGTTCAAGCGCGACCTCGAGGAGTACATCATCCACTGGAACACGAGAAGGCGCCAGGTGAAGCTGAAGGGCCTGACCCCGGTGGAGTTCCGGGAGCAGGCCCTTCGGAAGGCTGCCTAGCGGCTATGATTTAACGCGTCCAGGTTTTGGGACGCAGTTCAGATTCGCTCCGGGGCCTGTCCCGAATTCTCTGAGAGGAAAAACACGTCCCCTTTTTGCAGCTACTCGCTTTCGGGTGCTACGTTGAAGTCCTCGGGAGAGAGATTCTCCACAAACTCGTGGAACTCCTCGAGCTCATGGGCCTGCTCGTCTCGCTCCACGCCCTGAAAGTCGGGGAGCGCCGCTGTTGCGAGCACGGACTCGTCCACGTACACGGGGACGTTCTCGCGTACCGCGAGGGCAATTGCGTCCGAGGGCCGAGCGTCCACGAAGGTCCGCTCGCCCGTGAGCGTGACAAGCTCTACCTGCGCAAAGAACGTGGTTCCCTGGACGGCCATGATGCGAACGCTTGCGCAGGCCCCGCCCAGAGACGAGATGGTTGAGACAAGTAGGTCGTGCGTCATGGGGCGATTGCCCTGGCGCGCGTTCACGCCCATCGTGATGGCCGTGGCCTCCACGAGACCAATGCGGATGGGCAGCTGAAGCGACGGCTTGCCGTCGTGCTCGTCCTGGGTGCGCAGCACCACGAGCGAGGCAACCGGTCCGCCGCCCACGATCACGCTCTCTATGTCCATCTTGCGAAGCGACACGTTTAATCTCCCTTTCTCTGAAGGGATATCCTACCCAATTGTGCCCAGCGAGCAACAAGTTCACAGCATTTGGAGAGAAATGGAAAAAGTTGTTGACGCGCGCGCCACAGCTGTGTAAAGTATCTCCTTGCGTTGGGCCTGTAGCTCAGTTGGTCAGAGCGTCCGGCTGATAACCGGGAGGTCACAAGTTCGAACCTTGTCAGGCCCACCACTTCCTGACAATAGTCGCCCCAGCGTTAGCCGAGTCGCCGCTGGGGCGATTATTATATTTATCCGACGCGTGCGTCGGCCCAGAGGGGACGTAGCTCAGCTGGGAGAGCGCGGGCTTTGCAAGCCTGAGGCCGTGGGTTCGAGCCCCATCGTCTCCACCATGAAACGCCGGCCGGGGTCCAATTGGGCTCCGGCCTTTTCTTGTCTCGAGCGGCCTTTTAAGCGTGGTCGAAAAAATAACGGGCACAGCCCTGCCGTCAAAAAGCGGTCAACTGGGGTTTCTCTATTGAGAAGGTCAGTTTTGATGCACTTGTGCCCGTTATTTTTAGCGGTGGTGGCGGTGAGGTATCATCGCTGCAGGAAAACACGAAGCGAGGGGAAGCCATGTCGCAGGAAACCAAGCGCCGCGAGGGCGTTTCGCCCAAGACGGACGAGCTGGCGAGCACGCTCATGGGCGATGCCCTCGACATGCTCGCCAACGGTGAGGCCTTTGAGGTCCTTCTCGCCGTGCAGGACGAGTCGGGGGAGATCAAGAGCTACGAGTTCCAGGACGACGGCCCCGAGGCGTGCCTTGAGGCCGCCCGCGCCCGCGTGGGCGAGCTCCCCGGCGCGCGCCGCTACGCCATAACCTACGAGGGCGCCGTCGCCGACGAGACCGGAGCCTATGCCGATGCCCTTCTCCTCGAGTTTGGCGAGCGCGGGTACCTTGCCTACTCGGCCTTCTCGCTCATTGACGGCAAGGGCACTGGTGATGGTTTCACGTGGACCGACCCCGCGCCGGCCGGAGAGATGCCCCCGCTGCTGTAAAGTACCGTATGTCGAGAAAAACCAACCGTCGGCCGAGATGGTCGACTTTGTGCTGCCGTTGAGTGAGGGGACCCATGCGCCAGGAGAACATCAGGAACATCGCCATCATCGCCCACGTCGACCACGGAAAGACCACCTTGGTCGACCAAATGCTCAAGGCCACGGACGCCTTCCGCGAGAACCAGCAGGTCCAGGAGCGCGTGCTCGACTCCAACGACCAGGAGCGCGAGCGTGGCATCACCATCCTGGCCAAGAACATCTCCATCGAGTACCAGGGCGTGAAAATCAACGTCATCGATACCCCGGGTCACGCCGACTTTGGCGGTGAGGTCGAGCGCGTCCTGCGCATGGCCGATGGCGCGCTCCTCTTGGTCGATGCTGCCGAGGGCCCCATGCCGCAGACCAGGTTTGTCCTGCGTCACGCCATCGATGCGGGCCTGGCCATCATGATCGTGGTGAACAAGATCGACAAACCGGCGGCCGACCCGGAGAAGGCGGTGAACACATCGCTCGATCTCATGGCCGACCTGGGCGCCACGGACGAGCAGCTCGAGTTTGCGATGGAGCACGTCATCTACGCCTCTGCCGTGAACGGCTTCGCGCGCCTGGATCCCGATGACGGCAATCAGGACATGATCCCGATGCTGGACATGATTGTGAACGAGCTTCCCGCGCCCGAGGTTGACGTTGATGGCCCTCTTGCCATGCAGTGCGTGACCATCGACCACTCCGAGTACGTGGGCCGCATCGGCATCGGTCGCATCTACTCCGGCACCATCCACGATGGCGACAAGATCCTCGTGGTGAAAAACGACGGCTCTCGCGCCATGAGCCAGGTCAAGCAGCTCTTCACCTTTGACTACCTCGGCCGCAAGGAGTGCTCCGAGGCCCAGGCCGGCGACATCGCCGCCGTGGTGGGCATCGACTCCACCGACATCGGCGACGTCTACACCGACCCCGAGAACCCCGTGGAGCTTGAGCCCATCGAGATCGACCCGCCCACGCTTTCCGTTGTCTTTGAGCCCTCCACGTCGCCGCTCGTTGGCCGCGAGGGAGACATCGTGGGCGGTCGCCAGCTCAAGGAGCGCCTCATGCAGGAGCGCGAGAACAACGTGACCATGCGCATCGAGGAGCTTCCCGACAAGACCGGCGTGGAGGTGGCCGGCCGCGGCATCCTGCACCTCTCCGTCCTCATGGAGACCATGCGCCGCGAGGGCTTTGAGTTCCAGGTGGGTCGTCCGCGCGTGCTCTTCAAGAAGGACGAGAACGGCACCATGACCGAGCCCGTCGAGCAGGCCGTGGTGGAGTGCCCCGGCGAGTACTCCGGCAAGGTCATCGAGGTCTTTGGCAACGCTGGCGGCACCATGACCAGCATGGACGCGGGCACCACGCAGACCCACCTCGAGTTCAAGATCCCCACGCGCGGCATCATGGGCCTCAAGAACCGCATCCTGAACGTCACCCACGGTGAGGCCGTCTTCTATCACACGTTCCTCGAGTACGGCCCCTATGCGGGCGAGATCGGCGTGCGCCAGAACGGCGCAATGATCTCAATGAGCACCGAGAAGGCCGTGGCCTACGCGCTCGGCACGCTTCAGGAGCGCGGCCAGCTCTTCGTGGCGCCCGGTGACGAGTGCTACGAGGGCATGCTCGTGGGTGAGCGCTCCAAGCCCGGTGACATGGTGGTCAACATCGCGCGCACCAAGAGCCTGGGCAACCAGCGCTCCTCGACGGCCGACATCGCCGTGCAGCTCACGCCGCCGCGCACGTTCACGCTGGAGGAGGCGCTCGAGTACATCATGGACGACGAGCTCGTGGAGATCACGCCCAAGAGCGTTCGCATGCGCAAGCGCATTCTCAATGAGACCGAGCGGCGCAAGTGGGCCGTCCGTACCGGCAAGGTAAAGAAGTAGGGCTGCTAAAAGGGGACGTGTTTTCCCCTCAGAGTTTTTGGGACAGGCCCGGGGCGGCGGGGCCTGTCCCAAAAACTCTGAGACGGAAAACACGTCCCCCTTTTAGCAGACCCCTTCTAACGGTCCCCTACTTCTTGCTGGAGCGCCAGCGGGTTACGCGGACGCGGCGGGCGGCGCACTGAACGGGCCTCATGACCTTGGGGCCCAGGTCAACGTCGGCGGGCGTCTGCACGTTGAAGCGCAGCGACCAGCGCCTGAGTCCAATGGTGACGGCGAGGCAGAGCAGGGAGCCCCAGAGCTTGTTCACCGAGAAGCACACGACGGTCAGGTAGTACACCACGCCGCCGGCAAGCGCGCACACCGCGTAGAGGTTCGACTTCTGGAAGATGCGCGGCACCTCGCCAAGGAAGACGTCGCGCAGCATGCCGCCGCCCACGCCGGTCATGATTCCCATGAGCACGCACGAGGCCGGGTAGAAGCCGTGCACGATGGCCTTGTCGGTGCCCACGAGGGCAAAGAGCGCCACCGCCATGATGTCGAGCCACTCGAGCAGGTTTCCCGCGCGGTCGAGCGGCTGCGGGAAGAGAAACGCCACGAGGCCTGTGGCAACGCTCACCGGGATGGCAAAGGGCGAGGTCAGCATATAGATGCGGCCGACCTGCATCATGATGTCGCGGATGAGGCCGCCGCCCAGGCCGCAGAGCAGCGCCAGTCCGACAAACCCCACGGCGTCGAGGTGGCGCGAGCGCGCGACCATGACGCCACCGGCCGAGCCCACAACAACGGACGCGAGGTCAACCCACGTGGGCAGCGAGACGGCGGCAACCTCTGGGCTATATTGGGCAAAGATGTCGAGCACGGAGACTCCCCTTTTGGCGCGACAAGGGCGATGGTCGGTCCTGCTCGTCCATTGTTGCTCATGACGATGAAAAGTGACAGTCCCTTTTCATCATGAAAAAGTCTTCCGCGGGGACGGGGAATACGCTATACTGACCGCTGCACCAAATATGGAGAGTTGTCCGAGTGGCCGAAGGAGCACGATTGGAAATCGTGTAGGCGCCTAAAGCGTCTCCAGGGTTCAAATCCCTGACTCTCCGCCAGAACTTTTTCGTGGCCCCGCAAGGGGCCACGTCACCCTTCGGAGGGGTGGCAGAGTGGTTGAATGCGGCGGTCTCGAAAACCGTTTACCCCTTCGGGGGTACGAGGGTTCGAATCCCTCCTCCTCCGCCATCGCACGCCAAGACCGGTCCCCGTGGCCGGTTTTTTCATATGTGCGAGAAATGCTACGCTTGCGGCGCATGTTTGCGGCACGTTCCACGCACCACGCTAAGGAGATCCCATGGTTAGTGAGACCGAGCTCGAGGGCTTCCGCAAGGACCGCTACTTCGCGCGCTCCTGGGCGCTGCTCACGAGGGACCGCGGCTGGATCAAGCCCGTCCTCGTTATGACGGTGGCCCTGTTTGTTCCCATCGTGGGGTTGTTCGGTGTGGTCGGCTACGCGCTCGAGTGGGCGCGTCTCACCGCCTGGAACATCAACGCCTCCCCCAAGCAGAAGGGCGTGCGCGTGGGCGAGTGCATCGGCAGCGGCGCGCGTGCCTTCGTCATCTCGCTCGTCTGGGGCATCATCGCGGGAATCATCATGGGAATTCTCGGTGCGATTCCCCTCATTGGCGGCCTGCTCACGTTTGTTTGGTCGATGGCGAACATCTTGTTCGGTGTGGTCGTTCTGGTTGCCGCCCTGCGCGCGACCATCTACAAACGCCTGCGCGCGGGCTTCAGGCTCTCCGCGATCCGGCATATGCTCTCGCACGACACCTCCGGCATTCTGCGCATCTTTGGCCTGGGGCTCATGGGCGCGCTCATCATGGGCATCGTCGCCTCGATCATCACCCTCTGCGCGCTCATCTCGACCATCCCCCAGCTTTTGGTCACCGCTGAGTACCTCTCGAGCTACGGCGCCATCATCTCAAGCTCCATGCAGACGCGGATCATCCTCGAGATGGTCTTCTCGATGATCGGCAGCGCCCTCCCCTCGCTGGTTGTTCTCGGCGTGATCTCGAGCTTCATGTACGTTGTCATGACGCTCCTTGTGACCACGGCGGTGGGCCTGTGGATGAGGCAGTTTGACGTGCCGTCATGGGGTAGGGACGAGGACCCGCTCCCGTCGCCCGTGATGGATCCGCGTGACGCCGCGCCCCAGGGCGGCTCCTGGCAGGCTCCCTACGACATTCCGGTTGACCCGCAGCCGCGCGCTGCGCACCAGGATGCGGCCGAGAAGGACGTGGCGCCCGAGCCGCCCGCGCCCGCCCAGGACAGCCCGGTTCCCGCCGAGCCGCGCCCGGACGTCCCCGCAGAGGACCCCGTTGAGACGGACCGGCAGGACGTCCCCGCGGAGCTTCCCGCCGCAAAGCCGCAGGACGACCAGCCCACGCCCTTCTCGGCAGAGGATCCCAGCGCTCGGTAGGCGTCCTCCCCGGACACCACGCAATATGGAGAATTGATGGCGGCGAGAAGCCCTTGCGCTTCTCGCCGCCATGCGTTCCTGCACGTCCGCGCGGTGGCATATGGGCTGGTGGCAGCTCGTTGGCAGCTTGGGGGAAGCTCCGTGCAAGTGCCGCCGGGTACCATCTCCTCAAAGGTCCGCAGGGGATTCGTGGAGGGTTTTAGCAGGTCATCAAATCTGTGGTATGATGCTTCGCCGAACCTTTCCTGCTCCGGGTGCAAACCTTCACGTCCCGGAGCCATTAGCCCAGAGGAGGTGAACCACATGAAGGCCTATGAACTGCTGTACTTTGTCGACCCCACGTGCAACGAGGAGACCCGCGCCGCTGTTATGAAGCGCATCGAGGTCGCTCTTGGCGAGACGGGCAAGGTCGACAGCGTCGAGGACTGGGGCAAGCGCAAGCTCGCCTTTGAGATCGACGACCTCACCGAGGGTGACTACACCCTCATCAACTTCCACGCAGATCCCACCGTTATCGCCGAGCTCGACCGAGTTCTGCGCATCAACGACGCCGTCAAGCGCCACATGGTCGTGCGCCGCGTCGACAAGGACTAGGCATGGAAGCGCGGGCCACGCGGCCCGCAGGTGAGAGGGAGTGAGAACATGAGCATCAACAGGGTCAACATCTCTGGCAACCTCACGCGCGACCCCGAGCTGCGCGTGACCGGCAGCGGCACCCAGATTCTCTCGTTTGGCGTTGCCGTGAACGACCGTCGCCGCAACCCGCAGACCAACGAGTGGGAGGACGTTCCCAACTTCGTGGACTGCGTCGTCTTTGGCGCCCGCGCCGAACCGCTCTCCCGCTTCCTCTCCAAGGGCTCGAAGGTTGCCGTTGAGGGCAAGCTTCGCTACAGCTCCTGGGAGACGAAGGACGGCCAGCGCCGCAGCAAGCTCGAGGTCGTGGTCGACGAGGTTGACTTCCTGTCCTCGAGGGGACAGCAGGGAGGCGCCCCCGCGGGCGGCCCCTATGCCAACCCGACCTATGCCACCCCGGCTGCCGCAGCTCCGATGCCGGTTGCCGCGGCACCCGCCCCGCAGCAGGCCTACGCCCCCGCCGTCCAGGCCCCGCCGTCGGCAGACGTCTACGACGAGGACATCCCGTTCTAACCATCCGGCGGAACGGGCCCCGCGCCCGGTCCGCAACAGAAAGGCAAAGAAGACATGGCTCAGCAGAAGCAGGATTTTCAGCGCCAGCCGCGTCGCAAGTACTGCCAGTTCTGCAAGGAGGAGACCGAGTACATCGACTACAAGGATGTGCAGCTCCTCCGCAAGTACATGACCGACCGCGGCAAGATCAAGCCGCGTCGCGTCACTGGCGCCTGCACGCAGCACCAGCACGACATCGCGCTTGCCATCAAGCGCGCTCGTGAGATGGCGCTTCTCCCCTACACCGTCCCCGTGGTCTCCAGCCGCGGCGGCCGCAACCGCGGCTAGGCGTCACTTCGTTGTTAGTAGAGCGCAGCCAAGATGAGTGACTGTCCCACAAACGGCCTCCCTCCCTCACCGCAGGGATTTGGCGAGAAGGGCGGTGCGGCGCGCAACAGCCGCGGCATCGTCCCCGCAGGCCCCGCTCCGGCGGGCCGCCCGGGACTCTCGCTCCCGGCCGGGCTGTTCCTCTGCGCGCTGGGCGGTGTCGTGGCGTCCTCGACGTTCTCGTTCATCGGCCCGGTGCTCGTGGGGTACGGCTACGTCTCCGCCGCCACTAAGGGCGGGGTCAGGGGCAGGCTCGCGGGCGCTGCCGCGGCTATTGTCGCCGCGGTTGCCCTGAGCCTCTCTCACGGCATCTCATCTGTGGTTGCGGCCGTGGTGTCCTCTCTTGTTGCCGTGGCGGTTGCCGAGGCGCTCCTCAGGGGCAGGCTTACCCCTGGCGCTGGCTGCATCGTCGTCGCCCTCGCGGCGGGATGCACCATCGCGGCGGACGCGCTTCTCGCCGCCTCGCAGGGCACGTCGCTCGCGGCGAGCGTTGACCAGCTCGTCACGCTCGTCTCGGAGGAGCTCTCCGAGACCTCCGTTGCCGTGAGCGCCCTCATGCAGCAGGTCCGGGCCGTCGTGAGCCTGCTCTGGCCCACGGCGTACCTGGTGAGCGCGTTTGGCTCGTACCTGTTTGCCACCATCGGCGCAGGCATGGCCGCGGAGAGGACAACCGAGAAGGACCTCGTCGTGCCCAAGCTCGCCTCCTACGACCTGCCCATTTGGGTCGTGGCGGCACTTGTGGCCTCGGCGGCGGGCGTTGCCTTTGGACTCACGTTTGAGGGCACGGCCGCCAAGGCGTCCCTCATGGTCTCGGCCAACCTGGCCATGGGCCTGAGGTTTGCCTTTGCGGCGCAGGGCTTTGCCGTGCTCGTCTGGTCGCTCGACCAGCGCGGCACGAGCGTCCTCACCAAGTTTCTTCTCGGCGCACTTGCGCTCTATCTCGAAGTACAGTTCGTCGTAATGAGCTTCGTGGGCCTTGCAGACGTCTGGGCCAACTTCCGCCACCTCACACGGGGCGAGGTTGCCGGCGAGCAGGGCAGCGCGAGGCAAGACTAGGGTCGGCTCAGGCCGACCGACCGAAGGAGTGTCACATGAAGGTCATCCTTTTGGGTGAGCTCCGGGGCAAGGGCGGAGAGGGCGACATCGTCGACGTCGCCCAGGGCTACGCGGAGAACTACCTGTTCCCCAACAAGATCGCCCAGCCCGCCACCCCGGGCAACATCAAGCAGCTCGAGGAGCGTCGCCACAACATCGAGAAGCGTGAGGCTCAGCGCATCGCCGCCGCCGAGGCCACCAAGGCCGCTCTCGACGGCAAGTCGGTGACCGTCGACGCCAAGATTGGCGAGGAGGGCCAGCTCTTTGGCTCCGTCACCCCCGCCCAGATCGCCGACGCCATCAAGGCGCAGCTCGACGTCGAGGTCGACCGCAAGCGCGTCGGCCGCGGCAACAACATCAAGACCTCCGGCAAGCACGCCGTTGAGGTCAACCTCTATCGTGAGATCACCGCCGTGGTCAACGTCCTCGTAGGCGTGACCGAGGAGGAGACCGTCGAGGAGGAGGCCGAGGTCGTCGAGGTTGAGGCTGAGACCGAGACCGAGACCGAGACTGTTGAGGCCGAGTAGCACTTTTCAACGCACTTCTTGCTGAGCTGCGGGTTTCTACAAGAACCGCAGGTCAGAAAAGTGTAAGTTTGGACCCCGGGAGCCCAGGTGGCGCCCGGGGTCCCTTTGTGGCTCAGATTCTTGATACCAGCTTCTACCTGCGGTTTTGTTGTTCGGTACACCCTTTTATATAGAAATCCCAAGTCAATCTGGGGGTTTGCCAGCACCGGTCTAAACTGACAGAAAATGTTGAAAACTCAGGTTTTTCCAGCGCAAACATTTTGTTGAAAACGTCGAAAAGCGAGAAAACCGCCGTTCAGACGCCCGCCGCCTGTCAAATGCTGACACTGGCGTCAGAGCTGAGTGTCACGGAGCGCCAGGGCGTCACGGAGTAGAATGGACGGACCGACCGAGAGGAGCCACCGTGGCGCAGAGGGAATACGACGTCAACCCCACCAAGATGACCATTGCCGAGGGCGCGGCCATGCCGCAGGACACCGAGGCCGAGGCGTCGGTACTTTCCGCCATGATGGTCTCCCCGGACGCGCTGCAGGAGTGTCTCATCGACCTCGAGCCGGATGACTTCTACCTGCCCTCCAACCGCACGGTCTTTCTCGCCATCCGCGAGATGTTCGATAAGAACCTGCCCATCGACACCATCTCGCTGGCCGACTACCTGCGCAGCACGGGCGAGCTCGAGCGCGTGGGCGGCCGCAGCTTCCTGCTGGGCCTGGGGACCAACTCCCTGGCGCTCGTGGGCTGGCGCCGCCACGTGGAGATGCTGCACCGCGACACCACGCTGCGCAAGATGATCAACGCGTCCGCGCAGATCACCGCCCTCGCCTTTGACGCCCCCGAGGACACCAAGGAGGTCGTGGACCGCGCGGAGCGCCTGCTCCTCGACGTTACCAACCGAGACGTCAAGTCCGGCGAGCAGTCCCTCGAGGAGATCATGGCCGACCTCTACGAGGAGCTCGGCCGGAACGCCGCCAACCCCGGCGGGCAGCTCGGCGTCTCCACGGGCTTCAAGCGCATCGACGAGACGCTGCTCGGCCTGCGCCCCGGCCAGATGGTCGTCATCGGCGCCCGCCCGGGCGTGGGCAAGACGTCGTTTGCCCTGAACCTCGCCACCAACGCGGCCTTTGCCGGCGCCTCCGTCGCGCTCTTCTCGCTCGAGATGTCCAAGGTGGAGATCGCGCAGCGCCTCCTTGCCGCCGAGGCGCGCGTGGGCCTGCAGGAGATCCGATCGGCACGCATTCGCAAGGAGCAGTGGCCCCAGATCCTCGAGGCCACCAACAGCCTCTCGCAGCTCGATATCATGATTGACGACACGCCGGGCACCACGGTCACGGAGATTCGCGCCAAGGCGCGCCGCATCCTGCACGGTAAGAAGCTCGGTGTCGTGATCATCGACTACCTGCAGCTCATCTCGCCGCCTGCCGGCCAGCGCCGTGCGGACAGCCGCGCCACGGAGGTCTCCGAGATGAGCCGCGGCATCAAGATCATGGCAAAGGACCTCGAGGTGCCCGTGGTGGCGCTCTCCCAGCTCAACCGTACCGTCGAGAACCGCAACGGCAAGCGACCGCAGCTCTCTGACCTGCGCGAGTCCGGCTCCATCGAGCAGGACGCGGACATCGTCGCCCTGCTTGACCGCTCGATGAACGAGGACGAGGCCGCCCGCGAGGACCGCCCCGCCATGAACGAGACCACGTTCATCATCGCCAAGAACCGCTCGGGCGCGCTGGCGGACATCCCGCTCACGTTCCTTCCCGGCTCCACCAAGTTCGTAGAGATCGACAGCTTCCACGACTAGGGCTGTGAAAAGGGGACTGTTAAAAGGGGACGTGTTTTTTCGCTCAGAGACTTTGGGACAGGCCTGTTGATGCAGGCCTGTCCCAAAGTCTCTGAGCGAAAAAACACGTCCCCTTTTAACAGTCCCGAAGGCGCTCGTGCTTCTCGGTTATTGCCGTATAATGAGCCCTGTATGTGAAACGCGACGAAAGGGCGCACATGTCGGCATCAGTGCTCGTGGGAACTCAGTGGGGCGACGAGGGCAAGGGTAAGGTCACCGACCTCATCTCCGGCGACTTTGACGTGGTCTGCCGCTATGCGGGCGGCGCCAACGCCGGTCACACCGTCATCGCCAACGGCAAGAAGCTGGCCCTTCACCAGGTTCCCTCCGGCGTCATGTACGAGGGCACCTACCCCGTGATCGGCAACGGCTGCATCGTCGACCCGGAGATCCTTCTCCAGGAGATCGACATGCTCGCCGAGCAGGGCATCTCCGCCGAGCGCCTCAAGATCTCCGGCAACGCGCACATCGTCATGCCCTATCACAAGGACCTCGACGGTGCGCACGAGAAGAAGCTCGGCAAGAACCTCATCGGCACCACCAAGCGCGGCGTCGGCCCCTGCTACATGGACAAGATGAACCGCACGGGCCTGCGCATCCAGGACATGCTCGACGAGAAGATCTTCCGCGAGAAGCTCGAGAGCGCGCTCGCCTACACCAACCCCATCCTGGAGAAGGTCTACGAGCTGCCCACCTACACCGTGGAGCAGATCTGCGAGACCTACCTCCCCTACGCCGAGCGCATCCGCCCCTACATCGTGGAGAGCAGCCTCTTCCTCAACGAGGAGCTCGAGGCCGGCAAGAACATCCTTTTTGAGGGCGCGCAGGCCACGATGCTCGACATCGACCACGGCACCTACCCCTTTGTCACCAGCTCCAGCTGCACCGCCGGCGGCGCCGTCACCGGCTCGGGCGTGGGCCCCACCAACATCGACCGCGTTCTCGGCGTGGCCAAGGCCTACCTCACCCGCGTTGGCTCCGGCCCCTTCCCCACGGAGCTCTTTGACGAGATCGGCGAGAAGCTCGGCGAGGTTGGTCACGAGTACGGCGTGACCACCGGCCGCAAGCGCCGCTGCGGCTGGTACGACGCCGTCGTGGTCAACTACGCCGCGCGCGTGAACGGCCTCACGGACCTCGCCATCACCAAGCTCGACGTCCTCGGCTGCCTTGACGAGATCAAGGTCTGCGTGGCCTACGAGTGTGACGGCGTGGAGTACCACACCGTGCCCGAGCACCAGAGCGTCTTCTATCACGCCAAGCCCGTCTACGAGACCCTGCCCGGCTGGAAGTGCGACATCTCCGGCGTCCGCAACTTCTACCAGCTCCCGCGCGAGGCTAAGGACTATATCGACTTCCTCGAGCAGCTTGCGGGCGTGCGCGTCTCCATCATCACGGTGGGCCCGGACCGAGAGCAGACCATCGACCGCTACTGGCACTAGGCCGTCGTGAGGCTGGCCCGTGGCCGAGAAGGACTTTGCGATCGTCTGTGACAGCAGCTGCGACCTGCCCGTCTCGTTCTTCGAGAAGGCCAAGGTCGAGTGCGTGACGCTTTCTGCCGGCGCGGGCGGCGAGCAGGGCCTCGTGTCCGAGTTTGCCGCCCTGTACCGCAGCCTTGCGGCGCGCGGGTACGCGCGCGTGGCGTCCGTGCACTCCGCCGCGTGCTTCTCGCCGGCGCTTGAGGCTGCGCGCACCGCGGCTGCGAGCTGCGAGGACGCCGTCGTGGAGGTCATCGACTCGGGCTCCGGCTCGTGCGCCACGGGCATGCTCATCGATCGCATTGCGCGGCACCGCTACTTTGACCTGCCCTTTGAGGACTCCGTGGAGGCCACGCGCTCTCTTGCGGCGCACGTGCGGCTGCTCGTTGTGCCCACGGCCTCGGCGCGCCTGGGCAAGCGCCGCTCGCAGCGCTCCAAGCTTGCCGTCCTGGCACGAGCCACGGCGTCGCTCAGGGTGCGCATCTCCGGCGAGCGCGGGCTCTACCTGCTCTCTCGCGGAGAGATCACGCAGCTCGCCCGCGCGACGGAGCTCATCGAGCTCACGAGCCGCCTCGCACACGCCATGAGCGCGGTATCCGCCGGCGAGGGCCCGGTCGTCTATGCCCTCACCGAGACCGGCGACGCTCGCGCCCTGCGCGCCGCAGAGAAGCCCCTCAACACCAACGAGTTTGAGTCGCGCTGCCTGGGCACGGTGCGTGCCTCGGCGTACGTTGAGTCGCTCATCGGCTCCGGTGCCGTGGCCGTGGCCTTTGCCCCCGCCGCTTCCTATGATTCAAAAGCGGACAGTCCCCTTTTGAATCATTCCGCTCCCAAAAACGAAGGAGAGATCTCATGAGCAACACCAAGGTCGACATCCTGCTGCTTGGCTCCGGTGGTCGTGAGCACGCACTTCTCGTCAAGCTGGCCGAGTCCCCGCGCGCGGGCAAGCTCTACGTGGCTCCCGGCAACGGCGGCATGGACGCCATGGCCACCCCCGTTGACCTGGACGCGGAGTCCCCGGTGGCCGTGGCGGACTGGGCGCGCGAGCACGGCATCGGCCTCGTGGTGATTGGCCCGGAGGCCCCGCTCGTGGCCGGCGTGGCGGACGCGGTGCGCTCCGCGGGAATCCCCTGCTTTGGCCCCAACGGCAAGCCCGCCCAGATGGAGGGCTCCAAGAAGTTTGCCAAGCAGGTCATGAGTCGCGCGGGCGTGCCCACGGCGGCCTACCGCACCTTCACGGACGAGGAGAGCTGCGAGGCGCACGTGCGCCAGGTCGGCGCGCCCATCGTGATCAAGGCCGACGGCCTGGCCGCGGGCAAGGGCGTCATCGTGGCCAAGACGCTCGACGAGGCCCTGGAGGGCGTACACGAGTGCTTCTCCGGCGCGTTTGGCGAGGCCGGCTCCACCGTCGTGGTGGAGGAGACGCTCGACGGCCCCGAGTGCTCGCTGCTGGCGCTCACGGACGGCAAGACCGTGGTGCCGCTCGCCACGGCGCAGGACCACAAGCGCGCGCTCGACGGCGACAAGGGCCCCAACACGGGCGGCATGGGCGTGTACTCGCCGGTGCCCGAGCACTTGGTCTCCGCCGAGGAGCTGGCCGCGATGGTGGACATCGAGCGGCGCGTGGTGGCCGAGCTCGCCTCCGAGGGCATCACGTACTCCGGCTGCCTCTACGGCGGCTTCATGCTCACGTCCGAGGGCCCCAAGGTCCTCGAGTTCAACGCCCGCTTTGGCGACCCTGAGACGCAGGTCGTGCTCCCGCGCATGAAGGCGGACCTCGTGGACGTGTTCCTTGCCTGCGACAACGGGACGCTCACGCAGGATATGGTCTCCTGGGAGAACGACTGGGCGGTCTCGGTGGTTCTCACCTCCGCCGGCTATCCCGGAAGCTACGAGAAGGGCAAGGTCATCACCGGCATCGAGCGCGCCGAGGAGTTGCCCGGCGTGACCGTCTACCACGCGGGTACGGCGCTCGCGGACGGCCAGCTGGTTACGGCCGGCGGCCGCGTGCTCGACGTCACGGCCGTGGCGCCCACCTTCGAGGAGGCCCGCAAGCAGGCCTACGCCGCCTGCGAGCTCATCGACTTCGAGGGCAAGACCTACCGCACCGACATCGGCGCCCGCGCCATCCTGACAAAGGTGACAGGGTAAACTGTCATAAAACCGTCCGCGCGCCGCCCGTACTCACGCTAGGGGCGACAATCGGACGGTTTTGGCGAGAAGAACGTCCGCGCGCCGCCCGCATCCAATCTGCGGGCGGCGCGCGTGACACTCAGCTCTGACGCCAGTGTCATGTGTCATGTTGTTAGTTGGTGCCGGACCCGAGGAGTTTGGTGGCAAAGAGGCCGCGCTTCCACCAGGGGAGGGCGGCAATCGCCTGCTGGCGCTCGGCGATGCCGGCAACGCGGTCGGCCAGGCGAGAAGAGCGCTCGTTTGCGGCGGCAAGCTGGTCGCGCAGCTCAGCCAGCTCGCGCTCGCGCGACGCGCGCATCTCCGCAATCTCTGCCACAAGGCGGTCGTTTTGCTCCTTCAGGTCCGCGATCCGGCCGTTGAGCGCCGCGATGAGGGAATCCTGGGCCTCGGGCGCCGGGCTCTCATCCTGCGTCTGGCGCGGAAGGACGTTCTTGCCCAGGGCATCCGCGAGGGCCGATACCGCAAAGTCGTCGAGCACGTCGGTCTTGCCCACGCGCGTCACGTGTTCCGGCGCCAGGCCGAGCTTGTCGATGTAGTTGACCACGGTCTGCTTGGCCACGCCCAGCTGGTCGGCAACCTCACGCTTTGTGATACCCATCTACGTCCCTTCCATCTGCCCCTCGCAGGAGCCGTGTTTGTCGACCATCGATTATACGGATAGTCGATGCGCTGTTCGGTCGACATCGACCACTTTCCGCAAGAAGTCGTCACAATTGCTGGATACGTTGGCGTTGTCGACAATGGTCAGCCCGCTAAGGCAAACAAACAGATAGTCAACCACGATGCACAGAAGCCGCCAAACCCCCAACCCTAAAGTTGAGGTACAGTAGAGAGGCTGACAAACAGCGTCAACCACAACGGCACAGGAGGACGGATGTCCGAACCCGATACGAGCTTTGAGACCAGAGACGCCGCGGGCGACGCCCACGAGGCCGCCGTCGACGACATGCGCGAGACGGTCGAGGCCTTCACCTACGATGGTGACCGCTCTCGCCTTGACCACTTCTCCGGCGCACCCGAGGAACGCGACCTCGTTCTGGGAGACGACGACCCGCGAGACGCCGCCCTTGCCGAGCGCCCCGTGACCGAGGACGTTGCCTGGACGGGCAAGATATTCAACGTTGACCGACTACGTGTTCAGTTGCCTGATGGCAGGCTTGCCATTCGTGACGTGGTGCGCCATCCCGGTGCCGTGGCCATTGTCGCGCTGACCGAAGATGGTCGCATATGCCTTGTTCGACAATATCGAACAGCGCTTGGTCGAGTCACCGTGGAGATTCCCGCCGGCAAGCTCACACCGGGCGAGGACCCGCTGGAGTGCGCGAACCGCGAGCTCCTGGAAGAGACGGGCATGTCTGCCGAGAAGTGCGCGTTTCTCACCACTATCGCCACCTCCGACGGCTTTACCGACGAGCTCATCCACGTCTACATGGCAACGGGCCTCACGTTCACGCGCTCGGACCCGGATGCGGACGAGTTCATCAACGTGGACCTCGTGCCGCTCGAGGAGCTGGTGGACGCCGTGCTCGACGGCCGCATCGAGGACGCAAAGACCGTGGTGGGTGCCCTCATCTGTGATGCGATCATGCACCGGCTGACCCCGGAGGATCCCGAGGAGTAGCCCCGCGGCAAAACGCTGCAGAATCTCGCCGAGTGTGCGCAAAGCGCGGCTTGGGCGCTGAGGAATCCCGCCGAGTGCGAACCGGCGGGTTCTTCTCGCTTAGGAATTTGGCCGAATGTCACGCGTTAGCCAGATTATGCTGCGGTTATTCGTCGTGTGATCGATGCTGGTCGATGCCCGCGTGCCACTCGACGCAATTCCTCAGCGCCCCAACTGCCAACTCCACGCACTCGGCGCAAAAACGCAGCACACACCGGCGAACATTGCCACAGAGCGCCTATGAGGAGCACTAAAAGGATGGTTTAGGCAAACCGCCATCTTGTGCGGGAATCAAGGTGCTTTTAGCTCCTCCCCCCACCATGTGGCAACATATCGTATTCAGGAACATTCAAGATAGGCCGATTCTGTAGCGCTGTGGTGAGGTACATGAGCTTTGATTTTCGCAGGTCACGCGACAACGGTAACTCCGGACGCGTGAAGGGGCACAGCCGTGTGCAAAGGGGCGTCTCTCTTGCCCTCGCGGCGGTTCTGACCTTTGAATCTCTGTTTAACAGCGGCGTTTCTCTCGCATTTGCAGATCCGCTGGACGGGGAGGCCACAACGGGCATCTCCTCGACCCAGGTGCTCCAGTCAGAGGATGACACCATCCTTACCAGCGAAAATGTCACCGGGACCCCCAGTCTCACCGCAGTTGAGACCTGGGACTGGACCGGTCGCACGGACAACCTCACGCTGAGCTCGGCTGGGCTCACGCTGGACGCCGACGACCTCGCCGCCGCTGTGGCAGAGGCGCAGGATGCCGAGAAGGACCTCTCCGCGGGCGCCCTGCGCGCCCTTCTCCCCGAGGCTCTTCTCGGTACGCTTGACCTGGAGCTTTCCCTTGACCCCGCAGCCTCCGACGCCAGTGCCGACGGCCACACCGTCGTGCTGCCCGGGGACACCCTCACGGTGAGCCTTCCCGAGGGCCTCACCCTCTCCGACGCCGCGCTCGACGTGTATCATTCCGACGCCGAGGGCAGCCCCACCGCGATTAAGGTCGCCGAGGCCGCGCCTGCCCAAGATGGCACGGCCCTGACGCTGACCTTCGTGGAGCCCGCAGACGCAGAGACCGGCGCCGCCTACTATGTGGGTACCCCCGCGGAGGGCACCGTCCCGGCCGCCCAGACGGAGGGAAAGCAGCAGCTCAAGACGCTCGACGCCAACCTCTCCCTGGAGGTGAGCGTCTCCACGGCGCTTCTTTCCGACGAGGCGTCCGAGCTCACGTGGACCCTCCAGACCAGCTCCGCGGACGGAGCCGTCAAGCAGGACGCCACGCTCGCGCTCCCCGGCCTGAGCGAGCTTGCCGCACAGCTTGGCGCGGAGGCGCAGGGCGCCGAGAAGGACGCAGAGTCACCCGCCCCCGCCGAGGACGAGCCCGCGCCCGCGCCGCAGGCAGAGCTGACCTGCGCGCCCGTGGGGGACAGCACCACCAAGGCGACCCTCACCATGAGCTGGTTTGATAACAACAACAGCGGCAAGGTCCGCCCGACCACGGAGGACGTGGAGAAGACCCTCTCCCTCTCGTTCACGCTCGACGACAGCGGCGATCCCCTCCCCCTGACCGCGGAGAACGCCGAGAAGTACTTTGGCATGACCCCGGAAGACCTCGCCGGCCTCTTCTCCGTCAAGGCAACCGGCGTCGGAGCCTATACCGCCACCGCCTCCAACCTCTATTCCCAGATCAAGGACAGCAACGGAGACACTCACAGCGTCACGTGGACCCTCACCAGCTCCGTCGAGCCCGAGGGCTACTACCGCGCGGACGCCGATGACGGCGGCCTGAACTTCCAGCTGCTGGGAACCTCCACCTATAAGATCGTGGCCAAGGTGGGCGAGGAGACCCTCGACCCCGCAGCCGCGCCCGCTGCCGACCTTGTGGTCATCGACGGCAGCGGCAAAGCGGTGAGCCTGGACAGCGTGAACAACCACCCCGGCTGGAAGGGCGCCTGGGACGCCGAGTCTGGCACCTACACGCTTACCGCCCCCGTCTTTGGTACGGATAACCTTCCCATCGAGTACGGCCTAACGGACTCGCCGGAGACGCCGTTGCCCACGCCGGACGACGGCTACGCCTTCACCTACGACAATGCCGCCTCCACCAACCACGGCTCCAACACCGAGGCCGTCTACGACGGCGGCACCGTCACGATCCTGCGCGTGGGCAAAGCCACGTTCAACGCCACCAAGCAGTGGCTCGACGCCAGCAACAAGCAGGGCCTTCGCCCCAGCGGCGGAGACACGATCACCTTCACGCTCTGGCGCTACGCGAGCAACGGCGACACCGCGGCCAACGCCGCTCAGGTCACGGACGCCAACGGCAACTTTGTGACGCTCACTGCCAAGGTTGATGACGTCACGAAGGACAACGCCATCGACCTCGGCGCCCTTCTCGCCGATCAGTACCCCGAGCTCACGCTGGAGAAGTACGACAACGACGGCTACGCCTACTACTACGGCATCCGCGAGGAGAGCATCTTTGCCGGCTACGAGACCGTCTACGGCAGCGTCTCCGCGGACGGCGAGGTCACGGACACCGCGCCCAACTACACCAACAAGGATGGAAAGCTCGTTTCCAAGGACGGTTGGGAGCGCGACACCAACGTCGATCGTCTGATTTACAACAACGGCAGCATCGGCAACCGCCTGAGCGGTCAGAAGACGGTCGAGGGCGAGAAGGAATGGCATGTTGCCGCCTTTGCCGACCAGCTCAACGGCGTGAGCTGCACCTTCACGCTGCAGTCCCGCGTGAAGGGCGACGAGAACGCCGAATGGACGAACACCACCGTCACCAAGACCCTGACGGACTTCACCGCCGAGACCCTCACCAAGGACTTCTCCGGCACCTACGACCTCTACGACCTCAACGGCAACGAGCTCGAGTACCGCTGGATCGAGACGGGCGTCGAGCAGAAGTACAGCAACATCTCGCACGGCGGCACTGGCTTCACGCAGCCCGAGGAAGGCGAGGGCGGCCATCTCTTCTCGACCTTCACCCTGTTCCTGCGCGTGCTCGACGAGGGCGGCAGCGACCTCGGGGACGCAGACGAGTACGAGCAGGTCGAGTTCACCTCCGAGACCTGGGTCGACGAGAACGGCGTCTCCCGCGCGCGCAACACCTTCGACGACACCGTGGACGAGACGGTCTCCAAGCGCTGGGCGGCGCCAAACGAGGACGGCGAGCTCGTCGACCTCGATCCCGGCGACGTGCCTGCGCACAACCTCACCATCTCCATCTATGATGGTGACGTCAAGGTCTCCGAGGCCGTGATGGACGGCACGGTGGACGCCGACACCACTCCCGTCACGCTCGTGGACGGCATCGACGAGGACATCAAGGCGGACTTCGAACAGGCCAACCCCACCTACCAGGAGACCACGCCCGACCACCTTGAGATCAACAACCTCCCGCGCTACAAGAGTGACGGCTCCCGTTACAACTACCGCATCGTGGAGGGCACAAAGCTGACCGAGTGGAACGCCCAGACCTACTACGACCCCGATACGCACAAGACCAGCATCGTCAACATGCCGGCCGATGGCGCGGGCGCAAACGTTGCCCTCGAGAAGGACTGGGTCGACGGCGGAGACTCCTCCCACCGCCTTGCCGTCGAGGTCGAGTTCTATGCCAAAGAGGCCATCTCCAAAGACGGGAAGACCGTCTACGAGAAGGGCGACATCCTGCCCATCCTCATTCTCGGGGAGGACGGTAACCTCAAGAAGGTTGATTCGGTGACCATCACCGAGGACGACACGTGGTTCAGGACGGCCATGATCATGGGCGTCACCGACGCCGACCTGAGCAAGGTTGGCGTCAGGGAGACCTACCTCGTCTCCTCCGGGGCCGACGGCGTCGATCCCGCCAGCTACGAGGTCCTCACCTACGACGAGGCGCGCAAGAAGTACGAGGACAGCGAGCAGGTCCCGTCCTGGGTCAACACTGGCTGGGGCTACGAGGAGAGCGGCTTCAACAACGCCCATCTCGAGCGCGTCTCCACCGGCGAGCACGTCTACGAGGTGAGCTACAAGAGCGCGACTGCCGAGGAGAGCCCCTACGAGCTCCCCACGTTCTACGTCAGCAACCGTCGCATCGGCCTGGTAAACATCTCGATCGAGAAGACCTGGAAGGACGGCGCCACCAAGGCCGACGACCGCCCGGACGCCGTCTACCGCATTTCCTGCGACGACCCCAAGGCAGTCTTCGCCGTGGACGACGAGGGCCGGGCCACCGTCAAGCTCAACAACGGCAACACCCTCCCGCTCTTCGAGGAGGACCCGGACCTCTCCGGCGAGGCCCCCAAGCGCCTGACCGGCTCGGTCGAGACGGACGAGAACGGCCGCACCACCCTTCTGGTCAGCGTGCCCAAGGGCACCGACGACGAGAACACCGTCGCCACGGGCATCTGCGGCCTGCCCAAGTACGACGGCAACGGCACGGTGGTGAGCTACTCCGTCACCGAGGAGTGGGCGGACGACGATCACGCCGGCTACGCGAGCTCGCTCTCCGAGCCCACCTACACCACGGGTGTGTGGCACTTCAAGGACACCTGCACCTACACCGCGACGAACTCCCTCGTGGGCTCGCGCGACGTGGTCTTCTTCAAGGAGTGGAACGACGCCTACATCAGGGAGGGCGCGGGCCAGCGCCCGGACATCAACCTCACCCTCTATCGCGTGAGCGCGGCCGAGGGCTCCACGCCCCAGAAGGTGACCGGCTACATCAGCTGGCGTTGGGAGGCCCTGAAGGACGACAACGGCGACGTCTCGCAGTACCAGTGGAAGGCGACGGCGCCCAACCTCGCCACGTATGACGCCAACGGCTACGCCTACACCTACTACGCCGTGGAGAACATCCCCGATGCCGCCGCGCGCCTGGACTACCAGGACGTGACGTTTAAGGAGGATGACCTGCTGAATGACTGGGAGGCCCCTGAGGGCGTGAAGCTCTCCGACACCGCCCTCTGGAACCTCGCTGACACCGAGAAGCCCGAGGCGGTTGATACCGCCACCGGTGACGAGGCGGGCTCCTCCTACGCGTTGCGCGAGGGCTACACCTTTGTGAACAGCCTCAAGAACACCCTGCGCGTGGGTGGTAGCAAGATCTGGCAGAACGTCCCCGGCGACGTTGGCCAGGCCGCGCTGCCCCAGATCCTGGTTCTTCTCCAGCGGCGCTATGTGGGCGATCAGGATTGGCCCGAGGCACACATCGAGAAGGACGGGGACAAGTGGGTTCCGGCCGAGGGCCCCGGCGTTGTTGCCTGGACCAGTACGCTCGAGGGCTCCGAGGCCACCTACAGCTTTACGATCGTCAAAGAGGGCGACAACAACGACGTTGAGCCCGGCGCCGAGGGCGCGCTGCCGCGCTACGACGCCTCCGGCCGTCGCTACGAGTACCGTGCGGTTGAGGTGATCACCGGCCTTATCGGCACGCCGGCGCTGCCGCTGTCTGACGAAGACGTTGAGAAGATTGACTTTGCCTCCGAGGAGGGCCTCACCACGGCAGATGACGTCTACGCGGCCCAGCACGGCGAGGCTGGCTCGTTTGTCCTGCGTAACACCTACGCGCCCGCGAAGGGCAACCTCACGGTGAAGAAGATCGTGGAGGGCCAGCGCGAGGAGGACGACAAGTTCCCCAACGTGACCTTCTCGCTCTATCGCTTTGACCCGAAGGAGGGCGAGGACAGCGCCGAGAAGGTCGACGAGGCTACCATTACGTCGTTTGAGTCGGATGACAGCGACAAGACCGGCACCGCCACGCACACCTTTGAGGACCTCGAGATTTACACCCCGCTTGGCGAATACTGGCACTACTACGTGGTCGAGAAGGCCGTGAACGGCTACACCACCACGGTGGGGATGGGCGATCTTAAGGCTGACGCCGTCATCGAGGCGGGCTCTCAGTCGCCTGAGGCGATGGAGGACGGCGCCACGCTCGTGAAGGCGGACGACGAGGTCGACTTCTCCTTCAAGAACACCTACGCCGAGGACAATGACCTCACGCTCACCGGCACAAAGTACTGGAACGACCTGGGCAACGCCTTCAAAACCAGGCCTGATAGCCTTGATATCACGCTCACGCGCCACAGCACCAAGCAGACCGCCGAGGAGCCGGTGAAGCTCCAGAGCACCAACGCCAGCGGTGAGGCCTATCTCCAGTGGTCCAACACCGACGCCGACACTTGGACCTATACCATCTCCAACCTCGAGCAGTGGGCTCCCGACGGAACCGCTTGGACCTACACCGTGACCGAGAAGCTCGCGGACAACAACCAGGCGTACCGCATCACCACCGGCTCGGTTGAGGCACGGGGTTCAGACCCCGATGGGGAAGGCAGCTACTCGGGCGCGTTTGGCAAGCTCGAGAACCGCCTTGCCGGCACGGCCTCGGTGAAGAAGAGCTGGGAGGGCGACGGTAACGACGAGTGGGGCCTGCGTCCCACGTCCGTGACCGTTGAGCTCCAGGCGCGCACGTCGAATGACGGCACGAGCTGGGGCGAGTGGGGCAACGCGAGCGAAGTGCTGACGCGCGTCGCTGGCACGAACGGCGGCATTACCGCCACCCAGACCCTTACGGGTCCAAACTGGAGCCACACGTGGAACGTGCTGCCCAACCAGCTGAAGGACGGAACGCTGGTCCAGTACCGCGTCGTAGAGACGAAGGTTGGCGGCAAGGACGTCGCCAACCCGACCGGCGACGATCTCGATATCACCTACCCCCTCACCAATTCCTACACCGGTGAGGGCACAACCGCGCTCTCCTCGACTCGGAACACAGACAACAACTCCACCACCTCGACCAGCCAGACCACCATCACCAACACCCTCGATGCCACCAGCCTGACCATCAAGAAGGCCTGGGACGATGACGGCAACAAGTGGGGCCTGCGCGACAAGGTCTCCGGTGAGACCGACTGGTCTACCACCTTCTATCTCCAGCGCTCGACGGACGGCGGCGGCACGTGGGAGTACGTCACCAAGGCGGATGGTACCCGCGTGAAGTCCGTAACCGTCACGGGCGCGGCGGGTACGAACGAGGGCATCAAGACCTTTGGCAACCTGCCAGCTTTTGACGAGAACGGCAAGCCGTACCGCTACCGCGCCGTCGAGGTCGTGCCGGGCGGATACAGCCTTGATGGCGCGATTGTGGACGGCCTAGACAAGGGACACGCCGCGGTGACTGGTGACAGCTCCGCCAGCAACGGCTCCGGTGATGCCGACCAGACCTTCACCAACACACTCCAGACCATTACCCTGAGCGGCAAGAAGGAGTGGAACACCTTTGGGGCAACCGGCCTCGTCCCGGGAGATGCCAACAATGACGGCACCCCGGACAAGACTCCGACCCTCGCCCTCGAGCGAACCACGGCCGAGAACCCCGCCGCGGAGGACGCGACGTGGGAGAACGTGACCAAGATCGCCGGCCAGCCCGCATGGACGTGGGGCAAGGACAGCTGGAAGTGGACCTACGACGGCTCCGCTAAGGCCAGCGACCTGCCCAAGTACGACGGCGACGGCAAGGCCTACACCTACCGCGTGTCCGAGGCCGCCGGCTCCGTGCCCGGCTTCTACCCCACGTACGAGGGCGGCGGCACGACCACGGGCCCCGCGACAGCGGACCCCGACACCGGCAACCAGGCCGCTTCTACCATCACCAACGTCGCCACGCGCTTCTCGCTCAACAAGGTGAGCGACTCCAACAATGGCGAGAACGTCGACGACGTCGAGCTCTCCGTCATGAGCGCGGACAAGGCGACGGTCTATGCCGTGTGGAATCGTGACCCCAAGGGCATGGAGACGAGCTTCGTCTGGCCGGACGGCGTGCCCGCGACCGACGTCTGGGCCGGCGGCATCACTTCCGGCTCTGCCGACACCTCTGGCTCCGTTGAGATGACAGGAGCCAGCGCCGGCGACATCATCGGCCTCAAGGCTGGCTCCTACAAGGTCGTCGAGACCGGCGACCTGCCCCAGGACTACGCCCGCGCCGCAGACGTTTCCCTGACCATCGCTGCGGACGGCTCCATCAACGGGGTCACGTCGAGCGCCGGCACCGTGGCGGAAATCAAGGTCACCGACGAGGTCTTCCGTGGTTACTTCCAGTTCACGAAGCAGCTCACCAGCGGCGACGGCCTCGAGGGCGTGACGTTTGACCTGTACCGCGCGGGCACGGGTGTAGACGGCGCGGACGAGCTCATGGCCGAGGGCCTGACCACGGGCGCCGACGGCACGTTTGCCTCCAAGAGCAGCGACGTTGCCTTCGAGGACGGCGCCTCCCTGGGCACCGCCGATGACAGCCGCGGCAAGCTCTCCGACGGCCTCCAGCCTGGCAGCTACTACCTGCTGGAGCGCTCGACCACCGCCGACGCCGCCCTGCCCTCCGGGGAGGGGGCGGTCTTCCCGTTCACGCTCGATCAGGAGACCGACCACGAGGCCGTGGTCACGGTCAAGGACAACGCCGAGGACAACCCCGGCGACGTCCTTCTCAACACGCCCTTCCAGGCCACGGTTTCGCTGACGAAGAGCGACGCCACGGATGGCGCCCCAATCGATGATGCCGTCTTTGAGCTCCAGTGCCTCGACGGCTCCACGTGGGTGAGCGTCGCCGGGGGGCTCGAGACGGGCAACGCCTACACGCTGACGCTTGATGCCGAGAACGGCTATCAGGCGACCGGTGCCGACAGCGCGACGCCCGCCAATGCCGGCGAGCTCCGACTCACCCTCAACCTGAAGGGCACGTATCGTCTCGTGGAGACGGCCAACCAGGGCTACGAGGTGCCGAAGGACGCCGCGGCGCTCGCCGTGACCTTCGAGCTCAAGGACGTCGATCACGGCACCGTGGTGACGCTCGATCTTGAGAACGAGCGCCTGACGGGCAAGGCCACGCTGACCAAGACCGACGACGAGGGCGACGAGCTCGAGGGCGCGACCTTCTCGCTCCAGACGAAGGGCGCGGACGGCGAGTGGGCCGACGTCGAGGGCAAGACTGGCCTCACCACGGACGGCAACGGACAGATCGCCGTTGACGGTCTTGCGTGGGGCACGTATCGCTTTGACGAGACCACGCCCACCGAAGGCTACGTCGGTCACGTGGGCGACAAGCCCGTGACGAGCGCTGAGTTCACGATCGATCGTGACACGGTGTCCACGGAGCAGGCTGTGGCCGCGCAGAACGCGCCCACAAAGCTCAAGATTAAGAAGGTCGCGCAGGACGGCACGGTTCTTGAGAGCCTGGCCACCTTCACCATCCGCGGCAGGCTCGCGGGCGGGGAGACCTCCGTTGACGTGACCACCGTAAACGGCGTGGCGACGCTCGATGACGCGCTGCTCGTTGCCGGCGAGACCTACACGCTCACCGAGAAGACGGCTCCTGCGGGCTACGAGCTCGCAGGGTCCGTCACCTTCACGGTGGACAAGAACGGTGACGTGGTGAGCCTCGGGACCACCACGGATGGCTCCGGCTCCTACGCCGTGGGCAAGGACGGTGGCATCAACCTCATCACCGCGGTCGACACCAAGATTGACGTCACGTTCCAGAAGGATGGTGACGCAACGCTCGACGGCGTAACGAACCCTTACGCGCGTGCCGAGTTCACCATCACACCCGCCGAGGGCGATGCCTTTGCCGACGGCAAGAGCGATTCCCTCACCAAGAAGACCGATGCCAACGGATCCTTCGGGCTTACTGGGCTTCTCGTTGCGGGCAGCACTTATACAGTTACGGAGTCCAAGGCTCCCGCGGGCTACGAGCTGATTGACGGCAACCTGGTCTTTGAGGTCAACGCCGACGGCTCGCTCAAGGTGACCAACCAGCCGACCGGCTACGACGTGAGCGCGGAGGACGGCCTCGTGACCATCAAGGCCACAGACCCCTCCATCAAGGTGACGCTCGCCAAGGTTGACGAGGACGGTAAGGCACTTTCGGGTGCCAAGTTCACCGTGGCCCCCAAGGCGGGTACGAACACGACCTTTGCGAACGGCTCCACCGATTCCATTCAGGTGACCGTTGACGAGAGCACGGGCAAGGTGTCGCTCGACGACGCACTGCTCGTTGCGGGCGGCACCTACACGCTCACTGAGACTGTTGCCCCGAACGGCCACGAGGTTGCCGGGTGGGTCGACTTCACCGTTGGCACCGACGGTACCGTGACGCTCGTCGATCCCGACGAGACGACGGCCGGCGTAGCCGAGGGTACCGACGGTACCGGCAAGTACGTTGCCGCCGAGGATGCAAACGGCACGGTCACCATCACGGCGACCGACCTCCAGACAGAGGTCACCTTCCTCAAGGTGAGCACCAAGGGCGGGACCGCCCTTCCGGGCGCCGAGTTCACGCTCACGCCCGAGCAGGGCAAGGGCTTTGCCTCCACGTCCGTCGACCTTAACGGCGACGGCCAGAACGACATTCAGAACGGCGTGCTCCACGTTGTGAGCGACGGCCAGGGGCAGGTGGTCCTTGTTGGCCTCCTGAACGTGGACACGGACTACACGCTCACCGAGACCGTTGCCCCGGCGGGCTACGAGCTCAACACCACCGTGTTTGAGTTCACGGTCAACGCGGACGGCACCATCACGGCCGCGCTCGACCAGGAGGGCTACAGCTTCGATGGCACGGACGTCATCACCGTCACGGCCACCGACGCCCCGATCGAGGTCACGCTCAACAAGGCCGACCTTGCCGAGAACGCCCTCAACGGCGCGGTCTTCTCGCTCTCCGGCACGTTTGCCAACGAGAACGGCACGCCGGGCAGCTCCGCCACGCGCGAGCTTACGCTCGAGGACAACACCATCACCATCGACGGGCTTATCGCCACGCGCGAGGGCGCTGAGTACGTCTACAAGCTGACCGAGACCACGGCGCCCAAGGGCTACGAGCTCCTTGGCGAGTTCCGGTTCACGGTTGACGAGCACGGCGCCATCCACGCCGTCTCCGACGAGCGCGCCGAGGGTGCCGCGGGCTATGACGTCTCCGACGACGGCCTCACCATCACGGCGCACGACCAGGACATCCAGATCAACCTGTCCAAGCAGGACACTGAGGGCAACGCGCTCTCCGGCGCCGCCTTCGAGCTCGTCCCTGCCGAGGGCAGCCACTTTGCGGACGGCTCCACCAGCGTCGTTTCCGCAACGCCCGGCAGGCCCGTGACCGGTCTGGTTGCCGGCCAGACCTACGTGCTCACCGAGACCGACGCGCCGGCCGGCTACGAGGCCATCTCCGGTAGCTTCACGTTCACGGTGAACGCCGACGGCACCATCGCCGCCGCCTCCGCCGAGAACGACCCGGCCTTTGCCGTTGCCGACGACGGCATCACCATCGTTGCCACGGACGCCGCGATCGAGGTTGGCCTGATCAAGCTCTCCACGGACGGAACGCAGCTCGAGGGCGCGTCCTTCTCGCTCGCCGCTGCCGACGACCCGGACACCGAGCTTGCCACCATCACCTCCACGGCCGAGGGCACCGTGGCCGTCCCGGACCTCGTTGCCGGCAAGACCTACGTCCTCACCGAGGTCGAGGCCCCGCTTGGCTACGAGCTTGCCGAGGGCAGCTTCACCTTCACGGTGGGCGCTGACGGCACCATCTCCGTGCCCGAGGACGCCGAGAACGGCGCTGCCTACAGCCACGCCAACCGCGGCGTGGTGACGGTCACCGTGACCGATGAGCCCGTCGAGGTCCAGATCGAGAAGCTGGGCGAGAACAGCGCGCCGCTCACCGGCGCCACGTTCAGTCTGGCTCCGGCCGAGGGCTCCACGTTCGCGAACGGCGGCACCGAGGCGCTGACCCTCTCCACCACGGACGGCCTCACGAGCGTCGTTTCCGCTCAGCTGGTGGCCGGCCAGACCTACGTGCTCACCGAGACCGCGGCCCCCGCGGGCTACGAGCTCATCGCCGGCAGCTTCACCTTCACGGTGAACGCCGACGGCACGCTGGCCCCCGCGGCCGAGGGCAACGCCCCAGCGTACGCGCTGGGCGTGGACGCCGGCGTGATCACCATCACCGCCACGGACGAGCCCGTCTCCATCGAGCTCTCCAAGACCGACCTCTCCGGCAACGCGCTCGAGGACGCCGAGTTCACGCTCACCGGCATCTTTGCCAACGCCGACGGCACGCCCGCGGCCGAGGCCGAGACCCGGACCGTCCCCGTTGACGGCACCACCTCCGTGAGCGGGCTTATCGCCAGCGTCGAGGGCGGCACCGTCTACGAGTACCAGCTCGTGGAGACCGTTGCCCCGGCCGGCTTTGAGCTCATCGACGGCACGCTCGCCTTCACGGTGGACGCGCAGGGTAACCTGGTGGTCGATCCCGCCACGGTTCCCGCTGGCTACGTGGCCGAGTCCGGCACGGTGACCGTCACCGCGCAGGACACGCCCGTGGAGATCGTGGTTGCCAAGCAGAGCGAGTCCGGCGAGGCCCTTGAGGGCGCCGAGTTCACGCTCTCCGGCACCTTTGCCGACGGCACCGCCGAGAAGGACGTCACGCCCGGCACGCCCGTGACCGGCCTCATCGCTGGCGAGAAGTACGTGCTCACCGAGACCGTCGCGCCCGAGGGTTACGAGCTGCTCAACGCCCCCGTGACGCTGCTCGTCTTTGAGGACGGGTCGCTGGCCCTGGCCGAGAACACCCCGGCCGACCTTCGCGACGCCGTGAGCGTGGACAACGGCGACGGTACCGCCATCGTGGTGGTGCGCGACACGCCCGAGCCCACGATTCCCGACACAGGCGACGAGCCCGATCCTGGCGACGAGCCCGAGCCCGATAAGCCTACGGTGCCCGACACCGGCGACCACACCATGACGGCGCTGCCCGCCATCCTGGGTGCCGGCGGAGCGGCCCTCATTGGGATCGGCCTGCTCGCACGCAGGAAGCGCAAGCAGTAGCGTCGGCGGCTGGTCCGACGGCTTCTGGGCCGGCACCCCATCCGGGTGCCGGCCCTCTTTCTTGCCACGCGACCCCGTTCTTACCCTCGTTCAGGTGTAACAACACGGCCAAGAACCCCCTCGCGTCGCCCCGCGACCCCGTTCTTACCCTCCAACGGGGATAACAACGGCCAGCTCCGCTCCGCCATCAGGCCCATGGTGGCGATGACGCACTTTGATATAGAGCTGATAAAGAGAACTCGCCGTCACGTAAGAAAGAAGAGCCTCAAAACCCCAGCTCAGCGCCCCGCGGCAGTCCGTCCGGGCACGCCGTGCCCCAAGCGATGATCGTGAGTGATATAGAGAACGCCGTCGGCCCGCGTTCGAGTCCCGCTCCTGAGACAAGACCCAAATCTTGTGCATAACCTCGTGGGTGTAGTTACAATAGGCTCGACGGCCGCCTACGTTGGGGAACCTAGGCAGTGCCGCTACTTGCGATGTGGGCCGCTCGCGCTTGCGCGCTAGCGGCCCTCGCTTTCACCGGATGACCTACGCGCCCTCCTCGCCATTGGGTGCACTTTCTGCAGTTAATCGGCAAAAACGCCCCAGCAACCGCAGAATCCGCACCCAACAAGGTCGCATCCACGACCTGCCCGCGTTGTTACCCACCAATGGGCGTAACAACTCGATTGAGAGGCCCCTCGAACCGATATCCAACCGTGTTGTTACTCCCGTTCGAGCGTAACAACACGGCCAGCAAGCCTTCCGAGCCGCCGCGCGACCCCGTTCTTACTCTCCAACGGGGATAACAACGGCCGGCCCCGCTCCACCGTCAGATCCGCGACGGCGCCAATGATGCGCTCTGATATACAGGTGATATAGAGATGATAAAGAAAAATCAACGCCAAGCAAGACAGAAGAGCATCAAACCCCCAGCTCAGCGCCCTGTGGCAGCCCGTCCGGCCGCGCCGTGCCCCAAGCGTTGATCATGAGTGATATAGAGAACGCCGCCGCCGGCCCGCCCGCGCGACCCGCGCCCGCCCTCAGCTCCACGCCGGCACGTACCTCCGGTACCGCGTTCCCGCGTCGGGATCCTCGTCCTTGATAAGCCCCTGCTCGCAGCACTCCCGTATCAGGCGCGACACCGCAAGTCGGCTCCTCTGAGAGCCGTCCAGGCCAAACCGCTCCCTAATGCTCTGGTTGTTGATGGCCGAACGACGTGCGTACGCCAAGCACGCATGCCAGTACACGGCCTCCATGCGCTGCCGCTTGGTCATTCTGTCAAACCCGCCGCCGCAAAAAAGCGTGACGGTTGTCCCCTCGCCCTCAACTGAGCGAATCTCCGGCGAGAGGAGGTGCGCCTCCTCGCATGCCTCGATGGTCAGGTCCCAGCCCGTGCCCTCCTCCTCGCACAGGTCCATGAGCCGCAGCATGTCCACAAGGCGTCCGTTGCGCGTCTTTGGGAGCGCGTTGAGAATGCGGTCCTCGGGAACAAGCAGCGTACCGGGGTTGGTGAACTCGAGCCTGTCGGCAAAGATGTGAACCTCTGGGTACTGCATCGTGTTTGCCAGGTCCTGATGGATGACGGTGTTGGAGAGGAGCTCGCGCACCGCGGCCTGCGGAAACGCCGTGCGTACGCGACGAAACATCCCGTCAAGCTCCTCGCGCGCCGGCGTGACGGACATGATGTGCGCCTCGGCCTTCGGGAGGGAGAGCACGTATCCCTCGTCAAAGAACCGATCCTCGATGATGCTCGTGCGCGAGGTGCCTTCAAATCTCACAACGCGGAGCTGGCGTCTCCTGAGCGCAGGATAGTCCGTGAGCCGCCGCGCAATGAGAAGCGCCCCCAGATTGGTAATCGTGTAGCGACCGTTGTCTTGCCTCATCACAAGCTCTTGGGCAACAAGGTCCTTGCAGATTTCCTCAAAGTCGGAGGGGGTGCGTCGCGCAAGGGCGGAATAGAAGGCGTCAACGGCAAGAAGGCCGCCGAGGTCTTCAGCGGACACGTCCTGCTTGGCGGCGAGGCTCTCAAAATCCCTCGTTTGAAGCCTCTGCCACAAGACAACCTCCCGCTCAGAGGCGCTTTCGAGCCGCGTTGTGCTTGACCCCTCCCTAATGTACGCAACCCCATCGTAGGTGACGGGCTGCCTGACGGCTGCCCAAACGGTGAGGATGACAAAGCGCCTGCCCGAGTGATGCGTCTCGCTAAACTCATAGGTTGCGTTAGGGGAGAGGACGCGCTTGAGCCAAATGGGAAGAAGCTGGTTTCCTTTTACCTTTTGGCTGAGAGGCCTGAAGGAGGTGCCAACAAGCTCGCGAGACTGGTCATCGATGCCCCAGATCTTGTAGGCGCAGCTCCTTCCGCTGTAAGCCGCGGAGTTGGCAAGAGCCGAGATGTCCCGAGCAACGGCGGTCGCGTCCGAGTTGTCGGTCTTAAACTCGAGCCACTCCGTTTCTTCCGGAAGCTGGGCAAGAGAAAGCAGGAGCTCGACCATTGCCTCGTCGCTCATAGGCACCTCCGTTCACGAGATTGATATACAGATGATATAGAGATGATAAAGAGAAATCAACGCCCCACAAGAAAGAAGAGCCTCAAACCCCCAGCTCAGCGCCCTGCGGCAGCCCGCCCGGGCGCGCCATGCCCCAAACGATGATTATGAGTGATATAGAGAACGCCGCCGACCCGCCCTCGCTGCCCCAGCTGAACTCTGTGAATCCCGATGCCTCCCACCGGCTTTGTGTACACCGTCTCGGGCTTTGTGTACACTCCCCGCCGCGTTGTGTACACAGTTGCAACCCTGATTACCTGGAGACACCACATCTACCTGCGCAAACGCAACGAGAAGAACAACGGATATCCCGTAGCTGTGTACACAATGCCGGGGCGACTGTACACAACCTCGCCCAGCGGCCCGTACGCGGTGCCCAAGCCACAACCGAACCCGCCAGCACTAGCACACATCGCTCCAGGCAAGAAGGACGTTGCCATCGCATCGGCAAACGGCCCAGCCCCTCAACCAAACGTTCTAAAGGGCTATGCTGTTTTTGTGTTTTCGCCCCCGAAAGACCGTAAACAGGCGCATCGAAAGGCAGGTCCCTCGATACCTGCCGCCTCACAACGCTGAAAACGTTCTCACTATAAAACTAGCAATCGAACAGACCGACCAAAGCGGCAAAGTCACGGCTTCAACCGCCTTCGAGAAACCGGAAGACATCCTTAACCTTCAGGAGCCTCCGCAAATGACCTCTGCAGGCAGCATTATATAAAATCAATTGTGGAGGGGGGTACATTCAGGTACATCTACCTGCTGGTTTTTAAGAAAAAGCCATGACAACTTGCCGAAAACTTGAAAAAGCTCTCGACGGATGGTCTAGACTGGCACACGTCTAGTTGTGTGTGGGCACCACTGTGGGTAGTGTCAAGATTCTTGCGCACTTTCCGACAGCCCCTAGGCCCGCCATCCGGTGCGGCCACTCCTCCAGCAGCGTCACGTCCAGGTACCGCCTCGAGCCCCGCTCGCTCTCGGCGACGTACTTGAGCCGGGCCGTCGCGAGCATGGGGGCCGACCTGCCGTCGGGGAAGGCGCCGACCACGCGGGCCCGCCTGCGGATCTCGCGGTCGGGCCGCTCGATGGCGCTGTTGGTGCGCATGCGCCGCCAGCGCTCGCGGGGGAGCCTGGTGTGCGTCAGGGTCTCGGCGAAGCCCTCCCGCGCGACCCTCGCGGCCTCCCCGGGCCTCATGCGCTCGAGCCCCCCCGGCGACCTCGAGGGCCTTGGCCTCGGAGGCCTCGCGCGACTCCATGGCGCGCATGGCCTCGGGCGTGGCGGCGACCGTGGGGCGCCTGGACCTGGGGACCCTGGCCAGCACGTTGCGGCAGAAGCGCGCGGTGCAGCACTGGCAGGCGGCCCCCGGGAAGACCTCGGCGATCGCGCCGACCATCCCGGCGGCCTTGTCTCCGGCGGACACGCGCGCGCCGCGCAGCCCCCGCGACCTCGGCCAAGAGAGGAGCTCGCGCCGGCACCCGGCCGACTCCGTGAACCCCTCCGCGGCGCCGATGACCTCGCGGTGGCCGTCGTCGTCGGCGCCGATGGCGACCATCGCGGCGACGTTCTCGTATGAGCCTCCCCAGCTGCGCCTGAGGTGGATGCCGTCGACGCAGGCGTAGGGGCAGGCGCGCTCGAGCGGCCCGTTGCGCCACTCCTCGACGGCCTCGAAGGCCCTCTCGTTCAGGTTCGAGACGGTGGCGGCCGAGACGCCGGGGCCCCAGAGCATCTCGCTCACGTCCTCGGTCCGCCCGGTGGACACGCCCGCCAGGCACATCTCTATCATGGCCTCCTCGACGCCCGTCTCGCGGCGCCGGCAGCGCTCGACGATCGCGGTCGTGAACCTCATCCCCTTGAGCTTGGGCATGCGGATCGTCGCCTCGCCGGACGTCGTCGCGAGCTTCCGCTCGTAGTGGCCCGCGCGGTAGGCCTCGCGGTCGGCGGTGCGCCCGTGGCGCTCGGCGCCCACGAGGTCTCCGGCCTCCTCGTCCAGAGGGCCGTTGAGCATCTCCTCGACCGTCCTCCTCACCAGCTCGCGCAGGTCGGACCTCAGGGACTCCTCGTTCGGTGTTGCGATGGGCTCGGGCATGGCCTTCCTCCAATATGCCTCCTGTCTCGACAGCTCGAATCATACCGGGGCGGGCCGTGCCCTCCTTCCTTACCTGGGCGCTATGCCGCTGTCAAAGTGCGCAAGAAATTGTACGTTACCCCGAGTTCGCGTGCGCGTGGTACGCTAGAGCGCGCTCATACCATCGTCTCATCGGAGTGTCGCACCATCATGTTCAAGCGTTTTCTTGGCTACTATCAGGGCCAGATGCACCTCTTTGTCATCGACATCATCGCCGCTATCACCGTTGCCGGCATCGACCTCGCCTTCCCGCAGATCCTTCGCACCCTCACGGGTGGCCTCTTCACCGAGGGCCCCGACGCCATCATGGGCGCGCTGGCCTACCTCGCCGTGGGCCTGGTGTGCATGTACGCCATCCGGTTTGTGTGCCGCTACTTCGTGATCTTCTGGGGCCACGTCATGGGCGCGCGCATGGAGAGCCGCATGCGCGAGGACCTCTTTGACGCCTACGAGCGCATGAGCTTCTCGTACTTTGATCACAACAAGTCCGGTGACCTCATGAGCCGCCTGGTCTCTGACCTCTTTGACATCTCCGAGGCGGCCCACCACGGGCCGGAGTTCATCCTCATCGGCATTGTGGAGGTCACGGGCTCCTTTATCATCCTGTCCACGATCAACCTGCCGCTCACGGGCGTGCTGGCGCTTATCGCGGTTCTTCTCGTTGTGTATAACGCGTTTGCCAACTACCGGATGCGCGCGGTCTACACCGAGAACCGGGTTCGCATCTCGGGCGTGAACTCGCGGTTGGAGGACTCGCTGGCCGGCGTGCGCGTGGTCAAGAGCTTTGCGGCCGAGGACGTGGAGCGCGCGAAGTTCCGCCGCAGCAACGACGCCTATCTCGCGTCCAAGACGCGGATGTATCGCGCCATGGGGCGCTATCAGGCGGCCATTGCGGTCATGATGGGCGCCCTCAACACGGCCGTGGTGGTCTTTGGCGGCTGGCTCATTGCGCAGGGGCAGATGGAGGCCATCGACCTGGCCACGTATGCGCTCTATATCTCGCTCTTTACCACGCCGATCACGAGCATCCTGGACTTTACGGAGACGTTCCAGAAGGCCATCGCGGGCTTCCGCCGCTTCTGCGAGGTGCTCGACACCCAGCCGGACATCCAGGACGCGCCGGGCGCCCGCCCCATCCGCGTGACCGAGGGCGCCATCAGCTATCGCGACGTCCACTTTGCGTACAAGGCCGCCGACGGCTCGCCTGAGGACGGCGTCATCAACGGTCTCACGCTGGACATTCGTCCCGGCGAGACCATCGCGCTCGTGGGGCCCTCCGGCGGCGGCAAGACCACCACGTGCTCGCTGCTGCCGCGCTTCTATGACGTGGACTCGGGCTCCATCACCATTGACGGCCAGGACGTGCGCGAGGTCACGCAGCGGAGCCTGCGCGAGGCGATTGGCCTGGTGCAGCAGGACGTCTACCTCTTTGACGGCACCATTGCGGAGAACATTGCCTACGGTAGCCCGGACGCCACCATCGAGGAGATCCAAGAGGCGGCGCGCAAGGCGAACATCGCCGAGTTCATCGAGACCCTGCCCGAGGGCTACGAGACCGAGGTCGGCGAGCGCGGCAGCCACCTCTCCGGCGGCCAGAAGCAGCGCGTGGCCATTGCGCGCGTCTTCCTCAAGAACCCGCCGATTCTCATCTTTGACGAGGCCACCTCGGCGCTGGACAACGAGTCCGAGCAGGCCGTTCAGGAGTCCCTCGCCGAGCTCTCCCATGGTCGTACCACGCTCGTCATTGCCCATAGGCTCTCCACAATCAAGAATGCTGACGAAATTGTCACCATGGAGGGCGGGCGTGTGGCGGAGCGCGGCACGCACGAGGAGCTCCTCGCCCGCGGCGGCACCTACGCGCGCTACTACCACATGCAGTTTGCCGACGGAGCGGAGTAGCACCCCCCGGTGACGGCTCTAGCCGAAAAAACGTCTCTCGTGTAGCGCCAGGTCTTCTGGCGAGGAAATCTGCCCCTTCGTGTAGCGTGAAAAATGGGCTGATCCTGAGGTTCGGACGAGTATCAGCCCGCTAGCGGCGCGAATCGTCCCAGTTGGCTACTTCCGGGCCCCTCGAAATTACGCTACACGAAGGGGCAGATTTTCGTTCAGCGATGCCCGGCGCTACACGAAGGACCATATTTCCTCTAGAGTGAGCCCCTTGAGCCCACTGTGAGGGGTGTGCATACTCTGCTGGCCGGCTGATGGCGCACGCTATACCACCCGATTTGCGTATACTTGGCTGAGCAGCAGGAAGGCGAGCCGTCGCGGCGGGAGTGCCGTCGCGGGAGAGAGCAGATGGCAAAGAAGAGCGAAGTCGCGCGCATTCAGAAGGGCGCCCTTACGGCCGACGAGGCCGAGGAGCTGTTCTCGCGCGTCGATCACACGGGCCATACCGACGAGGAGCGCGCGCGCCGCCAGAGGGCGCACCGCAAGGAGAAGGGTGTCTCGCTCGACATCGACCCGCTTTCCGAGGACGATCCCTCCGGCTCAAACGTCGGCAAGGTCATCACCAAGACCGCCGTCCTGTTTGTGGTCATCTTCCTGGCTGTTGTGGTCATCGGCCAGGTGGCCTTTGGCTTCATGCGTCGCGCGAACACCGCCAACCTCGCCGAGGAGGCTAACGTCCGCACCGTTGCCTCTGCGCTCTCCGGTGGCGTTGAATGGGGCAACGGCTTCACGCAGTTCCCCGAGGACTTCACCGTGCAGGAGGCCGACGAGAACACCGGCCGCATCGAGGTCACCGTCATAGACACCAACTCGCAGAACGCCCTCGAGTGCTTTGCCGGCTCGCAGGTCCAGGCCACCGCCTTTGCCGTGAACGCCCTGCTCAACCCCAACATCGACACCGTGGTCTACCACGTGAGCGTGCACGTTGGCGATGACGGTAAGATGCAGCAGTCCTCGTTCTTTGGCTTCCTCAAGCCCACGGGCGACGTCACCTCGTTCATGACCTTTGTCTGGACCAAGACCCAGTCAGAGGCGGGGGTGCAGTTCTCCTGCAGCATCACCGGCATCGACGACGTCGTTCAGGAGGAGCTGCGCGACCAGATCACCACGTCGTTCACGCCCGTCGAGATCCTCTCCGGCAACTAGCGCTGCGTCCGCGCCGCTTGGCGCTGCGAGTTGGTTCAACTTACCGGCAATACGCAGCCTAACGGTCAGTTTGGCCGCCCGTTGCCCCCTCTTCATGCTAACGTGTGGAAGTGTGTGAACAATTCGAGGAGGGGTCCCATGAAGTGCAAGAAGTGTGGCGAGGAGCTGCCCGACCGCGCGCGGTTCTGCCTCATCTGCGGAACGCCGGTCGAGGCCGCTGCAGATAGCGACGCCACGCCAAACAATGAGGAGCCCGAGGGCGAGGCCGACTCCGACGCCACCGCGGTAACGGATGCCGCCCCCGAGGCTGCTGGCGAGCCCGCTCCCGACCCCGACGCCACCAGGGAGTACCAGATGGAGGCGGACGCGATGCCCGCCGCCAAGAAGCTCGAGGAGCCGCTCGAGCCCACGGCGGTGGGCGCCGTCCCGCTCGTCCCGCTCGCGCCGCCCCCGCGCGCCACGAGGATTCGCCCGCGCGCCCCGCGCCCCTACGCCGCGCACGCCGCACGCTCGCCCTACTCCGATCGCAGGATCTCCGACGGCCCGGCATGGCCCGCCAGCCACGCCGCAAAGGAGACCGCTGGGCCCAAGGTCGAGGCGGAGGAGAAGCGCGAGAAGGCCCCCGAGGACGCGGCGGCTGAGCACGCCCCCGAGCACACCGAGAAGCCCGCTGCCGAGTCCCGCGAGGGCAACGTCGCGACCGACCTCGTGAACAACCTGCGCGACCGCGCTAAGTCCATGGGCGCCTCTCGCGACCGTCTCTTTGCGATCGCGGCATTTGTGGCCGCCGCGGCGATCATCGCGGTGTTTCTCGGCGTCTTTGCCACCAGCTGGATTGGCCCGCTCGCTCCCGAGCCCGAGCCCGTCCCGCAGGTGCAGCCGCCCTCGGACGGCAGCATCCCGCCGCTGACCGCGGATGACGAGGACTCCGACGCCCAGACGCTCCCCGAGGACGCCCCCGAGGTGCGCTCCGCCGTTGACGACTACTCCTGGCAGGAGCTCTCGCAGATCTCCGCCCTTATCGCCGACGCCTCGTCCGACGCCGACGCCCTTGAGCTCGCGGAGAGCTACAACCTCTGCGGCGCTGACGGCAAGCTGGACGGCACGCAGACCAAGACCCTCGAGCTCACCAGCGGCACGGAGGTCTCCATGCGCGTTGCCGGCTTCCGCCAGGACGAGAAGGCCGACGGCTCCGGCGTGGCGGGCATCACCTTCATTGCCGAGGATCCCTTTGACAGCCTCTCCATGGACTCGGGCGAGGACGCCACCAGCTGGAAGGACACCTCCCTGCGCGCCTACTTTGAGGACGAGGGCGCGGACCTCCTGCCCGAGGAGCTCGCCGACGTGGTGGTTGCCGTCAACAAGACCACCAACCCCGTTCAGGGCAGGGGCAGCCAGCAGATCGTGACCGAGGACGTGCTGTGGGTGCCGTCGTACTCCGAGCTTGTTGGTGAGGTCACGGGCGGCAAGCGCATGGGCGCCTACGAGTCCGAGGGCGAGCAGTACCAGCTCTTCGAGGATCTGGGCGTCACGTGGACCGACGGCGGCTCCGCCGTTGCACTCTCAGGCTCCTATTGGTGGCTGCGCAGCCCGGAGGTTACCAACAGCCGCTGGTTCATGTGCGTCTCCCCGGACGGCATCACCTCGTACGACCACCGTCCCATCACGCCTAACGCCATCTTGGTTGGTTTCTGCCTGTAGAAAGGCTGGCCCGGCGCCAAAGGGGGATGATGACAAAGGTGACGGGGTAAGTTGTCACCATGAAACCCATGGTGACAACTTACCCCGTCACCTTTGTCATCATCCCCCTTTGGCGCCGGGCCAGCGACTGTTACGCGAGAAGTGCGGTCACGTTTCCGAGGACGCTCTCAAAGCTCACGCCGCGCACCTGGTAGTCGGGCTGGTCGGGCGTGATGCGCATGGCGTCGCGCACGAGCTCGCAGGCAAACGCCACCGCGTCGTGCAGGCTACGGCCGGCGTAGATCGCCGCCGTGAGGCCCGAGGCAAAGAGGTCGCCGGTGCCGTGCAGCATGTACGGCAGCAGCTCGCCGGCCACCTCGTCGACGCCCTCGCCGCCGGCAACGGCCACGTAGTTGCGGATGATCCTCTCGCCCTCGTGGACCACGCCCTTAAGCACCACGGACTTTGCACCCATCTCGAGCAGCGCGTCCATCATCTGGCGCACGTACTTCTCGTCAACGTCCTGGCCCTCGTAGGCGATGCCGGTGATGATGGAGGCCTCAGTGAGGTTGGGCGTGAGCACGTCCGCGCCGTCCACCAGGCCCTTCATGGCCTCGCACATCTCGTCGGTGTAGGTGGGGTACTTTGAGCCGCCGTCGCCCATCACCGGGTCAACGACGCGCAGCGCGCTGGGGTACTCGCGATAGAGGCGCAGGATGGCGTCGACCTGCTCGGCCGAGCCCAGAAACCCCGAGTAGATGCCGTCAAGCTCGATGCCCTCCTCGTGCCAGGCGTCGAGGTAGTCGGTGAGCATGGGCGTGGTGTCGTGCATGTAGAACTTGGGAAAGCGCGTGTGCGCCGAGAAGAGCGAGGTGGGTACGGGGCAGACGTCGATGCCGGCCGCCGAGAGCACCGGGATGGCGATGCCGAGGGAGCACTTGCCGTAGCCGCACAGGTCGTGAACGGCGGCCACGCGCGGCAGGTAGCCGCCCTCGCGCTGGTAGAGGTACAGATTGCTGGCGTTGTTCATGGGATTCTCCTTTGTCCGCGGACTGATGGACCAGCGTACAAGGGGAAAGCATAGCACTCGCGGGCGCCAAGGACGGCGTGGCTGTCAGCCCCGTCGCCCCCGTCAGCCACGCCGTCCTTGGCGCCCGCGCCCGCAGGTCGCGTATACTGGGAGGACAGCAGATATGACAGCCGAGAGGAGCATCATGGCAGACCAGCCGCTTGTTGGAATCATCATGGGTTCAAAGTCGGACATGCCCACGATGGAGGCGTGCACCGCGCAGCTCGAGGAGCTCGGCGTTCCGTACGAGCTCGTCATCGCGAGTGCCCACCGCAACCCCGACAAGGTCCACGAGTGGGCGGGCTCCGCGGCAGATCGCGGCCTCAAGGTCATTATCGCCGCCGCCGGCAAGGCCGCCCACCTCGGCGGCGTGGTCGCCGCCTTCACGCCGCTGCCCATCATCGGCGTGCCCATGAAGACCTCCGACCTCGGAGGCATGGACTCGCTGCTCTCCATGGTCCAGATGCCCTCGGGCGTGCCCGTGGCCTGCGTCGCCATCAATGGCGCCAAGAACGCCGCCATCTACGCAACGCAGATCCTCGGCGCCACCATGCCGGAGTATCGCGAGAAGATCGTGGAGCTCAAGCGCCAGATGGCCGAGGCGTAATCCCGCGACAAGCGACAAGGAGCCCGCATGGCCTCGCACTTCAAGCAGCCCGAGGGCGCCGCGCGCCCGACGGGACGCCACGTTGACCTCCACACCCCGCGCGGGGGCGACGAGTCCTACCACGCGCCGGCGGGAAACCCGCACGCCGCGGACACGCCCCGCAGCTCCGCAGCGCACTTCATCCCGGTGGTCTCCGAGCCCGAGCGCGGCGGCAGCAACCGTCGCCGCCGCGAGAGCCACTTCCGCGAGACTGACCCCTACGACCTCTCCGGCCGCCGCAGCCGCGACCCAAGGAAGCGCGCCGGTCGCGTGGTGTCCGTCCTGCTCTTTGTCATTGGCATCGCGCTCATTGCCACCGCTGCGGGCATGTGGCTCTACAACCAGTGGCAGTACAGCGAGCAGGACCGCATCAACGAGGAGCTGGCCACGTTCGCGGACGTCTCCGACAACGGCACCACGCCGCCGCAGGTGGACTGGGCGAGCCTCAGGGCCGTGAACGACGAGGTCGTGGGCTGGCTGCAGATTCCGGGCACGGCGGTCAACTTCCCCGTCTACCAGGGCCCAGACAACGACAAGTACCTGCACACGAGCGCCGAGGGCGAGTACTCGCTCGGGGGGCAGGTCTTCATGGACTATGCCAACACCGCGCCGGGCATGGTTGACGCCCAGACCATCATCTACGGGCACCACCTGCGCAACGGCGCCATGTTCAAGCCCATCTCGGACATGGCCAACCAGGAGATGTTCGACAGCGTCTCCACGGTCTGGTACGTGACCGAGGACACAACCTACGAGCTCGAGCCGCTGCTGCTCTACGAGACCGACGCCAACGACGCCAACGTCCGCACGTTCACCTTTGGCTCCGAGGACGAGCTGCGCGCCTACCTCACGGGGCTTCTCGACGTGGCCGTGACCAAGCGCGCGGACGCCGCCGAGAAGGTTGCCGCCGCCACCAACGTGCTCACGCTCTGCACCTGCAACTACGAAAACGGCGACTCAGGCCGTACCCTGCTCGTCTGTGTTCCCAAGGGAGGTACCGAGTGATGCCCGCTGCCGAGAAGCTCCACGAGGAATGCGGCGTCTTTGGTGTGTGGGCGCCCGAGCGCGACGTGGCCCGCATCACCTACTTTGCCCTGCGCGCGCTGCAGCACCGCGGCCAGGAGTCGGCGGGAATCGCGGTGGGCGACGGGCGCTCCGTGCTCGTGCGCAAGGACCTTGGCCTGGTGACGCAGGTCTTCTCGGACGCCGATCTCACCGCCATGTCGGGTAAGGTCGCGTGCGGGCACTGCCGCTACGGCACGGCGGGTGCGCGCGGCTGGGAGGCCGCGCAGCCGCACCTCTCCACGATCAACGACGTGATCATCGCGCTGGCGCACAACGGCACGCTCGTGAACTTTGACGTGCTGCGCCGCGAGCTCATCGAGATGGGCATTCCCTTCCGCTCCAACACGGACTCCGAGGTGGCGGCCAAGCTCATCGGCTACTTCACGCAGCGCTCGGGGCGCCTTCGCACGGGCATCGCGCACACGATGCGCATGCTTGAGGGCGGCTACGCCATGGTGCTCGTGCGCGAGAACGCGCTCTACGCCTTCCGCGACCCGCACGGTATCCGGCCGCTGGTGCTAGGTCACCTCGGTGACGACGGCTGGGTCGTTGCGAGCGAGACCTGCGCGCTCGACATTGCCGGCGCCAAGTTTGTGCGAGAGATCGAGCCCGGGGAGATCATTCGCGTCTCCGATGACGGCCTGCGCTCTGAGCGCGGCTGCCAGCTGGGATGTCGCGCGGAGTGCATCTTTGAGCACGTGTACTTCTCGCGCCCGGACTCGATGAAGGACGGCTCGAGCTTCTACCTCATGCGCAACAACATGGGGCGTCGCCTGGCTCAGGAGACGCCCGTCGAGGCGGACCTTGTGATCTCTGTGCCGGACTCCGGCACCCCTGCGGCCGAGGGCTTTGCCCAGGAGCTGGGGATTCCCTTTGGAACGGGCCTCATCAAGAACCGTTACGTGGCGCGCACCTTCATTCAGCCCACTCAGGAGCTGCGGCAGATGGGCGTGCGCCTGAAGCTCAACGCCCTGCCCGATGTGGTGCGCGGCAAGCGCCTGGTGATGGTGGACGACTCCATCGTCCGCGGCACCACGAGCCGCCAGATCGTGCGCATGCTCAAGGAGGCCGGTGCGACCGAGGTGCACGTGCGCTCCGCCTCGCCGATGGTTGCGTGGCCGTGCTTCTACGGGATTGACACGGGCAGCCAGGACCAGCTCATCGCAGCAAAGATGACCCTCGAGGAGATTCGCGCCCACATTGAGGCGGACTCCGTGGGGTTTCTTTCCATCGAGGGGCTTCTTGCCTGCGTGCCCGGCGGTGACGCCCACGGCTACTGCAAGGCGTGCTTTACCGGGGAGTACCCCGTTGAGATTCCGCGCTCGTACTGGGGCGACCGCTTTCTTGCCGAGTACGAGCCCAAGAATCTTGCCCCGGCGTCCGAGACGTCTCGGATGCCGCTCAAAGATGCGAAGGACTTCCTCGATAATGATTCAAAAGGGGCAGCCCCTTTGAATCGCCCAACCCGAAAGGACCAAGATGGCTGAGAACACCAAGCATGTGAGCTACGAGGACGCAGGTGTTGACACCGCCGAGGGCGCCCGCGCCGTCGACGCGATCAAGGCGGCCGTTGCCGCAACCAACCGCCCCGAGGTCATCGGAGGCCTGGGCGGCTTTGGCTCGTGCTTCTCGGCGGCCGCGCTCAAGGACATGGAGGAGCCTATTCTGGTCTCCGGCACCGACGGCGTGGGCACCAAGCTCGCCATCGCGCAGCTGCTCGACCGCCACGAGACGGTGGGCGAGGACCTCGTTGCCATGTGCGTGGACGACATCGTGCCCATGGGAGCCGAGCCGCTGTTCTTCCTCGACTACGTGGCCATCGGCAAGCTGCGCGCCGAGCACGTGGCCAAGATCGTGGGGGGCATCGCCGAGGGTTGCCGCAAGTCCGGCTGCGCGCTCGTGGGCGGCGAGATGGCCGAGCACCCCGGTGTTATGGCCGAGGGTGACTATGACCTCGCCGGCTTTGTGGTGGGCGTGGTGGACCGCCCCAAGATGATCGGCCCGGACCTGGTGCGCGAGGGCGACGTCATCCTGGGCCTTCCGAGCTCGGGCATCCACTCCAACGGCTACTCGCTCGTGCGCAAGGTTGCCATCGAGGGTCGCATGGTGGAGGAGCTGGAGACGCCGCTCGATGAGCTGGGCGGGGAGTCGCTCGCCGACGCCGTCATGCGCCCGACGACCATCTACGCCGGTGGGCTTCTCGCCGCGCTGCGCGCCGGTGCGCCCATCCACGCGATGGCGCACATCACGGGCGGCGGCATCACCGAGAACCTCGACCGCGCCATGCCCGAGGGGCTGGACGCGCTGGTCTATCGCGGCGGCGAGGCCGGTCCGGCCTGGGACATGCCGCCCGTCATCGCGTACATGATTCGCGAGGCGGGTCTCACGCTGGAGGAGGCGTACCGCACGTTCAACATGGGCGTGGGCATGGCGATCATCTGCGCCGCGGACGACGAGGACGCCGTTTGCGAGGCGCTGGTGGCGCAGGGCTTCTCGCCGTTTGAGGTTGGTCGCGTGGTTGCCGGAATGCCGGGCGAGAAGGGGAAGGTCGTGTACGACGATGAGCATTAAGCTGGGCGTTCTCATCTCCGGCAGCGGGACCAACCTTCAGGCCATCATCGATCGCATTGCCGACGGCACGCTCGACGCGACGATTGAGCTGGTGGTGAGCTCGCGCCCGAGTGCCTTTGGCCTCAAGCGCGCCGAGGCCGCGGGCCTGCAGACTCTCACGCTCTCCAAGGAGATCTATGCCGACCCTGAGCAGGCGGACGAGATCATTGCCTCCGAGCTGAGCCGTCGCGGCGTGGACTACGTCATCATGGCGGGCTACATGCGCAAGGTGCATGACCCCATCCTGGCGGCGTTCCCCAACCGTGTGGTGAACCTGCATCCCGCACTGCTGCCGAGCTTTCCCGGCGCGCACGCCATCGCCGACGCGTATGAGCGCGGCGTCAAGGTCACGGGCGTGACGGTGCACTTTGCCAACGCCGATTACGATGCCGGCCCCATCATCGCGCAGCGCGCGCTGCCCGTTGAGGAGGGCTGGACGGTCGACGAGCTCGAGGAGCACATCCACGAGATTGAGCACGAGCTCTATCCCGAGGTCGTGGGGCTTCTCGCCGCCGGTCGCGTGCACGTGCGCGAGAACCTGACGGTGGCGATTGACCCCGCGTAAAGGGCTCGCCGGCCAAGGCATTTTCAAGATTTTCAAGGCTGCGGCCCCAAAGGGGCCGCAGCCTTTTTGAGATTCGGCCTCTCGTGTAGCGCAACACCCGCGCCCATGGAAATCTGCCCCTTCGTGTAGCGTGCTTTAGCAACCCTGTTGAGTAGGCGGCTTGCTGCCAACTGGGACTTTGCGGCTACGCGGGTTACCGCTACGTGCGAAGAGGCGTATCAGGGCCCGATTTCACGCTACACGAAGAGGCAGATTTCCAGCGAAGGGGCCCGTGCGCTACACGAGAGCCCAAATCCCGACTAATGCGACCAGACGATCAGCGTCGGACGAGTGTGACCACGCTTTCGTCATTACTTACATTAGATAGGGAATTATTGTCATTGTCAATAATCACGTCATGTGACGATACACCGTCAAATTCCAGCGGAACTTTGAAGCGAACGCTCTTGATCCAGAGGCCGTTTGGCTGCCGCTCAGGGTAAATCTGCACGCTGTCAAGCAATGAGTGCATGATTTCCTGTTCGTCACGCTCCGGCATAATGTCCATCATGTCCACGATAATCCGCATGGTGGCATATACTTCCTCAGCCGTAGCGGCCTTGCTGCCTGCGTTCTGAATAGCGATACTCACCTGATTGATCTTGCTGTCCAATTCGGAAATACGCTTCATTCGCTGGCGCAGCAGCCCTTGCAGGTCATCGTACATTTCGTCGTACAGCTCATCGTCGGCATCAAGTTCCATAATCTTCGATAGCAGCTTGGCCTTCTGGCGTTCTTCCTTCTTTTTGGCAGCAGTGAGAGTATCGGCTTCCGCCTGTAAAGCGTCCAGATTGGCGTCGGTTCCGATGGATTTCATAATGTCCGCTGTGAAATCCATATTCCGCAGCGCTTCCTGGACTACACGGCGCACCTGCTCATTCACCGCGTCCTGCCGGATGTGCTTTGTGTATGTGCAGCGCTGGCCGCTTACGGTTTTGGTATTCTTGCAGATATAGTACCACATATCTGTGTAGAATTCGCCGGAACCATCTTTTTTCTTCTTCCGGTTCACGACGCCGTACATCGGTGCGCCGCAGATAGGGCATTTGACGAGACCGGAAAGGATGTGAGCGTGTTCCGGGCTGTATCTTTTTTCCCGCTTGTAGGCGTTCAAGCCTCGCTTTGCTCGCGCGGCCTGCCAGAGCTCGTCCGAAATAATGGCCTCATGCTTCCCGTCAAATATTTCATATTCCGCCTGTTTGACGGTATGGTATTCATTGCGTGTGCCTTCTATTTTCTCGCTTTTCCGGCGTCCGTAAGCGATTTTTCCGGCATAGACTGGATTGTCCACTACCCCTTTCACGAAAGTAGCTGAAATCCGGCTATATATCCCATTTTGACGAGCCTGCTTACTATATCCGTTCTCATTCAACCATTTGGCAACGCCGTTTATACCCATATCAGACTGCACATATTTTTCGAAAATTAGCCGAACAAGCGCAGCTTCGGAATCTTCGATGACCAGTACACCATCCTCGATCCGATAGCCGTATGGAGCTTGACCGCCATTCCATTTGCCTTCACGAGCCTTCTGCCAACGTCCAGCCATCGTCTGAGCCTGAATGTTTTCACGCTCCAGCTCTGCAACACCGGCAAGAACAGGAAAGAGGATTTTTCCGGCAGCACTGGCAGAATCAATCCCATCTTCTACGCAGATGAGATTGACACCGAAATCCTGCATGATCTGCAAGTTGTTCAACACATCAGCGGCATTCCTGCCAAACCGGGACAGCTTGAAGACCAGCACATAATCGACGTGGTCTTCGTTGCCATTCTGTATCCGGCGCATCATTTCCTGAAACTGCGGCCTGCCAGTGGTGTTCTTGCCGGATTTGCCCTCGTCCGAAAAGACGGCGACCACCTGCAAATTGCGGTGAGCAGCCTCCTTTTTCAGTCGATCTTGTTGTGCATCCAGACTGTATCCGTCCACCTGCATCTGCGTGGAAACGCGGGTATAGAGATAGCAGCGCAATTTCTTTTGTGCCATTTGCCGTATGCCTTTCTTTTTGAAGTAGCTTTTTTATAAATCCATTAGTTGCTTGACATGGAATACAACCTCGTCTACCCATCCAGAATCGTGACCGGCAGCCTGTGCCAAACGCTCAAATCGCTGACGGACTACTTCTTCATTACCGCGTTCGTCAAATAGCTTCAGAAAGCGTACCCACCACCTGGCCTCAATGCCAGCAAGAGGTAATGTCATCGTGTCTGATACCCAATCCTCCATCAAGCCGTGTACCCTAGCAATGCGTCCGAAATTACCGCCTCGATCATCATGTACTATATCAGAATACGAACTACCCGCTTCTGGATATGGGTGCGTCTCTGGATGTTCTACTGGCATTGCGTTTGGACTACGATGTTCCCAGTAATATGTCCGTAAATCGGCAGCGTATTTTGCTTGTTCGATATATGGTTCCTCTAAAATAGGCTGTCCAGATATCACATTAGAAAGGGACCAGGGAAATACAGCAATTAAGTCCCATACGGTCATTGCATCTGCGGAAGCCTTAAAGCGAAAAGAAGGCATTTCTTCTTTGGCAAGCAGATACCATCCTTTCAGCTCAATTCCAATCAGAGGCTGTTCTCCTCCAGCTCTTTCAAGGCGAACATCGGGAAAACTTTCAGCATATCTTCTGAATTCGTAATTTGCCCATTTACCGCTTGGGTCCCAAATCGCTCTTGTCGCATTTAATGTGGCAACTGTTTGTTCCTCGATAGCGCCCCCCAGAAGTGTATTCATTGCAAACAGATCTGTTGCAGACAAGCCTTCGATGTTAATTGTGGACTTAAAGTGCATTGGCACTGCTTGCAGTGCTTTAATTACTCCCATTTGAAGCTCTGTCCGTTCGTCATCAGCTGGAAGCGTGTATCTAGTTACTTCACTCACTTTTTTCCTCCCTAAAATTATACACTCCATTGTTTTGTAAACTTTCATTGGCTTCGATGAGTCGTTCTTTTGCCAAATTAACAAAAGTTTTGTCAATTTCTGCTGCATATGCGTGTCGGCCTAATAGAACAGCGGCTACAGAAGCTGATGCTAAGCCTCCAAAAGGTTCCCAAACAACACTACCTTCATTTGTGGTTGCGGCGACTTGAGTCAGCATTAGGTCTAATGGTTTTTGATTCAGATGAGCCGAAGATAACTTTGTCGGTTTGTACGTTCTCGGTGCACTGCGTTCCATTGTACCCTTCAACCGTTCAGAATCAGCAAGGGGTGGCCTGCTCCATACGTTTGTGATCCCATTCCTATGATTCCAAACCGAACGCAACGCATCCCAATCACGGGCCGTTACGTTGTGTATTCCATCTAATGAGAAATACGGCCAAGTAGTCTTTTTCCCATGTCTGGTGCAATAATCAGCCATTTTTTCAACCGCCTCACCGGGCGGCCAATACCAAAGCCAATCAGCAGTTAGATACTTTCGCGTGGCCGCGTTTTTAACTTCGCACGCTTCATTGGATTTGCAAAGCGGCAATCCGCTGCGCTGCCATTCAGCACGCAACCACTCTTTTGCTCCTAAAGTTTGTCCATCGCCTGTCTGCAAATAGATTTTTCTTCGATATAAAGCAGATACCTCAGTTACAACCGGCAGTTGCCTAATAGTTTTTCCATTTACATTTCCAGCGATATGTGCCAATCCTTTGTCCCATACAGCCAGCTGAACATATTCCCATCCTGTAGCCAAAAGCAACGGATGGACGGTTGCCCATCCAACCTCTGTATTCCAAAACCATAGACTTGTGGACGGCTTGGCAGCTTTTGCCCAGGCTAAGACATGCGGCTTATACCAATCGACCAAGCCTGCTGCATCAGTTGTATCTCCCCGAAATCCACGAACACCATACGCACCATCGGATATAATTAAGTCGGGTGCCGGCCACTGAGAATAAACCTCCGACACATTGCCATAGTGCAAAGAAAATAGCGTCCCGTTAATATTATTGTTCATTTGTTCTGTTCCTCCTTTGCTTGGTGTTCTTTTAGCCAGTTACGCAAAAGAGCAGAAACCGTCATATCTTTGTCCAGGGCAATCTGTTTGAGTGCCTTACGTTCTTCTCGCGTCATTGTAATTGTCAGGTTTACCATATTTCTTTCTGCCATTTTAATTTTCCTCTCAACGCGCGATTTTGTGTTATTGTGTACTTGTGTAATAGTGTATCATAAAATGGCCCAAAAAGCAATCTGGACCTCCGAAAAGGTGCCAACTATTATTGCTTTTCTTGCTGCTCCACACCTTGATGCAACCGGTCATATTCATTCTTCAGCTCGGATGCACGATTCATGAATGCGGTGTCATGTTCTTGCTTCTGCCGGATGGATGATTGATAGGCATCTTCCAGCGTGCGGCCATCTCTAAACTTATGAGCTTCCATAAAGCGTTTTCTACTGGCGTCCGTATCTGTGGACGATTGCAGCTTATCTCTAAGCTGCTCCAATTCATCCAAAACCAATTTCTGGGCTTCCAGCGCATCTTCTTTCTTTTGAAATGCAGCGGCTGCTTCTTCCTGCGCTTTCGTTCGCGCCTCTGTTGTTGTGCGTTCCACAAACGAATCCATGGCGGCCTTGAACATCTCAACACCCTCAGAGTATGTGCGGAATGCAGCACGCTCGCCGCTAAGATTTTGATATAAATTGTAAATGAATTTCAGCAAGCGGCGCTGCCCCTTATCTCGACCATCCAGCTTTTTCTGTGTATCTTCCTGCTGTTGGGTGAGTGCTTCCTGCTCTTTGCGTGTGGTTTCCTGCTGCTGTGCGGTCAAATCCAGTTGCTGTTGACGTGCAGCGGCAGCGGCTTCCATCTGTGCTTTCAATGCTTCTGCCTGCTCAACAAGCTCTGCGGCATCCTCAGCCATCTCACGAGCTTTATTACCCAGGTGTTTATTAACAGAAAGACCGGATTGCCGACGTTTTGCGTTTCGCTCGCTGGCGTATTCTTTGTCGGTCTTGGCCCGTTCAAAGTCTGTGCGGTCAAGGTCATCCATATCCCACCCGCACTCACGCATCAGAGCGGGAAAACGCTCATTGATTTTAATCAGGAGCTTTGCATCTATAAGATTTCCGCAATAGCGTCCGTCTGCATCTTTCGATACTCCGAGGTCATGCAAATGACGGTCAATCACACCTGAATTTTCATCTGGTGGAATACCTTCATCAAAGTGCTCGGCAGACATTCGGATATTTTCACTGCGAAACAATCGCGGCTCAATCTTAGCCATGCACTCCCGACAGTCTGCGTAAAATTTTTGATAATCGTCGTTCGTCCATGTTGCACAAACTTCGGCGGGCGGATTATAAATCACTGCCCAGCCGATCACAGCATTATGCGGCAGACCTTTTTCACGCACGACCGGCTTTTTATCTTTAGTTTTTCCATTCACTTTGACACGATACTTAGAGGCTTCCTGTTCCATAACAGCGGCAAACTCCGCACCGCTACTGTATCCGTCATACTGGTTTTGCTTCGACCGGCTCTTATCCAGTGTATCCGATTTCGATGCTCGCTCGTATCCGGCTTCCATCGCAATCTTCCGAATGTTCGCACGATGTTTCTGCCCTTGCTTCGGTTCACCTCTCACCAAGCCCATCACTTGCGGCGCACATTTCCAACCCATATCGCTTCACCTCCTGCCGCGGGGTCGTTTACAAACCCAGTATGAATGTCCTCAGGGTTTGTAAACAAACCCATCGTCCTCCTGCCGTCAGCTCCCTCTTTGGAAACTACGTTTCCAGCCGGGCGGCAAACCTTCCTTTACCTGCAACATACCACAAAATGTTCAGAACGCAAGCCCCTAAATTATAAACCCCGTCGGGTTCTTCCCAACGGGGTTTAGGTCAAATCTGCTGTGCATAGCCCGCAGATTGATTCACGGGCTGCTGTTCTGTTAAATCAGTTGCAGGTTGTGCGGCAGCTTGCTTTTCAGCCATCTTCTCAGAGATGTAATCAAAATAGCTTCGATTGCCATCCCGAAAATACATCTCCTTTGCCATCTCCACGAACTCAAGAGCAAACTGTATATCACGCTGGCGCTGTTCTTCGGCGGCTTGCTGATCTTCCAGTCTCTTCATCTTGCGGGCCTCTTTTTGAACTGCGGCAAGTTTTGCCCGCAGAGTGGCCGCTTCCTTTTTCAAGTCGGCGCTTGATTTGGCCATTTGAATCACCTCACTTCTGATTTCAGTTTACCGTAAATCATGCAGAACGCAAGTAGTCAATTATAACTGTCCGTTCCACACCATCTCGATTGTATCCCGAATAATCTGCTCTGTGTATGTTGCTACCAGTTCGCCGTCTACATATCTGTTAATCGCATCTCGGATTGTCGGCCATTGCAGATTGTGCAAAAATTCATATTCTTCTTGTGGGCGCACTTTGGCAGCAGGATACATTTTAGTGTATTCCGCCCAGCCACCGGCGGGGGAATCCCAGAACCAATGGCCGAATGATACCAGCGTATTGAAGCGCCGCTCCTCGTACTCAGCGCACTCACGCATAAAACGATCTTCAGCCGATTCAACAACGGGCATCATTTCCGGCGGAATCTGATCGGGATCAGAAATCTTATCATCATGTTTGTCTTCAATCATTTTTGCGGCGTTTACCACCGGTTGGACAAATCCAGCAAAAGCCTTTTGTTTTGCTGCCCCGTCCAATCTTTCGATGATAGCTTTCATGCTCCCGCGTACATGAGAATAAGTAATTAGTGTTTGAATAGAGCTTAGGTCTTTATTGATGAAGCCCTGGTTAATCAAAATATCGAAATCGTTTTCCCGAACGCATAAAATCATCGGAAAACGTCTCCATGCCTGATTTGCATCTTCAGCGTGATGATGATAGCCTTTCGCATCGATGTACTCACCCGCAAGTGTAGAAATAAATTTGTCAAAAGAATCTACGCCGTTAATAATAGTTAAGGCGTTGTTCAAAATAACACGTGTATGTTTTGCCTGCTCTGCCATTTTCTTTGGGTGCGGATCAAACAAACGGAAAGTTCCATTGTTGCCAAAGTGTTTAATAAAGTCTATAGCTCGCATATCATCCCAGATAATAACAGGCTCACCATCATAACCGTCAAATGTAACACGCTCATCGTTCCCAACGTGAAAAAATGGATCATCTACGAACGAAAATAAACTTTGTGCAATATACTCACAAAAAGCCGATTTGCCAATGCCGCCGGGGCCGTCCACATAAATGTTGAGCCTAAAAGGGCAAGGTGGTGCATCCATCAGATAGTCAAGTCGTAAAGGAGGCAATGTATTCCGTATCTTTGAAAATGTGAGCGGATCATCCTCACGGCACTGTTTCATTGTCCAACCATCCAATAGAACGTGCATCCGCATTGTATCGACGGGTGTCATCTCACCAGCGCGTTTGCCAAATTTAGCTCTATGCGCTTGCAAATCGGTCAGCTCTTTGCGGAAATCAAAACCCGGTGAAGTATGAACCTCATCGTCATCGTAGTGCGTCTTGTGTTGTTCGACCGCACGAGGGCTTTCATGCACAAGGTATTCGGAACCATCGAGAAAAGCCCCGCGTCCGCGCAGGATCGTCACCTGCTGCGGCGGTACCTTGAACCAGCGGGCAATAGTCGAAATCGGCACTTTGCCGGGAACTTCAAGCACAATGTGCGCGTGTTTGAACTTTCGGTCGCCTGCTTTGATTCGCCCGGTTCGGTCAGCGATTTCATCCTCTTCGGTGTAAATATCACGATCATGCCAAATCCAACACCAACGCTTGATGCTCTTGTGGTCAAGACCAGCTTCAATCTGAGGCGTATCAATCCAAGGGGCCACGCCGGGTTTCAGCATTTGCCTGTCATCTTCCCATTCGTCAGCGAAAGGGTCAAGCAGAAATTGCGTCACCATGAAAAATTTATATCTGGATTCTGTTCCTTCACCATCTTCTTCCTGCCGACGTCCGGCTTGTTCTTCGGCTTTCCGCCACCACCAGAACACAGGATAAATATCCGGGTGATTTGCCCGCATATCATTCATGCAGGCAATAAATGACGCATCATCCAGATCATCCAGCTTACCAAAAGCATCTAAATTTGCCTGTGCCAGAGCTAACGTAGCCTGGGGATCGTATCCCGGAGCGGCTTCCATTTCCTTTACGGCCTGCAAGCCGCGCTTGCGTTCACCCTTGACACTGTTTTTCGTTTTATATGCCATGCGCTCACCTCGTTTCACACTGTTTCTTCTTGTATTGTAATGTAGAAACGGTGTGAAGTCAATACATTAACACCGTTTCTTTTGTATATGCTATTGCTAAAAAGGTGTGAATTTGCTTGTAGGAAGCGTTTTTTCACACCGTTTACACCGTTGCGTTCTGGGCCATCCCACACAAGCCCACTGTGGGATGGCCCCCTATTTTCAAGGGTTTTCGGCACTTGATGAAAAATTTTACACTGTTTACACCGTTTACACTCCATAGCCTAAAAGGGTGTAAAAAGAAACGCTGGTGCAAAAACGGTGTGTTTGGACGGTATGGGGACGGGCTAACGCCCGCCCGAATACAGACAGAAGCAAAAAGAACCGCAGCTACATAGTGCAGTTGCGGTTCATCTTAGAATGTATCGAAATGTGCGCCTGTTGTTTACGCTGTGCAATTTTTCTTCGTTTCTCGTGTATCTGTGCTCTGAAGCATCTTATTTGCAATCTGAGCAAAATTTGACGCCACACTTGACTGAACCTGTCGGCGGCGCTGCATAAAATAGCCGACGGTGAGGAACTCAGGAGCAATCCTCCAAAGAACCTCACCGTCGCATTCACCAGTATAGCACCGCCGCCAGAACCCGCCAAGTGCAAGCCGCTTTGCGGTGGCTGGCTCTGCCTCCGGCTCAGAATCTAAGAGCAATCCGTCAGATCATCTTGAAATGCTTCAATGCCGCCTCAATCGCCGCTTCCTTTTCCGGCGGGCATTGCGGCTGTTTGGCATCCTCAGATTTGGGCTTGTTGTAACACTCCCGCTCGATGATACCATGCTTTTGTTTGACCTGGGCGATATAGAGGTGGCTGACTTTCAAGCCGGTATGCTCCAGCACATACGCCTTGATCTGCTCATAGGTCGCACCGCCGGGCAGATCAATTTCTTTAGACGGTTCATAGTCCAAGTAGACATGTTCACGGCTTTTCTCTAATTCCCTACCTAAGAGAACAACCGTCTCGACGTGCTTGGTGTGCGGGAACATATCCACGGGGCACACGCGCTCGAGCCGATATCCGTGCACACGCAGAATCTCAAGATCTCGCGTCTGGGTGACGATGTTGCAGCTCACGTAAACCACGCGCCCTGGGGCGAGGTCCGCCACGCCGGTCAGAAACTCGGGCGTGCTTCCCGCGCGCGGCGGATCCATGATGACGGCGTCGAAGTGCTCGCGCGCACCCTCGCGCGCCATCCACGAAGTGGCGTCCGCGGCAACAAAGCCGCACCGATCCGCCACGCCGTTGGCCTCGGCGTTACGCCGCGCGCACGCTACGGCGCCCTGCACCTGCTCAACGCCCACGACCTGCATCCCGGGCGTCTCTGCGGCGGCGCAGATGCCGATGGTGCCCGTGCCGCAGTACGCGTCGAGAACGCGCCGGGCATCACCTGTGCCCTCAATCGCGAGCCCGTAGAGCACCTCGGTTTGGGCGGGGTTGGTCTGGTAGAAGCTCGTGGGGCCAATCTCAAAGCGGCAGCCCAGGAGCTCGTCGTGCATGACGCCCGGGCCAAAGAGCGTGCGGCAGCGCCGACCCAAGATCGCGTTGGTCCGCCGGTCGTTCACGTTCTGGGCGATGGTCGTGACCTCGGGGCACTCCGCGCGCAGCTCGGAGACGAGGCGCTCGACCCCACGCAGCTCATCAACGCGCGTGACCAGCACGAGCATCACGTCATCTGTCTTCCACCCGCAGCGTACGACGGCGTGGCGCAACACCCCCACGCCCCGGTCCTCGTCGTAGGGCGGTATGTGCAGCCGCTCGGCAACGCGCGCAACGCCGTTCAGGATGCGACGGGCCCGCTCGTCCTCCGCCAGGCAGCTCTCGCACGGCACGATCCGATGCGTTCCCGCAGCGTAGAACCCGCAAAGCACGCGCCCGCCGCGCGCGTGGGCAAACGGCGTCGCCGCCTTGTGCCGATAGCGCACGGGCTCCTCCACGCCGCGAATGGGCTCGAGCGCGGCGCCGTCCTCCTTGGCCATGCCCCCGAGCAGCCCCTCCGCCTGCTCCTGTTTGCGTCGCAGCTGTATGGGGTAGGGGACCGCGAGCCATTCGCAGCCGCCGCAGTCGCGCGCAATCGGGCAGGTGTAGGTCTTGTATCCCATGGCACCCAGTATACCCGCCGTTTGCCGACAAACGCCGCGCGCTTGCGGTCCCCTCTTGCAAAGAAACCAATGTGATATCACAATGGCATCAGACGAGGACGCCCACCCCGGGGCGCGCCCGTCACCAGGAAAGGAACCGCAATGACCGTAGAGAAGCAGGCCCGCGCCGCGTCCGGCTGGCCCATGCTCTTCGTCACCCTCGTCGCGTATGCCGCCGCCATCTGGGGCATGGTCCAGGGCATCATCATCCTCGCCACCGCCGAGGACGCCGGCGTGCCCGCGCCCGTCACCGGCCCCGCGCTGCTCGTGGGCAGCATCGTGCTGCTCATCGTGGCAATCATCCTCAGTTGCGGGTTCTTCTCGCTGCAGCCGGGCCAGGCGCGCGTGCTCGTGCTCTTTGGCAACTACGTGGGCACCGTCCGCGAGTCCGGCTTCTACTGGGTCAACCCCTTCTATAGCCACAGCCTGGGCTCGGACGGCACCGGCGCCTCCATCGACGTGAGCCTGGAGGAGGGCACCCCGTCCGTGAAGGCCGCCGCGGCCGCCAAGGCACTCTCCACCAAGGTCTCGCTGCGCGCCCGCACGCTCAACGGCGACCGCCTCAAGGTCAACGACAAGATGGGCAACCCCATCGAGATCGCAACCGTCGTGGTCTGGCACGTGGCCGATACCGCCAAGGCCCTCTTCGACGTGGATCACTATCCCAGCTACGTGGCCATGCAGACGGAGACCGCGCTGCGTCACGTGGCCAGCGTCTACGCCTATGACCACATGGAGGATGACGACGCCTCCAACAGCTCCATCACGCTGCGCTCCAACATCGAGGAGGTCTCGGAGTCCCTCAAGGAGGAGCTCGACCGTCGCCTTGCCCCGGCCGGCGTCTCTGTGGATGACGCCCGCCTCACGCACCTCGCCTATGCGCCGGAGATTGCCCAGGCCATGTTGCGCCGCCAGCAGGCCGAGGCCATCATCGCCGCGCGCAAGAAGATCGTGGAGGGCGCGGTCTCCATGGTGGACATGGCTCTCAAGGAGCTCTCCGCCGGCGGCGTGGTGGAGTTCGACGACGACCGCAAGGCCGTTATGGCCTCCAACCTCATGGTCGTCCTCTGCGGCGAGTCCGAGGCGCAGCCCGTTCTCAACACCGGCTCCCTCTACCAGTAAGGCGAGAAGGACGTGGCCGCGCGCAAGCAATACCCGCTCCGCATAGACCCCGAGGTCTGGGCCGCGGTAGGGCGCTGGGCCGCTGACGATATGCGCAGCGCGAATGGCCAGGTCGAGTGGATCTTGCGCGACGCTCTGCGCCGCGCCGGCCGTCTTCCCAAGAAGGGCGAGAAGAACGACGACCAGTAACGGTGGTGACGGGGGCGACGGGGTAAGCTGACAAAG
>NZ_JAUDEA010000035.1 GCF_030372065.1 Thermophilibacter provencensis | reverse complement strand
TTTTGCCCAAACCTCTGTTAGACCACCGTGGATATGGATGGGCGCCGCGCATCCCAGTACCCCCAGAACGGCTGGGGCTCGTCCTCGAGGTCGCGCCTCCTCGACTCGTAGCGCCCGTTGGCGACGTGGGCGCGCAGCATGCCCTCCCTCGTCGCGTCGGAGCGCCTCGCCTGCTCCTCCCAGCGGAACCACCAGAGGTAGCGCTGGAGACGCCGCGTCGCCACGCCGCGGAAGCGCCAGAGGAACCCGCGCAGCCGCTCGTGCAGGGCGTTGACCATGCCAAGCTCGTCCTCCCCGGCCTCCCCGGAGCCGTAGCGGTTGTGCGCCGCCGCGCCCGCCTCGGCGAGCGGCGCCGCGTAGGCGGCCAGGGCGTCGGTGGAGACCGAGGAGCCCGAGACGTCCGCGGGGGCGATCCCGGACCTCACCTCGTCGGCCGTGGGCCGCCCGCGGCCGACGGCCTCGGCCGTGCAGTCGCCGAGGTCGTTCACCACCGTGACGACCGCGACCTTGAGCGAGGATATGCCGTGGGCGCGCACGCCGTGGCCGTTGCGGTGGGGCTCGCGCGGCATCGCCACCCGCGCCCTGTCGCGGTTGCCCGAGAGGGACTCGTTGAGGTAGAGCTCGTCGGCCTGCGCGGAGACGCCCTCGCCGTGCCGCATGGGCTGCAGCTGCGAGCGCATCACCTCGAGGACGCGCATCCGCATGAACCAGCTGGTCTTCAGGCACACCCCGCAGCGCGAGGCGAGCGCCCGCAGGCTCTCGCCGGCGACCATGCCCTCCACGTAGGAGGACCAGGTCGCGGCGCCGAGCCTCGAGAGCGAGAGCACCCGGCCCGTCGCCGCGGTGAACGTGCGGCCGCAGCCCCGGCAGGCCCAGCGCTGGGCGCCCGAGGACGTCCTGCCGCGCCTCGCGACCGCCGCGCATCCGCAGCGCGGGCACCGCGCGGGCTCCGCGCCCCCGGAGCCGAGCGCCCCGAGGACCGCCGCCTTCAGGTCCGAGATCAGCCTCTCCATGCCGTCCACGCCGAGCGAGACGGCCCCCTGCAGTATCATGTCGTACACGCGGGCCCCTTCCGTGACGGGTTATGTCTGGCGACTCCCATCATAGAGGGGCCCGCGGACACATTCGGGGCCTCGCGATATCCACGGTGGTCTAACAGAGGTTTGCCCAAAACC
>NZ_JAUDEA010000034.1 GCF_030372065.1 Thermophilibacter provencensis | reverse complement strand
GGGGACTGCGGACAAATAGTTGGACCCGCTGGGGTCCGGTCTGGAGGTCCGCATGCACGACAGGGAGACCGTGGAGCTCGCCCTGATGGCGCTCGAGGAGGGCTGGTCGTCGAGGGAGGCCGCCGAGCTCGTCGGCGCGTCGAAGACGGCCGTGTGCCGCTGGGCGAGGGAGGGCGCGCCGCACGAGCGGCGCTCGGGTAGAATCGCGGGCGGACGCACCCGACGCGAGGAGGCCCCCGTGAACGAGTCCGAGAGGGCGGCCTACGAGGCCGCGATGACCGAGAACATGCTGCTCAGGGCGGTGTTGGACGACCTAAAAGCGGCAGGCTCCGACCCCCGTTCGATCTCGAGGAGGAGAAGGGTCGAGCTCGGCGAGAGATTGCGCGCGGCGACCGGCCTGCCCCTCCGCGAGATCACCCGTTTCTTGGGGATCTCGAGGAGCTCCTACGCCTACCACCGGGCCCGCCTCGGGCGTGACAGGTACGCCGCGCTGAGGCTCGAGGTGCGCGCGCTCTTCGAGTCGATGGGCGGCGGCCGCGGCTACCGGCCCGTCCACGCCGAGCTGCGCCGCCGCGGCACGCGGGTCTCGGAGAAGGTGGTGAGGCGCATCATGCGCGAGGAGGGCCTCACCGCCGCCAGGCGCCGCCGCCGCGCGTGGTCCTCCTACGCCGGGGAGCCCTCGCCCGCCCCGCCCAACCTGCCCCTGCGCGGCGACGGCACCCACCGCTTCTCCGCCCCGGCGCCGAACCTGCTGTGGGTCACCGACATCACCGAGTTCCGCCTGCCCTCGGGCGAGAGGTGCTACCTGAGCCCCGTCCTCGACTGCTTCGACGGGCGTCCCGTGGCCTGGTCGGCGGGGCCCAGGCCCACCGCCGAGCTCGCCAACTCGAGCCTGCGGGCGGCGTGCGCGACGCTCGGCGAGGGCGAGCGGCCGGTCGTCCACTCCGACCGCGGCGGGCACTACCGCTGGCCGGGGTGGCGGGCGGTGTGCGACGCCCACGGCCTGGTCAGGAGCATGTCGCGCAAGGGAATGAGCTGCGACAACGCGCGCATGGAGGGCTTCTTCGGCACGCTCAAGGCGGAGCTGTGGCACCCGCGGGACTGGTCGGGCTGGGCGCCGTCCGACTTCCTGGGCGAGCTCGACCGGTGGATGCGGTGGTTCCGCGAGGGCCGCATATCGCAGGCCCTGGGCTGGCTCACGCCCGACGAGCACAGGCGCGCGCTGGGCTACGCCGTGTAGGATGTACAAGAAAACGTCCGCAGTCCCG
>NZ_JAUDEA010000033.1 GCF_030372065.1 Thermophilibacter provencensis | reverse complement strand
AGTAGCGTCACGAAAAGTGGTGTAAGGGCCTCCCCGCGGGGGTGAGCCTCCCCGCCGATACTACGCCGCCCTCAGCTTCCTGTCGAACGCCTCGCCCACGAGCCTGAGAACCCTCTCCGCCCCTCCCGGCTCCTCGGGCAGCGGCTCGCGCTCGTAGCCCTCGGCCAGGGTCCTGGGGTCGATGAAGTTCGTCGCCGAGAGCCATGCGTCGTTCTGGTCGCAGCACACCGCCCCGACGAGCCTCACCAGCGACTCCCTGGAGGGGAACACCTGCACGACCCTCGTGCGGCGCTTGATCTCGCAGTTCATGCGCTCGCAGACGTTGTTCGTCCTGACCCACACCGCGTGCTCGCGCGGGAAGTCCAGGTACGCCAGGGCGGACGGGGCCGCCCCCTCGAGCAGCTCGGCCCCGCGGGGGTCGGCGGCGGCGAGCAGCTCGCACGCCCGCCGGTAGCCCGCGCGCACGAGCGCCGGGTCGCGCTCCGACAGGGCGGCCTTGAGCGCCGCGACGGCGGCGTCCCCGACGTCGCGCCTGCGGCAGCGGTCCCGGACGTTGCGCTCGAGGTGGGCGACGCAGCGCTGCCACGCGGCGCCGACGAGCACCTCGCGGACGGCGCGGGCCAGCCCCTCGTGCGCGTCGGAGGTCACGAGGCGCACGCCCGAGAGCCCGCGGCGGCGCAGGCCCAGCAGGAAGTCCCTCCACGACAGGTAGGACTCCGCGTCGACGCACGCGAGGCCGACGACCCTCCTGCGGCCCGAGAGCGAGCAGGCCACGGCGGTGACCAGCGCGGTCGACCGGGCCGCGCCGGCCTCCCGGCAGGGCACGTAGGTCGCGTCGAGCCACAGGTACGGCCAGCTCGCGGAGGACAGGTCGCAGCCCCTGAGCTCGGCGACCTCCTCGTCGAGCCCGGCGCACAGCCTCGACACGCGGCTCCTGCTCATCGACTCGACGCCCATCTCGGCGGCGACCGCCTCGACCTTCCTGGTGGAGACCCCGGCGGCCCACATGTCGCAGATCGCCGAGGCCAGCGCCGTGTCGGTGCGCGACCACCTCGACACGACGTCCTCGGGGAAGTAGCTGCCCTCGCGCAGCTTGGGTATCCTGAGCGTCACCGTCCCGACGCAGGTGTCGAGCGAGCGCTCCCGGTAGCCGTTGCGCGGAACCCCGAGCTCGGAGGCCTGCTCGTCCATCGCGGCGTTGAGCAGCCCCTCCAGCAGCGACCTCAGCGCCGCGTTGATGTCGATCGTGCCGTCGGCGCGGGTGCCGGCCGCGGCCAGCGCCTCCTCGTGTACAGTTTCCATTGCGGCCGTCCTTTCTCGCGAATCTGACGTTGTGGTGACTCACGATTCTAGGGGGGCGGCCGCGCCCGTGAGGGCGACGGTCGCCTGGCCGATTACACCAAGTTTCGGGACGCGTCC
>NZ_JAUDEA010000032.1 GCF_030372065.1 Thermophilibacter provencensis | reverse complement strand
AGATTGATGGACAACCCCTTATCACATAAAACGTTTTGCCCAAAACCCAGCAAAGCCATGTCGAGAAGGACGCGGAGCAGCAGAAGAAGGGCCCCAGACCAGTCGCCATATCAATCTTGTTGCCCAAAACCAGCCCAAAGCTCTCGGAAACGGCAAGGCGAGAAGCGCGCGGCGGGCCAAAACCCAAAAGTAGGCAATTTCGGCCGCAAGGGACCTCGGACGTTTTTCCGAACTCGCGCCCCCTGATGCGCTACCCTAGAGAGGTCGTCGAGAAGGGAGTCGTCATGCCCGCCATCATCACGCACCACCTCTTCGGCGAGGACATCGTCGCCGAGCTGCCCGCGGGCCTGATTGACGGTGAGGAGGAGCTTCTCGCCTTCCTCCTGGGCAACCAGGGGCCGGACCCCCTCTACGTGCGCTTCCTGACGCTCCCCTCTCGCGCCGCCGCCATCCACCAGGTTGCGGCCGCCATCCAGGGATCCCGCGCCACCCGTGCGTTTCTCACGGTCCGCGACGGGGTGAGCCACCTCCCCACCTCAGATGAGCGCGTGGGCCGCGCCTTTGCCCTCGGCCTGCTTGGCCACTACGTGCTTGACCGTGCCACGCACCCGTTTGTCATCTCCCAGCAGCGCGCGATCTGCGGTCTCGAGGACAGCCTCGGCCGCGCGCGCAGAGAGGTGCACGCCGTCATAGAGTCCGACATCGATACGTGGATTCTCTGGGAGAAGCGCCGCGCGACCGTCCAGGAGCGCCCCGCGGTTGACAATCTCATGAGGACCGACAAGATCGAGCGCGTGGGCGGCGCCCTCTTCTCCCAGGTGGCGCTTTCCGTGTACGGCATGCCTCTTGGCGCCGGCGAGTACGCCGCGTGCCTGCGAGACTACGAGCTCCTCTATCGCCTCATTGACCCCGCCGGCTCCCCGCGCACGCGAACCGTGGGAATCGTCGAGCGCGCCGTGCGCAGGCACTCCCTCGCCGAGGCCATGGCCCACTACGTCCGCAGAAGCGACGACTGCCCGGCGGCAAACCTCGACTGCCGCCCCTGGCAGCACCCCTTCTCCGGCGAGGTGCGCCACGAGAGCTTTGCGGACCTCTTCGACGAGGCGAGACTCTCCTACCCCGCCCTGGCCGAGGCCTTTGTGCGCGGGGACGAGAAGGGCCTGCGCGACCTCGTTGCCACCCTCAACTACGAGGGGCGTCCCGGAACGGACCTCGCATAGCGGGAGGCGCGGCAGCACCCCGCCCTACGAGAGCCAGATGAGCGTAGATCCGTCTTCCTCCTCGGGGTCATCCTGCGGGGGTTGCTTCTCATCGGCGCGATCATGTCCCCAGGAGGAGGACTCCTCGAGCCAGAGGGTCGGCTGCTCGGGCGCGAGCTCGAAGGCGCGCTCCTGACCGTTGACCATCCAGACGATGTCTCTCCTCTCGCCCGTCGCTTTCATACCAGGCTCGCGCCTCCCTCCTCTGACCACACGTGAAGTCTACGGCGCCCAGCAGCCTGCCAACCAAGGCGAGACGAACTTGCTACGCGCTCGCCACGAGCCTGCAACGTGGCGCGTGTTTTACGCGTGATGTTGCCCAGGGGGACGGCGGCGCCCTCCCGTCAACGCTACCATGGGGGTGAGGAATCGATTTCACGCCAAGGAAAGGCGGCCCCATGCTCGAGGACTACGCCAAGGCCCGAAAGCTCGGCCTCAAGCAGGTCGATCGCGATGTGGCGCACGGTCTCTACCCCTACCCGCCGGCGCTCGACGACATCCTCAAGAACCAGGGCTACCAGGGCGAGGTTCCCGTGGGCCTCGCGGAGATAGACCTCTCGCTCATAGCCGGCACCAAGACGCGCGGCCGTCAGAACATGTTCTCGAGCGGCTTTCTCCCCATCGCGGAGGCATCCTCGGAGTTTGCCTCCAAGTGGAGCGACCTCATCGACTCCCAGCGCGCCGAGGGCCTGCGCGACCCCATCGTGGTCTACGAGTACCTCCAGCGCTTCTACGTACAGGAGGGCAACAAGCGCGTCAGCGTCTCGCGCTACCTGGGCATGCCCACGATCCTCGCCAGCATCACGCGCGTGACGCCTATGCCCTCCGACGAGAAGGCCCTGCGCGCCTACCACGAGTTCACGCGCTTCTATCGCGTGTGCCCCGTCTACGGCATCATCTCCTCCGAGGAGGGCTTCTATGCGCGTCTGGCGGCCCTTCTCGACCAGGACCTCGAGACGCCCTGGCCCGACGAGCTCGTGCGCGATCTCCGCTCGCTCTTTGACGGTTTCTCCGCCTCCTTCCGCGCGCGCGGCGGGGACGCCCTCGACCTGCAGGTGGGCGACGCCTTTGCGCACTACATCTCGATCTTTGGCTTTGGGCAGCTGCGCGGGCTCTCCCCCAAGGAGATTGACGCGCAGGTCGAGAAGATCTGGGGCGAGTTCGTGGTCACCCAGGGCGAGGGCGCCCGCGCCTACCTCGAGGACCCGAGCGCGGGTCACACCGCCCCGCTCCCCAAGTTGAAGAACCTCGCCAAGCAGGCGGTTCTCGCCAAGCCCTTTCGCGTTGCCTTCATCTACGACAGAAACCCGCTCTCCTCGGGATGGATATCGCTCCACGAGCGCGGGCGCATCAAGCTCGAGGAGCGCCTCGGCGCCACCGTGGCCACGCACGCCTTCACCGACCGCAGCTCGGACGCGGCGTTTGACCAGGCCGTAGACGAGGCCATCGAGCACGGCGCCGACCTCATCGTGACCTGCGCGCCCACCCAGATGCGCCAGGCGCTGCGCGCGGCGGCCGAGCATCCCGGCCCCGCCTACCTCAACTGCTCCGTGAGCCTCTCGCACAGCGCGGTGCGCGGCTTCTACGGAAGGATGTACGAGGCCAAGTTCCTTCTCGGCGCGCTGGCCGCGAGCCTTGCCGAGCACCACAAGGTGGGCTACGTGGCGGAGTCCCCGGTCTTCTCCACGGTGGCCGAGATCAACGCCTTTGCCATCGGCGCCGCCATGGTGGACCCGCACGCGTCCGTCCATCTCAAGTGGTTCTCCGCCAAGGACCACGACTGGCGCCGAGAGCTGCGCGAGGAGGGCGTCCACATCATTTCCGGGCGCGACTACGCCAACCCGCTCGCGCCCAAGGAGTCCTGGGGCCTCTACCGCGTAGAGGAGAACGGCGCGGAGACGCACCTCGCCGAGCCCGTCTGGAAGTGGGGCCGCTACTACGAGATGCTCGTCCGCTCCATCAGAAACGACACCTGGAAGAAGGAGGGCGAGAAGATCCCGGGGCAGTCGCTCAACTACTGGTGGGGCATGTCCGCCGGCGTGCTTGACGTACGGCTCTCCGAGGAGCTGCCGCGAGGCCAGCGTATGCTCGTCGACGTGCTGCGCCAGTCCGTGCTCTCCGGGCGCGTCCACCCCTTCACCGGGGAGCTTCGCGCGCAGGGTGGCGACGTCGTGCAGGGACCGGACGCGGGACGGCTCACGAGCGAGCAGATCGTGCGCATGCGCTGGCTCAACGAGAACGTGGTGGGACGCCTGCCCGAGCAGCGCGAGCTCGACCGCGACGGCCTCGTGGAGGTTGAGGTGGCAGGCGTCATTCCCGTTGACCCCTCGACGGTCCTGCTCAAGAACACGAGCCGGTAGGTGCTGCCATGAGGATCCTTGCCATATCCGACGTGGAGGAGGGCTGGCTCTACGATCGCTGGGACGCGAGCCGCGTTGAGGGCGTTGACCTCATCATCTCCTGCGGCGACCTCCCCGCGACGTACCTTGAGCACATCGTGACGCTCGCCAACGTTCCGCTCCTCTACGTGCAGGGCAACCACGACACCGCCTATGACCTCAAGGCGCCGGAGGGCTGCGTCTCCATAGACGGCCACATCCGCGACTTCTGCGGCCTGCGCATCATGGGTCTGGGCGGCTCGATCAAATACAACGACCAGGTGCACGGCTACACGGAGGCCGAGATGCGCCGGCTCTGCTCGCGCATGGCGCTTCTCTCGAGCGCGACGGGCGGCGTGGACCTCGTGGTGACGCACGCCCCCGCGCGTGGGTACGGCGACCTCGAGGACCTGCCGCACCGGGGGTTCGAGGCCTTTGGGGCGCTGCTCGATCGCGTGAGGCCGCGCTACCTGCTTCACGGCCACGTCCACATGCAGTATGGTCGCGTCGAGCGCGTGCGCGAGCATCCCAGCGGAGCCACGCTCATCAACGTGTGCGGGTCATACATGCTCGACATCCCCGACGAGAGCATCGCGCCGCACGGGGGCCTCTTCCACGTTGAGAGCGTGTAGGGGCGCGCGATCTTCTCGGCGGCTGATGTGGTTCTCGGGCGTGTTGTGGCCCCCGTTGCGCACTGATGTCCCGATTTGGGTGGTTTTGGGTTTTGGCGCCCTCCGCGTTCCGGGAAAGGTCGTTCCCGAGAGGTTTTACCGGGTTTTGGGGCAAAGGTTTTATGTCACAGGGCTCCATTGGCACCAAAACAGCCCGCGGTCGCGAAGACCCGCAGCGTTTGCCCAGGTAACGCAGAGAGCGACAGGCTCTTCTCGCCCTCTAACGAGAACCCGCATCAAACTTTTTGCCCAAAACCGGACAAAGGAGCCGCGAGAAGGACCAAGCGGGAGCACCGGCGAGAAGAACCAGGCGAGAAGCATCGGCTAGAAGTACCGGAACGCCCTGAGACGAGAAGGGCGG
>NZ_JAUDEA010000031.1 GCF_030372065.1 Thermophilibacter provencensis | reverse complement strand
TGTCATCACCTTTGTCACCAACCCACCCCGTCGCCCTTGCCATCACTTCACCCCTGTCACCACTCGCCCCGCCGGCACGGCCCACTTGTGGCTACGTCTCCATGATCCAGGTCTTGCCAAAGTCGTCGGTGACGCGAACCACGTCGCTCACGAGAGGGCACGCATGCACGCGGACCACGCGCGCAGGGTTGCCGACCACGGTGGTGTTGGGCGGGACGTCATCCACCACGACGGAACCGGCGCCAATATAGGCGCCGTCACCCACGTTGATGGCGCCGAGCACGATCGAACCCGCGCCCACCATGACACCGCTTCCGAGCGTGGGGTGGCGCTTGCCACCGTGTTTGCCGGTCATACCGAGCGTGGCGCCCTGGTACATGAGGCAGTCGTCACCGATGATGGCCGTCCCGCCAATGACTACGCCGATGCCGTGGTCGATGGTAAAGCGTCGGCCAATCCGCGCGGCGGGGTGGATGTCCGCGCCGTAGCGCGTGCGCGAGCGCATGGCGAGCCAAAGGGCCAACGTACGGTGCCCGTGCTCGTAGAGCCAGTGCTGGCGGCGGTACGCGCGCACGATCTTGAACCCCACCGAGAAGCGCGTGATGTCCTCGACGCTTTCCGCCGACGGGTCGCGCTCAAAGGCCGCCTGGGCGTCCTCGCGGATGAGCTCGCGTAGGGAGGGCACGTTCTTCTCGACGCGCGGGGATGCGTCGTGCGTGGTGGCTGCGACCTGCATCATGCCTCCATTGAGAGATAGCGCTCGCCGGTGTCCGGCAGCACGGTCACGATGGTCTTTCCCGCGAGCTCGGGGCGGCGCGCAAGCTCACAGGCCGCGAGCGCAGCCGCACCCGACGAGATGCCGACGAGCAGGCCCAGCTCGCGGCCAAGACGCCGCTTCATCTCGATGGCGTCGCGCGAGGTGACGGGCATGATCTCGTCGACGAGGGAGCGGTCAAAGTTGCCGGGCACAAAGTTGGCGCCAATGCCCTGGATGGCGTGCGCTCCGGCCTGCCCGCCAGCAAGCACCTGGGACTCGGCCGGCTCCACCGCAATGGCGAGAAGCGCCGGGTTCTTCTCCTTGAGGAAGCGCGCGGCGCCGCAGAGCGTGCCGCCGGTGCCCACGCCCGCAACGAGCGCGTCGACGGCGCCCTCGGTGTCGGCCCAGATCTCAGGGCCGGTGGTCTCGTAGTGTGCCTGCGGGTTTGCGGGGTTGTCAAACTGGCCGGCGATGATGGAGTTGGGGGTCGTTGCCGCAAGCTCCTCGGCGCGCGCCACCGCGCCCGCCATGCCGTCGGCGCCAGGGGTGAGCTCGATCGTGGCGCCGTAGGCGGTGGCAAGCGCTCGTCGCTCCACGCTCATGGTGTCCGGCATGGTGAGGATGAGGCGGTAGCCGCGCGCCGCGGCAATCATGGCCAGGCCAACGCCGGTGTTGCCGCTCGTGGGCTCGATGATGGTGCCGCCAGGGGAGAGGCGCCCCTCGCGCTCCGCGGCGTCCACCATGGCGCGGGCCACGCGGTCCTTGGCGGAGCCGCCGGGGTTGGCGGACTCGAGCTTGCCGAGCACGCGCGCGCTACAGTCGTCGAGAAGGGCGGTGAGGTCCACGAGCGGAGTGAAGCCGATAAGTGCCTCGACGGTGCGTGCGATGCGCATGGTGCCTCCTCTGTTGACGTGCGACTAGGGTCGCACGCATAAACCCACCATGCAAGTAGGAATTACGCGACCGAAACATTGAGGGCGACGGGGCGAGTTGGTGACAAAGGTGACAGGGTAGGTTGTCATGAAATAATTTTCATGACAACCTACCCTGTCACCTTTGTCACCAACTCCGCCGTGCGAGCTAGTACAGCGGGAGGTCGCCGGTCAGCGGGTCGATCTGCTCGGCGGGGAGCGGCTCAAAGGCGAGGCAGGTGTAGGTGGGCTCGCCGTGGAACTCGGTGTGGCCGGCGTCGCGGACCAGCGCGACGGCAAAGCCGAGCTCGCGTCCGCGGCGGGCGAGGTCGAGAAGCTCCTCCTCGGAGTCCACGTAGACGCAGACCTTTGCCACGCCCGCGTCAAACCAGTCGGTGAGCGGGGAAGTGTCGTCCTCGTCGTGGTAGAGCCATGCCCAGTTGTCGGTGGCTTGGAGGTCGGCGGCGCGACCCTCGCGCACGAGCGCCATGAGAACCGCCTCGACGCACGCGTGGCCGGCCTGCGCGGCGATCTTCCCCTTGCGCATCTTGAGGTCACGCCTCATGACGATCATCTGCTTTGACTTGTATGTTCCGGGCATCAAAACTCCAATCTGGTGGCGGCAACGGGGAAAGTTGGTGGCAGGGGCGACGGGGTTGGTGACAAAGGTGACAGGGTTAGTTGGTGACAAAGGTGACAGGGTAGGTTGTCATGAAAAGTATTTCATGACAACCTACCCTGTCACCTTTGTCACCAACTAACCCTGTCACCTTTGTCACCAACCCCGTCGCCACCCCCGTCATCACTGGCGGGAAGAGACGTAGGAATCGTCGATCGTGATCTTGCAGATGGCGCGCGGGTAACGCTCGCGCACGAGCTCGGAGATGCGCTTGCGCAGCTCGCCGGCAGTGAGCGCAAAGTCGGCGGGTCGCACGCAGTCAAAGATGACGTTGGTGTGCGTGGGTCCGGGCACGCAGCGCAGATCGTGGATGGAAAGGGCCGGGTCGATTCCCTTCACGGTAAGGTCGATCCAGTGGCGCATGTCGCGGACCTGCGGGTCGTTGGTGACGATGGGGTCGTAGTGCAGCGTCATCACCAGGCCCTCCTCGGTCTTGAAGTCCTGCTCGATGTTGTCGAGAAGATCGTGCTGCTGGAGCGGGTCCCCCTCGGCCGCCATCTCAACGTGCGCGCTCGCGAATTGACGGCCGGGGCCGTAGTCGTGGACCATGAGGTCATGCGTGCCCAGCACACCGGGGTAGCTCATGATTTTGGTGCGGATGTGCTCCACGTAGGCGGGGTCGGGCACCTTGCCCAAGAGCGGGCTTATCGCCTCCTGCACGAGCTCGATGCCGCTCCAGCAGATGAAGCCGCCTACGGCAAGGCCCGCCCAGCCGTCGAGGTCAAAGCCAGCGAGCTGGGAGATCACAGCGGAGGCGAGAACGGCGGCGGTGGAGATGACGTCGTTTCTGGAGTCCACGGCCGTGGCCTCGAGGGTGTCGGATGAAATCGCGCGGCCAAGCCGACGGTTGAAGGCGGACATCCAGAGCTTCACGAGCATGGACCCAACAAGGACCACCACCACGGCCGGACCGAACTCGGTGGGCTCGGGATGGAGGATCTTCTCGACGGAGGAGCCGAGCAGGTTGAGTCCGATGGCGCACACCAGCACCGCCACCATAAGGCCGGCCAGGTACTCGTAGCGCCCGTGGCCGTAAGGGTGCTCCTCGTCTGCTGGGCGGCTCGCAAGCTTGAAGCCCAGCAGGCTCACCACGTTGCTCGAGGCGTCGGAGAGGTTGTTGACGGCGTCCGCCACGATGGAGACGGAGCCAAAGAGAAGCCCCACCGCGCCCTTGCCCAGGCAGAGCGCCACGTTGCACGCGATGCACGTGATGCTTGCCACCAACCCGTAGCGTGTGCGCACGGCCGGGCTTGCCACGTTGTCCGCATCCGGGACAAACGTCCTCACGAGCCAATCTGTCATGAATACCCCCTCACATGAAGCGAGGGAAAGTATACCCCGTGCCCAGGACAAAGGTGCGGCTTCCCCTCTCCCGCTCAGGCGAGATGGAGAAGGCGCAGCAGGGGAATCCTCACGAGCCGGTCAAAGGCAAGCACGCAGGCGAGAAAGACGAGGCTCGCGACAACGCCAACAACAAGGAGGGCGGCCTCGCCGTATGCGAGCGCCGCGGTGCAAAGATCGTCCACGAGTGGGTGCCAAATGGAGCCAAACAGGGACTGAACCACGTAGAAGCCCAGGATTGAGGGGGTGAGCTCGCAGGCAAGGCGAGCGAGGCGGGTGGTCTTCTCGCCCTCCGGCCGTCTGTCGGCGCCGTCCGCGGAAAGCCCGGCGGCCACGGCCAGCGACGCCACCGCGAGCGCAAACGAGACGAGCGACGTGGACTTGAAGGAGAGCGCCGCGAGCAGGGCCGTGTTGCCGGAAAGCCCGGCCACGCTCTCCGTCAGCAGGGCGGCGCCAACGCAGGCGCCCAGGAGTGCCCGCGTGCGGGGCAGCGCTCGCCCGGAGAGCGCTCCACCGGTAAGAAATGCCACGAGGTAGCTCACCGCGCTCATGAGCTTGCGCCACTCAAGGAGGCCGCGCTCCTCGCTTCCGGGGGAGACAAACGCAATGTAGGCGTTGACGGCAAAGACGAGCGCCACGAGCACGGCCACGGCAATACGGGGACGTCGCACGTGGGCCCACACCAAGCCAATCACCGGGGTTGCCACAACAACGGCGAGGTAGACCCATATGAACTGGAGGCCGCCAACGAGCCACTGCGTCTTTGCGAGCGAGACGCGCTCCATCGGGACGAGCCACGTGCTCACGGCAAGCGCGAGAAGCGCGTAGAGAAGAACGCTCGCCAGGATGGGGAGCGCGCGCCGGGCGGTCCTTCTTGCCTGGTCGGCCCAGTAGCCGGGGTCTCGGGCGGCGGCAGCGGCGCGCGGGACGAGGAAGTAGCCTGATATGAGGAAGAAGACATGGTTGCCGTAGGCGCCGAGCAGGCTGATGAGCCCAAGGGCGAAGAGCGCGGGCGGGCTGGCCTGCCACGTGCCGCCCGTTGCGGCGTCAAACCAGGTCTGGAAGGTGTGGAAGACCGAGATGCCCGCGATGGCCACCAGGCGCAGCACCTCGATGCGCGGGTTGCGACGCTGTGGCGCTCTCTCGCTCATGCGGTCCTCTCTATGCGGGCGTATGCGGTGTGGCCTTAGCTTACACGAATCTGCCACGGTGGGTCCCATGCTGTATCGCCGCAGGTAAATGGTGCCGTTTTTGCAGCGGGTGCGCACATGAGCGTCCTTGCTGCCCTTTTGCGCGCCGCGCGGAGGTGCTTCTCTGGAGGGCGTGGGGCTTGGTGGCTTCGTGTGAGGGAGGGTCTCATGGACAGGGCGTGTCTCGCCGTGCTTCTTGGCGCGCTGGCGTGGTCGACGGTGACGGACCTGCGCCGTCGCGTGATTCCCAACGGATGCGCGCTCGCGGTGGCGCTCTCCGGGCTCGCGCTGGGCGCGGCAGAGGGCGCGGCGGCGCGCTCGCTTGCGGGAGGGGCCGCCGCGCTTGCCGTGCTCCTGCTCGCGGCGCGGGCGTCCGCGCGACGGGGCGGGGCTCCGGGGGGCGGGGGGGGAGGCGTCAAGCTGCTCTCGGCGCTCGGGCTCTGGTTTGGGCCCGTGGCGGGGCTTGCGGTGGTTGCGCTCTCGTGTCTGCTGGGGGTTCTGAGCTGGCTGCTGGCGGCTGGCGTGCGGCGGGTTTGCCGGCGCAACGGGAGGGACGCGCCGCAGGTTGCCTCCGCTGCCCCCGGCATTCCCATGGCCCCCGCCATCGCGCTCGCGGCACTTCTCGCCCTGCCCGCGCGCATGGGCGCGGCGCTTTGACCCTTTCGTGACCACGCGGTTACCGTCTGCGACTTTGTGGGAGCATGTGGCGCCGTGGTGGGGTTATATCTAGAATGGTCGCATGTCGGATCCCCAACGCCTGGCGTGCGGCTTCTTTTGGGTGCGACGGCCCCCGACCGTCGCACCTGCCTTCTTCAAGTCGTGTCGTGCGCGGGCGTTTGACATGGGGCGCGCGAGTCCTGCGCGCGTCCGCGCACGGCACGCTTCGAAGGGACCTCCCGTGATTAGGCTCGTACTCTCCGACCTTGATTCCACGCTCATCTGGCAGCCGGACCACACGGTCACGCCGTTTGCCCTGGACGCCATTCACGCGCTGCAGGCCGCGGGCGTCCACTTTGTTCCCTGCACGGGGCGCATCTTCCGTGACCTCCCGCGCATGTTTGCGGGAGACGAGTCGGCGTGCGCCACGGCGGTGACGAGCAACGGCCAGCTTGTCTACCTCGACGGCGAGCTCGTGGAGAAGGTGCCCATCGCGCACGAGGCGCTCGTTGCCGTGGCCGACGAGCTGCGCGGGGTTGATGACGCCTACCTGGTCATGGAGTACGGCGGCGAGAAGGTCGCAGTTGGTGCGGATCTTGGCTTTGTGCTCGCGCACCCGGACAACTTCTGGCGTGTGGAGACGGCGCTTTCCGAGGTTCCCGACGAGCCCTGCTACAAGGCAAACGTGCGCGTGGTGGGGAGCTTCGAGCGCTGCCGGGAGGTCGCTGCGGTGCTGGGGGCAGCCCTCGCCGAGCTCGACTTTGTGTGCCCGATGCCTGGCACGCCCCATATAGATCTCACGCCCCACGGGTTTGGCAAGGACCACGGCGGCGACTTCCTCATGGAGCGCCTGGGCCTCACGCCTGACGAGGTCTGCTGCTTTGGTGATGCCGAGAATGACCTCGCGGTGCTGCGCCACTACCCGCGCTCCGTGGCGGTGGCCAACGCGGTGCCGGCGGTGCGTGAGTGCGCGCGCTGGCACATCGGTCGCGCCGACGAGGAGGCCGTGGCGCACGCGCTTCTCGACATCGCGGAGGCAACGGCCGCCGGACGCATGCCGTCGTTCATGGGTGCGTGAGAAGGGGACGCGCTTTCCCCCTCAGAGCTTCCGGGACAGGCCTGGGGCGACGGG
>NZ_JAUDEA010000030.1 GCF_030372065.1 Thermophilibacter provencensis | reverse complement strand
TGCCTGTCACCACTGTCACAAAAGCGCCCGCCCCCAATTGGATCACGCGAGTTTGAAGCCCATGCCCCAGACGGTCTTGACGTAGTTGTCCGTGCCCGTCTCGCGCAGCTTCGCCCTGATGTTTGAGACATGCACGGCAACGGTAGAGTCATCGCCGGCAAAGGGCTCTCCCCACGCCAGCTCGAAGAGCTCCGACTTAGAGAACACGCGGTTCGGACGGCGGACAAGCGCCTCCAGGATGTTGAACTCGATCTTGGTGAGCGAGACCGCGCCGCCCTTCTCGCCAGCCTCGCCCGGGGCAACCGTGAGCGTTCGCGCCTCCGGGTCAAGCGACCATCGGTTCCAGCGCAGAACCTCCCCCGAGGGCGCAACGGCACCGCGGTGACGCAGCTGCACCTCCACGCGAGCCGCCAGCTCGTCAAGATCAAAGGGCTTGGTGAGGTAGTCGTCCGCGCCAAGGCGCAGCAGGTCAACCTTGTCGGCCGCCGTCGTGCGCGCGGAGATCACAATCACGGGAGTCGACGCGCCCTGCCCCCGGATGAGGCTCACGAGCTCCTCGCCCGTTGCGCCGGGCAGCATGAGGTCGCAGACAACGAGGTCAAACGTAGCGTCCTTCTCGCCCGCTCCACCCAGCAGGAGGCGCGCCTCGGAGCCCGAGAACGCCTGCGTCACCGCATGGCCATCACGCGCCAGCCGCGTGGTCACCACGTCGTTGATCGCCGCGTCGTCCTCTATGACCAGCACCCGCGCCATGCTCCTCCCAAAATGTTACGAAGGGACTGTCCCTTCGTATCATAGCGGCATGGACTCCCAGGTGCCGTCTGCGCGCGGAACCTCGACGGAGCGGTAGCCCACGGACCAGGCGTGGGCGTAGGCCTCGCGAATCCCGGAGCACAGGTCGGCGGGGACGTGCGCGTCCGAGCCAACCGTGATGGGCACGCCGGCGCGGCAGAAGCGCTCCAGCAGGCCGCGCGAGGGATAGTAGTCCCCCACCCCCTTGCGCCAACCGGCCGTGGAAAGCTCCACGCGACGCCCGGTATCGTGCGCGCAGGCGACCATCTCGTCCCAGAGCGGCGCAAGGTCAATCGTGGCCGCAAAGCCCTCGTTGCGCATACGCTCGGGCAGGTCCGGGTGCGCCATCGTGCCAAACGGAAGCGGGCTCTCGCAGGCGTGGCACCAGACTTCCACGTAGCGGCGCCAGACCTCGTCCGGCCCCAGCTCGAGCCAGATGGTCATGTCGGACGTATCGTCGATCCACGCGCCCTCGTCAACGGTTCCCAGCCAGTGCACGCTGCCGAGAAGCACCTGGGCGTTCGCGCCCCAACGAAGGACGTTCTCCTCGCAGCCGGGATACCAGTCCGCCTCAAAGCCGTAAATGAACTCCAGCTCAGGGCGTGCGTCGCGCGCCGCCTCCCATGCGGTGCGGTGAGCGGCAAGCTCCGCCTCGACAACCTGAACCTCCCCCGCAGGGTCCATGGGGCCGGACGGCAGCGTCAGATGATCGGTCGCCACGAGCACGGCACAGCCCGCCGCAGCAGCGGCGCGCGCGTTCTCCTCAAACGTTCCCACGCCGTCCGAGAAGCGCGTGTGCGTGTGCGTATCCACAATTGAGCCGGGTGCAAGCGATGCCGTCATGGGGGTCTCTCCCTAGGAGCCAAAAAATAACGGGCACAACTAGCCCATTCCGGGACGACCAGCCAGAAAAAGCGCAGGTCGTAAAATTCGGAGAGGGCAGCTGTGCCCGTTATTTTAGCGAGGCATTGAGTAGAGCGTCAAAGGAGCCGCCGGGCAAGAAAACCCGACGGCCCAAACCTGTCCCATTTTCTCTGTTAAGAAAAACACGTCCCCAATTTACGCAATTTACAGATCCTGGAGGGCGTAGACGTGGAGCGGGGCGCGGCGCAGCGCCGAGATGGCCTGCACCAGCGCGACGGCGCCGGACATGGTCGTGGCCATGTCGATGCCGCGGCTCACGGCCTCGCCGCGCATCTTGAAGCCGTCGCCGCGCGAGCTGTGACCCTTGGGCGTGTTGATGAGGAAGGCGATCTCGCCGGCCGCCATCATGTCGAGGATATTGGGCGAGCCCTCGGAGATGGGCTTCACCACGTCGCACGGAATGCCCGCGGCGCGCAGCGTCTTGGCGGTGCCGCGCGTTGCCACAAGCTCGTAGCCCAGGTTCACCAGCGAGAGCGCCACCGGCGCCACCGAGCGCTTGTCGCGGTCGCACACGGAGACGAATACCTTGCCGGACTGCGGCACGTCGTAGTCGATGGCCTCGCGCGTCTTGGCGTAGGCCTTCGGGAACGTGGTGTCGAGGCCCATGACCTCGCCGGTGGACTTCATCTCGGGGCCCAGCACCACGTCGGCGCCCGGGAAGCGGCTCCACGGCATGACGGCCTCCTTGACCGCGTAGTAGCCGAGGTCACGCCCCTCCTCCGGAAGGTCGAGGTCGGCAATCTTCTCGCCGCTCATGATGCGCGCGGCGCACTTGGCCAGCGGCACGCCCGTCGCCTTGGACGAGAAGGGCACGGTGCGGCTGGCGCGCGGGTTGAGCTCGATCACAAAGACCTGCTCGTCGCGGACGGCGTACTGCACGTTGAGAAGGCCCTGGATGTGGCAGGAGAGCGCCAGGCGCCGCGTGGTCTCGCGCACCTTGGCCACGATCCTGTCTGAGAGCGAGAAGGGCGGGAAGCAGCAGGCGGAGTCGCCGGAGTGAATGCCGCACTCCTCGATGTGCTCGAGGACCGCGCCCACGTAGCACTCCTCCGTGTCGCAGAGGGCGTCCACGTCGAGCTCGATGGCGTCCTCGAGGAAGGCGTCGAGGTAGACGGGGTGATCCGGGGAGACCTTGGTTGCCTCGGCCATGTAGCTCACAAGGTCGTCGTCATCGTAGACGATGCCCATGCCGCGCCCGCCGAGCACGTAGCTCGGGCGCACCAGCAGCGGGTAGCCCACGCGGCGCGCCACGGCCTTGGCCTCGTCAACGGTCTCGGCCGTGCTCGAGGGCGGGTAGGCGATCTCCAGGCGGTCGAGCAGGCTCGCGAAGCGGTCGCGGTCCTCGGCGAGGTCGATGGCCTCGGGCTGGGTGCCCATGATGGGGACTCCGGCGGCCTTGAGGCGCTTGGCGAGATTGATCGGGGTCTGGCCGCCAAGGGTCACGATCACGCCCACGGGCTTCTCGACCTCGATGATGTTCATGACGTCCTCAAAGGTGAGCGGCTCAAAGTAGAGGCGGTCGGAGGTGTCGTAGTCCGTGGAGACGGTCTCGGGGTTGCAGTTGACCATGACGGTCTCGTAGCCCTTGGCCGCAAGCGCGTAGGCCGCGTGGACGCAGCAGTAGTCAAACTCGATGCCCTGGCCAATGCGGTTGGGACCGGCGGAGAGAATGACCACGCGCGGCTTCTCAGCCTCGTGGAACTCGGTCACGCCGCCCTTCTCGTAGGTCATGTAGTGGTAGCTCGTGCGGGCGGCAAACTCGCCGGCGCAGGTGTCGACGGTCTTGACGCACGGGCGCACGCCGAGGACCTCGCGCACGGCGCGCACCGTGTCCTCGCGCTGCCCGGTGAGGTGCGCGAGCTGCGCGTCCGAGAAGCCCAGCTGCTTGGCAGCCATCATGGTGTCCGCGTTCAGGCCCGCGAGGCCGCGCTCGCGGATGACGCCCTCGGCGGTGACGATGTCGGCGATGCGGGAGAGGAACCACGGGTCAATCTTGGTGAGCTCAAAGACGTGCTCGACGCTGTAGCCGCGGCGCAGCGCCTCGGCCACGTAGAGGATGCGCTCCGGCGTGGGCGTGGCCACGCGCTCGTCGAAGTTCTCCTCGTCAAAGTCGTCCGCGCCATCCGCGCCCAGGCCGGCGTGGCCCTGCTCGAGGGAGCGCATGGCCTTCTGCATGGCCTCCTCAAAGGTGGCGCCAATGGACATGACCTCGCCCACGGCCTTCATGCGCGTGGTGAGCGTGTCATCGGTGCCCTTGAACTTCTCGAAGGCAAAGCGCGGGACCTTGACCACGCAGTAGTCGATCGACGGCTCAAAGCAGGCGGGCGTCTCGCGCGTGATGTCGTTCTCGATCTCATCGAGGGTATAGCCCACGGAGAGCAGCGCCGCCATCTTGGCGATCGGGAAGCCGGTGGCCTTGGAGGCAAGGGCGGAGGAGCGCGAGACGCGCGGGTTCATCTCGATGACGATGACGCGGCCGTCGTCGGGGTTCACGGCAAACTGCACGTTGGAGCCGCCGCAGGCCACGCCAACGCGCTCGAGGATGGCGAGCGAGTAGTCACGCAGGCGCTGGAGCTCGAAGTCGTTCAAGGTCTGGCAGGGAGCCACGGTGATGGAGTCGCCGGTGTGGACGCCCATGGGGTCGAGGTTCTCGATGGAGCAGATGACGACGCCGTTGCCCGCGGAGTCGCGCATCACCTCCATCTCGATCTCCTTCCAGCCCTCGACGGACTGCTCGACGAGCACCTCGCTCTCGGGAGAGAGCGCGAGGCCCTGCTCGGCAATGTGCACGAGGTCGTCGTGGTTATAGGCCATGCCGCCGCCGGCGCCGCCGAGGGTGAAGGCCGGGCGCAGGACCACGGGGTAGCCGAGCTCCTCGGCAATCTTCTCGCACTCCCCCACGGTGTGCGCGATGCCGGACTTGGCGACCTCGAGGCCGATGTCGCGCATGGCGTTGGCAAAGAGCTCGCGGTCCTCGCCGGTCTCGATGGAGTCCACGTCGCAGCCGATGACCTCGACGCCGTACTTCTCCAGGATGCCCGCCTTGCCAAGGGCCACGGCGCAGTTGAGTCCCGTCTGGCCGCCCATGTTGGGGAGAAGCGCATCCGGGCGCTCCTTCTCGATGACCTTGGTCACGGACTCGACGGTGATGGGCTCGATGTAGGTGCGGTCGGCGGTCTCCGGGTCGGTCATGATGGTGGCCGGGTTGGAGTTCACGAGGACGACCTCGTAGCCCTCCGAGCGCAGGGCCTTGCAGGCCTGGGTGCCGGAGTAGTCGAACTCGCAGGCCTGGCCGATGACGATGGGGCCGGAGCCGATGATCAGGATCTTCTTGATGTCGGTGCGCTTGGGCATCTAGAAGCGCCTCCCCTCGCGGACGTCGATGGCGAGGTAGTCGTCCTCGCCGCGCATGAGCTTGGCAAACGCCGAGAAGGCGTACGTGGAGTCGTTGGGGCCGGGCTTGGCCTCCGGGTGGTACTGCATGGAGAAGGCCGGGATATCGAGGAACTGGATGCCCTCGGGCGTGCCGTCGTTGAGGTTGACATGCGTGAGGCGCACGCGGCCGTACTCCTTGGTGGTGACGACGGGAGCCACGTGGGCACGGGACCAGAAGCGCAGGTCCTCGTCTGCGGGGTGCTCGGACACACCGCCGGAGAGCTCCGGGACGAGCGGGCCAAAGGACGAGAAGACCGGGCCGTAGTTGTGGTTCTGCGCGGTGATCTCCACCTTGCCGGTGAGCAGGTTCATCACGGGCTCGTTGCCGCCGTGGTGACCGTACGGGAGCTTCTCGATCTGCGCGCCGGCCGCCATGGAGATGACCTGGTTGCCGAGGCAGATGCCAAAGACCGGGAGCTTGCCGAGGCACGCGCGCACGGCGTCAACGACGGGCGGCACGGAGACCGGGTCGCCAGGACCGTTGGAGAAGAACACGCCGTCGGGGTCCATCTCGAGGACCTTCTCGGCGGGCGTGTCCCACGGCACGACGGTGACCTCGCAGCCGGCGGCGGAGAGGCGCTTGGCGATGCCCTTCTTCTCGCCGCAGTCGTAGGCCACCACGCGCAGGGGCTTCTCGCCCGCCGCGCCCCCCGCGGGCACGACGTAACGATCGGAGGTGGAGACGTCGGCCACGTAGTTGTGCTCGGCAATGGACGGTGACGCCTTCACGCGGGCCACCAGGCTCTCGGGGTCGAGGTCCGTGGTTGAGATGGCGGCCCTCATGGCGCCGCCCTCGCGGATGGCGATGGTGAGCGCGCGGGTGTCCACGTCCTCGATGGCAACGACGCCGCGCTGCTCGAGGAAGTTGGGCAGGCTCTCCACGCTCTGCCAGTTGCTCGGCGTGTAGCACATGTCGTGAACCACAAGGCCGGCCAGGTGGAGCGGGTCGCCCTGCATGTCCTTCTCGTTGATGCCGTAGTTGCCGATCTGCGGGTACGTGAGCGTCACGATCTGGCCAGCATAGGAGGGGTCGGAGATGATCTCCTGGTAGCCAACCATCGAGGTGTTGAACACGATCTCGCCGAAGATCTCTCCCTCGGCGCCGGCAGAGCGCCCAAAGAAGTACATCCCGTTCTCGAGCGCGAGAAGCGCCTTAGGATGCCTGCCGTTGTCCACCAGTAGGTTCACAGCAACACCGCCTTTCGTCCGCGCGCCCTCATCAGAGGCAGCCGCAGCTACAAAAAACGGAGCACCCGCGAGCGAGGACTCCGAATAAGGCTGCGACATCTATGTTGTGGACGCCTTTTCGGTCTCTCGTACCGTCTTAAAGGTCGTTGTTAGTATAGCTGCTCCCGCGTTGCCCGCGCCGCGAAATAACGCAATCGCAAAAAACGCGCCAGGGGGCGATTGCGAACGTGACTTTTGGTGAGCTTGTAGCGTTGTCTCGCTGCATGTCACGCTTCTCTCGTGCGGAGCGTGAGTTTCTGCGAGCTTGTGACGCCAGCTCACAAGAAGTCACGCTTCTCTCGCTCAAAGCGTGAGTTTCTGCGAGCTGGCGCGGAACGCTCGCTCGAGCGGCCACGCACTCGGCCAATGTGCGACTTGAGGGCACGCTAGCCGGCGGGCGAGAAGAACTAATCGCCCGTCGCGTCAAGCGCGGCGATCGCTTCCGGAAAGGGCGCGAGGCTGCGCCGCAGGATTCCGTGCATGTGGGCGATCGCGACACCGTAGTTGGTCATCGGGACCCCCTGCGCCTCGGCGCGCGCCTGGCGGGCGCGCATCTCGCGCGCGGTGAGCGTGCAGCCGCCACAGTGGACGACGGCCGAGAAGGGCGTGAGGTCCTCGGGAAAGTCCGCGCCGCTCGTGAAGGCAAGCTCGAGCTTCGCCTTCGTGTGCGCGGAGAGCCAGGCGGGCAGCTTGACGGTGCCGATGTCCTCGCACTGCCGGTGGTGCGTGCACCCCTCGCTCACGAGCACGCGGTCACCGTCGCGCAGGCGGTCGAGCGCAGCGGCGCCGGCGACGGCGGACACGAGGTCCCCCTTGTAGCGCAGCATGAGGATCGAGAAGGACGTCAGCGGTACGTCGGCGGGCACGATGCGCGAAACGGGGCCAAACACCTGCGAGTCCGTCACCACGAGCGCGGGAGGCCCGACAAGGGCGTCGAGCGCGCGGGAGAGCTCGGTCTCTCGGCAGGTCACGGACACGCATCCGGCGTCGAGGAGGTCGCGGATCACAAGCTGCTGCGGGAGGATGAGGCGGCCCCGGGGCGCGGAGGCGTCGATCGGGCAGACAAGCACCACGGCGCTTCCGGCGGGCACGAGGTCGGCGACAACGCGCCGCGGCGTCCCGACCGGCACGACCCGGGCGAGGCGCTCCTTGAGCTCGCGCACGCCCTCCCCCGTCCGCGCGCTCACCGCGACCGTACGCGCGGCAAGCGCGGGGCCCTTCTCGGCAAGCGCCGCGAGAGCCGCGCGGGCGGCCGGCAGGTCGCACTTGTTCCAGGCCACGACATACGGGACGCCACGACCCTCGATGGCGGAGAGCAGCGCGCGGTCAGCCTCCGAGAGGCCGCGCGCGCCGTCCACGACGAGCACCGCGACGTCACAGGTCGCGAGCGCCCGCCGCGCTCGCTCCACGCGCCGGGCGCCGAGCGCGCCCTCGTCGTCCACCCCGGGCGTGTCGACGATGACGACCGAGCCCAGCGGCAGGAGCTCCATCGCCTTGCGCACCGGGTCCGTCGTGGTGCCGCGTACCTCGGAGACCACGGACAGCTCCTGGCCGGTCACCGCGTTCACCACGCTTGACTTGCCGGCGTTGCGCACGCCAAAAAATCCGATGTGCGTGCGCTCGCCCGACGGCGTCTCGTTAAGTCCCATCTCTCCTCCATTTGGGGACGGGTTATTTCTCTCAGAGAATTTGGGACAGGTTCGGACGGCC
>NZ_JAUDEA010000003.1 GCF_030372065.1 Thermophilibacter provencensis | reverse complement strand
GACTTGATGCGCTGTGCAGCCGGGAGGCTCCTGGCATAAAACTTGTTGCCCACAACCAAGGAAAACCTGACGAGAAGACCGCGCTTCTCGGCGCTTGGGGCCTATCTGGTCGTAGTCACATAAAATGTTTGCCCCAAAACCCACCAAAGGTGACAGAATCGGCGCCTCCGGCGAGCGCGCGGGGGCGAGAAACCCAAAAACGGGTTGTTTCGTACAGGCGGGAGCCGCGCCAGGCGCACGCCCAAAATAGCCGCGTGCAAAAAATCTACTATATGGACACTTAGATTTGCGTATACGCCCCAGCTCACGCGGGAACAATACCCCTTGAGAAACAGACAACCCAGAAGGGGGCAACTATGAGACTCGACAAGTGGGCCGTCACGGCACAGGAGGCGCTGCAGGCGGCCGTCGGCATCGCAACCGACGCAAACGCGGGCCAGCTCATGCCCGTTCACGTGCTCAAGGCGCTGCTCAGCTCCGGCGAGCACAACCTCCGCGCGATCATCGAGCGCGTGGGCGCGGACCCGGCGATCATCGAGGGCCAGGTGGATGACGCCATCGCGCGCCAGCCGCAGGTCTCCGGCGACACCGCCCAGATGGGCATGGCCGACGCCACCGTGCGCGTGGGCAACGCCGCGGAGAAGCTCGCCGCAAAGATGGGGGACTCCTATGTCACCTCGGAGCACCTGCTCTGCGCGCTCGCGGACGACAAGACCGACGCGGGCTCCATCCTCAAGGCCGCCGGCGTCACCGGCAAGCGCGTGGAGGAGGCCTACAACACCCTGCGCGGCGACGAGCGCGTGACCAGCCAGGACTCCAAGCCGGAGTTTGAGGCGCTCGAGAAGTACGGCCGCAACGTCACCGACCTCGCGCGCAACGGCAAGCTCGACCCCGTGATCGGCCGCGTGGAGGAGATCCGCCGCACCATCCAGGTGCTCAGCCGCCGTACCAAGAACAACCCCGTGCTCATCGGCGAGCCGGGCGTGGGCAAGACCGCCATCGTGGAGGGCCTGGCGCAGCGCATCGTCAACGGCGACGTTCCGTCCACCCTGCGCGACAAGGACATCGTGGAGCTTGACATGTCCGCCCTGGTTGCGGGCGCCAAGTACCGCGGCGAGTTTGAGGACCGCCTGAAGTCCGTGCTCAAGGAGGTCGGCAAGTCGGACGGTCGCATCATCCTGTTCATCGACGAGCTGCACACCATCGTGGGAGCGGGTGCCACCGAGGGCTCCATGGACGCTGGCAACATCTTGAAGCCGGCCCTAGCTCGCGGCGAGCTGCACGCCATCGGCGCCACCACGCTCGACGAGTACCGCAAGTACATCGAGAAGGACGCGGCGCTCGCCCGCCGCTTCCAGACCGTCATGGTCTCCGAGCCCACCGTGGAGGACACGATCTCCATCCTGCGTGGCCTCAAGGAGCGCTACGAGCAGCACCACCGCGTCCGCATCACGGACTCCGCGCTGGTCAGCGCCGCGGACCTCTCCAACCGCTACATCTCCGACCGCTTCCTGCCGGATAAGGCCATCGACCTGGTGGACGAGGCGGCAAGCCGCCTGCGCATGGAGCTCGACAGCATGCCCGCGGACATTGACGCCGTGGACCGCCAGCTCACGCAGATGCAGATCGAGGAGCAGGCCCTCATGAAGGAGGAGGACGCTGCCAGCAAGGAGCGCCTCGAGGCCCTGCGCGGCGAGATTGCCACCACGCGCGAGAAGCTCGACGGCATGAAGGCCAACTGGGAGAACGAGAAGGGCGCGATCGACCGCGTGCAGGACCTCAAGTCCAGGATCGAGGACGCGCGCGTGGAGATGGAGCGTGTGACCCGCGAGGGCGACCTCGCGCGCGCCTCCGAGCTGCGCTACTCCACCATCCCGGCCCTCCAGCGCGACTACGAGGACGCCGAGTCGGCGCTCGCCGCCAAGCAGGAGGCGGGCGGCCTGCTCAAGGAGGAGGTCACCACCGAGGAGATCGCCGAGGTGGTGAGCTCCTGGACCGGCGTGCCCGTCTCCAAGATGATGCAGGGCGAGATGGACAAGCTCAAGAACCTGGAGGCGGAGCTCCACAAGCGCGTGATCGGCCAGAACGAGGCCGTCTCGGCCGTGGCCGCCGCCGTGCGCCGCAGCCGCGCCGGCCTCTCCGACCCCGACCGCCCCATCGGCAGCTTCTTCTTCCTCGGCCCCACCGGCGTGGGCAAGACCGAGCTTGCCAAGGCGCTCGCCGAGTGCCTCTTCGACGACGAGCGCGCGCTCGTGCGCATCGACATGTCCGAGTACATGGAGAAGTTCAGCGTCCAGCGTCTCATCGGCGCGCCCCCGGGATACGTGGGCTATGACGAGGGCGGCCAGCTCACTGAGGCCGTACGTCGTCGCCCGTACTCCGTGATCCTGCTCGACGAGATGGAGAAGGCACACCCCGACGTCTTCAACATCCTGCTCCAGGTGCTCGATGACGGCCGCCTCACGGACGGCCAGGGCCGCGTGGTGAGCTTCAAGAACACGATCATCATCATGACGTCCAACGTCGGGTCCCAGTTCATTGCCGGTGCCAACGCATCGAGCGACCCGGACGAGGTTCAGCGCGCGGTCAACGACGCCCTGCGTCAGACCTTCAAGCCGGAGTTTTTGAACCGCATCGACGACGTGGTGGTCTTCCACGCCCTCGGTCTCGAGGACATCGAGAAGATCGTGGACATCCAGCTCAAGGACGTGCGCGAGCGCCTCGAGCGCGACCGCATCCGCCTGGAGCTCACGCCGGCGGCCAAGCAGTCACTCGCCTTCGACGGGCTCGACCCGGTCTACGGAGCGCGCCCGCTCAAGCGCCTCATCCAGCGCCAGGTGGTGGACAGCGTGGCCAACCTCATCATCGACGGCAGGCTGGGGGAGGGCGACGTGGTTCGCATCGACGTGGGCGACGACGACCGCCTTTACGCCGAGCCGGTGATCCCGGGCGCCGACGAGCCCCTCGAGCCCGACGCCCTCGAGTAGCCCCCTGGGGTGCCCGGCTTGCACTGAGCGCAAACCGGGCACCCCTGAGCTACAATCGAGCTTCAACGAAAGGTTGGAGGCGATATGGCATCGACTGAGGACAACGAGAGGCCCGTTGCGGACGAGACCGTCATGATGTCTCCCGAGGAGCTTCCGACCACGATGATGCCGGAAAGCCCCGCGCCCTCTGTCGATCCGGCCCCTGCCGCCGGCCCCGCCCCCGCACCCAACCCCGCCTCGGACCTCACCGCGCCCGACGGCATCGACGCCCTCGACGACCCGTACTTCTCGCCGGTCGTGCCGGAGGACCTCACCACCGCGCACCAGCCCGTCTCCATTCCCTCGCCGGTAGAGAGCCTGCCCGAGCGCAAGCGCCGCCTCCCGCGCTGGGGAATCGCGCTCATCGTCGTGGTTCTTCTCGCCGCGGCGGGAGCCGTGGCCTGCCTTACCTACGAGAGGGAGCTCTGGGGTGGAAAGACCATTCCCAACGTGATGGGCATGAGCGCCGACCAGGCCGAGCAGACCTTGACCGACCTTGGCTTTAGCGTGGATGTTTCCTATCAGGCCGCAGACGAGAACCTGGGCGTGGTCATCTCATGCGACCCGGTGCCCGGCATTCGCACGGACCTCTCCGAGACCATCACCATTACCGTGACCGCCGAGCGTGTCATCCCCTCCGTCGTGGGCATGAACGTGAACGACGCAACGCGCGCCCTCGCGGAGGCGGGTGCGGCCAACGTCTCCCTGACCTACCTCAACTCGGAGCAGGAGAGCGGCACGGTGCTCGACGTGAGCCCCGGCGAGGGGAGTGCCTTCGTCTCGTCCGACCAGGTGACGCTCACGGTTGCCCGGACCTACGCGGTCCCCAACGTCGCGGGTATGACCGCAGAGGAGGCCCTGGCCGCGCTCGAGCGCGACGGGCTCACGGGCAGCGTCACCTACGTCGAGTCCGACGCCGAGCGCGGAACCGTTGTGGCCGCGAACCCCGACGTGGGCTCCGAGGTCTCTGCTGGCAGCACCGTTGAGCTGAGCGTCTCGAGCATCTACCCCTCGTCCCCCACGAGCCTGCTCGAGTACTTTGAGGTGGAGCCCACCGATCTTGCCACCTATCTCGATGACGAGGGCTACACCCTGCGCTACGGGGCAACCTTTGCGGCGGGCGGCAACGCCCACGCGGCGTACGAGGGCAAGGACGGTGACGTCCTGCAGATCACCGACGCGCCTGAGACGGGCAGCTACGAGGGGGACTCAAAGGCTGACGTGCTCGCACGCGGCGCGGGCGTTGGGGGCGTGCGCTACGCCTTTGCCGCCGCCTCCGTTCCCGAGGGCGGTTCCGTGGAGAGCGAGAAGGGCCTGCGCGCCGTCATGGAGGCGTGCGGCCTCACCGGCCTGCGCAACACCTGCACCCAGGAGGACGTTGAGGCCCCCAACGAGCTCAGGGGGAGCGAGGCGTTCAAGGACGCGCACTTCATCTGCGGTAGCGGCGTTCAGGGTGGATACACCTGGGCGGTGCTCATCGGTGGCACGGGCAGCTCGACGCACGTCGTGGCGCTGGTTGCGCCGTCGAGGCACTTCTCGGAGCTGGACCTCTCCGACTACGGCGGGGACGTCTGCGACTACGTTGCGTGCACGGATTTGTTTGCGGCGATGCTGAGGAGCGACGCGCATGAGTGACGAGAAGGACAAGCGGGCAAAGCAGGCCGAGAAGGACGAGTTTATCCGCGCCGAGAACGAGGACGACGACGGCTACGACCCCTATTCCGACCGGCGTCCCGACCCCGAGCCGCTCTTTGAGCGCGATCCCTGGAGCTAGCGCGGCGCGCCTGCGCCCCTACAGCGAGGCGGCGCCCCAGTTGGCCTGCATGTACTCCCAGAGGAAGTAGACCACCACGGCCAAGACGGCAAGGACCACGATGAGCGCGATGGCGGACTTGATGCGGGTCTTGCGCTCGCGCGACGCGAAGATGTCCCGGCGACCCTTGGGAATCTCGAGGTACTGACCATAGTGGAGGTCGCGGCGGAGCTGTGCCCCCTCAGAGCGGGAGCGACGGTACGCGCCGCCGGAGAGAACGCTGCCGCGCGTGGTGAAGTCTGAGTCGTGCGCGTAGCTCTCGGGCTCCTCGGCCTCGTGGGCAAGGTCGTCGATGGGCTCGACGCTGCGGTGCGCGGGCCGCTGGCGGACGTAGGGGGCGCTCTGCTCGGGCATGCTCTCGGGCTCGCGCCCGAGCTCGTTCTCGTTGCTCATGTATCGTGCCTCCGATGAGAGTCTCGCACGGCAATGCACTCATGATAGGGCAGGCCGGGGCATGCGCGCGCCCCGCTGGAAAAGACTCTCAAAAATGTAAGGAGCGCGCAACAGCCTGAACAATATCTAAGTCATAGACGCTTAGATATGATGAGTATGTGACGCTAAGAAAAAGTGTCTCTGTGCGTATAAAAGCGGCGACGCGGGGAACAAATAAGCATGAGCAACAAGGGCGCCAACCCGGTGCCCGCAATCACAAGGGAGTGATTATCATGGCAAGCATGGTTCCTTACGATCGTTACGCACGTGCGCTCCGCAACTGGCCGTTCGATGAGATCGACCGCTTCTTTGACGCGCCGTTCGCGGCGCTCTCCACCGGCAACGCCGGGTTCAAGATGAACGTCGAGGACGCGGGCGACAGGTACGTGGTCACCGCCGAGCTGCCGGGCGTCACCCGCGACCAGATTGACGTCGAGCTCAACGAGGGCCGCCTCTCCGTCTCCGTTGAGAAGAAGGAGTCCGACGAGGAGAAGGGCAAGAACTACCTCTACAAGGAGTCCGGCGAGTGGAGCGCCACGCGTGGCGTCTATCTCAAGGACGCCGCGGTCTCCGGCCTTTCCGCCAAGCTCGAGGGCGGCATCCTCACGGTGAACGTTCCCAAGCAGGTCGAGAAGGCCAACGTCACCAAGGTCTCCATCGACTAATGATGACAAAGGTGACAGGGTAAACTGTCAGGTTTTGCGACGGGTCGGGGCCTTCGGGCTCCGGCCCGTTTGCGTGCGGCGGTAAGAGAGGCGAGAAGGGCCACGTCGCCCTACCACACGCTCATCGGCCAGTCCTGCGCGGCACAGCAGATCGTGAGCCGACCGTCTTTCGTGCGCGCCTCAGGACGGCCCTCGTCATCGGCTCCCACCTGCGCTCCCATGGCCTCCGCGAGCGTTCGCACGCAGACGCTCGGCCGGTTGTTCTCCTGCGAGAGGTGCATGGCCACCACCGTCTCGGTGTCCTCGCCCACAAGGCAGACCAGCGCCTCCGCCGCCTGGGCGTTTGAGAGGTGGCCGCACGGCCCGCCCACGCGCGCCTTGAGGTAGGCGGGGTAGTCGCCGGTTGCGAGCATGCGCTCGTCGTGGTTGGACTCAAGCGCAAGGATGCGCGTGCCCGCGAGCGCGTCCAGGGCCTCCTCGCCCAGCTCGCCGGTGTCCGTGCAAAAGCCGAGCGCGTCGTCTTCCGTCGAGAAGCGCAGGCCCACCGGGTCCGCCACGTCGTGCGAGGTGGGGAAGGTCCGAACGCGCATCCCCGCCACCTCAAACTCGTCGGAGTGTCCCACCAGCACAAACGGCAGCTCGGTGAGGTAACGCCGCGCCCCGGCGGTTCCCGCCGTGGCAAAGAGCGGCCCGTCAAAGCGGTTGCAGAACACGCTGAGCCCGCCCACATGGTCGGAGTGCTCGTGCGTGAGGATGACGCCCACGATGCGCCCCGGGTCCACGCCCAGCTCGTCCGCGCGGGTCAGCAGCGCCTTCCGCGAGATGCCGTCGTCCACGAGCACGATCCCGCCCGGCCCCTCTATCAGGGCGGCGTTGCCCTTTGAGCCGCTGGCCAGCACGTGAAGGTGAATCTCGGGGGTCATCGCGCTCCTCCCTGATGAAAAGCGACGGTCACTTTTCATCGTTGTCGTACACTTGAGTCCGCCATCTAGGGTAACCGTTGGGAGGTCGCTCATGCCAAGCGTTTCTCGCCGATACGCGGGCGGCAAGTCCCGCTTTGACCGCCCGAGCGGCCGTGCGGACGAGGAGCTCGCCGGCCCCGTGATCCTCATGGTCTCGGGCGGCGCGGACTCAACGGCGCTGCTCGTGCTGGCGGCCACCTCCACCCTGGACATCGACGACGGCCGCGGCCCCGCGCGCATTGCCCGCGAGCGCCTTCACGTTCTGCACGTCAACCATCGCCTGCGCGGCATAGACGCCGAGGAGGACGAGGAGTTTGTGCGCGACCTCGCGGCGCGCTACGGCATCCCCTGCACCATCCGGCGCGTGGACGTGGCCGAGCTCGCCGCGCGCACGGGCGACAACGTGGAGAACGCCGGCCGCGCCGTGCGCTACGAGGAGGCGGCGCGCCTCGCGGGCGAGCTCTCCCGCGAGCTCGGCACCCCCAGCTCGGCGGCGCGCATCCTCACGGCCCACACCGCCAACGACCGCGCGGAGACCTTCTTCATGAACGCCATCCGCGGCACGGGCGCCTCGGGTCTCTCGTCCATCCCGCGCCGTCGCAACCGCATCGTGCGGCCGCTGCTCGACCGCACGCACGAGGAGCTCTGCGACCTACTGCGCATGCGCGGCATCGTCTGGCGCGAGGACGACACCAACGCCGACACGCGCTACCTGCGCGCCTACGTGCGCCACGAGCTCATGCCCGTGGTGGAGCGCCGCAACCCACGCGTCACGGCGAGCCTTGCCACCACCTGCGACATCCTCTCGGACGAGGATGCCTACCTCACCTCCGTTGCCGCGCGTGCCCTGCGCGACCTCACGCGCCGCGAGGCCGAGGGGCTTCTCGTCCTGGACGCGGCGCGCCTGGCCGCCCTTGACGTTGCCATCGCGCGCCGCGTGGTGCGCGCCGCCCTGCTCGCCGTCTCGCCCGAGGCCCGTCTTGAGGCACGCCACATTGCGGGCACCCTGCGGGCGGTGGCGGCGGGGGAGGGCTCGCTCACGGTTCCCCTTGCGGTTGACGTGCGCGTGGAGCACGGCCTGCTCCTCCTGCGCGCCCGCTGCGACGCGCCCGCGCCCCCTGCCGTCTGGCTGGAGGTGCCCGGCCGGGTGGAGCTGGCGGACGGCCGCATCCTCACGGCGCGCGTTCGCAAGGTCCCCGTTGGCAGCGACGTGGAGGCCCGCGCCCGCGCGCATGCGCTCGAGTGGGCGGGGGAGTCCGTTCTTCTCGACGCCAAGGCGGCCGGCGTTGACCCCCTGCGCGGCGGGCGCCTCTGGGTGGACGGCCTGCATCCCGGCGACGTGCTCTGCCCCCTGGGCATGCACGGCCAGTCCAAGAAGGTGTCCGACCTCCTGAGCGAGGCGCGCGTGCCGCTTGAGGAGCGTGCGGGCGTGCCCGTGGTGCGCACCTCGCCCACGGGGTCCGTGGTGTGGGTGGCGCCCGTTCGCGCCGACGAGCGCGCCCGCTGCACCCCGGCAACCAAGTGGCTGCTAGAATTAACCATCAGCGAGTCATGACAAAAGTGACAGGGTAACTTGTCACGTTCTGCCGCCCGAGCCATCAAGGAGAGGAGAGGGCAATGGAGACGCTGCATCCCGACGTGAAGGAGGTCCTGTTTTCCGAGGAGGACATCCGTGCCATAGTGAGCCGCATGGGCAAGGAGATCTCACGCGACTACGCTGACAAGAACCCGCTGATCGTGGCCGTCCTGCGCGGGGCGGTGGTCTTCACGGCGGACCTCATGCGCGCCATCAGCTGCCCGCTCTCCATCGACTTCATGGCCGTCTCGAGCTACGGCGAGGCCGCCAAGAGCTCCGGCGTGGTGCGCATCGTCAAGGATCTCGACACCAAAATCGAGGGCCGCAACGTGCTCATCGTCGAGGACATCCTCGACTCCGGCCTCACGCTCTCCTACCTCATCGAGCTGCTCAAGGGCCGCGGCCCGGCCTCGGTTGAGGTGGCCGCCTTCCTCGTGAAGGACGTCGAGGGCAACCGCCCCGCCATCGACCCGCGCTACGTGGGCACCCACGTGCCCGACGAGTTCATCGTGGGCTACGGCCTGGACTACGCGGAGCGCTATCGCAACCTGCCCTACATCGGCATCCTCAAGCCCGAGGTCTACAGCAAGTAAAACGCGCCGCCGCGCCGCCGACGTCAGGCTTGGGCGGCGCGGCGGCACGCAACCAGCAAGGAGAAGTACGTGCCCGAGAAGAACAGCCGCTCGGCAAGCATATCGACGCTCATCATCCTCGCCATCGTCGTGTACCTGGCGTACTCGATGGGCACGAGCGTGATGGGTGGCGCCCCGTCGCAGGACACGCTCGCCACCAACGAGTTTGTCTCCGCCCTCAAGGACGATCGCATCGACGACGTCACCTATCGCACCGACGACGGCTCCGTCACGGGCTCCTACTGGCGCGAGGACGCCGAGAAGGGCAACGAGGACCAGCTCACGGGCTATAAGAGCGTCTACGTGGGCTCTGACTCGCTCGCCGAGCTCATGGCCGCCCACCCCGACGTCACCTACACCATCGACACGGCGGACTCGAGCATGCTCGAGACCATCCTCGTCTCGGTGGTGCCCACGCTGCTTCTGGTGGGCGTCTTCGTTTACTACATGAACCGAATGTCCGGTCAGCAGGACAAGACCATGTCCTTCTCCAAGACCAAGGCGCTCACCGCTGAGGCCGAGCGCCCCAAGGTCACGTTTGCCGACGTCGCGGGCATCGACGAGGCCGTCGAGGAGCTCCAGGAGGTCCGCGACTTCCTCTCCGATCCAGACCGCTACCACAAGATGGGCGCCCGCATCCCGCGCGGCGTGCTGCTCGTGGGCCCTCCGGGAACGGGAAAGACCCTGCTCGCCAAGGCCGTGGCCGGCGAGGCGGGCGTGCCGTTCTTCTCGATCTCCGGCTCTGACTTTGTGGAGATGTTCGTGGGCGTGGGCGCCAGCCGCGTGCGCGACCTCTTCAAGCAGGCCAAGGAGGCAGCTCCCTGCATCGTCTTCATCGACGAGATCGACGCCGTGGGCCGCCAGCGCGGCGCAGGCCTGGGCGGCGGCCACGACGAGCGCGAGCAGACCTTGAACCAGCTGCTCGTTGAGATGGACGGCTTTGAGGACAACTCCTCCGTCATCCTCATCGCGGCGACCAACCGCCCGGACATCCTGGACCCGGCCCTGCTGCGCCCCGGCCGCTTTGACCGTCGCGTGACCGTGGACCGCCCCGACGTGGTGGGGCGCGAGAAGATCCTGCGCGTCCATGCGGCAGGCAAGCCCTTTGCCGACGGCGTGGACTTTGAGCGCCTTGCCAAGGTGACGCCGGGCTTCACGGGCGCCGACCTCGCCAACCTCATGAACGAGGCCGCGCTTCTCGCCGCGCGCAGGCACGAGGAGAAGATCGGCCCCGCCGAGGTGGAGGAGGCCATGGAGCGCGTGATGGCGGGCCCCGAGCGAAAGAGCCGCGTCATCACCGAGAAGGAGCGCCGGATCATTGCGTTCCACGAGTCCGGCCACGCGCTCGTGGGGCACGTGCTGGAGAACTCCGACCCCATCCACAAGATCAGCATCGTGAGCCGCGGCCAGGCCCTTGGCTACACGATGCAGGTGCCCGAGGAGGACCACTTCCTGGAGACGCGCGACGGCATGCTGGACCAGATCGCGGTGCTTCTGGGCGGGCGCACGGCCGAGGAGCTCTTCTGCGACGACATCACCACCGGCGCGAGCAACGACCTCGAGCGCGCCACCAAGCTCGCGCGCACGATGGTCACGCGCTACGGCATGAGCGACGAGCTGGGCGCGCAGGTCTTTGGCGAGGCGCAGCACGAGGTGTTTCTCGGCCGCGACTACGCCAACCACCAGGACTTCTCTGCCGAGACGGCCAAGCGCATCGACGACGAGGTGGAGCGCATCATGCGCGAGGGCCACGAGCGGGCGCGCGAGGTGCTGGAGGGGCGCCGCGAGCAGATGGGCACGATGGCGCGCGTGCTCCTGGAGCGCGAGACCGTTGAGGGCGAGGCCGTGGAGGCCCTGCTCGATGGTCGCTGGGACGAGTTCTCGGCGGGCGAGAAGAGCAACGAGGAGTAGTCCTTCTCGGCGCGCTGCGTTCTCTGGGGCCGCCGCCCCGTAACGTTTTCCCAGGTTTTGGGCAACAAGTTTGATGCGGCAGACGCCATCGCATCAAACTTGTTGCCCAAAACCCTTTGAATCAGGGTGAGGGCGCACATTTTGCGTACAGCTTGCCCTCCTGCGGGCTTCTCCGTATCAAATGTGTTGCCCAAAACCACTGCAAAGCTCCCCAAAACGCCTCCCCACCGAGCGCGGCAGCCCCTCACAAAACAAAACTTCGATTTCGCGACAAGGGCCTTGCGCCCGGACCGCCCCTTGCCGCGAGTACAATGGTCCCAGCACACAAGCGAGAGGAGCGCCATGTCCATCAACGAGGCCAGCCGCGCGTACGGCGCGCAGAAGTCGTCTATCCGCGAGATCTCCGCCTACGCCAACGCGCGCAAGGCAGAGATCGGGGCCGAGAACGTCTTTGACTTCTCGCTGGGCAACCCCTCCATCCCCGCGCCGGATGCCGTGCGCGCCTCCATCGAGCGCGCGCTTGCGCTGCCGGCCACCCAGCTTCACGGCTACACGCCCGCAAACGGCCTGCCCGCCGTGCGCGAGGCCGTGGCGGCAAGCCTCTGCCGCCGCTTTGGCGAGAAGACCGCGTCCGCGGGCGACCTCTACCTCACCTGCGGCGCCGCGGCATCGCTCTCCATCACCTTCCACGCCATCGTGAACCCCGGCGACGAGGTCATCGTGATTGCGCCGTACTTCCCGGAGTACCGCGTCTGGATTGAGACCTCTGGCGCCACCTGCGTGGAGGTCATGGCCGACGCCAAGACGTTCCAGATCGACGTGGCGGCCGTTGCCGCGGCCATCACGCCCCGCACGCGCGCCATCGTGATCAACACGCCCAACAACCCCGTTGGCTCCGTGTACTCTCGCGAGAACCTTGATGCGCTCGCCGCCGCCCTCCGGGACGCCGAGAAGCGCCTCGGCACCACGATCACCATCGTCTCCGACGAGCCATACCGCGAGATCACCTACGGCGCCGAGGTGCCCTGGGTGCCCGCGCTCTATGACCGCACGATCGTGTGCTACTCCTACTCCAAGAGCCTGTCGCTTCCCGGCGAGCGCATTGGCTGGGTGCTTGTGCCGCCCACCAACCCCGAGCACGACGACCTGGTCTTTGCCGTTGCCGGTGCTGGTCGCAAGCTGGGCTTTGTCTGCGCCCCGGCGCTCTTCCAGCGCGTGCTTGCGGACTGCGTGGACTGCCCCACGGACGTTGAGGCCTACGCCGAGAACCGCCGCGCGCTCACGGATGGCCTGGCGCGGCTGGGCTACGAGTTCATTAAGCCTGAGGGCGCGTTCTACCTCTGGGTCAAGGCGCTCGAGCCGGACGCAGGCGCGTTCTTCGAGCGCGCCAAGGCCCTCGAGCTGCTGCCCGTTCCCTCCGACTCCTTTGGCTGCCCGGGCTGGGTGCGCGTGGGCTACTGCGTCTCCCACGAGACCATCGTGAACTCCATGCCCGCCTGGGAGAAGCTCGCCGCCAGCTACCGCTGATTCGAGGGGTGATTCAAAAGGGACAGCCCCTTTTGAATCGCTTTGAGGGGAGAAGCATGCTACAGAACCGCTGCGACGTCCACACCCATACGCTCTACTCGCGCCACGCGTACTCCACGGTGCGCGAGGACGTGCTCGCCGCACGCGAGGCCGGGCTCGAGCTTCTGGGCGTGACGGACCACTTTAGCGACATGCTCTTCCCCAACACGGACCTCGCCCACGCGAGCCTGCGCGACTACCAGCACTTCATCAACATGCGCGTGCTCCCGCGCGCCTGGGAGGGCGTCCGCCTGCTCCACGGGGCCGAGGCGGACATCCGCGGCTTGGACGGCTCGCTCTTTGGCCAGGGGATCGAGGTTACCGAGGACATCACCGGCCGCCCCGTCCAGCGCGTTGCCACGCTCTACGACCGCGTGACGGCAAGCTGCGACTACGTCATCGCAAGCGTGCACTACAAGGACTTTGCCGCCGGAGCCACGCTCGCCCAGACCACCGAGATGTACCTCGGCGCGCTCGCCCAGCCCAAGGTTCTCGTGCTCGGGCACACCGGTCGTGCCGGCATACCGTTTGACGTGCGGGAAGTTGTGGGTGAGGCGGCGCGTCGGGGCAAGCTCATCGAGATAAACGAGCACAGCCTCGAGGTCTCGCGCGAGGGCGGGCGAACGCAGACGAGCTGCCGCTCCATCGCGGAGGCATGCGCCGAGGCCGGCTGCCAGATCGCCGTCAACACGGACGCGCACGTCTGCTGCGCCGTGGGTCACACACCGCGCGCCCTTGCCATGCTCGAGGAGATCGGCTTCCCGCAGGAGCTCGTGGCCACGCGCTCGGCCGATGCGTTTCTTGCCGCCATGGCCGCCACCGGGCTTGCCGTGCCGGGGCTCTAGGAGGGCCGAGAAGCACCCCCAAGGATTCGGATACGCTAGCGTGAGCCGGCAAAGAGAAAGGACCGTCATGCCCACCCCTCGCGAGCTGCGCCTCGTTTCATGGAACGTCAACGGCCTGCGCGCCGTCATGAAGAAGGACCCAAGCTTCACGGACGTGGTGGAGGCAACGGGCGCCGACGTCTTTGCCATTCAGGAGACCAAGCTGCAGGAGGGCCAGATCGAGCTTGACCTGCCCGGCTACCACCAGACGTGGAGCTACGCCGAGCGCAAGGGCTACTCGGGCACCGCGGTCTTCTCGCGAGAAGAGCCGCTGCAGGTGATCAACCACATCGGCGCGCCGGAGGCGGACAACGAGGGCCGCGTCTGTGCGCTCGAGTTTCCCAGCTACTGGTTTGTGGACGTCTACACGCCCAACGCCCAAAACGAGCTCGCCCGCATTGACACGCGCCTTGCGTGGGACAGCGCCTATCGCGAGTTCCTCACCGGACTTGCCGCCGAGAAGCCCGTGGTGACCTGCGGAGACTTCAACGTTGCCCACAACGAGATCGACCTCAAGAACCCCGGTCCCAACCGCGGCAACGCGGGTTTTTCTGACGAGGAGCGCGAGAGCTTCACGCGTCTTCTCGACGCTGGCTTCACGGATACGTTCCGTGCGCGGCACCCGGACGTCACGGGCGCCTACAGCTGGTGGAGCTACCGCTTCAACGCGCGCAAGAACAACGCGGGCTGGCGCATCGACTACTTCCTCGTGTCAAACGACATTGCCGACCGCGTGACGGGCGCCTCGATCCTCTCCGAGGTCTACGGCTCAGACCACTGCCCCGTGGAGCTCACGATCGAGCTTTAGTCGCTCTCCGGCATCATCGCCCGGGCCGGGGATGTCGTTATCCCAGCGTGATGTAGCCGGTGCCCTGATCGGGGTCGGCGGGCTGGGGGCCGGCGTCCGGCGCGCCAAACAGGAACTCGCGCAGGCGCGGCAGCTCGCGCACGTACTGCTCGTGACCCGCGTCGTAGGCGGCGGCGAGCTTGTGCGGGTCAACGGTGGAGTTCTCCACGGGCATCTCGTCCGGGTAGATGACGAGCGCCTTGCCTGCCTCCGCGAGCTCCTCCACGTGGTCGAGCGCCGTGTTATAGCGCTCCCAGCGCGTGAGCAGCGCGTTTCTCAGGTAGGGGTGGTCCTTGGCAACGGCCTTGAACATCTGAGCGTCGCGCGTGCCGGGCTCCTTCTTGCGGTAACCGCGCGGTCGCGTGGCCACAAAGACAAAGCGGTCAAAGCCGTCGTCCTCAGCCATGCAGAGCGGGATGCCCGCGCCCGTGCCCAGGCCGCCGTCCAGAAGGACGCGCCCGTCAACCTCGAGCGGCTTCATCATGCCCGGCAGCGTGGAGCTGGCGCGCACGAGGTCGATCATGCGCATGTCGCTGGTCATGTCCTCGCGACCAAAGCGCACCGTGCGGCCGGTGTCGCGCTCAAACGCCTGGATGCGCAGGCGGGCGGGGTTGGCGGCAAACGTCTCCCAGTCAAACACGAGCGTCCCCTCGCGCAGTGCCCCCTCGTAGAGTGCGTCGGCGTCAAAGTAGCCGCGCCCACGAAGCAGCGAGCGCAGTCCCACAAGGCCCCGAGCCGGGCCGTCGGTCATGAAGGCGTCGCGCACGCGCTTGCGGTCGCGCGAGAGGTAGTTCACCGTGTTGCTCGCCCCGGCCGAGAGGCCGCAGACGTAGTCAAAGTAGATGCCCTGCTCAAGAAGGACATTGGCAAAGGCACAGGTGTACGCGGCACGGTACCCGCCGCCCTCAAAGATGAGCGCGCAGTCAAAGACGTTGCTCTCCGGTGCGGTCATGGGGCCTCCTTACGTCGTGCATGAAGCTGTTTCTTCCCCAAACGCGCTGGATCGAGTCCATCCCGACGGATTCTCCAGAAAGGCGTCGTGAATGGTACCAGCGGTGCGAGAATGGGTGTGACACACGATTGGCCAACGGGTGAGGAGGCTTCCATGGCGCGTACGATCACGGACCCTGCGGAGGCGGCGGCTGAGCTCAGGGAGCGCTTCGAGAGGGCGAGAAGCGCCGTCTTCTTTGGCGGCGCAGGTGTCTCCACGGCAAGCGGCATCCCGGACTTCCGCAGCGCCGACGGCCTCTACCATCAGCGGTTCAAGTACCCGCCCGAGGAGATGCTCGGGCACGACTTCTTTGCCGGTCACACCGCCGAGTTCTACGACTTCTATCGCGAGCGCATGATCTGCCTCACGGCGCGGCCCAACCAGGCGCACCTCAAGCTCGCCGAGCTGGAGCGCGAGGGGCACCTCGCCGCGGTGGTCACGCAGAACATCGACGGTCTGCACCAGATGGCGGGCTCGCGCACGGTCCACGAGCTCCACGGCTCCGTCCACCGCAACGTCTGCCTGCGCTGCGGCGAGGTCTACCCCGCTGAGTGGGTCATGGCCACCACGGGCATCCCCAAGTGCGAGAAGTGCGGCTCTCTCGTGAAGCCGGACGTGGTGCTCTACGGCGAGCAGCTCAGCGAGAGGGTCCTTCTCGCCAGCGTTGAGGCCATATCAAATGCGGACCTGCTCGTCATTGGCGGCACGTCGCTCGTGGTGTACCCGGCGGCCGGGCTTGTGAACTACTTTGGCGGCGATGAGCTCGTGGTTGTCAACCGCGACCCCACCCCCGCGGACGCCCGCGCCGGCCTCGTCTGCGCCTGCGACATCGCCGCCGCCTTCGATTGGTGAGCTGCAAAAACGCGTCCCCTTTTTGCGCACGGCAATGCGGGGGAGCCGGCGCGGATGGGCATCTTCAACGGCTTGAGGGCCGTGCGGCGCGGGCCGCCGAGCCGGGTACAATGGGTGAGAGGAAGCCGCCACGAGGAGGAACACCATGCTTCGAGAGAACTACGCCACCTGGCACTGCGGGTCTCATGAGATCTCGCTCACGCGCCCGCGGATCATGGGCATCCTCAACGTGACCCCCGACTCCTTCTCCGACGGAGGGGTGAACCTCGACCACAAGAAGGCCGTCGCGCGCGGCCTTGAGATGCTCGACGAGGGCGCCGACATCATAGACGTGGGCGGCGAGTCCACGCGCCCCGGGCACGAGTCCGTCTCCGCGCAGGAGGAGGCCGAGCGCGTTGTCCCCGTGGTCCGCGCGCTCGTGGAGGCGGGCGCCGTCGTCTCGGTTGACACCCGCCATGCCGACGTGGCCCGCATGTGCGTGCGCCTGGGCGCCGCCATCGTGAACGACGTCTCGGGCTTCACCGACCCCGAGATGGTCCAGGTTGCGGCGGACACCGACTGCGGCTGCGTCGTCATGCACTGGAGCCACGAGGGCCTCGGCACGCGCGCGCCGCGCCGCCAGGTCCTTCTCGACGAGTCGCGCCCCACGGGCAGCGCCATCCAGCACCCCGTTAGCTCCCAGCGCCGCTTTACCCTGCCCGACCAGGCCCAGGTCATGCGCCAGGTCATGGGTTTTCTCGGCGACCAGGCCCGCGTCCTCATGCGCGCCGGGGTCTCGCGCGACCGCATCTGCATGGACCCGGGCGCGGGCTTTGACAAGCTCGCGGACGAGGACGTGGTCATCCAGCGCGCCACGCGCTCCATGGTCTCGATGGGCTACCCGCTCATGTGCGCCGTCTCGCGCAAGCGCTTTGTTGGCGCCGTCTCGGGCGTGGCCGACGCCGCCGCGCGCGACGCCGCCACTGCGGGCGTGTGCATCTCCGCCATCGAGGGCGGTGCCCGCATCCTGCGCGTCCACAACGTCGCCGCCGTCTCCCAGGCCGTGAACGCCTATTGGGCGGTCTCGCACCGCGACCCGCGCCAGGGCTTTGTCTCCCTGGGCTCCAACGTGGGCAACCGCGTGGCCAACCTGGCCCGCGCCGCCCAGCTCATCGACGACATCCCGCTCACCTGCGTGGTGAGTGTGAGCCACGCCTACGAGACCGAGCCCGCCTACGGGATCGCCACGCCGGTGGCCAACGCCGTGGCGGAGATTCGCACCGAGCTCCACCCGCTTGTGCTCATGGACAAGCTCATCGAGGTCGAGGACGCGCTCGGCCGCATCCGCGAGAAGGGCCGCGACCCCAAGAAGCCCGGCAGCGCGCCGCGCATCATCGACTGCGACCTCATGTGGCTCGAGGGCGAGACCCATGCCGGCGCCCGCCTCACGCTGCCGCACCCCCGCCTTGGGGAGCGCGACTACGCAATCGTGCCGATGGAGGACCTCATGCACGACCCCGAGCGCTTCCTCGCACACGCCGGCGTCCCGGTGACGCCGCGCGACGAGCGCGTGGGCCACGTGACGGCCGACCTGGGGGAGATCTCATGGGAGTAGCGTCGTTCACCGTCCGTCCCGCGGTGCCGATGGGCCACGTGACGGGCGTGCCGTTTGTGGTGGCGCTCGGCGTGGCGGAGTCGTTGGATGCGCGCCTGGGCTGGCCGTACGAGGTGCTCCGGGCGCCCGGCGAGCCGCTGGCGCACGTGCGCGCCCGCGCCGGCTACGATGACGAGGGCGTCTTTGTGGCCTGCGACGTAGTTTCGCAGGGCGAGAAGGACCTCGATGCCGCCGCGCTTGAGGCGGCCGCGCGCGCCCGCGTTGACGCCTGGGCCGCCGACGTTGCCGCCGGCCGCGCCGCCGCCGGCCCGCTCGCGCCCGTTTTGGGCACCTACTTTGATGCGCTTCTCGGCATGGGCGAGACGTGCGAGGTCGTGCGGGCCGGTCGCGTCATTGCGCGCGGCGAGCTGGCTGGCGTTGACGTGTGGGGCCGCGCCACGGTGCGCCTCGAGAACGGCACGCAGGAGCTGGAGATTGCCCCCGAGCAGGCCGAGCTGCGCCCGGTGTCCGCCTAAGAGCTGCCCCCTCCCAAACCTGCGCTTCTCGCCCCAAAACGTTGGGGCGAGAGGGATTAAGCTGTCTGAACCCTTTCAAACACACATTCTGACCCCAAAAGTGTGGGTTTGGGAGGGAGCATGCCGGCCCCCGCCGAGAAGAGCTCGCCGGGCTACTCGCGCCCGCCCGCCCGCTCCCAGAGCCAGATCTCGCGGATGCCGCGCAGCGTGAGGTCGGGGTCGATGGCGTCAAAGAGCTCGGTCGCCTTTGCCACCGTGCGCGCCAGGCCGCCCGTGCCCACCACGGTTGCCCCGGGCGCGCCCAGCTCCGCGCGGATGCGCGCCACGAGCCCCTCGGCCTGCGCCGCCGCGCCTATGACCAGGCCGGACTGCAGCGCGGCCTCGGTGCTGTCGCCCAGGGCGCGCTCGGGCGCCTCGATGGGGATGCTCGCCAGCTTGGCAGCGCGCGAGAAGAGCGCCCCGGCCGAGAGCATGAGGCCCGGCGAGATGGCGCCACCGCGGTACGCCCCGCTCGCGTCCACCACGTCGATGTTCGTGGCCGTGCCAAAGTCGACCACGATGACCGGCGCCCCGTACGTGGAGCGCGCCGCGATGGCGTTGGCGATGCGGTCCGCCCCCACCTGGCGCGGGTTGGGCATCGCGACCTCCATGCCGTAGCTCTCGCCCGCGCGCACGACGAGCGGCCGGTGCCCGAGGTGCGCCTCGAGGCAGCGCCGCCAGGAGCGCTCGAGCGCCGGGACCACGCTCGCCACGCCCGCCTCGCTCACGCACCCCAGCTCGAGCCCGTCCTTAGCAAAGAACGAGAAGAGCCGCGCGTGCAGCATGTCCGAGGTGTCCGTGGCGGTGGTGGACATGCGCCAGCCGCGCACGAGCGAGCCGGCCTCGTCAAAGAGCCCGAGCGTGGTCTGCGTGTTGCCAACGTCGATCGCGAGAAACATGGGGAACCTCCCGGCCTGCCGCCCAGCGCGGCGCGTTCTTCTCGCCCCATTATCCCACGGCGCCCGGCTCGCCGCCGAGTTCCCTCCCATACCTTTGTTTCCCGGGCCCGGACGTGGGTTTGAGAGGGTTCAGGTTGCTTAATCCCTCCCGCGCCCACGCTTTGGGGCGAGAAACGCGGGTTTGGGGGGGACTAACGCCGCGCGGCGAGAAGTACCTCGCCCCGCAAATCTCCACAGACGCGCCACAGCACTTCTGATATAGTCATACAGCTATTGTGTCTTGGTCGGAACCAAGACGAACCCCTGCCCTGGTCGGAAACCAGGGCCGAAGAAGAGGAGTCCTGCCATGAAGCAAGGTATCCACCCCGACTACGTGGAGTGCACCGTCCGCTGCACCTGTGGCAACACCTGGAAGACCCGCTCCACCAAGAGCGAGATGACGGTCGACCTCTGCGACAAGTGCCACCCGTTCTACACCGGCCAGCAGAAGCTCGTCGATACCGGCGGACGCGTCCAGCGCTTTGCCGACAAGTTTGGCGGCGCCGCTGCCGCCCAGCTCAAGAAGGCCGAGGAGGCCAAGGCCGCCCGCGCCGCCAAGGCTGCTGAGGAGGCCGCTGCCAAGAAGGCCGCCAAGGAGGCCAAGGCTGCCGAGAAGGCCAAGCGTGCCGCCGAGTACGCCAAGAAGGCCGAGGTCGAGGCCGCTGCCGCCCCCGCCGAGGAGGCCGCTGCCGAGCCCGAGACCACCGAGGCCGAGTAGCCCGCACGCTCACACGCAGCGCAAGGCGCCCCGTGGCAAGCCAGCCACGGGGCGCCTTTCTGTTTGGCTCAGTCGCACCTCTTGTTGAGAGGGGCGCGCCGGCTACGCGTTCTTTCTCAGCGAGAAGAGATCGGTGTAGGTGAGCGTCTCGTCCACCGGGAAGAAGAGAATCGAGCCGGTGTGCTGGTAGGAGCTCGTGAGGCGCGCCGTCACGGCAGAGGGGTCGTCCTCGGTGCCAAAGCTCAGGGCAAGCGTGGCGGACCCGTCCACGTCCTCGGGCAGCTTGGCCTCAAACGCGAGGATGCCGCCCTCCGACTCCACGAGCTTGGCGGTGAAGGGGACGTCCTCAAGGACGAGGTCGCCCTCGCAGTCGGTCGCGTCCTTGTTCGGGTGCTCGTGGTAGTGCGCAACGCCCGAGATGGTGCCGGAGATCTCGTCGGTGCCGGCCTCGCTCACCACGACCGTCATGCCGGCATCGCGCGCGGCCAGGCACTTCTCGCCGTCCGTGTCCTGGCTCTGGAAGGTCCCCGTCCAGGTGCCCAGCAGCGCATCTAGGCTGCGCTCGCGCGCGCCGTCCGCAACGGAGACCGACTCCACCTCCCACTGCCCGCTCGCTTGCCTAAACGCAAAGGTCACGGTCATGGTGCAGGCGTAGGAGGAGAACGCCTCGCCTCGCGTGCAGGTGAGCGTGAGGGTGTCCGTCTGGGCGTCCTCGTCAAAGTGCTCGTCTGAGACCTCCGCCGTGGCGTTGGCGTAGAGTTCGGCGAGGGGCTGCTCTCCCTCGGGGACGCCCTGCTCGTCCGCGCGCTTAAGCAGCAGGTGGGCGTTGCGCACGACCTTCTCCTGGTCCACGCCCGCGCTCGCGCGCCACGCAACCTCAACGTCGCGCGCCCCGCCAACGTCGACCCACGAGCCGTCCAGGAGGGCGTACTCGAGCGTGGCGCCCTGGTCGGCGCTGACGTACGAGCCGGTGTAGGAGACCACGACCTCAGCGCTCGCGTAGCCCGAGGCGCCAAACTGCGCGTTGTCGCCCTCGCTCGCGGAACCCGAGCGCGAGATGCGGCGCACGTCGACCACGCGCGCAACCAGCGCGTCGTCGTGGCCAAACGTCCCGCCGGAATACGCGGGCGCGGAGAGGCGCTCTCGGGCGTCCGCGTCAATGAGCTCCCCGCTCGGGACCCTCCCTGCCTGGGCAAACGCAATCGCAAGGGCCGCCACGGCCACCACCGCGAGCACGGCGAGAAGGACCGTCGCCGCGCGATGGCGCCTCGTAAAGGAGGCGAGCGCCTCGCGCCGGCCCCTGACGTAGTCGCCAAAGGTCCCCGTCACGTCGCGCAGGCGCGGCGCGGGCTCCATCTGCGTCGTTGGCCGCGCGGACGTCTCGTCGACGAGCGCGCGGCGCACCGTGGGCTGGGTCTCCTCGGGGGAGCTTGCGCTCTTCTCGCCGGCGCTCTTATCGGTCTCGGGCGTGTCCATGGGCCTCCGTCCCTTGTCTCTACGCATAGTTTGGCACAAGGGGCCCTTGCGCTCACCACCTCCACAACTCCGCAGCGTCCGACCCCCGCGCCCCGCGCACGGGGTATGATGTGAAGGTTGAGACAACAAGGTGGGAGAATGCGAGACCCCGCCCCGCAAGGAGAGAACATGCGAGACAAGCTCACCAAGATCATCAAGGCCTACGAGGAGCTCGAGGCCAAGCTCATGGACCCGGCCGTGGTCTCCGACCCCAAGGAGTACGCGCGCCTGGCCAAGGAGCACGCCAGCCAGTCCGAGCTCGTGGCGCGCGCCCGCGAGTACCTGGGCGCGCTCGATGACATCGACGCCGCCAAGGAGATGCTCCACGAGGCGGACGCCGAGGAGAAGGCCATGCTCCAGGAGGACATCTCCGCCAACGAGGCCAAGCTCCCCGAGCTCGAGGACGAAATCAAGTTCCTGCTCATCCCGGCCGACCCCAACGACGAGAAGGACACGATCGTTGAGATCCGCGCCGGCGTGGGCGGCGACGAGGCCGCCATCTTTGCCGGCGACCTCTTCAAGATGTACCAGCGCTTCTGCGAGAGCCGCGGCTGGAAGATCCAGATCCTCTCGTCCTCCCCGAGCGAGGCCGGAGGCTTCAAGACCATCGAGTTCAAGGTCACGGGCGAGAAGGTCTACTCCGTCATGAAGTACGAGTCCGGCGTGCACCGCGTCCAGCGCGTGCCCAAGACCGAGAGCCAGGGCCGCATCCAGACCTCCACGGCAACCGTGGCGGTGCTCCCCGAGGCCGACGAGATCGACATCCAAATCGACCAGAACGACCTGCGCATTGACACCTACTGCGCCTCCGGCCCCGGTGGTCAGTGCGTCAACACCACCTACTCCGCCGTGCGCATCACGCACCTGCCCACCAACACCGTGGTGCAGTCCCAGGACCAGCGCTCGCAGATCCAGAACCGCGAGGTCTGCATGCAGATGCTGCGCGCCCGCCTCTACGAGATGGAGCTCGAGAAGCAGCAGGCCGAGCAGGGCGCGGCGCGCCTCTCCCAGATTGGCCACGGCAACCGCTCCGAGAAGATCCGCACCTACAACCAGCCGCAGGACCGCGTGACCGATCACCGCATCGGCTTCAACGGCACCTACAATGGCGTGCTTCTGGGCGACGCGCTCTCCAGCGTGATCGAGGCCCTGGCCGCCGCCGAGCGCGCCGAGAAGCTCGCCCAGGCGGTGTAGCGCTTTCGCGGGCGCCTCTCGCCCCCCGTTGCGTTCTATGCCGCCGCGCTTCTCGTCCCCGTTACGTTTTTGCCGGTTTTGGGCAACAAGTTTGATGCGAAGTCCTTCTCACCATCAAACTTGTTGCCCAAAACCCTTTCTAGCTGATCAAATTCATGTCTTGCCCATATAACTGAACAGCGTCGTTGTATAACACATAAAACCTTTTGCCCAAAACCAGGAGAAAACGCTCCGAGAGGCGCTTCTCTGCAGCGCGCGGGCGAGAAAAACCCAAAAGCTGGCATTTTTGGACAGACCTGCAGCGTCTCCGGCGCCTCGTCCCCGCATGCCGCCATCCCCTGAGGCCGCATGCGCTATGATGCGGTTTCCTGGACCCGACGAGAGGGGGCGGCGTGGCCGCTGACGAGCTCTGGACGATAAAGCGCGTGCTCGACTGGACGAGCGGCTATCTTGAGCGCAAGGGCGACGAGCACCCGCGCCTTTCCGCCGAGTGGCTGCTCGCAAACGTGACGGGGCTCTCGCGCGTTGAGCTCTACGTGAACTTTGACAAGCCGCTCGAGGCGGGGGAGCTCTCCGCCATGCACGCCGCGATCGAGCGCCGCGCCGCCGGCGAGCCGCTCCAATACGTGACGGGCGAGATGCCCTTCCGCCACATCGTGCTCAAGTGCGAGCGCGGGGTGCTCATTCCGCGCCCCGAGACAGAGATCCTCGTGGACGCCGCCCTTGAGGGCGTGGACGCGGCGGCCGAGAAGCGCGAGAAGCCAGAGGATGCCGAGAAGAACGTGCGCGTGCTCGAAGTGGGCACCGGCACGGGCTGCATCGCGCTCTCGATTGCCTCCGAGCGCCCCGGAACGCACGTTACCGCGACGGACCTCTCGGAGCGCGCCGTGGCGCTTGCGCTGCGCAACCGCGAGGCGCTGGGGCTTGAGGACGCCGTCGACGTCATCGAGTGCGACCTCGCCTCGGGCGTTGACCCCGAGCTCATGGGCACGTTCTCCGTCCTCGTCTCCAATCCGCCCTACATTCCCACGCGCGTCCTGCGCGAGGAAGTGCCCGCCGAGGTCGCGGACTTTGAGCCCGAGCTCGCCCTCGACGGGGGAGACGACGGGCTCGACGTCTTTCGTCGCCTGCTCGAGCTTGCCCCGCGCGCGCTCGAGCCGGGCGGTATGCTCGCCGTCGAGCTCTTTGAGGGCGCGCTCGAGCGTGCCGCCGCGCTCGCCCGTGAGCAGGGCGGCTGGTCGCGCGCCGAGGTGCGCGAGGACCTCACGCACCGGCCCCGGATCCTTGTTGCCGTGAGGGAGGTATAGCCATGGGCGCCGTCATCACCGTCGATCAGGCCCATCCGTCCGCCGAGGTCGTGGCGCGCGCCGCGGCCGTGCTGCGCGACGGGGGAGTGGCCGTTGTCCCCACCGACTCCGTCTACGGAATCTGCTGCGCCGCCGTTCCGGGAAACCCCGCCCACGGCCGCATCTTTGAGATCAAGCGGCGCGACCGCGCGCAGACGCTGCCGTGGTTTGTCGCCGATCCCGCGGACCTCCTCCGCTATGGGCGCAACGTGCCCGCATGGGCGCTCCGCCTGGCGGAGGCGCACTGGCCGGGCGCCCTCACGCTTGTGGTGCGCGCCTCCGACGAGGTGGCGCCCGAGTACGCGCAGCCCGCTCCCGACGGGGCGACGATTGCCCTGCGCGTCCCCGAGTCCGAGCTCTGCCGGGCCCTGGTGCGCGCCCTTGGCTGCCCGCTCGCTCAGACGAGCGCAAACACGCACGGCGCCCCGGCGGCAACGTCGGGTCACGGCGTCGAGCCGGGCATCGTGGACGCCGTCGACCTCACGCTCGACGGTGGGGCGGCACCCGTGGGCGTGCCCTCAACCATAGTTGACGCCACGGGGCCAGAGCCGCGCATCCTGCGCCTGGGAGCCCTCTCCGCCGCGGACGTGACGGGCCGGTAACGCCTCAACCCCTCGGCGCGCCCGCCTTCCGGCGGCGTGCTACGCTGAGTGTGGCCCGCCAGCAAGCGCCGGCATGCCGTGCGCTTCTGCACAAAGGAGGTTCCATGACCTACGAGCACCTGAGCGCGTCCGACCCCGAGGTTTTCTCCGCCATCTCCGACGAGCTGCGCCGCCAGCGCTCCTCGATCGAGCTCATTGCGTCCGAGAACTTCGTTTCCCCGGCCGTCATGGAGGCCGTGGGGTCCCCTCTCACCAACAAGTACGCCGAGGGCCTTCCTGGCAAGCGCTACTACGGTGGTTGCTGGGCCGTTGACGAGGTCGAGAACCTCGCCCGCGAGCGCGCCTGCAGGCTCTTCGGCGCCGCGCACGCCAACGTGCAGCCCCACTCCGGCGCGCAGGCCAACTACGCCGCCCTCTCCGCGCTCGCCCAGCCCGGCGACAAGATCATGGGCATGGCGCTCGACAACGGCGGTCACCTCACGCACGGCTCACCTGCCAACTTCTCCGGCAAGCTCTACGACGTGGTCTCCTACGGCGTGGACGAGAAGACCGAGCGCATAGACTACGATGCCGTGGCCGCCCAGGCCCAGGCCGAGAAGCCCAAGGTCATCATCGCGGGTGCCTCCGCCTACCCGCGCATCATCGACTTTGAGCGCTTTGCCGAGATTGCACACTCCGTGGGCGCCGCGCTCATGGTGGACATGGCGCACATCGCGGGCCTCGTTGCCACGGGGCGCCACCCCTCGCCGGTGCCCTGCGCGGACGTGGTGACTACCACCACGCACAAGACGCTGCGCGGCCCGCGCGGCGGCCTCATCCTCTCCAATGATGACGAGCTGGCCAAGAGGCTCGACTCTGCCGTCTTCCCGGGCAGCCAGGGCGGCCCGCTCGAGCACGTCATCGCGGGCAAGGCCGTGGCCTTTGGCGAGGCCCTGGCGCCTGACTTTGCGGACTACGCGGACGCGATTCTCGTCAACGCCCGCGCCCTCGGACGTGGCATGGAGTCGCACGGCCTGCGGCTGGTCTCCGGCGGCACCGACAACCACCTCCTGCTCGTTGACCTCACCCCGGCGGGCGACGTCACCGGTCGCGACGCCGAGCGCGCCCTCGACGAGGTGGGCATCACCGTCAACAAGAACACCATCCCCGGCGAGAAGCGCTCGCCCTTTGTCACGAGCGGCATCCGCGTGGGGTCTGCCGCCGTCACCACCCGCGGCTTCTCCGAGCAGGAGTGCGAGCGTGTGGGCGAGCTCATCGGCGAGGTCGTGGGCGGCCTCGACAAGCCCGACCTGCTCGACCGCGTGAGCATGGAGGTCCGCGAGCTTCTCGCCGTCCACCCCCTCTACCCCGAGCTGTAATTTGGGGATGTGTTTTTTCTGACAGAGTTTTTGGGACAGGTTTTTGAAAGCGGCGCCGCGCGGAGCAAAGGAGCAGTCATGGCAAACGAGTTCGACCCCAAGCGCTTCACCGTCATTGACCACCCGCTCGTGCAGCACAAGCTCTCCTTCCTGCGCGACAAGGACACCTCGACCAAGCAGTTCCGCGAGCTTGTGAATGAGCTCGCCATCCTCGAGGGTTACGAGGCCACGCGCGACCTGCCGCTCGAGGACGTTGAGGTCGAGACACCGCTCGAGAAGGCCGTCTGCAGGCGCCTCTCCGGCAAGAAGGTCGCCGTCATCCCCATTCTTCGTGCCGGCATGGGCATGGTCGACGGCATCCTCGAGCTTGTCCCCTCCGCGCGCGTGGGTCACGTGGGCATGTATCGCGACCCCGTGACGCACGAGCCGCACCAGTACTACTGCAAGCTCCCGTCCGACGTGGAGAGCCGCACGTGCCTCGTCGTGGACCCCATGCTCGCCACGGGCGGCTCGCTCACCGCCGCGATTCAGTTCCTGCGTGAGGCGGGCGTGCGCGACATCCGCGCCCTCACGATCGTCTCGTCCCCGGAGGGCGTGCGCGCGGTGCTCGACTTTGACCCCGAGGTGCGCCTCTACACCTGTGCGCTCGACCGCCAGCTCAACGAGCGCGCCTACATCCTGCCCGGCCTCGGTGATGCCGGTGACCGCATCTACGGCACCAAGTAGCGACAAGTACGACTGCAAAAAGGGGACGCGTCTCCCGCCCGGGGGGTTTGGTGACAAAGGTGATGGTGACAAAGGTGACAGGGTAAATTGTCACCATGGGTTCCATGGTGACAATTTACCCTGTCACCTTTGTCACCATCACCTTTGTCACCAAACCCCCCGGGCGGGAGACGCGTCCCCTTTTTGCAGAGTGTCATGTCCGTGTGAGGACTCGATTTCTCCCACTTGACGTTTCCCGCCGATGGTCTAGAGTATCCGTACTCTGACAACCGTCCGAGCAAGGAGGCGGGCCATGGACCTTCCGGTCGCCGTCGTCTCCGGCGCGCTCTTTGGGCTCTTGGGGTGCGTTGCGCCAGCCGCGCTGTTCGAACGGGCTCTGAGGGGCCGCGTCCCGGTGAGTCTTGCCGCGGGCATGGCGGCGGTGCTCGTCTCTTTTCTGACGCTCACCGTCGTGCTTCTTGTGGTGTACCTGGCCACGAGCGAGCACTTCTTGGAGTTTGGCATAGCGATGGTCGCCTCCTACCTGCTTCTCTGGGTCGTGGAGGCGGCAAGGGCCTGGCGGGCGGCCAACGCTCGCCCGTAAGTTGAGAGGGAAGGACATAGCGTGGGCAATCCTCTGGACAGCCTGGGCGAGGAGGTAAACGAGCTCGTCAAGAGCTTCACGTCCCAGCCGATCTTCGGAGACCTCAACTCCGTCGGCCTCACCCAGTACACGTTCTGGTTTGCGGTCGCCGTCATCTTGATGCTCGTGGCGCTGTTCGCCTTTAAGAAGCGCCAGGCGCGCGGGCTCGTCCCGCAGGGCGTCTTCGTCAACGGCATGGAGTACCTCGTCGAGTTCGTTCGCGACGACATGTGCAAGGGCCTACTCGGCGAGTCCTGGAAGCGCCACTTCCCGTTCATCGCCACGACCTTCCTCGTGGTGCTCGCCAACAACATCGTGGGCATCATCCCGGGCTGCAAGCCGGGCACCGGCACCATCTCCACCACCGCCGCGCTCGCGCTCTGCTCGTTCGTCTACTTCATCGTCTGCGGCATCAAGAAGAAGGGCACGCTCGGCTACGTCAAGAGCCTGGCCCCGGCGGGTGTCATGTTCCCGCTGAACGCCCTCGTCTGGCTGATCGAGGTCTTCTCCACGATCCTGCGCCTCATCACGCTCGCCGTCCGACTCTTCTGCAACCTCTTCGCTGGTCACGTGGTCATGGGCACCTTCGCGATCCTGGCGTCCCTCTTCTTCGAGCCCATGATCCAGGCCTTCTCGGTCGCCACCGCCGTGCAGGCGGGCGCGTCGGTGCTGTGGGTCGGCATCCTGCTCGTCATCTACGTCGTGGAGATCATGGTGGCCGCCATCCAGGCCTACGTCTTCGCGCTTCTCTCCGCCGTCTACATCCAGATTGCCGAGTCCGACGAGGAGTAGGCGAGAAGAACGGCAACTCGCGGGCGTCCGCCTGCAGAGGAATAGCACGTTGGTTTGAAACTCGTCCCGGCCCACAAACCAATCGGGGCGAATGTCAAAGGAGGAACAGTGGGAGCTCTCGGTGTCGTTGGTTATGGTCTCGGCGTTATCGGCGCGGGCATCGGCATTGGTCTGGCCGCCAGTGGCGTCGCGCAGGGCATGGCGCGTCAGCCTGAGGTCCAGGGCCGCCTCTTCACGGTCTTCATCCTCGGCTCGGCGTTCGTCGAGGCCCTCGCCCTCATCGGCTTCGTCGTCAGCCTCATCGTCAAGTAGCGCTGTCGTACGTTTCCGAGTGGAGGCAAGCATGAAGAACACTGTCACGAAGCTGCTTGCGCACGCGGGCATCGTCGGTGGCGTCGCCCTCGCGACGCCCGTCGTGGCGCTCGCCGAGGAGTCGGCGGTCGGCCCGGACATCCTGATTCCCAAGCCGGCGGAGCTCATCCCCGCGCTCATCGCCTTCCTCATCATCCTCGTCGTTATGGCCAAGCTCGTGTGGCCGCCGGTCCTCGAGATGATGGAGAAGCGCCAGCAGAAGATTCAGGACGACCTCGACGCCGCCGAGCGCTCCAAGGTCAAGGCGGCCGAGGAGGCCAAGAGCTACGAGTCCAAGATCCTCGAGGCTCACCACGAGGCCGACGCCATCGTCGCCAAGGCCAAGAAGGAGGCCGAGGAGGTCCGCTCCGCGGTGCTCGCCAAGGCGCAGCGCGAGGCCGCCGACATCATCGCCAAGGCCCACGGCGCCGTGGACTCCGAGCGCCACAAGGCCATGATCGAGCTCTCGAGCTCGGTGGTGGACCTCTCCGTGGAGATTGCCAGCAAGATCATTGGAAACGACCTCTCCGAGGACGAGCAGCGCAGGCTTGCCGAGAAGTACCTCGCGGAAGTGAGCACCCCAGATGAGCGGAAGTAAGCGCGCGGAGGCCGAGAAGGTCGAGGCCTACACCCGTGCCCTTCTCGAGGCGGCGCACTCCGAGGGCCGCGCCAACGCGGACCTCGTGCAGTGGCAGCATGCCAGGAAGTTCACGCCCGAGGTGCTCGAGACCCTCGCCGCCATGCAGCGCGAGGACGACCTCGGTCTGCTCGACCAGGTGGCCAAGCGCTACAAGGAGCTGCTCGACGCCCAGGACACCACGGTCTCCGTCACGGTGACCACGGCCGTCCCCATGGACGACAGCCTCCGGAGCAAGGTGCGCTCCAAGGCCGAGGCAGACCTCAAGTCCCCGGTCTACCTCGTCGAGCGCGTTGACCCGGCCATCATCGGCGGCATCATGCTCGAGGTGCGCGGCAAGCGCTACGACGCGTCCGTTCGCGCCCAGCTCGCCAACATCAGAAAGACCCTCTCGTCTACCTTCATCGAAGGCGAGGAGAAGTAATGGAAACGATTAGCTCCGAGAAGATCATGAGCACGCTGCGCGAGGAGCTCGCGCAGATCAACGCCACGGTCGACCGCCAGGAGGCCTCCGTCGTCACCGAGGTGGCAGACGGCATCGCCCGCGTCTCCGGCCTCAAGAGCGCCATGTCCGGCGAGCTGCTCAAGTTCACGAGCTCGCTCACCGGTCTCGACGTCTACGGCCTGGTCCAGAACCTCGACCAGGACGACGTGGGCGCGGTGCTCTTTGGCGAGGCCGAGGAGATCAAGGAGGGCGACGAGTGCCGCACCACCGGCCGCGTCCTCGACATCCCCGTGGGTCACGCCATGCTCGGCCGCGTGGTGAACCCGCTCGGCCAGCCCATCGACGGCCTTGGTCCCATCAACACCACGCACCGCCGCCCCATCGAGTTCAAGGCGCCGGGCATCATGGACAGGAAGCCGGTCTGCGAGCCCGTGCAGACGGGCCTCATCGCCATCGACGCGATGGTGCCCATCGGCCGCGGCCAGCGCGAGCTCATCATCGGCGACCGCAAGACGGGCAAGACGGCCATTGCCATCGATACCATCGTCAACCAGCGCGGCACCGACATGATCTGCATCTACGTGGCCATCGGTCAGAAGGCCTCGACGGTCGCCGCCATCCGCGAGTCCCTCGCCCAGCACGGCGTCCTCGACCGCACCGTCATCGTGGCGGCAACCGCGGCGGACTCCGCCTCCATGCAGTACATTGCGCCCATGTCCGGCGCCGCCATCGGCGAGTACTTCATGTACAACGACGAGCACGGCAACCCCGCCGATGCCGAGCATCCCGGCGGCCACGCCCTCGTGGTCTACGACGACCTCTCCAAGCAGGCCGTTGCCTATCGACAGATGTCGCTCACGCTGCACCGTCCGCCCGGACGCGAAGCCTATCCCGGTGACATCTTCTACCTGCACTCGCGCCTGCTCGAGCGCGCCTGCAAGCTCTCCGACGCCAACGGCGGCGGGTCGCTCACGGCGCTGCCCATCATCGAGACACAGGAGGGCGACGTCTCCGCCTACATCCCGACGAACGTGATCTCGATCACCGACGGCCAGATCTACCTGCAGTCCAACCTCTTCTTCCAGGGCCAGCGCCCTGCTGTTGACGTGGGCATCTCCGTGAGCCGCGTCGGTGGCGCCGCTCAGATCCCCGCCATGAAGCAGGTTGCCGGCACGCTGCGCCTCGACCTCGCGAGCTACCGTGAGAAGCAGGCCTTCTCGCAGTTTGGCTCCGACCTCGACTCCACCACGCAGTACCAGCTCAACCATGGCGCGCACATGATGGAGATGCTCAAGCAGCAGCGCTTCTCGGCGCTTGACGTCTGCGACCAGGTCATTGCCATCTTTGCCGCCAAGGAGGACTTCCTGGACGACATTGACCTCGCCAACGTGACGCTTTTCAGAAACGAGCTCGCCAAGTACATGGCGGGGCACTGCCCCAAGCTGCGCCACGCGGTTCTGGAGGGCAAGCTCGACGATGCCACCTCAAAGCGCCTGCGCGCCCGCATCGCCCGCTTCAAGAAGGGCTTCCTCGCGGAGCACCCCAACAAGCGTTCCGCGGCGGACGTTGAGCGTGCCGCCGAGCCCACGGTCGCGGCGCCCCCCGAGGGCGGCCACGCGCCGCTTGGGGGCCAGGAGTAGAGCAGATGGCCAACCTTCGCGAGATACAGCGGCGCATGAGCTCCATCCGGAGCACGATGCAGATCACGCGCACGATGGAGATGATCTCCACGGCGCGCATCCGCCGTGCCCTCGAGCGCGCCGAGTTCGCTGAGCCCTACAAGGACGCCATCACGCGCATGCTCGCCAACGTGGCCGAGGCCGGCTTCAGCTCCGAGCAACCGCTGCTCATGAAGCACCTCGAGGAGAAAAACGTCCTGTTCATCCTCATCGCCTCCGACCGCGGCCTGGCTGGCGGCTTCAACATCGTCCAGCAGCGCGCCGTGGAGGCGGAGATGAAGCGCCTTCGCGCGCAGGGCATCTCCTCCTCGGTCATCACCTGCGGCCGCAAGCCCACCGAGTACTTCACGTACCGCAAGATGCCGCCCGCGATGTCCTTTGTGGGCATCTCGTCCGAGCCCAACCAGGACCAGGCGGACCGCATCGCCTCGTACGTGATGCGCGGCTACGCCTCCGGCGAGATCGACCGCGTGGTGCTCTACTACTGGCACGCGAAGAACCGCGTCGAGCAGACGCAGGTTGTCGAGCAGCTGCTCCCCATCAGCAAGGAGCAGCTCACGATGCCCAACAAGCCGCGCGAGCGCGAGGCGCTCTCGCTCGTTGAGGGCCACGCCTACACTGACTTTGCCTTCGACCCCTCCGCCGAGGAGGTTCTGGGCAAGCTCATGCCGGCGTACTTTAGGACCGTCATCTTCCACGCGCTGCTCGACTCGGCGGCCGCGGAGCACGGGGCGCGCCGCCGCGCCATGCAGTCCGCGACCGACAACGCCAAGGAGGTCCTTGGCACGCTCGAGCGCACGTACAACCGAGTCCGCCAGGGCTCCATCACCACCGAGCTCAACGAGATCATCGGCGGCGCTTCCGCATTGGAGGACAACTGATGGCAGAGAAGAACAACGAGACGCGCACCGCCCTCGAGGAGGCGGCGTACAACAAGCTCAACCGCACCGTCGGCGTGGGCTCCGTCGTCCGCGTCGTGGGCCCCGTCGTCGACGTCAAGTTTGACGGCCAGGTGCCCGGCATCTACACCGCGCTCGTCGTGGAGGGCGACACGCCCGTCGGTCGCGTGAGCACCGTGCTCGAGGTCGAGTCGCAGCTGCCGGGCGGCATCGTCCGCACCGTCGCCATGTCGTCGACCGACGGCCTCACCCGCGGCCTCAAGGTTCGTGACACCGGCCATCCCATGATGATGCCCGTCGGCCCCTCCACGCTCGGCCGCGTCTGGAACGTTATGGGCCAGCCCGTCGACGGCGGCGAGGTGCCCGATGACGTGCAGTACTACCCGATTCACCACCCGGCGCCGTCCTTCGACGACCTGACCACCCAGACGGAGGTCTTCGAGACCGGCATCAAGGCCATCGACCTTCTCGAGCCCTATGTGCGCGGCGGCAAGACGGGCCTCTTTGGCGGCGCGGGCGTGGGCAAGACCGTCCTCATCCAGGAGCTCATCAACAACCTCGCCCAGCAGCACGGCGGCACCTCGGTCTTCACCGGCGTCGGCGAGCGCACGCGCGAGGGCACCGACCTCTACCTCGAGATGACCGAGTCCGGCGTCATCGAGAAGACCTGCTTGGTCTACGGCCAGATGAACGAGCCGCCCGGAGCCCGCATGCGCGTGGCCCTGGCCGGCCTCACCACCGCGGAGTACTTCCGCGACCAGGGCCAGGACGTGCTGCTCTTCATCGACAACATCTTCCGCTTCTCCCAGGCGGGCTCCGAGGTCTCGGCCCTTCTCGGCCGCATGCCGTCCGCCGTTGGCTACCAGCCCACGCTGGCAACCGAGATGGGCGAGCTCCAGGAGCGCATCACCTCCACCAAGGAGGGCTCCATCACCTCGGTCCAGGCCGTCTACGTTCCTGCCGACGACCTCACCGACCCGGCCCCGGCCACGACGTTCACCCACCTCGACGCCACGACGGTTCTCTCCCGCTCCATCTCGGAGCTTGGCATCTACCCGGCCGTTGACCCGCTGGCGAGCTCGAGCTCAGCGCTCGACCCCTCGATCGTGGGCGAGGAGCACTACCGCGTGGCCATGGCGGTCCAGGAGACGCTCCAGGAGTACTCCGACCTTCAGGACATCATCGCCATTCTGGGCATGGACGAGCTCTCCGAGGAGCAGCAGCACGTCGTTGCGCGCGCCCGCAAGATTCAGCAGTTCCTCTCGCAGGCCTTCCACGTTGCCGAGAAGTTCACCGGCAACCCCGGCACGTACGTGACCGTGGAGGACACGGTGCGCTCCTTTGCCGAGATCGTTGACGGCAAGTGCGACGACCTGCCCGAGCAGGCCTTCCGCTTTGCCGGCACTATCGAGGACGTGCGCCGTCGCGCCGCCGCCATGGCGGCTCCCGCGGCCGATAAGGCCGAGGAGTAGCTCATGGCAGAGCTCAACTGCCAGATCGTCCGTCCGGACCGCTCCCTCTACGAGGGGGCGGTCGCCAACCTCGTGCTCGTCACCTACGCGGGCGAGCTGGGCGTGTGGCCCGGTCACGCGCCCGAGGTCGTGGCGCTGGGCGACGGCGTCGTGCGCATCAGGCGCACGCCCGAGGACGGCGGCGGCGAGTTTGACGTCGTGGTCTCCGGCGGCTACGCCGAGATCGACCGCGAGGGCGTCATCATCCTTGCCGACCACGCGCGCCGCACCGACGACATCGACGTGGAGACCGTCCGCCGCACGCGCGAAAAGGCGCTCGACCTTCTCGACGAGATGGAGGACGGCGACTATCGCGCCGCCTACTACGAGAAAAAGGTCAGGTGGTGTAACCTTCTGCTCAAGCAGGCGACGGGCGATCCCGCGCCGAGTACCCGCTAGCACGGAGGTTTCATGGACGTCATACAGGTAGAGGGCGGTCATCGCGTCACGGGCGAGGTGCGCGTGGAGGGCGCCAAGAACTCCGCCCTCAAGCTCATGGCGGCAACGATCATGGCGCCGGGGGTGACGACCCTCAAGAACGTCCCCAACATCGCAGACGTCCACGTCATGGGCAAGGTTCTCAAGAACATCGGGGCCCAGATCGAGGTTGTGAACGAGCACGAGCTGAAGATTGACACCTCAACCGTTGATTCATGGGAGACGCCCTATCACCTCGTTGCGCAGATGCGCGCCTCCACGGCGGTTCTCGGCCCGCTCCTCTCGCGCTTTGGCCGCGCGATCGTGGCCATGCCGGGCGGCTGCAACATCGGCGCCCGCAGCATTGACATGCACATCCTCGGCCTTGAGGCCCTGGGCGTGGAGTTCAAGGTCGATCACGGCAACATCCACGCCAGCGCCCCGCACGGCCTGGTGGGCGATACCGTCACCCTCTCGTTTGCCAGCGTGGGCGCCACCGAGAACCTCATGATGGCCTCGGTCTTTGCCAAGGGCACCACCACCATCGACAACGCCGCGCGCGAGCCTGAGATCGTGGACCTCGCCAACCTCCTCAACGAGATGGGCGCCAAGATCTCCGGTGCCGGCTCGCCGGTCATCGAGGTCGAGGGTGTCTCCGAGCTTCACCCCGTCACGCACGAGGTAGTGGGGGACCGCATCGAGGCGGGCACCTTCCTCGCCATCGGCGCCCTGGCCAAGGAACCCGTGACGGTTACCGGATTTGACCCCAAGCACCTTGGGCTCGTGCTCAAGAAGTTCGAGCAGATGGGCGCCTCCGTGGAGCGCGCTCACCGCAGCTGCACCGTCTGGCGCGAGCGCCCGCTTCTCCCCACGGACATCCAGACGCTCCCGTTCCCGGGCTTTCCCACGGACATGCAGGCCCAGACCATGTGCCTGCTGGCCCTGGCCAAGGGAAGCTGCATCATCACCGAGAACGTCTTCGAGAACCGCTTCATGTTCGCGAGCGAGCTCTCTCGCATGGGGGCAAACATCCAGATCGAGGGGCACCATGCCATCGTCCATGGCGTCGACGGCTTCTCCGGGACGCAGGTGAAGTCGCCCGACCTGCGCGGCGGCGCGGCGCTCGTCATGGCGGGCCTCGTGGCCGACGGCATCACCACGGTGTCCGACATCCATCACATCGATCGCGGCTACGAGGGCTTTGTCGAGAAGCTCGGCTCCCTCGGCGCCCGCATCAGGCGCACGACCCTGCCCGACGAGGAGTACGAGCTCTAGGACGCGCCGCAGCGAGGAGGCAGAGCATGAACGGCACAACCTCTCAGGAAGATCACGCCCTCAGCCGCGCCAGCGAGGACTACCTCGAGGCCATCTATCGCCTCTCAACGGAGGGCGCCTCCGCTGACGGGACGGTTCGCTCCGTTGACGTTGCCGACCAGCTGGGCGTCTCCAAGGCGAGCGTCAACAAGGCGCTCTCCACGCTCAAGGAGAGCGGCATGGTCACGCAGAGCCGCTACGGTCGCGTCACGCTCACGGAGGAGGGTCGCGAGTACGCCGCCCTCGTGTGGCGGGCGCACCGGGCGCTGCGCCTCTTCCTCGAGAGCGACCTTGGCGTCAAGCCCGAGGTCGCGGACGAGGAGGCCTGCCTCATGGAGCACGTCCTCTCCGCGGACACCATGAGCCGCCTCATCGGCTACCTCGAGGGACAGGGCATCGTCGTCCCGGAGTAGCCCCACGGCGCGCCGAGAAAACCCGGCTCCTGTACCGCCCGCGTGATCAGCCGCCGAGAAAACCCGGCTTCTGTGCCGCCTTTCCAAATTGGCGCCGAGAAAAGCCCGAGGCTGTGCCGGCGGCCACAACACACCGCCGAGAAATGCGACCCGCCGTACCGTTTCCCGAGCTATGTGCCGAGAAAACCAGCCCTCTGTACCGCCATGTGCGCCCTCACGGAGGCGCTGTCGGTACAGAGGGCGGCTATTCTCGGCGCACGGGCAGGGCGGGTGGTACAGAGGACCGATTTTCTCGGCAGCGATTGGCGAAGTTGGTACAGAGGTCGGGTTTTATCGGCAACAAAAATGGGCGACGGCACAGGTGCCCGGTTTTCTCGGCACGCTGCTTCTGCGAGCGGCACAGATGCCCGATTTTCTCGGCGGCGGCAAGAGAGGGGCAACGCGGAGAGCCCGGCCTTCTCGGCATCCGGCGGGCGGGCCAACACGGCGGCGCCATGTGAAGCAGATGTGGCCCCTCTACTCAAAGATGACGGAGAGCGGGCATATTGGGCCGCTTACAGGTATGTAAGAATCGCCGGCCTTCCAAAGGGGTATGTTTCTTGTGCCGCCGGTCCATCCCGGTGGCGCACTGACGTCAATCCGAAAGGAAGGCCATGAAGGCAATCATCCCCGCCGCTGGACTGGGCACGCGCTTCCTGCCCGCAACCAAGTGCTCCCCCAAGGAGCTCCTGCCGGTTCTGGACAAGCCCGTTATCCAGTACGTGGTCGAGGAGGCGCTCGAGCCCGAGGGCGTCGAGGGCGTCGTCATCATCAACTCCCACGAGAAGCCGCAGATCGAGCAGTACTTCTCCGTTGACGAGGACTTTGAGTCCATGCTGCGCGAGCGCGGCAAGGCCAAGGAGGCCGACCGCATCCACGAGGCGGCAACGCTGCCCGTGTCCTTTGTCTATCAGGACGAGGCGCGCGGCCTTGGCCACGCCGTCCTCCAGGCGGCGCCCGCCATCGACGAGGACCCGTTCTTCGTGCTCCTTGGCGACTACTTTGTGCCCGACCGTCAGATGTGCGTCCGCATGGGCGAGGTCTCCCGCGCCCACGGCGGCGCCTCCGTCATCGCCGTCGCGCCCGTCCCCGCCGATCAGGTGAGCCGCTACGGCATCATCGCGGGCGAATGCGTGGGCTGCCTTCCCGGCACCAATGCCACGGGCGAGCAGGAGGGCGCGGTCTGGAAGGTCACCGGCCTCGTTGAGAAGCCCCGTCCCGAGGAGGCGCCCTCGCACCTCTTCATCGTTGGTCGCTACCTGCTCTCCCCGCGCATCATGGAGCTCCTTGCCACGCAGGGACCCGGCGCCGGCAACGAGATTCAGCTGACAGACGCCATGGAGCGCCTGCTTGCCGAGGAGGAGATGTACGCGCTCGTCGTTGACCCCTCCGAGGGCTGCGACACCGGTACCCCTGCCGCATGGGCTGCCACCAACGCCCGCATGGCTCTTCAGGACCCCGCCTTTGCCGGGGCGTTCCGCGAGGAGTTTGGCGAGAAGGGCGTGGCGCTCCTTGGATAGAAGGGGAGACATCATCCGCTTTGGCGTCGACGGCTGGAAGGCGCGCTTTGACGAGGGGTTTGACGACGAGGGCGTTGCTCGCGTTGCGGACGCCCTTGGTCTCGTGTGGGCAGACGCCGCGCCTGGTGCCACCATCTACGTGGGCTTTGACACGCGCCACGGGGCGCGTGGGTTTGCCCATCTGGTGGCGGGGATCCTCTCTTCCTACGGCCTTTCGGTGAGGGTGTCCGACTGCCCGTGCCCCACCCCCGCCGTCGCATGGTGCTGCTCGCGCGACGAGGCCGCGCAGGGCGCCGTCATTGTCACCGCGAGCGAGCTCTCCTGTGAGTACGGCGGGATTCTCGTTCGCGGTGCGGACGGCGGGCCCCTCTCGCGCCGCTTCCTCGACGAGGTCGAGCAGGCCATCTCGCTCGCTCCCTCCCGCGAGCTCGGCGCCTTCGAGGAGTGCGACCTCGTGGGACCCTATCTCGCGGAGCTCGCGTCGCACGTGGACCGCGCGCCCATAGCGGCCCGTCGTCCCCGCGTGGTCGTCGACGCCATGTGCGGCGCGGGGACCACGCATCTTGCGGGGCTTCTCACCGAGCTTGGCTGTGACGTCGTGGAGATGCACGTCGAGCCCCGCGAGGACTTCGGCGGCATCCACCCCGACCCGCATGACCCCTGGGCGGACGCCTGCGAGCAGGCCGTGGTGGCGCACGGGGCAGACATGGGCCTGCTGCTCGACGGAGACGGCGACCGCGCCTCCGTGATTGACGAGAAGGGCAACCTCCTCCCGGCGCGCGTGCTCGTGCCCATGCTCCTGGGAAACCTCGTGATGGGGCATGGCGCCCACGGCCGCGTGGTGACCACGCTCACGTGCTCGGCCTGCATCAGCAGGGAGGCCGAGCGCCTTGGCTGCGAGACGACGGCGGTCCCCGTTGGGTTCAATCGCATCTATAGAGAGACGCTCGACTCGGACGTGATCATGGGCGTCGAGGAGTACGGCGGCGTGTGCGTCCCCGTTCACCTGCGGGAGCGCGATGGCCTGCTCGTGTGCCTGCTCGCTGTGGAGATGCTGGCGCGCTCCGGCAAGTCGCTGACGCAGATGACGGCGGAGCTCGAGGAGAAGATCGGCACGATGTGCTACGCACGCCGCGACCTTCGTCTGGACCCTGCCGCAACGCAGGCGTTCAGGAACGTGCTCCCAGGCCTCAACCCCGGCACCCTGGTGGGGAAGGAGCCCGTTGAGGTCTCTCATGCGGACGGCCTCAGGGCCCAGTTTGACGACGACTCCTGGGTGCTCATCCGACCGTCCCGCACGAGCTCGGTCGTGAGGGTCTACGCCGAGGCGCCCACGGCATCGGTCAGGGACGACCTCATCACCGAGGCGTGCGACCTCGTTCGCAACGGTATATAGATAGGGAAGGGCCGAGAAGGCCATGGGCGCCGGCATCCAGAAAACGGATGCCGGCGCCCCCGTTTATGTAGGAATTGTGAACCCGCGGATTCACGCCCCCAGGGGCGGCCGAAGTGCGTATAGTTATTCCCCGCGCAGCGACGAGGACATCGCCTCCGACCTGCGCGGGAGTACCTTGAGAACCGGATACTGCGATCGAAAGATCGACGAAGACAGACTAAGCGAAATCGAATCTGACACCACGTCAGAACGTCAATTTCACTGAATCCGAGATCAGCGGGATCTTAGACGGGGTCGACCGAAACTCACGCGAAACCGGCTCTAGCCGGTCTCATTTGAACGGAGAGTTCGATCCTGGCTCAGGATGAACGCTGGCGGCGCGCCTAACACATGCAAGTCGAACGGTTAAAGCACCTCCGGGTGTGCATAAAGTGGCGAACGGCTGAGTAACACGTGGGCAACCTGCCCCTCGCACCGGGACAGCCTCGGGAAACCGTGGATAATACCGGATACTCCGCAGCCCCCGCATGGGGGAGGCGGGAAAGCCCAGACGGCGAGGGATGGGCCCGCGGCCTGTTAGCTAGTTGGTGGGGCAACGGCCCACCAAGGCGATTATGGGTAGCTGGGTTGAGAGACCGACCAGCCAGATTGGGACTGAGACACGGCCCAGACTCCTACGGGAGGCAGCAGTGGGGAATCTTGCGCAATGGGCGAAAGCCTGACGCAGCGACGCCGCGTGCGGGATGAAGGCCTTCGGGTTGTAAACCGCTTTCAGCAGGGACGAGGCCGCGAGGTGACGGTACCTGCAGAAGAAGCCCCGGCTAACTACGTGCCAGCAGCCGCGGTAATACGTAGGGGGCGAGCGTTATCCGGATTCATTGGGCGTAAAGCGCTCGTAGGCGGTCCGTTAGGTCGGGAGTCAAATCCGGGGGCTCAACCCCCGCACGCTCCCGATACCGGCGGACTTGAGTTTGGTAGGGGAAGGCGGAATTCCAAGTGTAGCGGTGGAATGCGCAGATATTTGGAAGAACACCGGTGGCGAAGGCGGCCTTCTGGGCCACAACTGACGCTGAGGAGCGAAAGCTAGGGGAGCGAACAGGATTAGATACCCTGGTAGTCCTAGCCGTAAACGATGGACACTAGGTGTGGGGGGACCCTCCCTCCGTGCCGCAGCTAACGCATTAAGTGTCCCGCCTGGGGAGTACGGCCGCAAGGCTAAAACTCAAAGGAATTGACGGGGGCCCGCACAAGCAGCGGAGCATGTGGCTTAATTCGAAGCAACGCGAAGAACCTTACCAGGGCTTGACATCTAGGTGAAGCGGCGGAAACGCCGTGGCCGAGAGGAGCCTAGACAGGTGGTGCATGGCTGTCGTCAGCTCGTGTCGTGAGATGTTGGGTTAAGTCCCGCAACGAGCGCAACCCTCGTCGCATGTTGCCAGCGGTTCGGCCGGGCACCCATGCGAGACCGCCGGCGTCAAGCCGGAGGAAGGTGGGGATGACGTCAAGTCATCATGCCCCTTATGTCCTGGGCTGCACACGTGCTACAATGGCCGGCACAATGGGCTGCCACTGCGCGAGCAGGAGCGAATCCCCAAAGCCGGTCCCAGTTCGGATTGGAGGCTGCAACCCGCCTCCATGAAGTCGGAGTTGCTAGTAATCGCGGATCAGCACGCCGCGGTGAATATGTTCCCGGGCCTTGTACACACCGCCCGTCACACCACCCGAGTCGATTGCACCCGAAGTCGTCGGCCCAACCTCGTGAGGGAGGCGCCGAAGGTGTGGTTGGTAAGGGGGGTGAAGTCGTAACAAGGTAGCCGTACCGGAAGGTGCGGCTGGATCACCTCCTTTCTAGGGAGAAACACCTCTTCCGGAAGAAGACATCACATGACGGACGACCCGTCTCTTCCGCTGGATCTCGTCTTCGCCGCGCCGCCAGGCGCGCAGTGTCCGGTCCCCGGGGGACTCCCCCGCCGTACCTTGAGAGCTGCATAGCGTGACGAAGATTCTTCTTCAAAGATCGCATCTATATGACAGTATGTTCGAGCCATCGAAGAGAAGATGGTAAGGGCAGACGGTGGATGCCTTGGCACAGGAAGCCGACGAAGGACGCGACAAGCTGCGATAAGCCGCGGTTAGGGGCACTTGCCCGCTCGACCCGCGGATCTCCGAATGGGAAAACCCGGCGGGAGTCATTTCCCGTCACGCCCGGCTGAACACATAGGCCGGGCCGAGGCAACCGGGGGAACTGAAACATCTAAGTACCCCGAGGAAGAGAAATCAAACGAGATTCCCCTAGTAGTGGCGAGCGAACGGGGACCTAGGACAAACCGGCGGCCGCTTCGGCGCCGCCGGGGTTGTAGGACCAGGAATCGTGCAGTTACAAAACCGCGCGGAAGCGGAACGGCATGGGAAGGCCGGCGGGACAGGGTTAGAGCCCCGTACGCGAATCCGCGAGGACTGCCTCCTGGCACCTGAGTACCGCCGGACACGTGAAACCCGGTGGGAAGCTGGGGGGTCCACCCTCCAATCCTAAATACTCTCCTGTGACCGATAGTGGACCAGTACCGTGAGGGAAAGGTGAAAAGCACCCCGGGAGGGGAGTGAAATAGTACCTGAAACCGTCTGCCTACAAGCAGTCGGAGCACCCTTTTGGGTGTGACGGCGTGCCTTTTGTAGAATGAGCCAGCGAGTTACGGCGCGTGGCGAGGTTAAGCCAGCAAGCGAGCCGCAGCGAAAGCGAGTCCGAATGGGGCGAGCAGTCGCGCGCCGTAGACGCGAAGCCGGGTGAGCTATCCATGGGCAGGCTGAAGCGGGGGTAAGACCCCGTGGAGGGCCGAACCCACCTAGGTTGAAAACTGGGGGGATGACCTGTGGATAGGAGTGAAAGGCCTATCAAACCCGGAGATATCTCGTTCTCCCCGAAATAGCTTTAGGGCTAGCCTCGGACGTTTACCTGCGGGGGTAGAGCACTGAATGGACGCGGGGGCCTCACCGCCTACCAACTCCAATCAAACTCCGAATACCGCCGGTCCAGAGTCCGGGAGTCAGAACATGTGGGCTAAGCTGTGTGTTCGAAAGGGAAACAGCCCAGACCGCCCGCTAAGGCCCCCAAATCCATGCTAAGTGGCAAAGGATGTGCGTTTGCCTAGACAACCAGGATGTTGGCTTAGAAGCAGCCATTCATTTAAAGAGTGCGTAATAGCTCACTGGTCGAGTGGACATGCGCCGACAATATACGGGGCTAAGCATGGTGCCGAAGCGGCGGACTAGTCTTTGACTAGTGGTAGGGGAGCTTTCCGTCTGGGGCGAAGCGTCGGGACGACCCGGCGTGGACCGGCCGGAAGTGAGAATGCTGGCATGAGTAACGAGAGCGGCGTGAAAAACGCCGCCGCCGTAAACCCAAGGTTTCCTGGGCAAGGCTAATCCTCCCAGGGTCAGTCGGGAGCTAAGGCGAGGCCGGAAGGCGTAGCCGATGCACAGCAGGTGGACATTCCTGCACCCCCGAACGGGCGTCATCACCGATGGGGCGACGGAGAAGGGTAGCTGGACGGGGTTCTGGACGTCCCCGCGATGGCACGTAGGCTGAGGGGTAGTGAAACGCGCCCCTCGCGACGGCTGAGGTGCCGGACGAAGCGACTGAGCGAAGCCAGTGAGCCCATGCTCCCAAGAAAACCCCCTAGGGAGCCCGCAGGGGCCCGTACCGCAAACCGACACAGGTGGGTGGGTAGAGCATACCAAGGCGATCGGGAGAACCATGGTTAAGGAACTCGGCAAAATTGCCCCGTAACTTCGGGAGAAGGGGTGCCGCCTCGGGTGGAGGGACTTGCTCCCCGAGCCCAGGGCGGTCACAGTAAATAGGCCCAAGCGACTGTTTATCAAAAACACAGGACTCTGCTGAAGTCGTAAGACGACGTATAGGGTCTGACGCCTGCCCGGTGCCGGAAGGTCACGAGGAGCCGTCAGCTTGCGCGAAGCGGCGAATCCAAGCCCCGGTAAACGGCGGCCGTAACTATAACGGTCCTAAGGTAGCGAAATTCCTTGTCGGGTAAGTTCCGACCTGCACGAAAGGCGTAACGATTTGGGCGCTGTCTCAACCATGGACCCGGTGAAATTGCACTAGTCGTGAAGATGCGACTTACCCGCGGAAGGACGGAAAGACCCCGTGAACCTTTACTGCAGCTTGACATTGGCTGCCGGTTCGCCGTGTAGAGGATAGGTGGGAGACGCTGAACCAGGGACGCCAGTCTCTGGGGAGTCGCCCTTGGAATACCACCCTCGGCGTTCTGGCATCCTAACCCGCGACCGTTATCCGGCGTGGGGACCGTGTCAGGTGGGTAGTTTGACTGGGGCGGTCGCCTCCTAAAGTGTAACGGAGGCGCACGTAAGGTCTGCTCAGGACGGTCGGCAACCGTCCCTTTGAGTGCAAGAGCATAAGCAGGCTTGACTGCGAGACGGACAGGTCGAGCAGATGGGAAACCAGGTTCTAGTGATCCGGCGGCTCAGTGTGGTATGGCCGTCGCTCAACGGATAAAAGGTACTCCGGGGATAACAGGCTGATCTTCCCCAAGAGTCCACATCGACGGGAAGGTTTGGCACCTCGATGTCGGCTCATCGCATCCTGGGGCTGGAGCAGGTCCCAAGGGTATGGCTGTTCGCCATTTAAAGCGGTACGCGAGCTGGGTTCAGAACGTCGTGAGACAGTTCGGTCCCTATCCTCCGTGGGCGTAGGAGAACTGAGGGAGGCTGCCCCTAGTACGAGAGGACCGGGGTGGACGGACCTCCGGTGTACGGGTTGTCGACCAACGGCACTGCCCGGTAGCTGAGTCCGGTTCGGATAACCGCTGAAAGCATCTAAGCGGGAAGCCAGTCCCGAGATGAGTTCTCCCTTCGGTAAGGCCACTCGTAGACTACGAGTTCGATAGGCCGCAGATGTAAGCCCTGCGAGGGGTTGAGTCGAGCGGTACTAATCGGCCGAGCTCTTCTCTTCGATTCACTTCTCGAGCATCGCGATCTTGAGGAGCGTCGACGTCACGCTGTGCGGCCCTGAGGGCACGGCGACGCGCCCCCAAAGCAGAATGCCCCTTGTTGGTCAGCGACCATGGCAGGGGAGGCACACCCGGTCCCATTCCGAACCCGGAAGTTAAGCCCCCGAGCGCCGATGGTACTGCGGAGTCAGTCCGTGGGAGAGCAGGACGTCGCTGACCAACAAGGGGCATTTTGCTATAGAAAGCACTCAAGCCGCTGGGCATCACCGCCTGGCGGCTTTTTTGTTTTCGATCGTCTTCACCTGGGTTCTTGAGAAGGATGCACGGGCCCTCAGAGCGGCGACATGATTAAGGGCACGCTAGGAGCGTGCGGCAAGGACGAGACACGTGCTCGACGCGTCAGTGCGATGTCTTCGGGCTTACAGGACAAAAAGTGTGTATTGGCCTAATCCCAATCCATGCGCAAGGGCTGCGAGTGATGGAGCTCTGACCACGCTATGGCATCTCCCCACTGAGGAATGGTTCCTTGTAGCTTGTCCTGCTGATTGAGTCTTTCGTATATGGCTCTGATAGAGCCGTCCGTCGGCATGACACGCAGGATCTCCGCTGCAGGCAAGGGGCTCGGGCTGTGCATATAGCACCACCAGAAGACCGCCTTGAGCCTGCGCTCGACAGACAGCCCCCTATGGTCCCTGAGCATGGCCCTGAGCTGTGAATTCACGCCGCCCTCGATACGATTGTTGGTCGAGGGAAGCGGGGCAAGATGCTCCAGGCGCGGATCGAGGTAGGTAAACAGCGTCCCGGCGTTGACGAGCCGAGCAAGGGATCTTCGCGCCTTGACGAGACGCTCGTGCGTGAGGACGAACCTTCCGTCCTCTGTTCTCGTTCTCTCCGACAGGAAGTCGTCCCATCGCTCGGACCACGCGAGAAACGCCTCCACACACTCTTGCGCCTCCCCGAGCGTCGTGATGGCAAGCAGCGCCTTGGCGAGGCCGTAAAGTTCCACCCCTGCCCGGGTGCGGGGTCTTGAGGTGGTATAACACTTGACCTGGGAGAACGCGTGGAAGACACAGCGCTGGTGAGGCGTGCGGGGCCAGGTCTTTCCGAGCGCCTTCTGAAAGCCGTCGCCCCCGTCCGAGACGACCATCTCAGGAGCGGCTATACGCTGCATCAGGGCCGCCCAGCCGCGGCTGTTCTCGGTGCGGCACAGATGCCAGCCCAGGGCGTGGCGCTCGTCCGAGGCGACGAGCACGACGGCCTTTCTTCCGAGATGTATGCCGTCGACGTGGACGACGCTCCGCGGCTCCTCTATCCTGGGCGGCATGGGCCATATGTTCCAGAAGGGGGCGCACTTCCTTCTGAAGGTCCTGCCGCCGCCCGGCATGTCGGACTGCCGCTTGCGGGACAGCAGCCAGCCCAGGAAGGCCTTGAGGGCCTTGGCGGAGGTGTCGATCTTCCTCACTGGGCTCGAGCCGCAGCGCATGCATCTGAAGCGAGTCCTGCCGGCTTTCGCCCTCCCGTTTTTGACCATATTCGAGCCGCAGGCAGGGCAGCGGGGATTTCCCATGGCAACCTCGCAGACAGACCGACTCCACTGTTGGGAACAGCATGGTCTACCTGCGATGACACGAGAATCTATACACACTTTCCGTCCAGGTAAAAAGTTGTGGCGACGCAACTCACGAGGCCGATTTGTGGGTGTCTACCTGCAGAAAGACGGGCATTTCATACACACTTTTTGTCCTATAAGCCTGTCTTCGCGTGAGACCAAAGGATCTGTGAAGGTACCTGATTCTTGTGCAGTACGGAAGAGCTTATAGAGAGAACCTCGCACTTTAACTAGCTGTCGAACGGACGCGGGCAAACACCAAGGTGAACCTGTCATGGGCGCCCCCGTTTATGTAGGAATTGTGAACCCGCGGATTCACGCCCCCAGGGGCGGCCGAAGTGCGTATAGTTATTCCCCGCGCAGCGACGAGGACATCGCCTCCGACCTGCGCGGGAGTACCTTGAGAACCGGATACTGCGATCGAAAGATCGACGAAGACAGACTAAGCGAAATCGAATCTGACACCACGTCAGAACGTCAATTTCACTGAATCCGAGATCAGCGGGATCTTAGACGGGGTCGACCGAAACTCACGCGAAACCGGCTCTAGCCGGTCTCATTTGAACGGAGAGTTCGATCCTGGCTCAGGATGAACGCTGGCGGCGCGCCTAACACATGCAAGTCGAACGGTTAAAGCACCTCCGGGTGTGCATAAAGTGGCGAACGGCTGAGTAACACGTGGGCAACCTGCCCCTCGCACCGGGACAGCCTCGGGAAACCGTGGATAATACCGGATACTCCGCAGCCCCCGCATGGGGGAGGCGGGAAAGCCCAGACGGCGAGGGATGGGCCCGCGGCCTGTTAGCTAGTTGGTGGGGCAACGGCCCACCAAGGCGATTATGGGTAGCTGGGTTGAGAGACCGACCAGCCAGATTGGGACTGAGACACGGCCCAGACTCCTACGGGAGGCAGCAGTGGGGAATCTTGCGCAATGGGCGAAAGCCTGACGCAGCGACGCCGCGTGCGGGATGAAGGCCTTCGGGTTGTAAACCGCTTTCAGCAGGGACGAGGCCGCGAGGTGACGGTACCTGCAGAAGAAGCCCCGGCTAACTACGTGCCAGCAGCCGCGGTAATACGTAGGGGGCGAGCGTTATCCGGATTCATTGGGCGTAAAGCGCTCGTAGGCGGTCCGTTAGGTCGGGAGTCAAATCCGGGGGCTCAACCCCCGCACGCTCCCGATACCGGCGGACTTGAGTTTGGTAGGGGAAGGCGGAATTCCAAGTGTAGCGGTGGAATGCGCAGATATTTGGAAGAACACCGGTGGCGAAGGCGGCCTTCTGGGCCACAACTGACGCTGAGGAGCGAAAGCTAGGGGAGCGAACAGGATTAGATACCCTGGTAGTCCTAGCCGTAAACGATGGACACTAGGTGTGGGGGGACCCTCCCTCCGTGCCGCAGCTAACGCATTAAGTGTCCCGCCTGGGGAGTACGGCCGCAAGGCTAAAACTCAAAGGAATTGACGGGGGCCCGCACAAGCAGCGGAGCATGTGGCTTAATTCGAAGCAACGCGAAGAACCTTACCAGGGCTTGACATCTAGGTGAAGCGGCGGAAACGCCGTGGCCGAGAGGAGCCTAGACAGGTGGTGCATGGCTGTCGTCAGCTCGTGTCGTGAGATGTTGGGTTAAGTCCCGCAACGAGCGCAACCCTCGTCGCATGTTGCCAGCGGTTCGGCCGGGCACCCATGCGAGACCGCCGGCGTCAAGCCGGAGGAAGGTGGGGATGACGTCAAGTCATCATGCCCCTTATGTCCTGGGCTGCACACGTGCTACAATGGCCGGCACAATGGGCTGCCACTGCGCGAGCAGGAGCGAATCCCCAAAGCCGGTCCCAGTTCGGATTGGAGGCTGCAACCCGCCTCCATGAAGTCGGAGTTGCTAGTAATCGCGGATCAGCACGCCGCGGTGAATATGTTCCCGGGCCTTGTACACACCGCCCGTCACACCACCCGAGTCGATTGCACCCGAAGTCGTCGGCCCAACCTCGTGAGGGAGGCGCCGAAGGTGTGGTTGGTAAGGGGGGTGAAGTCGTAACAAGGTAGCCGTACCGGAAGGTGCGGCTGGATCACCTCCTTTCTAGGGAGAAACACCTCTTCCGGAAGAAGACATCACATGACGGACGACCCGTCTCTTCCGCTGGATCTCGTCTTCGCCGCGCCGCCAGGCGCGCAGTGTCCGGTCCCCGGGGGACTCCCCCGCCGTACCTTGAGAGCTGCATAGCGTGACGAAGATTCTTCTTCAAAGATCGCATCTATATGACAGTATGTTCGAGCCATCGAAGAGAAGATGGTAAGGGCAGACGGTGGATGCCTTGGCACAGGAAGCCGACGAAGGACGCGACAAGCTGCGATAAGCCGCGGTTAGGGGCACTTGCCCGCTCGACCCGCGGATCTCCGAATGGGAAAACCCGGCGGGAGTCATTTCCCGTCACGCCCGGCTGAACACATAGGCCGGGCCGAGGCAACCGGGGGAACTGAAACATCTAAGTACCCCGAGGAAGAGAAATCAAACGAGATTCCCCTAGTAGTGGCGAGCGAACGGGGACCTAGGACAAACCGGCGGCCGCTTCGGCGCCGCCGGGGTTGTAGGACCAGGAATCGTGCAGTTACAAAACCGCGCGGAAGCGGAACGGCATGGGAAGGCCGGCGGGACAGGGTTAGAGCCCCGTACGCGAATCCGCGAGGACTGCCTCCTGGCACCTGAGTACCGCCGGACACGTGAAACCCGGTGGGAAGCTGGGGGGTCCACCCTCCAATCCTAAATACTCTCCTGTGACCGATAGTGGACCAGTACCGTGAGGGAAAGGTGAAAAGCACCCCGGGAGGGGAGTGAAATAGTACCTGAAACCGTCTGCCTACAAGCAGTCGGAGCACCCTTTTGGGTGTGACGGCGTGCCTTTTGTAGAATGAGCCAGCGAGTTACGGCGCGTGGCGAGGTTAAGCCAGCAAGCGAGCCGCAGCGAAAGCGAGTCCGAATGGGGCGAGCAGTCGCGCGCCGTAGACGCGAAGCCGGGTGAGCTATCCATGGGCAGGCTGAAGCGGGGGTAAGACCCCGTGGAGGGCCGAACCCACCTAGGTTGAAAACTGGGGGGATGACCTGTGGATAGGAGTGAAAGGCCTATCAAACCCGGAGATATCTCGTTCTCCCCGAAATAGCTTTAGGGCTAGCCTCGGACGTTTACCTGCGGGGGTAGAGCACTGAATGGACGCGGGGGCCTCACCGCCTACCAACTCCAATCAAACTCCGAATACCGCCGGTCCAGAGTCCGGGAGTCAGAACATGTGGGCTAAGCTGTGTGTTCGAAAGGGAAACAGCCCAGACCGCCCGCTAAGGCCCCCAAATCCATGCTAAGTGGCAAAGGATGTGCGTTTGCCTAGACAACCAGGATGTTGGCTTAGAAGCAGCCATTCATTTAAAGAGTGCGTAATAGCTCACTGGTCGAGTGGACATGCGCCGACAATATACGGGGCTAAGCATGGTGCCGAAGCGGCGGACTAGTCTTTGACTAGTGGTAGGGGAGCTTTCCGTCTGGGGCGAAGCGTCGGGACGACCCGGCGTGGACCGGCCGGAAGTGAGAATGCTGGCATGAGTAACGAGAGCGGCGTGAAAAACGCCGCCGCCGTAAACCCAAGGTTTCCTGGGCAAGGCTAATCCTCCCAGGGTCAGTCGGGAGCTAAGGCGAGGCCGGAAGGCGTAGCCGATGCACAGCAGGTGGACATTCCTGCACCCCCGAACGGGCGTCATCACCGATGGGGCGACGGAGAAGGGTAGCTGGACGGGGTTCTGGACGTCCCCGCGATGGCACGTAGGCTGAGGGGTAGTGAAACGCGCCCCTCGCGACGGCTGAGGTGCCGGACGAAGCGACTGAGCGAAGCCAGTGAGCCCATGCTCCCAAGAAAACCCCCTAGGGAGCCCGCAGGGGCCCGTACCGCAAACCGACACAGGTGGGTGGGTAGAGCATACCAAGGCGATCGGGAGAACCATGGTTAAGGAACTCGGCAAAATTGCCCCGTAACTTCGGGAGAAGGGGTGCCGCCTCGGGTGGAGGGACTTGCTCCCCGAGCCCAGGGCGGTCACAGTAAATAGGCCCAAGCGACTGTTTATCAAAAACACAGGACTCTGCTGAAGTCGTAAGACGACGTATAGGGTCTGACGCCTGCCCGGTGCCGGAAGGTCACGAGGAGCCGTCAGCTTGCGCGAAGCGGCGAATCCAAGCCCCGGTAAACGGCGGCCGTAACTATAACGGTCCTAAGGTAGCGAAATTCCTTGTCGGGTAAGTTCCGACCTGCACGAAAGGCGTAACGATTTGGGCGCTGTCTCAACCATGGACCCGGTGAAATTGCACTAGTCGTGAAGATGCGACTTACCCGCGGAAGGACGGAAAGACCCCGTGAACCTTTACTGCAGCTTGACATTGGCTGCCGGTTCGCCGTGTAGAGGATAGGTGGGAGACGCTGAACCAGGGACGCCAGTCTCTGGGGAGTCGCCCTTGGAATACCACCCTCGGCGTTCTGGCATCCTAACCCGCGACCGTTATCCGGCGTGGGGACCGTGTCAGGTGGGTAGTTTGACTGGGGCGGTCGCCTCCTAAAGTGTAACGGAGGCGCACGTAAGGTCTGCTCAGGACGGTCGGCAACCGTCCCTTTGAGTGCAAGAGCATAAGCAGGCTTGACTGCGAGACGGACAGGTCGAGCAGATGGGAAACCAGGTTCTAGTGATCCGGCGGCTCAGTGTGGTATGGCCGTCGCTCAACGGATAAAAGGTACTCCGGGGATAACAGGCTGATCTTCCCCAAGAGTCCACATCGACGGGAAGGTTTGGCACCTCGATGTCGGCTCATCGCATCCTGGGGCTGGAGCAGGTCCCAAGGGTATGGCTGTTCGCCATTTAAAGCGGTACGCGAGCTGGGTTCAGAACGTCGTGAGACAGTTCGGTCCCTATCCTCCGTGGGCGTAGGAGAACTGAGGGAGGCTGCCCCTAGTACGAGAGGACCGGGGTGGACGGACCTCCGGTGTACGGGTTGTCGACCAACGGCACTGCCCGGTAGCTGAGTCCGGTTCGGATAACCGCTGAAAGCATCTAAGCGGGAAGCCAGTCCCGAGATGAGTTCTCCCTTCGGTAAGGCCACTCGTAGACTACGAGTTCGATAGGCCGCAGATGTAAGCCCTGCGAGGGGTTGAGTCGAGCGGTACTAATCGGCCGAGCTCTTCTCTTCGATTCACTTCTCGAGCATCGCGATCTTGAGGAGCGTCGACGTCACGCTGTGCGGCCCTGAGGGCACGGCGACGCGCCCCCAAAGCAGAATGCCCCTTGTTGGTCAGCGACCATGGCAGGGGAGGCACACCCGGTCCCATTCCGAACCCGGAAGTTAAGCCCCCGAGCGCCGATGGTACTGCGGAGTCAGTCCGTGGGAGAGCAGGACGTCGCTGACCAACAAGGGGCATTTTGCTATAGAAAGCACTCAAGCCGCTGGGCATCACCGCCTGGCGGCTTTTTTGTTTTCGATCGTCTTCACCTGGGTTCTTGAGAAGGATGCACGGGCCCTCAGAGCGGCGACATGATTAAGGGCACGCTAGGAGCGTGCGGCAAGGACGAGACACGTGCTCGACGCGTCAGTGCGATGTCTTCGGGCTTACAGGACAAAAAGTGTGTATTGGCCTAATCCCAATCCATGCGCAAGGGCTGCGAGTGATGGAGCTCTGACCACGCTATGGCATCTCCCCACTGAGGAATGGTTCCTTGTAGCTTGTCCTGCTGATTGAGTCTTTCGTATATGGCTCTGATAGAGCCGTCCGTCGGCATGACACGCAGGATCTCCGCTGCAGGCAAGGGGCTCGGGCTGTGCATATAGCACCACCAGAAGACCGCCTTGAGCCTGCGCTCGACAGACAGCCCCCTATGGTCCCTGAGCATGGCCCTGAGCTGTGAATTCACGCCGCCCTCGATACGATTGTTGGTCGAGGGAAGCGGGGCAAGATGCTCCAGGCGCGGATCGAGGTAGGTAAACAGCGTCCCGGCGTTGACGAGCCGAGCAAGGGATCTTCGCGCCTTGACGAGACGCTCGTGCGTGAGGACGAACCTTCCGTCCTCTGTTCTCGTTCTCTCCGACAGGAAGTCGTCCCATCGCTCGGACCACGCGAGAAACGCCTCCACACACTCTTGCGCCTCCCCGAGCGTCGTGATGGCAAGCAGCGCCTTGGCGAGGCCGTAAAGTTCCACCCCTGCCCGGGTGCGGGGTCTTGAGGTGGTATAACACTTGACCTGGGAGAACGCGTGGAAGACACAGCGCTGGTGAGGCGTGCGGGGCCAGGTCTTTCCGAGCGCCTTCTGAAAGCCGTCGCCCCCGTCCGAGACGACCATCTCAGGAGCGGCTATACGCTGCATCAGGGCCGCCCAGCCGCGGCTGTTCTCGGTGCGGCACAGATGCCAGCCCAGGGCGTGGCGCTCGTCCGAGGCGACGAGCACGACGGCCTTTCTTCCGAGATGTATGCCGTCGACGTGGACGACGCTCCGCGGCTCCTCTATCCTGGGCGGCATGGGCCATATGTTCCAGAAGGGGGCGCACTTCCTTCTGAAGGTCCTGCCGCCGCCCGGCATGTCGGACTGCCGCTTGCGGGACAGCAGCCAGCCCAGGAAGGCCTTGAGGGCCTTGGCGGAGGTGTCGATCTTCCTCACTGGGCTCGAGCCGCAGCGCATGCATCTGAAGCGAGTCCTGCCGGCTTTCGCCCTCCCGTTTTTGACCATATTCGAGCCGCAGGCAGGGCAGCGGGGATTTCCCATGGCAACCTCGCAGACAGACCGACTCCACTGTTGGGAACAGCATGGTCTACCTGCGATGACACGAGAATCTATACACACTTTCCGTCCAGGTAAAAAGTTGTGGCGACGCAACTCACGAGGCCGATTTGTGGGTGTCTACCTGCAGAAAGACGGGCATTTCATACACACTTTTTGTCCTATAAGCCTGTCTTCGCGTGAGACCAAAGGATCTGTGAAGGTACCTGATTCTTGTGCAGTACGGAAGAGCTTATAGAGAGAACCTCGCACTTTAACTAGCTGTCGAACGGACGCGGGCAAACACCAAGGTGAACCTGTCATGGGCGCCCCCGTTTATGTAGGAATTGTGAACCCGCGGATTCACGCCCCCAGGGGCGGCCGAAGTGCGTATAGTTATTCCCCGCGCAGCGACGAGGACATCGCCTCCGACCTGCGCGGGAGTACCTTGAGAACCGGATACTGCGATCGAAAGATCGACGAAGACAGACTAAGCGAAATCGAATCTGACACCACGTCAGAACGTCAATTTCACTGAATCCGAGATCAGCGGGATCTTAGACGGGGTCGACCGAAACTCACGCGAAACCGGCTCTAGCCGGTCTCATTTGAACGGAGAGTTCGATCCTGGCTCAGGATGAACGCTGGCGGCGCGCCTAACACATGCAAGTCGAACGGTTAAAGCACCTCCGGGTGTGCATAAAGTGGCGAACGGCTGAGTAACACGTGGGCAACCTGCCCCTCGCACCGGGACAGCCTCGGGAAACCGTGGATAATACCGGATACTCCGCAGCCCCCGCATGGGGGAGGCGGGAAAGCCCAGACGGCGAGGGATGGGCCCGCGGCCTGTTAGCTAGTTGGTGGGGCAACGGCCCACCAAGGCGATTATGGGTAGCTGGGTTGAGAGACCGACCAGCCAGATTGGGACTGAGACACGGCCCAGACTCCTACGGGAGGCAGCAGTGGGGAATCTTGCGCAATGGGCGAAAGCCTGACGCAGCGACGCCGCGTGCGGGATGAAGGCCTTCGGGTTGTAAACCGCTTTCAGCAGGGACGAGGCCGCGAGGTGACGGTACCTGCAGAAGAAGCCCCGGCTAACTACGTGCCAGCAGCCGCGGTAATACGTAGGGGGCGAGCGTTATCCGGATTCATTGGGCGTAAAGCGCTCGTAGGCGGTCCGTTAGGTCGGGAGTCAAATCCGGGGGCTCAACCCCCGCACGCTCCCGATACCGGCGGACTTGAGTTTGGTAGGGGAAGGCGGAATTCCAAGTGTAGCGGTGGAATGCGCAGATATTTGGAAGAACACCGGTGGCGAAGGCGGCCTTCTGGGCCACAACTGACGCTGAGGAGCGAAAGCTAGGGGAGCGAACAGGATTAGATACCCTGGTAGTCCTAGCCGTAAACGATGGACACTAGGTGTGGGGGGACCCTCCCTCCGTGCCGCAGCTAACGCATTAAGTGTCCCGCCTGGGGAGTACGGCCGCAAGGCTAAAACTCAAAGGAATTGACGGGGGCCCGCACAAGCAGCGGAGCATGTGGCTTAATTCGAAGCAACGCGAAGAACCTTACCAGGGCTTGACATCTAGGTGAAGCGGCGGAAACGCCGTGGCCGAGAGGAGCCTAGACAGGTGGTGCATGGCTGTCGTCAGCTCGTGTCGTGAGATGTTGGGTTAAGTCCCGCAACGAGCGCAACCCTCGTCGCATGTTGCCAGCGGTTCGGCCGGGCACCCATGCGAGACCGCCGGCGTCAAGCCGGAGGAAGGTGGGGATGACGTCAAGTCATCATGCCCCTTATGTCCTGGGCTGCACACGTGCTACAATGGCCGGCACAATGGGCTGCCACTGCGCGAGCAGGAGCGAATCCCCAAAGCCGGTCCCAGTTCGGATTGGAGGCTGCAACCCGCCTCCATGAAGTCGGAGTTGCTAGTAATCGCGGATCAGCACGCCGCGGTGAATATGTTCCCGGGCCTTGTACACACCGCCCGTCACACCACCCGAGTCGATTGCACCCGAAGTCGTCGGCCCAACCTCGTGAGGGAGGCGCCGAAGGTGTGGTTGGTAAGGGGGGTGAAGTCGTAACAAGGTAGCCGTACCGGAAGGTGCGGCTGGATCACCTCCTTTCTAGGGAGAAACACCTCTTCCGGAAGAAGACATCACATGACGGACGACCCGTCTCTTCCGCTGGATCTCGTCTTCGCCGCGCCGCCAGGCGCGCAGTGTCCGGTCCCCGGGGGACTCCCCCGCCGTACCTTGAGAGCTGCATAGCGTGACGAAGATTCTTCTTCAAAGATCGCATCTATATGACAGTATGTTCGAGCCATCGAAGAGAAGATGGTAAGGGCAGACGGTGGATGCCTTGGCACAGGAAGCCGACGAAGGACGCGACAAGCTGCGATAAGCCGCGGTTAGGGGCACTTGCCCGCTCGACCCGCGGATCTCCGAATGGGAAAACCCGGCGGGAGTCATTTCCCGTCACGCCCGGCTGAACACATAGGCCGGGCCGAGGCAACCGGGGGAACTGAAACATCTAAGTACCCCGAGGAAGAGAAATCAAACGAGATTCCCCTAGTAGTGGCGAGCGAACGGGGACCTAGGACAAACCGGCGGCCGCTTCGGCGCCGCCGGGGTTGTAGGACCAGGAATCGTGCAGTTACAAAACCGCGCGGAAGCGGAACGGCATGGGAAGGCCGGCGGGACAGGGTTAGAGCCCCGTACGCGAATCCGCGAGGACTGCCTCCTGGCACCTGAGTACCGCCGGACACGTGAAACCCGGTGGGAAGCTGGGGGGTCCACCCTCCAATCCTAAATACTCTCCTGTGACCGATAGTGGACCAGTACCGTGAGGGAAAGGTGAAAAGCACCCCGGGAGGGGAGTGAAATAGTACCTGAAACCGTCTGCCTACAAGCAGTCGGAGCACCCTTTTGGGTGTGACGGCGTGCCTTTTGTAGAATGAGCCAGCGAGTTACGGCGCGTGGCGAGGTTAAGCCAGCAAGCGAGCCGCAGCGAAAGCGAGTCCGAATGGGGCGAGCAGTCGCGCGCCGTAGACGCGAAGCCGGGTGAGCTATCCATGGGCAGGCTGAAGCGGGGGTAAGACCCCGTGGAGGGCCGAACCCACCTAGGTTGAAAACTGGGGGGATGACCTGTGGATAGGAGTGAAAGGCCTATCAAACCCGGAGATATCTCGTTCTCCCCGAAATAGCTTTAGGGCTAGCCTCGGACGTTTACCTGCGGGGGTAGAGCACTGAATGGACGCGGGGGCCTCACCGCCTACCAACTCCAATCAAACTCCGAATACCGCCGGTCCAGAGTCCGGGAGTCAGAACATGTGGGCTAAGCTGTGTGTTCGAAAGGGAAACAGCCCAGACCGCCCGCTAAGGCCCCCAAATCCATGCTAAGTGGCAAAGGATGTGCGTTTGCCTAGACAACCAGGATGTTGGCTTAGAAGCAGCCATTCATTTAAAGAGTGCGTAATAGCTCACTGGTCGAGTGGACATGCGCCGACAATATACGGGGCTAAGCATGGTGCCGAAGCGGCGGACTAGTCTTTGACTAGTGGTAGGGGAGCTTTCCGTCTGGGGCGAAGCGTCGGGACGACCCGGCGTGGACCGGCCGGAAGTGAGAATGCTGGCATGAGTAACGAGAGCGGCGTGAAAAACGCCGCCGCCGTAAACCCAAGGTTTCCTGGGCAAGGCTAATCCTCCCAGGGTCAGTCGGGAGCTAAGGCGAGGCCGGAAGGCGTAGCCGATGCACAGCAGGTGGACATTCCTGCACCCCCGAACGGGCGTCATCACCGATGGGGCGACGGAGAAGGGTAGCTGGACGGGGTTCTGGACGTCCCCGCGATGGCACGTAGGCTGAGGGGTAGTGAAACGCGCCCCTCGCGACGGCTGAGGTGCCGGACGAAGCGACTGAGCGAAGCCAGTGAGCCCATGCTCCCAAGAAAACCCCCTAGGGAGCCCGCAGGGGCCCGTACCGCAAACCGACACAGGTGGGTGGGTAGAGCATACCAAGGCGATCGGGAGAACCATGGTTAAGGAACTCGGCAAAATTGCCCCGTAACTTCGGGAGAAGGGGTGCCGCCTCGGGTGGAGGGACTTGCTCCCCGAGCCCAGGGCGGTCACAGTAAATAGGCCCAAGCGACTGTTTATCAAAAACACAGGACTCTGCTGAAGTCGTAAGACGACGTATAGGGTCTGACGCCTGCCCGGTGCCGGAAGGTCACGAGGAGCCGTCAGCTTGCGCGAAGCGGCGAATCCAAGCCCCGGTAAACGGCGGCCGTAACTATAACGGTCCTAAGGTAGCGAAATTCCTTGTCGGGTAAGTTCCGACCTGCACGAAAGGCGTAACGATTTGGGCGCTGTCTCAACCATGGACCCGGTGAAATTGCACTAGTCGTGAAGATGCGACTTACCCGCGGAAGGACGGAAAGACCCCGTGAACCTTTACTGCAGCTTGACATTGGCTGCCGGTTCGCCGTGTAGAGGATAGGTGGGAGACGCTGAACCAGGGACGCCAGTCTCTGGGGAGTCGCCCTTGGAATACCACCCTCGGCGTTCTGGCATCCTAACCCGCGACCGTTATCCGGCGTGGGGACCGTGTCAGGTGGGTAGTTTGACTGGGGCGGTCGCCTCCTAAAGTGTAACGGAGGCGCACGTAAGGTCTGCTCAGGACGGTCGGCAACCGTCCCTTTGAGTGCAAGAGCATAAGCAGGCTTGACTGCGAGACGGACAGGTCGAGCAGATGGGAAACCAGGTTCTAGTGATCCGGCGGCTCAGTGTGGTATGGCCGTCGCTCAACGGATAAAAGGTACTCCGGGGATAACAGGCTGATCTTCCCCAAGAGTCCACATCGACGGGAAGGTTTGGCACCTCGATGTCGGCTCATCGCATCCTGGGGCTGGAGCAGGTCCCAAGGGTATGGCTGTTCGCCATTTAAAGCGGTACGCGAGCTGGGTTCAGAACGTCGTGAGACAGTTCGGTCCCTATCCTCCGTGGGCGTAGGAGAACTGAGGGAGGCTGCCCCTAGTACGAGAGGACCGGGGTGGACGGACCTCCGGTGTACGGGTTGTCGACCAACGGCACTGCCCGGTAGCTGAGTCCGGTTCGGATAACCGCTGAAAGCATCTAAGCGGGAAGCCAGTCCCGAGATGAGTTCTCCCTTCGGTAAGGCCACTCGTAGACTACGAGTTCGATAGGCCGCAGATGTAAGCCCTGCGAGGGGTTGAGTCGAGCGGTACTAATCGGCCGAGCTCTTCTCTTCGATTCACTTCTCGAGCATCGCGATCTTGAGGAGCGTCGACGTCACGCTGTGCGGCCCTGAGGGCACGGCGACGCGCCCCCAAAGCAGAATGCCCCTTGTTGGTCAGCGACCATGGCAGGGGAGGCACACCCGGTCCCATTCCGAACCCGGAAGTTAAGCCCCCGAGCGCCGATGGTACTGCGGAGTCAGTCCGTGGGAGAGCAGGACGTCGCTGACCAACAAGGGGCATTTTGCTGTCTAGATTCTTTGCTCCATTGAGGGGACGTGTCATTTGTCTGGCACGTCCCCTTCTTTTGTTTTGGGCAAGCTCGGTCAGTCTGAGTCACGCTTGGTTTCTGTTCATGCTGCTCAAACGGCAATCTTCCCGTTAGCTGTCACCTAACTTCATAAAACAATAGCTTCACCCACCGAAATAACGCTTTACAGACTATTCAGAATGGTATTGTAGGACCCACTCGTTACGCGCGGAAGTACGGTATGGAGTGGTTCTTATGATGTCCGATGATTCACACGTTAAGAATGAGATGAAGCTCTTTGCCTCACCGACAGCTCTTTTCGAGGCCTCTTCTCGAGGAGAGCAGCTTCTTCTTGCCATCTGCGCCGAGCCCGGAATGGGCCGCCATGACCTTGTGGGCGAGATTGTCTCTGAGGCTCAGCGTCGCAGCTTTGTGATTCATTCCCGACAGCTGCGCTCGTCAGGTCCCAACAAGGCGGTGCGAACCCTCTCGCGTCTCGCCCGTGATGTTATCAAGCCCGACGCCAGGACGCTTCTTGTCTTGGAGAACGTTCCGTCGTTTGACGAGCATGAGGTCTCGCGCTTTGTCACTGCGCTTGGAAAGGCCATGCTCCCTGGCGTCTCCGTTGTTCTCACGCTCTCTCCCGATGCGCGCCAGCTTTTGGAGGAGCTCCCGGAGTATCGCGTCATCTGGACCTCCGACCTGCTAGCGCTGGGGTATGCCGAGATCTCCCGCTCTCGGTACCCGCAGGAGCTGCGCTCGCTCACGAGGGGCATCCCCTCCCTTCTGCGCTCCCTGGGCGATGCTCGCCTTGCGGGCTGCACGCCCGGAGCGCCTCCCCAGGCATACTTTGATGCGCTCGGATCGCTTGTGGAGCAAACCGTGCGCAGGGGCCTTTCCGATGAGGAGCTTGAGGTTCGTCTCGCGATGCTTCTTCTTGGATCGGGGACGACAGACGATGTCCAGCGCGTCGTGGGGCGCTCTCCCGACGAGATGATTGCGGTCCTTTGTTCGGAGGCTCCCGTTCTTGGCATATCCTCCGGGCTTGACCGCTTCTCGTGCCTTGGCTCGGACGCGCATCTTGCCTCGATGGCGACCGTGCCCCGCCTGAGCTCCGCCTGTCTCGAGCACTCTGAGGTGCTCGCAAGGTCCGCCCGCCTTCTCATGTCGCGCGGGGACTATTCCCGCGCCGCGATTCTCTGCAAGATGGTGCCGGCAGACGGAATGCTCCGCATGGTGGTGGAGCGCGGGGCCGAGTTCATCGATGTCTCTGAGATTGCCCTCGTAAGAAGGTCCGTCTCGCGCGAGCGGCTCCTGGGCGAGTGCCCGCCGTCGGTGCTCGAGTCCCTTGAGCTCGCGATGGATGCCGTGTCGTCCAGGCGCTTTGATGCCGAGGGGGCGGCGCGCCTTGCCACCCTTTCTGGTGTCGACGCGGCAGCCCTGATGTTTGTGGAGGCAAGGCGTCTGCTGAGGGGGCCGTGGACGAGGGGCATTGAGCTCTCGGAGGACGTGAGCCCCCTCGTTTACCGGCTCCACCTTCACCGTGAGGCCTTCGTGCTGATGGCCGATGGCCGGCCGGACGACGCCATGAGGCTGCTCGTGGCGCATCCCAGGGGAGCGTCCGAGCGCACGCTCTCGGGAGCGCTTCTTGAGCTCGATCTTGAGGTGGCCCAGCTCTTAATGGGCGACGCGGGGGAGGGTGCCACGTCGGACGAGGAGCCCTCGCGCCTGGGCGCGCCCGAGCTTTCCGGGCTGGCCCCCTACCTTTCCCTCTCGTCGGTGATTCGCGAGACGCTGGAGGGAAGCCCGCGTGCCTCGACGGATGCCGAGGCTCTCGCCGCGAGCGCCGAGCGGCAAGGGGACTCGCTTGTCTTGGTCGTGGCGCTTCTCGCCGGCTGCATCTGCGACCTGAGGGGCAAGACCCTGGCACGGGCTGCCGTGAGGTCTCAGCTCGCCGCAGACCGGGCGGTGGCAGAGGGTCTCGTCTACCTGGGGAGGGTTGCGCGCCTTCTGAGGGCCGTGGCGGGCTTCATGCTGGGGGAGCGCGTCTCTTACGAGTGCCTTGAGGGCGGGCACGACGGGCTCTCGCGCGTGTGCTCCGTGGTCCTCTCCGCAATGGCGCTCGACGAGGGGGACCTCACGACGGAGGAGCTCGAGACGGCCGCGCCGAGAAACGAGCTCTGGCTCCTGGGGGTCCTCGCGTATGGCATGGGCACGTTCTCCCCGCTGCTGAGGCGCTGTCTTCCCTCGTCGTGGAAGCGCGCCCTCTCGGGGATGGCGGCGGGTCCCGCGCGGGGGCGTGGAACGGGTAGCGAGTGCTCCCCCTCCTCCGCGCTCGCGAGGGGTCTGGGAAGCCCCCTCCCGGAAGAGTCGAAGATTCCCATTGACGTGACGCTGCTCGGCGGCTGCGCGGTCTACGTGCGAGGGGTCCGGATCCCAGACTGGAAGCTCGAGCGCAGAAACGCCAAGGCCCTTCTCGAGTACCTCGTGCTGCAGCGCGGCGGCAGCGCCAAGCGCTTTCAGCTTGTGGACCAGGTATGGCCGGGCAAGGACTACGTCACGGGCTTTAACAAGGCCTATCAGGCGACAAGCGCCCTCAGGGCGGCGATCGCGGAGATTGAGCCAGGGCTCGACCCGTTTGTCACCAGCCGCTCAAGCCGGGAGATATCGCTGGACATGGGTCTCGTGAGATGTGACGTTGACCTTTTCAGGGCCTTTGCGAGAGAGGCCTCGGACGCCTCCGACCCCATGCGCGCGCTTTCGATGGCACGGCAGGCGGAGAGCCTCTACGCGGGGGATCTCTATGTTCCCTCCGACGATTCGACGGGACTCGTCACCAAGCTCAGGGACGAGCTGAGGGAGCTCTACGCGGACGCCATGGTCGCCGGGGCGGAGGCGGCGCTCGAGATGGGCCAGGAGCGCACGGCGGCGCGTCTCGCCTCCAACGCCCTCGCCGCAAACGAGCTGAGGGAGGACGCCATCCTCACGCTCGTGCGCGCGCTCAAAGCTGGGGGGAGGTCGCTTGAGGCCGAGCGCCACTTTCGCCATCATTGCGCCCGGCTCCGACGCCTGGGCGCGAGCGGGCCCTCTGAGCGGCTCTTGGGGGAGATGGGGTTGGAGTAGGCGATTCGCCGGGGCCCTCCCTCTCAGTTGCGGTTTTGGTGAGACCTCCTCGCGCGGCCCTTATCGCTGGCGGCTACGGGTAGAGTGTTGAAGTTGAGTGCCCCTGTCGGCATCGCATGGCAACGGCAGAAGGAAGACCGATGGCAAACTTTCTCTCCAAACTCCTCTCTCTGGGCTCGGACAAGGAGCTCAAGGAATACGAGCGCATCACCGCGCAGGTGAACGAGCTCGAGCCCAAGTACCAGGCCATGTCGGACGATGAGCTCCACGCGGTCACGGCGGGCTTTCGCGAGCGCTACGCCGCGGGGGAGACCCTCGACCAGCTGCTTCCGGACGCGTTTGCAGCGGTTCGCGAGGCGTCGGTGAGAACGACGGGCCTGCGCCACTTTGACGTGCAGATCATCGGTGGCATCGCGCTGCACCGCGGCACCATTGCCGAGATGAAGACGGGCGAGGGCAAGACGCTCGTCTCGACGCTCGCCGGCTACCTCAACGCCATCCCCGGCAAGGGCGTCCACATCGTTACCGTCAACGACTACCTCGCCAAGCGCGACAGCGAGTGGATGGGCCAGATCTACCGCTTCCTGGGCATGTCCGTGGGCCTCATTCAGAACGGCATGCGCCTCCCGCTCAAGAAGCCCGCCTACGAGGCGGACGTGACCTACGGCACCAACTCCGAGTTTGGCTTTGACTACCTGCGCGACAACATGGTCACGCGGGCTAGCATGCGCGTGCAGCGCGGGCACCACTACGCCATCGTGGACGAGGCGGACTCCATCCTCATCGACGAGGCGAGGACCCCGCTTATCATCTCCGGCGCCGGCAGCAAGTCCGCCGCCACCTACAAGGACTTTGCGCGCGCGGTGCGCGGGCTCATCCCCGAGGTCGACTTCGAGATGGACGAGGCCAAGCACACCATTGCCACCACCGACGAGGGCCTGGAGAAGGTGGAGCGCGCCCTTGGGATCGATGACATCTACGGCGACGTGTCCGGCCAGCTGGTGAACCACCTCCAGCAGGCGCTCAAGGCCGAGTACATGTTCCATCGCGACCAGCAGTACGTGGTCGTGGACGGCGAGGTCAAGATCGTCGACGAGTTCACCGGCCGCATCATGGAGGGCAGGCGCTACTCCGAGGGCCTGCACCAGGCCATCGAGGCAAAGGAAGGCGTGATTGTCCGCGAGGAGAACCAGACGCTCGCCACCATCACGCTCCAGAACTACTTCCTCATGTACGACAAGCTTGCGGGCATGACGGGCACGGCCATGACGGAGGACGCGGAGTTCCGCGAGGTCTACCACATCCCGGTGCAGGTGATTCCGCCCAACAAGCCGGTCATCCGACAGGACCACGACGACCTTGTCTACCGCACCATCGAGTCCAAGTTCAAGGCCGTGGCGGACGACGTCGTGGAGCGCCACGCCAAGGGTCAGCCGTGCCTGGTGGGCACCGTCTCCATTGAGAACTCCGAGAAGCTCTCGCGCATCCTCGACAAGCGCGGCATCAAGCACAACGTCCTCAACGCCAAGTATCACGAGCGCGAGGCGCAGATCGTCGCCCAGGCGGGCCGTGAGGGCGCCGTCACCATCGCGACGAACATGGCCGGCCGTGGCACGGACATCCTGCTCGGCGGCAACCCCGAGGAGCTTGCCGAGGAGGCCGTGCTCGAGCTCGACTTTGGCGTGGAGCGCGACGTGGTGCGCCGCATCCTTGCCGCGGGCGACCCGGCGCGCCTCAAGGCGTCCGAGCTCGCCAAGCAGGGGATAGAGATCGAGCCGGAGACGCTGGCGTCCATCGCCGAGGAGCACGCCTCAGCGCTCGCGCGCGCCAAGGAGCGCTGCGAGGTGGAGAAGCGCCACGTCATCGACGCGGGCGGCCTGTGCGTCATTGGCACCGAGCGCCACGAGAGCCGCCGCATCGACAACCAGCTGCGCGGCCGCTCCGGCCGTCAGGGCGACCCTGGCGAGACCCAGTTCTACCTCTCGCTTGAGGATGACCTCATGCGCCTCTTCGGCGGGGACCGCATGGACAAGATCTCTGCGATGATGCAGCGCTACGACATGCCCGACGACATGCCCATCCAGGCCAAGATGGTCACGAAGGCCGTTGAGAGCGCGCAGCGCAAGATCGAGGAGATCAACTTCGCCATGCGAAAGAACGTCCTCGACTACGACAACGTCATGAACACCCAGCGCCAGGTCATCTACGAGGAGCGCAACAAGATCCTCGACGGCAAGGACCTCATGGAGCACATCGACGAGGTGACCTATGACACGGTCCAGCGCGAGGTTTCCGAGTTCTGCCCGGAGGGCTCCAAGCAGGCGGACTGGGACGTCCGCGGGCTCGAGCGGTGGCTCCAGGAGCTCACCGGCCGCAAGGACGTTCCCGGCGTCGAGGAGGGCCAGGGCGAGGGCGACGTTGCGGAGACGGTCAAGGAGTTTGTCGACGGCTGCTTTGCCGAGAAGGCCGAGCGCATTGGCGCGGAGCCCATGCACATGCTCTCCGCCCAGGTCATGCTGCGCGTCATCGACACGCGCTGGATGTCCTACCTCCAGGAGATGGACTACCTCAAGACCGGCATTGGCCTGCGCGGCTTTGGCCAGCGCGACCCGCTCGTCGAGTACAAGACCGAGGCCTACGCGGCCTTTGCCGAGCTCGTCAACACCATGTACGAGGACTTCCTCCGCACCATCCTGCGCCTTGAGATCGTGGTGAGGCCCGCCGCGCCGGCACCGGCCGAGGAGGAGCCCTCCGAGCTGCGCGGCGCCCAGTACTCCGGCCCCGCCGAGGTGGATGGCGACCAGGGCGCCCGTCGCGCCCCCGCCGCCGTCGCAAAGCCCGGCGCCGTTGGGGCGCCTCCCCAGGGCAACGCGCTCGGCGCGTCCAAGCCGCGCACCTACCGGAAGGCGGATGACCCCGACCCCTACGTGGGCGTGGGGCGCAACGACCCCTGCCCCTGCGGCAGCGGGAAGAAGTTCAAGAACTGCCACGGCAGGAACCGGTAGATGGCGGATACGAGCAGGCCCGACCTCGCCGCGCTGGCCAGCCGGCTCGACGAGGTCGAGGGATACCTCCACATAGAGGAGCTCAGGGGCAAGGTCTCCGAGCTCGAGGCAAAGAGCGCCGAGCCGGGCTTCTGGGATAATGCCGAGGCCGCGCGCGCCGTCATGGAGCAGCTCTCCGCCGCCCGTGACTCCGTGGCGGGCATCGAGTCCGCACGCGAGAAGCTCGAGGACGCCTCCGCTGCCCTTGAGCTGGCGGACGAGACCGACGACGAGGACCTTCTCGCCGAGGCCGCCCATCTTGCGGAATCGCTCGAGCACGACCTCTCCGAGCTGGAGCTCTCGAGCTGGTTCACGGACGAGCTCGACCACGGTGACGCCATCGTCACCGTGACGCCGGGGCAGGGCGGCCTTGAGGCGCAGGACTGGTGCGAGATGCTCTTCCGCATGTACCAGCGCTACTGCGAGCGCCGCGGCTGGAAGGTCACCGTCAACGACGCCGAGCCCGGCGAGGTCATCGGTCTCGATCGCGCCACCTTCACCGTGAGCGGCAGGAACGCCTACGGGATGCTGCGCGCCGAGCAGGGCGTCCATCGCCTGGTGCGCATCTCGCCCACCGACGCCAAGAAGCGCCGCCAGACCACGTTTGCCGGCGTTGAGGTGCTGCCCGTGCTCCCCGATGACGTTGAGGTCGAGATTGACCCCAATGATCTTCGCATCGACGTCTATCACGCCTCGGGCCACGGTGGCCAGGGCGTCAACACCACGGACTCCGCGGTGCGCATCACGCACCTGCCCACGGGTATCGTGGTCACCTGCCAGAACGAGCGCAGCCAGCTCCAGAACAAGGCGTTTGCCATGAGCGTGCTCAGGAGCCGCCTCTACGAGATGGAGCTCGCGCGCCGCGCCGAGGAGCTCGACGAGCTGCGCGGCCCCAAGCACGACATCGGCTTTGGCAACCAGATCAGGAGCTACGTCCTCTACCCGTACCAGCTCGTCAAGGACCTGCGCACCGGCGTGGAGACGGGCAACGTGGACTCCGTCCTCGATGACGGCGACCTCGACCCCTTCATTGTTGGCTACCATCGCTGGCTCGTTGGGGGAGGACGGGACTCGTGAGTCGCGTGCCCTGGCGCACCGTCGTGCGCGACGCCCTCTTCATCGTGGTTGGCTCGGCCCTCTTTGCCGTGGGTGTGGACTGCTTTGAGATTCCCTACGGCCTGGCGGCGGGAGGCGTCACGGGCCTGGCGACGGTCTTTTCCGCCATTGCCGAGTCCGTGGGGTTCACGCTGCCCGTCGGCCTTCAGACCATCGTCATGAACGCCCTGCTCATGGCGCTCGTCGTGCGCTCGGGCGACAAGGGCTACATCGCGCGGACCGTGGCCGGTATCATCGCGTGCGGCGTGCTCACGGACGCCCTCGTGCCCGTTCTTCCCGTCCTGGGCGGCGAGAATGACCTCCTGCTGTGCGCCCTCTGGGGCGGCGTCATTACGGGCATAGGCCTTGGCCTGGTGTTTCGCACCGGCGGCAACACCGGCGGCACCGACATCGTGGCCCAGGTGCTCTCCGGCAGGACGGGCATCCCCGTGGGCGTTGCGGTCATCATCGTGGACGGCGTCATCATCGCCTTCTCCGCCACGGTCTTCTCCATCGAGCAGGCGCTCTACGCAGCCGTGGCGATGTTCATCAGCGGCAAGGTGATAGATGCCGTGGTGGACGGGCCCCGCTCGGCGCGAGCGGCCTACATCATCTCCGAGAAGCACGCGGAGATTGCCAACGAGATCCTCTACACGCTCAACCGCGGCTGCACCGAGCTCCAGGCGCGCGGCGTCTGGAGTGGCAAGGAGCGCCCCGTCCTTCTCTGCGTGCTCGGGCGCTCTGAGGTCATGCGCCTCAAGCAGATTGTGACCGTGTGCGACCCCGAGGCAATCGTGATCATCTCCGAGGTGCACGAGGCCTTTGGCGAGGGGTTCCATCAGATTACCGGTTGACCGACCGCTGGCGGAAGTCGACGCCCGCCGCTTCGTTTCATGACACACTATCAGGATGGTGGCCGTGGGCCCGCGCAGCGCGCGTGGCAGGAGAGACGGAGCGAGTGACATGCTGAGCGATCTTCTCGATGAGGGATTTGTCCAACTGGGCGTCGAGGCGGACGACTGGGAGGACGCCGTCAGGACGTCAACGCGACCGCTGCTCGACGCGGGGAAGATTGCCCCGAGCTACGTTGAGGACATCATTTCCGGCGTGAAGGATCTTGGTCCCTATATTGTCATTGCGCCGCACGTGGCGCTGCCCCACGCGCGCCCCGAGTGCGGCGCGCTCGAGCCGGCGGTGGGCGTTGTCACGCTGAGGGAGCCCGTTGAGTTTGGCAGCGCCAACGACCCGGTGCGCTACCTCTTCCCGCTCTCGGCAACCGATGACGACGGCCATCTGGGGGCGCTGCAGTCCCTTGTTGAGATTCTGTCCGACGCCGACTTCTTTGCGCAGCTCGACCGCGCCAAGACGCCGGCGAAGGTCGTCGAGCTGGTCAAGGCCAAGGAAGGGAGACTCTGATGCCAAAGGTGTATCGTGCGCTCGTCTGCTGCCGTGCGGGAATCGGCTCCTCGATGATGCTCGAGGCCAAGTGCAAGCAGGTCATTGCCGAGGAGGGGCTTCCCATCGAGACCCGTCACGGCAGCGTGGACGAGCTCTCCGAGTTTGACGGGGACCTCGTCATCACCATGACGGACCTCGTGGGCGAGCTCGAGGCGGACCCGCGCGTTCCGAGCTCCGTGGGTATAACCAACATCGTGGACAAAGACGAGATCAAGCAGAAGCTCGTTTCGTGGCTCGACGCCCGCGCCTAAACCTGACAAAAGTGACAGGGTAAACTGTCATCATGACAAGGGTGACAGGGTAACTTGTCATAAAACGCAAACGTGAAGGGAGCTCGACATGAAGTTCTTCATCGACACCGCCGACCTCGACGAGATCCGCGAGGCCCTCTCCTGGGGCTGTCTGGCGGGCGTGACCACCAACCCGTCGCTCTACGCGCGCACCGGCGGCAAGCTCGCCGACTTTGAGGCCCACATGGTCAAGATCGCCGAGATGTGCGAGGGGCTCCCCGTCTCCGCCGAGTCCCAGGCCAAGACCACCGAGGACATGATCGCCGACGGCCGCCGCCTCTCCGCGCTCGCTCCCAACATCGTCGTCAAGCTCCCGATCTGCGCCGAGGCGCTCGCCGCCACGCACCAGCTCGCCTCCGAGGGCGTCCGCGTCAACATGACGCTGGTCTTCTCGGCCCCGCAGGCCCTTCTCGCCGCCAACGCGGGCGCGCGCTACATCTCCCCGTTTGTCGGCCGCTTTGACGACATCGCCGAGGACGGCATCTCCCAGCTCGCCGACGTGGTGACCTGCATCGGCAACTACGACTGGTCCGGCAAGAACGTCGACGACCAGGTGGAGATCATCACCGCCTCCGTGCGCACACCCAACCACGTGACGCAGGCCGCCCTCATGGGCGCCGACATCGCCACCGTGCCCTTCGGCGCGCTCAAGAAGTGCCTCAAGCACCCGCTTACCGACCAGGGCATGGCGGCCTTCGACGCCGACTGGGCCAAGGTAGTGGCCGCCCAGTAGGCGCGCCGGCGAGAAGAACCGGACACCCCAGAAGGAGGCACACATGACAGACGCAGAGCTCGCGCGCGTTGCCAACGAGGTCCGCAAGGGCATCCTCGTGGGCACGCACGCGGCCAAGTCCGGCCACCCGGGCGGCTCGCTCGGCGCGGCAGACATCCTGACCTACCTGTACTTTGAGGAGATGAACGTCCGCCCGGACGAGCCCCGCTGGGAGGGGCGCGACCGCTTCGTCCTCTCCAAGGGCCACTGCGCCCCCGCGCTCTACGCGACGCTCGCCGAGCGCGGCTTCTTCCCCAAGGGGGACCTCGAGACCCTGCGCCACATCGGCAGCCACCTGCAGGGCCACCCCAACATGAACGACACCCCGGGCGTGGACATGTCCACCGGCTCGCTCGGCCAGGGCGTCTCCGCCGCCGCCGGCATGGCGCTCGCCGCCAAGCACTGGGGCGACGACTGGCGCGTCTTCGCGCTGCTCGGCGACGGCGAGATCGAGGAGGGCATGGTCTGGGAGGCCGCGATGTTCGCGGGCAACCGCGCCCTCGACAACCTCGTGGTGATCGTGGACCACAACGGCCTGCAGATCGACGGCACCATCGAGGAGGTCAACTCCGCGATGCCCATCGCCGACAAGTTCCGCGCCTTCAAGTTCCACGTCATCGAGCTCGCCGACGGAAACGACATGGCCCAGGTCCGCGCCGCCTTCGAGGAGGCCCGCGGGGTCACGGGGCAGCCGGTGTGCATCGTCGCCGAGACCGTCAAGGGCAAGGGCGTCTCGTTCATGGAGGGCCAGGTGGGCTGGCACGGCAAGGCGCCCAACGACGACGAGTTCGCCCAGGCCATGGCCGAGCTCGAGGCCGCGGGAAAGGAGCTCTAGCATGGCAGACGTGAAGAAGGTGGCCACCCGCCAGAGCTACGGCGAGGCGCTCGTGGAGCTCGCCGCCGAGCACGACGACTTCGTGGTCCTCGACGCCGACCTCGCCGCCGCCACGCAGACCGGCAAGTTCAAGGCCGCCTACCCGGACCGCTTCTTCGACGCGGGCATCGCCGAGCAGGACCTCATGGGCCTCGCCGCCGGCATCGCCACCACGGGCCGCGTGGCCTTCGCGAGCACCTTCGCGATGTTCGCCGCCGGTCGCGCCTTCGAGGTCGTGCGCAACTCCATCGGCTACCCGCACCTCAACGTGAAGATCGGCGCCACCCACGCCGGCATCTCCGTGGGCGAGGACGGCGCCACCCACCAGTGCAACGAGGACATCGCCCTCATGCGCACCATCCCGGGCATGACCGTCGTCGTCCCCGCGGACGACGTGGAGGCCAAGGCCGCCGTGCGCGCCGCCTACGAGACCGACGGCCCCATGTACCTGCGCTTCGGCCGCCTGGCCGTCCCGGTCTTCAACGACCCGGAGACCTACGAGTTCGAGCTCGGGCGCGGCATCGTGCTGCGCGAGGGCACCGACGTCACGATCGTGGCCTGCGGCCTCATGGTCCAGGCGGCGCTCGAGGCGGCCGACACCCTCGCCGAGAGGGGCGTCTCCGCCGAGGTCATCAACATCCACACGATCAAGCCGCTCGACGAGGAGCTCGTCCGCGCGAGCGCCCACAAGACCGGGCGCGTGGTCACCGCCGAGGAGCACTCCGTGATCGGCGGCCTGGGCGACGCGGTGCTCGCCGCGCTTGCCGAGAGCCCGGTGCCCACGCGCAAGCTGGGCGTCAACGACGTCTTCGGCGAGTCCGGCCCCGCCGTGGACCTGCTCCACAAGTACAACCTCGACGCTGCCGGTATCATCCGCGAGGTCGAGGCCCTTCTCGCCTAGGCGCCGAGAATAGCGAGCATCCGGGGCGGGGTCGCAGGTGAGCGGCCCCGCCCCCTTGCGTCCGCTTTGTACCCGGTACAAAGTGGACACACATATGGGTTTTGACTGGAATAACCGTTGACAAGCGGCCCCTTTGCTAGACTATGTGCGTATTTGTCCATCTTGAGCATAAGAAGGAGCTTCTGTGGCCAGTCATTTTCGCAGCACTGAGCGACAGGGCTCGGAGGACGCGGCGCTTGATGCCGTGAGCGTCCCCGAGACGGCTCCGCAGGACGAGCTCCCCACCTCGGAGGAGGTCAGCGCGCCCGCCGCTGCTGACGAGACCCCCCAGGCGGAGGAGGCCGCCGAGGCCGTTCACGTGGTGACGGCGTCGGAGCCTGCGGATTCCGAGAGCCAGCCTGCGACCGGCGGCAGCGTCTACGCGTCCCTTGCGGGGGACGACGCTCCGGCAGTCCAGCGCACCGGCACCCCGACCGTGTCGTTCAAAAACGTCACACTCATCTACCCGGCCCAGCCCAACAAGCCCGCCCTCGATGACGTGAGCCTCGACATCTACCCCGGCGAGTTCGTCTTTGTCGTCGGCCACTCCGGCTCGGGCAAGTCGTCGCTTCTGCGCCTCATCACGCGCGAGCTGAAGGCCAGCTCCGGCCAGGTGATCGTGGCCGGGCAGGACCTCACGAAGATGCGCAACAAGAAGGTTCCGTACCTCCGTCGCCAGATTGGCACCGTCTACCAGGACTTCAAGCTCCTGCCGGACAAGACGGTCTACGAGAACGTCGCCTTTGCCCTCGAGTGCATCGGCAAGCCCAAGTCCGTCGTCAAGGCGCAGGTCCCCGAGGTGCTCCGCCTCGTTGGCCTTGCCGAGCGCATGCAGCACTTCCCCGACCAGCTCTCCGGCGGCGAGCAGCAGCGCGTCTCCGTTGCGCGCGCCATGGTCAACCGCCCCCCGCTGCTCGTCTGCGACGAGCCCACGGGCAACCTCGACCCGGCGATCTCGCTCGGCATCATGAAGCTGCTCGACCTCATCAACCGCGCCGGCACCACCGTCGTCATGGCGACGCACGACCGTGAGATGGTCGACTCCATGCGCAAGCGCGTCATCGCGCTCGAGGCCGGCCACGTGGTCCGCGACCAGGAGAAGGGAGGCTACGGCTACTATGGCGCCCTCTAACATTGGCTATTCCCTGCGCGAGGCGGGTCATCACTTTCGCCGCAACTGGACGACCGTCCTCGGCGCCATCGTGACGATCTTCCTCTCGCTCTTCATCATCGGTCTCTTCATCCTTGGCTCCGCCATGATCAACAGCGTGCTCGGCGGCGTTGAGGACAGCCTCACCATCCAGGCGTTCCTCTCCGACAACGCCGACCAGGCCTCCGTTGACGCCTTCAAGGCCGAGGTCGAGAGCTGGGACAACGTTGAGTCCGTGACCTACAAGTCCAAGGACGAGGCGCTCGAGGAGTACCGCACCTCGATGTCCAACCGCAACGCGAGCGACGCCGTCGCCGCGCTTGACGGCGAGAACCCCCTGCCCGCCTCCCTCGTCATTCGCCTGACGGACGCGCAGCAGGTCCAGGCCACCGCCGAGAAGGTCGCTTCTGACCCCACCTTCGCCCAGATTCGCGACGGCGCCGACGACCCCACGACCAGCGCCACCGAGGACGTCCTCTATGGCCAGGGCACCGTCGAGCGCCTGCTCGAGTTCACGAACTACATTCGCTTTGGCGCGGTCATCCTCGTTGCCCTGCTGACGTTTGTGGCCTTCGTGTTCATCAACAACACGATTCGCCTCGCCATCACGGCGCGCCGTCGCGAGATCGCCATCATGCGTCTCGTTGGCGCGTCCAACGGCTTCATCCGCGGGCCCTTCGTCATGGAGGGCACGCTCGAGGCCCTCATCGCCGCGCTTCTCGCCATTGCTGCCCTTGCCGGCGGCATGAGCGTTGTGATGCCGGCGCTCGCGAGCAACCTCTCGTTCCTCTCGTTTGAGATTCCGACCGCCACGCTCTATGCCACGTTTGGCATCCTGCTGGTGATTGGCGTTGTGATCGGCCTGTTTGGCTCTGCTATCGCCATGAGGCGCTACCTCAAGGTGTAGTCCGACCGATCGTGCTAACGGTCCCTGGGGCCCCGGCATTCCTCCGAGAAGTGCACTTCGTGGAACTTCTCTCCGGAATGCCGGGGCCCTCCGTATGCGCCCGTCGGGTCTCCATCCAAGGGGGGGCATGCGATAAGCTGGAGGCAGACAAGACGCGGGCGAGAAGGACGGAGGGTCGCATGGGACGCGGGAGGCTGCATCACGGAAACCGGCGCCGCAGCCGCTCCGGCGGGCCGCGAAAGCAGCACCATACGCTCACGGGTATGCTGGTGGTGTCCCGCCCGGGGGCCGCTCACGTGGAGACCCCGGAGGGCGACCTCGAGCTCGTGCGCCACGGTCAGCGCGAGGCGATGAACGGCGACGAGGTCGAGGTCGCGATCATCGAGCAGCGTGGCCGCGCCCCGCGCGCGGTGGTGCGCTCCGTGCTCTCTCGCGCCGTGATTACGTTTCTCGGGCGCTACGCACAGGCGGGGCCGCTCGGTGCCGTCCGTCCGCTCGACGCGCGCATCGGGCACGACTTCTTTGTGGTGCCGGAGGACGAGAGCCCGCGCAGGCTGGGGGTCGCGGACGGGGACGTGGTGGTGGCGCGCATCACCGAGTACCCCACGCGCAAGAGTTCTCCCGTCGTGACGCTCGAGCGTCGCGTGGGCGCGGCGAACGAGGTGGACCTCAACGTGGAGTCCGTGGTCGCGAGCTTTGGGCTGCCCGGGGACTTCTCGCCAAGTGTGCTTGAGCAGGCCGAGAAGATCGTGGCGGACGTTGACGGCGCGCTGGCGCGGGAGCCATCCCGCCGTGACCTGCGCGACGAGCTCTGCGTGACCGTCGACCCCGCCGACGCGCGCGACTTTGACGACGCCGTGGGCGCGCGCCGCCTGCCCGACGGCGGCTACGAGCTTGCCGTGCACATTGCGGACGTCACGCACTACGTGGGCGCGGACACGCCCGTCGACAACGAGGCGAAGCGGCGCACCTGCTCCGCCTACCTCGTGGACCGTGTTATCCCCATGCTGCCCGAGCGCCTCTCAAATGACGTGTGCTCGCTGCGCCCGGGCGAGGACCGGCTCGCGATGAGCGTCCTCATGCGCCTGGACGCCCGCGGCGCGGTAACGCGCGCCCGCGCGTTCCCCTCGGCCATCCGCTCCGCCGCCCGCCTCTGCTATGACGAGGTTGATGCGTTTCTCGACGGCTCGGGCACTGTGCCGGACGAGCGGGTCGCCGAGACGCTGCGCGCGCTCGATGAGATTCGCGCGCTGCGCGAGCGCGTGCGGCGTGACCGCGGCGCCATCGACTTCGAGACCGTCGAGGCTCGCGTGACGCTGGATGACGCGGGGCACCCAACGGGCGTCTCCGTGCGGCGGCGCACGCGCGCGACGGGTCTCATCGAGGAGGCCATGCTGCTCGCAAACGAGTGCGTGGCGGAGCGGCTGGCGAGCGCGGAGGCCCCGGCTGCCTACCGCGTGCACGAGCCGCCCGCGCCGGACGACCTCAAGGCCTGTCTTCAGCCGCTCAGGGAGCTCGGGGTGCTCGACGGCGAGGACGCGGCGGGGCTGCTCTCGGGGAGCGCGCACGCCATCCGGGGGGTGCTCGAGCGCGCCGACGGCCTGCCCTGCGCGCCCATGGTGGGAGCGCTGCTCCTGCGCGCGCAGAGAAGGGCCGTCTACCTGCCGCAGAACCTTGGTCACTACGCCCTGGGGGCCAGCGCGTACTGTCACTTCACCTCGCCCATCAGGCGCTACCCGGATGTGCTCGTGCACCGCGCGCTCAAGGCGCTTCTGTCCGGCCGCGCGGAGGGGCCCGAGATGCGCGCCCAGGCGGCCGCCCTGCCGCAGCTCTGCCGGACGTGCTCGGAGCGCGAGCGCGCCGCGGACGGCGCCGCCCGTGCCTCGCAGAAGATCAAGATGGCCGAGCTCTTCTCCGAGCGCGTGGGCGAGCGCTTCTCGGGGGTGGTCTCGGGCTGCGCGAGCTTTGGCCTCTTTGTGACGCTCGACGAGACGTATGCCGAGGGACTCGTGCCCGTCCGTGCCCTTGGGGACGAGTGGTTCTCCTACGACGACGCACGTCTCACGCTCACGGGGGAGGAGAGCGGCGAGGTGTGGCGGCTCGGCCGGCGCGTTGCCGTTGAGGTGACGGGGACAAACGTGGCACGCGGCCAGATTGACCTCGCACTGGTTCGGGGAGGCCGCCCGCGAGGTACTTCTCGCCGCGCCGATACGCCTGCGCGATAATGGGAACACTAAGAACCTAGCTGTTTGACGGGCGGCATGTGCCGCCGGGAGGTCATATGAACCAGACAACGCTGACGGACGAGCTCGAGCGCGCCGAGGGCCTCATGCTCCAGGGCGAGGCCGAGCAGGCCGCGGACCTTCTCGCCCGCCTTGCCGAGGACGCCGAGGAGTACGTGGACAAGAACTGCCCCACCACCGATGAGGTGCAGTGGTTCAGCTTCCCCACGCTCTTTGAGCGCCTGGCGTATCGCCGCGTGGAGGACGACCCGCGCGAGCTGCGCGACGTGGGCGAGCCGCTTGACCGCCTCTACAACGACCTTGCCCTCGCGAGCGTGCAGGTCGGAGACTACGACGAGGCCACGGAGGCGCTCAAGCGCGCCGTGCGCTGGAACCCCATGGACTGCAGCTATCGCCTCAACCTGGCCGACCTCTTCCGCGTGGCCGGGGACATGCAGGAGTACCTGGCGCTCACCTACAGCGTCTTTGAGCGCGCGAGCGACGTGCGCCACCTGGTGAGGGCGTTCGTGAACTTCTCGGGCTACTTTGAGGTGTGCGAGAAGCCCCGCACCGCAGCGGCGGCGCTCCGTGCGGCGCGCGCCCTCGGCATGCCCGACTCCACGCTCGATGCCGCGCTCAACCAGGCCGCGGGCACCGAGAAGGACCCGGACCTCGTGGACGACGCCGAGATGCGCGAGCTCCTGGCCGCCGAGGGCCTGCCGGACGGCGCCAACGCGGAGATTGCCGTCTGCCTGCTCATGTGCGCCGGGGACGCTGCCGCCGCCGGCGCCCGCGACGTTGCCGCCACGCTGACGCTGCGCGCCCGAGACCTGGTGGGCGAGGCCGCGTGCAAGGCGCTTCTCGAGCTCATCCACGAGACGGACGCGAGCCTTGAGGGGGCGGCAGATGGCGAAGAGTAAGGTCGTGCGCCAGGCCGCTGCCGCCGCCAAGGCCAAGCAGGCCGGCCCGGGCAAGAAGACCATCGCGAAGAACCGCTCCGCGCGCCACGAGTACTTCATCGACGAGACCCTCGAGGCGGGCATCGAGCTCACAGGCACCGAGGTGAAGAGCCTGCGCGAGCGCGCCTGCCAGCTCACGGACTGCTTCTGCCTCATCCGCGGGCGCGAGGCGTGGCTTCACGGCGTGCACATCCACCCCTACTCAAACGGCGGCGTGTGGAACGTGGACCCCGACCGCAAGCGGCGTCTCCTGCTGCACCGCCGCCAGATCGACTACCTGGACGCCAAGCTGCGCCAGAAGGGCATGGCGCTCGTGCCGCTGGAGATCTACTTTGACGAGCACAACCGCGTGAAGCTGGCCATTGGCCTCGCGCGCGGCAAGAAACTTTACGACAAGCGCGCGGACATGGCGCGGCGCGACTCCGACCGCGAGATCGCCCGCGCCCTGAAGGAGCTCAACCGGTAAATGTTACGAAGGGACCGTCCCTTCGTAACATCGGAAAGGAGAAGGGCATGGACGCAACGGCACTGTTCAAGTTTTCCTCGGGCCTCTACGTGGTCTCGGCGAACCCGGGTAAGGGCGAGCGCGTGGGCGCCTGCATCGTCAACACCGGGCTGCAGGTGACGTCCAGCCCGCTCCAGGTCTCGGTGACCGTGAACAAGGACAACTTCACCTGCGGCGCCATCGAGCGCGCCGGGCACTTCTCGCTTGCCGTGGTGGACGAGTCCGCGGACATGCTCTTTGTGGGGCGCTTTGGCTTCCGCACGTCTGCGAGTGAGGACAAGTACGACGGCATCGCCAGCGCCGTTGCCGCAACCGGCGACCCGTACCCCGCCGAGCACACGTGCTCCTTCGTGGCGTGCAACGTGGTCCAGACCGTTGACGTGGGCACGCACCTCACCTTTGTGGGCGAGGTCGTGGACGCGGGCAACCTCTCTGACGTGCCGCCCATGACGTACTTGTATTACCACACAACGCTCAAGGGCAAGACGCCACCGAAGGCCTCTTCCTACATTGGGGTATAAGTTAGGTCAGGGCGAGAGGCGCCCTTACAAGTTGAGAGGAGACACGCATGTCCGAGGAGAAGAAGTACACGTTCCGCTGCACCGTCTGCGGCTGGGAGGTCACCGTCGACACCCCCGAGCTGCCCGAGGACTTTGTCTGCGAGGTCTGTGGCGTTGGCCCCGACATGTTCGAGCTCGTCGAGGAGTAACCTGACAAAGGTGACAGGGTAGTTTGTCATCATCATGACGACGCCGGGGCGGCCTTCCGCGGAGGGCTGCCCCGCTCTTCTCGCGATTCGTGTCCGGGAAAACGGGTAGAATACCCCCACGGCCGCGCAAGCGGCGCGTACGTTGACAGCCGCATGGTGGGTGGTCCTTCTCGCCGCCCTAGCCTTGTCCGGCACCCGGGGGTGACTGGTTTCGACAGGGTGGGTCTGAGATGGGCAGCAGGCCGTGGTCTCCTCGCCACGTTAAACAGGGGTACCGTCAAACTGAATTGACGACAACAACTCTTTTGAGCCCCAGCTGGCTCTCGCTGCTTAATTAGATAGCGGCGCGTCAAAGCGGAGATTGCTCCCGTTTCCGCGGCGACGTCATTTGAGGGAGATGCTCGAGCGGACGTAGCCGGTATGCCGCTTGAAAAGATTGAACCGGCTGGGACGCCAAGCGCGGGTTGCCGGGTGCGCGGCGTCCGAGACCCAACCGGTAACTGAGCCTGGAGACACCTGTCAGGGATCTGCTTTGGACCGGAGTTCGATTCTCCGCACCTCCACCATGTACGCTCCGCGGTCGCTGGCCCCCGGGCCGGCGGCCGCTTTTGCTTCGCCCCTCGGGGGGGCGCCGAGAAGAACGCGTGGGAAGGAAGCACTCATGCCAGCCCAGACCCAAAAGACCAACGTGCCCGCGCTCGTGCTGGAAGGCGGCGGGTTCCGCGGCATGTTCACCGCGGGCGTGCTCGACGTGCTGCAGGAGCGCGGCCTCACGGGCTTCTCGAGCATCTGGGGCGTCTCGGCCGGCGCCATCAACGGCTCCAACTTCCGCTCGCGCCAGATCGGCCGTACCATGCGCGACATCCTGGCCTTCCGCGACGACCGACGCTTCATGTCGCTGTGGTCGTTTGCCACTACGGGCGACATCGCCGGTGCGGACTTCATGTACGGCGAGGTCCAGGACCGCCTCGACCCGTGCGATATCGAGACCTTCAACGAGTCCGAGACCCCCTTTTACGCGGTGGTCTCCGACGTGACCTTTGGCACCCCCGACTACCTGCCCGTGCGCTCGTACCCCGAGGACCTTGTGAAGGTGCGCGCCTCTGCCTCGCTGCCTACGGTCTCTCGCGTCGTGGAGATCGACGGGCATCGCTATCTTGACGGCGGCACCACGGATTCCATCCCGTTTGAGACGGCGATGGGCCTGCCCGGTGCGCGCGAGGTGGAGGGGCACATCCCCGCGGAGCGTGCGCTCGTGGTGCTCACGCGCGACCGCGATTACGTGCGAGGAGACGGTTCCGAGGCCATCGCCCTCAAGTCCCACCGCTACGACGCCTACCCGTACTACCTCGAGGCGCTCCGCACGCGCGGCGAGCGCTACAACGCTCAGCGCGAGCACCTCTGGGAGCTTGAGCGTGAGGGGCGCTGCCTCGTCATCGCCCCGGAGGGGCCCGTGACGGTGGGCTCGTCCACGCGCGACGGGGAGTCCCTGCTCACGCTCTACGTTGCGGGGCGCCGCCAGGCCGAGGCGCGTCTCGCCGAGATCGACGCCTTCCTCTGCGCGGACTGTTAATTGGGGACGTGTTTTTCTGAACAGATAAAACGGGACAGGTTTGCAATAATGACCTGTCCCGTTTTCCCTGAACAAAAGAACCCGTCCCCTTTTGCGAGGAGTGCCCGTGATTGAGGCTCGCGTGAACCCGGAGCGCCCCTACCAGGTGCTCGTAACCCTTTGCGCCGGCGAGAAGAACCTGCCGGCCCGCATCGCCTTTCTCGACGAGGGGGTGATCCGCGTCACCGTGGACCCGACGGGTGCGTTTGCGCCGTACGCGCGGCCGGTCTCGCCGGACCATGTGGCCCGCATCCAGGCGCAGCCCGACGAGTCCAACGTCTATGAGCACCCCGCCGCCGGCGTCCGCGATGCGGGCGACGCGCTCTCGATCAGCGCGGGCGAGATCGAGCTCCTTCTTGCCAAGGCGGACGGCCACATGGAGCTGCGCCGTCGCGGCCGCGCGGTCATGCGCGAGGTTGCCCCCGTGGCGCTGGACGAGCGCGCATCCACGCAGACGCTGGCGACGAGCGCCGGCGAGCGCTTCTTTGGCGGCGGCACGCAGAACGGCCGCGCGGAGCACGCGGGGAGCGTCGTGCGCATCGTGACCACGCCCATGAACAGCAACCAGTGGGGCGACGGCGGCGTGGCCTCCCCAAGCCCGTTCTTCTGGTCGAGCGCGGGCTACGGCGTGCTGAGAGACACGTTTGCCCCCGGCTCGTACGACTTTGCCAGCTCCGGGCCCAACCTCGTTGCCGCCCACGAGGATCCCGTCTTTGACGCGTATCTCCTCGTGGCGGATGACCCCGCAGCCAGCCTGCGCCGCGTTGCCCAGGACATCCTGCGCGCCTACTTCAAGGTGACGGGCGCGCCTGCGCACTTCCCGGACTTTGCCCTCTACCTGGGCCATCTTAACGCCTACAACCGCGACGCGTGGTCGTTTGGGTACGAGGAGGGCGCGCAGGCCTGGACGGTGCGCGGCTCCGCCCCCGCGGACGCGCCGGGCGAGACCCGCTACGAGCTGGGGCGCCGCCGCGGCTACGTGGTGCCCGAGGGGCACCTCGCCGAATCTCTCAACGGCCCCGACGAGGTGCTCGCCTCCTCTGCCGAGAAGTACCGCGGGCAGACGCCCTACGAGTTCTCCGCCCGCGCCGTCATCGACGAGCACGCCCGCCACGACATGCCCCTCGGCTGGATTCTCCCCAACGACGGCTACGGCGCCGGCTATGGCCACAACGGCTACGAGCGCACCGGCGGCGTGGACGCGGACGGCGCGAGCTCGCCTGAGCGCCTTGCCGCCATCTCGGCAAACGTGGACAACCTCGCGTCCTTCTCGGCGTATGCCAACGAGCGCGGCGTGGAGGTGGGCCTGTGGGCGCAGTCGCAGATCACGCCGTCGGCGGACCCGGACGCCACCTGGCAGAACCTGCGGGACTTCCGCGCCGAGGTGGCACGCGCCGGCGTGCGCGCCCTCAAGACCGACGAGGAGTGGGTGGGCGACGGCTACTCCTTTGGCCTCAACGCTACCCGTCAGGGATATCAGATCATGGAGGAGGAGACCGGCAGGCGCCCCCTTGTCCTCACGCTTGACGGCTGGGCGGGCACGCAGCGCTACGCGGCTGTGTGGTCCGGCGACCAGGACGGCACCGACTGGGAGTACATCCGCATGCACGTGCCCACCTACGTGGGCCAGGGTCTCTCGGGCAACCCCAACGTGGGCTCGGACCTGGACGGCATCTTTGGCGGCAACGCCCTCGTGGCAACGCGCGACTTCCAGTGGAAGGCGCTCACGCCCATCATGCTGGACATGGACGGCTGGGGGTCCCTGCCCAAGCTGCCCTACGCCGCGGGCGACCCGCACACGGGCATCTGCCGCATGTACCTCAAGCTCAAGAGCTGCCTCATGCCGTACATCTCCACCTGCGCGGCCTCGGCCTCGTGCGTGCCAGGCTGGGAGGGCAACGACGACCTCGCTCTGCCCATGGTGCGCTCTGCGCTGCTCGCGGACGAGGGCGCGCCGCGGGAGGCCACGCGCTACGAGTTCCTGCTCGGTGACAGCCTGCTCGTGGCGCCCATCTATCAAGAGGTGCGCCCGGACGCCGCTGGAAACGACGTCCGCAATGGCATCTACCTGCCCGGCAGCCCAAATGACGTCTGGATCGACTTCTTCACCGGCGAGCGCTTTGCCGGCGGCCAGGTGCTCGACGGCTTTGACGCGCCGCTCTGGAAGCTGCCTCTCTTTGTGCGCGCGGGCGCCATCCTGCCCCGGTTTGCGCCGCACAACAACCCGCGCCCCGTGGGCGTGAGGAACCCGGGCGGGCTCGACCGCACCCGCCGCGTGGTGGACTTCTGGCCCGCGCCGGGCGAGAGCCGCTTCGTGGCCTACGAGGACGACGGCGTCTCGTTTGGCGGTCACGTTGCGACAACATACACGTGCTCGACGGACGGGGAGAAGACGACCCTTCTGGCCGAGCCCTCGCGCGGGGGCTATGACGGCTACGAGGCGCTGCGCTCGACGACGCTCAGAGCCACGGTGTCCAGGCGTCCCCTCGGCCTGCGCGTCCAGTGCGGCGAGAAGGACCTGCAACTCGTGGAGGCGTCTGATCGCGCAACGTTTGAGGCCGCAGATCCCGAGCCCGGCACGGCCACGTGGCTCTTCGAGGAGGCGCCCGCCATCGAGACGTTTGCGCCGCCCGTGGAGCGCGTGCTGGCCGAGATGGTCACCGGCGCCCACGGCGCCCCGCGGGTGAGCGTGCGGCTTCCGCGCGCCAACGTGAGCGAGGCGTCGCAGCGCGTGGTCCTTCTCGGCGCGCAATGACCATTTGTGCGGCTTATGGACGGAAAATTCACAGGTCGAGCCGGCCGTTGATGCGCTATACTCTTACAGCTTTTCCACAGAGCCCCGTAATCTCTGACAAAAGCACGGCGGTTTGTCCAGAAGCCGTCACTCGTAGGTATGTAGGAGGAGTCAAGTGAAGAAGTCGACTCAGTTCGCCAAGAACGGCGAAGTCGAGCGCAAGTGGGTGCTCATCGACGCTGAGGGCGCGACCCTCGGTCGTCTGGCCACCACCGCTGCCATGATTCTTCGTGGCAAGAACAAGCCCCAGTTCACCCCCAACGCCGACACCGGTGACTTCGTCGTTGTCATCAACGCCGACAAGGTCGTTCTCACCGGCGTCAAGGCTGATCACAAGCAGTACTGGCGCTACTCCGGCTACCTCGGAGGCCTCAAGCTCGAGAGCTTCCGCGAGGCCATGGAGAAGCACCCCGAGCGCGTTGTCGAGCACGCCATCAAGGGCATGCTGCCGAAGACCACCCTCGGCCGCAAGCAGGGCATGAAGCTCAAGGTCTACGCCGGCCCCGAGCACCCGCACACTGCCCAGAACCCCGTCCAGATTGATTGGAGGGCCTAACCGATGGCTGAGAACACCGTTGTTTACACCGGCACCGGCCGCCGCAAGGAGGCTGTCGCCCGCGTTCGTCTCGTCCCCGGCACCGGCAAGGTCGTCGTGAACGGCCGTGAGGCCATCAACTACTTCGGCCGTCAGCAGCTCGTTGACAACGCCGTTGCCCCGCTTCGCCTGACCGAGACCGCCGAGCGCTTTGACGTCCTCGCCAACTGCGACGGCGGCGGCATCACCGGCCAGGCCGGCGCGCTGCGCCTCGGCATCGCCCGCGCCCTTCTCGACGCCGGCGAGTACCGTGACGACCTCAAGAAGGCCGGCTACCTCACCCGTGACGCCCGCTCCGTCGAGCGTAAGAAGTACGGCCTCAAGAAGGCCCGCAAGCGCCCGCAGTTCTCCAAGCGCTAAGGCGACCTCATCGCACCCTTGGACCCGTCGAGCTCTACTCGGCGGGTCTTTTTTTGAGATTTTCCCCTTCGTGTAGCGCCGTGCGTCGTCAGGCGGAAATCTGCCCCCTCGTGTAGCGTGGTTTCGGGGATTTCGGGAATAGCCGGCTGATGGTCAACTGCGCAAACGCGCGTCGATACTCAGCAGAACTCCCGAATTGGCCCGATTTCACGCTACACGAGGGGGCAGATTTCTTGGAGCGCGACGCGAGCGCTACACGAAGGGGAAAATCTCGACCAGGTCCTTGCTCGCCCGTCTCTGCCTAACGTGCAAAAGCGTACGTGTACGTTACTTTGACCTGCGGATATAAAAAGCGGTGTTTGATTCTGCGCGATAATGGGGAGGGGCAGCGCCTGGCGATGGGGCGCGCGACGTGAGGACTCCGCGCAACCTTTCTGTGTTTACACAACCGTCACAGCCCCGCCGTCCCCATACGAGTAGGATGGTTCTGGTCTTTTGTTCTGATACCTCCCGAGAGGAGCGATCCATGAAGTACTTTGGCACCGACGGCTTCCGCGGCCGCGCCAACGAGGGCCTCGACGTCGAGCACGCCTTCAAGATCGGCCGCTTTGTGGGCTGGTACTATGGCGCGCGCCAGGAGAAGAAGGCCCGCGTGGTGGTGGGCAAGGACACCCGTCGCTCGAGCTACATGTTTGAGTCCGCGCTCATCGCGGGCCTCGTGGCGTCCGGTGCCGACGCCTACATGCTGCACGTCATCCCCACGCCCGGCGTTGCGTACGAGACCGTGGACGGCCGCTTTGACTGCGGCATCATCATCTCCGCGAGCCACAACCCCTACACCGACAACGGCATCAAGCTCGTCAACGGCGAGGGCTTCAAGATGGACGAGGACGTTCTCGAGCAGATCGAGGACTACATTGATGGCAAGCTCGAGGTGCCGCTGGCAACCGCCGATGCCATCGGCTGCACCGTCGACTACATGCAGGGCCGCAACCGCTACATCGCCCACCTCATCGCGAGCGCGAACTTCTCGCTGCAGGGCGTGAAGGTTGGCCTGGACTGCGCCAACGGAGCCGCGTCCTCCGTTGCCAAGCCCGTCTTTGACGCCCTCGGCGCGGACGTCCGCGTGATCAACAACGCACCCGACGGCTTCAACATCAACGTTGACTGCGGCTCCACCCACATCGACCGCCTGCGTCGTCACGTGGTGGAGCAGGGCCTCGACGTGGGCTTTGCCTACGACGGCGACGCCGACCGCTGCATTGCCGTGGACGAGCGCGGCAACGTGGTTGACGGCGACCTCATCCTCTACGTGTGCGGCGTCTACCTCAACAAGCACGGCCGCCTCACCGCCGGCACCGTGGTTCCCACCGTCATGAGCAACTACGGCCTCTTCAAGGCCTTTGACGAGGCGAGCCTCTCCTACGAGACCACCGCGGTGGGCGACAAGAACGTCTATGCGTGCATGCGCGAGAACGGCTACAGCCTGGGTGGCGAGCAGTCCGGCCACATCATCTTTGGCGACATCGAGCGCACGGGCGACGGCATCATGACGAGCCTGCGCGTGATGGAGGTCATCCGCGCCGAGCGCGAGACCCTCTCGCAGCTCTGCGCGCCGGTGAAGCTCTACCCGCAGGAGCTCATCAACGTGCGCGTGACCGACAAGGACGCCGCGATGAGCGACGCCGGTGTGCTCGACGCCGTGAAGCAGGCCGAGGAGTTCCTCGCCGGGCAGGGCCGCGTGCTCGTGCGCGCCTCCGGCACCGAGCCGCTGGTCCGCACCCTTGCCGAGGCTCCCACCGACGAGCTCTGCAAGCAGGCCAACGCCATCGTCCTCAAGGCGCTGGAGCCGTTCAAGGCCTAGGGCCCCAGACCCAGGAATCCCTGCGGGCGGCTGCCGGACGTTCCTCTTGCCAGAAGCGTCCGTCAGCCGCCCGTCCCTATTGGTTTATGACACTGGCGTCAGAGTCCATTGTCATGGTGCGCTGGTACAATCGATGGCGCAGCTTAAACACACCAGGAGGCCCGCATGTGCGGAATCGTTGGCTACACCGGTAGGAACCAGGCCGTTGGATACCTGCTCGAGGGGCTCAAGACCCTTGAGTACCGTGGGTACGACTCCGCGGGCGTTGAGGTCGTGGGCACGGACGGCGAGCTTCACGGCGTCAAGTGCGCCGGGCGCGTGGCCACGCTCGTTGAGCGCTGTGAGACGGCCAACCTCGTGGGCACGGCCGGCATCGCGCACACTCGCTGGGCCACGCACGGCGCCCCCACGGACAAGAACTCTCACCCGCACCGGGACTGCACGGGTCGCATTGCCATCGTGCACAACGGCATCATCGAGAACTTCCGTGAGCTGCGCTCCTACCTGCAGCGGAGTGGCCACACCATCGTCTCGGACACGGACTCTGAGGTCATCGCCCACCTCATCGAGGATGCCTGGGCCGGCCCCTGCAAGGGCGACCTCGTGCGCGCGGTGCGTCACGCCTGCCGTCGCCTTGAGGGCTCCTGGGCGCTCGCCGTGGTGTGCGCCGACGCCCCTGGGCAGATCGTCTGCGCGCGCAACGGCTCGCCGCTCGTCGTGGCGTCCACGGAGGACGGCGCCTACGCCGCCTCGGACGTCACCCCGCTCGCAAGCGTGGCCTCCCACGTCATCCAGCTCGAGAACGGCCAGTTTGCCCGTCTCGAGGCGTCGGGCGCCGTTGAGGTCTTTGACGAGGAGGGCGTGCCCGTCGCGGTTCCCACCACCATTGACATCGACTGGGACGCTTCCGCCGCCACGCTCGGCGGGTATGCCGACTTCATGGCCAAGGAGATCGCCGAGCAGCCCGAGGCCATCGAGCGCCTGCTCGCGGGCCGCATGGGCGAGCACGGGGTCTTTCTCGACGAGCTCTCCCTCACCAAGGAGGAGCTTGCCGCCATCGATCGCGTCTACCTCATCGCGTGCGGGACGTCCTATCACGTGAGCCTCATCGCACGGACGCTCATCCAGACCTGGGCCAAGGTGCAGGTCATCTGCGACTACGCCTCCGAGTTCAACTACGAGCAGGACGTGCTCGTGACGCCCAACACCCTCTGCGTGGTCATCACGCAGTCCGGCGAGACAGCAGACACGCTCACGGCCGCGCGTCGCATGCGGGGGATGGGCTGCAAGGTCTTTGCTATCACCAACGTGCTGGGCTCCACGGCCGCGCGCGAGTCCGACGGGACGCTCTATGTGCAGGCGGGCCCCGAGGTCTGCGTGGCGTCCACGAAGGCGTACACCGCCCAGATGGTGGCGAGCGCGCTTCTTGCCCTGCGCCTTGCCGAGGCGCGCGGCGAGATGGACCGCTCCGAGGTGGAGCGCCACTACCGTGACCTCTGCGCCCTTCCCGACCTCATCCGCGAGGTGATCTCTCGCGCCTGGCAGGACAAGCGCGCCGCGGCGCTCTTCCGCAGGGCCCACTCGGCGCTCTTTCTGGGTCGTGGCGTCAATGCGACGACTGCCCTCGAGGGCGCGCTCAAGCTCAAGGAGATCAGCTACCTGCACGCCGAGGCCTATCCCGCCGGCGAGATGAAGCACGGTCCCATTGCCCTTCTGGAGCCGGGCTTTCCCGTGGTGGCCATCGTGCCGGAGGACCGCGTCCACGATAAGACCGTGTCCAACATCCAGGAGGTCATCGCGCGCGGCGCCACCTGCGTGGCGGTTGCCACCGATGGTGACGAGGCGGTGGCCTCGCTCGTCGAGCACGTGCTCTGGATTCCGCCCGTGAGCGACGAGCTTCTCGTGCCCATCGTGGCGGTGGTGCACCTCCAGATGCTCGCGCGCTACGTGGCGCGCGCCCGCGGCTGCGACGTTGACAAGCCGCGCAACCTGGCCAAGTCGGTGACGGTGGAGTAGAGATGGCAACTGCGGGAATTGGCGTTGACATGCTCGAGATCGAGCGCATGGAGCGCGTGCTCAGGCGGCGCCCCAACTTTGCCCGGCGCGTCTTCACGGACGAGGAGCGTGCCTACTGCGAGGGGTGCGCGCGGCCAGCGGAGCACTACGCCGCGCGCTTTGCCGCGCGCGAGGCGGTGGTGAAGGCGTTGGGCACGGGCTTCTCCGACGGCGTGGGCTTCCGTGACGTCTCTGTGGGGCGCGACGAATCGGGCCGCCCGCGCGCGATTCTCTCCGGCCGTGCCGCGCAGATCGCGCGGGAGCGGGGCATCCGCGAGATTGCGCTCTCCATCTCGCACACCCATGACGTGGCGGTGGCAAACGCCATTGCCGTGACCGATGACGTTCGTCCCGAGCCAGACGCGCGCCAGGACGCCGCCCGCGCCCTCGCGAGCTCGTTCAAGGAGGCTCGCTCCATTCTCGACGAGCTGGAGCGCGTCCAGGAGGACGAGCTCTCATCCGTGTCCACTTTGCACCGGGTACAAAGTGGACAAGACGAGCAAGACGCGTCCCAGCCTCTTCCAAAGGAGTAGAACATGCAGCCCGTTCTCAACATCAACGACGTGCGGTGCGTCGAGGTCGCCCTCACCCGCGAGGGCGTGAGCGTCTCCGAGCTCATGCACCGCGCCGGCTACGCCGCGGCTCAGGAGGTGCTCGAGCTGGGGGACGTGGACAACGTCGTGGTCCTCACCGGCCTGGGCAACAACGGCGGCGACGGCTGGGTTGCCGCGGAGGCGCTTCACGGTCGCGGCGTCAACGTCAAGGTCGTGTGCCCCATCGAGCCCGACGGCCTGTCCGGGGACCTGGCCCGCCAGGTTGCCCAGAGCGCCGTGCGCGCGGGCGTCTCGACCCTCGTGGGACCCCCGCGAGACGAGCTCGAGAGCCTGCTCGAGACGGCCGACGTCGTGCTCGACTGCATGCTGGGCACCGGCTTTCACGGAGAGGTGCGCGCCCCCTTTGACATCTGGATCGAGTGCGTGAACGCGTGCGGAGCGCGCGTCGTCTCCGTTGACGTGCCGAGCGGACTCTCCGGGCAGACCGGTCATGCCGCGAGCGCGTGCGTGGTGGCGGACATGACCGTGACCATGCTCTCCCTCAAGCCCGGGCTTCTCGCCGATGACGGGCGCGACGTGTGCGGTGCCATCGTCGTGGCCCCGCTTGCCGAGCAGACCGAGCGGCTCGTCGTGGACGCCGACCCCGTGGCCTGGCGCACGGACCTCTCCGATTACCTCGAGGTGACCGCGCCCCGCTCCGCGGCCGTCGACAAGTTCTCGCGCGGCTCCGTGCTCGTGGTGGGCGGCTCGCGGCGCTTCCCCGGCGCCGCGATCATGGCCGCCCGCGCCGCCGCGCGCATGGGCGCCGGCTACGTGACGCTCGCCATGCCGGCTTCCGCGGCGGGCGTGGCCCAGGCGCACCTCCTCGAGATTCCCGTGGTCGCGCTGCCGGAGGATGCCGACGGCGTGATTACCTCGGATGCTCGCGACGTGGTCCTCAAGCTCGCCGAGCGCTCCTCGGCGGTGCTCGTGGGTCCCGGCATGCGCGTGAGCGGCGGCACGTGCGCGCTCGTCTCGGCGCTCCTCGGCTCCTCGACGCCCCTGGTCATAGATGCCGACGGCCTCAACTGCCTCGCTCGCCTCACCAACGGCGAGCTCCCCGAGTTTCCCGAGGTGACGCGACGCACGGCACCGCTCATCCTCACGCCGCACCGTGGCGAGCTGGGCCGCCTCGTGGGCGCCACCACGCCCGTGCCGGACTCGCTCGTCTCCCAGCTTGAGGCCGCGCGCAAGGTCGTGTGGTCCGACGGCGGCTCCGAGCTCGTTGTTGTTACCAAGAGCAACGCGACCGCCTGCGTGGGGGTTGAGCGCGCCGTGCTGCCCAAGCCCGGCCCCGCCGCGCTCGCAACGGCCGGATCGGGCGACGTGCTCTCCGGCATGATGGCGGCGGCCCTTGCCATGCACCGCGACGAGGACCCCGACCTTGCCCTTCTCGCCGCCTATGTGTGCGAGGTCCACGGCTATGCGGGCTCGCTCGCGGCCGAGCGCGTGGGCTCGCACGCCGTCATGGCGGGCGACCTCATCAACGTGATCGGGCTTGCCGCGGACGCGGTTGACGAGCACGCGGCCTTTCCCGAAGGGCCCGACGAGGGGTAGACTCGAGGGGTCAAGAGAGGGGGATTGCCATGGAGAAGGTCATGAGTCCCGCTAACAGATGGTCGTGGGTCGAGGTCAACCTCGGCGCGCTCAGGCGCAACACCCAGGCGTTCAAGCGCCTGCTGGGCCGCGACACCCAGATGATGTGCGTCGTGAAGGCGGATGCCTACGGGCACGGTGCCGTGCCCTGCGCAAAGACGATGCACGCCGCCGGCGCGAGCCAGTTTGCCGTCGCCACCGTTGACGAGGGCGTGGCGCTGCGCGAGGCGGGCATCGAGTGGCCGATCCTCATCCTCTCCGAGCCTCCCGTCGACTGCGTGCACACGCTCGTGGAGCACAATCTCATGCCCGCCGTCTACACGGCCGACTTTGCCCTCGCCCTCGGTGAGGCCGCGGCCGCCGAGAACCGTGTGGCGCGCTACCACCTTGCCGTGGACACCGGCATGACGCGCATCGGCGTGCGCCGGGACGACGTCGTGGAGCTTCGCCGCACCATCGACTTTCACCGCGGCCTGGAGTGCGCGGGAACCTTAACGCACTTTGCCACGGCCGACGTCCTCGACGACTGGGACTTTGCCCTGCAGCTCAACCGCTTCAAGGAGGCGGTCGAGGCGCTGCGCGGCGCAGGGCTCGACACGGGCCTCGTCCACTGCGACAACACGCCGGGGACCGTCCTGCACCCCGAGTGCCATTTCGACATGTGCCGCGTGGGCGTGGGCCTCTACGGGCTTCACCCGGCCGAGGTGACGCGCCCTCGCATCTCGCTCGAGCCCGTCATGAGCGTGCGCGGGCGCGTGGTGCGCGTGATCTACCCCAACGTGGGTGACGGCGTGGGCTATGGCCTCACGTGGCGCGTGCCGAGAAAGAACATGCAGGTCGCCACCGTGCCCATCGGGTACGCCGATGGCCTGGCGCGCGAGCTCTCCAACCAGATGGACGTGCTCGTGGGCGGCGTGCGCTGCCGTCAGGTGGGCAACATCTGCATGGACCAGTTCATGTTTGCCGTGGACGTCAACAGCGCCCGTTCTTATCGCCCCACGCGCCCCGTCGAGTACGGCGACGTGGTCACCATCATTGGCGCCGACGGCGACGAGCGCATTACGGCCGAGGAGATGGCCGAGCTGAGAAACACGATCAACTACGAGGTTGTCTGCGACTTTGGGATGCGTCTTGAGAAGATCTACACGTAAGGGCTCCGCTGCAGAGCGAAGGGGGCTCGACCTCATGTCCGTCATGCACATACCCGGCCACGACCACCAGAAGCCGCGCGAGGTCACGCTCGAGGAGATTCGCGACCTTATGGGCAACTGCCAGCTGTGCCCGCTCGGTGCCACGCGCACGAACCTCGTCTTTGGCGTGGGCAACCCGCATGCGCGCGTGATGTTTGTGGGCGAGGGCCCCGGCCGCAACGAGGACCTCCAGGGCGAGCCCTTCGTGGGCGCGGCGGGGCACAAGCTCGATGCCCTTCTCGGCTGCGTGGGCCTCACACGCGACGAGATTTACATCGCCAACGTGGTGAAGTGCCGCCCGCCCGGAAACCGCAACCCCAAGCCGGACGAGATCGAGGCCTGCTCGCCGTTTCTGCGCGAGCAGATCCGCAGCATCTGGCCGGACGTCATCGTGTGCTTGGGCAACTTTGCCTCGCAGTTTGTGCTGCGCACCAATGCCGGCGTGACGTCGCTGCGTGGCCAGCTCTACCAGACGGGCCACTTTGTGGTATGCCCGACCTTCCACCCGGCGGCCTGCATCTACCACTCCGACTGGCAGCCGCTCCTTGAGGCGGACCTGCGCATGGTGGGCGCGTGGCTGGCCGAGCACCCCGCCAAGGAGGAGTAGATGAGCGAGAAGAGCTTCCGCACGGCCTCGCGCGAGGAGACGATTGCCCTGGGCGAGCGCCTGGGCCGCGCGCTTGCCGCCGGCGACGTGCTGGTGCTGACGGGTGACCTTGGGGCCGGAAAGACCCAGCTCACCAAGGGCATTGCCGCCGGGATGGGCGTGACGGACGACGTCACGAGCCCCACCTTCACCATCGAGATGGTCTACGAGGGCGCCGAGATGCCGCTCTACCACTTTGACCTCTACCGCCTGGACGACCCCGACCAGCTGGAGGACACGGGCATCTTTGACGTGCTCGGCGCCGACGGCGTGTGCTCCATCGAGTGGGGCGAGCAGTTTGCAGACGAGATTGGCGACGCCCGCGTGGACGTCTTCGTGACCCGCCTCGACGACGAGGCCGCTCCGGGCGAGGAGCCCCCGCGCGAGGTGCGCCTCGTCACGCACGACGCCCGTGGCGACGCCCTTCTCTCTGCCCTTTGATGATGACAATCTACCCTGTCACCTTTGTCATCATGACAAAGGTGACAGGGTAGATTGTCATGTCATATCGCCGAGGTCCTTCTCGCTAAAATGAGAAAAATTCTCACTTGAGAATAGTTTTCAGTATGGTATGCTGTCATCAGACCAAAAGGAGGTGGGACATGCCAGCGAGAAACACCGTGCAGCGCTCGATCATTGAGGACGAGCTGCGGCGCCTTGCCAACCATCCCACCGCCGACGAGGTCTATGAGGCCGTCCGCGCCGAGCATCCCAGCATCGGCAAGGCGACGGTGTATCGTACCCTCAACCTCCTTTCCGACGAGGGCGAGATCGGCCGCGTGCGCATCAACAACGGCGCGGATCGCTTTGACCACCAGGCCTTTGCCCACTATCACGTGCGCTGCGTTGAGTGCGGCCGGGTGGACGACGTGATGATCGCGCTTCTGGACGAGGGTGTGAACGAGGCTGCGGCAGAGGCGTCGGGCTACCAGATCCTGGGCCACACGCTGCAGTTTGACGGCGTCTGCCCTGTGTGTCGGGCGGGCGAGAAGAACGACGGGGCATCAACGGCGTAGCGAGAGCGCGCCGCGTGCATAGGAGAGGGCGACGGGGCCGGAGGGGCCTCGTCACCGAGAGACAACAAGGAGGCTTCACCATGGACAAGTGGGTTTGCAAGGTCTGCGGTTACATCTACGAGGGCGCCGAGCCGCCGGCGGAGTGCCCGGTCTGCCACGCTCCGGCCAGCCAGTTCGAGAAGGTCGAGGGTGAGCTCAAGCTCGCCGCCGAGCACGAGTACGGCATCTACGGCAAGACCGTGAAGGACAACCCCGACATCTCCGACGAGGACAAGGCCTACATCCTCGAGCAGCTCAAGGCCAACTTCAACGGCGAGTGCTCCGAGGTCGGCATGTACCTCTGCATGGCTCGCATCGCCCACCGCGAGGGCTATCCCGAGATCGGCCTCTACTGGGAGAAGGCCGCCTATGAGGAGGCCGAGCACGCCTCCAAGTTTGCCGAGCTGCTCGGCGAGGAGCTCGAGCCCAACATGAAGGCCACCACGAAGGACAACCTCGCCTGGCGCGTTGACTGCGAGTTTGGCGCTACGCAGGGCAAGGTCGAGCTTGCCACCTGCGCCAAGAAGAACAACCTCGACGCCATCCACGACACCGTCCACGAGATGGCGCGCGACGAGGCCCGTCACGGCAAGGCTCTCAAGGGCCTGCTCGAGCGCTACTTCGGCTAATGGCCGGCAAGCCTCAGAAGAAGGCTTCCCGCAAGAAGGTCAAGCCCTCGGGGCCCGCGCCGTGCGCGGCGCTCTGGGGGCTTGACCCCTCTTCCGAGAAGGGCGCGGCGGTGCGAGAAGTGCTGCGCGGCATGGGCGTGGTGGCGCGGACGGCGCTGCCGGAGCGCCTGGGCGACCCGGCGGGCGCATTTGCGCGGTTGCCGGGGTTTCGTCCGGCGGTGGTGCCGTATGTGGGCCCGGCGCCGGCGGCGGAGGAGTTCGTGCTGCTGTGCGGCCTCTCCGACGCGCAGGTGAACGAGTTTCTCGCCCGCTCGCGCGAGGCCGGATGCGTGGTGGGGCCCAAGGCCCTGCTCACCAAGGTCAACCGTTCATGGCCGCTCGTGCAGCTCATCGACGCCGTTGCCACCGAGCACGCGGCAAACGAGTAGCGTTGCATCAGGCAAAAGGGGACGGGTTATTTCTCTCAGAGCTTTTGGTGACAAAGGTGACAGGGTGGGTTGTCATCATGAAACCCATGATGACAACCCACCCTGTCACCTTTGTCACCAAAAGCTCTGAGAGAAATAACCCGTCCCCTTTTGCCTGCCCCTTTTCCTGCAAGGCCTTCGCGGACATGTGGGCTTGGAAAATCTCTATTGAAAGTGGTGGAAAAACAATAACGAGATATCCGGAAAAACAGTAATGCAGCCATTCTAGCTGCGAAGACATGTTATATTGAAACAAGTTCAAAGGAGGGGTGGTGGGCGAGATAATCAAGCCGGAGGGATATATTCCGCGCGTCGTGGATGCACGGGTTGAGAGGCTTCTTCGCGTCTTTGGCGCGGTGGAGATAGCGGGGGCCAAGTGGTGCGGCAAGACGTGGACGGCGCTCCAGCATGCGCAGAGCGTGAGCTTTGTGGACCGTACGCTTGCACTTGCTCAGGATGACCCCTCTGCGATGCTGATGGGCGATCGACCTCATGTGATTGACGAATGGCAGCGTGTGCCTGCGATATGGGACTGGGTTCGCCACGAGTGCGATCGTACCCGTGGGCTGCGCGGAGCGTGGATTCTCACCGGATCATCAATGCCGCTGCGGCATGACGCTCAGTCCGAAGGCGATCTTCCGAGCCATAGCGGCGCGGGCCGCATCGGTCGAGTTCGCATGTGGCCGATGAGCCTGGCCGAGAGTGGGGACTCCATAGATGCGGTATCTCTTGCGGGGCTGTTCCGCGGGGAGTTTGAACCCGTGCAGCACGTGACGACGGCTTCCGATCTTGTGAGACTTGCGTGTCGCGGTGGCTGGCCGGAGGCCATCGACATGGATCCTGCGGACGCGCAGCTGGTTGCGCGGGAGTATCTGCGCCTGCTGCGGCGCGAGAGCATTCCGCGGGCGGGCAAGAGCGGCGATACCGCCCAGCGCCTCCTGTTCGCCCTCGCCCGTAACCTGGGCCAAGCTGCGACCTACGAAACGCTCTCTGCCGACATGAGCGACGCCTCAGCCTCGGGTGGAGTGACCGAGGCGACAGTCGCCTCATATCTCGCGCTCTTTCGTGACCTGTACCTACTGGATGACGTGCCTGGCTGGCTCCCTCCTGCGCGCTCGTCCAAGCGCGTGCGCACGAAGCCAAAGCGCTATTTGGCGGACCCCTCGCTTGCGGTGGCGGCGCTCGGCATGCTGCCTGATGCCCTGTTCGAGGACTGGCAGACCTTTGGCCTCGTGTTCGAGAACCTCTGCGTGCGCGACCTACAGGTATATGCACATGCGCTGGAAAACGCCGCTGACATCCCCGTCCGGTATTACCGCGACGACTCCGGCCTAGAGGCGGACGTCATCATTGAGCTCGCCGATGGACGCTGGGCAGCGCTGGAGATCAAGACGAGCGAGCGCAAGGCGGACGTCGCCGTCGAGCGTCTGCGCGCGTTGCGAGCAAAGCTCTCGTCCAATGGTGCCGAGCGTGTTCGCCCGCCTGAGTTCATGGCGGTCATCACGGGAGTTTCCGAGTACGCGAGGCAGGTGGAGGAGGGGCTCTACGTCATCCCCATCACTTGTTTGGGGGCGTAGTCGGCACGGCTTCTTTCGGATACCGGTTGGGCAAGGCCAAAAGCAACGTCTGCCACCGATTTCGCATGACGCCGAGCCCTCGTGTCCGGTCCCATCATTTTGCCGGCCCGTTTGTCACCTAAACCATGCCGGTTGTGCGTTGCCCGGGCAGCCGGCCGCTCAGGTTAAACTAAGCTCACTGAAGTGCCGGTGCGAAGGACCCCCATGGAAGAGCTGCTGCAGAGCTTTGTGACCACGTTTGGCGCGAGCATGGCCTCGCTCTATAACGCGTCTTTCGCGCTCTCCCTCGTGCTGCTGCTCACGAAGTTCCACGGCGGGGGAAGGCGGCTCGCCTGGCTCCTGCCGGTCAGGTTTGCGATTGCGCTTCCCGTCGTGTGGCTCCTCGGCACCATAAGCGACCTGATCTTTCCCAACTCCATCACGTGGACCGTTGCCCCCACCATCGCGTGCGGCCTCATCTTCTGGGACCGCAGCACCCCCGCCCAACTGGTGCGCATTGCGCTCGTCATGTGCTCGTGGCTCTACTCGCTCTCCGTTGCGGACATGCTCAACGTGGAGCTTTATGGCGGGATCGAGCTCGCGGCAACCATCTCGCTCGCCTACATGCTGCTCCTGAGGGTCATCCTCGTTCTCCTTGAGCGTCACAACTATCTGGACGGGGAGAACGTCTCGCTCTCCTTTGTGTTCCCCGTGCTCTTTGTGTGCGCCTCCGGGCTTGCGGAGCGCACGATCCTCTACCTGCGCTCGGACTTTGGCTTTGTCTACTACTCTGCAAGCACGCTCGAGAGCTTCCTCACGTGCCTTAACGGTCAGATCGCGCAGATCGTGGTCTACTGGGCCGTGCTGCGCCTGGCGCGCGAGTTCAGGGACAAGGAGCGCATCCAGGCCGAGCGTCACCTCATGGAGAGCCGCTACGAGGCGCTTGGCGTCTACCGCGAGAGCGGGGAGAGCCTGCGCCGCCTGCGCCACGAGGTGAAGAACCAGTACGCCTACATCCGCATGCTGCTCGAGCAGAAGGACTACCGCCGCGCCGAGGAGTTCTTCGGCGAGATGTCCATGCGCGCCAACCCCACCTTCTCGTGGGTGAGCTCCGGAAACGACCTGGTGGATGACATCGTCAACCTCGAGGTGTCCAAGGCGCGCGCCGCGGGCGTGGAGATCAGCTCGCGCATCGCCGTGCCCGCCGAGCTTCCCTACGAGGAGATCGACCTCTGCAGCCTGCTCATGAACCTGCTCGACAACGCTATCGAGGCGTGCGAGGGCACGGGCGAGAAGAACGTGCGGCTGGGCATCGTTGCCGACCAGGGGGCGCTCGTCGTGACGGTGGTGAACCCCACGGCACAGCGCCCGCGCTTCTCGGAGGAGGGGGCGCTCGAGACCACAAAGCAGGACAAGGAGAACCACGGGCTGGGCACCTCGATCGTGCGATCCGTTGCCGAGAAGTACGACGGCGCCGCCGACTTCTCCTACGAGGAGGGGGAGTTCACCGCTCGGGTGATGCTCGCGCTGCCCGATGCGTCATCATGACAAAGGTGACAGGGTGATCTGTCATGAAATTGCCCGCGAGGGGCACGGGGCCGGGGAGGGCCCTCGAAACAGGGGGAAGGACATGCTTCAGTATCACGTTGCCGTCTGCGACGACGAGCGCTTTGCCGCGGACGCCATAGCCAGCGCCGCCGAGCGCGAGCTCTCGCGCCGGGGCGCCGAGGCCGAGATGGAGGTCTACACCGTCCTGGAGGACCTTGCCAAAAGGATGGACTCCGTAGGTTTTGACCTGGTGCTCCTTGACATTGAGATGCCTGGCATCGACGGCATCCAGTTTGGGCGCGCCCTGCGCGAGATTGGCTTTGGGACGGACATCATCTACGTCTCCAACAGCGAGGACCGCGTCTTTGAGTCCCTCTCGCTGCGACCCCTCGGCTTTGTGCGCAAGAGCCACTTCAACCAGGACATGGCGGAGGCCATCGAGACCTTTGTGCGCGAGCGCCGCAAGACGAGCACCAACCGCACCATCACGCTCAAGATGGCGCACGCCATGGGAACCTTTGCCATCGACGACATAGCCTACGTGGAGGCGCACCGCCGCGACAAGGTCGTGCACCTGGCAAACGGCCGCACCGAGGAGGTCCTGACCACCCTCGACGAGATGGGCGAGAACCTCGCGCCGTTTGGGTTCTTCCGCGTGCACAAGGGGTTTCTCGTCAACTTTGCCCACGTGAGACAGCTGACCTCCCAGGGCTTTGTGGTGGGAAAGGACCTCGTGCCCATCGGCCGCTCCAAGGTGGCCGAGGCCCGTCGCGCCTACATGGACTACCTGAACAACAAGAACTCGATCATGCTCTGACCTGGCACTGGTGGCGCTGGCGTCAGAGCCAACTGTCATACTTATCGCGCGTCTTTCGCCCAACCGCTCACCGGCGCTTCCATACCGCTCACGACCAGCGCTTTATTGCAGTTGGTGACGAGAAAACCACCGTTGGTGCAACGCGCGCACTTTGGTGCGACGCGTTCCGCCGTGTGACGCGCACCCGCTCAAGCAACTATTCAACTTCCTATCGTTAACCGTGAGAAGCCCGGCCAAAGGCTGGCTCTCCCTCCCTTCCTGGGCCGGCTCCGTCCGGCCCTTTGAGGGGAGATTTGGTTAGGTCCCGCCAGCGCGCGGGTGAAAAGCGCCCATACTGGCGGCATAGGGAAGGGAAGGAAATGAGAAGCATGAGAAGTGGCGTCACACGCAGGGGCTTTGTCCTGGGCACCGCGGCCGCGGCCGTCATGGCCGGGCTCGCAGGCTGCGATAACGGCGGCGGCCAGCAGGCGCCCAGCAAGGAGGAGTCTGTTGCCCCGGCGCTGCCGGAGGACAACCTCTATTACGAGAGCGCCTATGAATATACCACCGAAGGCGAGCAGCAGCTCGTTGCCGACGAGATGGCGCTTGGCGCACGCATTGTCAACGAGGGCGTGGTCCTGCTCAAGAACGAGGACGCGGCCCTTCCTCTTGCCACCTCTGACGGAACGGTGACCGCTTTCGGCAACGCCGGCCCTGCCTATCACTCGGGCTTTGACGAGGCCATGAAGGAGGCGGGCTTCTCCTTCAACGATGCCGCCTGGGAGTTCTACACCAACGGCACCCAAAACGTCCTCGGCTGGCAGGTCAACGAGAACCCGTGGGAGGACGCGCAGGCGGCCGGCTTTATCTCCGATGACGGCGGCGTGGCGATTGTCTTCCTGGGCCGTCGCGGACACGAGGGCTCTGATACCCAGTGGTATGAGGATCATGACTACCTTGCCCTCTCCCAGGAGGAGAAGGACATGCTGAACGGCGTGGCTGAGCTCCGTCGTTCGGGCGCCTTCTCCAAGATGGTCGTTGCGGTGAGCACCTCCAACACCATCAGCTGGGAGGACGGCCCTTGGTCCGATGCCGTTGATGCCCTGCTCTGGTACGGCAACATCAGCTCTTCTGGCTACGGCGCCGCTCTTCCCTACGGCATCCCGGCCTTTGTGCAGGTGCTGAGCGGCGAAGCCAACCCCTCTGGCCGCCTCTCTGACACCGTCTACAAGAACAACCGCCTGAACCCCGTCATGGCCAACTTCGGCCGCGTTGACGCCGACCTCTCCGAGCTCTCCGACGGCAAGCTCGACGAGGTTTCGCGCGAAAACGACGAGTGGCGCCCCTCCAACACCAAGGGCAACCACTGGCGCCATGATTACGTCTATGCCGAGGGCATTTACCTGGGCTATCGCTATCCCGAGACGCGCTACGAGGACAAGGTGCTCGGCCAGGGCAACGCCGGCGACTTCGACTACAGCTCCTATGTGGCCTACCCGTTTGGCGCGGGCCTCTCCTACACGACCTTCTCGTACTCTGACTTTGCCGTCGAGGAGGCGGACGACGCCTTCACCGTCACGGTGACCGTCGCCAATGACGGAAAGGTTGCGGGCAAGCACGCCGCCTGTGTCTACGTGCAGACCCCCTACACCGACTACGACGTCGAGAACGGCATCGAGAAGGCTTCCATCGAGCTCAAGGGCTACGAGAAGACCCAGGAGCTCGAGCCCGGCGCCTCCGAGACGCTCACCATCGCCGTCTCCAAGCACGAGCTCGCCGCCTATGACGCCAACAGGGCCAAGACCTACATCCTCGACGACGGCGACTACTACTTCACCGTTGCCGCCTCCGCGCACGACGCCATCAACAACGTGCTTGCCGCCAAGGGCATGACCACCGAGGACGGCATGACCGCCGATGGCGATGACTCCCTCATCTGGGTCTGGAACAACGGCACCTTCGATGACACCACGTATGCGGTCTCCGCGGTCACGGGCAACGCCATCACCAACCTCTTTGATGGCGTCGACCCGAACAAGAACCCGCTCATGAGCGACAAGAACGCCATCACCTGGCTCTCCCGCTCCGATTGGGAGGCGACGTTCCCGACCAAGCCCGCCAACCTGGTCTATACCGACGAGGTGGCCGACAAGGCAAAGCCCATCTCCTATCAGGCCGGTTCTGGCGACGCGAGCTCCGTGCCCACTCACGAGTTTGGCAAGGACTCCGACCTCGTCCTCGTGGACATGCGCGAGAAGGACTACGACGACGGCGACTGGGAGACCCTCGTCTCCAAGCTCACCTACGAGGAGATGGTGGACTTCATCAACGATCCGGAGAGCGAGATCGTCAAGATTGGCAAGCCCGAGACCGTTGCCGGCAACGGCTCGCAGGGCTGGACCCCGCTCTTTACCGTGTCTGGCCTCTCGGGTGTGACCTGGCCCTCCAAGGAGACCGTCACCAACACCTACAGCACCGAGGTCCACGAGGAGGTCGGCCGTCTCACCGGCGAGAACCTCCTGCACTCCGCAACAGTGGAGAGCAAGAACGTCTCCCTTTACGGCTGGAGCTGCAACGCCCATCGCTCCCCGTACTCGGGCCGCAACTTTGAGTACTACTCCGAGGACCCGTACCTGGGCGGTCGCGCCTGCGCCGAGGAAACCCGCGGCATCATCGAGAAGGGCGCGCTCGTCTACACCAAGCACTGCGCCGGAAACGACCAGGAGGAGTACCGCCACGGTGTGCCGTCCTGGGCAAACGAGCAGACGCTGCGCGAGATCTACCTCCGTCAGTTTGAGAAGGCCGTCGTCGAGGGCGGTGCCAACGGCATCATGAGCGGCTTCCACCGTCTGGGCATGGAATGGTCTGGCGAGAACCACGCGCTGCTCATCGACTGGCTTGAGGGCGAGCTCGGCTACACGGGCACCACGATCACCGACCAGTTTGAGGCGCCGCAGATGGACTCCGTCGACGGTCTGCTCAACGGCACGCACGTCTGGCTCGGCACCACGAGCGATAGCGACGGGCGCAAGGTCTGCCATGCCGTTCTGCTTCAGGATGACTACAAGAACGACCCGGTTATCCAGGACGCGCTCTTTGGCGCCGTGCACCGCGCCCTCTACAACTACGCTCACTCGCTTGCCATGAACGGCCTCACGCACGACTACGTGTTCACCGGCAACCAGCCGCTGGTCACCGCAATTGTCTCCACGGCCGAGGAGGGGACGATCGGCGCGCCGTGCGCCTTCTACGGCGACAAGACCTACGTGGCGGAGCAGAGCGGCTTCTTCGGCTCCTCGCGCGGCACGGGCACGTGGGACTACGCCGAGGACGGCGGCCTCACGCTGACCGACTCCGAGGGCAACGCGATTGAGGTCTCCGATGACGGCTCCCTCCTGAGCTTTGACGTGCCGGTTTCCGGCTCCGTGGCTCCCAACACGATCTCCAAGTACGAGCTGGTCACGGCCTACAACGCGTGCTTCGGCACGAGCTTTGACGCTGGTACCCAGCCGAGCTACCAGCTCACGTTTGCCTCCGGTAACGAGGACGCGACCGGCAACGACCCGAGCGCCCTGGAGATCAAGCGTGGCGAGACCGTCACGCTACCCGACCGCCCGTACGAGCTTGAGCACATGACCTTTGACGGGTGGAGCATCGGTGGCACCGTCTATCCCGCTGGCTCCGAGTACGTGCCGAACGCTTACGACGATGCTACGGCAGAGGGGGCGTGGTCGGTTACGGTTGTTGCCACAGCAACCACGTTTGACGACTACATCTACTCTTACATTCAGGACGCCGGCATCCCCATGGTCCTTCTCGCCGACGGGACCGTTGAGGTCGACCACTACAAGGGCTACGCCTGCATGGGCGCCTGGGAGGTCGAGGGCTCCGGATCCGGCGAGGGCACGCTCGTCATCAAGAACGAGTCCGGCGAGACGGTTGCCATCGAGCAGGACGGCACGAGCGCGACGTATGCGCAGGAGGGCGTCTACTATGACTGGAACCAGCCCGACCAGGGCTACGGCTCCGGCATGTTCCTCGTGATGCTCACTCACACGCTGGATCTCGCCGCCTTTGTCGAGGCCTACAACGCGGAGTTTGGCACGAGCTACGACTCCGTGAGCGTGGAGACCGGCTCCGCCGAGTTTGCCCTGGAGGAGACGGGCGAGCCCAAGTCCGTATTCTAGTCACGCTGCCTTTGCGGCCGGGCCGGGGCGCGAGGTTCTTCTCGCCCCCGCCCGGCCCCATGAACGGAGAAACACCTCATGTCAGACAAGCAACCAAAGAAGAAGGGTGGCGCGGGCCGCATCGTCGGTCGCGTGATCGGCGCGGTGCTCGCCGTGGTGTTTGTCGCCCTCATCGTTGCGGCTAACGCGATCCTTCCCAACTATACGCAGGTCATCAACTCCTACCTGGGCGTCGAGCAGGGCTGGGACAACTCCGGGGCCAAGACCGAGGGCCTTGACCTCGAGTACAACAAGGCCGACCACAAGTCCCGCGAGGAGCTGGCCGAGGCCGAGGCCGCGCTCGACGAGCAGATCGCCGGCGAGGGCATCGTCCTTCTTGAGAACGCGGACAACGCGCTTCCGCTGGCTGAGGGCACGACGCTCTCCTTTGTGGGCGGCAACGCACGCTCGCTCGGTGCCGGCTCGGCGGGCATCCTCGCGTCCACGATGGGCGTTGAGGGCGAGACCGTCGACGCCGTGACGCCCGCGATGGAGGCGGCCGGCCTCAAGGTCAACCAGGAGCTCGTCGAGTTCTACGCCTCTGGCGCGGGCTCCGAGTATGTGATGGGCCCGGGATCTGTGAGCTACGGCGACAACGAGGACTTCTCGATCAACGAGTGCCCGCTCTCCGTGATGGAGGAGGCCGGCGTGCTCGACTCGCTCGAGGGCACCACGCCCGTCTTTGTGATGAAGCGCGTTGCCGGCGAGGGCCGCGACATGCCGCGCTCCATGTACAACCACGCGGACAACCCCGAGGACCAGGCCAAGAGCTACCTCGAGCCGGACAGCACCGAGCTTGAGATCCTGCAGTACCTGAACGACAACTTTGACAACGTCATCCTGCTCATCACGTCCAACAACGCGTTGGAGCTCGACTGGCTTGAGCGGTTCCCCAACGTGAAGGCGGTCCTGTACGCGCCGTCCTTTGGCTCCTACGGCATCAACGCCCTGGGCAACGTGCTCACGGGTGCCGTGAACCCCTCCGGCCGCACCAAGGACACCTTTGCCGCGGACGCGAGCAAGAGCCCGGCCGCCCAGAACTTTGGCGACTACCAGTACCTTGACGAGAACGGCGAGCTCACCAAGTACAACTACGTCTCCTACGAGGAGGGCATCTACGTAGGCTATCGCTACTACGAGACCCGCTACGAGGACGCCGTGCTCGGCCAGGGCAACGCCGGCGAGTTCAACTACGACGACGAGGTCTGCTACCCGCTGGGTTACGGCCTCTCCTACACCACCTTCGAGTGGTCGGACTTCTCGACCGCATGGTCCGGCGACGAGTGCGCGGCCACGGTCACGGTGACCAACACCGGTGACGTGGCGGGCAAGGACGTCGTCGAGCTCTACGCGCAGTCCCCCTACACGGACTACGACCGCGAGAACGGCGTGGAGAAGGCCTCCGTGGTGCTCGTGGGCTTTGCCAAGACGGGCCTGCTCGAGCCCGGCGAGTCCCAGACGGTGGAGATCTCCTTCGACGAGTACCAGCTCGCCTCCTATGACTACCTGGGCGCCAAGACGTGGATCCTCGACGCGGGCACCTACTACGTGACCGCCGGGCGCAACGCCCATGATGCCGTGAACAACGTGCTCGCCGCCAAGGGCGCCTCCGTGGAGGGCAACACCGCCCTGGTCAACGAGTATGTGCCGGACAACACCGAGGTTGACACCACCACCTACGCCACGGACACGCTCACGGGCGAGGAGGTCACCAACCACCTGGATGACGCCGCGGGAGAGCTCACCTACCTCACGCGCTCCGACTGGGAGGGCACGTTCCCCACGCACGACGGCGAGCCCACCTCGCAGGTCTCCACCTGGGGCAACGAGATCAACGGCGAGGACGGCGTGAGCTACACCTACGGCAAGACGGCCTCCGCCGATCTTCTCGCCGAGCTTGACTCCACCGACTCCGGCAACCCCAACGTTGAGTCCTGGGACGGCGAGCTCGTGTACGGCGCCAAGAACGGCCTCACGCTCATCCAGATGCGCGGTCTTGAGTACGACGACCCGCAGTGGGACGCCCTTCTTGACCAGCTGACCCCCGAGGACTATGACATCCTCATCACCCAGGCCGGCTACGGCACCGACTACATTGCCTCCGTCGAGAAGCCCGCGGGTACCGACGCGGACTCCACCTCTGGCTGGAGCTGGGGCGGCATTGGCATGACCTTCTGCAACCCCGCCATGGTGGCGCAGACCTGGAACGTCGAGCTTGCCTACGAGCTGGGCATCTGCATTGGTGACGAGAGCCTCTACGGCGGCGCCACCGGCTGGTACGCCCCGGCCATGAACATCAACCGCACGGCCTTCTCCGGTCGCGCCGGCGAGTACTTCTCCGAGGACGGCTTCCTCTCCGGCGCGCTGGCCTCCCAGGAGGTCAAGGGCGCTGCCGAGAAGGGCGTCTACACCCTGATCAAGCACTTTGCCTTCAATGACCAGGAGAACCACCGCGGCGACCGCTCCGGCCAGTACTCCATGGCCACGTGGCTCAACGAGCAGTCCGCGCGCGAGATCTACCTGCGTCCCTTTGAGCTCTGCATGAAGGTGGGCGACGTTGACGTCAACTACGTCAAGGACAACGGCGACGGCACCTACGAGGCTGCCACCACGCAGATTGCCGCGTGCCAGGGCCTCATGACCGCCTTCAACCGCATTGGCGCCACGTGGGTGGGCGGCGACTACGACCTCATCACCGGCATCGTGCGCAACGAGTGGGGCTTTGACGGCTGGATCATCACGGACAACGCCGACACGGGCGTCTTCATGAACGCCGGCCAGATGATCCAGGCGGGCGCCGACTCCAAGCTCACCGCAAGCGACCCCACGGACACCTGGACCTTTGACGAGAACGACCCCGTGTCCTACAACTACGCCCGCGACGCCGTGCACCACCTGCTCTACGTGATGGCCAACACGCACTGCATGAACGGCGCCATGCCCGGCAGCCACTACACCTCCGGCGTGGCCGGCATGCAGAAGGCCGACCTCATCCGCTGGGGCATCACCGGCGTTGCCGCCGTGGGCCTTGTGGTGACGGGCGCCCTTCTCACCCGCAGCTTCCTCAAGTCCCGCACGGCTTCGTGATGACAAAGGTGACAGGGTAAACTGTCAGGTTTTTGAGGCGCCGGTCCGATTGGGCCGGCGCCTTGCTTGCGGCGCCCGGTTTTTCTCGGCACCGTTTTCTTGAAGTGGTACAGTCGGCTGTGTTTCTCGGCAGGTCTTGGCCCAAGAGGGGAGTGCGGTGAGGCGGCTCAAATACATCGTTGCCATTGTGGCCCCGCTGGTGCTGGCATGCTGCCTCGCATGCTGCTCCGTTGCCCCCGCCGGAACGTATCGGGTGAGGGAGCTCTCCTTTGAGCGCGACGGCGCCACCATTTACGGCAGGCTCTTCCGGCCAACCCCGGTGCGGGCGGGGTCCCCGCTCGTTGTGATCTCGCACGGGTTTGGCGGGGCCCTCGACGGCACGTCCGAATATGCGCGCCGCCTTGCCGAGGCGGGCGTGGCGAGCTACGTCTTTGACTTCTGCGGCGGCTCGTCCTGGAGCAAGAGCGACGGCAGCATCCTGGACATGTCCGTGCTCACCGAGGCCGACGACCTGGAGGCGGTGATGGACGGCCTGCTGGATGGGGGATATGTGGGCGCGGGCAAGCTGTATCTCATGGGGGAGAGCCAGGGCGGCCTCGTCTCCGCCCTCGTGGCCGCGCGCCGCCCGGACGACGTGGCAGGCCTCGTGCTGTTTTACCCGGCGCTCAGCATCCCGGATGACGCGCGGGCGCGCTTTCCGGACGCCTCCGCCATCCCCGGCGATGAGGTTGTGGGCCTCTTTGGCGTGACGGTGGGGCGCCGCTACTACGAGGACATTCTCGGCCTTGACCCATTTGCCACAATCGGTGACTACAAGGGCCCGGTGAAGATCTATCACGGCGACAAGGACGAGATCGTGCCGCTTGACTATTCGCTGCGCGCCGTCGAGACGTACGAGAACGCCGAGCTCAGCGTTGTGAGCGGTGCGGGCCACGGCTTTAGCGCCGAGCAGCTTGACGAGATTTGCGCCGAGGCCGCCAGCTTTGTCCAGGAGACATGACGCTGGGCTCTGACGCCACTGTCATCATGACAGCGGCGTCAGAGCCCAGTGTCACGCTGTTACGGTGGCGTGCCCTTCTTGCCGCGCGAGCGCTACACTAAAAAGGTTGCATCACAAGCGAGAAGGGCCGCCATGAGCAAAGCTGCCGAGAAGATCATCCTTGCCGTAGATACGTCCACGGACATGCTGGCGTGCGCCGTCGGGCGCGTGGGCGCGGACGGTGCCGTGACGGTGCTGGCCGCGCGCGACCACCTGTGCCGCCGCCAGGCCAACGTGGAGCTCGTGACCACGGTGCAGCAGGCGCTCGCCGACGCCAGCCTTACGATGGCGCAGCTTGATGCCGTGCTCGTGGGGCGCGGCCCCGGCTCGTTCACGGGCGTGCGCATCGGCATCGCCACGGCCAAGGGACTCGCGTGCGGCGCGGGGCTTCCGCTCTACGGAACCTCCGCGCTCGATGCGATGGCGTGGTCGGCCCACGCGGCCGGCGCGCGCGGGCTTCTCGCCGTGGCGGGCGACGCCATGCGCGGCGAGGTCTACCCCGGCATCTACGAACTGGACGAGGCTGGCGCGCACCGCACCTTCCCGGCCGAGACCGTCCTCAAGGCCGATGCCTGCGTGGCCGCGTGGTCGGAGCGCGCCGACGCGGCCGAGCTCACGCTCACGGGCAACGGCCTGACCAAGTACCGCGGGCGCTTTGAGGCCGCGGGCCTCTCGTCCTTCTGCCCGGAGGAGGCGTGGTACCCCACGGGCGAGGGGCTCCTGCGCGCGGCCGTCGAGGCCGGCGTCTTTGGCGAGCAGCCCGGAGACCCGGCGCTGGTCCTCCCCATCTACACGCGCCTCTCCGACGCCGAGGAGGCCGAGCGCGTGCGACTGGGCCTCAAGAAGCCGGCGTCCGTCGAGCTCACCGGCGTCGATGACGCGCTCGCGGGCATCCACCTGCAGCTCCGTCCCATGACGATGAACGACACCGCTGCCGTGGCGGCGCTTGAGGCCGCCACCTACGAGGGCTCCGCGCACACGCCGTGGACGGAGAAGATGTTCTACGAGGAGCTCTCCCAGCCCGGCCGCAGCTGGTGGGTGGCGCACGACCAGGGGACCGTCATCGGCTTTGCGGGCGGCGTGCTCGCCGGGGCGGACTTCGAGGTCGAGGAGGTCGTCGTGGACGCGGCGCGCCGGCGCGAGGGCATCGCCACGCGCCTCGTGGCCCGCGTGGCCTACGACGCGCAGATGCTCGGCGCGCAGACGGTCTCCCTTGAGGTTGACGAGAAGAACGAGCCCGCCCACGCGCTCTACGCCGCTCTCGGGCTCGTGGAGGAGGGCCGTCGCCCGGGCTACTACGGCGCCGGCCACGACGCCCTCATCCTGCGCGCCCCGCTGCCGCTCGCGGCGGACGCCGTGATTGCGACCGGCCGCCCGGAGCCGGCGCCCTCCATCCGCCCGTGGCCGATCGTGCCCGGCGAGCGCACGCCCGAGGCCGAGGCCGCGCTGGCGGCTGCCGGCCCGCTCATCCTCACGATCGAGTCCTCCTGCGACGAGACCGCCATGGCCGTGACGGACAGCCACGGCGTCGTCTGCGCGAGCGTCGTGGCCACGCAGATCGACTTCCACGCGCGCTTTGGCGGCGTGGTGCCCGAAATTGCCTCCCGCAAGCACACCGAGGCCATCGTGGGCGTCTTCGAGGAGACGCTCGCCCGCGCCGGCGAGCACTTCGGCGTGGACACGCTCGCGCCGTCTGACCTGGCCGCCGTTGGTGTCACTGCGGGACCTGGCCTCGTGGGCGCTCTCGTGGTGGGCGTCGCCTTTGCCAAGGGTCTCTGCGCGGCCGCTGACCTGCCGCTCATTGCCGTGCACCACCTCGAGGGCCACCTCATGGCCAACCTCTTCGAGACGCCTGACCTCGAGCCGCCCTTCGTGGCGAGCATCGTCTCCGGCGGCAACACCATGCTCGTCCACGTGCGCGCCTGGGGCGACTACGTCCTTCTCGGCGCCACGATCGACGACGCGGTGGGCGAGGCCTTCGACAAGGTGGCCAAGGCGCTCGGCCTGGGCTATCCCGGCGGCCCCGTGATCTCCAAGCTCTCCGCGCAGGGTAACCCCAAGGCCATCCACTTCCCCCGCGCGATGATGCACAGCGGGGACTACTCCTTCAGCCTCTCCGGCCTCAAGACCGCCGTCATCACCTACATCGAGGGCGAGAACCGCGCCGGCCGTCCCATCAATCTGCCCGACCTGGCGGCGAGCTTCGAGGCTGCGGTCATCGACGTGCAGGTCGCCAAGGCCGTGAGCGCGGTGGAGGAGACCGGCGTGGCCGACTTCTGCGTCGGCGGCGGCGTGGCGGCCAACCCGGGCCTGCGCGCGGCGTATAAGAGGGCGCTCGAGAAGCGCGGCGTGCGCGTGACCGTGCCGCCCATGCGTGCCTGCGGCGACAACGCGGCGATGATCGGCATCGCTGCGCTGCGCAGCTACAACGCGGGGTCCTTCTCGCCGCTCACGCTCGACGCCGACCCCAACGCCGCCCTCGGCACCTGGGCCACCTCCAACGCCCCCGTCCCTCCCACCTGGGAGTGATACAAAGGGACAGTCCCTTCGTATCATTTTGCCTTTGGGTTGATTTTACGCAGCGTCTGTTTTGCGCAGCCGCTCGCCCGTATGTGGCACGAGTGGCGATTTTGCACGGATTTGCGGGCTCGCCGACTCGCCGGTTCTTCTCGCCGTCCCGTACGGGGAGACGCGCACGTACGGTGAGCTGGCAGCCGATCTGGGCTCGTCGCCTCGTGCCGTCGGCTCCGCCGTGGGCAAGAATCCCATTAGCGTGATTGTCCCGTGCCACCGCGTGGTGGGCGCAGACGGCTCCCTCACCGGCTACGCCGGCGGCCTCGACCGCAAGCGCGCGCTTCTTGCGCTGGAGGCGGTGCGTCCCCAATAACGAGCGGGTTGTGGACGCTTTTCTCGTCCAAACCGCCCGCAACTTGCCCCACCGAGAAAAACGGGCGGCGCCCGGACGGTTTACCAGCAAAAACCGTCCGGGCGCCGCCCCAATATTGCCTAACGGTGGCCTAGCAGCCGCCCGTCCCGCACATGAGCTCAATGATCGTCCGGTCCGTCTCGCGCATGCCCTGAGCGGCCAAGACGCCCACGTTGCGAATGGTGTTCTCCACGCCCTTGACCACAATGCCGTCGCCGCCGTAGAACTGTTTGCCCTGGCTCTGCATCTGCATGCCCAGAAGTCCCGCCTCAACCGCGTTCGCGATCTTGGCTGCGCAGCTCGCCTTGGCGCCGTCGCAGACCATGCCGGAATCGATGGCGATGGCATTAACCACGGTGTGCGAGATTTCATGTGCACGCCCGCCGTAGAGGTAGGTGATGCCGGCCGCCGCGCCCGCGCCCGCGCTCGTGGCGCCGCAGTAGGCGGAGAGGCGCCCGATCCCGGTCTTGAGGTGGATGGTGATGAGGTTTGAGACCACGAGCGCGCGCAGCAACTCCTCGTGCGAGACGCCTAGCTCCTGGGCGTAGACGATGACGGGCACGCTGGCGGTGAGGCCTTGGTTGCCGCTGCCGGAGTTAATGACCACGGGAAGCTCGCAGCCGCCCATGCGAGCGTCTGAGCCGGCGGCAGCCCACGCCTTTGCGCGGTTGGCCACGCCTTCGCCGTACGCCTCGAGCAGGACCTTGCCAATGCCCGCGCCCCAGTTTCCGTGGAGCCCCTCCTGCGCGATGGCCGTGTTGCAGGCGATCTGGCGCCCGAGGACCTGCTTCACGTCGTCAAGGTTTACCTCGTCGGCAAACTGGACAATCTTCTCCACGGAGAGACAGCTGCGGTCCGTGCCGCCCTCGGCGGCATTCTCGTAGGGGATGTCGAGAAGGACCTCGTCGCCGCGCTCCAGGCGGATGACGTTGGTGTGCGACCCGGCGATCTCGCAGAACGCCGTGCGCCCGGCAGCCTCCGCGCGCACCTGGATGTCAAAGATCCACGGGCGCTCGCTCGGCGTGACCGTGACCTCGCGCGTGGCGAGAAAACCGTCCATCTCCTCGATCTGCTCCGGCGTGACGCCCGCAAGGACCTCGAGCTTTGCGTCGGCGTCGCCCGCGACGATGCCCGCCGCTGCGGCGGCCTCGATGCCGCGCGCTCCGCCCGTGTTGGGCACGACGACGCTCTTGACGTTCTTGATGATGTTGGCGGAGGCTGCCACGTCAACGCGCTCGGGGAGCGTGCCGAGCGCCTGGCGCGCGAGCGCCGCGCAGTAGGCGACGGCGATGGGCTCGGTGCAGCCCATCGCGCAGACGAGCTCCTCCTCGAGAATGGCAACGTACGAGTCGTAGGTCTCCTGACCCATGGCGTCCTCCATGTTACGAAGGGACTGTCCCTTCGTAACACCCGTTACGGCGATGTTTCCCAAAATCATATCAGCACACGGTCCTTCTCGCCGCGCTGTATTCTGCCGACGTGCGCGTAACTTTCTCGCATTAAGTTGCAAGGGGGAGGGGAATGGGTCCCCTCCGGTTGCGTCGCGCGAAAGGGGATTTCACACAAGGGAAAGGAACCACCATGAAGGCCACCCCGCACGTTTTTGTATCTGACAGAGTTTCTCGCCGCGACTTCCTCAGGCTCTCGAGCCTCGTGGCGAGTATGGGAGGCGTGATGGTCCTTTCCGGCTGCGGCCCCGCCGCGCAGGAGCCCACCACCGATGACACCGAGCAGACCGACGCCCCCGCCGACGACGCCCCCGAGACCGCCGCGCTGGGCGACGGCGTGACCCTGCGCGTTGGCATGGAGGCGGCCTACGCCCCCTACAACTGGCAGGTCAGCGAGGAGTCCGAGTACACCATCCCCATCGAGAACGTCTCCGGCGCCTTTGCCGACGGCTATGACGTGCAGGTGGCCAAGCGCATCGCGGAGGGCCTCGGCATGGAGGCCGTGGCCGTGAAGCTCGACTTTGCCGCGCTCATCGACTCGCTCAACAACGGCCAGATCGACATCGTCTGCGCGGGCATGTCCGTCGACCCCGAGCGTGCCCAGTCCGCGGACTTCTCCGACTCCTACATTGACGACGACATCGTCATGATCACCACCAAGGACTCCGCCTACGCCGGCGCCACCACGTTCGCCGACCTCGCCGGCGCCTCCATCCTCGGCCAGGCCGCCACAATGTACGACACCGTGATCGACCAGATCCCCGACGTCAACCACATGACGCCGGCCGAGACCGTGCCGCTCGTCGTCCAGGGCCTCACCAACGGCACCTGCGACATCATCACCTACTCAATGCTCTCGGTGCCCAAGCTGCTCGAGACCTATCCCGACTTCGTCGAGCTTCAGATGGACGATAAGTTCGAGGGCTCCGTCATGCCCGACAACGCGGCCATCGCCAAGGGCCAGGATGCGGTGCTCGACCAGATCAACGAGATCATCGCCACGATCCCGGAGGACGAGCGCCAGCAGACGTGGAACGACTGCATGGACCGTCAGCCGGCCTAACGCGTTGGGCGCGGAAGGGACCGTCCCCTCCGCGCCCGCACACTGAGGAGTTCTTAAGAATGACCAAACTGCGTGACTTCGTGCTGCGCGACCACCGCTACGTCCTTCTCGGCACGAGCGCCGTGGCGTTTCTCGGCATGCTGCTCTCGAGCTCGCCGCGCCCGGCGATGAGCTTTCTCGCCCGCGCGTTCACCGTCGAGCTGGTGATGTACTACCTGCTCGTGGCCTGGCTCGTGGTGAGCGCCGTGGCCCTGGTGTTCAAGCTCTCGCACTGGCGCACCTACGACCAGACCTCGCCCTTCGTGCGGCCCGCCGCCCGCCGTGCCCTGCGTTACGGCTCCTACGTGGTGTGGGCGCTCGTCCTCGTGCTCGCGGTCGACCGCTGGGCCATGGGCGTTGCCTCCGCGTGGCAGGCCGCCGCGGCCTCCTCGGCGCGCCCCCAGGAGGACATGCTCCAGGGCATCCTCTACATCCTCCAGCACGATCACCAGACCTTCACCACGGGCCTCGTGACCACCGTCGAGCTGGCGGTCTTTGGCACCATCCTCGCCTTCTTCCTGGCGCTGCTGCTCGTGTTCTGCCGCATCCAGACCATCGACCGCCCGGACAACGACTTCGTGCGCTTCTGGAAGAAGCTCGGCAGCGGCTTTGCCAAGGCGTACAGCACCGTGATCCGCGGCACGCCGATGATGATCCAGGCCATGATCATCTACCCGGCCATCTTTGCGCTCTTCCGCGGCACGGGCATGACCACAACGGAAATCAACGGACTCTGGACGCCGTTTCTCGGCGGCCTGGTGACCGTCACGCTCAACTCCACCGCGTACATGATGGAGGTGCTGCGCGGCGGCATCGAGTCCGTGGACAAGGGCCAGACGGAGGCAGCGCGCTCGCTCGGCCTCTCGCAGTGGCAGGCCATGCGCAAGGTGGTCTTCCCGCAGGGCATCAAGTTTGCGATCCCCGGCCTCTCCAACGAGCTCATCATCAACATCAAGGACTCCTCGGTCCTCTCGGTCATCGGTACCTTCGAGCTCGCCTTTGCGAGCACCACGGCAACCGGCGTCTACTACAACCAGCTGCAGCCCAGCCTCATCTCCGCGGTGGTGTACCTCTTCCTCACGATGGTCGCGTCGTGGCTGCTCGGGAAGTTTGCCAAGCACTTTGACGTCAAGCCCGAGCCGGTGGGAAGCACGTCCGACAAGAACCTCGTGGGGGAGGAGTAAGCCATGGCCGAGAAGAGCGCGCGCCGCGTGGGAGAGCCGATGGTCCGCATCGAGGGGCTGCGCAAGTCCTTTGGTGACCTCGAGGTCCTGCGCGACATCAACCTCGACGTCATGCCTGGCCAGGTGGTCACGATCATCGGCGCCTCCGGTTCGGGCAAGTCGACCCTCCTGCGCTGCATCAACCTGCTCGAGACGCCCGACGCCGGCCACGTGTGGTTCCACGGGTCCGATCTTGCGGCCGAGCACGTTGACGTGAACCGCCTGCGCGAGAAGATCGGCATGGTCTTCCAGGGCTTTAACCTGTTCAACAACATGAACGTGCTCGACAACTGCACGCTCGCACCGGTGACCCTCAAGAAGATGTCCAAGGCGGAGGCCGAGGAGGTCGCGCTCGGCCACCTCGAGTCCGTGGGGCTCGCCGACTTTGCGCACGCCGACGTCAACAACCTCTCCGGTGGCCAGAAGCAGCGCGTCGCCATCGCGCGCGCCCTCTGCATGCAGCCCGACCTCATGCTCTTCGACGAGCCCACCTCGGCGCTCGACCCGGAGATCGTGGGCGAGGTCCTCGAGGTCATGCGGCGCCTGGCGTCCGATGGCATGACGATGGTCGTGGTCACGCACGAGATGGCGTTCGCGCGCAACGTCTCCGACGAGGTCGTCTTCATGGACAAGGGCGTCATCGCCGAGAAGGGCTCGCCCGAGAAGCTCTTCACGGCGCCTGAGCAGCCCCGCACCCGCGAGTTCCTCTCCCGCTACCTCGACGGGTGATGAAGGGACAGTCCCTTCGTAACATTTTTCTTCAGCCTAATATGGGTATAAGCCTCCTCACCTATGTTGCGGGTGGGGAGGTTGCTTATGCCAAGGTGCGCGCGTTAAGTCGGAGTCCGGGCTCTATCACGTGATTGCCAAGGGGAGCGGAGGGCAGAACCTTTTTGAGGGTCCATACGACTATCAGGCGTTTCTCGAGTTTCTTTCCAAGGCGTGCGAGAAGGGCGGCGTTCGAGTCATCGCCTATTGCCTCATGTCCAATCATGTTCACCTTCTGCTTGAGGATGCCGAGGACCATCTCGGTGAGGTTATGAAATCTGTGCTCACCAGCTATGCCCAGCGCTTCAACAAGAGCAGCGACCACGTTGGCCACGTCTTTCAGCAGCGCTTCAAGAGTCAGCCCATCGAGAACGGGGACTATCTGCTGCGAGCGATTCGCTACATTCACAACAACCCGGCGAAAGTGGGAATATGCCCGGCGGAAGACTACCCACGGAGCAGCTATCACGAATATGTTGGGACACCGGTCCTGATTGACGCCGCGCGCGCCTTGGAGCTGTGTGGCGGGGTCGAGGGATTTGTTGCGTTCAGCACGTCAGAGGATGGGGAAAGCCATCGCTTTTTCGAACGCACCCGCCTCTCCGACGCTGAGGCTCGACGGCTTGCTTCCGGGATTCTCGGCGAGATCGCCCTAGCTGACCTGAAAGCCCTGGAGCGCGGCCGTCGCAATGCGCTACTCTTTGAACTTAAGGATGCCGGCCTGTCCATTTCCCAGATTCAACGTTTGACCGGCATCGGAAGAGGGGTAATCGCGCGGGCGTGATGTTACGAAGGGACTGTCCCTTCGTAACATAAGGAGGACATATGAGGGACGGGTTCGTTAAGGTTGCGGCGGTGACGCCGGAGGTGCGTGTTGCGGACGTGGCCTTTAACGTTGAGACCTGCGCGTCGGCCGCGCGCCAGGCCGCCGAGAAGGACGGCGCCGCCGTCATCGTCCTGCCTGAGCTCGCGCTCACGGGCTATACCTGCGAGGACCTCTTCTGGCAGGACTCCCTCATCCGCGCCGCGGACGCCGCTCTTGCGGACTTTGCCGCCCGCACCGCCGACCTTGACGCGCTCCTGCTCATCGGCGTACCCGTGCGCTCAGGCGGCAAACTCTACAACTGCGCGGCCGCCGTCGCGCACGGCGCGATCCTGGGCGTTGTCCCCAAGACCCACATTCCCACCTACAACGAGTTCTACGAGGGTCGCCACTTCGTCCCCGGCCCGGCCGAGCCGCTCTTTGTCTTCGCGGGCGGCGAGAAGGACGTGCTCTTCGGCACCAACCTGCTCTTCTCGTGCCTGGAGCTCCCCGAGCTCGTGGTGGCGGCGGAGATCTGCGAGGACCTCTGGGTCGCCGCGCCGCCCTCGATCGCCCACGCGCAGGCAGGCGCCACGCTGATCTGCAACCTCAGCGCCTCCAACGCCGTCGTGGGCAAGGCGGACTACCGCCGCAGCCTCGTGACCGGCCAGAGCGCGCGCCTGGTCTGCGGCTACGTGTACGCGAGCGCCGGCACCGGCGAGTCCACGCAGGACCTCGTCTTCTCCGGACACGACCTCGTGGCCGAGAACGGCCGTCTGCTCGCGGAGGGCAAGCCCTTCGGCGACGGTCGCGCCGTCTCCGAGGTGGACGTTCGCCTTCTCGTGCAGGAACGCACCCGCATGTCCACCTTCGAGTGCGCCGCCGCGCCGGAGGAGGCGGGCTACGTGAGCGTGCCCTTCTCGCTGGGCGCGGACGCCGCCTCGCGCGAGACACCGCTCACGCGTTACGTGGACCCGCGCCCCTTTGTGCCGTCCGACCCCGCCCGTCGCGCGGAGCGCTGCGAGGACGTCTTTGCCATCCAGGCCCACGGGCTTGCCAAGCGCCTTGCCCACACGCACTCGCGTCGCGCGGTGATCGGCGTCTCCGGTGGCCTTGACTCCACGCTCGCGCTGCTCGTGGCGGTGCGCGCCTTCGATCTTCTCGGCCTGGACCGCGGCGGTATCATCGCCGTCACCATGCCCGGCTTTGGTACCACCGACCGCACGCACGACAACGCCACCCAGCTCTCCGAGGCGCTCGGCGTGCAGCTGCGCGAGGTCGTGATCGGCGCGTCCGTGCGCCAGCACTTTGCCGACATCGGGCATGACGAGTCCGTCCACGACGTCACCTACGAGAACGCGCAGGCGCGCGAGCGCACCCAGATCCTCATGGACATCGCCAACCAGGAGGGCGGCCTCGTCATTGGCACCGGCGACCTCTCCGAGCTGGCTCTCGGCTGGGCCACCTACAACGGCGACCACATGTCCATGTACGCCGTCAACGCGAGCGTGCCCAAGACGCTGGTGCGCCATCTTGTGCGCTACGTGGCCGATACCTGCGGAAACGCAGCGGAGGCAGAGGTTCTTCTCGATGTGCTGGACACGCCGGTCTCGCCGGAGCTCCTGCCCGCCGCCGGCGACGGCAAGATCGCGCAGAAGACCGAGGACCTCGTGGGTCCCTACGAGCTGCACGACTTCTTCCTCTACGAGGTGCTGCGCCACGGCGCGAGCCCGCGCAAGGTCTATCGCCTGGCCCGCTACGCCCTGGGCGAGAAGTACGACGACGCCACGATCCTCTCCTGGCTCAAGGTGTTCTACCGCCGCTACTTTGCCCAGCAGTTCAAGCGCAGCTGCCTGCCGGACGGCCCCAAGGTGGGCTCGGCGGCCGTAAGCCCGCGCGGCGACCTGCGCATGCCCTCGGACGCTTGCTCCTCCCTCTGGCTCGTCGAGCTCGAGGAGCTGTAGACCTCGCGCGAGCCCGCGCAATTGGGATGGCTCCGGTTGTGTGCGGTTTTTTCTAGGGTGCCAAAGTACGACCCGCGGAGTCGCATTTTCTACCTGCGGCTCCGCGGGTCATTTCTCGCCAATGCTTTAGGTCCCCTCAAAAAACCACACACAACAGCTGGCGGAGGGCTAGATGGCGGGGACGGTGAAGGCGTAAGTGGCCTCTCCGGCGTCAAACGTGACGGTCACGGCATAGCGGAAGTCGGGCTGAGCCTCAAATGAGACGGCCCCGTCAACGACCTCGGCCTCCTGTTCCGTGGCGGCGAGCTCGTTGGGATCAACGTCGTGCACGGAACCGGCGAGCGCGGCGGCTGCCGAGATGTCCCCCTCGTTCCAGCAGGTGACCGTGGCCCCCGTGGCCGGGACGTCAAAGCTCATCGTAAGGGTCTCGGAGCCCCCCAGGTGCACTGCCGGCATCCCCTCGGCGGCGTACTGCACGGGGTGCGGCGTGTCGGTCGTGGCGGTGAGGGTCTCGCCGTCCTGCTCGAAGCTCCACGTTGAGCCGCAGGTGAGTGCCTGCACGCTCTGGGAGGCGTACTCGATCGTGGCCGCAGGCGGGTCCGCGGGGTCCTTCGCGCCGACTCCCTCGACGGAGGGCGTCAGCGTGACAAAGTGGTACGTGACCTTGCCCGCCTCAAAGCTGGCCTCAACGACGTAGAGATAGCCGGGCTCGATGCTCAGCGCGGCGCTCTTCCCGTCAAGCTCGCAGGGGACCTCGTCCAGGTTGGACGAGGAGGACTCAAGCGCGCGCCGCCCCACCGTGACGTCCGTGGGCGTCACGTCAAAGGAGACGGTGGCCTCCGTGGCTCCCTCGATCCGCGCGTCGGGCAGCTCGTCCAGATTGAGCTCGGGCGCGCCGCCGGAGATGGTCTGCAGCTGGCCATCCTCCTCGTAGGACCAGGTGCACCTATAGGTGCTGAGCATGACCGAGGTCGCCGCCAGCTCCGTCGTGTAGTCGAGCGAGGCAAAGGCGGGCTCGGACGGGTCCTTCGGCTGCCAGATCTCTGCCACCAGCTCGTCGTACTTCTCGGCGTCCGCGGGTGAGCCCTCCTCGATCACCTCGACCTTGGTGATGCCCGGGTACTGCCCGGGGTAGCTCTCCAGCATGATGCCGTTGCCGGTCACGCGCACGATGTTGCCGGCCGTGAGCTCGGGCGTGCCCTCCGGCAGGGTGGGGTAGTAGGGGGACTCGCTGTCCTGGTCCACAAAGAGGACCTCGCCGTCACCAAACGTGACGACCATCGCCGTGGAGACGAACTCGCCCATCTCGGCCCCCTTGACGTCAAAGAGATAGCCGGCGTCGCCGCCCTCAAACCAGGCGCCCACGTAGTAGCGCCACCCGGGCTCCACGCCAAAGGCCGCGGTACCGTCCTCGAGCGAGCACTCAACCCCCTCGTGGCTCCCGTCCTCGGCATAGCGTACGACCTCGACCTCGGTTGCGGGCTGCGAGAAGGACACGCCCACCTCGGGCGCGCCCGACACCTCGAGGTCGGGGACGTCGTCATCGCCAAGTTCCGTCGGGGCAACGGCGTCGTTGGCAACGCCGTCCCAGTTATAGCCGTGAAGGAGAAGCCCCATGTTCACGACGGCGTCCTCAGATTCGTAGCGCGCGGTGGCGGTGGGCGGCTCGCTCTTGGAGCAGCCGACGGCAGCTAGGGCGCAGAGCGCGCAAAGCACGCAGGCGAGAAGGGCGCGAGAAAGACGGGCGGGGCGACGTTTCACGGGTCTGTCCTCCAGGTCGGGTCTCTTACCCCATCTTACCCGAAGGCCCGGACAGGCGCTGCGGGCCGCGCTCTTCTCGCCTGCGCGCTTGCGCCGCAGAAAATCTAAGTGCGAGTTGGAAGATTTTTTCATCTGTGGTGGTATAAGTCCGCGCGTCTGGGTATTATTCTCAACGTTGGCTGAGGCGGCGCGTATGACACGGCGTCGCACATGCGCCCGGGAGGGCGCACAGAGAAGGAGGTTCTTGAACATGACTCTCAAGCCGCTTGGTGATCGCGTCCTGGTTAAGCCCGCCCCCAAGGAGGAGAAGACCTCTACGGGTCTCTACATCTCCAGTGGTGCGCAGGAGAAGCCGCAGCGCGGCCAGGTCGTCGCCGTGGGCGCCGGCAAGCTCAACGACAAGGGCGAGCGCATCGCCATCGACGTCAAGGTTGGCGACGAGGTCTACTACGGCAAGTTCGGCGGCAACGAGGTGAAGATCGACGGCGAGGACTTCCTGCTCCTGCGCGCCGACGACATCTACGCCGTCATCGAGGACTAACCCATTCAAAAGGGGACAGACCCCTTTTGAATCATTCGCAGAAACTTGGAGGAACAAGAAATGGCTAAGGACATTCTCTTCGGCACCGACGCTCGTGCCAAGCTCGCCAAGGGCGTCAACACCCTCGCTGACGCCGTGACCACCACCATGGGCCCCAAGGGCCGCTACGTTGCCCTTCAGCGCTCCTACGGCGCCCCCACTATCACCAACGACGGCGTCTCCGTTGCCAAGGAGATCGAGCTCAAGGACCCCATCGAGAACATGGGCGCCCAGCTCGTGAAGGAGGTCGCCACCAAGACCAACGACGCCGTGGGTGACGGCACCACCACCGCCACGCTCCTCGCCCAGGTCATCGTCAACGAGGGCCTGCGCAACGTGGCCGCCGGCGCCAACCCCATCGCCATCCGTCGCGGCGTCGACAAGGCTGTGAACGCCGTCGTCGAGGAGATGCGCAAGAACGCGCAGGAGGTCTCCACCAAGAAGCAGATTGCCTCCGTCGGCACCATCTCCGCCTCCGACCCGGAGATCGGCAACAAGATTTCCGACGCCATGGAGGTCGTGGGCAAGGACGGCGTCATCACCGTCGAGGAGTCCCAGACCTTTGGCATCGACATCGACACCGTCGAGGGCATGCAGTTTGACAAGGGCTACATCTCCCCGTACTTCTCGACCAACAACGAGACCATGACGGCCGAGCTCGATTCCCCGTACATCCTCATGACCGACCAGAAGGTCTCCAACATCCAGGACATCCTGCCGATTCTCGAGGCCGTCCAGAAGCAGGGCGCGCCGCTGCTCATCATCGCCGAGGACGTGGACGGCGAGGCCCTTGCCACCCTCATCCTCAACAAGCTCCGCGGCGTCCTCAACGTCTGCGCCGTCAAGGCTCCCGGCTACGGCGACCGCCGCAAGCGCATGCTCGAGGACATTGCCATCCTGACCGGCGGCCAGGTTGCCATGAAGGAGCTCGGCGTCCAGCTCACCGACGTCACCGCCGAGATGCTCGGCCGCGCCAAGTCCGTCAAGATCTCCAAGGACGACACCACCATCGTGGGCGGCGCCGGCTCCAAGCAGGCCATCGACGAGCGCATCGCTCAGATCAAGGCCGAGTATGACGTGACCACCTCCGACTTTGACAAGGAGAAGCTCCAGGAGCGCCTTGCCAAGCTGGCCGGCGGCGTGGCCGTCATCAAGGTTGGCGCTGCCACCGAGGTCGAGCTCAAGGAGATCAAGCACCGCATCGAGGACGCCCTTCAGGCTACCCGCGCGGCCGTTGAGGAGGGCATCGTCGCCGGCGGCGGCGTGGCGTTCCTCGAGGCCTCCAAGGTTCTCGACGGCGTTGAGACCGTCGACTCCGACGAGAAGATCGGCGTCGAGATCGTCCGCAAGGCGCTCGAGGCGCCCGTGAAGACCATCGCCAACAACGCTGGCTTCGAGGGCTCCGTCGTGGCCGAGAAGATCAAGGGCCTGCCGACCGGCCAGGGCCTCGACTCCGCCACCGGCGAGTACGGCGACATGATCGAGATGGGCGTGCTTGACCCGGTCAAGGTCTGCCGCGTCACGCTGCAGAACGCCGCCTCCGTGGCGTCGCTCATCCTCATCACCGAGGCCACCGTCTCCGACGAGCCCAAGAACACCACTATCGAGGAGGCCATCTCCGCGGCGGCTGCCCAGGGCGGCCAGGGCGGCATGTACTAGGCTCAAGGTCTGATACGCACCTGACGGCGCCCCCGACCTTCCTACGAGAAGTGCTCTTCGAGAAACTTCTCTCCGGAAGGTCGGGGGCGTCTTCCGTCTGGGGCCCTGAAGGTCCTCTCGGGGCGTGGTGACGAGCTCAACTGATGGTTGTCCCCGCTGCTGGAATGGGGTATCAGGATGGTTGGTGGAACTCAACCGAGGGAGATGTCACAGTGGGAGCCACATGCAGGAACCCAAGGAAAGGACCAACCATGGACGAGAAGAACGAGTCGCTGGGACGTCGAATCGCGCGGCTGCGCCTGGAGCACGGCATGACGCAGGAGCGCCTGGCAGGCGAGCTGGGCGTGACGGCGCAGGCGGTGAGCAAGTGGGAAAATGATCTGAGCGCGCCCGACATCTTGCTGCTGCCCACGCTTGCGCGCACGCTCGACGTAACGGTTGACGAGCTGCTGGGCTCAAAGGGGCCCGACATTCCGACGTTGTCGATCGAGTCCGTTGAGGTTGAGTTTGGGCCTGACGAGTCCGATGAGCCCGACGATGCCAGGCCCCGCAAGCTGCACATCAACGTGGAGAGTGCCGACGGGGACAACGTCAACATCAACGTTCCGCTGGGGATGGCGAGCATGGTCCTGAAGGCCGGCTCCAAGATTCCCGGCACCGTCAACCTCAACCTTGGTGATGCCGACGTTGACGCGGCGCTTATCGCCGAGGCCATCAAGCACGGCGAGAAGGGCACGCTGCTCGAGGTTGACGGCGGTGACGGCGACCACGTGACCATCTCGCTGGAGTAGGGCGTTCCGTCGGGCTCGCAGGCGCCCGCCTCCCATCTCCCTAACGCGCCGTTTTGCGATAATGGGTCCTGTTGGGTAACGCTCTTCGCGAGGATGGTGCATGTCGCACAGGAAACGCCATACGGACATTGGGGTCGAGCTTCTGCGCGTAGTGGGCTGCCTCTTGGTCATCTGCGCGCACGTGCGCCCGCCCTATCTTCTTGACGAGGGAGCGCTCGACAGCGGGCGTCTGCTCATCACCTGTCTTGTCGCCGACGGAGTGGCGGTCTTCTGGCTCATCACCGGTTTCTTCCTCTTTAGGACGAAGAGCTATCCCGACCTGCTAAAACGGTCCGCGCGCACGATCGCGCTGCCGCTTCTTGCGATCATTCTTCTTACGTTCTACTTCTGGGGGTTCGTCATCGAGGGGCTTTCGCTTGCCCAGAGCGTGACGCACGGCGTCGATGACTACCGGGCGCTGCTCACGAGCCTGCTCTCCTGGAACGACCCCTTCCCGCAGCTGGGACACATCTGGTACCTCTTTGTCTACCTGCTGCTCATGCTGCTCTTTCCCTTTCTCAAGGGAATGGCGAGCTACCTTGACGAGAGGCCCCGGCGTTGGCGTGTCTTTCTCGTGGCGTCCGCCTGCCTGCTTCTGGTCAATGACGTTGTGGACAACGCCCTCGCGGGCTTCTCGCATCATGCGTTTGGCGGGGCGACCTGCGCCGCCATCTACGTGCTTTGGGGGCATTGGCTCTATCAGCATCGTGGCTCGCTGCGGCGCCGAGGCCTTGCCATCGGTGCGGTCGTGGCGTTTCTTGCGGTCAACGTCCTGCGCATGATGGTGCAGCGCTGGCTCATCCTGGAAGGCTCGCCCTCGGTTCACCTGCTCTTCTGGTACACCTCGTTTGGGCTTGCGTCGGCGCTCTGCCTTGCTGTTGCCTGTCTTTCCCTCGTGCCGCCACGCGGCGAGCATGACCGCGAGCCCGGCCCCGCCCTTCGCGGAATCGCCTTCCTTGGGTCGTGCACGTTTGTCGTGTACCTCGTGCACAAGCCCGTGATTCAGTTCCTTGACGCTCGCGGTCTTACCAGCGGCCTGATCAGCTCCGTCACCGGGCTCCTGGGCACGGGAAGCATGCTCTCCGACATTGCCCTCGTCCTGAGCGAGGCTGCGGTGGTGGCTGTCATCTCCCTTGTCCTGACGCTGCTCATCAAGCTACTGTCCACGTGCGCCCGTCGTCTGGTCACCCGATAAAGCCGGCGAGAAGAACCTCGCAATGGAAAAAGGCCTCCCGGCTTCCGTGGAAACCGGGAGGGCCGTCAGCTACGACCAGAGGTTCTTCTCGCTACCCGACGAGCGCCTTGGTGATGCTCGCCGCGGCGGTCTTGCCGGCGCCCATGGCCAGGATGACCGTGGCCGCGCCGGTGACGATGTCGCCGCCGGCCCAGATGCGCGGGTCGGAGGTGCGGCCGTCCTCGTCGGCGATGATGTAGCCCCACTTGTTGAGCTTGATGTCGCCGATCATCTTGGCAAACGGGTTGGCGTTGGTGCCAATGGCGGAGATGGCCACGTCGCAGGGGATCTCCTCGACGGCGCCCTCGATGGGCACCGGGCGACGGCGCCCAGAGGCGTCGGGCTCGCCGAGCTCCATCTTCTGGACGCGCACGGCACAGACGGCGCCGTCCTCGCCCTTCAAGAACTCCAGCGGGGCCACGAGCGGCATAACCTCGACGCCCTCGGCCTTGGCGTGGTGGAGCTCCGCGCGACGGGCGGGCATCTCGTCCTCGGTGCGGCGGTAGGCGATGATCGCGCGCTCGGCGCCCAGGCGCTTGGCGGTGCGCACCGCGTCCATGGCAACGTTGCCGCCACCAAAGACCACGACGTTCTTGCCGTGCTTGGTGGGGGTGTCGTACTCGGGGAAGCGGTTGGCCTTCATGAGGTTCACGCGCGTGAGGTACTCGTTGGCAAAGAAGACGTTGGGGAGGTTCTCGCCCGGGACGTTGAGGAACTTGGGCAGGCCCGCGCCCGTGGCGATGTAGATGGCGTCGTAGCCCTCGGCAAAGAGCTCGTCGGCGTCGGTGATGCGGCCAACGACGGAGTTGTACTCAAACTTGACGCCCATCTCCTCCAGGCCGTCGATCTCGCGCTTGACGACGGCCTTGGGCAGACGGAACTCGGGGATGCCGTAGACGAGCACGCCGCCGCCGGTGAAGAAGGCCTCGAAGACGGTGACGTCAAAGCCGTTGCGGGCGAGCTCGCCGGCGCAGGTGATGCCGGACGGGCCGGAGCCCACGACGGCGACCTTCTTGCCGTTCTTGGGGGCCATCTTGGGCTTGGAGGCAAGCTCGGGCTGGTCGCCGAGGAAGCGCTCCAGCTGGCCGATGGCCACCGGGTCGCCCTTCTTGCCGCGGATGCACTTGCCCTCGCACTGGTTCTCCTGCGGGCACACGCGGCCGCAGATGGCGGGGAGCATCGAGTCCTCGCGGATGATGTCCAGCGCCTCGCCGAACTTCTCCTCGCGGATCTTCTCGATGAACTTGGGGATGTTGATGTTGACGGGGCAGCCCTCAACGCAGAACGGCTTCTTGCAGTCCATGCAGCGCTCGGCCTCGGCCAGCGCCATCTCCTTGGTGAAGCCCTTGTCGACGGGGCGGAAGTCGCACGCGCGCTCGGCTGCCGGCTCCTCGTTGTCCGGCGTGCGCGGGGACTTCATGTCCGGAACAAAGCGACCGTTTACCTGTGGCATGCGCAGTTCGCCTCCTCATAGGCCTTGAGGGACTGGCCCTCCTCGGTGAGATACGCGGCCTGACGCGCGCGAAGGTCATTCCAGTCGACCTTGGTGGCGTCAAAGTCGGGGCCGTCGACGCAGGCGAACTTCGTCTCGCCGTCGACCTCAACGCGGCAGCAGCCGCACATGCCGGTGCCGTCGACCATGATGGGGTTGAGCGACGCGGTGATCGGCGTGTTGTACTTCTCGGCCGTGAGGGCGGAGAACTTCATCATGGGCACGGGGCCAACGCAGAAGACCTGCGTGACGGCCTTCTCCTGGAGCAGGCGCTCGAGCGGCGCGGTGACCACGCCCTTCTCGCCGTAGGAGCCGTCGTCGGTGGTGATGTGGATGTGGTCCTCCGGCAGGAGCTCGCGGAACTGCTCCTCAAGCAGCAGCAGGTCCTTGGTGCGGGCGCCCATGATGGCGTGGACCTCGTGGCCGGTCTCCACCAGGTGCTTGGCAACCGGGTAGGCGATGGCCAGGCCAACGCCGCCGCCGATGACCGCGCAGGGGCCCTCGGCCATCTCGGTGGGCATGCCCAGCGGGCCGGTGACGTCCTTGATGGACTCGCCCGCCTCGTAGGTGGACAGCATCTCGGTGGTCTTGCCGATCACCATGAAGATAAACTCGACCCAGCCCTCCTCGGCGTTCCAGCCTGCAAGCGTGAACGGGACGCGCTCGCCCGTCTCGTTGGCGCGCACCATCAGGAACTGGCCGGCGTGAGCGTGCTTGGCCATCCTGGGCGCCTCGATGCGGAACTTGAACACCTTCTCCGAGAACTGCGTCTTTTCGAGGATCTTGTACATTAACCGAACTCCTCTCCTGCATTCCCTCTGAGATTTGGCGGCCCTGTGCTGGGCCTTTCCAACACCCCTCATTGTACCCCAGCGCACGCGCAATCCAACGTGGGCGGGCGAGAAGAGCGGCGGACGGCAGGGGCGACGGGGCAAGTCATGACAAAGGTGACAGGGTTGACAAAGGTGACAGGGTAGATTGTCATCATGGGTTTCATGATGACAATCTACCCTGTCACCTTTGTCAACCCTGTCACCTTTGTCATGACTTGCCCGCTAGCGCAGGACGTCCTCCACGAGGTCGGCGGCGCGCTCGACGGTGAGCTCAAAGTCCTCGAGGAAGGCGCCCTTGAGCTCGCGCAGCACGTAGTCGGCCACCGCCATGCGCCCGGGCGGCCGACCAATGCCAAACTGCACGCGCGCAAAGTCGCGGCTGCCGAGCTTGTCGGCGATGGAACGCAGCCCGTTGTGCGCGTTGAGGCCGCCGCCCAGCTTGAGCCTGACCTCGCCTGCGGGCAGGTCCACCTCGTCGTGGACAACCAGAATCTCCTCGGGTCGCATGTGGTGGGCGCGAGCAAGCTTGGAGAGCGGCCCGCCGGAGGTGTTCATGTAGCTCATCGGCTTGGCGAGAAGAACCTCGCGCTTCTCGCCGTCCTTATCGACAACGGTAATCGAGGCCACCTGGGCCCCCGCCTCGGACTTCCAGTAGCTCACGCCGCGGCGCGCCGCCACGGCGTCGATGGTGGCAAAGCCGGCGTTGTGGCGCGTGCGGGCGTACTCGGCGTCGGGGTTGCCGAGGCCGCAGACGATTCTGATGGCGGCGGGCTTGGCCGCCGGGCGCTTCTCGGGCATGGTGGTCCTAAGCAGAGGTGTCGAGGAAGTCTATGGCCTTGGTGAGCGCGGACTGGCCGCGCACGAGCAGCTCGCCCTCCCAGCTGACGTTTTGCCAGCGGTTCTCGCTCGGGAGCTCGATCCACAGGCCGTCGCTGATGTAGTCGAGCTGCAGGGCGTTGGTGAGGTAGGCGGAGCGGATGAACGTCTGGCCGCTCGGCGAGGGGTGGGTCATGACCACCACCCACCAGATGTCGTCCGTGAGATTGTGGTCGTCAACGAGGACGGAGACGCCCTGCTGCGGCGCGCCAAAGCGCAAGGTGATCTGCTCGAGGAGCTCGGGGCTAAACGCCTCGCAGGTCATCGAGTCCATGATGGCCTGGTCGGGCTGGACGTCCTTGGGCTCGGAGGGCTCGTCCTCGGCGGGCGTCTCGTTGGAGGGCGTCTCGGGTTGGCCGTCCTCCTCGGCGGGCACGTCCTCGACGACCGTCTCCTGGGCGGGGTCGTCCGTCGGGGTGTCCGCGGGGGCTTCCGGCGCGCATCCCGTGAGCGTGAGCGCAACCGCGCCCGCGGCAAGGAGCGCCCCGCGCATCATCTTCAGCATGAGAACCGCCTTTCTGCCTGAGTCTCGTAGCCCCAGTGTAGCGCACGTCGACCGGAGCATGCCGCGAGGGTATGTACACAATTCAAAACCTGATGCACTTCTCGCAAGCTCCTGACCAGCGGAAACGTAAGTCTCACCGTTCGTAAAAACTTTTAACTGTGTACATACCCTCAGAGGGAGGGCAATAGGGGGGGGGCGAGAAGGACGACGCGCCGAGAAGAGCGCGCCGAGAAAAGCGGGGCCGCCCGAAGGCGACCCCGCTGCGGGTTCTTCTCGCCGTGCGCCCTTAGATCTCGGCGCCGGTGCCGCCAAAGATCTCGGAGACCGAGCGGCGCATGTAGACGCTGTTGATGGCCTCGGCGAGCTCGTTGGCAACGGAGACGGTCTTGATCTTGGAGCCGGGCTTGTTGGCCGCCTCGCAGGGGATGATGTCGGTGACCACGCACTCCTCGAGCGGGGCGTCCTGCAGGCGCTGGATGGCCTCGCCGGAGAAGATGCCGTGCGTGGCGGAAACGTAGATGTCGCCGGCGCCCATCTCCTTGAGCTTGCGGACGGAGTTGCAGAGCGTGCCCGCGGTGTCGATCATGTCGTCGTTGACGATGCAGGTCTTGCCCTTGATGTCGCCGATGATGCCCATGACCTCGGACGCGTTGTGCTTGGGACGGCTCTTGTGGGCAATGGCCACCTCGCAGCCCAGGTAGTCGGCGAGGCGCTTGGCAACCTTGGCGCGACCCATGTCCGGGGAGACCACCACGGTGTTGGCCCAGTCGAAGTCCTTGCCCTTGAAGTAGTCGCCAATGAGGTAGAGGGCGGTGAGGTGCGTCACGGGGACGTCAAAGAAGCCCTGGATCTGGCCCTGGTGCAGGTCGACGGTGATGACCTGGTCCACGCCGGCGGCCTCGAGGATGTTGGCCACGAGGCGCGCGGTGATGGGCTCGCGCGAGGCGGCCTTGCGGTCCTGGCGCGCGTAGCAGTAGTGCGGGATGACGGCGGTGAACTTGGAGACCGAGGCGCGCTTGGCGGCGTCGGCCACCACGAGCGTCTCCATGAGCAGGTCGTTGACGTTGGCGCCAGACATGGACTGGATGAAGAACACGTCGTCGCCGCGGACGGACTCGGTGAAGCGGGCGTAGATCTCGCCGTTGGCGAACTTCTCGATCTTGAGGCCCTGGAGCTCAAGGTGCAGGATGTCGGCGATCTTCTGGGAAAGTGCGGGGTTGCCGGTGCCGGTGTAGAGCTTGATCTCCTTCTTCAGCGGCATCGGCTCGCTCAGGTTCTCGTACATCTAGGCCTCTCTCCTCAGTCTCTCGAGTCTCTTGGCTGCATAGCCCTCAACGATGCGCTGCTCGGCGCGCTCGAGGTAGAGCGCGTCGGCAGGGACGTCCTTGGTGACGCAGGAGCTGGCGCCCACGAGCGCCCCGTCGCCGATGTTCACGGGCGCGACCATCATGGTGTCGGAGCCCACAAAGACGTTGTCGCCAATGACGGTACGGTTCTTGTGCACGCCGTCGTAGTTGCACGTGATGGAGCCGCCGCCAATGTTGACGCCCGCGCCCATGGTGCAGTCGCCAATGTAGGAGAGGTGAGGCACCTTGGAGCCCACGCCGATGGTGGAGTTCTTGATCTCAACGTGCGTGCCCACGTGCGCGCCCTCCAGGACGTGCGCGCCACCGCGCAGGTACGCGCGCGGCCCGCAGGTGACGTCCTTCTCGATGGTCACGTCAACGCCCACGGTCTCCTCCAGGGAGACGTTGTCGGCAACGGTGCAGTTGGTGAGGCGCGTGTTGGGGCCGATGACGCACTCCTCGCCCACGCTCGTCTTTCCCCAGAGCATGGTCATGGGGAGAAGGACGGTGTCGCGGCCAACGGTGACGTCCGGGCCCACCCACGTGGTCGCGGGGTCCATGATCGTTACGCCCTCGGCCATGAGGCGCGCGTTGATGCGGTCGCGCGCGATGGCCGTGAGCTCGGCGAGCTGCGCGCGGCTGTTGACGCCAAGAAGCTCGTCGGCGTCCTCGGTGGGAACGGCGGCCACGCGCTGGCCGTGGCCGCGCAGGATGGCCACCATATCGGTGAGGTAGTACTCGTGCTGCACGTTCTCCGTGGAGAGCTCGCCGATGTGGGCGGAGAGAAGTGCGGCGTCAAACGCGTAGAACCCCGGGTTGCAGGAGGTGAGCGTGGCTGCCTGCTCGGGCGTGCAGTCCTTCTGCTCGATGATGCGCGTGACGGAGCCCTCGGCGTCAAACTCCAGGCGGCCGTAGCCGAAGGGGTTCTCCGGGATCCAGGTGAGGATGGCCTCCGCGGCGTCGCCCGTCTCGATGGGGGCGATCAGGCGGCGCAGGGTCTCGGGCTCGACGAGCGGCCCGTCCCCGTTGAGAATGAGCAGCGGGCCCTCGGAGATGCCCGTCGCCTCGAGCGCCACGCGCACGGCGTGGCCGGTGCCCAGGCGCTCGGTCTGCTCGACGCACTCGACGCCCTTCTCGTTTGCAAGATGAGCCCGCACCTCGTCTGCACCGTGTCCCACGACCACGACGATGCGCTCGGCTCCGGCCTCGCGCGCGGCGCGCGTGACCCATGAGACGAGCGGTCGGTCGAGAAGCTTGTGCATTACCTTGGGGTGACGGGACTTCATGCGCGTTCCCTCGCCGGCGGCGAGGATGATCGCGGTCATGGGCATTGGGTAGCCTCCAAGCGACGCGTGTGTCCCTTTACGTGCCTATGATAACTCAGAACGTCACGGCCCGGCGGGCGCGGCTTCTTGATACAATGCATCCGCACAGGGGTATCGTCCAATGGTTAGGACAGTGGTTTTTGGTGCCATCAATGTGGGTTCGAATCCTACTACCCCTGCCATCCTCACGCTACGAGGGGACGGGCTTTGCCGGTCCCCTCTCTGTTTGACGGTACTTGTCAGGTGTATTCGCCAGGTGCATTCCGTTGCACGGCAAAATCCCGTTAGATGCATTCTCACGCCGATAAAAACGCGCCAGGTGTATTCACGTGGGAATACACCTGGAGGATACACCTGGCGAATGTATCTGGCGGATACACCTAACGGATACACCTGGCGGATACACCTGACGGATGCGCCGGCGAGAAGGACCTCGGCGCGCGACTACAGCTCCAGGCGGTCGAAGGCGGCGCAGATGGCGTCGAGCAGCAGCACGGCAAAGGTCTGCGCGTCGCTCACGGTGAAGGCGGCGGTGCCCACGGGCAGCTCAACGCGCACGGTGCGCGGCTCGGCCTCCGAGCTCTGGATGGCGGAGCGCATGCGCCGGGGCAGCGTGTCGATGTCGTCGAGCATGATGTTGCCCACGCCGGCGGCCACGTTGTCCGGCAGTGGCTCGGCGGAGAGGACGATGAGGACGCGGGCGCCCGAGCTTGTCTCCATGCCCAGGTTCACGAGCTCGAGCGAGCAGCCCTCCACGGTGGCGTGCGCGAGGTTCCAGATGCGGCCTGCCACGTTGCGCGAGATGGGGTCCTCGGCGGCGATGGCGATGCCGGCGTCCTCCAGCACGCTCGCCGCGCGCGCAAAGCCCATGGAGCCCTGCGGGTGCGGCCCGTTGGCGGGCTTTCCGCCCCAGACGTGGCGCAGGCGCTCGACGGCGTCAAAGGTGTCCTGAAACGCCATGCCGTCGGCCAGGGCACCGATGCTCTCCTGGAAGAGCTTCACCGCGGCCTCGGTGTGCACGCCGTAGGTGCCGTCCACGGGCCCGCAGGAGAAGCCGAGCACGTTCAGGCGCTCCTGCAGCTGGCGGACGTCGTTGCCATGGAAGTTGGGGAGACGCAGGTAGAGGGTGCGGTCACCGAGCTCGTAGCACTCGTCGACGAGCGCGGACCAGGTGGGGGCGTCAACCTCGTCCCCGAGCGAGAGCCCGTGATCGAGGCGGAACCGCGCGACGGCGGTGGCGGTCGAGCGGCCAAAGTGCTTCTCGCTGCGCTCCGCGTCGTCAACCTGATAGCCCGTCGAGCAGAGTCGCTCCTGGATGTCCTCGACGGCTGCGCCCGTTGCGCCTTCCCTGATTGCTTCCATTGCCTCTCCTATAACGCGTGGGGTGGAGCGGGCTAGCCCGCGCGCTCCACGAAGAAGTCTGACATAGATACGAGCAGGTCGCGAGCCTCAACTGTGATGTGACCCGCGTCTGCGAGCGCCCGGGCGCCCTCCTTGGCGCGCTCCGCCATCTCGTGCGCGAGCTCCTGGCAGCGCGCGATGCCCCCGCCAAGCTCAATGAGCTCGACGGCTCGCGCGAGCTCTGCGGCGTCCGACGTGCCGCTGGCGAGAAGTGCCACGAGCTCCTCCCGCTCAGCTCCCTCAAGGTGCTCGAGCGCCCACACCACGGCGAGCGTGCGCTTGCCCTCGGTGATGTCCGAGCGGAGGTCCTTGCCCTGCGCCTCGGCGTCACCGACGAGGTTGAGCAGGTCGTCGGCAAGCTGGAAGGCAACGCCGGCGGTGAGCCCCAGCTCGAGGAGCCCCCGCGCGGCCTCCTCGGAGCCCCCGCCCACGAGCGCGCCCACGTAAAGTGGGATGGCGGCGGAGTACCACGAGGTCTTGCTCGTGACCATGTAGAGGTAGTCCTCGGTGGTGACGTCCCAGCGCGCGTCGCGCACCCAGCCGAGGTCGAGCGCCTGGCCCTCGAGCGTGTGGCGCTCCATGCGCACCAGCTCGCGGAGCGCGCGGAGCCTGCGGTCCGCGGGAAGCGCCTCGTCGGCGAGAACCACCTCAAAGACCTGGGTGAGCGCCAGGTCGCCGGCGTTTATCGCCAGTCCCTCACCCTCAACGCGGTGCAGGCAGGGCTCGCCGCGGCGCAGCTCGCCCTCGTCGGCGATGTCGTCGTGGATGAGCGCCGCGCTCTGGAAGAGCTCCACGGCAACCGCGCAGGAGAGCGCGTCCTCGGCATGTCCGCTCACGGCCTCGGCGCCCAGAAGCGCGAGCACGGGGCGCACGCGCTTGCCGCCCGAGGCGGTGAAGCGCGAGAGCGGGGCGTAGAGGTAGCGGTTGAGGTCGCGCGCCGCGGGGCCGTCGGTGAGCGGCGCGGCCGCGGCGTCGGCGAGCGCCCGCTCAACGAGGGGCAGCCGCTCTGTGAGGTAGGTGACGAAGCGCTCTTCCATGGTTCTTCTCGCTGCCTAGCCCTCGTAGCCGTTGGGGTTCTTGGACTGCCAGTTCCAGGAGTCGCGGCACATGTCCTCGATGTTGAACTTGGCCTCCCAGCCCATCTCCTCGCGTGCCTTGGAGCAGTCGGCGTAGTTGGCCGTGACGTCGCCGGCGCGGCGCGGCTCGATGACGTAGGGGATCTCGTGGCCGCAGGCGGCGGAGAACGCCTTGATGATCTGGAGCACCGAGGTGCCCGTGCCCGTGCCGAGGTTGAAGATCTCCACGCCCGTGCGGCCGTTCATCCATGCGAGCGCCGCGGCGTGGCCGGAGGCGAGGTCCACCACGTGGATGTAGTCGCGCACGCCGGTGCCGTCGGGGGTGTCGTAGTCATTGCCAAAGACGTGCACGGCGTCGCGCTTGCCGATGGCGGTCTGCGCGACGTAGGGCACGAGGTTGTTGGGGATGCCCTTGGGGTCCTCGCCCATGAGGCCCGAGGGGTGCGCGCCGATGGGGTTGAAGTAGCGCAGCAGCACGACGTTCCACTCGGGGTCGGCGGTGTGGAGGTCCGTGAGGATCTGCTCGATCATCCACTTGGTCCAGCCGTAGGGGTTGGTCGCCGGCTTCTTGGGGCTCTCCTCGGTGAGGGGGAGGGAGTCCGGGTCGCCGTAGACGGTGGCGGAGCTGGAGAAGATGATGGACTTGCAGCCGTGCTCGCGCATGACGTCCACCAGCGTGAGCGTGTTGCCGATGTTGTTGGCGTAGTACTCGATGGGCTTGGTGACGGACTCGCCCACGGCCTTGTAGCCGGCAAAGTGGATCACGCGGCTCGGGTGGTGGGCGTCAAAGATCTTGGAGAGGGCGGCGCGGTCGTTGACGTCAGCCTCGTAGAAAGTGAGGTTCCTGGCCGCCCCGTCGCCCACGATGGTCTTGATGCGGTCGCAGACCTTGGGGGAGGCGTTGGAGAGGTCGTCCACAATAACGACCTGGTAGCCGCCTTGGAGCAGCTCAACGACGGTGTGGCTGCCAATAAAGCCGGCGCCGCCGGTCACGAGCACGCAGGTGTCCTGAGGCGCGATCTTCTCGCTCATGGAAGTCCTTTCGTTGTGGTGAGCTCTTCTTGTGGATTTCCCCCTGCGGATTAGTATACGACGGCCGGCGCTGTTAGGAGCTTGCGCGCGTGCGGGTGGGCTGCCGACGGAGGCGTTTTGCCATAATCTGTCACGTGGGGCGGTTCCTATGGGTGCCGGCCGGTTTGGCGTCTGGCCATGCGCTCGAGAGGGGAGAAGAACGTGCGCGAGCGGTTTCTTGCGGCGCTGCGGGCGCGCGGGCTTCTCGCCGCCGACGGCGTGACCACGAGCTTTGGCCAGCCCGCATGGCGAGAGGTGCCCGCGGGCCACGAGCCCCAGGCGCTCATGGACGCCGGGGCGCTGCAGCGCCGATTGGTGGCGTGCGTGCACGGGACCGCCCCGATGGGCGAGGACCTCTGCGCGGCGTGGGTGGAGCGCGCCTTCTCTCGGCTGGGCATGGGGTATGTGAGCGGCGATGCGCGCGAGCTCTACGACGGGTTCTGCTCGCGGACGGACGCGGCAGACCTGCTCGTGGGCATGATCGTTGCCGTTGGGCGCCACCCGTACGGCACCGGCGGCTGGGACCACGGGCACGTGGGGCTCTACGCGGGCGACGGCCTTGTGATGGACTGCGTGGGCGGGCATGTGCGGAGCGTACCGCTTGAGCTGTGGCTGAGCGCGTATGGCGTGGCGAGCGAGCCGCGCTGGGGGTGGCTCGGCGCCCTTGCCCTGGACTGATTCGATTGCGTTCCGGGCGTGTTCCCCTGCACGGAAAACGGTGGTTTTGGGTTTTGGTGGCCCGCGCGCTTGTGGAGTTGCCTTTTCCGAGAAGAACGTGGTGGTTTTGGGGCAAATGTTTTATGTGGGGTTGCCTTGTGCGGACGCAAAACCACGTTTTTCTCGCCACTATGGGCTCTTCCGTCATGTTTTGACTGGTTTTGGGCAACAAGTTTTATGTCGAGAAGGACCGAGCATCAAACTTGTTGCCCAAAACCGGGCGATGCTGGCGGGCAGGCTGGAGTCCCCGTGTCAAAAGTTGGGAAACGCACTGCGCTCTGCTCTCGTGGAGACTAAACTGGTACCCGGTGTGAACGTGGCCGGCCAACCCGGCCTGCGAGATAGGAGCATCCATGGCTGAGGACGCCAAGCAGTACGCACTGGACAAGCATCGCGAGTGGCAGGGCAAGATCGAGGTGATCACCCGCGCGCCGATCACCACGCCCGAGGAGCTGGCCGTGGCCTACACGCCGGGCGTCGCCGAGCCGTGCCTCAAGATCTCCGAGAACGTGGAGGACTCCTACACCTACACCCGCCGCGGCAACCTGGTGGCCGTGGTCACGGACGGCACCGCGGTGCTGGGCCTCGGCGACATCGGCCCCGAGGCGGGCATGCCCGTCATGGAGGGCAAGTGCGCCTTGTTCAAGACCTTCGCCGACGTGGACGCGTTCCCCCTCTGCGTGCGCTCCAAGGACGTGGATGAGATCGTGCGCACCGTCGAGCTCATCGCCGGCAGCTTCGGCGGCATCAACCTCGAGGACATCTCCGCGCCGCGCTGCTTTGAGATCGAGCGCCGCCTCAAGGAGGTCTGCGACATCCCCGTCTTCCACGACGACCAGCACGGCACCGCCGTCGTGACCTGCGCCGCGCTCATCAACGCGTGCCGCCTCACCGGCCGCGAGCTCTCCGACGTGCGCGTGGTCTTCTCCGGCGCCGGCGCGGCGGGCATCTCCATCGCCAAGCTCATGCAGCGCATGGGCGTGAGGGACGTCATCATCTGTGACCGCACGGGCGCCATCTACGAGGGCCGCGATGGCCTCAACCCCGAGAAGGCCGAGATCGCCACGTGGACCAACCGCGAGGGCGTGAAGGGCACCCTTGCCGACGCCGTGCGCGGCGCAGACGTCTTTGTGGGCGTGTCTGCCCCGGGCGTGCTCACGCAGGACATGGTGCGCACGATGGCCGCCGACCCCATCGTCTTCGCCTGCGCCAACCCCGTGCCGGAGATCATGCCGGACGAGGCGCTGGCGGCAGGGGCCGCCGTGGCCGCCACGGGTCGCTCCGACTTCCCCAACCAGATCAACAACGTCCTGGCCTTCCCGGGCATCTTCCGCGGCGCCCTCGACGTGCGCGCCTCCGACATCAACGACGACATGATGGAGGCCGCGGCCTACGCGATTGCCGGCCTCGTTGACGACGAGCACCGCGCTGCAGACTACATCATCCCCGGTGCCTTTGACGAGCGCGTGGCGCCCGCCGTGGCCGCTGCCGTGGCCGAGGCTGCCCGCAAGTCCGGCGTGGCTCGCGCGTAGGAGACAAAGGGACAGTCCCTTCCGTATCATTTGCGGTCCGCCGTTGGAGGCGGGCCGCTTTTTTGCCGTCCAAGCATTGTCCGGTCATAGGCGTACATTCGTTCTATCGAGAAGTCCGGTGGAATGGAGGCGCACATGAGCACGGAGAAGGGCATCGTCCTGTTTGAGTCGGCAGACGGGGAGGTTACGCTACCAGTAAGGATTGACCCCGAGGGTGAGGAGATTTGGCTTAACCGCAACCAGCTGGCCGCGCTTTATGGCCGCGACGTTAAGACGATTGGCAAGCACGTCGCGAATGCGCTGCGCGAGGAGCTCGCGGGAAGCGAGAGTCGAACTGTCGCAAAATTTGCGACAGTTCGACTCGAGGGCGACCGTGAGGTTGTTCGGCGGGTCGAACACTACAGCCTCGACATGATTCTTTCCGTCGGCTATCGCGTGAAGTCGCGGCGCGGCGTGGAGTTTCGCCGTTGGGCTACGGACGTGCTGCGCCGCTACGTCGTGGCCGGCCATGTGGAGAACGAGCGCCGGCTCGAGCAGCTGGGCAAGGTCACCAAGGTGATGGCGCGCATCCCGGACGACCTCGGTACGCGCCAGGTGCTCGACATCGTGCAGAGCTACACGGCCGCGCTCGACCTTCTCGACGACTACGACCACATGCGCGTTATGGTGCCCGAGGGTGTGCCGTCTGCGTACGTCCTCACCTACGGGGAGTGTCACGACGTGATTGACTCTCTACGCTTTGGCCAGGAGAGTTCGCTTTTCGGCGTCGAGAAGGACGAGTCGTTCAAGGGCGCCATCGGCAATGTGTTCCAGAGCTTTGGCGGGCGCGACCTCTACCCCACGCTCGAGGAGAAAGCGGTCCACCTGCTCTACTTCATCGTGAAGGACCACAGCTTCCTAGACGGCAACAAGCGCATTGCGGCAACGATCTTCCTGTATTTCCTTGACCGCTGCGGCGCCCTCTTCACCCCTGCGGGCGATAAGGTCATCGACGCGCTACGCTCGTTGCCGTCACTCTGCTCATTGCGGAATCCAACCCTGACGAGAAGGACGTGATGGTGGCTCTCGTGTGCCACTTCATTCAGCGCGCGTAGGAGACAAAGGGACAGTCCCTTCGTATCATTTGCGGCCCGTCGCAGGTGACGGGCCGCCCACGGGCGCGTGGCCTACCCGTCCAGCTCCGTAACGAGGTAGAGGCTCGGCGGGTTGTCCATGAGTTCCTGGACCTGCACGCTCGTGTCGGTGCCCTCGACCTCGCGCTGGATCTCGAGGTCGGTGATCTGGCCGAGGTAGGCCGCGTAGCGCTCCCTCGCGTCCTCCACGGGATCAAAGCGATAGCGCCGCGTCTGCGCGCTCCCGTCCGCGAGGCTCGCAGAGAGCGTGAGCTCAACGTCGGCCATCCGCTGTGCAAACTCCTCGGCGGCGCAGACCGCGACGAGGTCGAAGGCCCGCCAGATTTGCTCGTTGACCGCGCCCTGATCCGAGGGTGCCGCGTAGGCGTCGTGGAGCGCGTCAAGCGCCTCTCGGAGCGCCCCCTCGGCCTGCAGCCTCATGGCCACGTTGTAGCCGACGCGCTCGAGGGGAACGGCGCAGTCAACCGCGAAGGCGCTCGTCGAGCCGCCTATGGCGTCGCCAACCTCGATGCCGTCGCGGTCGAGCGCAACCCACTCAAAGCGGACGTCGCCGTCGGTTACCCCGGCGCCGCCCAGCTCGTAGGTGATCGAGTCGATCCCCTCGCCCACGCAGCTGACGTCGAAGGACGTGCTCACGTCGAAGAGTCCGCCGTCCCCCTCGCTCCAGCTGTAGATGCCGCCAAAGCAGTCGTCTGCCGCGAGTAGCGACCCGTCGTCCTGCTTGACGCCCTCGGCATAGGCGCGCAGGGCAAACCAGCAGTTCCCGGCTGCCCCCGAGGGATCGCCCTCGGACGGCCTCGTCACGATCGAGGCGACGAGAAGCGCCGCGGCCGTGCCGACCGCCCCCAGCCCCACGCCCACCACGGCCCGTCTGGTGACGGAGTGCCGTCTCGGCGAGCGGCTCTTCTCGGCTCCTCTCTCGGAAAGGACGTTGTCGCGCACGTCATCGGGGAGCTGGACGTTGCGCGCTCGCTGCTTGAACTGGTCAAACGCTTGCTTGTTCATAGCTCTCCTCCTTTGGCTCGGAATTAGGCTCAAGGATTTGTCTCATTTGTCTGCGCGCCCGGTACAGGCGCGTGCGCACCGTTGCGGGAGCACAGCCCACGATGCGGGCGATCTGATCGGTCGAGTACTCCTCCACGTAGTGCAGCAGCGCCACCACGCGAAGCTTCTCGGGCAGCTCTCGGAGCGCCTGCCACACGGGGTCCGCCCGAAGCTCGGCAAGCGCCGCGTCCTCGGTTCCCACGTCCGGTGACGACAGCTCCGCCCGCTCGTCGAGTGCGTCCACGCGGCGACGCCACGGCATCCGGTGAAGCTCGCGGCACCGGTTCACCGTCACGCGCAGCAGCCAGGCGCGCAGGTGCTCGTCGCTGGTGAAGGCGGTCGCGTCGGTAAGCAGCCTGCAGAACACGTCCTGCGCAACGTCTTGCGCATCGTGCTCCGAGCGGGTCTGCGCGAGCGCCACGAGGTAGACCGAGCTGCCATGTGCTGCCATCGCATGTCGCATGAACTTCTCGGCGCGCTGGACCTTGTTGGTCATGCTCTCACCTCCCTGCCCATAACATGCGTCAGCGTCGCATAATGTTCCCTTGGAGGATGAGCTTGCACCAGGAAGGCGCAATGGACGAGCAGAGTCAGAAATACCGGGCGTGCGAGCGCAAGAAGCGCTACGCCACGCGCGTGGAGGCGCGTAAGGCGGCCGAGAGGAGCTCGCGTCGCAAGGATGCGCCCAAGATTTTTGTCTACGAGTGCCCGTACTGCGGCGGCTGGCATCTCACGCATCGCCGTCCGGGACGCTGACTCTTTTTTGTGTGCGGTTTTTTGTACGAGGCCGAAGTATCACTTTGCAGATAGCAATTTGCTACCTGCGCAAATGTGTTGAGCGGGGTGTTGATACTCGGGGGAGGTCTAAAAAAGTACCCAACTTTCGCGAGAGGGCTATTCGACGCTCATGACGGTGCCGATGAACACCGGCGTCATCGTGGCGTAGTCAACAATGAGATAGACGAAGGGGCGGTCGAGGATGACCTCCTTGACCTCGGGCGGCGCGGCGGGGCCAGATGAGCCGTCCCCCACCTCCACGACTGTTGTCGCCGCGGCGCTCGTGCCCTCCTCGTTGACGTCAATGAACGTCTTGTGTAGCACGGCGCTCGCGTAGAGCGGACCGTTGTCGGAGGTGCCTATGCGCGTGAGGTCGGCGCGCTCTTGGTCAAAGACGTCCGTCACGCCAAGGGAGGCCAGCTCCTCCGAGAGCTCGTTGCCGTAGGTCACGGTGAACCGGGGAAGTCCCACGTCCGCGACGGTGTTGGGGCGCGGCTCGAGCAGCGCTTGGAGACTGGCGCCATCGAGGCTCGCAAGCAGGTCGCTCACGGTGACGCCCTCGTTGGGCAGAAGACCCACAAAGCCGTACTCGTAGCCCTCGTACGGACGCACAAAGCCAGTTGCCAGCTCGCCCTCAAGGTAGGAGCGTTCCATCGAGAGCATCATGTCGACGTCTTGCGTGGTCCCATCCTCGCAGGTAAAAGTGTCTGGCTCAGTGAAGGCGGGATTGTAGGGATCTTGCCATGGAGCCTCGAATGCAAGGGCGTTCACAAGGTAGAGCTGCGCCTCATCGGGGATGTCCTCAACGATGCTCGGAATCATCTCGTGGGTGTGGTCGCTCACCCAGCCGTTGATGTCATCTGCCGTGGTCTCGTCAAAGGGTGCGGCATACGCCTGCGCCCCGAGGCTCGTGGCACAAGCGTCAAGGTAGTCGTCGCTCACGCGCAGCCCATCGGAGTCCCGCAGCCAGACCGAGTTGGCAAGGGAGAGCTGGGAATCGTCGTCGGCCGCCCGTACCGCGCGGGACTGGAGAGCCGAGGAGAGGTCGTCTGCGCTCATGCCTGTGGCGGCCTCTATCTGAGCAAGCGTTTCGCCCGAGGCGCCGTTCTCGACCATCGAGAGCGCATAGAGCACGGAGAGCGGCGAGACGAGCGCGTTCTCGTCCGGCTCCTCCGTGGCGCAGGCGCGCAGCAGGTCAAGCGAGAAGTCGTAGGTGTCGAGGCTGGCAGGCTCAGGCTCGACCGAGCCTTGTTCGGCAAGCGCTCTGCCGGAGGTAAGCTCCGTTGCGGTGGTGCCTGTCCTCTGGCGGCAGGAAGCCAACACGAGCGCTAGGAGCGGAACAAGGGCGAGCGCAACGAGCAAGCGGCGAGTGCGGTACATAGGCGCCTCCTCCAGATGGCTTTGCGCCCATTATCCTACAGTGGGTGGTGCGACAGGTGACCCTTCGGTGGCCGTCTCCCGACTGGTCTGTTGACCGTACGTTGGTTTGCAGAGAAACGGAACAGACAGGTCGAGCCTATGCTCGTTCTGGTCGGTTCACCACCACGATGCCCACGCTCACGAGCGCGAGGGCCGCCACGGCTACGAGCGGGCTCACCACGTTGGTCTCGCCGAGCAGAAGCGCAGAGAGCAGCACGCCAAAGACGGGGTTCATGAAGCCAAAGACCGCCACGCGCGAGACGGGGTTGACGGCGAGCGTCGCCGACCAGAGGGAGTAGGCGGCAGCGGAAATGAAGCCCAGGTAAGCGAGGAGCGCGAGCGCCGGCAGCGGGTTTGCCGCGTCCGCCGGGGCCACGCGGCCCCCGAGCGCGAGCCCCACGCCGAGCATGACGAGACCACCGAGAAGGAACTGCCAGCCAGAGAGCAGCACTGGGTCGTGCTCTCGCGAGAAGAGCTTGGCCAGGTTGCTCGAAGTCGCCGCCGCAACGGTGGAGAGGAGCACCATGCCCTCGCCGGCAAGCGAGAAGGAGAGGCCACCGGCCTCGCTCGTCACGTTGACGAGCACGACGCCCGCAAAGCCCACGAGGCATCCCAGCACCTTGCGGCCGGTGAGCCGCTCGAAGCGGAACACGAGCGCCGCGATGAGCACGCACAGAAACGAGTTGCTCGCCTCGAGAATCGAGCTCGTGACGCCCGCGCAGTTGGCGAGCCCCACGTAGAAGAGGACGTACTGAAGAATGGTCTGAAAGAGCGAGAGCACGCCGATTGCGGGCAGGTCGCGCTTCTCGGGCACGAAGGGGCGACGCGCGGCGAGGCTCATCCCCACGGCGACCATCGCGCCGGCGAGCGCGAACCGCAGTCCCGCGAAGGCAAGAATCGACGCCATGTCCGCGGCGTCAATCCCAAACAGCTCGTAGCCGATCTTCACGCACGGAAACGCCGAGCCCCACAAAAAGCAGCTCGCCAAGCACGCCAGCGCCATCCCCGCCGTCGAGGCAAGAAACGATTGAGATTGTGGTTTGGTCACGGCGACGTCTTTCCTGACGTTTCTTGAGTTGCGGCAGCGGCCCAGGGTTTTCTAAGCAGAGGTTCCGCGAAGCGCACCTCTGCGTGAAAACCCTGGGCCGCCTACCCGACGCTACTCGGTGAAATACCCCACGCCGCCCTCGATGAGGGGCTGGTACGCGTTGCCCGGCACGTTCTTGTAGAGCCCGGCACCGGAGCGCTCGGTGTGGCCCATCTTGCCGAGGATGCGGCCGTCGGGCGAGGTGATGCCCTCGATGGCCAGGACGGAGCCGTTGGGGTTGACGTCGAGGCTCATGCCCGGCACGCCGTTCTCGTCAACGTACTGCGTGGCCACCTGGCCGGCGGCAATGAGCTTCTCGAGAAGCTCGGGCGAGGCCACGAAGCGGCCCTCGCCGTGGGAGATCGCGATGTTGTGGACGTCGCCCACCTCGCACTTGGAGAGCCAGGGGCTGAGCGTCGACGCCACGCGCGTGCGCACGAGGCGGCTCTGGTGGCGGCCGATGGTGTTGAAGGTGAGGGTGGGGCAGGTGTCGTCCATCGGGCGAATGTCGCCGTAGGGCACAAGGCCCAGCTTCACGAGCGCCTGGAAGCCGTTGCAGATGCCCAGCATGAGGCCGTCTCGGGACTGCAGGAGCTCGCGCACGGCCTCGGTGACCTCGGGCGCGCGGAAGAACGCGGTGATGAACTTTGCGGAGCCGTCGGGCTCGTCGCCGCCGGAGAAGCCGCCGGGGATCATGACAATCTGGCTCTCGCGGATGCGGCGCGCCAGCTCGTGCGTGCTCTCGGCAACGGCCTCGGGCGTGAGGTTGTTGACCACAAAGACGTCCGCCACGGCGCCGGCGCGCTCGAAGGCGTACGCGGTGTCGTACTCGCAGTTGGTGCCCGGGAAGACCGGGATGACCACGCGCGGGCGGGCAACGTGGACCGCGGGGTGCGGGCGGGCAGCAGCGGCGCGCTCGGGATCGAGGGAGACGGCGCGCACGGTCTCGCCCTCGGCGCGGTACGGGAAGACGGACTCGATGGCGCCCTCCCAGGCCTCCTGAAGCTCGGCGAGGTCGATCTTCTCGCCGGCAACGCAGAGCTCGTAGGCCTCCGTGGTGGTGCCAAAGAGCGTGGCGGTCACGCCCGCGGGGATCTCGGGGATCTGCGCGTCGTCCGTGAGCTCCACGAGGAAGCTGCCGTAGGACGGGCAGAAGAGGGCGTCCGCGCCAAAGGACTCGGAGAGCTCCAGGCCCACGCGGTTGCCCACGCACATCTTGAACGCGGCCTCGGCGGCGCCGCCGTAGCCGGGCGTGGAGATGGCAAGCGCCTCGCCGCGCGAAACGATGCCCTCGACCAGCGAGAGCGTGGCGAGAAACGCGTCGGGCAGCGGGATGAGCCCGTTGTCGGAGTAGTCCGGCACGATGACGGCCACGCGGTGTCCGGCGCCCTTGAACTCGGGCGAGGTCACGCGGCCCACGGTGCCGAGGCCCGTGGCAAACGAGACGAGCGTGGGCGGCACATCCAGGTCCTCAAAGCTGCCGGACATGGAGTCCTTGCCGCCGATGGAGCCAATCCCCAGGTCAACCTGCGCCATGAGCGCGCCGAGAAGGGCGGCGGTGGGCTTGCCCCAGCGCTCGGGCTCGGTGCGCAGGCGCTCGAAGTACTCCTGGAACGTGAGGTAGAGGTTCTCGTGCTCAAAGCCCGCGGCAACCATGCGGCTCACGGACTCAACGACGGAGAGGTACGCGCCCGTGAAGCAGTCGGCGCTCATGAGGTAGGGGTTGAAGCCCCATGCCATGCCGGAGCACGTGGTGGTCTCGCCGTCCACGGGGAGCTTGGCGACCATCGCCATCGTGGGCGTGAGCTGCGTGCGCCCGCCAAAGGGCATGAGCACCGTTGCGGCGCCGATGGTGGAGTCAAAGCGCTCGGAGAGGCCCTTGTTGGAGGCCACGTTGAGGTCGGTCACGAGCGCGCGCATCTTCTCGGCAACGCTATCGCCGGCCCAGGTGCGCTCGTACTCGCCCTGCTCCTCCACGTGGACGGCCTGCGCCTTGGGCGCGCCGTTGGAGGAGAGGAACTCGCGGCTCACGTCCACGATCGTGGCGCCGCGCCAGCTCATGCGCAGGCGGGGCTCCTCGGTGACGGTTGCCACGACGGTGGCCTCGAGGTTCTCCTCGCGCGCGTAGCGCATGAACTCGTCCACGTCCTCGGGCGCCAGCGCCACGGCCATGCGCTCCTGGGACTCGGAGATGGCGAGCTCGGTGCCGTCGAGGCCCTCGTACTTCTTGGGTACGAGGTCGAGGTTGATGTCCAGGCCGTCGGCCAGCTCGCCGATGGCCACGCTCACGCCGCCCGCGCCAAAGTCGTTGCAGCGCTTGATGAGGCGGCAGGCGTCCTCGCGACGGAAGAGGCGCTGGAGCTTGCGCTCGATGGGCGGGTTGCCCTTCTGGACCTCCGCGCCGTCCTTCTCGAGGGACTCGACGTTGTGGGCCTTGGAGGAGCCGGTGGCGCCGCCGATGCCGTCGCGGCCGGTGCGACCGCCCAGAAGCACGATCTTGTCGCCGGGCGCCGGGCACTCGCGGCGCACGTGGGAGGCTGGGGTGGCGCCCACCACGGCGCCGATCTCCATGCGCTTGGCCACGTAGCCGGGGTGGTAGAGCTCGCTGACCTGACCGGTGGCCAGGCCAATCTGGTTGCCGTAGCTGGAGTAGCCCGCCGCGGCGGTGGTCACGAGCTTGCGCTGCGGGAGCTTGCCCGTCATGGTCTCGGACACCGGGACCGTGGGGTCGGCCGCGCCGGTCACGCGCATGGCCTGGTAGACGTAGCTGCGGCCGGAGAGCGGGTCGCGGATGGCGCCGCCAATGCAGGTGGCCGCGCCGCCAAAGGGCTCGATCTCGGTGGGGTGGTTGTGTGTCTCGTTCTTAAAGAGGAAGAGCCAGTCCTCGTCGTGCCCGTTGACGTCCACCTTGACCTTGACGGTGCAGGCGTTGATCTCCTCGGACTCGTCGAGGTTCTTGAGCTGGCCGGTGTGCTTGAGGTACTTGGCGCCGATGGTGCCCATGTCCATGAGGCAGACGGGCTTCTCCTCGCGGCCCAGCTCGCGGCGCATCTCGAGGTAGCGCTCAAAGGCGGCGCGCACCACGTCGTCGTCAATCTGGACGTCCGTGAGGACGGTGCCAAAGGTGGTGTGACGGCAGTGGTCGGACCAGTAGGTGTCGATCATGCGGATCTCGGTGATCGTGGGCACGCGGCCCTCACCGGCAAAGTAGCTCTGGCAGAAGGTGATGTCCGCGAGGTCCATGGCAAGGCCGCGCTCGTCGATAAAGGCCTGGAGCTGCGCGGAGTCAAGCTCCAGGAAGCCGTCGAGCACCTCCACGTCAGCGGGCTCGGGGTAGTCCTGGCGCAGCGTGGCACGCGGCTCGAGGGAGGCCTCGCGCGCCTCCACGGGGTTGATCACGTAGTGCTTGATGGACGCAACGTCCGCGTCGCTGAGGGCGCCCTCCAGCACGTAGACCTTCGCGGAGCGCACGATGGGGCGCTCGCCCTGGCTGATGAGCTGGATGCACTCGCTCGCGGAATCGGCGCGCTGGTCAAACTGCCCCGGGAGAAACTCCACGGCAAAGACTGTCGAGCCGGGCGCAGGCTCGGGCATCTCGGTGGTGGCCACGTCGGTCTGCGGCTCCGAGAAGACCGTGGGCACGCAGCTCTCAAAGAGCTCGGGCGTGATGCCCTCCACGTCGTAGCGGTTAATGAGTCGCAGGTTGTCGAGGGCGTCGATGCCGAGGAGCGTCTTGAGCTCGCGCTCGAGCGACTGCGCCTCGCCGTCAAATCCGGGCTTCTTCTCCACGTAGATACGAGAGACCATGCGCTGCTACCTCCTGGGTACTCAAGGAGTTGTTCGTAGCTCACTATTTTACGGCAAAAGCCGTGCGGGAGGGAGCGGGCGCCGTTTAGGCAAGTGCGACGAGCGCGGTGACAAACGCCAAGGTCGCAAGCGCCGCGATGGCGTCTCTGATTCCAAGGCGCTGCTCGTGGAAGTGGGTGCGCCCCTCTCCGCCCTCGTAGCAGCGAGCGTCGAGCGCGCGGGAGAGGCCGTCGGCGTGGCGCAGCCCGCTAGCGAGAAGCGCCACCACAACGGGCGCGACCGAGCGCACGCGCTGGACGGGGCCGCCCTCGTCGAAGGCACCCCCGCGCAGCGACTGGGCGTCGATGATGGCGGTTGCCTCGTCGGCAAGGGTGGGAATGAAGCGCATCATGAGCGAGAAGACCATCGCGATCTGGTGGCCGGGAAGGCCCAGGCGCGAGAGCGGGGAGAGCATGCGGTCGAAGGCGTCGGAGAGCTGGGTGGGCGTGGTGGTGAGCATGATGAGCGAGCCCATGACGAGCGCGAGGGCAAAGCGGGCCGTGTAGAGGGCCGCGGCGAGCACGCCGCCCGACGTGACGGAGAGCGGCCCCAGCGTTGCCACGACGTCGCCCGTCCTCACAAAGAAAAGGTTGAAGAGCGAGAGCACGGCGAGAAACACCATGAGCGGGCGCACGGACGCGAGCACCCGATCCGCGGGCACGCGCGAGAGGAGCAGCGCCGCGAGGACGAAGGCCGCCGCGAGCGCGAGCTGCGCGAGGTTGGAGACGCAGAAGACGGCAACGAGCGTCGCGAGCACGCAGACGAGCTTGACGCGGGCGTCGAGCCCGTGGATGGGGGAGCGGGCGGCCACGTACTGGCCCACTGAGATCCTAAGCGCCACGGGGCTCCCTCTCCTGATTCAAAGGGGGGCAGGCCGCCCTCGAGTCTTGGGCGGCGCACGCGCCCTCGATCGAGGTGACGAGCTCGTCGGTGGTGAGGGGGTCCCCGAGCGCGGGCCAGCCGCGTCGCTCCAGCTCGCGAGCTACGCGCAGGGAGCGGGGGATGCCGAGGCCGTTCTCGCAGAGGCGCCTTTCGTTGGCTCTCGAGAAGACCTCGCGGGGCCCGCCCATGGCAACGAGCCGGGACTGGTCGAGCGCGATGACGCGGTCGCAGCGGGCGGCGTCCTCCATCGAATGGGTCACCTGGACGAGCGTGATGCCCTGCTCGCGAAGGTGCGCGAGCACGCCGCGCAGCATGGCGCGGCCCCGCGGGTCAAGCCCCGCGGTCGGCTCGTCGAGCACGAGGATCCTGGGCGCCATCGCAAGGATGCCGGCGAGGGCGCAGAGTCGGCGCTGTCCGCCGGAGAGCTTGAAGGGGGAGGCGTCGCGCCTATCGGAGAGGCCCACGATCTCAAGCGCGCGCGAGACGCGGCGCTCGACCTCCTCCGCCGGCAGCCTGAGGTTGCGCGGGCCAAACGCCACGTCCTTCTCGACGGTCTCGGCAAAGAGCTGGCGCTCCGGGTGCTGCATCACGTATCCCACGGCGCGCCGCGCCGCCCTGCGCCCGCGCCGGGAGAAGGTGTCGTTGCCGTTGACGAGGATGCGGCCCTCGTCCGGCGCCTCAAGCCCGCAGATCAGCCGCAGCAGCGTGGACTTTCCCGAGCCGGTCTGCCCGATGATGGCCGTCGAGGTGCCCGCCTCCACCTTGAAGGAGACGTCGTCGAGCGCCCTGCCGCCTCGATCGTACGCAAACGAGACGTGCTCGACCTGCAAGAGGGGCGAGGCAGGGGGGGCGGGCTCGCTCGTCTCGCTCGGCGGGGCGGACGAGGCAAAAGGACCTGCCCCCCTTATCTCGCTCAACTCGTTGACGAGGGTCTGCTCGTCGCAGGTCCAGGGGAGGCCGAGGCGCCGCGAGAGGCGCGCGGCAAAGGGGACCTCGAGGCCCAGGCCCAAGAGCAGATCGCCGTGTGAGAAGACCTCGTCGGGCGTGCCCTCGAGCACGACGCGCCCCCGGTCCATCACGATGACGCGGCTCGCCTCGAGCGCCTCCTCCATGAAGTGCGTCACGTGGACGAGGGTGGTGCCGGCTGCGGCGAGGCGGCCCATCACGCGCAGAATCGCCGCGCGCCCGCGCACGTCGAGAAGGGAGCCGGGCTCGTCGAGCACGAGCACCTGCGGCTCCATGGCAAGGGCGCCGGCGATGGTCACGCGCTGGCGCTGCCCGCCGGAAAGACGCGACGGATCTGCCTTAGCGTAGTCATCCATGGCAACGCGGTGCAGCTCACGGGTCACGCGCGTGGCGATCTCCTCGCGTGGCAGCCCGAGGTTCTCCGGGCCAAAGGCAACGTCGTCCTCAACGACGCTCGTGACGATCTGGTCGTCCGGGTTCTGGAACACCAGACCGAGCGAGCGCCGCGCGCGCCGATAGGCCACGAGGTCCGGCGTGCCGTCTGCGCACACGCGCTCGCCTACGAGCTCGACCTCGCCCTCGTCGGGCGCGAGCAGCCCGCAGATCACCGAGGCGAGCGTTGACTTGCCGGAGCCGTTGGCGCCGAGCACGCAGACCCGCTCGCCGCGCGCCACCTCGAGGGAGACGTTGTCGAGCGCACGCACGCCCCCGTCGTAGACGAGGGTCACGTGTGAGAGTCGTACCGGCACCTGAGCCCTGACCTGCGACCTCACGTTCTTCTCGGCCGCCCTACTTGGAGACGATCTGCGCGATGGGCTTCTGGATGAGCGCCGTCACCACGCAGTTGATGACGATCTTGAGCGCGTTGAAGGGCAGCAGGATCGGCACGATCATCGCGATGACGTCGGCCGTGGAGATGGCGGTGTAGAGCGGCGTCACGATGATGTTGCCCACGATGCATGCGGCGAGTGCGATGACGGCGCCCGCGACCATGCCGGCCACCAGCCCGCGTGTTCCGCTCACGCGGCGCGCGATGAGGGTGGCGGGCACGCACAGCGCCACGCCCGCGACGATGGCCATGACGTGGCCCCATGGGTTGAAGCTAAACAGGGTCTTGAGAACCCAGGGGAGAATCGTCACGATGGCGCCGGTGCTCGGGCCAAAGACGAGCGCGGCGACAAACGCTACGATGCCCGACGGGTCGTACATGAGCCACGGCGCGGGCGGGAAGATGGGGATCTCCACAAAGGTGAGGACAAACGCCAGCGCGCAGAAGAGCGCCGTCGTGGCGATGCGTCGCGTTGACCAGGTGCCGCCCGCGGTGGTGGAGTGGGTGTCGTGCGAGACGTGCGTGTGCGTGGAAGCAGCCATGATGGCCTCCGTTTCTTCCGTCCGGACTGTGACCGTTGGTCCCGGAGTCTCACCGGGTCAGCCGCCTTTTCAGCGGGTCGCGGACTGGGGGCATGGCACGCGGCCGCCCGTCACCGCCAGTGGGGACTTTCACCCCGCCCTGAAACTGACCCCTGTAGCGTATCACTTTCTGATGAGAAGAACCGCGTATACTGGATGCGACCCCAAACCCGTCGAAAGGCCAACATGTCCGAGAGCGACAACGCCCGAGAGCCCCTGGAGTGGCGCCTGCGCGCCATCGTCGGAGAGGGAAACGTCCTCGTTGACGAGCCCATGAGCGAGCACACCACGTTCAAGGTGGGCGGGCCGGCGGACCTCTACGTGATTCCCGAGGACTTTGACGAGGTGCGCGAGGTGCTCCTTGCCTGCGACGAGGCCGGCGTGGCGCGCTTTGTGCTGGGTCGCGGGTCCGACCTGCTCGTCTCCGACGAGGGCTTCCGTGGCGTGATCGTTGCGGTGGGCGACGGCCTGATGGGCGTTGCCGTGGACGGCACGGAGATGACGTGCCAGGCTGGCGTTGACCTGCGTGAGGCATCCGAGATGGCCTGTGAGCTCGGACTCTCTGGACTTGAGTTTGCGTGCGGGATTCCGGGCTCGGTGGGGGGCGCGTGCTTCATGAATGCCGGCGCCTATGGCGGGTGCGTTGCCGACGCGCTCAAGTGCGTGCGCGTGCTCATGCCGGACGGCTCGCAGGAGACGCTCGGCGTGGACGAGCTTGACCTGGGATATCGCCGCAGCCGCGTTGCCGCTGACGGCCTTGTGGTGCTCTCTGCCACCTTTGACCTCGAGAAGGGCGACCCCGAGAAGATTCGCGCCACGATGGACGACCTCACGCGCCAGCGCGAGGAGAAGCAGCCGCTCGAGCTGCCGAGCGCCGGGTCCACGTTCAAGCGGCCGGAGGGTCACTTTGCCGGCAAGCTCATCATGGACGCAGACCTCCAGGGGTTTCAGGTTGGCGGAGCTGCCGTGTCGAGGAAGCACGCCGGCTTTGTGGTGAACGTCGGCGGTGCCACGGCGGCGGACGTCCACGCCGTGATCGAGCACGTCCAGGACGAGGTGGAGCGCCAGTTTGGCGTGCGCCTCGAGCCCGAGGTGCGCTTCCTGGGCTAGCGCGCCCTTCTCGCCCTCAAGTGGCGCCTCTCACCGGAATACCTAGCAGCTAGTGGTATCTACAACAATTATTAAGTTAAGTCAAAACCTCATTGAGTTAAGATATTTTGTAGAGAATAACTACCTGCTAGGTTTGCGGGCAGGCGGCGGAGCCAACGGTGCCCCATGGTGCCCGGCATCGTCTTGCGCCCGCAGCTCTGCCGCGTCGAGAGGGGCTGCCATGTACGCCGTCGTGAGTCATGATTCCGCCTGCGACGCAATCCGCCTGCTTTTCTCGCGTGCCGAGAAGAACCCGCGGGTCTCGCGCTTTCCTCAGGATGCCTGGCGCCTTTCTCGAGGTGCGTGCGTCTCTGGCCAGCGCGCCTTCAGGGCGGCTCGCGTTGCGGAGACCCTTGCCGGGCTTGGTCTTGTCGCTCGTCCCGTTGACCTCCTGGTACCTGCGCAAACGCCTCGCAGCAGCGGCGATGAGGCGCGCTTTCACGTGTGGGGAGGCGTGGTCCCGCGGGAATCCCTCCTGCGCGTTGCCGACAGCCTGCTTGTCAGCGGTCCGGAGCTCATCATCGTCCAGCTGTGTTCTGCCCAGGGGAAGCTCGACTCGCTTCTTGACGCGCACGCCGCCGCCGTGCGCGCGGAGGCAGAGCTCGTGGCGTCCGTCGAGAAGTCGGTGAAGCCGGTGATCGACCATCCCCTGGAGTGGGAGCGCATTCGGCGCCTTGTTGCCGCAACGGTTGTGGCCTGCGAGTTCTCCGGCACATACCGACTTGGGGTCGGGTCCGGAAAGGCGGCGTACCACGCTCCCCGGCTCATGGACGCCCGCAGTCTCGGGCGAGTCATCGCCGAGGTCGGGAAGTCCCAGGGCACGCGCCGCGCGCGACGAGTGGGGGAGCTCATGCTCGAGGGGTCTGCCTCTCCCATGGAGACCGCTCTTGCGCTCATGCTCTCGCTGCCCGTCGACTTTGGTGGCTTTGGGCTCGAGAGGCCGCGCCTCAACCAGGCGGTCGACGTGCGGCACCTTCGGGAGGCGCTCTCGGATCGCGATGCCGTGACGCCGGATTTTCTCTGGGCGGAGCAAGGGGTCGCGCTCGAATATGACAGTGCCGAGTTTCACACGGACCGTGGAGGAGGCCAGCTCAGCAAGGATGCCATGCGCGCAAATATCCTCACGTCGGCGGGGCATCGCGTGTTCAGGGTGACGTCGCAGGTGGCAAAATCGCTGCCAAGGCTGGCCCTTCTTGCCAGACAGCTCGCCCACGTTCTGGACGTCGAGCTGCCCGAGGCAACACCGCTCCAGGAGCTCCGCCGCCACAAGCTCTACATGCTGCTGATGCCCCAGAAGTAGCCCCTCGGCTGCACCCCGTTGGCGCCCGCTTGCTCCCCGTAGCCAGAAGCCTAGCAGGTAGTGGTATCTACCACTAGTTTTAGGATAACTTGACAAGTTAGTAGGATATAATATTTTTTGAAGTGAAACTACCTGCCAGGTTTGTGGGGCGCTTGGGGGCGAGAAGGACGTCGGGCGCCGAGAAGAACCTGCGGTGCGTGGTCCTTCTCGGCGCCCGATTTGTGTGAAGGGAGCTTCTCGCTAGTTCTTGAGCGAGTTGAGCGGCGCGGGGAAGCGGCCGCCGCGGTGCGCGAAGACCGAGCCCGCGAACTGGTTGACGGGCATGACCGGCGCGGAGCCGAAGAGGCCGCCAAACTCGAGCATGTCGCCCTCCTTGCGCCCGATGGCGGGGATGAGGCGCACGGCCGTGGTCTTGGTGTTGATGACGCCGATGGCCATCTCGTCGGCGATGATGCCGGCGATGGTCTCCACGGAGGTGTCGCCGGGAACGGCGATCATGTCCAGGCCCACGGAGCACACGCAGGTCATGGCCTCGAGCTTCTCCAGGCTGAGCGCGCCGTCGACGGCGGCGCGGATCATGCCGGCGTCCTCGGAGACGGGGATGAAGGCGCCGGAGAGGCCGCCCACGGAGCTCGACGCCATGACGCCGCCCTTCTTGACGGCGTCGTTGAGCAGCGCGAGCGCGCAGGTGGTGCCGGGGCCGCCGCACTCGCCCACGCCGATGGTCTCGAGGATCTGGGCAACGGAGTCGCCCGCGGCGGGCGTCGGGGCCAGCGAGAGGTCCACGATGCCCTTCTCCACGCCCAGGCGGCGGCTCGCCTCGCGGCTCATGAGCTCGCCGGCGCGCGTGATCTTGAAGGCGGTCTGCTTGATCTTCTCGGCCACGTCCATGAGGCTCGCGGACTCAGGCAGCTCGGAGAGCGCCGCGGCCATGACGCCGGGGCCGGAGACGCCCACGTTGATGACGGCGTCGGCCTCGCCGGTGCCGTGGACGGCGCCCGCCATGAACGGCGAGTCCTCGACCATGTTGGCAAACACCACGAACTTGGCGGCGCCGTAGCAGTCAATGTCCACGGTGCGGCGCGCGCACTCGAGGATGGTCTCGGCGGAGAGCAGCACGGCGTCCATGTTGATGCCGGCGCGGGTTGAGGCAATGTTGAGCGACGAGCACACGCGCTCGGTCGTGGCCAGGGCCTCGGGCACGCTCGCGATGAGCTTGCGGTCCGTGGCGCCCATGCCCTTTTGGACGAGCGCGGAGAAGCCGCCCATGAAGTCGATGCCCAGGGTCTCGGCCGCGCGATCCATGGCGTGCGCGAGCGGGGAGAGGTCCTCGTCCGGGCAGCCGGCGGCAATCTGGGCGATCGGCGTCACGGAGACGCGCTTGTTGGCGATGGGGATGCCGTACTCGCTCTGGAGGTCGTCGGCGGTCTCGACGAGGTGCTCTGCCGTGCGCGTGATGCGGTCGTAGACCTTGTCGCACATGCGGCCCATGTCCTCGTCAGCGCAGCCGGCGAGCGAGATGCCCATCGTGATGGTGCGGAGGTCGAGGTTCTGCTCGGAGACCATCGAGAGGGTCTCGGCCACTTCCTGCGGTGTGATGTCCATGGGCGCCTTTCTCGCGCGGGCTTGTGCAGCCACCCATTATACGTGTCCCGTTTGGTCGTGACATCTGGCTCTGATGTGACACTCAGCTCTGATGCCAGCGTCAACCCAGGTTATGACAAAGGTGACAGGGTAGATTGTCACCATGAGCTCATGGTGACAATCTACCCTGTCACCTTTGTCATAATCTGCCCTGTCACCTTTGTCATAACACCCAGCCCCGACGCCAGCGTCACGACGGTTCGGCGAGAAGGACGTTGAGGTAGAACACCCCGTCCTGAGCTCCGGCGTGAAGAGATCCCCCATAGCGCTGCGTGATGGCGCGCATGGAGCGCGTGCCAAACCCGTGGTTGGCCCCGTCGGCCTTGCTCGTCTGCGGCAGCCCGTCCGCCGAGAAGCGCGGCGCCCGTGCGAAGTAGTTCTCCACGCTCACGGCCACCATCTTGCCCGCGCGCCGCACGGAGAGCGTGATGGTGCGCCGCTCGGGGTCGTCCACCTGGCGCACCGCCTCGATGGCGTTGTCGAGCGCGTTGCCAAAGAGTGCGTAGATGTCCGCCGGGGCCATGAAGTCGAGCGCCGCGCCGTTGGCGATGACGGTGAGCACGATGCCCTCGCCGGAGCACATGAGGCTCTTCTCGGTGAGGATGGTGTCCAGGGCCTCGTTGCCAGTCTCCACCACCGAGTCGTAGACGTTGATCTCGCGTTCGATGTCCGCGAGCACGGCGCCGTCCACAACGGCGCCCTCGTCGGCAAGGCGGCGGATCTGGTGGCGGATGTCGTGGCACTTGATGTTGATCGCCTCGATGTTCTCGCGCGAGAGACGATACTGGCGCTCGCGCTCGGCGAGCAGGCGCTCGGTTTCGGCGCGCTCGTCGTCGGCGTGCTTGGCATAGAGCAGCTCGTACTCCGCAAAGAGTACGAAGACGCAGACGAGCGGGTGAATGAGGCGCAGCAAGATGAGGTAGCGGAAGGGGATGCCCACGATTGCCAGGCCCTTGATGATGACGTCAAGCCCGATGACCGCGATCACCACCACCGCAAACATCGAGAGCATCATGCGGTTCTCGACGTCGAGAAGGCCGCGCAGCGTGACGCGACGAACAAAGAGCCAGTAGCCGGCAAGGTAGACCACGGCGGGCACGCCTATCGTCACGATGGTGGCAACGGGCTCGTCCAGCTGGACGCTCGCCCTGCCCGTGATGTACATGCGCAGCAGCTCAAGGGTTCCGCTCACGATGTTCTGCAGCGTGTATCCGGCCGTGGCGCAGAAGAGCGCGGTCCAGGGCCGCACGTCGTAGACAAAGATGACCGCTCCCACAAGGACGGCGAGCAGCGCCGAGAACACCACGAAGGCCTCGAAGGTTCCGAGTCCGGTGACGAGGCCCGCCATCAGTGGGACGATTGCTAAGGTGAGCAGTGCGGCGAGCACGAGACACTCCCGAGCTGTGGCGTGCGGCCGGCGCGGGAGTCGCAGGCAGAGCAGGACCAGCGGAATCAGCAACTGCACGAGCGGCTCGAGCGACCACCACCGCTCGAGAAACGCGCTCACCTGTGACCGCCTAGGTAGTCCGTTACGGCGTCTAGCACCTCGCGCTTTCGTGAGCGCGATATGCGCAGGACCGTGCCGTTCGACATCTGAAGGCCTTGCCCGCGCACGAGCGAAATCTTGTCCATATTGGCGACGCAGCTCTTGGTCACGCGCACGACGGGCGCACCGGCGAGCTCCTCCTCGAGCTGGCCGAGCGACCCGCGCGCCTCGAGCCGCTCGCCGCTCTCGAGATGGTAGGTGAGGCGGTGTCCCGTCACCTCAACGTAGATGACTATGCTGAGAGGGACCACGCGCAGGCCGTCCTCGGTGGGTATCATGACGGAGCGGCCGGCGTTCTGTCGGATTGAGCGTAGGGCCCGGTCGAGGCTCATAGAAAGGTTTCCCCAGGTTACGGGTTTGATGATGAAGCCGGTGGCGCCGACCTCGTAGCCCTTGACCGCATACTGGGCAAGGTTTGTCACGAAAACGATTGGCGTCACCTCATCGAAGAGTCGCATGAGCTGTGCCGCCTCCATGCCGTTGATCCCGGGCAGGTCGATGTCGAGCAGGACGAGGTCATAGTGGGCCTGCTCTGAAAGCATGTCCATTGCCGACTTGAGCCAGGTGATCTGGAAGGTCTTGCCGTGGGCCTCTCCGTAGCGGCGTACGTAGCTGAGTAGGCGCTCTGCCTCCGCCGCTTCGTCCTCGACGATGAGCACACGAATCATCCTGGTCCCTCCCCGTGGTGCCCCATGCTCCCAGCAGCGCCTCTCGAGTATATCGTTTCGCGCCTGTGGCCCTGACATGACCGCCCGCCGGAGCGGGGGACGGCTAAGGGGGTCGTCCGATGACCGGACAGGACAGGCAGACGACGCTTCAGGACGCGCCGCTGGGCGTCTCGCGTCGCGCCTCTTCCGATTGGTGTACTAGGAAGGTTTAAACCAATACCAGCTCAGCTATGGTATTCCCCCTTTTTGTTCCTCGCGCGCGTGCTTGCGGGGACCGACCCGGGGATACTACCGTCACTTGACGTCCGCCCGTGACCATACAGGACACGTCGCGGACGTTTCAGGTCAAAGTTCCCGGTCTGAGGCGGAGCCGTACTTGAATGAAAAAACGACAAGAAGGCCCGTCCGGCACAGGCGGGCCTGCTCAGGAAGGAGAAGTCATGAAGAAGCAGTTCCTTGTGGTCGGCGCCCTGGCGTGCGCGCTGAGCGTGCCGCTGGTCGGCTGCAATGGCCAGGGGGCAACGCAGGGCACTACGGGTGACGATGCCGGGGTCACGCAGTCGGACCACTTTGACGCACTCGACACCTACTGGGGACAGTGGCGCGGCTCGGTTCTCACGACCGGGAAGACCGTCTACGGAAACGAGGGAGCCATTGAGCCGATGCTCGACGTCAAGCTCGAGCAGGACGGCACCTGTACGGTGGAGCCGCTCGAGACCCACGCCGACCTGTTGACAGACGAGGGCACTTGGGAGGGCACCGAGTCTGAGATCACGTTGCACCTTTCGGCCGGTGACGTTGTCCTGACTGTCGTCGATAACGTCACGCTCCAGGGCAACGCGGCTGACTTTGGCATTGCCGACTTTGACACGATTGACTTCGACTTCTACGGCTAGGGCGCATCCCCGATGGGGCTGGGCAAGGCAAAACAAAAACTAGTGATTGGCAGGGAGGCATCATGAGCAACATCACACGCAGAAACCTTCTGGCAGCCTCTGCGTTGACGGCGGGCATGTTTGGCATAACGGGCTGCGACACGTCGACCTCGGGTGATGACGCCGCGGTGGACCTCGCTACGCCTGATGCGGGCAGTTATCCCATCGATCCCGACGGCGATGGCGTCGAGGCCAAGTGGACGAGCGAGGAGACCCGTGACGGTTGGACGCGCGTTACCAACCCCGATGGCGGAACAACGCTCGGCGTCAAGGACACGGCCAAGATCATCCAGGTTGGCGGCCTCGCCTTCCGTGACATGAACGGCAACGGCAAGCTCGACCTGTGGGAGGACTGGCGCCAGAGCAATGCTGAGCGTGCCGCCGCCTTCTCCGACAGTCTCTCCGACGACGACTGCATCAAGCTCATGTTCCATGGTGGTGCCGCCGACACCTCCGATGGGGCCGAGGATCCGGAGTTCGGCCTCCTGCGACAGGGCTCGCGTGCCGGCGTCTCGCGTCTGAGCTCAGACGAGGAGTCCTACCCGACTGACATCCGTTGGATCAACGAGGTCCAGGGCATATGCGAGGAGGCTGAGCTCGGAATCCCTTACCTCAACTCGACTGATCCCTACTCCTCTCTCAACATTCCTACCGGCCTTGGCCTCACACCGGTCATGGACAAGGACCTCTGGCGCAAGGCGGGCATGTGGACGAGCCGCGCCTGGCGTGCAACGGGCGTTACCGTTGAGCTCGGGCCTCAGATTGACCTCTACACTCAGCCCACGACCGTCCGCCTGAATGGTGCGGAGTCCGAGGATCCTGCCCTTACCCGCGACTTCGTGCAGGCGTTTTGCGCTGGCATGCAGTCTACGTGGGGTGACGACGACGCCACCGACGACCGAGGCTGGGGTGACGAGTCGGTTGCCGTGATGCTTAAGCACTATGTCGGCGCCGGAGCCATCGAGACGGGCGGTAACGACCACACGCTCGGAGCGAAATACGACGTCTTCCCGGGAGACAACTACAATGCCCACCTCATCCCGTTCCTTGACGGCGGCATGCACCTTGACTCCCAGACCGAGCAGATGGCTTCCGTCATGCCCAACTACGGCATCGCCTACTCCGATGACGAAGAGTACGGCCCGCTTGTGGGCGGCGGATTCAACGGCAAGCAGCTTTCCATCCTGCGTAATGCCGGATGGGACGGCATGATCTGCAGCGACTGGAACATCCTTGAGCCCATGCAGCGCGGTCTCGACGACCTGACCCCGGCCGAGCGCTGCAAGGTCCTGTTCGAGGCGGGCGTCGATCAGTACGGCGGCAAGTTCTACTACGAGAACTGCGGCAAGCCCGCCTATGATGCGATTGCCGAGGAGCAGGGCCAGGAGGCCGCCTCTACGCTTGTTCACGAGGCAGCTCGCCGCGTGGCCAAGGTTATGCTTGACGTCCAGCTCTTCGACGAGCCGTACTGCGACCGTTCGGTCGCCAAAGAGGTCTTCGAGTCGGAAGAGGCCAAGGCCTTTGCACAGGAGATTAACGACAAGCGCATCGTTATGCTCAAAAACGCCGGTGGAATCATCTCCGACGGCGGGATGGGCGACAAGCCCAAGGTCTACATTCCGCAGAAGTTCATCCCTACGTTCACCAACCACATGGGGACGAAACCCTCGAGTGTCGAGCCTGCCGTCGACCTTGACCTCGCCGCACAGTACTTCGAGGTCGTCACCGATACCGTTGGCGATCCGACGGGAGAGCCTGATGAGGACGGCAATCCCACCTATCAGGAGAGCGACATCACTCGCCTGAGCTCCGATGAGCTCGCTGACGTGGCGTATGTGCTCGTCAAGGTCAAGAATCCCCAGGATCACTACGAAGGCTTCTCCGGCGGCACTGACGCGCCTCAGTTCCTCACCGAGCCCGGTGGCCCAATGGTCTACCGTCCGATATCGCTGCAGTACCGTCCGTACACGGCTGACGGGCCCAACGTCAAGCAGGTTTCCATTGCCGGCGATCTTCAGGAGGACGGTACTCGTGTGAACTGCGCTCACTATGGCCAGTCCTCCTACGCCGACAACGAGTATGATCTCGACTTCGTGATTGACACGAAGGAGCGTCTGCCCAAGAATGCCAAGCTCATCCTACTTGTCCAGGCCGATCACCCCATGGTCTTCTCGGAGATCGAACCTTATGCTGACGCCATCCTGCTTGCTTGGGAGAACACTCCCGATGAGTCGTATCTGCGTGTCGTCAGCGGCGCTGCGGAGCCCTATGGCCTGCTCCAGTATCAGATGCCGGCCAACATGGACACCGTTGAGGCCCAGCTCGAGGACGTTCCGCGCGACATGGAGCCCTACGTGGACTCCGAGGGCAACGCCTACGACTTTTGCTTCGGTCTCAACTGGTCTGGCGTGATTGATGATGATCGCACCAAGACCTACAAGGCCGCCCCGCTCACCGAGCCGGAGACGACCGTGGAGGCTACGGCGTAGGCGCCGCCGTGACGTGGCACCCGTTCCCTGAGAACGGTGCGCTCGACATGCTTCCTTCTGCGCGCGGCGCAGGCTGCTCTGCGTAGCTGCCTGCGCCGCGCCTTATTTCGCGGGCTTTGGGTGAGCTTGCGCCTGAGAAGCGCCTCCCTTGGCTAAACGTCTGTCGCCTCGAGTGGTGAGCCATCCTGCATGCTCCCGCACTTGTCGGACGCCAGCGTCTTGCGGGAGCCGTGGAGATCGAGGCCGCACGCACGGGATCTGCCCGCGTTCTGCTGGCTGGGCTGTGCGATGTGCCCCCTAACCAACTGTTCTGGAGCTCCCAATCCTCTTGATGACGAGCAGGGATGGGATCCGCGTCGCGGTTCGCCATGATGCCCCTGATGGCGATGCATGCGCACGAGTCGATGCCCCCGCGCGCTCGATGTCCGGGCCTGGCCAGAGCTCCATCAGATGCGATGTCGGGTGACGGGGGAGGCCGAGACGGGCGTCCCCGCTGGTGGGGCAGGGATGCACCTCGTGCCGCGAAATCGACAGGTTGCGAGCAAGGTTGCCGTAGCCCGGCACCAACCCGTTTTCATAGGGTCAAAAGGAACTGGGAGACCGCCCCAGACCATGAAACCAGGGAGGAACCATGGCTGACACCAAGCCGAAGAAGCAACCGAAGAAGATGACGCGCCGCGGCTTTGTGGCGTGCGGCGCCACCGCCGCCGGCCTTGTGGGCGTGACCGCGGCGGTAAACGTTGGCGCCAACATGTTCAAGTCCGCGATTGACCACTACATTGGCGGCGGCGAGACCACCATCACAAACGCCCCGGGCTCGGAGAACTGGGACACCACGTACTACGACCAGCAGTACCGTGGTCGCGGCCGGGCCACCGAGGAGGCAAAGCAGATCGTCGTGGAGATTGAGGGCGAGGGCATCGTCCTGCTCAAGAACACGGAGGGCGCGCTGCCGCTGGCCTCCGGCACCGAGGTCTCGCTCATCGGCCGCTTTGCTGCGGACCCCGTCTACGGCGGCGCCGGCTCGGGTACCGTTGACCCCAACGACTGCGTGACGCTCCACGACGGCATCGCCGCCGCTGGCCTCACCATCAACGAGACGGCCTACAACTGGATTGCCGAGAACTACGGCAACTATGACAAGGCCAACATCACGATGGACAACCCCAACACGGCCACCTACTACATCGGCGAGATTCCGTGGGCAGACTACAGCTCCGAGGCGCAGGGGTCCATCTCCGGCACCACTGCGCTCGTGGTCATTGGCCGCGGCGGCGGCGAGGGCGGCGACCTCTCCCAGGATCTTCTCGGCACGATGAACGACGGCAAGCACGCTGCCTTTGTGGAAAACAGCGAGACCGCCAACTACGAGGAGGGCCAGCACGAGTTGGAGCTCTCCAAGGAGGAGCGCGACCTCATCACCGCTGCTAAGGACGCCTGCGACAAGGTCATCGTGCTCTACAACGGCTCCACCCCGATGGAGCTTGCCCCACTCATGTCCGGTGAGCTTGAGGTCGACGCCATCGTGGCCATCGGCTCGCTCGGAGCGAGCGGCGCCACGGCGGTGGGCCAGGTCCTGACCGGCGTCATCAACCCCTCCGGCAAGACCACCGACATCTGGGCCGCCGACTTCACGGCCGACCCCACCTTCGGCAACTTTGGCGGCAAGCGCTACACCGACGTCACCAACTACTACGCGCACAACTACAATGGCTCGGTCGAGGACGCCACCGCGTACTTTGTTGAGTACAAGGAGGGCATCTACTACGGCTACCGCTACTACGAGACGGCCGCCGCAGAGGCCGAGGCGGGCAACTACCCCGGCTTTGACTACGACGAGGCGGTGCTCTTCCCGTTTGGCTACGGCCTCTCCTACACCACGTTTGACCAGGTGCTCGACTCCTGCGAGTCCGACGGCGAGACCGTGAGCGCCTCCGTCACCGTGACCAACACCGGCTCGGTGGCCGGCAAGTGCGTGGTTGAGCTCTACTACAGCGCGCCCTACGCCGCGGGAGGCATCGAGAAGAGCGCCGTTGTGCTGGGCGCCTTCGGCAAGACCGCCCTTCTCGACCCCGGCGCGTCCGAGACCGTGGAGCTCTCGTTCCCCGTGCGCCAGATGGCGTCCTGGAGCTCCGACGAGGGCGGCTACGTGCTGGACGAAGGCGACTACGTGATCTCCCTGCGCTCCGACTCCCACACCGTCATTGCCGAGCAGGTCGTGGCGCTGGAGGCGCAGACCTTCAAGACCGACTCCGCCACCGGAAACGAGCTGGCCAACCGCTTTGATGACCTGACCGAGTACATGAGGGCCAACTGCGAGAACCTCTCCCGCGCGGACTTTGCGGGCACCTGGCCGGCGGCGGCGCAGGATAGGACCGCGGCCGAGTGCGGCATCACGCTCGAGGAGTACGACTACAAGCAGCACCTGGGCGACGAGCCCATGCCCACCACGGGCGCCAACAACGGTGTCTCCCTCATCGACCTGCGCGGCCGCGCGTACGACGACGAGCTGTGGGAGCAGCTGCTCGACGAGCTCACCGTGGACGACATGACCACGATGCTCAACGACTGCGCGTACAACACGCCCGCGATCGCCCACATCGGCAAGCCCGCCACCTCCGAGCCCGATGGCCCGGCCGGCTTCACCTCGCTCACCGGCGCCACCGGTAACTGCGCGTACTGCTCCGAGTTTGTCATGGCGCAGACGTGGAACACCGAGCTCATGTACCGCACGGGCCAGATGGTGGGCCAGGAGGCGCTGGCTTCCGGCTACAACGGCTGGTACGCCCCGGCCATGAACACGCACCGCAGCCCCTTTGCCGGCCGCAACTTTGAGTACTACTCCGAGGACCCGCTGCTCGCCGGCAGGATCGGCGCCGCGGTGGTCTCCGGCGCGGCGAGCAACGGCTGCTACGCCATGGTCAAGCACTACGCGATGAACGACCAGGAGTCCTACCGCATCCAACACCTCTGCACCTGGGCCACCGAGCAGACCGCGCGCGAGATCTACCTGCGCCCGTTTGAGATCACCATCAAGGAGGCCTCGACCGAGATGAAGTACATCTCGGATGACCAGGGCACCGTCGAGACCGTCGAGATGCCGGGCTGCACCGCCCTCATGAGCTCCTTCAACTACGTGGGCACCCAGTGGGCCGGCGGCAGCCACGCCCTGTGCACCGAGGTTCCGCGAGGCGAGTGGGGCTTCACCGGCTGCATCATCACGGACTTCAACCTCTACGGCTACATGGACAAGAACTGGGCGCTTGACGGCGGCACGGACCTGCACCTCACCTATGCGGCCATGACGCCGGCCTTCCAGGGTACCGGCGAGGCCAGCGTGGTGGCGCGCCTGCGCGAGGCGTCGCACCGCGTGCTCTACACCGTCGTGAACTCCAACGCGATGCAGGGCATGGCGCCCGGCTCCACCATCACCACCTCGCCGGCGCCGTGGCAGTACGCCGTCTGGGGCGGAAGCGCCGTGCTCCTTGCCGGTGCTGCCGCGCTTGGTGCGCGCTGCTACCTGGGCGCCCGTCGCAACAAGGAGATCGAGGCTGCCGAGAAGGGCGAGGCGGCGTCAAAGAGCTAGCGGTTTCAGGGCACATTCCCTCCCCGTGTCGGGCCGTGGCGTCATTGACGCTGCGGCCCGGCTCGTTTTTCTCGCGGGGTTTCTGACAGGGGCGGCGGGGCGGATTATGACAAAGGTTGACAAAGGTGACAGGGTAGATTGTCACCATGAGCTCATGGTGACAATCTACCCTGTCACCTTTGTCAGTCACCTTTGTCATAATCCGCCCTGACACTCAGTTCTGACGTCAGTGTCATGTCAGTAACGGGTATAGCCGGCGCCGCTCCGGGGTAGGACAAAAGAGGACAGCTTTGCCCGCACCCCAACAAGAAAGAGAATCATGAAGTACTGGAGCCTTCCCGCAGAGAAGACCCTGGAGCAGCTTGGCGCAAACGTGGATCGCGGCCTCTCCGCGTCCCAGGTTGCCGTGCGCCTTGCCGAGCACGGCCCAAACGAGTACCAGCAGGCCAAGCCGGAGAGCGTGGTCTCGATGGTCCTCCGCCAGCTGCGTGACGTCGCGAACCTCATCCTGCTTCTGGCCGCCGGCCTCTCGTTCGCGCTGGCCGTTCGCGAGGGGCACGGCTACGTGGAGCCGGTCGTCATTCTCGCCGTCATCGTCATGAACGTGGTGCTGGCCGTGACGCAGGAGCGCGGGGCCGAGCGCGCCCTCGACGCGCTGCGCGACCTCAACAGCCCCACGTGCCTCCTGCTGCGCGACGGCGCGCGCGTGGAGGTGGAGACGGCGGAGGTGGTCCCCGGCGACGTGGTGCTGCTCAAGACCGGCGACCTCGTGCCCGCCGACGCGCGCCTCGTGGAGGCGACCGGCCTTGCGGCGGACGAGTCCGCGCTCACGGGTGAGTCAGAGCCCGCGGAGAAGGACGCCTCGGCGCTCGCGGAGGCGGACGCGCCCATCGGCGACCGCACCAACATGGTCTTCTCGGGCTGCCTGGTCACCGCCGGCAACGGCGTTGCGGTGGTCACGGCAACGGGCATGGCGACCGAGATGGGCCGCATCGCCGCCTTTCTCAATGATGCCCAGAAGATCCAGACGCCCCTGCAGCGCCGCCTTGCGCGCGTGGTGCACGGCGTGAGCGCGGTGGCGGTTCTCGCGGCCGTGGCGCTTCTTGCCACGGGGCTCCAGCAGGGCGAGGAGTTCTGGGCCATGATGCTCGCCGCGGTTTCGCTGGCCGTGGCCGCCGTGCCCGAGACGCTGCAGCTCATCGTTACCCTCACGCTCACGCGTGGCGTGCACAACATGGTGGAGCGCCACGCTCTCATTCGCCGCCTCCCCGCGGTGGAGACGCTCGGCTCGACCTCCGTGATCTGCTCGGACAAGACGGGGACGCTCACGCAGAACCGCATGAGCGTGCGGCGCATCTGGGTGAGCGGCGAGAAGCCCCTCGAGGTGGGGGAGAGCGCTCCGGGAGGCCGCGCGCTCGAGCTGCTGCGTCGCCTTGCCCTGGCGAGCAACGCCACCGTGGAGCCGGACGGCGAGGGCGGCGAGAAGATCGTGGGCGACGCCACCGAGACCGCCATCCTGCGTTTGCTCACGGCGGGCGGCGAGACGCGCGAGGAGCTTGAGGCCGCCCTGCCCCGTGTGGGCGAGGTGCCCTTCTCGTCCGCGCGCAAGATGATGACGAGTGTCCATGAGCTGCCCCAGGGCGGCTACCTCGTGCTCACCAAGGGCGCCTTCGACCGCCTGCCCTTCTCGCCCGCGAGCGAGGCAGAGCGTGCCAAGCGCCAGGCCGCCCACGACGCCTTTGCGCATGACGCGCTGCGCGTGATTGCCCTGGGCAGCCGCGTGGTCGAGGACCTGCCCGAGAGCGGCAACTTGGAGGAGCTCGAGCGCGACCTTGCCTTTGAGGGCATCGTGGGGCTCATCGACCCGCCGCGCCCGGAGGCGGCCGAGGCCATTGCCCTCGCGCGGCGCGCGGGCGTCCGCACGGTCATGATCACGGGCGACCACGCCGCAACGGCGGGCGCCATCGCGCGGCAGATCGGCCTCATCGGGCCGGGCGGCACGGTTGTGACCGGCCGCCAGCTCGCGGGGATGTCGGACGAGGAGCTCGTCGAGAACGTGCGCGCGTACTCCGTCTACGCGCGCGTCTCGCCGGAGGACAAGATTCGCATCGTGGAGGCATGGCAGGAGCAGGGCGAGGTCGTTGCCATGACGGGCGACGGCGTGAACGACGCCCCCGCGCTCAAGGCCGCCGACGTGGGCGTTGCCATGGGCGTGGGCGGCACCGAGGTCGCCAAGGCAGCGGCGGACATGGTGCTCACGGACGACAACTTCGCCACGATCGTCTCGGCCGTGCGCGAGGGCAGAAACGTCTTCTCGAACATCAAGCGCACCGTGTACTTCCTGCTGGCATGCAACCTCTCGGAGATCTTGATCATGCTCGGCGCGCAGATCGTTGGCTGGGGCACACCGCTCACGCCCGTGATGCTGCTGCTCATCAACGTGCTGGGCGATGGCATCCCCGGGCTCAACCTTGCGCGCGACCGCTCCGACGAGCGCATCATGGCACGCCGGCCCATCGGGCGCAACGAGAGCTTTTTCTCCGGCATCACGCGCGCCATCGCGCAGCAGACCGTTGCGTTTGCGGTGGTGGGCCTTCTCGCTTTCTGGTTGGGCACGTTTGCGTGGCTGCCGGGTGGCGAGGGGCCGTCGCTCGCGGCTGGCCAGACGATGTGCTTCCTTGTGGTTGCGCTCACGAGCGTGCTGCACGTCTTCACCGTGCGCAGCCGCGGCTCGGTCTTCAGGCGCACGGTGCGCGACAACCTGCCGCTGGTGTGGAGCGCGGTGGGCGTGGTCGTGGCCTTCTCGGCGCTCGTGCTCGTGGAGCCCGTGGGCGCGATCTTTGGGCTGGCGCCTATCGGACCCTTTAGCTGGGCGTGCGCGCTTGGCCTCTCGGTTGTTCCCACGCTCGTTGCCGAGGTGTTCAAGCTGTGGGACAACCGTCACGAGACCTGGCTCTACCGCAGGCGCCTCGTCCACCACGAGAACCGCGGTGAGGAGTAACGCAAACGGCGGCGGGGCCGTGATGATGGCAAGGGCGGCAGGGTGATGACAAGGGTGATGGTGACAAAGGTGACAGGGTAGATTGTCACCATCGGTAAGATGGTGACAATCTACCCTGTCACCTTTGTCACCATCACCCTTGTCATCACCCTGCCGCCCCCCCGTTGGGGGTCTGCGCCGCCGCTACGTGCGGAGCAGGGCGTCTACGAGGACGTTGTCCTCCGGGTCTGGTGAGCCCAGCGGCAGCCCGCACGCCTCGAAGAAGTGGCTGCCGGCAAACTGTCGCGCGCGGAAGGTGTCGTGCGCGCCGTCGTCGAGATAGCGCACGCGCGAGAGGCAGTCGGTGGTGGCGCAGTAGAGCACGCCATGGCGCTCCGCGTAGGCGAGGTAGGTCTCGTCGGCGGACCACAGCGTGACGCCTGCCATGTTCTCCAGCTCATAGGCCACGGCATACTCCTGCCAGGAGATCTCCCGCACGCGAACGTAGCGGTCAAGCAGCGTGGCCATGCGCTTCACCCGGCTGAGCGTCGCCGCCGCGTCGATGAGCCGCGCGCCGGGGGCCGGCGGGAAGAGGGCCCTTCTCGCCATGGTGGTCAGCGCCTCCTCGCGCTCGCGTCCGTCGAGAAGGACCGCCGGCACGGAGAGCTTCATCGACTCGTCCGGAAAGAGCTCGATGGCGGAGTGCGGCGCCACGGTCTCGTCGCGCGCGGGCATGCGAAAGACCAGGCTGTCGTGCGCGTGCTGCACGCGGCACTCCAGCCCGCGCTGGGCAAACGCCTGTCGCATGGCCGCCACGTGCTCGTTGTCGCGCTCGCGAGAGAAGGTATCCTCCGAGAGCCGCCCCATCCTAAAGAGGTAGAGGTTGAAGAGCGGCAGCGCCTCGCCCCCGGGCCCCGCCATGGGGTAGTGGACGGTGCGCTTGCAGAAGGCGCGCACCTCAAAGCGCCGCCGCGTGGCCTTGTCGTAGAGGTCAACGAGCGCCGTGCCCGCCGCGGGCCCTGAGGTGGAGCCCTCGCGAATCTCCACCACGCCGTCCGCAACGTAGGGCGGAAAGTTGCCCTCAAAGACCTGGACAAGAATGACGCCCTGCTCAGGGGCCGTGGGATCGGGGAGAAAGCGCGCCACAAAGCGCGGGGCGGGGGAGACGTGGCGGCGGCAGAGCTCGCCGATGATCTGGCTCACGTCCGCGCTGGGGCGCGGCACGGGGCACACGTCCTTCTCGGCGTCCGAGATGCCAATGACGAGCCAGCCGCCGCGGGAGTTGGCAAACGACGCCACGATCTTGGGGATCTTGCGGCGCACGCTGGGGGAGAAGGTCTGCTTGAGCTCTAGGACAAAACCCTCGTCGAGCTCGCGCAGCTGGTCGAGGTCCGCGTACTCAACGTCCGTGATCGCCTTGGGCGCGCCCTGCTCGGTGCGGAAGGGGCTGAACATGGGTCCTCCTCGGCTCGCCGTCTTTCTCGCAGTATACCCGTGGTGGTCGCTCTTCTCGCGCTGTCCTTCTCGCTGGGCTGCTCTTGGTTTCTCAAACCTGGCAGGTAGTAGCTAATGAACAAAGTAGCAGATTAAGCAGTTGCGATGTTACTTTGTTCAAGAACCACTAGCTGCCAGGTTTGGCGAGAAGGACGACGCGGCGAGAAGGACAGGGCAGCGAGAAGGACGACGCGGCGAGAAGGACAGGGCAGCGAGAAGGACGGCGCGGCGAGAAGGGCTACCGCGCGGCGAGAAGCGGCGTGAGCGGGCCCTGGGCGAGTACGGTCACGCGGTGCATGGCGCGCGAGATTGCGGTGTAGAGACGGCGGCGCGAAAGCGGCGTGTCCGGGTAGACCTCGGCCTGTGCGTCGGGCACGATGACGTGGTCAAACTCAAGTCCCTTGGCCACGCGCAGCGGCAGCAGGACCACGCCCTCTGCCGGCAGGTTCTTGTCGCCGCGCACCACCTGCGCCGCATCGCCGAGCTGCTTGGAGAGCCAGCTCACGCGCGCGTCGCTCTCGGCCACGATCGCCGTGAGGCCCTCGCCGCCCTCAGCCACGGCCTCCCGCAGCGCGGCAAGGTACGCGTCCTTCTCATCAAACGAGCGCACGACGGGCTCCACGCCGGCACGCTGCACCGAGGTGAGCCGCAGCTGCTCGCGCTTGTCGAGAAGCCCGGTGAAGAGCGCCGTGATCTCCGGCGAGGAGCGGTAGCTTGTGAGCAGGCGGCACTCGTCCACGCTGCCGTGCGTGGCGCGGAAGATGTCCGCGATCTGCGCAAACGTTGCCGTGCCCTCGTAGATTGCCTGGTGCTCGTCTCCCAGAAGCAGGAAATGCGCGCGCGAGAAGTACCGCGCGAGCACCATGAGCTGGGCCTCGGTGTAGTCCTGGACCTCGTCGACCATAACGAAGCGCGCGTCGCGGCTGCCGATGCCGGTGAAAATGAGCCGCAGGTAGAGCCACTCGACGGCGGAAAGCGCGCTCTGCCCCAGCAGGCGCATGCCAATGCGGTCAAAGCGCAGCCACACCAGGCGCTCGATCTCGTCGTGGGTGCCGGCGTAGAGGTAGTCCACGTAACGCCGCGCGTACGCCGCGGTCTCGTCGTCGTTGTCCGGCGCGAGCGTCTCGCCGAAGATCTCGTACTGGCGCTCCACGTCCAGGCTGAGCATCTCCTCCTGGAGCTCGTCGTTTCTCGCGATCTGGCCAAGGCGGCGGTTGAGGCGGCTGTGCAGCTCCTCCTTCACGAGCGCGGTGAAGCGCGGGCCCACGTCAAACTCGGAGAACTTCTCCACGGCGCTCGCCACCTGGCTGGCCTTGAGGAGCGTCTCGCCCGCAAACTTGACCTCGCGCAGGTCCTCGGACTCCAGGACCAGCTCGCGCGCCGCCTCGTCCATGCGGCGCAGCGTCTCGGGCGAGGTGGAGAGCCCCAGGTCGCGCTCACCGGCGCCCTGCTCGCTCACGAAGGCGCGCCACGTGACCGTCTGCGGGTTGGACTCGCCCATGGAGGGCAGGACCGTGTCGATGTAGCTCTCAAAGACGTCGTTGGGCGTGAAGAGCCAGACCTGGCTGGGGTCAAGGGTCTTGCGCTCCTGGTAGAGCAGGTAGGCAATGCGCTGCAGCAGCACGGACGTCTTGCCGGAGCCGGCGATTCCGTTGACGAGAAGAACGGGCACGTCCGCGTGGCGCACCACCTCGTTCTGCTCGCGCTGAATGGTGGCCGTGATGGCCTGGAGCTTCTCGGTGTGGTGCTTCTTGAGCGCCGAGAGCAAAAGCGAGTCCTGGATAGCAATGGTGGTGTCGAAGTACATGTTGAGCTGGTCGCGCACGATGTCAAACTGGCGGCGCAGCTTGAGGTTCACCGTGCGGGTCTTGCCGTCCACCTGGTAGGAGGTGGGGCCCATCTCCTGGTTGTAGTAGGTCTCGGCCACGGGGGAGCGCCAGTCCACCACGAGCGGGCGGCTGCGCTCGTCGGTCATGCCCGCGGCGCCAATGTAGACGTCGCGCGGCGGCCTGCCGGGGCGCATCTCGAGCGTGACCTTCGCGAAGTAGGGCTGCATGAGCAGCAGCATCACACGGCGGAGCTTGTCCACGTTGAAGTCGTGGTACTGGTTGTAGGCGTCAATGATGGAGTTGAGCGTCTCAATGGCGGCGAGGGTCTCGATGGTCTCGTCCGCGCCGCCAAAGTCCAGGCGCACCTCCTCGGACATGTCGATGAGGTCCTGCTTGGCGCCGGCATGGTTGGTCTCCAGGTCCTGCGAGATGTCGTCGCGGATCTTGAGCAGCTGAGCGTAGAGCTCGGAGAGGTGGGCCTGCTCGGCCTGGAAGATCGGGTCGTCGTGCTCGGACATGGGGCTCCTTCGGCGTCGAGGCGCGGAATTTCGGATAGACAATGGTACGCCATCGCGAGCCCCTCCGGTGGGGTGATGGTACACGAGGCCGTTTTTCTCGGGAGCTCCCTACCTGCTCAAACGCAAGTATCCGCAGGTGGTTGAGGCGGCAGATCTACCGAGAAAAACGTGCGCTTGTACCGGTTGCGCCGCTAGGCGTCCTCCCGCGGCGCCATAATGGTGCCGCGCCACTTGGTCTTGCAGCTGAGCACCTGATGGACCTTCTCGCTGCTGTCGTTTGCGATGAGGTCGAGCAGGATGCGGCAGGCCTCGCGTCCCTCCTCGAAGGCCGGCTGCTCGATGGAGCTCACGCTGGGGAAGGCGACGCCCGCCCAGTCGAAGTTGTCAAAGCCCACGAGCCCCACCTTCTCGGGCATGAGCGGGTAGAACTCGCGCATGGCCACGTAGATGTCCGGCAGCGCCCAGCAGTTCGGGGCAAAGACGAGCGTCGGGGTCTCCCCGTCGATGTGGGCTCGCAGGAACTCCCGCACGGCCTTGATGTCAACGGGGGAGTCGATCTCCAGCTTCGAGAAGTCCCGGTGCTCGTCCTGGAGGGCGTCCACGAAGCCCGAGAAGCGCTCGATGCGCGAGCTCAGCAGCTGGGGCGCGGCGGCAACGAGCAGGAAGCGCTGGTAGCCGCAGGCGATGCAGTGCTCGATCGCCTGGTAGGCGGCCTCGTAGTTGTCCGTCTTGACCCAGTTGGAGGCGTAGTCGTAGAGCTTGGAGTCAAAGAACACGAGCTTCTTGCCCGCCGCCTCGATGCTCTCGGCGATCGCCTTGAACCGGGCCGTCGGCTGGACGATGAAACCGTCCACGCCCAGCGCGATCAGCCGGTCGATGTAGGCGCGCTCGGCCTCGCTGTCGTAGTTCGAGGAGCAGATGAGCAGGCGGTAGCCCTCGTGGTCCGCCACGGACCCGACGCCCTTGACGAAGCGGTTGGCAAACTCGTTGGTCACGTCGCCGATGATGACGCCGAGGAGCTTGGTGCTCTTCGCGTTCATGCCGCGCGCGAGGGGGTTGGGCTGGTACTCGGTCTCCCGGATCGCCTCCTCGATCCTCTTGCGCGTCTCCTCGGACATGCGGTCCGTGTGCCCGTTGAGGTAGAAGGACACGGTCGTCTTGGAGGTCCCCGCCATCTGGGCGATGTCGTTTATCGTGATGCGCTTCTTCTGGGCAGACGCCATGTTCTCCTCGATTCAAAGGGTTTACTAAACCAAGATACACGTTTTATGCCCGCGCGGGAGATGGGGGAGGAACCGTCGGAATGCGTCCACAAAAAACTGCCCCTCGCGGGGAGGGTGAACTGCCTCCCATTTCTTGGACATGGAAATAAAAGTCCAAGAGATGGGAGGCTTTCTCATGTCCGTCGACCTACGATGCGGGCACGACCGCAAGCTCAGGGAGCTCGCCGCCGACATGTTCGCGGAGGGGCGGGGGCGGGGATCCGTCGCCAAGGTTCTCGGGATCCCGGAGGAGGCCGTGAGAAAATGGCAGCAGACGTACCGGTCCGTGGGGAGGGGCGGCCTGCTGGCTATGGGCAAGACGCACGCGCGATACGACTTCGAGACGAAGGTGGCCGCGGCGAGCGCCGTGGTCGACGGCGGGATGGCCAAGCCCGAGGCGATGGAGCGCTTCGGCATCGCGAGCCTGTCTCCGCTGAAGCAATGGTGCCTCCTGTACCGCGAGGGAGGGGCCGAGGCCCTCAGGCCAAAGCCGAAGGGCAGGCCGAGGGGATCGGGGGCGAAGGCCGCGCCGGCGACCCGCGAGCAGGAGCTCGAGCGCCAGGTCAGGCGGCTCGAGGCGCAGGTGGCGTACCTAAAAAAATCGATAGCCCTGAAGGCGGAGCTCCGCTCCCGAGGCGGGACAAGGCCCTAGCGGTCGCCGAGCTTTCAGGGCGGGGGCACGACCTCGCCGACCTGCTGGAGGCGGCCGGGCTCGCGAGGTCCACGTACTACTACGCGCTCGCGCACCCGAAGGAGCCGACCAGGCCGGAGCTCCGGCCGAGGGTCGCCGGGATATTCGGCAGGCTCCCCAACGGCGTCGGCCACCGGCAGGTGGCCATGGAGCTGCGCGCCGTGGACGGCGCCCGCATCGCCGACAAGACCGTCCTCAAGATGATGGGCGAGATGGGGCTGAGGTGCGGCATCAGGAAGGAGACCGGCTACCACAGGTACAGCTCGTACAAGGGGGTCGTCGGCGAGACCTTCGAGAACGTGCTCGGCCGCGACTTCGAGGCCGACGGCCCCTGGCAGAAGATGGGCACCGACGTCACGGAGTTCAGGCTCTCCTTCGGCAAGGCCTACCTCGCCCCGGTCTACGACTTCGGCAGCAAGGAAATCGTCGCGCACTCGGTCTCGGAGCATCCGGACCTCGCGCAGCAGGAGGAGATGCTCGACATGCTCGAGGCGGCCATGCCGGAGGGCGCCTCGCCGGTCATGCAGACGGACATGGGGTGGCAGTACCAGCACCCGTCCTTCACGGGGAGGCTGCGCGGCATGGGCGTCACCCAGAGCATGTCGCGCAAGGGCAACTGCATCGACAACGGCGCGACCGAGCAGGTCTTCGGGCACATCAAGGACGAGTTCTTCCGCGGGCGGGACTGGGACGACTTCGAGAGCTTCAAGCGCGACCTCGAGGCGTACATCGACCACTGGAACCACGTGAGGCGGCAGGTCAAGCTGAAGGGCCTGACCCCGGCGGAGTTCCGGGAGCAGGCCCTTCGGAAGGCCGCGTAGCGGCTATGATTTATCGCGTCCAAGATTCGGGGCGCAGTTCAGGGGCAGCATTGGCGGGGCCTTCTGTTGAGCGGCGTGCCTACAGGCCGAGGATCTCCTTGACCTTGGCGATGAGCTCCTCATCCGTGGCGTTGGCGAAGAAGTACTCCTGGAAGTGCTCGCCGGAGAGGGCGCCCTTCACGAGCTCGGGGTCGAGGGCGTCGAGGATCTCCGTCAGCGGCTTGAACGCGGCGGCGCGCACGCCGTCGAGAATCTTCTTGTTGCGCTGCTCGGGGACCACGCGCTCGGCGGGGTAGCCGTTGCCGGAGCCAAAGCCGAAGAGCTTCTCGAAGGTGTACTCGAGGTTGAGCTCCTGGCCCCAGCCGTTCTTGAGGGCGAACGGCATGGCCACGGCGTTGCCGTCGTTCACCTGTGCGAAGGTGTAGGCGTCCAGCGGGTCGGCCACGTGGCCGCAGAGCACGCCCGGGAAGCTGTTGCAGGCGAGCATGGCGCCCTCGCCGGTGCCGCAGCCGGTGACCACGTAGTCGGCGGCGCCGGAGTTGATGAGCACGGCGGCGAGGATGCCGTTCTGCACATAGGTGAGGGGGTTGGAGCCCTCCTCGGCGTACATGCCGTAGTTGTAGACGGTGTGGCCCATGGGCTCGACGACCTTCTTGAGCGCAGCCTCGATCATGGGATTCTTGGCGTTCTGGCTGTTCTCGTTGATGAGGGCAATCTTCATCTTGGCACTCCTTATCCAGCTGATGGCGGCTCTTCCCGCGGGACGAGCGTTCCTAGAAAGGATTGTGCTAATAAACCAGTTTGTCAATATTCACCACTAGTAAACCCGTTCACGGAAGAAATCTTTCCGCTCAGACGCCAAATCTGAATACTCACTTGCACGATGAGCTGTAACTATTTATAAGTCTTGACTAGTGAACCGGTTTATAAGAAGCTGTTCACCGCAAACGTCGGAGGAGCGGCCGGGACCGGCGCAAGGGAGCGCGGGAAGGACGGAGCGAATGGGTCACGTGAACACCGAGAAGATTAAGGATCGCGAGCGCTGGCTCAGCGTGGAGCCCCTCACCAAGGAGGAGGTGGACCGCGGCCTGGAGATCTGCCTGAAGCAGATCGACGCCAACATGGACGCCTTTGGGACCAGGTTCCCGTGGTCGGCCACCAAGGGTCTCCAGTACCCGATCATCGACTGCATCGAGTGGACCGACGGCTTCTGGACGGGCCTGCTCTGGCTCGCCTACGAGGTGACCGGTGACGAGAAGTACCGCGAGCGCGCGATGGAGAACGTCCAGAGCTTCAAGCACCGCGTCGAGAACCGCATCGAGCTCGACCACCACGACCTCGGCTTCCTCTACGTGCCCTCCTGCGTGGCGGCCTATCGCCTCACCGGCAGCGACGACGCGCGCACCGCCGCCCTCCTCGCCGCCGACAAGCTCATGGAGCGCTGGCAGCCCAAGGGCAAGTTCCTCCAGGCGTGGGGCCCGATGGACAGCCCCGAGCACTATCGCTTCATCATCGACTGCATGCTCAACCTCCCGATCCTCTACTTCGCGAGCGAGGAGACCGGGGACACGCGCTATCGCGACGTCTGCCGCATGCACTTCGACACCACGGTGGACAACATTATCCGCCCGGACGGCAGCGCCTACCACACGTTCTACATGAACCCCGAGACCGGCGGCCCGGACCACGGCGCCACCCGCCAGGGCTACAGCGACGACTCCGCCTGGGCGCGCGGTCAGGCGTGGGGCATCTACGGCATCCCGCTGAACATGCGTCACCTCAACGACCGCAAGTACCTGGAGACCTGGCGCGCGATGGCCAACTACTTCGTCAACCGCCTGCCCGAGGACTCCATCTGCTACTGGGACCTCATCTTCGGCGACGGCTCCGGCCAGTCCCGTGACTCCAGCGCCGCGGCGGCCGCCGCGTGCGGCTTCATGGAGGTCGCCCCGATGCTTCCGGTGGACGATAAGGACGCGCCGGTCTACGCGGGCGTCACGGCGCAGATGATGCGCACGCTCATCAACTCGTACACCTCCGAGGACCACGCGCCCCTGCGCCCGATCCTCTACCACGGCGTCTACAGCTGGCACTCCGGCAAGGGCGTGGACGAGGGCAACATCTGGGGCGACTACTACTTCATGGAAGCACTGGTTCGCAGCGCCAAGAGCTGGAACCCGTATTGGTAGGAGGATAAGCATGGCAACACCCAACATCGTCGCGACGCGCATCGACGAGCGCCTGGTCCACGGCCAGGGCCAGCTCTGGATCAAGTCCCTGGGCGTCAACACCGTCATCGTGGCCAACGACGAGGCCGCCGGCGACAAGATGGCCCAGACCCTCATGAAGACCGTCATCCCCGGCAACATCGCGATGCGCTTCTTCACCATCCAGCACACGATCGACATCATCGGCAAGGCCGCGCCGGCCCAGAAGATCTTCCTGATCGTCAAGACGCCCGAGGACGCGCTCAAGCTCGTGGCGGGCGGCGTGCCCACCGGCGAGATCAACGTGGGCAACATCCATAACGCCGAGGGCAAGGAGAAGGTCACGCGCTCGATCTTCCTCGGCCCCGAGGACAAGGCCGCCTTCGTCGAGATGGCCGACAAGTACGGCGTGACGTTCAACACGCGCACGACCCCCACGGGCGCCGACGGCTCGGTCGAGGTCGACATCATGGAGTTCTGCAGGAAGTAGTTCCTGCTGGGCCTGTGCCCGTCGCCAGGCGGGCGGAAGTAGGATCTTGTAAAAGGAGGGAACGTGGAGATTTCGATCATCCAGGCCGTTCTTATCGGCCTCTGGACAGCGGTCTGCTGGAGCGGCATGCTGTTCGGCATCTACACCAACCGCAGCCTCGTGCTGGCGTTTGGCGTGGGCGTCATCCTCGGTGACATCCCGACGGCGCTCGGCGTCGGCGCGGTGGCCGAGCTCGCCTTCATGGGCTTTGGCGTCGGCGCCGGCGGCACCGTGCCGCCCAACGCCATCGGCCCGGGCATCGTGGGCACCCTGATGGCCATCACCACCGAGGGCGTCACCCCGGAGAGCGCGCTCGCCCTCTCCATCCCGTTCGCGGTTGCCATCCAGTTCCTGCAGACCGCCATCTACACGGCCTGCTCCGGCAACCAGGAGGCTGCCGCCCGCGCCCTCGCGGCCGGCAAGCTCGGCAAGTACCGCTTCGTCTGCAACATCACGGTCATCCTGTTCGCCAGCTGTGGCTTCCTGCTGGGCTTCTTTGCCTGCGTCGCCATGGGCCCGCTGCAGGCCCTCATCGAGGCCATCCCCGCGTGGCTCACGACCGGCCTCTCCGTTGCCGGCGGCATGCTGCCCGCCATCGGCTTCGCGATGATCCTGAGCGTCATGCTCACCAAGGAGTTCATCCCCTTTGCGCTTCTCGGCTACATCTGCGCCGCCTACCTGGGCGTCCCGACGGTCGGCATCGCCATGGTCGGCCTTGTGTTTGCCCTTAAGCGCTACTTTGACGTGAAGAAGCAGGAGGAGCTTCAGCCCGCTGCCGCTGCTGAGGAGGTCAGCCACGATGACTGGATCTAACGAGAAGAAGCTCGTCAAGAGCGACTACACCAAGACGATGATTCGTGCTTGGCTGCTTCAGAACGGTTTCAACTACAGCAACTACCAGGGCAACGGCTACTCCTACGTGGTCTACCCCGCCCTCAAGAAGATTCACGGGGACGACAAGGAGGGGCTGTGCAAGGACCTCGCCGATAACTGCGAGTTCTACAACACCAACCCCAACCTGCTGCCGTTCGTGACCTCTCTGCACCTTGCCATGGCCGACGAGGGCATCCCCTACAGCGAGATCCGTGGTCTCAAGATGGCCCTCATGGGCCCGCTCGCTGGCATCGGCGACTCGCTGTCGCAGTTCTGCCTCGCGCCGCTCTACTCGACGATCTTCTCGTCGCTGGCGCAGCAGGGCCTTGCCTTTGCCCCGGTGGGCTTCTGGCTGGCCATCAACGGCACGCTGCTCGCCATCAAGTTCGCGATGTGCAACCTCGGCCACAAGCTCGGCACCTCGGTCATCGACAAGCTGAGCAAGTCCATGGCGCTCATCTCCGAGTGCGCGAGCATGGTCGGCGTCACGGTCATCACCGGCCTGGCGGTCTCGTTCGTGAAGATGAACGTCAACATCGAGTTTGCCGCCGGTGCCGCCGAGGAGGGCGTCAAGCAGTCCACGGTGAGCATCCAGGGCATGCTCGACAACATCGCCCCGGCGCTCCTGCCGGTGCTCTACACACTCCTGATGTTCTACCTCATCAAGAAGCGCAACTGGAACACCTACCAGCTCGTCATTCTGACGGTCGTCGTGGGCATCGCCCTCTCCGCGTGCGGCGTCCTCGTGTAATGAGGCCGTCCGAGGCATAGCGGTTCGTCAGCCACGGTCGGCGCCGTCCCGGATGCGGGGCGGCGCCGCCTTCTTAGGCATCAAGGGAAGGAGCAGAACATGGATACCGCCGCCGTCCGCCGGAGGCTCAAGGCAACGGCAGCCCTGCTGCGGCTCGACGAGGTGGCCGGGCGCCTGCGCGGCCGCGACCTCACCGCGCTTGTCGCACGCGCAGACGAGGTGATGGCAGACACCTACACGTTCTCCAAGACGTGGGACATGGAGCGCTGCCGCACGCCGTTCACGCTGCCCGCCGGCGCCTACGACTGGAACGTCGTCAACAACGACGACGAGGAGTGGTGCTTCATGCTCAACCGCATGGACTACCTCGAGGACCTCGCGCTCGTTGCCCTGGCCACAGGGGAGGCGCGCTACGCCGAGAAGGCCGCCGCGCTCCTCGGCTCCTGGATCGACGCGCACCCGACGATCGTCCCCGAGCTCTCCACACGCACGCTGGACACCGGCATCCGCATCCGCTCGTGGGCCACGGCGCTGCCGGCGCTCGAGGCGGCCGGCGCGCTCTCGGACGAGCTGCTCGCCCTCGTGGTGGCGAGCATCGGCGACCAGATCGCCTACCTGCGCGAGCACTACGTCCCCAAGTACGAGACCAGCAACTGGGGCAGCATCCAGACGCTCGGCATCCTCACGGTGCTCGCCACCATCGAGGACGACCCGGCGTCCGACGGGGACTGGGCGTGGGCGACGGAGCGCGCCGAGTCACAGATCGCCGCGCAGGTCTATCCCGACGGCATCGACTGGGAGCAGTCCACGATGTACCACGTGGAGGTGCTGCTCTACGCGCTGTGCGCCCTCAGCACGCTGGAGGCCCAGGGCGCGCCGCTTCCGCGCGGCCTGCGCAAGGCCGCCGCGCGCCTCTCTCGCGCCCTCGCGGCGCAGATGATGCCGGACGGCTGCATCGACGCCCAGGGCGACTCCGACCGCACCGACGTGCGCGGCCTCATGGCGCTCTGCGCGGGCGTGCTCGGCGACTGCGCCCTTGCCGCGGCGTCCGGGCGCTCCGAGCTCGACCCGGGCGACCTCTTCGCCTTTGGCTGCTCCGCGGAGGACGCCCTCAGGTCGGCCGAGGAGTGCGGGGAGGCCCTGCCCCTCACCTTCGACGGCATGGACTCGGGCCTCTTCGTGGCGCGCTCCTCGTGGGGTGCGGACGCCAACCTCACGGAGTTCTCGTCCGGCCCGCTGGGCTCTGGCCACGGCCACTCGGACAACCTGCACGTCACGGCCGTGTACCAGGGCTCGCCCGTGCTTGTGGACGGCGGGCGCTACACCTACCGCGAGGACTCGTCGGTGCGCCCGTTCCTCAAGGGGCCGCTCGCGCACAACGTCCCGCTGCTCGACGGCCGCTCGAGCTGCGTGCCCAAGGGCAGCTGGGGCTACAGCGACTTTGGCTACCCGCTCAAGACCTATGCGCGCCACGCCGGGGGCGCCCACTACTTTGAGGGCGCGCTCGTGGGGCACGACCCGCTGCACGTCCTGGTGCGCAAGCTCGTGGCGCTCGACTGCGGCATCTGGGTCTGCGCGGACGAGGCCCTGGCCGAGGGGGAGCACGAGCTCGTCTCGCGCCTCCACTTTGACCCCGAGGTGCGCGTGGAGGCCGTGGGCGACGGCTGCCGCGTGGGCTGTGCTGCCGGTGAGCTCGCGCTCGGCTCCACCGGCGCGCTCGAGCTGGGCTCCGAGCAGATCTCGCTCGACTACAACGCGCTCTCAGACGCCGCGCTCGTGCAGGCGCGCATCCGGTTCGCCGAGAGGGGCGGCCAACTCTGGTGGCTCGCCCCGGCGGGCGTGGCCGTGACGAGCGTGCCGGTGCTGCGTGGCGGCACCGAGCCCGTTGACCCGGCGCTCGCGGAGGCCGTGCGCTTTGACGTGGCGCCCGACGAGTTCTACACCGTCGCCGTCTTCCACGGCGAGGTCTACACCGGCGTGAAGGCCTTCGCGCTCGAGGGCGTGAGCTTCCACGCCAAGGCCGTCGTGGTGCACGGCGTGGGCGAGAAGCGCGAGCTCACGGTGCTGCGCGCGTAGCGGGGCGCAACGGGGCACGACGGGGGCGGGCAGCCGAGGTTCTTCTCGACTGCCCGCCGCTTTTTGTGGGGACGTGCGGTCTGTGGCGCGTTGGTGCCTAGCCTCTGCCGGCGTTGTCCCGGAATCTCCGGGTTTCTCGCCTGGCGAGAAGAACGTGTCCCGGAAACG
>NZ_JAUDEA010000029.1 GCF_030372065.1 Thermophilibacter provencensis | reverse complement strand
TCGTGTGCCACGGTGCCATTTTTCAGAGCGCTGAAAAGTTGGAGGCTGGCCGAGAGCAAGCCGAGAACAACTTGTGGCCGTCGCAAAACTTGAGGCCCGGGGCATGGCACCCGGGCCTCCAAGGCAAGGGAGAGAGCGACGCGCGCGGGCCCTGACCGGGGAAAGGAGGGGAGGAGCGGCGAGCCCGAGGAGTGTGTGCGAACTGCGGGTCGGTCTCTCTGTTGACCTTAGAATACGCGGCACCCACCGGCGTGGCACGAATCTGGCGCAACCGGTGGATTTTCCGACACGTTCTGCAATGACGCCCGCTCGTGCCCGCGTCTGGCACCCGCGGTAGAATGGGAGCCCACCAAAACGAGGGAGAATCGCATGCCCGTTGCACCACGCGCAGAGTCGCTCGACGAAGGCCCCAACGGCACCGGGTCGCTGGGTCGGCTCATTCCCTGGCCAGATGAGGAGACCTACCCCAACATCCCCGCCGAGGAGGCGCTCGACCTCTTCCTGGGCTGGGTGGAGTCGCGCGGAATCGAGCTCTGGCCGCACCAGGAGGAGGCGCTGCTCTCCCTGGCGGCGGGCGCCCACCTGATCCTGGGCACGCCCACGGGGTCGGGCAAGTCCATGGTGGCCCTGGGCATGTGCTTCATGAGCGTATGCACGGATCGGCGCGCCTACTACACCGCGCCCATCAAGGCGCTGGTGAGCGAGAAGTTCTTTGACCTCGTGGAGCTCTTTGGCCGCGAGAACGTGGGCATGATCACCGGCGACGCGTCAATCAACGCGGGCGCGCCCATCATCTGCTGCACCGCGGAGATCCTCGCCAACCAGGCCCTGCGAGAGGGCGAGGGCTGCGACGTGGGCTGCGTGGCCATGGACGAGTTCCACTTCTACGCGGACCCCGACCGCGGCTGGGCGTGGCAGGTGCCGCTGCTCACGCTCCCCCACGCGCAGTTTCTGCTCATGAGCGCCACGCTCGGCGACACCACCGCTATTGCCGAAGCGCTCTCCGAGCACACCGGCGGGCGCGCCGTGGACACCATCGCGGACGCGCCGCGCCCCGTGCCGCTCTCCTACGAGTTTGTGGACACGGCGCTGGAGGGAACCGTCGAGCTGGCGCTGCGCGCGGGCGAGGCGCCGCTCTACATCGTGCACTTCTCGCAAGACGCCGCCCTTGCGAGCGCGCAGAGCCTGGCCAGCTACGGCGTCTCCACCAAAGAGCAGCGCGAGGCCATAAAGGACGCCATCAAGGGCACGCGCTTCACCACCACCTTTGGCAAGACGCTGCAGCGCCTCCTGAGCTGCGGCGTGGGCGTGCACCACGCGGGCATGCTGCCACGTTATCGCCTGCTTGTGGAGAAGCTCGCGCAGCAGGGGCTCCTGCCGGTCATCTGCGGCACGGACACGCTGGGCGTGGGCATCAACGTGCCCATCCACACCGTGGTGCTCACCGCGCTCTCCAAGTTTGACGGGCGGCGCATGCGCCATCTCAACGCCCGCGAGTTCCACCAGATCGTGGGTCGCGCGGGGCGCGCCGGCTTTGACACCGAGGGCCACGTCATCGCCGAGGCCACCGAATACGACATCGAGAACGCCCGCGCGCTGCGCAAGGCGGGCGGTGACCCGAAGAAGGCGCGCAAGACCAAGACGAAGAAGCCACCCGAGGGGTTTGTCGGCTGGAACAAGCAGACCTTCGAGCGGTTGATCGCCGCCGTGCCGGAACCGCTGCGCCCGCGCATGAAGGTGACGCACTCGATGGTGCTCGCCGAGGTCGAGCAGGGCGGAGACGCCTGGGCGCGCGTGCACCGGCTCGTGGAGGAGTCCGCGCAGCCGGCCGAGGAGAAGGCCGCGCTCGCCACGCGCGCGGACGAGATCTTTGCCACGCTGCTCGACGCCGGCGTGGTCACGCGCGAGGAGCTGCCGGACGGCGGCGCGTCCTGGTCCACGACCGTGAATCTCCCGGACGACTTTGCGCTGGACCAGCCGCTCTCGCCGTTCCTGCTGGCGGCGCTGGAGCTCCTGGACCCCGAGTCCGAGACCTACGCGCTCGACGTCATCTCGATGGCCGAGGCAACGCTCGAGGACCCGTGGCAGATCCTGCGCGCCCAGCAGCGCGTGGCGCGTGACCGCGCGATGAGCGAGATGAAGGCCGAGGGCGTCGAGTACGACGAGCGCATGGAGCGCCTGCAGGAGGTCACCTGGCCCAAGCCGCTCGAGGACCTGCTGGAGCCCGCCTTCGAGCAGTACTGCGAGCAGGTGCCGTGGGCGCGCGACTTCACGCTCTCGCCCAAGTCCGTCCTGCGCGACATGGTGGAGACCGCGAGCGACTTCAAGGAGTACGTGGGCCGCTACAACGTGGCGCGCTCCGAGGGGCTGCTCCTGCGCTATCTCTCCGAGGCGTTCCGCGCGCTCGATCGCACCGTGCCGCTGGACAAGCGCGACGAGCGGCTGCGCGACATCATCGCATGGCTGGGCCTGGTAGTGCGGACGGTGGACTCCTCGCTCGTTGACGAGTGGGCCGCCGCCGGCGAGGGCTCCTCGGAGGGGCTCGACGCGGCGCCGCCCGCCGCGGACGAGGTCGTGCGCGACCGCCGCGGCCTCACGCTGCTCGTGCGCAACGCGCTCTTCGCCCGCGTACGACTGGCCGCACACGACGATGCCGACGAGCTGGGCAAGCTCGACGCCGAGTGGGGCTGGCGCGCGCCCGTGTGGCGCCGCGCGCTGGAACGCTTCCGCGAGACACACGAGGAGATCCTGCTGGACGCGGACGCCCGCAGCGCCGCATACTTCTCGATCGACGAGAGTGACGAGCGTGGTGGTCATGTCTGGCACGTCCACCAGGTCTTCCGCGACTCCGACGACGACCGCGACTTTGGCATCTGGGGCGACGTGGACCTCGACGCCACCCAGGCCGAGGGCGCCGCGGTGTTCTCAGCGTACCGCGTGGGCTTCGTGGACGACGGGGCGTAGGCACGACGCGCACCCCTCTCGGAACGCGACTTGTCAGCAGATTTTTCGAAGACCCAGAGTATGCCCGTTTTTCGCAGGTCCCTGAACAGGGGATTTCCAAAGCCAACGGCGCTCTCTACTCAACGGGACGAAATTAATCTGCTGACAACTCGACCATCGGGTCAACCCTCCTAGAAGAGGCGCGCCCGAGGGTCGGTAAGATGTTCGTAGAGGTTGATCTGCGCAACGCGCTCGCCCGCCGTAAACGCCCTCCCCTCGATGCCAAACCTCCGCATCACCATTCGCATGAACGCCTCAAACTTGTCAAACGACGAAATCTGTCCCCAGGTTGCAGAGACCGTCTTCACGTCCATTGCCTCAAGGACGTTTCTCCGGGCCTGGGTGTGGTCGAGGCGATATCGCCCAGTGTGAAACTCATAGCTGTCGTACTCGATGTCTCCCCTCACCGAGGGAAGGTAGATGTCGCCAACCAGGTAATCGGATTCCACAATCAGCTTGAGGTCGTCATCTACGCGAATGCTTTGGTTGGCGGTGATTTCTGGCATCGACCACCCGCCGAGACGCGGCGGCAAAACGCATGCCAAGACGATGAGGATCTCCATCGGTGAGGCCGCTCCAGGCACAACATAGCACAGCGCCCGCCGAGCCTTCGCAACTCCATATGCCCCGTTTGCCGCCTCCAGAAACAATGCCATCCGCTCGGGGGTCGTCAGAGGCGCTCGCTCGCCCACGTATCCATGCCCTTCGGCCCCAATCGAAAATTTCGAACAGAGGTGGCATCCCAGCTCGACGAGCTCGAGCTGCGGGCGCACAGATGCCATCTGGAGAAAGGTGAACTCAGGAGAGCTAACGAAGTTCGCCCCGTATAGCTCGTTGAAGCTGCCAGGTGGTACGGACCCTGACCAGACGTGCGTCTTGACGCTCTTCAGAGACCGATAATCTTGTCGCGTCCCCACAAGCACGTGAAGCGGCCGTTTCGCGGAGTAGTCCACCGGCAGGCCCGCTGCGGCAACCTCCTTCATTGACGCCGTCGCATTAGCAAGATTGCGAACGGGCACGTAATCCGGCACGAGCTCGTCGCCGGTTTTCGTAAGCCAATACTGAGCGGCAGACTCGTGGCACAAATGCAGGGACATGGCTCCTCCAACCTCACGGGTGGGAGGACTATACAAGCTTCACCGACGAGCTGTCTGACAGGCGGCTTCCACGAAACCGACGGCTATCTCCACCCGCTGATAGTGGGGCCAGTTTTCCTTTCTCCAAGGGTATGGACCGCCCAAAGCATTCAGCGAATGGCCCATATCAACCCGCGAACGGCATGTATCAGCAGATTTAGTCCATGCGTGCAGTACAAAACGTAACAAACGGGCCCAAGAGCTGGCCGTTTGATGGGTAAGTGCAAGACCATACGTAGCCCTGGCTCGAAAAGCTGCTGATACCTCCAGACGTTTTGCCAAGGAGCCTGATCAAGCTGCGACAACCGCTAAGAAGACGCCCCCGCCGGCAACGTGCCGGCGGGGGCGTCTCCCGAGAAAAGAAGGAGCCGGCGTGCGCGCATGGCAGTGTTCGCGCGCCGGGTGGAACAACGCTTTGGGCCTAGCCCCTGACCTCGCGGACCGTCTGCGCGGCCTCGCGCGTGAGCTCGTACATCCGCTCGAACTCGCCCGCACGGATGAGGTCGGGCTTGACCATCCAAGTGCCGCCGCAGGCGAGAATCGCCGGGCACTCCAGGTACTCGCGGAGGTTCGCCGCAGAGACGCCGCCGGTGGGCATGAAGCGGTGGCCCACAAAGACCGAGGCCAGCGCCTTGATCGTGCCGAGCCCGCCGTACTGGGCCGCCGGGAAGAACTTGGTGACCTCAAGGCCGCGGTTCACGAGCGCCGTGACCTCGGTCGGGGTGACGCCCGCCGGCAGCACCGGCACCTCGTTCTCGAGGCACCAGTCCACGACCTCCATGTTGTAGCCCGGGCTCACGATGTAGCGCGCGCCGGCGTCCACGGCGCGACGGGCCTGCTCGAGCGTGAGCACGGTGCCGGCGCCCACCATGAGCTCCGGGCACCTCTCGCTCATCTCGCGGATGGCGTCCGCGGCGCAGGCGGTGCGGAAGGTGACCTCGGCGGAGGGCAGCCCTCCCCGCACGAGCACGTCCGCCACCGGCAGCGCATCCTCCACGCGGTCGAGCACGACCACCGGCACCACGCCGATCTTCCCGACGCTCTCGTAAAACCCGTCCATGTAGCTCATTGCGGTTCCTTTCTTCTGCCGGGGCTAGCGCGCCACGCGCAGACCGGCACCCTTTGCCGCCACGGCCTCGATCTCGGCCTCGCTCACGAAGTTGGAGTCCCCGGGGATGGTGAGCTTGAGGACGCTCGCCGCGATGGCGTACTCGCTCGCGTGGTCGAGGTCGTACCCGTGGAGCAGGGCGTGGATGAGGCCCGCACCGTAGGCGTCACCAGCAGCCACGCCCTCGAGCACGTGCACGTGGTGGACCGCCGAGAAGTGCGCCTCGCCGTCGGCGTAGACCATGCCCATCCAGTCCGAATCCTCGACCGAGCGCACGTTGCGGATGACGGAGGCCACCATCGAGCAGCCGTACTCGGCGCAGATCTGGCGCGCCATCTCAGCGTAGTCCGCGCGCTCCTCGATCCCGTTGGCGAGCGAGCCGGAGACGCAGGTCATCCCCAGTGCGGAGGGCGCGTCCTCGTCATTGGCTATACAGACGTCAACGTGGGGCAGCAGCCGGCGCATGACCTCCTGGGCGCGCTCCGGGCTCCAGAGCTTGCCGCGGTAGTTGAGGTCGCAGATGGTGACGATCCCGCGCTCGCGGCAGGCGACGAGCGCCTCCTCGCAGACGGCGGCAAGCTCCTCGGAGAGGGAGGGCGTCACGCCGGAGAAGTAGAAGACGCCCACGCCGTCGAGGATGCGGTCCCAGTCGAACGCGGAGCGCTCGGCCAGGGAGACGGCGGAGTACTTGCGGTCGTAGACGCAGCCGTTGGATCGCATGGAGGCGCCCACCTCGAAGAAGTAGCTGCCCAGACGGTCCCCGGCGCGCACCACGCGGGAGACGTCCACGCCATACGCCATGAGCGAGCGCAGCGCGCAGTCGCCGATGCGGTTGGGCGGCACCACAGAGACAAACGCCGCGGAGTCCCCCTGGAAGGCGAGCGAGAGGGCCGCGTTCGCCTCCGCGCCGCCGTAGCGCACCTCAAAGCTGGTGGCCTGCTCCAGGCGCTGGTGGTCGGGCGGAGAGAGCCTCATCATGAGCTCCCCAAAGGCAAGGACGGTCGTGCGCTCATTCAGGTCATGCATGCCGCTCAGCTCCCTCACTCGCGATTCCCTCCCCTCGGGCGCGCGTCCGAGGTGGTCTCCGTTAACTGGTTTACCAAACTTTCGCGCAGAATCATACACCAGAGCCCGCGGACGGTCGCAATACGACCGTGAAAAAATTCTCGTAACCTCGTGGTTCACGGCGATGTATTCTTGACAAAACTGGTTTACCAACCATACTGGAACCGAAGCCCGGCGGACGCCGGCGGAACCAAGGAGGAACAATGGCAGAGCAGTACGCAGACCCCAGCATCTTCAGCATGGACAGCTTCCGCCTCGACGGCAAGGTCGCGCTGGTCACCGGCGCCTCGTATGGCATCGGCTTCGCCATCGCCACCGCCCTCGCCAAGGCGGGCGCCAAGATCGCCTTCAACGACCTCAACCCCGAGAAGAAGGAGCAGGGCGAGAAGGCCTATGCCGCCGAGGGCATCGAGGCCAAGGGCTACGTGGCCGACGTCACCAACACCGAGCAGGTCGAGAACCTCGTCGCCAGCATCAAGGCCGACTTCGGCACCACGCCGGACATCCTGGTCAACAACGCCGGCATCATCAAGCGCATCCCCATGCTCGAGATGAGCGCCGAGGACTTCCGCCAGGTCGTGGACGTTGACCTCAACGCCCCGTTCATCGTCTCCAAGGCCGTGCTGCCCGGCATGATCGAGAAGGGCCACGGCAAGATCATCAACATCTGCTCGATGATGAGCGAGCTCGGCCGCGAGACCGTGGCCGGCTACGCCGCGGCCAAGGGCGGCCTCAAGATGCTCACGCGCAACATCTGCTCCGAGTTCGGCGAGCACAACATCCAGTGCAACGGCATCGGGCCGGGCTACATCGCCACGCCGCAGACCGCTCCGCTGCGCGAGGTCCAGCCCGACGGCTCCCGCCATCCGTTCGACCAGTTCATCGTCGCCAAGACGCCGGCCGCGCGCTGGGGCACCCCGATCGACCTCATGGGCACGGCGGTCTTCCTGGCCTCCGACGCCTCCAACTTCGTGAACGGCCAGGTCATCTACGTCGACGGCGGCATCCTCGCCTACATCGGCAAGCAGCCGCAGTAAGCAGCCGCCTCTCGCATCTCCCAACGCCGCAGGAACGCCAGCGTCCTGCGGCGTTTTCGTAAAAGCCGAAAGGAGCCCACGATGCCCCAGCTCACCCTCAGCCTCGTCGGCGCGGACGGCGCCGTACGCGGCACCGCGACCGGCGAGAGCCTCGTCCAGCTCGACACGCGCTACGCCGAGTACCAGCCCGGCGACGTCCTCGTCCTCACCGCGGACGAGAAGAACCTCGAGCTCGAGGTCATGCTCGACGAGTCCCTGCCCCCGAGCGTGGTCTACCTGACCGACGGCCGCCTCGAGTTCCCCATCCCCTTCGAGGCGGCGCGCGACCCCTACCCCAGCCACGCCTTCCTCGGCGACACCCACTGGGGCTACGCGCGCGTGCTCGACCCGCGCGAGCGCGCCACGTGGCGCGACCTCGCCCTCAACTCCCACGACCTTGAGGGCGCAACGGGCACCTACCCCCACGCCACCACCAACTCCGGCGCCACCAACCCGCGCTTCATCGCGCGCAACGCGATCGACGGCACCTGGCAGAGCATCCACCACGGCCGCTGGCCCTACGAGTCCTGGGGCATCAACGGCCGCGACGACGCCTGGCTCCAGGTTGACTTTGGCCGTCCGGTCCACGCCGAGGAGGCCGTGCTCGTGCTGCGCGCGGACTTCCCGCACGACACCTGGTGGCAGCAGGCCACGCTCACCTGCTCGGACGGTTACGAGACCACGGTACGCCTCGAGAAGAGCGGCCTGCCGCAGCGCTTCTCGCTTGGCGAGGGCGGGCGTAACATCGAGTGGATCCGCCTCTCCAACCTGGTGAAGGCCGACGACCCGGCCGAGTTCCCGGCCCTCACCCAGCTCATCGTCATGGGCACGCTGGACTAACTGGAGACCGCGGGGGGGCGGCCGCGTGCCGTCACGGAATCGGTGGGTTTCTCCGCTTGGGACGACCGCGCGTCCCAAAATTGGCGGCCTTCTCCACTTCAGGCAACCACCCGTCCCAGAATTGGCGACGTTCCCGCGGTTGGCGCCGAGACCGTCTCGGAATTGACGGCCTTCTCCGGGCGACGGGCCAATCGGCGCGAGAACTTCCCGGATTCTCGGACGCCCGCAAGAGAAGGCCGGCGTTTCCGAGTCGCGTCACGAAAAGTGGTGTAAGGGCCTCCCCGCGGGGGTGAGCCTCCCCGCCGATACT
>NZ_JAUDEA010000028.1 GCF_030372065.1 Thermophilibacter provencensis | reverse complement strand
CCCGCCCCCCGGCCCCCCCCGCCCCCCCCGGGCCCCGTTCTTCTCGCCCCTTGCGCCCCTCTCACAAATGCGCCATGCTAGCAGGAGAAACTAACGCGAGAGGAGAGTGACATGCCGGGCAAGCGCACGGACGTCATCAGCTGGGACGAGTTCTTCATGAAGGCCGCCATTGCGGCGAGCCTGCGCAGCAAGGACCCCAACACGCAGGTGGGCGCCTGCATCGCGGACACCAACCATCGCATCCTCTCCGTTGGCTACAACGGCACGCCCCGCGGTCTCGGCGACGACGAGTTTCCCTGGGGCACGGCGGACGACCCGCTGCACGACAAGCACAACTACGTCATCCATGCCGAGGCCAACGCCATCCTCAACTACCGCGGCTCCCTCAAGGACATGACCGGGGCCACCGTCTACGTGACGCTCTTCCCGTGCCACGAGTGCGCCAAGACCCTCGTGCAGGCGGGCATTGGCGAGGTCGTCTACCTTGACGACAAGTACGACGGCACCGAGGACAACCTCATCTCGAAGAACATCCTCGACCGCTGCGGCGTGAGCTATCGCCAGGTCGAGCTCTCGGAGTAGGCGGGTCGCATTCGGTCTCATACCCATGTGAACTGCGCGGAGCGCGTCGCTTCCGCGTTGCTTGAGGCTTCCTGCGGATATAATTCACCCATCTGTGACGTATCGCCAGCAGGGAGACATGCCACATGGCATCCATGAACGACAAGGACTACTACGCCATTCTCGGCGTCGAGAAGGACGCCTCAACGGAAGAGATTCGCAAGGCCTTCCAGACCAAGGCGCGCAAGCTACACCCTGACGTCAACAAGGCACCGGACGCCGAGGAGCGCTTCAAGGAGGTCTCTGAGGCTTACGCCGTGCTCTCGGACCCCGACAAGCGCAAGCGCTACGACGCGATGCGCTCCGGCTCGCCATTTGGCGGCTACGGGGCGCCCTCGAACGGTGGGGGAGGCTACTCCGACCCGTTTGGCGGCAGCCCGTTTGGGTGGGGGCCCTTTGGCTCCGGCTTTGGCGGAGCGGCCTCGCGCCGCCGCTCGCGCGCCTACAACCCGCGTGCGGGCGCCGACGTGGTCTATGAGCTCACGCTTGACGCCGAGACTGCCCAGAAGGGGGCCCGTCGCGGCGTGACCTACCAGCGCTACGTCTCCTGCGACGCGTGCCATGGCTCGGGCTCCGTGGAGGCAGAGCACTCCGAGACCTGCCCGACCTGCGGAGGCTCCGGTCACATCACCGTTGACACGGGTCTCTTCGGCGTCATGATGATGACCTGCCCCGAGTGCGAGGGCACCGGCCGCGTGGTCGCCGACCCCTGCCAGGCCTGCGGCGGAACGGGCAGGACGCTCTCCGCGAGCGAGGTCGTCGTCGACGTTCCCGCTGGCACCCATGACGGCGACGAGGTGCGCGTGTCCGGCATGGGAAACGCCGGCACCAACGGCTCCACGACCGGTGACTTCGTCTGCCGCGTGTGCGTGCCCGAGGAGCGGCTCACGCGCTCGCAGGCAAGTGGATTCAACTTCATCGGCTTCGCCCTGCCGTTTCTCGTGCTGGGGCTTTTCACCTCAACGCTCTCCTCGCTCGTCTTCATCATCGTGGCACCCATTGTCCTGGGGCTTTACCTCGTGCTCAGGGATGGCGTCAGAAAGAGCGGGCGCTGGTGGAGAAACGCCGGCGTGGCGGTTGCCAACGGAGCCTCAAACGCGTTCATGATCGCGCTGGTCTTTGTTCTCATGTTCTCCTGCACCTCCGGGTTGGGCCGCGTGGGCTACATGGGCGCCCCCTATCTCTGGTAGCCGGAGAAAGTGCTAGGGTAATTCGGGGCGGGAGCATGGCTCCCGCCTCATTTGGGTATAGTGCCCATCGTAAGAAGTCGTTCAGGTCTCTGGAGATTGCACGTGGAACCAAAGAAGGACTACTACGAGGTACTTGAGGTGCCTCGCGATGCGGATGCCAAGACGATCAAGCGGGCGTTTCTCAAGAAGGCCCGCAAGCTGCACCCGGACGTCTCGGACGCCCCGGACGCCGAGGAGCGCTTCAAGGAGGTCAACGAGGCGTACTCCGTGCTCTCCGACGATCAGAAGCGCGCCAACTACGACCGCTATGGCGATCCGAACGGGCCCGCCGGCTTTGGCTCCGACTACGTTGACGTCTCCGACATCTTTGGTGGCGGCGGCTTTGGCTTTGGCGACATCTTTGACTCCTTCTTCGGGGGCATGGGTGGCCGCGGGGGCGGTTCCCAGCGCACGCGCGGCCGCGACATGGGCATCCGCCTCCAGATAACCCTCGAGGAGGCCGCGGCGGGCTGCAAGAAGACCGTTGCCTACACGCGTCTTGCCCCCTGCGAGGACTGCGGCGGCACCGGCGCCGCCGAGGGTGGTCGCATGCGCACCTGCGAGCGCTGCCATGGCTCGGGTCGCGTCGTCGAGGTCCAGCGCACCATCTTCGGCCAGATGCAGACCCAGAGCACCTGCCCCGTCTGTCACGGTCAGGGCCAGGTCATCGACCACCCCTGCGAGACCTGCGAGGGGCAGGGAAGGGCCCCCTCACGCGAGAAGGTCGAGGTGCAGGTCCCCGCGGGCGTTCACTCGGGGCAGACTATCACCGTGGACGGCAAGGGCGAGGCGGGCGTGCGCGGCGACGCGTGCGGCAACCTCGTCGTGAGCATCGAGGTAGCCGACAACGAGCGCTTCGAGCGCCAGGGCGACGACCTCTACTGCACCGTCCAGGTGGACTCGCTCCAGGCCATCGTCGGCACCTCCGTCACCATCGACGGCATCATGGAGGGCGAGCGCGTCACCGTCGAGGTGCCCGCCGGGTGCCAGTACGGCCAGCAGATCGTCGTCGAGCGCCGCGGCATGCCGCGCATGGGTATGATCGCCCGCGGCAACCTCATCGCGGTCGTGCGCATCGAGACCCCGCGCGACCTCACCAAGAAGCAGCTCCTCGACATCGCCGCTCTTGTCGCCGAGCGGTCCCTTGACGAGGACGTGACGACGGGGGAGGAGCGCGCCCAGGAGGAGGGCGAGTCCCGCGCCGCTGACAAGGCGGCCGAGCACTTTGCCAAGGAGCGCTGGCACGCGCCCAAGAACCCGTTCAAGGGGCGCAAGTGACGGCGGATGCAGCCGGTGGGGCGCGCCGCGGCGTCGCGCTCGTGAACCTTGGGTGCCGCGTCAACCGCGTCGAGCTCGATCTCATGGCCTCTGAGCTCGAGCGCTCTGGCGTCGAGGTGGTGCCAGAGCGCGATGCCGGGGTCATCGTAGTCAACACCTGCGCCGTAACCGGCGAGGCAGAGGCCAAGACGAGAAAGGCGGTCCGCCGCGCGGCAACGCTCCCGCAAGCCCCCGTCGTCGTTGCCACGGGATGCGTGGCCAACCTCTTCTCGAACGAGCTTGAGAAGATCGCGCCCAACGTGATCGTCGAGCGCGAGAAGCGCCAGGTTGCCGCCCGCGTTCTGTCCGAGCTCGGGCTCTCCGGGGCCTGTGGGGAGCCTGAGGTCGCTGTGAGCGCGCGCACTCCCACGGGCCGTACCCGTCCCGGCATCAAGATCCAGGACGGCTGCGACAATCGCTGCACCTACTGCATTGTCTGGAAGGCCCGCGGGGCCGCGCGGTCCCTGCCGGCAGACGAGGTTGTCTCCGCCGTTCGCGCGGCGCGGCTGCGCGGCGCGCGCGAGGTCGTCCTCACGGGCATCAACCTGGGAAGCTATCGCTACCGCGAGCTTGACCTGCCCCGCCTTCTCAACCTTCTCCTTGAGCGGACGGACGTTGAGCGCATCAGGCTCTCCTCCATTGAGCCGCCCGACGTCACGCCCGAGCTCTGTTCCGTCATGGCGGGAGCGGGGGAGCGCGTGGCGCCGTTCCTCCACATCTGCCTGCAGTCCGGCTGCGACGAGACGCTCAGGCGCATGGCGCGCGTCTATAGGACCGACCTCTTTAGGCGCGTCGTTGAGACGGCACGCGAGCACCTACCCCACATTTCTCTCGGAACCGACCTCATCGTGGGCTTTCCCGGGGAGACGGACGAGCAGTTCAGGGAGTCGCTCGACTTCTGCAAGGAGATGCGCTTTGCCAAGATGCACGTCTTTCGCTACTCGCGGCGCCCGGGAACGCCTGCCGCGAGCATGCCGGACCAGGTTGAGCCCCACGTGAGCGCCGAGCGCAGCCGCCGCGCCCGTGCCCTCGCGGACGAGATGCGCCTTGCGGAGGCGCGGGCACTCGTTGGCGAGAAGGACCTCGTTGTGGTGCAGTATCCCGGGAGGGGCGTCACGGGCGGCCTCTTCGACGCGCTCGTTGACCCCTCGATTCCCGTGGACTCCCTCGTCCCCGTTGTCCTCACCGGCGTGGACGACAACGCCACCTTCGCCACGCGTCAACTTCCCTGATTGGGGCTGGCAAGGGGGGCGGGTTTTGGTGACAAAGGCGACAGGGTAAGTTGTCATCATGAAACCCATGATGACAACTTACCCTGTCGCCTTTGTCACCAAAACCCGCCCCCCTTGCCAGCCCCAATCAGGGAAGGGACCAAACGCACTCTTTCGGCTATCATCGATATGAGATGTTGTCTGTCACAGGAGGAGCATGGAGCCCACTCAGGTTCGTCTCACCATACCAGACTCCGTAGACCCCACGGCGCTCATGGGGCCGGCTGACGCCCTGCTCAGGCGCGTTGAGTCGAGCTTTGACGCCATGGTCTCGGTGCGTGGCAACCAGGTGGCGCTCTCGGGCCCCGTTGAGGTTGTCGACCAGCTTACCTCGGTCTTCTCGCGCCTCATACGGCTCGTTGAGGCGGGTGCCGAGCCCACGGAGTCAGACGTTGACCTCATCGTTGACCAGGTGCGCCATGGTGCGGAGCGTCTCGACCTCGCCTCCGACGACATCCTGCTCACCTATCACGGGCGCGCCATCCGGCCCAAGACCGCAGGTCAGAAGCGCTACGTTCAGTCTATCAGGAGAAACACCATCACCTTTGGCGTGGGGCCCGCCGGCACCGGCAAGACCTACCTTGCGATGGCGATGGCGGTCGCCGCGCTCAAACGTCGCGAGGTGAGTCGCATCGTTCTCACGAGGCCCGTCGTCGAGGCGGGGGAGTCTCTTGGCTACCTCCCCGGAACGCTCGCCGAGAAGCTCGACCCCTATGTGCGGCCGCTCTACGACGCGCTCTTTGACATGACGGACATGGAGCGCGGCAACGCCCTCATCGAGCAGGGCGTCATCGAGATCGCCCCGCTCGCCTTCATGCGCGGGCGCACCTTCAACAACGCCTTCGTCATTCTCGACGAGGCCCAGAACACCACGCCCGAGCAGATGAAGATGTTCCTCACCCGCCTGGGCTTCTCGTCAAAGTTCGTGGTGACGGGAGACGCCTCCCAGCGAGACCTCTCGGGGGTCGGGGGACTCGAGTCCGCTCGCCGCGTGCTCGCCGACATTGACGACATCTCGTTTGTGGACCTCGATAGGAACGATATCGTCAGGCACACGCTCGTCGCCCGCATCGTTGACGCCTATGCCCAGGGCGAGAAGCCAAAGGAGGGCCTTGATGGATAACGAGTATGACATCTCGATCGAGGAGGGCGTCGTTTCCCCGCTTGAGGAGGATTGCATCTGCTCCTGCTGCGATCTCATCCTGCGCGAGGAGGGAGTCGAGCGCCCCTGCATGGTCTCCATCTCCCTTGTGTCCGACGAGCGGATTCGCGCGCTCAACGACGCCTGGCGAGACGTCGACCGTGCCACGGACGTCATTTCGCTCGAGTGCGAGCGCCCCGATGACCCCGCGCTTGCCCCCGGCGAGCCCTGCGAGCTCGGCGACATCGTTCTGGCGCCTGCGTTCATAGCGCGTCAGGCGCTCGACTACGGCACGAGCGAGGCCGACGAGTTCCGCCTGCTGCTCACGCACGGCCTGCTTCACCTGCTTGGCTATGACCACCTCGTTGAGGATGAGGCCGTGCAGATGGAGGCGCGCGAGGAGGAGCTGCTCGCCCTCATGCCCTGTGACGCTCCCATCACGGGCGTCATCCTCACCCGTCATAGGGAGGACGCGGCCGAATGATTCCCGGATCAAACAGCGATCACCCAGACTTTCGCAAGAGCTTCCTCTTTGCCATCCAGGGCTTCCGCACGGCCGTTGCCACCGAGCGCAACATCAAGGTCATGCTCGCGGCGGGCGCCTGTGCGATCGTGGCGGGCCTTGCGCTCCAGATTGACCTCATCAGCTGGGCGATCATCCTGCTCTGCTGCGGGGCGGTCATAACCGCTGAGCTGCTCAACACCGCCGTCGAGACGGTCGTCGACCTCGTCTCGCCCGAGTTTCACCCGCTCGCCGGGCGCGCAAAGGACATTGCCGCCGCAGCGGTCTGGGTGCTTTCCCTGCTCGTGGGAATCGTGGGCGTGCTCGTCTTCCTCAATGCCATTCTCGGCAGGCTCTAACCCCATTCCGGAGGACCGATGAACGATAAGAACAACGTGCCGTTTACCAGCGGTTTTGTTGCCCTTGTGGGAAGGCCCAACGCGGGCAAGTCAACGCTTCTCAACGCATGCATGGGCGAGAAGATCGCCATCACGAGCCCTGTTGCTCAGACCACGCGCCGTCGCATGCGCGCCGTCATCAACACGGACCACTCGCAGCTCGTGATCATCGACACCCCGGGCCTACACAAGCCCAAGGACGCGCTGGGCTCCGAGCTCAACAATGCCGCGCTCGCGGAGCTCGCGGACGCGGATGTGGTCGCGTTCTTGGTTGACGCCACCAAGCCCGTTGGGCGCGGGGACGAGTGGGTGGCGCGACACGTTGAGGGCGCGGACGCCGACTACAAGCTGCTCGTCCTCACCAAGGCCGACATTGCCGGCCCCGAGCAGGTCTCGGCGCAGCTCTCCGCCGCGAGCGAGCTTGCGACCTTTGATGACGAGCTCGTGGTCTCAGCGACCGAGGGCTTCAACGTCGACGCGTTCCTCGAGCTTGTCTCCGCGCACCTTCCCGAGGGTCCTCGCTGGTTCCCCGAGGGCATGGACGTTGACGCCACGCCCGAGGATCTTGTGGCGGAGTTTGTGCGCGAGAAGCTCTTCCTGCACCTGCGCCAGGAGCTGCCGCACTCCGTGGGCGTCCTCTGCGACGAGATCGGCTACGCCGACGACGGGCACGCCTCCATCGAGGCCACCATCCTCGTGGAGCGCGACGGGCAGAAGGGCATCGTGCTCGGTCGCGGCGGCCTGATGATCAAGCGCGTGGGCATCGAGGCGCGGCGCGACATCGAGCGCCTGCTGGGGTGCAAGGTCTACCTCAACCTCACCGTGAGAGTTGCGCCGCAGTGGCGCCGCGACGAGCGGGAGATTCGCCGCCTGGGCTACGGCCTGGAGGAGTAGCCTTGGCCTGTAGGCGCACCTATCGAACCCGGGCCATCGTACTCGACCGGACAAAGCTCGGCGAGCAGGACCTCATCCTGTCGCTCCTCGCACAGGACGGCTCCGCCGCCCGCGCCGTCGCCAAGGGTGCCCGCAAGCCGGGTGGGCGTCTCGCGGCGCGCGCGGAGCTCTTCTGCGAGACGGACTTTCTCGTTTCCGCGGGTCGCTCGCTCGACGTGGTTTCCGAGGCCTCCCTGGTGGAGGCGCATGCCGGTCTTCGTGGCGAGTACGAGCGCGTGGCCGCCGCGAGCGCAATCGCTGAGGTGGCGCAGCTCACCTGCTTTGAGGACGCCCCCGACGGCTTCCTCTATCCCATCTGTTCCCGTGCGCTGCGCGCATGCGAGGAGGCGCCCGACCAGCCGCGCCTCGACCTCACCGTCGCGGCCTACGTCATGAAGGTGCTCGCCCACGGCGGCTGGCGCCCCGAGCTCGAGGGGTGCTGCGCCTGCGGGGACGCGGCGGTCACGTACTTCTCGTCTGTTGCCGGCGGTGCGCTCTGCGAGAGCTGCGCCCGTGAGGTTGCTGGGGCACAGGAGCTCTCGTCGGTCCTGCTTGCATGGCTGCGCTCGCTCATCTCCTGCACCTTTGACGAGCTTCTCGTCAGCGATATAGAGGCCGAGACGGCCGTCTTCCTCCTTGGGGTGGCGCACTCCTGGGCGGCAACGCACCTTGACGCGCGCCTGCGCGCCATGGAGTTTCTCGCGGGCGTGTGATTCAAAAGGGGACAGTCCCCTTTTGAATCGTTTTTGGCATAATGGGCGGCCGTTGCCATTGCCGTTGCGAGAGGGGAGCCCCGTGTCAAGGAAGCCGCTGATTGGCGTCGTGCCGCTTGTTGACTATGGCCGCGAGAGCCTGTGGATGCTACCGGGGTACTTCGACGCCGTCCTCGAGGCGCGCGGCGTGCCCGTGATGCTGCCGCTCACGACTGATGCCGCGTCCGTTGCGCGCCTGCTCGGCGCCGTTGACGGACTTGTGGTGACCGGCGGCCAGGACGTGGACCCCGCCCGTTATGGCGAGAAGGACCCCGCAGCCGTTGGCCTCTGCGGCGAGCTCTGTCCCGAGCGCGATGCCCTGGAGGCCCTTCTCGTTCCGGCGGCCCTTGAGGCCGACCTGCCGCTTCTCGGCATTTGTCGCGGTCTCCAGGCGCTGAACGTCATCCTTGGCGGCACGCTCTGGCAGGACCTTCCCAAGCAAACCCACTCTGAGGTCAACCATCATGGCACGGCCCCGTACGAGAACCCGGTCCACACGGTTTCCGTTTTGCCCGGGACGCCGCTCGCTGCGTGCGTGGGGGAGGGCGAGCTGCCCGTGAACAGCTTCCACCACCAGGCGCTGCGTGACGTGGCGCCGGGGCTCAAAGTCATGGCACAGGCGGCCGACGGCGTTGTCGAGGCCGTGTGGCGCCCGGCCTCCCGCTTCTGCTGGGCCGTGCAGTGGCATCCCGAGTTCTCCCATGCGGTTGACGGGGCGAGCCGCAATATCTTCTCGGCGTTTGTGGGGGCGTGCCGCGGGTAGCGCCGCCAACCTTTGCACCAAATCGCCTGGTTTTGGGTTTTTGCCCTCTGCGCGTTCGCGCGAT
>NZ_JAUDEA010000027.1 GCF_030372065.1 Thermophilibacter provencensis | reverse complement strand
GGGCCGGGCGCCTGGTCGGGCCGGGCGCCTGGTCGGGCCGGGCGCCTGGTCGGGCCGGGCGCCTGGTCGGGCCGGGCGCCTGGTCGGGCGGCGAGAAGGACCGGCGCGGGGCACTTCTCGCCCGCCGTGGGGACGCTTCCCGACGGTTTGGAGCCGCAAAGTGTCGGCAGCGGTCCCCACACGAAAAAGTGAGGACCCCTCCCGACGGTTTGGAATCCAAAACTGTCGGGAAGGGTCCTCACGTAACCCGTGGCGCTACATCCAGGAGAGGCCCACGGCGCCCAGGCCAAGGTGGTCGGCCAGGACCGGGCCTCCGTCCTTCACGCGCAGGTGCGCCTGGGGGAAGCGGGCGCGCGCGGCGAGAAACACCTCGCGCGTCTCCACCCCGCGCGGACCAAAGTGGGAGACGAGCAGCTCAGAGACGCCGGCAGGCACGCGGTCGACCATCGCCTGCGCCATGCCGCGCGCGCCGCGCCCGTCGGCGAGCTTGACGATGCCGCCCTCGGAGAGCGCCATCACCGGATAGCGGTTGAGCTTGGTTGCCACCGCGCGGCGGATGGCGCCCAGGCGACCGCTGCGAGAGAGCGCCACCATGTCGGGCACGGAGAAGACGATGCGGGTTCCGCCACGCTGCTCGGACAGCACGCGAACGAGCTCGTCCAGCCCCTTGCCCGCATCCGCGAGCGCGCGGGCGCGGCGGACGAGAAACTCGAGCGCTCCGGCCGTGAGCCAGGAATCGAGCACCGCCACGCGCGGGGAGCCCACGGCGGCGGCGGCCTCCTCGGCGCTGCGGTAGGTGCCCGAGAGCCGCGAGGAGATCGTCACGCAGAGGACGTCCTCACCGGCATCGAGGTGGCGGCGGAACACCCGCCCAAAGGTCGAGCTGCGCACGGCCTCGGTGGAGATGTGCCGGCTCGCGGCAAAGAGCTCGCCGTACTCGCCGTTCTCGCCGACAAAGCCCTCCTCGTGACGCTCGAAGTCCGTCGCATAGCCCATCGGCACGACCTCAACGCCCAGCTCGATGGCCTCCTGGCGCGTGAGCCCACAGGTAGAGTCGGTGATTATCGCGAGCATATGCGGTCGCCTCCCATCGCGCGGAACTTGTCGTAGCGGCGGCTCAGGAGCTCGCCTGTGGAGAGTCCACCCAACTCGTCGAGGGCAAGCTCGACCTCGCGCATGAGGTCGTGGGCAATCTCGGTGTGCGTGAGCCCAAGATCGGGCACCACGCCGTCCACCAGGCCGAGCTCGGAGAGGTCCGAGGCCGTGATGCGCAGCGCGGCGGCGGCCTCGTCGGCGCGCTTGGTGTCCTTCCAGAGGATGGAGGCGCAGCCCTCGGGGCTCACGACGGAGTAGGCGGCGCTGCCGAGCATGAGCACGCGGTCGGCAACCGCAAGCGCGAGCGCGCCGCCGGAGCCGCCCTCGCCCACCACGACGCTCACGATGGGGGTCTCAAGCCCGCTCATGGCAACGAGGTTGGTGGCGATGGCCTCGCCCTGGCCGCGCTCCTCGGCCCCGATGCCGCAGTAGGCACCGGAGGTGTCCACGAGGCAGAGCACCGGGCGGTGGAACTTCTCGGCCTGGCGCATGAGGCGAAGCGCCTTGCGATAGCCCTCGGGATGCGCCATGCCAAAGTTGCGACGCACGCGCTCCTTGGTGGAGTTGCCGCGCTCGATGGCAATGACGGTCATCACGCGGCCACCCCTCCAGCCAATGCCCGCCACCACGGCGGCGTCGTCGGCAAAGAGGCGGTCGCCGTGGAGCTCCACAAAGCCGTCGAGGCCGCGTTCCACGAGCTCAAGGGCCGTCGCGCGCTCCGTGGAACGTGTGAGCTTGACGATGTCATAGGCACTCGCGGGCTCAGGCGTGCGCTTGGGACGCGCGCCACGGCCACGGCGGGGTTCCTCGTGCGTCAGCGCGTGCGGGGAGCCGGCGGGAACCTCGCCCCTGTGCAGGACGAGAAGCTCGGCGATTGTGGCCACCATGTCGCGACGCTCCACGATGAGGTCGCAGAAGCCGTGCTCGAGCAGGAACTCGGAGCGCTGGAAGCCGGCGGGGAGCTTCTTGTGCGTGGTCTGCTCGACCACGCGCGGGCCGGCAAAGCCGACGAGCGCACCCGGCTCGGCAAGGATGACGTCGCCCTCCATGGCAAAGCTCGCGGTCACGCCGCCGGTGGTGGGGTCGGTGAGCACGGTCACGTAGAGCAGACCGGCCTCGCTGTGGCGGCGCACGGCGGCGGAGACCTTGGCCATCTGCATGAGCGACGTGGTGCCCTCCTGCATGCGGGCGCCACCGGAGACCGTGAAGCCCACGACGGGAAGGCCCAGCTCGCGGGCACGCTCAAAGGTGCGGCAGATCTTCTCGCCCACCACCGAGCCCATCGAGCCCATCATGAACTCGGCGTTCATGAAGAAGAGGGCGCAGTCCTGGCCGCCCACCTTGCCGCGCCCGCAGACCACGGCATCGTTCTCGTGGCTCTTCTCGCGCGCGGCGGCAAGCTTCTCCGCGTAGCCCGGAAACTCGAGGAAATCCGTGGCGGCAAGACCGGCGTCCCATTCCTCGAAGGTACCGGCGTCCACCGTGATGCGCATGCGCTTGCGACCAGAGACGCGCAGGTGGCGGCCACAGCGCGGGCACACGTCAAGGTTCTCGGAGAGCTTGGACTGGTCGATCACGCGGCGGCAGCCGGGGCACTTGATGAGCACGTGGCGCTCGGGGAACTCGGCCTCGACCTCGGTCACAGGGCTCTCGAGGGCGTTGACGCTCTTCTCTCGCTTACTCATAGAGGTGCTCCATCAAGTTGGTGTGGTAGTTGCCGGAGACAAACTCCGGGTTGGCGAGAATGTCCAGGTGCAGCTCGCTGTTCTCGGAGACGCCCTCTATCACCAGCTCGCCGAGGGCGGAGCGCATCTTGCGGATGGCCTCCTCGCGCGTGGACGAGCAGACGATGAGCTTGCCGAGCAGCGAGTCGTAGTAGGGGGGCACCACGGCGCCCACGTAGAGCGCCGAGTCAAAGCGCACCTGCGGGCCGCCGGGGACGTGCAGCATCGTAACGTCGCCGCACGAGGGAAGAAACTCGGGGGTCTCGGCGTTGATGCGGCACTCGATGGCGTGGTTGGCGATGGTGATGTCATCCTGCGAGAAGGGCAGCTCGGCGCCAGAGGCCACGCGCAGCTGCCACTTGACGAGGTCGATGCCGCTCACAAACTCCGTGACGGGATGCTCGACCTGCAGGCGCGTGTTCATCTCCATGAAGTAGAAGTTGCCGTCATCGGCAAAGAGGAACTCGATCGTGCCCACGCCCACGTATCCCACTGCGCGCGTGAGGTCGCGGGCGGCCTTGTGCATGCGCTCGCGCACGCCGGGGTGCGCGTCCAGGCACGGGGCCGGGCTCTCCTCGACGAGCTTCTGGTTGCGGCGCTGGACGGAGCACTCGCGCTCGCCGAGCGAGACCACGTTGCCGTGGGCGTCCGCCAGGACCTGCACCTCAACGTGGTGCGCGGGCGAGACGAACTTCTCCATGTAGCACTCGCCGTCGCCAAAGGCGGCCTCGGCCTCTGCGTGGGCCTCGACGAAGGCCTTGCCGGCGTCCGCTGGGTCCTCCACCTTGCGGATGCCGCGCCCGCCGCCGCCCGAGCGGGCCTTGATGAGCACGGGGCAACCGATGCGGGCGGCCTCGCGCTCGGCCTCCTCGGCGTTCGCGAGCAGGTCGCAGCCGGGAACGATGGGCACGTTGGCGTCACGGGCCGTGCGACGGGCCGCGTCCTTGTCGCCCATGCGGTCGATGACGTCCGGGTCTGGGCCAATGAACACGAGGCCGCACTCCCGGCACTCGCGGGCAAAGTGCGAGTTCTCCGAGAAGAACCCGTAGCCGGGGTGGATGGCCTTGGCGCCGGACTGCAGGGCCACGGTGATGATGGCGTCCTCGTTGAGGTAGCTGTCCGCCGGACGCGGGCCGCCGATGCAGTAGGCCTCGTCCGCGAGGGCTACGTGTAGGGCCTCGGCGTCCGCCGTGGAGTAGACGGCCACGGTCTTGACGCCCATCTCCTTGCAGGCGCGAATCACGCGGACCGCTATCTCCCCGCGGTTTGCGATAAGGATCTTGTCGAACATCGTCGCCTCCTGGGTGATTCAAGGGGGCTGGCCCCTTGAATCATGGGGTTTGGTGATTCAAGGGGGGTCTGCCCCCTGAATCACATCAAAGCGAAGGACATCTCCGCCTGGCAGCAGAGCTCGCCGTTCACGCGAGCCTCGCCCGTCGCAAAGCGGAAGGGCCCACGGCTCTTGGTGATGCGGCAGGTGAGCTCAACGGTGTCGCCAGGACGAACGGGATGCTTGAAGCGCACCTTGTCGAGGCTCGTGTACATGGGCGTGGCGCCCTTGGCGGCAAGGTCGTCGGCAAGAAGGACGCAGCAGTTCTGTGCCAGCATCTCGCACTGAATCACGCCCGGGACGATGGGGTTGCCCGGGAAGTGCCCCTGGACGAAGAACTCGTCCCCGGTGATGGTGATCTTGCCGTGGGCCTCCCCGTCAACGACCTCCGCCTCGTCGAGAAGCAGCATCGGCTCGCGGTGGGGCAGCAGGCTCTTGAGCTCTTCCTTGTTCATGCTCTGGCTCCCAACGTGGAGAGGGGACGGTACCCTCCCCACCTAGTAGATCTTCATCAGACAGCAGCCGTACTCGACGAGGTCGCCGTCCTTCACGCAGATGTCGACGATCTCTCCGTCGGCCTCGGCGGTGACCTCGTTCATGACCTTCATGGCCTCGATGACGCAGAGGGTCTCGCCCTTCTTGACCTTGGAGCCCACGTGCACGAAGGGCTCAGCGCCGGGGGCGGGGGCGGCGTAGAAGACGCCGACCATCGGGGCGCGCACCGCGGTGGTGTGGGACATGTCGAGCGGGGCGTCGCCCTCGGGCTCGGGAGCGGGCGCGGGCGCCGGTGCGGGTGCGGGTGCGGGCGCAGCGGCCGAGGCGGAAATCGGGGCCGCCGGCGCAGCGGGGGCCGCAAGCGCGACGACGCCGCACTCAAGCTCGACCGCGGAGCCGTCGGACTCCTCCACGCGCACGCGGGAGAGCCCGTGGCTCCTCATGATGTCGGCAATCTCGGAAATCTTGGCAGAGTCCATGGTTAGCTCCTCTCCACGGCACGCAGCGCCAGCGCGGCGTTGTGGCCGCCAAAGCCGAGGTTGGTGGAGAGGGCCCAGGTGAGCTCGCACTCCACGGCCTCGTTGGGCGTGTAGTCGAGGTCGCACGCCGGGTCGGGCGTGTGGTAGTTGATCGTGGGCGGCACGATGCCGTTCTCGAGGGCAAGCGCGCAGGCCATGGCCTCAACGGCACCGGTGGCGCCGATCATGTGGCCGGTCATGGACTTGGTCGAGGAGACGTGCGCGGCGCGCGCGGCCTCCTCGCCGAGCGCCTGCTTGAAGCCGAGCGTCTCGGAGGCGTCGTTGAGCTTGGTCGAGGTGCCGTGGGCGTTGATGTAGAGGCCCTCCTCGGGCTTGACGCCGCCCTCCTCCACAGCCTGGCGGATGGCGCGGGTGATGCCGGCGGCCTCGGGGTCGGGCGAGGTGATGTGGTAGGCGTCGTCCGTGTTGCCATAGCCCACGACCTCGGCGTAGATGTGGGCGCCGCGCGCGACGGCGTGCTCCCACTGCTCGAGGACGAGCACGCAGGCGCCCTCGCCCATGACAAACCCGTTGCGGTCCGCGTCAAAGGGGCGGCAGGCGGTGGCGGGGTCGGGGTTGGTGGTGAGAGCACGGCAGCTCGTGAAGCCGGCGATGGAATCGGGCATGATGGCCGCCTCGGCACCGCCGGCGAGAATGGCGTCGGCGTAGCCGTGCTTAATCGCGCGGAAGGCCTCGCCCACGGCGTGGGCGGAGGTGGCGCAGGCGGTCACGACGGGCAGGGTGGGACCGAGCGCCTTGTGGCGGATGGCGATGTTGCCAGAGGCCATGTTGGCGATCATCATCGTGATCATGAACGGGGAGGCTCGGCGGGGCCCGCGCTCTGCGATGGTGTGAACGTTGTCGGCAAAGGCGTTGATGCCGCCCACGCCGGACCCCACGTAGACGCCCAGGCGCTCGCGGTCGATGGCGTCCTCGGCGTCAAGGCCGGAGTCGGCCATGGCCTCGTCGGAGGCAACGAGCGCGTACTGGGAGAAGAGGTCCAGGTGAGCGGCCTCCTGCTTGCCGAGGAGCTCAACGCCGTCAAAGCCCTTGACCTCGGCGGCAACCTTGACCTTGAAGTTCTCCGTGTCAAAGTGGGTGATGGGGCCGATGCCGCAGCGACCGGCAACCATGCCCTCCCACGTCTCCTTGGCGGTGTTGCCAAGCGGCGTCACGGCGCCAATACCGGTGATTGCTACCCTGTGTTCCATCTCAACTCCCATCGATGCTACGAAAGGGGCAGTCCCTTCATAACATTAGTATTTTGATCTCACGAAGGGACTGTCCCCTCGTGAGATCGCTACATCGCCATGCCGCCGTCGACGCGGATGACCTCGCCGGTCACGTAGGATGCGGCGTCGCTCACGAGGAAGCGCGTCACGGCGGCAACTTCCTCGGCACTCGCAAGGCGGCCGAGCGGAATCTGCTTCTCGTAGCTCTCGACGACGCCCTCGGAGAGCACGGCCGTCATGTCCGTCTCCACAAAGCCGGGCGCGATGGCGTTCGCCGTCACGCCGCGCGGAGCGAGCTCGCGCGCCACGGACTTGGTGAGGCCGATGAGGCCGGCCTTGGAGGCGGCGTAGTTTGCCTGGCCCGCGTTGCCCATGAGGCCCACGACGGAGGCCATGTTCACGATGCGCCCGCCACGCTGGCGCATGAAGGCACGCGTGAGGGCGCGCGTGGTGTGGAAGGCGCCCTTGAGGTTGACGTCGATCACGCGGGAGAAGTCCTCGTCGCTCATGCGCACGAGCAGGCCGTCACGCGTGACGCCGGCGTTGTTGACAAGCGCCCAGACACTCCCAAAGTCGGCGAGAACCGCGTCCACGGTTGCCTTGACGGCCTCGGCATCCGAAACGTCACAGCGATAGGCGCGCGCGGTGGCGCCGGCGGCCTCGCAGGCGGCGACGGCCTCGGCAGCCGCGGCCTCGTTGCCCGCATAGACGAGCGCGAGGTCAAAGCCGTCGGCGGCAAGCCCCTCTGCGACGGCGCGGCCGATGCCGCGGGACGCGCCGGTCACGAGGGCCACGCGGCGGGAGGCGTCGCGCTCGATGGTCCCGGTCTTCTCGGCCATGGCTACTCCCCCTTCTCGGCGAGCGCGGCGAGAACCGCCTCGAGCTGCTCCGCGGTCTCGCACGGCAGCGCGGTGACGCCCTCGAGCGTGCGGGTCACGAGGCCCGTGAGGGTCTTGCCCGGACCGACCTCGATGAACGTGTCAACACCGTCGGCCGACATGTTCTCAAGCGTGCGCACCCACTGGACGGGGTTGGCCACCTGGCTGGAGAGCAGCTCGACTCGAGCGGCCTCGTCGGCCGGATAGGCCTCGCCGGTGCGGTTTGCCAGCACGGGAACGGAGGGCTCGGCCGGCGCGTGGCCGTCCGCGAGATACGCGGCGAGGCCCTTCTCGGCATCCGCCATGAGCGGGCTGTGGAAGGCGCCCGACACGGCGACCTTCATCGCGCGGCCCTTGGCCTCCTTGACGAGAAGATCGAGCTTCTCGCAGGCCTCGGGCGTGCCGGCGACGACGGTCTGGAGCGGGCTGTTGTAGTTCACGGGCCAGGCGTCGCCGGCCTCGGCGGCAAGGCGCTCCACGGTGGCGGCGTCGAGCTTCACGACGGCGCGCATGGCGCCGGGGTTCTTCTCGGCGGCGTCCGCCATGAGCTCGGCGCGGTGGCACACGAGCTCAAAGCCCTGCTCGTCGGTGTAGGCGCCGGCAAAGGTGAGCGCGGCGACCTCGCCGAGCGAGAAGCCCGCCACCACGTCCGGCGTCACGCCGTGCGCGGCGAGCGCGCGGGCGCACGCGAGGTCGGCGGCAAACACGCAGGGCTGCGTGTTGATGGTCTGCGAGAGCTCCTCCTTGGTGCCGGAGAGGCACTGCTCGGTGGTGCCGGGGCGCACCGCGTCGGCCGCGTCGAAGACGGCCTTGGCCGCGGGCTCGGACTCGATGAGGTCGGCGCACATGCCGGGGTGCTGGGCGCCCTGGCCGGCGAAGAGGAAGGCTACTTTACCCATTGCATTGCTCCAGACAGGACCTTCTCGGCCCCGTTGACGAGGTCGTCCACGATCTCCAGCGCGCTCTGGCGCTCCTTCACCATGCCGGCAATCTGGCCGCAGAGGAACGAGCCGTTCTCGTAGTCGCCCTCCTTGGCCGCCTTGCGCAGGGCCCCGGTGCCGAGGGCGTTGAGCTCCTCCTCGGAGGCGCCGGCGGACTCCATCTGCGCGTACTTGTTAGAGAAGGGGTTCTTGAGCGCGCGCACGGGGTGGCCGGTCGAGCGGCCGGTCGCGCGCGTGGCGATGTCGTTTGCCTTGAGGACCATGTCCTTGTACTTGTCGGCCACGGTGCACTCGTTGGCAACGAGGAAGCGCGTCCCCACCTGGACCCCCACGGCGCCGAGCATGAAGGCGGCGGCCACGCCGCGCCCGTCGGCGATGCCGCCGGCGGCGATGACGGGGATCTTCACGGCGTCGACGACCTGCGGCACGAGTGCCATCGTGGTGGTCTCGCCGATGTGACCGCCGGACTCGGTGCCCTCGGCCACCACGGCCACGGCACCGGCGCGCTGGACGAGCTTGGCCATGGCAACGGAGGCCACCACGGGGATGACCTTGATGCCGGCCGCGTTCCAGGCCTTCATGTACTTGGTGGGGTTGCCGGCACCGGTCACCACGACGGGCACGTGCTCGTCGATGACGACCTGGGCCACCTCGTCGGCAAACGGGCTCATGAGCATGACGTTCACGCCAAAGGGCTTGTCGGTCTTCTCGCGAAGCTCGTGGATCTGGTCGCGCAGCCAGTCGGCGTTGGCGTTCATGGCCGCGATGATGCCCAGGCCGCCGGCCTCGGAGACCGCGGCGGCGAGGGAGGCGTCGGCAATCCATGCCATCCCGCCCTGGAAGACGGGCTTCTCGATGCCGAGAAGGTCACAGATGGGGGTGCGCAGCATGACTAGTTCTCCAGGAGGGAGTCGACCATCTCGACGAACTCGCCGATGGTGGTGGGGTTGGACTCGGCGTCGATCTCGATGCCGAACTCGTCCTCGCACGCCATGACGGCCTCAACGGTGGCGAGGCTGTCAAGGCCGACCTCGGCGAGCGTGGTCTCGGCGGTCAGCTCGACGTCGTCGAGGCCGCCCTGCTCGCGGACGATCGCGCACACGCGCTCAAAGGTGCTCTGGTCTGCCATTGTTGGTACTCCTTCTTTTTTCCATGCGCCCGGCGGGCGCTCCAATGGATGATGTGGGATGGTGCCGAGTGGCGCGTCGTGGGCCTAGCCCCAGCGCAGGAGGCAGGCACCCGTGTCGAGGCCCGCCCCAAACCCGACGAGGGCAACGAGCTGGCCGCCCTTGAGCTCGCCGGAGCGGGCGAGGCGGTCGAGCGCGAGCGGGATGCACGCGCTCGAGATGTTGCCCGTCTCAGCGAGGGCGCGCGCGACCCTGGCGTTGTCGATGCCAAGGCGTGCGACGGCCGAGGAGAGGATGCGCTCGTTGGCCTGGTGGAAGACAAAGTGGTCGATGTCGTCGATCGAAACGCCCGCCTCCTCGCAGAGGGTGCGCACGGAGGTGACGATGGCGTTCACGCCAAACTTGAAGACGCGACGGCCCTCCATGGAAAGGACGCTCGCGGGGCGCTCGGTCTCGTCGTAGGGCGAGGTGCCCGCGACGCCGGGAACGTGGAGGATGTCGACGGCCGGCTCCGTGGAGAGGTGCGTGGCCAGGGGGTTCTCGCCGTCAGCGGCAAGCACCGCGGCGGCCGCGCCGTCGCCAAAGAGCACGCACGTGGCGCGGTCGGACCAGTCCACCAGGCGGCTCATCTTCTCCGAGGAGACCACGAGGACGCGCTGGGCGCGGCCGCGGGCAAAGTAGCCGTCCGCCACGTCGAGCGCAAAGACAAAGCCCGCACAGGCGGCCGAGACGTCAAAGGCCGGGCACGAGGCGCCGAGAAGCTCGGCGATGGCGCAGGCCTCCGCGGGGATGAGGTGGTCCCCGCTCGTGGTGGAGCAGATGATGAGGTCAAGCTCGTCGGGCGTCACGCCGGCGGCGTCAAGCGCGGCACGGGCGGCCTCAACGGAGAGGTCGTCGAGCGTCTCGGTGGTGCAGATCCTGCGGCTCGAGATGCCCGTGCGCTGTGAAATCCACTCGTCGGAGGTGTCAAGGAACTCGGAGAGGTCGTCGTTCGTGACCGAGCGGCTCGGGAGCGCCGAGCCCGTTCCCAGAATGCGAAATCCCACCTGCCCGCCTTCCGTCGTTGTTAACGTGTCAACATCTCTTTGCTCATAGGTAGGCTAGTCAATGTGCGTGGGGAGTGGTGCGATTATTTTTGGCTCCCCAATATTGCCATGAGTCCTCCATATGGGCGGCAGCTCCCCCGCGCCCCTCGACAAACGCCAAGAGAGGGCCGACACTTCTCTGTTGTGCACACGAGAGGACAAGAAGGAGCGGGCATGCCGCCAGCGCTTGAGCTTTGGGAGACCATGGGTTCCACCAACGACCGCGCCCTCGAGCTCGCGCGGGAGGGGGCGCCCCACGGGTGCGCCGTGGCCGCGCGGCGGCAGACGGCCGGGCGCGGGCGGCGAGGGCACGTGTGGGAGTCCCCTCGCGGCAACCTCTATCTTTCCGTCGTGTTGAGGCCATGCGTTTCACCGTCGCGGCTGCCGGGACTTGCGGCGGCGTGCGGGCTTGGCGCCGCAGACGTGCTCGATGTCCTTCTCGCTTCAAACGCGCCGCAGCTCAAGTGGCCCAACGATCTTCTCGCCGCGGGACGCAAGCTGGGCGGGATCCTTGTTGAGGCGGCGCGGGACAACGATGGCAAGAGCTTTGCCGTGTGCGGCATTGGCATCAATATAGAAAGCGCTCCGCGCGACCTGGGGGCGGTCTCCCTTGCGGAGCTTGGCGTCGCGGCGTCCTTCTCGGCGCTTGCGGAGGCGCTACGGGCGGGCATTGTCTCGCGAGTTGATGCCTGGGCATCTGCCGAGGGCGAGCGTCCGCTCGACGGCATCCGAGAGGGCTACCTTGCCCATCTTGCCTGGCGTGGCGAGAAGGTCGTGGCGCTCTCGCCCGCCGGCCGCGAGCTCGCGCGCGGGACCCTCGACACCGTTGACCCCTGGGGCCGCGCCGTCGTGGACGGCACCCCCTACGCCGCCGAGCAAGCCTCCCTCCGCCCCGCATGACGCCTGGCGTCAGAGCTGAGTGTCATGTGACGCGCCGCGCCCACCAGGTGTATTCCGGACCAACGGCAAATCCGCGCCAGGTGCATCCCCCTGCGACAAAAGCACGCCAGGTGTATCCCGGCGGGAATGCACCTGGCGCATACACATTGGCAGGGTGACACTCAGCTCTGACGCTAGTGTCATGACAGTTTACCCTGTCACCATTGTCATGAAACGGGCCGGGCCCCCGCGGGGGTGGGGGCGGGGGGGGGG
>NZ_JAUDEA010000026.1 GCF_030372065.1 Thermophilibacter provencensis | reverse complement strand
TTGTCATCACCCCTGTCAGGTCGCCCCCCGCCATCGCCGCCCCGGGCCCGTCCCGAAAACCCTGAGGGAAAGAAACGTCCCCTTTTGCCGGCCCGAGAGAGAAGGTCCCTTGCCCCCTTCGCCGATTCACTTTTACCGTATGAGTATTTGTGCGGGACCCCCACAGTTTCGAAACTATAATGGCGCCAAGTCGGGGCGCGGCTGTCCAGCGCCAAGGGATGAAGTGCATTGCTGATGTGCCTCAGGGAGAAGGGAGTGCTCTCATGCGCAACTACAGGACACAGTCGGGCGGTCTTCTCGCCCTGGCCTTTGCCGTAGCTCTGTCACTCGGCATCGCTGCGCCGGCGCAGGCGGTACCGGGCAGCGCAAACGATGACATTGGAGATGCCCAGGAACTCAAGGTGGGCGTCGAGGATACGGGACATACCGGAGTCGGTTGGTGGGACCACGACTGGTACTCCTTCGATCTTGACGAGCCTGGCTATGTGACGCTCCAGTTTGGCAGCAAGGTTGACGACCATTACTCGCTCTTCGTGGAGCTCTTTGACTCGGTTCGCGGGGCTGACGAGCACGATTATCTCTATCATGAGCAGTTCAACGCCCTCGAGAAGACCAACACCAGCTGCAAGGTCGGTTTGCCCGCCGGTACGTATTACCTCCACGTGGAGAACGTCTGCGATCTGGATAAATATGACTACAACACCTATAGCGTGAAGGTCAACTTCACTCCGGCCCCCAACTGGGAGACTGAGATTAACGGCGAGCTTGACGTGGCCGATCCCATTAAGGTGGGGGAGACCATTAACGCCTGCACTCAGAGCTTCCCTTCCACTTGGAGCGAATATGACTACTTTACCTTTGAGGTTGACCCCCAGGGCGGCACCTATCAGGTGACCTTTGAGAGCTCCCGTTCCGCCAAGGCGTCGTGGGATCTTGAGTTGCTTGACGAGAACGGCGACGTGGTCAAACAGGGTGACATCTTTGGACAGCGCTACGACTTCGATGGGAAGGCGACCGCCCACACAACCGATGCGGTCCGTCTCGACGGTGGCACGTACTTTGTCCGCATTAAGGGGAACCAGGCTGCTGTGGGCGTTGACTACAAGCTCACCGTGAGCAAGACGCAGACGATGTATCGCCTCTATAACAAGTACACGGGCGAGCATCTCTACACTGCCAGCACCACTGAGCTCAAGAGTCTCGTTGCGCTTGGCTGGACCGACGAGGGCATTGGCTGGACCGCCCCGACTTATGGCGATCCTGTCTATCGCCTCTACAACCCCTACGCGCCCGGTGGTGACCACCACTACACCATGAGTTCCGACGAGTACGAGAAGCTCAAGGGTCTTGGCTGGAAGGGCGAGGGCGTGGCCTGGCACACCGCTCCCTCCGACGGCGGTGTTCCGCTCTACCGTCAGTTCAACCCCTACGTGCAGAGCTGCACTCACAACTACACGGCCAGCAAGGACGAGAACGACGCACTCGTCGAGCTTGGTTGGGTGGCTGAGGGTACCGCGTGGTACGGCGTGCAGATTGCCGAGACGCGTTAAGACAGCGCTCTGATACTGGTTCATGAGGCGGCTGGGTCGCGAGGGGCGGCTCAGCCGCCATCACGTACGGCAAAAGGGGACGGGCTTTCTCGCTCGGGGTTTTCTGGGACGGGCCCGGGGCGGCGATGGCAGGGGCGACCTGACAGGGGTGATGACAAAGGTGACAGGGTAAGTTGTCACCATGGGTTTCATGGTGACAACTTACCCTGTCACCTTTGTCATCAAAAGCCCGTCCCCTTTTGTCTGTCTTACCGCACGTAGTGGTACGCGATTCTCGGTGTGCCGTCGTCGCAGATGATGGTGCCGCGTCGCACAAAGCCCGCTCGCTCGAGGGCACGCTGCATGGGAACGTTGTCCTCGTGGGTGTCCGCGCGCACGTTGTCGTGCTCCTCGCAGAGAAACGCGAGCAGGGCGGCACCGATTCCGTGCCCCGGACGCGCACAGGCGAGGCGGTGCATCACCCAGTAGGGCTCGTCGTTCAGCCAGGGCCCACCCTCAATGGCGGCGTAGGTACGGTTAGGCCCGGGCATCACGCTCATGCACGCAACGGGTCCCGCGCCCTCGTCATAGACCCAGAGCCAGCCCGCGGCAAGGTCGCGCTCCGCGTGCGCGCGGCTGGGGTAGCCGCCCACCCACTGCGTGAGATTGCCGGTCGAGCGCATAAAGGCCCGCGCAGCGTTGTAGATGTCCATGACGGCATCGAGGTCCTTCTCGCATGCCGGCCTTATGAGGCCCGTCACTAGAAGGGCCTCATTGAGAAGGACCTCTCGCAGGTCTCTCCCGGCGCGAGCACGATGGTGCCACGCTTCTCCTCAAAGACGTCGGACTCGTCATAGGCCGTGGCGCAGCCCACCCACGGCTCGATGGCCACAAACGGCGCCTCGCTCGAGGCGGTCCAGACGCCGAGGTAGTCAAAGCCGTCGAAGGAGAGTTCAACGCCGTGCCCGGAGGGCCCCTCAAGCCTCACGCCTCGGCCGGGCACGTCAACAAAGACCACCGTGAGCAGGCGGTCGATGAGCTCGTGGGAGAGCCGCAGGCGGTCGGAGTCGCGGAAGAGCTCGTGCATGGTGGAGAAGTCATGCAGGCCCCTCTCGTCGATCGTGGGGACCGATGCCGTCCAGCGCTCGGGGAATACGAGCGCATAGTCCGAGAAGGACGCGCCCTCCTCGCCGGGGACGGGCACGTTGAAGGCGGGGTGGCCGCCCAGCGTGAAAGGGAGGTCAACCTCGCCCGTGTTGGTCACCGAGAAGGTCTGCGTGAGCCGCTCGCCGTCAACGGAGTAGCTCATGTTGAGCTTGAAGTCGAAGGGATAGGCCGCGCGGGTCTCGTCGGACGAGACGAGCTCGTAGGTCACGCTCGAGGGCGCCTGCTCCACGACGGCGTGGTCGTAGAGGCGCGCGACGCCGTGGCGCTTGAGGTGGACCTCGCCCTGGGAGCTCGTGGCAAAGTCGTTGCGAAGGCAGCCTACGATGGGGAAGAGCACGGGGGCGCGCCGCGGCCAGAAGCGCTCGTCGCCCTGCCAGAGGTACTCGCCCTCGCCAAGCTTGAGGCTCATGAGCTGGGCGCCGGTGGCATCGATCTGCGCGCTGAGGCGGCCTGCGGAGATGTTCGTGAGCGTTCCCATGGTTATTCTCCCTTCTCACCCTATTTCTCAAAACTTTACCGGTTTGTCATGTGATTGTTACGGAGAGCTTGCCGAAAGGGGGCTTAGGCACGGCAAGTGGGGAGATGTGTCATAATGGGCAAGGTCTGCGCGCCCCTCCGCTTGAGGCGCGGGGCCTCTCATATGCGTCTATGAAGCGGCACGCGCCGTCTTTTTCAAGGAGGTACGCATGATCATCGAGGAACTTCTGCGCTACGGCATCGCTCACACCGAGGAGAAGACCGTCATCGACGCCTCCCCCGCGGTGCTCATCGAGACCGCCGTCGAGCGCGGTGAGGGCGAGCTCACGAGCACCGGCTCGCTCTCCGTCATCACCGGCCAGTACACCGGCCGCTCGCCCAAGGACCGCTTTATCGTCGACACGCCCGACGTGCACGACAAGATTGCCTGGGGCAACGTCAACGTGCCCTTCTCCGTTGAGAACTACAACAAGGTCAAGGCCGAGGTCATCGGCCACCTCTCCGAGCGCCGTCTCTTTGTGGTGCACGGCCTCGCCGGCGCCGACCGCCGCTACTCCCGCAAGATCTGCGCCATCTGCGAGCTTGCCAGCCAGGCGCTCTTCGTCCACCAGATGCTCGTGCGCCCCGACGAGAAGGAGCTTCGTGACTTTGGCGATGTGGACTTCGTCGTGATGGCCGCCCCCACGCTCAAGCTCGATCCCGAGACCTACGGTACGCACTCCGAGGCCGCCGTCCTCATCAACTTCCAGGAGCGCATTATCCTCGTGGTGGGCACCCAGTACTCCGGTGAGATCAAGAAGTCGATCTTCTCGGTGATGAACTACCTGCTCCCCGTTGAGGATCACGTGCTCACCATGCACTGCTCCTGCAACATGAACCCCACCTCTCACGGCACCACGGTCTTCTTTGGCCTCTCCGGCACCGGCAAGACCACCCTCTCCGCCGCGGAGGGCCGCCTGCTCATCGGCGACGACGAGCACGGCTGGGCCGACGACAAGGTCTTCAACATCGAGGGCGGCTGCTACGCCAAGACCATCGACATCACGCCCGAGACCGAGCCGCAGATCTGGAACGCCATCCGCTTTGGCTCCATGTGCGAGAACGTGGTCATTGACGAAGAGACGCGCGAGGCGGACTACTTTGACACCTCGCTCACCGAGAATGGCCGCGTTGCCTACCCGGTTGAGTTTGTCCCCGGCGCCGTCAAGAAGGGCCGCGCCAAGCGTACGCCCGACGTCGTGATCTTCCTCACGGCCGACGCCTTTGGCGTGCTGCCCCCGATCTCAAAGCTCGACCGCAACGCCGCCATGTACCACTTCATGACCGGCTTCACCTCCAAGGTCGCGGGCACCGAGCGTGGCATCAAGGAGCCCCAGCCCACGTTCTCCTCGCTCTTTGGCGAGCCGTTCATGCCGCTTGACCCCAACATCTACGCGCAGATGCTCGGCGAGAAGATCGATCAGGGCGGCGTGCGCGTCTACCTCATCAACACCGGCTGGACCGGCGGCCCCTACGGCACCGGCAAGCGCATGAAGCTCGCCTACACCCGCAAGATGGTCGAGGCCGCGCAGTCGGGCATCATCGACGACTCGGAGTTCGTCCATGACCCGCGCTTCAACCTCGACGTGCCCACGACCTGCCCGGGCGTTCCGAGCGAGCTGCTCAATGCCCGCAACACCTGGGAGGACCGCGCCGCCTACGACGAGATGGCCGAGAAGCTCGCCCAGATGTTCGTCGACAACGCCGAGAAGCGCCTCACCACGATGGAGCCCGAGGTCCGCGCCGCCGGCCCCAGGCCCATCATGGGGAAGTAGGGTCGCGGGTTCTTCTCGCTGGCGCGTTTCCGTTCTACTTGCGGGGGCCGTCGCCGACACTTTCTTTCGGGATTGTGTCGGGGGCGGTCCCCGTTTTTCGTAACGTGGACGTGTGCCGACGGTTTTCTCTGCTGTAGTGTCGGCAGGCGTCCCCACATCTTGCGTGGACGTGTGCCGACGGTTTTCAATGGGGAAGTGTCGCCACCGGTCCCCGCATCAACATATGTGGACGCCTTCCGACGCCTTATGGGGCGAGAATGACGGTTTTGGTCCACGCAAGGCTTGGATATCCCTCCCACCAAAAGTGACGTTGCCCCCCTCCCTCTTATAGGACTAGTATTCAGGTGGCTTTGGGGTTTCAGCCAAACCTCATCGTGGCTTTGACAGGTGCCCAGAGGGGAGCGGGTCTTCCGGGGGGGCATGGCAGAGAAGGGAGAAACGCATGACGAGAAAGACATTCCTGGGCGTCCTTGCCGCGCTCTTTGCTGCGGCTTTTTGCCTACCGGTTGTCGCACGGGCCGACGGTGCCATTTCCGTCACGGCATCGGGCGCTACGGTCTTTGCATCTGAGGGCGTCCACATTTGCAGTTATCTCACGCCCGAGGAGGCCACGGCCTACAATGACTACTGGTTTACCCAGACGCCGGGAAACGGAGAGCTCACCAACCCGGAGGGAGGTCGTCAGCGCTTCCTCAAGGACGAGTACTCCGTGCCGCTTGAGATTGCCGGCGGTGACGAGGCTTTCCCCAAGGGCCTTGCGGATGAGTGTAGGTGGCACTCTTCTGATGTCTCGGGAAAAGATGGCGTCTACCTTGCCAGCAGCGACTTCATTGGCGCAACATCCACGGGGGAGAGCTATGCCGGCGTGCTCGTAGGTGTGGTGCCCATCTCTCAGCAGCCCGTGGAGAAGGCCGTCATCACGGTCAACGAGACCAACTCCGCAGGGCAGGTCACCGATTTCTCGATTAGCCTGGTGTACTCCACCGGCCCCGCAGGCACCAACGTTCCCGTCTCCGGTGACGCGGGGGTTGCCATGCAGATGATGCCCAACTCGTGGGTTGCCAGCTACATCTCCGAGGGCAGGATCACCCCCAAGGCGACCGCATCGAGCCTCAGCGCAGATGACGCCGCGTGCAAGGAGCTCGTGGGCTCCGTGGAGGACGGTCAGATCGTGGGCGTGTACAGCCTGAGCTTCACGCCTACGATTGACGGCAACGAGCGCGCGTATAGCAGGAACTTTGGCACCATGTGGGTGAGTTTTGCCGTGGACGAGAAGTACAACGGCAACTATGTCGATGTGTGGGACTGGCAGCCGACCTCTTCGGTCCAGCAGGACCTCACCGAGGGCGAGCCCGTTCTCGTTGGCACGTACCCCGTCTCGGGCGGCAAGGTTACGGTGCCGGTGCACCGCCTCTCTCAGATCGTTCTCTCCGCGCAGGCTGACGGCTCCTCCTACGCAATGGAGCGCCTGTACAACCCTTACACCGGCGAGCACCTCTACACGCCCTCCACGGCAGAGCGCGACCTTCTCACCTCTATTGGTTGGAGCTACGAGGGCGAGGCCTGGCAGGCGCCGGCCAAGTCTGACGCCACGGTCTGGCGTCTCTTCAACCCCTACTCTGACGATCACCACTACACCACGAGCAAGGCTGAGTATGACCAGCTCGTCTCCGTCGGCTGGTCGGGAGAGGGCGAGGGCTGGTATTCTGCCGACAAGGACGGCAAGCCGCTCTACCGTCTCTACAACCCCTTCGCAACCACGGCGACCCACCACTACACGGCAAGCGCCGAGGAGCGCGACAGCCTCGTCAAGATTGGCTGGACCGACGAGGGCATCGCCTGGTACGGGCTGTAGGATTCTGTCGCTGACCGTGCCGTCGGGACGTCACGCCGGCGGCACGGTCCTCTTGGGAAGGAGAGTTCCTTGATGAGGATGCGCAAACGGGTGGCGGCCGCCCTCTTCGCCGTGCTTCTCGGCGTGTTGTGCGTGCCCGAGACGGCGCTGGCGGCGGGTGGCGTGGACATGTACCGCATGTACAACCAGTGGAGCGGCGAGCACCTCTACACGGCAAGCCCGGGCGAGCGCGATGGTCTAAAGTCCATCGGATGGACCTACGAGGGCCTGGGCTGGACTGCCCCCGCCTCGGGCGAAGTAGTCTACCGCCTCTACAACCCCTACGCCCCGCAGGGCGACCACCACTACACCATGGACAGGACCGAGTACGACGCCCTCGTCAGGGCCGGCTGGAAGGGCGAGGGCGTGGCCTGGTACTCCGCCCCCAGGACGGGGACGCCGCTCTACCGCCTCTTCAACCCCTACGCGCTGAGCTGCACCCACCACTACACCACGAGCACCGAGGAGCACGACCAGCTCGTGAAGCTCGGATGGCGCTCCGAGGGCATCGCCTGGTACGGGGTCACCGCCGGCTCGGACACCCCTCAGGGTCCGAGCGACGACGACCAGGACTCCGACGGCAGAATGCTCACCATGACGTTTCTCACGCAGAGCATTGACCAAGGCAACTTCACGGTGAGCGTACGCCAGGGCGAGATCATGGAGGAGCCCGCCGACCCCGTTCGCAAGGGGTTTACGTTCAAGTACTGGGGGTACCCCGACACGAGCGAGCCCTTCGACTTCTCGAAGCCCGTTGAGGTTGGCACCACGCTGTACGCCTTCTGGGAGCCCTATTACGCCGAGACCACCTATGACTACGAGGTCTATTACCTCGACGGCCTGGATGACACCTGGTATCAGGGCGGCTTTGCGGGCGGGTCCCAGCGTACGGTCTACATCAAGACGGACAACCCCACGGCCAACTTCACCCTGGGAACCGAGTGCGACAACGACCTGGTCTATACCGGCATTACGACGTCCGGAATCAGGCCCGCCTACTACAACAGCACCACGGTCATGGGCCTGACCCACGTCTGGAGCGGGTACTTCAGCGACGTTGCCGACCAGGGCGTGGCGGACGGGGACGTTCCCATGCTCAAGGTGCCGGACGGCTACGTCATGCAGGTGGGCATCGAGGACGAGCTGCCTCTCGGAAAGCATGACCTCTACGTTTACGAGAACTCTTCGCACCCCGTGGCCCTCAACGCCACGCGCGTGGGCTCCATCACGGTTGCCGACGGGGCCGCCGCCGAGGTGCGTTGGGCGGATGACCTCGTTGTCACATGCACAAAGTCTGGTATGACGCCCCCTCAGAAGATGGCTGCGATCAATGGCTATCTGTTGGATAACTATCAGTACTGGACGATGACCAATCAGTCTGAGTTCTCCGGCTCGTACGCGTTCTTTGCCACCACACCCAACACCCCGTTCTATGTGACGCATCGCTGGAACTCATACATTTCGCCTATGGCGCTCGAGTATTTGGCAAATCGCATCGGTGGGTTTGAGAGCGTGCACAACTGCTATGGCGACTATTATCCCGGTTCCACTGAGTGGCAGATGAACCATGCGTTTGTCGAGTGCGTCTACCAAGGTGAGACCTATAGGTATATGGCGTGTCCTCAGGCCGAGCCGACGGAGCCCCCTCAGATCGACTTCTCCAATACCGATGCGGCGCCCTTTGACAAGGTCGCAATGTAAATCTTTTCCGACGGAAAGGAGCTCTTGATGAGAATGCCTAGGATGAAAGAGGCGCTGCGCACGTTCTTCTCGGCGTGCGTCATTGCGCTGGTTGTGTGCGCGTCTGTTGCGGCACCGGCGTTTGCCGCGAGCTTTGAGGAGAACAAGGCCTCAGCGACCGACCTGTCGCTGAACAAGACCGAGTCCGTGACGTTTAGCTTTGCCAGGAACGAGTGGCTCCACATAAGGCTCACTCAGAGCGGCGTCCTGCAGTTTACCGTGTCGCTCCCCAAGTCCCTGGACTTCCAAGTTTGGGGAAGCGGGGATCTGTACGACTCCTCGGGCGAGAAGCTATGGGAGGGCCTCACGTACATGGTCGGCGAGACCGTGACGTCTGAGCAGTCCACCCGAGTTCCGCTCGCCCCGGGGGACTATTACTTCCTCGTGAGCTGCACCGGGTTTACGGGCACGCTGAACCTCAACCTGCGCGCCGACTTCACCCCGACCACCAACTGGGAGACCGAGAACAACAACACGCTCGCCAAGGCGGATGCCATCCCGCTCAACACGACGATTCAGGGGGAGTGCGACGCGGCCACTCTGAGTGACTGGTTTACGTTCACGCTCCCTCAGCGCGGCACGGTTGCACTCACCGTCACGCCGACCGAGGGGAGGTTCGGAGGCTACCTGTATCTGACTGACGGAAGCGGCAACGACGGTATCATCCGTATGATGAACATTGGATCGTTTACTGGCACGATCAAGACGCCGCGCATTGGCCTGGACGCCGGCACCTATGCCATTCGCATAGAGAGGGGGAGCTATCCCATGGGCGCTCCCGCCGGTTACTCGGTTCGCGTTGACTACACCCAAACAGGAGACTGGGAGGTCGAGCTCAACGACAACTGGAAGACGGCCACCCCAGCGTCTCTCGGAAAGACCGTTAAGGGTTCGATTGTTCGGGGTCAGGGCACCGATCTGGACAAGTATTCCTTCACCCTCTCCAAGGGCACTGACGTTACGTTTGCCCTCTCCAATCTGACGACTCCCGGGGGCAGCATGTCGCTGCGAGTCGAGACGCTCGGCGGCAAGGAGATCGAGACGTACCGGTTTGGCAAGCGCAACGAGAGCGATCCCATCGCGCTCGACGCCGGGACATACGTCATGACCGTGAGCGGGTCGCAGAACTGCGAGTACTCCCTCACGGTGAAGGACGCCGCTGCTTCGGCCCGCACGATGTACCGTCTCTACAACAAGTGGAGCGGCGAGCACCTCTACACGGCGGACGCCTCCGAGCGCGACAAGCTCGTCAAGCTGGGCTGGACCTCCGAGGGCGAGGGCTGGACGGCGCCTGCCTCGGGTGACCCGGTCTACCGCCTCTACAACCCCTACGCCCCGCAGGGCGACCACCACTACACCATGAGCAAGACCGAGTACGACACGCTCGTCAGGGCCGGCTGGAAGGGAGAGGGCGTTGCCTGGTACTCCGCACCCAAGACGGGGACCCCGCTCTATCGCCTCTTCAACCCCTACGCCCAGAGCTGCACCCACCACTACACCACCGATGCGGGCGAGCGCGACGCCCTGGTGAAGGCGGGTTGGCGCGCCGAGGGCATCGCCTGGTACGGGCTGTAGCCCCTGTCGACGACCCGTTGCGGGGTGGCTCCTCGATGGGGCCACCCCGTTCCTTTTGTACGCAGCAAGGTGACATGATAGTGTCATGTGACAGGAGCGTCAGAGCCCAGTGTCACAGTGTCATGTGACGTCGTGGTGGGAGGTCTGTGTGTTCTGCAAGCGGTGCGGTTCGGAAAATCGAGACGGCGCGAGGTTCTGCTCGGCGTGCGGGGCGCCCATGGATGAGGAGCTGGCAGGGGAGAAGGGCCCCGCTCCCGAGAGGGTGCCGCGCTGGGCATTGCCGGTGATTATTGTTTCCGCGCTCGTCATTGCGGCTGTTGGCGTTGGCTTTGCCCTGCGTGCGGCTGCGCCCGCGCCCGTTGGGGCGCCAGAGGGCGGGGCGGTGCAGGAGCCCGTGACAGAGGATGTCGCCGAGGGGGAGCCGAAGTCTGAGGAGGCATCTCGCGAGGAGACGGAGCCCGAGCCGGAGGGAGAGGCAGAGCCGGAGGTGCCTGCCACCGAGGAGCCCGCGACTGAGGAGACAGAGCCCGAGGCCCCCGCCGCGCCCGCACATGACTTCGAGTGCGAGTACTTCTACGTTGACGTGCCTGACAACTGGGTCAGGGATGGTACAAACCCAACCGAGGAGGCGCCGTCCTGGACCGTCGAGGGACCCTTGGGCTTTGGCTCTGGCGTCATGGGCTACCACTTCTCTTATGACGGTGGGTACAACTACGCAGGCGATTACGTCCTGGCAGGAGGCGCCGACGTGCTTATCGACGGCTTTCGGGGCACCACGTATGTAGGCACCACCTCAGATGGCCACGAGGTTTGGCTCAACGAGGTGAGCTCAGGCTTCTTCTGGAGAGACGGCTACTTTGAGGGCGGCTTCTATTACTACTATCCCGACGGTGCAACGGATCCCGATTACGCCGTCATCACGCTTAAGTGAGCCTCTGGCCGCAGCTTTGCCGGAGGTTGATCGTGTCGGCCGCGGTCCCCGATCATTTGGGGACCGCAGCCGACGGTTCTTCTCGCCAAAAATGTCGGAAAGGGTCCCCTCCTAAGAATCTGTGGACCGTTCCCGACGCTTTGCCGCGCAAAAGTGACGCCGCCGGTCCCCGCGTGAGGTGGGCATGCGTACTCCTCCGTGCGCTATCCTCTTCTCAGGTATCGTTTACCTTGCTGAAGGAGACCCCATGAGAAGAAGCACGACAAGCGCGGCGCTGTGCCTCGCCGCCGCACTTCTCGCCGTTGCGGTGGTCCCCGCACGGGCCGAGACGGTCGAGGGGCGCGACATGCATCGCCTCGACATCGTTGACGAGTGCAACCGGATCCGCCGGCACGAGGGCCTTCCCGAGCTCAAGGTGACGAGCCTGGGCACCGCTATCGCGATGCTCAATGCCAACTGGTCGGCGGACACCATGTCGGGTGGTGACGGGCTTCAGCACGCGGCTAACAACGGTGCCTCCCTGCGCTGGGGAGAGAACCTCAGCTGGAACTACGCCTCGGTCGAGGATTCCTTCGTGGGCTGGTACTGGTCCGAGAAGGCCAACGCAACAGGAGGGGCTCAGGTTGACTTTAACGGCGGGCGCCATGAGCCGAGCCCGGGTGGCGAGACCGGTCACTACGAGAACATCATCGACGGCTACGTGGTGACGGGCGGCGCGTATGCAAGCGACGGCCGCATCATGGTGCAGGACTTTGGCCTCAGAAACATTGTCGCCCCCGACGGCGCCTACGGGGATGGCGTCGAGATCGCGGGTGACGCCAAGTCCTACACCACGGCCGAGTATCGGGCTCTTCTCGACAAGTTTGTCTCGGAGAACGTCTCTGCTGACCTTCTTGCCAGCATCGAGCGCGCGGAGGGCGACCTTGCGTCGCTCACGTCTCAGAGGAAGGCCGCCGAGGACGAGCTCAGAGAGCTGCACAACGTCTGCGCCGAGGCTGGCGAGAAGTACGAGGCCGCCTACGAGGCCGCCCAGACGCACCAGTGGGGAGAGAACTGGTCGTAGCGACGTACTGAGGGCTAGGCCGTTTGGGCGGGGATGGAAGGCTGCCACCGCCATTGCGTCACAAGAGGGCCCCGGCCCCCCCGAGGGCGCGGC
>NZ_JAUDEA010000025.1 GCF_030372065.1 Thermophilibacter provencensis | reverse complement strand
GGCGTCCTTCGCCTCTATCTGCGACTCAAGGGACGCGATATAGCGGTTCAGGGCGTCCGTGACGGAGACGGGGGCGTCCTGCGCCGCGTCCGCTCCCGCGCCGTCGCCGCTCGCGCCGAGGGAGGCGGAGAGGGCGGAGGCCGCGTAATCGTCCACGACGAACGCAGCGCCCTGCTTGTTCACGTGGCCGTCCCATAGGCCGAGCTCCTGCAAGCGTCGCTTGACGGTCGGCTTGGACGCCCCGCAGGCGTCCGCAAGCTCCTTGATCGTAGGCATCGGCTACCCCTTCTCGTCCTGGGCGGCTCGGGCGCGCTAGTTGACATAATACTTATTATCACGCCCGTTTTTCGGTTCCGCTTAACGCTTCTACCTGCCGTTTTTCATCTGTACCGCATCGCGTCGCGGTCTGAACCGCAACGTTTCCGCAACGTGTTGCGCGATTTTGCGGTTCATTTTGCGGCGCGTTCCGGTTGGATTGTACCGCGAGCGCGCGGGAGACGCGCCACGATCTGCCGCCGCCGGGGCGCGTCAGCGGCGGGCGGCGCCCAGGCGTCGCAAGAGACGCATCCGTGTGCCAAACCGCCGGTTTGCTATACGGACGCCCGCCCCGCGCGCCGATGCTTCGCCGCGCCGGTCGGCCTTGGCAGGGCTGCGCCCGTGCACCGCGATTTTCTGAGTAGCAAGTAATGCATCGTCGTTCACACGCCCACGGCGGTTCACGTCGATACCGGCCCAGTGGCCGAGGGGGCGGCGGCTAGGGCCGCCCTGAGCGCCCTCGAACGGTAGGAAAACGGCGGCGAGCGGCAAGACGCCGCCAGACGGCGCAGAACGCCGAATGACGGCGGTTTCCGGCCCCTCGGGGCATCCGGTCGAGGGCACTTCTTTTAGGGCCTCATACGGCGTTCTACGAGGCCGTTTTCTCGTTCGAGGCCGCCTTCTCGCGCTCGGCGCGCTCGGCTGCCCGCTTCGCCTTGAGCTTTTCGTAGTTGTGCGCCTGCTGGCACTTGACCGAGCAGTAGTCCGCGCGCCGCTCGCGTCTCTGAACGCTCGGGTCTTGCACGGCATACGTGCGCGCGCCGGTCTTGTACTGAAACCACCGCCCGCAGTGCTTGCACTGTTTCAGAGGCTCGCCGTCTAGGGCTATCGCCACGGTCTGGGCGAGGGCGAGGGCAAGCGCCGGGGCCGAGTCCGGCATGGTGCCGCCGAACGGCGCTATCGCGAACGTGTGGCGGGCGAGGGCCGCGCTCGCGTACTGGCACGCGAGGTCTAGCTTTTCCTGCGCGTCTAGATCGTCGGCGCTCGGGTAGCCGCCCACCTTCACGGCGTCGAGGATGGTGTGGCAAACGGTCTTGACCGTCGCGACGGCCTCTTGTGCCTCATGGCGGGAGAGGAGGCCGGAGGCGTCCGCGTACCCGTCCGGCGTCGGGCCGTCCGAGGCGGCGTAGAGGTCTTTCGTCATGGCGACGCTACCGGTTATGCCCCATGCCTCATTGGTACCGAAACGTTTTTGGAATATGCGCCGCGTCATAAACAAGTCTTGGTGTGCCGTGTACGTCGCCGGGAGCGCGTAATAGGGCTGCTCGCCGTCGCTCACGTTGACGCGAGCGAGCGAGTACGCGAGGCCGTACCTGCCCATGAAAGCCTCTAGTTCGTCGGCGTCATACGGGTTCACGCCCAGAAGGTCGCCGAGCAGCCCGGACGTTTCGGAGGACTTGCGCCAACCGTTGCGCATCGGCTCATAGACCGTGTGGCCCGCGAGGTCATGGCGGGCGAACGAGAAGCAGCCGTGAGCCTTCGCGACCTCTCCGCCCGCCCCCGCGAGGCTCGGCATGGCGTAGAAGCGCGGGCCCGTAGTCTCCGCCTTGTCAAACTTGCTCATAGAAGCCCCTTCTCTATGTGTTTCAAAGACGCCACATCTTTAGAACTGCCCCCATCCTAACATAAGGGTGTAGGGCTAGACCACGACGAGAACGGAGGTAGAGGCATTGGCAGTAACCACACCTTGCGCCGGGTTCTTCGCAGATCGCATTACGCGATTGAAGTTCGAGCGCGAGAAGCAAGGGCTAACGCAGGCGGCGCTTGCCCGCGTGGCATGGCTCAACAGCTCGGAGCTTTCCAAGATGGAGCGCGGGCGAACGGTTCCCTACGAGGAGCAGGCGCGGCGCATCGCGGCGGCGCTTCGCTGGGAGGGGCCGCTTGAGGAGCTGTTCGCGCCCATCGACGCCGGGGAGGCGAGCGCCTAGTGGCAGACCTTCGCGGCATCGGGGCCGAGGAACGCCGGTTCATAGCCGAGTGGCTGCGCGTGAGCCTCAAGGGCTACCGCGTGGCCGAGGGCTTCGCGGACGGCGTTCCGTGCGTCTACGTTCAGGTCATGCGCCCGGACGATTGCGGAAACGGCCTTGTCTGCTTCGAGGTCTACGTCTCGTGCTCCTACAAGCGCAAGGGGCGCAGGGAGGCGGCCACGCGCGAGGTTACGGCTGCGCTAAGGGCGCTCGCTCACGTCGGGCGCTATGAGGAGTGGGGAGTCTACGAGCCTACCGAGTTCGCGGGCGAGTCCTCAGTCCTCGCTATCGGACACCGCCGAATGGGCGGGCAGGACTTCTAGAGAAAGAGGCACGAATGAACGTCAACAAGATCATGGGCGAGGTTCGCGGCAAGCTCGCGGAGGCCGAGAAGGGCATCCGCCTCAGCCAGTGGCCAGACACGGACGAGGGCCGCGAGAACGCCGTCTCGTTCCTTGAGGCCGTGGACGCGGACGTTCGCGGCGCTATCTCCGCGCTCAAGGGCGAGGAGGGCTAGGGATGTTCGACAAGAAGAGGACGGCGGGTCAGCTTTACGGGGTGCTCGGGCACCTCATGGGAGACGTTGACGAGATCGCGGAGGCCGATTACAAGCAGTACCTCGCTGGCATCCAACCCGGCGAGGTCGTGAGGCCGCGCGGCAAGCTCACGACAGAGGAGGGGCGCAAGCGCCTGCTCGCGCGCGCGAGCCGCTCATACGCCCGAATCGCCGAGCTGTGCGACGAGGCGGAACGCGAGATGGGCGAGGAGATGGCTCAGGCCCCGAGCGCCGAGGCCATTTCCTACCTTGAGTCCCTGCGCGGGAGGGCCCACGTCACGCGCGCCGAGATGGAGGCCGCGTACCGCAAGTACAGCGACAACTGGTCTGTATACCGCTCGCTCAAGGAGATTGAGCTGCGGCAGATCAAGAAGGGCGACAAGGTGGCGTGCCCCCAGTTCTCCAACACGCTTGAGGGCGGGCAGGAGTTCTTGGACGCCGCCCGCAAGGTCGCCGAGTCCTTCGTTCACGACGTGGCGTCGGAGAGCTTCAAGGACGAGACGAGCAGGAAGTCTAAGGCGTCCTGGACGCTCATGCTCATGAACGGCTACGCCGAGGGCAAGTTCGGCCCCGAGGTCTTGGCGGACGCTGGCAGGCTCGCCGGAGAGGGCGAGGGGGCCTAGCGTGACGTTCGATGACTTCAAGAACCGCGAGTTCCGCGACGTTTTGGAGGGCATGTTCGACGCCATGCGCGACGGCAGCCACCTTGGCGGCGCGGCCATGTGGTGCGACGGTCGCAGGCGCGCCGTGGAGGCGTGCGACCGCGCGCTCGCGCGCATCGGCGACCACATGGCCCGCCCCATGGGCGCGGACGCCGCCCGCTACGTCGAGCTGTTCGAGAGCCGCGAGCACTTGACCGAGAAGGACGTGGAGACGGCGCTCAAGGCCTACGGCAGCGACCACATGGCCGCGCGCCGCATCATCGACCACGCGCACGAGCTGGGACTAGTGGGCTTCGACGCGACCGAGGACGAGCGCATTCACTACGGCTTCGAGCTTGTCCGGGACGCCTGCTCGCGCGTGTCCTTCAAGGAGGAGGGCGGCCCGGTCGAGGAGCGCGAGGGCTACCGGTTCCTCAAGGTGACCGCGTGCGACTGGGGCAACTGGCTACAGGGCTACGAGAGCATTCTCGGCAGCAAGACGGGGCCGCTGCACGTGCCGCCCGAGGAGGTGGGCGCGTGACGCTATCGCCCGTCGCAGCCGAGCTAGAGCCGGACTTCAAGGCCGCGTGCGTCCACATGTTCGAGGCGGGGCGCGCCGCCCATAACGGCGAGGACGCCGAGCGCCGCAGGGCCGCCGCCGTGGAGACGTGCGAGGCAGCCGCCGAGTACGCCGAGGGGCAGGGCGACCGCGCGACCGCCGAGGCGTTCCGCCGAATCGCCCGAGAGTGCGCGTCCTTCGAGCTTCGCAGCGGCGGGCTCCTAACCTACGCCATGCTCAAGACGGCTGCGAGGGACTGGGCGAACTACCTAACGGGGCGAGACAGCTTCATGGGCCGCGCGTGCGGACCCATCGGGAAGGGGGCGGACAATGGCTAGGAGCGTCAAGAACGAGTGCGGCGGGAACTGGGAAGCCGCAAGGCGCGCCCTCTCGCTGGTCGAGCGGGCCCTGACGGACTTCGCCGCGAGCTTCGACGCGCTGGGCGAGCGCCACGAGGAGGAGCGCGCCGCCGTGGCTCAGGTCGCCTACGGTCGCCTTGACGCCGCGTGCCGCCTGCTCACGGAGGAGGGCGGCGAGGGCTTCGACGCCGAGGCGGTGACCGAGCCCGCGCGGCGCTTCGTGGGCGACGTTGAGGGCTACGCGCTGGGCGCGCCGTACAGCGCGGAGGGCGCGGCAAAGCTCGCCCTGGCAAAGACGGACGCGCTTCTCCACGAGGCGTGGAGGTCCGTCCCCTACAGGTTCAGGCCGGAGCCTTGCCCGACGCCTAGCGAGGTCGCCTAGCATGGGCGACCCCCGCGTATCGAACGGAGCGGCGCGCCGCGCCCTGCGAAAGCGCGTCGCGTCAATGGGCCTGCCATGCGCGCTGTGCGGCCAGAGCATCGACTACTCGCTACCATCCGGGCACCCGCTCAGCTTCGAGCTTGACGAGATCGTCCCGGTCAGCCGCTACAAGGAGGGCGGCTACGCATCGGCCACGGCCTGCGCGCTCGACCCGCGCAACGTGCGCCCGGTGCATCGACAACGAATCTGCAACCAGAAGCGGGGCAACGGGCTTCGCAAGCGAAAGGGCAAGGGCGAGGCCGTGGAGCCGAGGCCGTACAGGCCGATAAAGCACTCGCGCGAGTGGTGAGAGAGGGGTGGGGAGAATCCCCTCCCGGCCCCGCTCGGAAGGCAAGCCCGGGGGCATACCGCCCGAATTGACACGGGCTGTTCCACAGGGGCCCCGCTGGCTTTTTCCCACAACGAAAGGGGGCCGATATGGCTTCTAGAGCACAAAAGACCCTGCTAGAGCAGGTCAGGGGCAACAGCCGCCGCGCCGCGTTGGAGGCGCTGCGGGACAAGATAGCCCGGACCATCGACTCGACCGAGAGCGGGAGGGACATAGCGGCCCTGAGCAAGCGACTCATGGAGGTCATGGCCGAGATTGACGGCCTGCCGGACGGCGGCGGCGCGAGAAGCCCGCTCGACCGCGCCAAGATGGGGGGCGCTCGCCAGTGAGGTACGGTCGCCAGACGCCGACGTTCGAGGACGTGGGCGACTACGAGAGCAGCCGGGGGGCCGAGGCCGTGGAGCTGTTCGAGGGCTACGGCGTGCGCTTCATCCCGGCGCAGCGCTACGAGATGGAGCTGTACCTCGCGAAGAACTGGGCGGGAGAGTGCGCGGCGATAACCATAGCCCTCTCTCGCCCGAGGCAGAACGGGAAGAGCTACGCCGCCCGCTTCTACGCGCTGTGGTGCGCCTTCGTGGAGGGCAAGAGCGTGCTCTACTCGGCGCACAACGGGAGCACGACGCGCAAGTTCTTCAAGCTCATGGTTGACTTCATCGAGGGGCACGAGGACTTCGCTCGCAAGCTCAAGCCCAACGGTCGGGGCGTCTACCGAGCCAAGGGCGCGGAGGGAATCTACCTCGCGGACGGCACCGTGATTGAGTTCTCGACCCGGACGAACAGCGGCGCGCGCGGCGGGACATACGAGATCATCGTGGTTGACGAGGCCCAGCAGCTCACGGCGGACGAGTACGAGGCCATTAAGCCCACGACGATTGCGACGGACAGCGGCGACCCCCAGATGATCTATCTCGGGACGCCCCCCGGCCCCAAGTGCCCCGGCACCGTCTTTCGAGAGATGCACGACAAGGCCCACGACGGCACGGGCACGGCGTGGTGGCTCGAATGGGCTGCGGACGAGGTGGGCGACCCGGCGGACCGGGAGCGCTGGTACGAGACAAACCCCATGATGGGCTACAGAATCCGCGAGCACGTCATGGCGGACGCAGCCGGCACGATGGCGGCGGACAGCTTCGCCCGAGAATATCTCGGATGGTGGCCCGTGACGGTCGGCGCGGACGTGGAGCACGTCATGGACGCGGATACGTGGGGGGCGTGCGAGACGGACGAGCCGCCGGAGGACGGGCTAATGACGGTCGGCGTTAAGTTCAGCCCGGACGGCTCGCGAGGCAGCCTCTCCGTCTGCATGAGGCCGATGGACGAGGGCTTTCACGTGCTGCGCGGGCCCGCATACGTCGAGCTTGTCGAGACGCGCTCGCTCGGGCGCGGCGTCGGCTGGTTCGCCGATTGGATAGCGGCCCGCAAGGACAAAATCTCCGCTATAGCCATTGACGGGCGCTCGGGCTCGGGCGTGCTCATTCAGAAGCTCATTGACGCCAAGGTGAAGAAGCTCGCCATTGTGACGCCCTCCGTTATCGACGTAGCCACGGCAAACGCCATGATCCTTGACGCCGCGAGAGAGCGAATCGTCACGCACTACGGGCAGGAGCAGCTAACGGACGCCATGACGAGGTGCGCCAAGCGCAAGGTTGGGCAAGACGGGTTCGGCTTCGAGGACACGGAGGAGGGGGACGCGACCGTGGCGGAGTCCTGCGCGCTCGCCTACTGGCAGGCCATGACAACAAAGCGCAGGGCTGGCCGAAAGTGCCGCGTTGGATAGCCCCAGAGACGCCGCTGTGGCCGCTCAGCGTCGCCACAGCGGCGCGTATCGGTCACGCCGGTACCTAGTGGCCGGTAGACGGAGAACGGGCCTAGAAACGGCGCTCAGAGGCTCAGAGAGGGGCAGAAATGGGCAAGGACTACGCGACCATGACCACGGCGGCGCTGCAACACCGAAACTGCTTCCTCATGGGCAAGCTGGGCAGGGCGCGGCGGGGCAAGCTGCAAGCGCCGCCCGAGAAGGTGGAGGCGTGGCGGCGCGAGTTTGACGAGGTGGCGGAGGAACTGTTGCGCAGGGCGCGCAGGGGGTAGGGACTACCGTTTTTCGACCCCACAGCCACCGTTTTTTTGGGGACGCAACTACCGTTTTTTGGGGACGCAGAAATCGAGAAACAGGCATGTTTACCAGCATAAACGCCGATTTTCAAAAAGAGGAATGTGCCAAATACGCGGAGCAGGTATAGCCAGGACGAAAGAGGGCGCTTTCCGGGCGCGCGTTTCGGGTAGAATGGCAGTGTGCACCAGCGGTGCCCGTCCGGGGTCAACGGTCAGCGGGCGGCGCGGGTGCTACCGATTCAAGAGCCCGGTTGCCGCCGGGCTTTTTTCATCTCTCCACGTCATCCGTTCGATGCTTATGTTCCCGCCACAGGTCGAGTAGAAAGCGCCCTATGCTCGCGACTTGCGCGAGGGCTTGCAGGATTTCAAGAACTGGGTTCATAGGCTTTGCTCCAATCTCTCGAAGGGAGCGCCGCCCGCATCCGGGTACCGCTGGTGCGCCGTAGATTCTACCAGCCGCCGAGACAATCGAAGGAAACCGCGCTTAGGGGCGGTGGATTTTGCACTTAGACCCGGTGGAATCTGCACTTAGGGGGGCCGGAAATTGCACTTAGCAATTACCGCAAAAACGGCCATTTACCTGCACAAACGGTCGTTTTTTCTGCTCCCGTATATAGAACGTAGTTTGTGGACGGATACCTAGCTTCTACTAGTTTGTTACGGCTTGTAACTGGCTCAGAAAACGCTAAACGTAGTACAATTTAGTCCACCTACAAACTACGGAACTAGAAAGGCGGACACATGACAGGCCCAAACGACTACATGGAGGTATCGGAGATATGCGAGCTGTTCGGGGTGGCGAGGAACACGGTCTATAGGTGGCGACGGCTGGGCAAGCTCAAGCAGGTTTCGAAGGTCGGGCGCAAGACTTACTACCGCAGGGAAGACGTTTACGCCCTTATCGACCCCGAGGCCGCCGAGAAGGACAAGGCCGACAATGCCTAGCGACGGCGAGCAGATCGCGGGCACCTTCACCGGGGAGGACGGGCGCGAGGTGAGCGTGACCGTCGAGGCCGTGAACGCCGAGATTGAGAGCGCCATAAGCGCCGTTACGTTCGGCGAGGGCGCGGGCGACGAGCTGCGCGTGGAGGAGCGCGAGCCGGACGGCCTTCTCAGGCTGCGCGTTAAGCTGTTCGAGGAGGACGCCGGGAAAGACGGCCTCATGCTCGGAACCGTCAACAGCGACGGCGGGGCGTTGATGCTAACGCCGGGGCCGGTCTGGTACCTGCCGAAAGCCGAGGGAGCGCCCCACGGCGTCCTCATGGTTGACAGCATGGACAGGCTGCAACCGGTCGAGGGCGAGCCTCTAGAGAAGCGCGTGGAGCCTGCCACGGGCGGTCACAGGCCCGACAGGATAGCCATTCACCTTGACGGCGAGCCGCTGGGCATCGGTTCGCTCATCTTCGCCGTGGCCTTCGTTCGCGGAGCCATGGCGGCATACGAGAAGATGAAAGGGGCAACTCGCCGGAAAGAGGCGAGGACGCACGACGCCCAAGCCCTCCTATCAGAGGTCAACACGGACCCCATCACCAACGCCGTTATGAGCCGCGTCGGCAAGTCTGCTATCGGGCCGTTTGGCTACTGGAACGAGGACGGCACCGAGGTGTACACGGGAAGGGGAGGCCACGCGACCGTCACCCTATCGACCGAGGTTGATGGCGCGAGCATGGAGTCTCCGTTCGACCTCTACGGACTGAACGAGAGAGACAGGTTCTGGTACGACCTAGCTACAACCCTCTTCTTCTCGGGCCAAGAGGAGGTGACGGGCGCTCAGATACTGAGGCTGTGCGGCTATAAGAACCCCTATGACAAATCGTCGTACCGAATAATGAACGAGGCCGTCGAGTCATTCTTCAAGTGCATGAAGACCCTCATAGGCATTGACACGAGCGCCGAGCGACGGAACGGCAGGAAGAAGAACTCGGAAATCCTAGACACCATTGACGTAACCAACCTCCTCAACGTGAGAATCACGCTCGAAAAGAAGGCGATATGGACCACGGTCAAAGACGATGGAGGCGAGGAGAAGAAGGAGAAGCGAGAGGTTGTCTACGACTTCATCCTAAGACTCAACGAGAAGACTCCCGAGCAGGCGTTCCCCCTCAGTGCGTATGCGCGCTCTCGGAGCATGCTCGCGAGGATCTACCGAGACGAGTACGAGTTCAAGACCGTCAAGCCGTCTCTTGAGGCTCGGCAGGTCTGGTACTACATCCTCCGACACGTCCATTCGGGAATCTCCAACAGCGTCAACCTAGAAAGCATGTGGGCGAACCTAGCGTTCCCCGCGCCGGACGTTGCGGAGGTCAAGAGGAACGGCGAGAGGCGAAGCGAGAAGGAAATCGAGCGCGCTCGGAAAGCAGCCGTCAAGAAGCAGAGGGGCCGCATCCTCTCGTCGGTCGAGAAGATGTTGGACGAGTTCACCGAGCGGGGCAAAATCGCCGGATGGAAGTACACGGCCGACAGGAAGACGGGAATCGCGAAGAGCCTCACAATCTCGGCGGCCGAACGGCCGGAGAAGGCGGAAAAGTCTCTCGGAACGAGGGGCGGGAAAGCGGCGAGAAGGCGGTGAGTTTCACTAGAAACACGGACAGTTTCACTAGAAATCCGTCCTTTTTCACTAGAAATCCGGACACAAGGCCCGAAAAATCGCAGGTAGACATACGTAATTTTTTCTCATAGGTCTTATAGGTACTTCATAGGTATGACGCTTAACCCGCCGCGCTTTACGCGGGCGGGCCAAGCGCCTAGAAAAGAAGAAAGGCCGCACGGGGACGAACCGCGCGACCTTGTGGCAGGCGAGGGGCAAGCGAAACGCAACCCGGCGTTTGTCTAGTCAGTGAGAACACAGGTCAACGAACACGCCCCTCACGGACCATTCTACCGTCAGAGGGGCAGGAAGGCGGGGAGCATGGACTTTCAGCAAGTGAAGGAAATCGTCAGCCTCAAGGAGTACGCGGACGCCAACCTAGAGAGGCGAGGGCGCAACACCTACGTCTGCCCGATCTGTGACAGCGGCAACGGGCCGAGCAAATCGGCGGCCTTCACCGTTGACGAGAAGGGCAAGAGCTGGCACTGCTATTCGGCCAAGTGCGGCGCTCACGGGGACATTTTCGACCTCGCGGGAGTCCTCAACCAGACCGAGGACAAGCTCGAACAGAAGCGTTACGTCTGCGAATGGGCGGGCATCCCCGACGATGGCCCCGCCGTGTCGGCACCTGGCCGAGGGGCGTTCTCGTTCGATACGGAGTTCGTGGTATCTCGCGGGGGCGCGCTTAAGAGGAGGGACGCCGAGCGCCAAGAGGAGGACAAGACGGACGCCGAGCAGGAAGGGCTCAGGAAGAAGGCCGAGGAGTACGTGGTGCGCTGCCGAGACGGCATCCGCGACCCGCGAGCCGTCGCTTACGTCGAGTCGAGGGGCTTCACCGTCGAGGAGGCCGAGTCGTTCGGCTGGGGCTTCGACCCGACGTATACGACGGACATGGAGAGCAGGTCATACGGCAAGCCTGCTCTGATTCTGCCTTACGGCGAGGACGCCCCTTGGATGTTCGTGGCGCGCTACATCGACAAGGGCACGCACGAGGACAAGAAGTGCAACAACCCGAAAGACCTAAAGGGGCCGGAGAGCTTCGACAAGTCTCTCTCGAACCGAGAGGCCGTCTTCGTCGTGGAGGGGCTCATGGACGCCTACGCCCTTCGCGTCCTCGGGTACACGGCCATTGCCCTCAACGGCTCGAACCGCGACGAGCTGGTAGCTAGGAGCATCGTGGAGCGCGGCTATCGCGGCACCGTGGTAATCCTCACCGACAGCGACGAGGCGGGGCGCACGGCGCGCGGGAGGATGGAGGCCGTGCTCGACAAGGGCGGAATAGACCATATCTCCGCCGAGGTCGAGGGCTCTAACGACCCCGCCGAGCTATTCGAGCGCGACCGAGAGGCCCTCCGCGCTCTCTTGGAGGAGGTCCGCGAGCGCGCCGCGTCGGCGTCTGAGGAGCGCGCTCAGGAAGCATACGAGGAGGCTCTCGGGGCGTTCCGCGTGCTCGACCCCGCGAGCATCGCGGGAGACATCTTCACGCTTGAGGGCGCGAAAGACCCCATACCCACAGGCTTCTCAACGATAGACGGAGTTCTTGGGGGCGGGTTGCAGCCGGGCAGCCTCTACGTTCTGGGGGCCGTCTCCTCTCTCGGCAAGACCACGCTCGCGGTTCAGATCGCGGACAACATAGCGCGCTCGGGGCGCTCGACGTTGTTCGTTACCATCGAGCAGAGTGCTCAGGAAATCGTTGCGAAGAGCCTTAGCCGCATCATTAGCGAGTGCGGCCGCGACTGCAGCACGACGGATCTAACGAGCAAGCGGCGGCGCTTCGAGGACTGGGGGGAGGCCGAGTACTCGCGCCTCATAAAAGCGTGCGAGAGCTATACGAACGATATTGCCCCTCACCTGCGAATCTTGGAGGGAACCGAGCAACCGAATGTTGATAGCATCAAGGCCGTTGCCGAGTTCATGGGGAGACACGACGGACAGCCGCCCGTTATCTTTATCGACTACTTGCAGCTTCTTGCGCCGAAGAGCGAGCGCGACACGGACAAGAGGGCGATTGACAGGAACGTTACCGACCTCCGACAGGTGGCCCGCGACCTCCAGACGCCCGTCTTCGTAATCTCCTCGCTCAACCGCTCTAGCTACAGCGAGGGCGTGACAATGGACAGCTTCAAGGAGTCCGGCGCTATCGAGTATGGGAGCGACGTGCTTCTCGGCTTGCAGCCGGAGGGCATGCGCGAGCACATGGAGAAGACCAAGGACACGCGGACGAAGCGCGAGGCCGACAAGTTCATTAGGGACACCAAGGCGAACGACGTCCGAAGCTGCGAGATCGTGGTTCTCAAGAACCGAGCGGGGAGGACGCCGTACGAGGGAATCCCGCTCAAGTTCAGGGCGCGCGCGTCTAGGTTTACTGAGAAATAAAGTAAGGGAATAAACAATCATCTCAAAAGTTACTGGCCCTCTTTCGGCAGGTTCGCGGAAAGGGGGCCTATTTTTCTCCCTATGGATTTTGGGCGCATATGTTTACCTGCGATTTTTGACCATGTTGCGCCGGATTTCTAGTTAAACGTCCCGGAAAACTACGGCAACCACCCAACAAACAATGAGTAAATAAGTCGATATAGTTCACAGTACACCAATACACTACAACGTGATACAATGCTATTGTCATAGCAGGACGAGCGAAAGGAGAAGGCTATGGCGGAGCAGGTGGCAGGCAGGCAGGGGGCGAGGCTCACGGACGTTCAGGACGTGGCGAGCGAGCTTAGCCAGATCGCGGAGGGCTTCGCGTCGTTCCTCGCGTTCCACGGGTGCGGCATCGCAAGCGACCAACTGCCGTTCCTCATCGCGTTCGCGGAGGACATGGCGCACAGGGCGCGGAGGGCCTACGACATGTGCGAGAGCATCAAGACGGGGGAGGCGGCGTAATGGAGCTTAACATGGAAGCGTTGGACGCGAACGCCAAGAAGGCGGACGAGTGCGCCGCGCTTCTCGGCGAGGTGGCCGAGCTGTTGAAAGGCGGGAACAATGAGGCACGTTAAGGTGAACTTCCCCTATGACGAGGCGGGCTTCGAGCACGGCAACGGGGAGGGTATGTTCGTAATCGTCACGGACGAGGTACACGCCGAGGTCATGGACGATAGCTCGCGCGGCGTCCGCCTGCGCGGCATCCTCGATAACGACTCGATAGACCGCCCGTTTCTGGTTCACGGCCTTGAGGTCGAGTTCGTGACGCGCGGCGAGTTCCGCCCGGTCGCCCTCATGGAGGGCTTGGAGGACAAGCGCCCGGACATGGAGGCGTACCGCGAGGCGGCGTCTCAGGTCGAGTAGCGGCGGCGAAAGCGGCTCAGGCGAGGCGGCGGGCTACGGCCTGCCGCCTTCTTTGTGCGCCGCGCGACCGAAACGCGCGTTTCGCCAGTGCGTTCCGGCGTCTACCTGCGATTGTCGCGGTTCGCGGCGGGACGTTGGCGCAACGCTCGCGGAACGTGACGCGCGATTTTCCGGTTCGTTTTCCGGTCGTGTCGCGGCGCTACGGCTCCTCGCGCCCCGGCCCGAGGAGACGCCCGAACAGGCCGCGCGGGCGCTCGGCTATGGCGTTGGCGCGGGCCACCTGCTCGGCGAGGTCGGTTAGCCTCTCGCCCATGCCGTCGAGCTTCGCGCTCATGGCGGCGTTCTGATCTATGAGGGCCGAGATTTG
>NZ_JAUDEA010000024.1 GCF_030372065.1 Thermophilibacter provencensis | reverse complement strand
GGGGGGGGGGGGGGGGGGGGGGCCCCCCCCGGGGGGGGGGGGCGGCACCCTACTGGCGCGGGAGGCCCCCGTCCCCGACGACGGGTCCGGGCGCTCCCGCCCCCTGTGGGCGCGCGGTCGCGGTCTCGGCGGGAGCCTCGTCCGCGCCCTCGCCGCCCGCAGGCCCGCCCGCCGCGCCCCGGCCGCCGATGGCGCCCGGGACCGGCTCGGGGCCGACCGCGAGGTCGACGCCGGCGAGCTTCGCGGTCATCGCCAGCTCGAGCGCGAGCTCGTCGCGCGCCTTGACCGCGGCGGCGTAGCGGGCGCGGGCCCGCCTCGCCTTCGCCTCGGCGGCCGCCTTGCGCTCGAGCATGAGCTCGACCTCCGCGTCGGCCTCGGCGACCCTGCCGCTCAGCTCGCCCACGCGCTCGGACGTCGCCGCCTCGAGCATCTGCGCGAGCTTCGCGCCCGCCGCGCCCTCGATCCTGATCTCGGCCATCTCTCGCTCACCCCCCCCCATGCGTCGCTTGCCTTGGTCGCCGGGGCCTGTGCTCAGGCCTTCGAGAGGCCGTGGCGCACGCAGCCCCTGCTCAGGCCGAGCCGCAGCCTCTCGGCCTCGGCCTCGTCGCCTCGTGCCGCGCGGGCGCAAAACTCCGCCTCGCTCTCGTCCATCACGAGCATGCACTGCGGCGCGCGAGGCTCGTCGCCCACCAGCCACAGCCATTCGTCAACGTCCAGGTCGGCGGGGTCGCCGACGTCGATGATGAAGGTGAGGTCGCTGAAGTCGCGACCGGTGGCGAGGAGGTCACGCAGCATGCAGGAGCTCAGAGACAGGATCGGGCCCTTGCGAATCTTAGTCATGGCTCTTCATTCCTTTCATCCAATGCCCGCGGCGGCGTTTTCCGCCGTGGGCTCCCGGTTGGCTTGCGCGCTCGACTTGTCTTTGCCGCGAGCTTCCAACCACTTCCAACGTTCCCCGAGTCCGGGCCGGGGCGTAAGCGCGCGCCCCAGGCCCGGCCATGGGCATATCGACACGCAGGGAGAGCCCGCGGGTCCGTCGTCACTCGATCAGCGGCAGGCGCTCACCGTCGATCACGACCGAGCCCCGGAGCCTCGTCGGCCTGCCGTAGGCGGCCCACTTGTCCTCGCCGATCACCTCGCGACAGACCGTCGTCCCCTCGGGGCCTCCGTCGAGGACGACGTAGCCGCCCGAGTGCTCCACGGCGCCCTTGGCGTGGGCGCAGAACGCCGCATAGCCCGGATCGGGCGCGCCCGGGGCCTCCTCGGCCGCGTCACCGCCCTCCACGGCCGTAGGCGCGGCCGAAACGGGCGTCTCAGCGAGCGCTGACGGCCCGTTCGCGGCCGGGGCCTCACCCGAGGGCGCGGGGGCCTCGTGCGCGCCGTCAGCGGGCGCTGAGACGTCGCACGTGCCCTGAGCTGCGGTTTCGTCACCCGTTTTCGCGCCCCCGGGGGCGTCCGACGAGGTCGGGGCGCCACCGGGGTCGGGCGTCGGGTCGTCGTCGGGGTCGTCGCCGTCGGGGTCGTCGCCGTCGGGGTCGGGCGCCACGGCAGGCGCGTTGCCCGCCGCGATCTCGGCGCGGCCCGAGACGACCAGATAGGCCACGTCGAGGCAGGGCACGGTCGCGGGGGCGGTGAGCGCGAGCTCGGGCGAGCGCTCGACGAGGTAGACCACCCTGACGCCAGCCCCGGCGGAGGCTCCGAACGGGGCGCTCAGCGCGAGCTCGGGGTGCTCGCCCACGGCCCTGATCTCAGCCTCGGTGAGCTGCTCGCGCAGGGCCACGGCGCTCGGGCAGCCGGCGGCGCGCCAGTCCTCGAAGCCGAGCGCGCGCACGGGGCCGAACCCGAGGTCCTTGGCGCCGAGGGCGGCGAGGCCGGCGACGAGCGGGACATAAATGCGCTCGTAGACGGCCCGCTCGCGCGCGTCGTCGGCGTCGGCGGACCCGCCTGCCTCCTCGTCGACCAGCGCGACGCCCGAGTTCGGGTCGGGCAGGGTCTTGGCCTCGGTCCACTGCTCCCAGGCGTCCGCGCGGACGATCCAGCCGCGCAGGCGGTCGCGGCCGCCCGTGGCGAGCCCGACGTCGTCGGCCCAGTTCGCGAGGGCCGCCGGGCGGTAGTCGCGAGCGATCTCGCGGCCGTTCTGGTCGCGGCGGACCTGCGGCTCGCACAGGCTGTGCACGGCCGCCGCGTTGACCTCGGGCGAGAAGCGGCCGCGCCAGCGGAACTGGTCGGAGACGTAGACGAGGCCGAGGGGCTTGAGCACGCGCGGCAGCTCCTTCTTGACGCGCTGGATGGACGCGATGCGCGTGTTGGACATGTTCTGGGCGACCCATCGTTGGATGAACTGGTAGGCGAAGTCGACCGGGACCCAGCTGCCGTGCAAAAGCGACAGCGCGCCCTTGACCTGCTGGGAGAGGGTGTCGGACTCCATGACCGACTCCTCGAGGGCGTGGTCCATGATCTCGTTGGGGTAGAAGTGGTCGAATGTCGGGTAGCGGTGGATGGCCTGGTCGAAGTACCACGTGCAGATCGCCGGGTCGGTCTTGGCGAGGACCATGAGATCCGGGATCTTCTTCTCGTCGGGGATCTTGTGGTTGTACGGCAGGCGCTTCTGGCGGCGGGTCAGGTCCGCGTCGTAGCTCGGGAACTGGACCTCGTTGTTCGAGTTCGCGATCGTGAACGTCGCGACGGCGTCGGAGTTGATCGAGCTGTCCCACTTGCGGTTCAGAACGACCGACTCGCCGCCGGTGAGCGCCTTTATGCGCTCGTAGTCCTTGTCCTGGACGCGCGGGTTGGCCCCCATGTCGGCCTTCCAGTTCAGGCGGGTGCCGACGAGCGTGAGCAGCTTGTTGTCGTCACCGAACTCGGTGACGCCGACGTTGCCGACGAGGCGCCTGCGGTCCCCGGGGTGGTCGACTCCGACGAGCATCGTCGTGGTCCACTCGCGGTCGAAGGTCTTGCCCGCGCCGCCGACGCCCACGTTCAGGCAGAACGCCTGCATCTTCTCGATGTTCGCCGGACGGATCGCGGCGCTCGTGCGCTGGAGCTGGGCGTCCAGGAAGAGGTCGGGGTGCTCGGGGCACATCGTCTTCGCCTGGTCCTCGGGATGCCACGACACGATCTCGCCGGCGACGTTGAGGAGCTTCCTGCGCGGGCAGGGGATGGGCTTGCAGTCCATCCAGCCCTCGTCGTCGGGCTCGGAGGTGGCGATGTAGTGCACGCCGGGGACTGCCTGACAGCGGACGAAGTCCTGCGGCGTTGCCGCGCGCATTTGGTAGGCGTGCGGCCCGACCGAGGTGATGACGTTGGCACCCTCGTTGATCACCCAGGCGTTGACGTCGATCTCGTGGCGGTCGAGCGCGTCGCGCGTGGAGAGCTGCGGCACGAGGTGCTTGAGCCTCACCACCGCCGCGTCCATGGCGCGCTCGTCGGCCGACGGGCACGCCTCGACGACCCACCCGCGCACGCGGCCCTCGACGTGCTTGGTGCCGGTCGCATCCTCGACCGGCTCGAGGCCGCGGTCTCCGAACTGCGTGAGAACGCCGTCCTTGCACACGAGGCTGCCAGCGCCGCCGTCCGTGCCGAAGGCGAGGGCGATGACCCGGGCGACCTGGTCGGGCGTGAGCTCGGGCGACCAGCGGATGGAAAGCGCGGGGTCCTTCTCCTTAGCGAGCGGGTCGCTCTTGTCCTCCTTGCGCGCGTAGCGCTGGTCCCACGCGAGCACGTACTCCTTGAACGCCTTGAGCAGGAAGCGGGCGATCGCGGCGACGTCGGGCGTGCCGTCGGCGGCGCGGGGGATCCCGTGGTTCGCGACGGCGTTGTCGAGCATCGCCTGCCAGATCGCCCTCTCGGCGTCCGGCTTGATCATGTGGTCGATGGCGCCATAGGAGAAGACGAACCGGCCGTCCGGACGGCTGATGAACGGCTTGACGTCTGCGGTCTCGCCCCACGGGTCGCACTCGGCGACGTACTTGCGCCACGCCTGCTCGCGCTGCTCGCGCTCCTGCGCCTTGGCCGTGCTGCGAGCTGCCTTGTCGGCCTCGGCTCGGGCGGCGAGGCGCTCGCTGACCGCGTCCTGCGTCTTCTTGACGGCCGAGAGAGCCTCATCGCGCGCGGGATCGTCGCCGCACTCGCTTTCGAGCCACGCCTTGAGCTCGTCCAAGCCCAGGGCCCGGCCGGGCGTGCCCTCGCCGCAGGCGGGCATCTGGAGCATGAAGAAGCCGCGCAGGCAGAGCTTGTGGGCCTCACCGCCCTGCTCAAGATTGCCGTCGTCGACGAGCGGGGCCGCGGCCACGCAGGCCCACTGGAGCGCGTCCTCGCGGAACCGCGCCACGCGGGGGATGGAGTCGCGGAAGCCCTTGCCGAACTCCCGCGCGATGCTCCGGCTCTTGTAATCGGAGCAGACGCGACGATGGGTGCCACACACGTCTGCCTCGACGACCCCGGACGCGAGGAGCTCGCGGCCCAAGCGCTCGTCGTATTCGTCCTCGTCGAAGGTCCCGAGGTCGAGCCCGGCGGCCTCGATGCGGCGGTCGTCGGGGTCGGGCGGGAGCACCTTGCACGCGTAGGCGACGGCGAGCGGCCACAGGTGCTCCTCGCGCCCGAAGCGCTCGAAGTAGCTCTCGAAGGCCTCGTCGCCCGCCGGGTCTGCCCCGTGAAGCCTGCGGTAGAGAGCGACGGCGCGCTCGCGCCACGCGTCGTCGGCATCCACGCGCTTGAGGCGGCTGCGAGCGGCGTTGCCCTCCCAGCCCGCGCGGACGAGCGCGCGCTCGCCGTCGTCGAGCGCGGCGAAATCTTTCTTGTCGACGCCCTTGAGGACGTAGCCCGGACGCCTCCTGCCGATGAGGTGGCTGATGACGCCCTCGCGCAGCTGCTGCTTATACTCGCAAGTCGCCTTGGGATGCTCCTCCTCGGCGGACGTGGGTCGCGGAGCGGATGGGTCGTCGTCCTCAACAGGACTTTCAGTGTTATTCGTTTCAGTTATAGATTGCGCATCACCATGCGGTGTGGTAATATCAATGGTGACTTCATTGGAAGTTTGGACCGTCCCGAGGGCGCTGGCAGGCGCGGGGGCGGTCTCTTCCATTTCAGGCAAGTTGTTCTCGAAAGTCGCGTCAGCCATCTAGATCACCGCCCTCGTCGGAACGGTGCGCGAATCGAGCCACGCCTTGAGGTCGTCGATCTTGTAGACGACCCGCGCGCCGATCTTGGCGTACGCCGGGCCCTTGTTGCCGCGCGGGTCGCAGCGCCAGTTGCGCAGGGTACCCGCGGACACGCCGATGAGGTCGGCGGCGACGTGCTCGCGAACGGCGAGCTTGCCGTCGGCGATGAGCATGTTGAGCACGTCGGTCTGAGAATCTTCGGTCTTGACTTGGGCTTTCGCAGCCATGCGGAACCACACCCTCTCTGGGTCTGTGGTTCCGGCGCTCGATTTGTGCCGAAACGGCGGGGCTCGGGTGCCCTCCCTGATGCCGCGCTCCGGGGGAGCTGCGTCACACCCCGTACAAACATGCGGCTTAAAGCGTTTCCCCTGCGCCGGCGGCTAACTCCGGGCTTACCAAGGTACTCATCCGGTCGATTCCGGATTCGTTGATCGAGTCTTCGCGGGCTGCCGGCCCGCTGCCCCTTCCTATGCGATTAACAGAAGAATAGCACGCCTCGTCATAAGACACAAGCAACGTATATAATTTGGATGTACGTATCCTTCACGAGGAGGTGGCCCATGCCACGCAGGAGGCTCGAGCCGGGGCAGGACAACATCGCGTCGACCAACCCGAAGAGGACCGAGACGGAGGTCGAGGTCAAGCTCAAGAACGGCCGCACCAAGACGTCCAAGCGCGTCGAGTGGACGATGCAGTGGTACATAAACATCGACGGCACCGTGACCAAGCACTTCACGCGCACGCACGGTGGAACGGCCAACGATTGTCGCCAGCAGGCGCGAGCCCGCGCCGAGGAGCTGAGGAGGCTCGCGCGGCTGCCGGGAGAGGGCGCCTGGACGCTCTACTCTCAGATGAACGGCTTCGTTGAGAAGGTTTGCGAACCGGCTGTCGAGGCAAACGACTACGAAAAGCCGCTGAGGCCGAAGACGCAGGCCCGATACCTGCGCTGCCTTGCGCTCTACCGTGAGCAGATAGGCGCTACGCGCATCGTCGACGCCGTCGTGCCGGCCAAGCTCTCCGAGACCTTCAAGGCCATCGCGACCGCACACGGCAACCCGTCGGCCAAGCAGGCCGCCAAGATCGTCTCCAAGTACGTGATGGACGTGGCCGTGGCCAAGCAGGTGATCGACCACAACCCGCTCCGCCCGCTCACCATCAGCGTCACTGTCGCCGAGGACAGGGTGAGGCCGCACCGCGGCGACGCCAAGCCAAAGGGCGGTCAAGCGCTCTCACCCGAGGATAGGGCCCGTGTCGTGGACTACCTGCTCGCGCTTGACCCGACGAGCCCCGCGCGCAAGCGCTGGACGGCCGAGCAGCAGACGGCCAAGCGCGCCTGCCTCATCGACATCACGCTCACGCAGGCGACCTGCGGTTTGCGCATCGCCGAGGCACGGCGCCTCACCAGGGCGGACATCTCCGAGCACGACGGACTCATGTGGCTCACCGTCACCGAGGAGGTCTCCAAGACGCACCGTGGGCGCGAGGTGCCCGTCATCGACGAGCGCGTGGCAGAGAGGCTGCGCGGACGTCTCAACCACGTCGTGCGCGCGGGCGCCTCGGCGCCCGTGTTCCCCGCACCCGCCTCGGGCGGGGTCTGGGAGCGCGGTAACTGCCAGAAGGCCGTGCGGGCCTTCTACGACGAGTTGGCCGACACGCTCGACATCCCGCTTCTGCACGACGTTGCCACGCACGCGTGGAGGGCGACGCTGAACAGCGAATGGGCCGACCTCGGAATCTCCGCCGAGCGCCGCGCCGCCTACTTCGGACACTCCGTGGAGGTGAACCGCGCCCGCTACACCGACCTCACCGACGTCTCGGAGATCGCCCGCATGCTGCGGTCTCAGGATGTACATCAGGATGTATCTATAGCCGTGACACAGGGTGATTCGCAGTGATTCGCAGTGATATTCTGATTTGGCATTTTCCCAGTTGTACACAGTGATTGACCGTGTCATCAGGTGATTTGAAATAAGAACATCTGACCCCGAAGGTCGTAGGTTCAAATCCTGCCCCCGCGACCATACAAAGTCAGCCCGGAGGTCTTGCGGCCTCCGGGTTTTTGTTATTCCAACGGCTGCCTTCCGCCTTTCTGTCGCCTTGAACTCGTGTCCCAAAACCTCGGGTCCAAACCCCGCCCCTACGGCACCGATTCGACCTTTTATCGAGAAGCGATTGCCCGCCCCCTCCGCTCCCCTCAAGCTAAGAGTAAGCAGCCAGCCGCCGTCAGGGAGGAGCACGTATGATCCAGACAACACACCGTTTTGCAAAGCAGGTCGCGGTTCTTCTCGCCGCCGTTCTTGTCTTCACGGCATTGGCGCCGCTTACCGCGCGGGCGCAGGACGCAAACCTCAACATCACCCTTGGTGACCAGGGGTTTGTTGCCACAACGACGGTCGAGCTCAACCAGGTGGGCGTCAAGGAGACCGCCCTTGCCCAGGTTCGCAAGTGGCGCCAAGACGCCCTTGACGACACGAGCGTCATCTACCAGGGCATGACCATGCGCGACTACCTGCAGGGCATTGGCATGAGCGTGGAGGAGTACCTCAGTCCGCAGTGGTCAAACGAGCTCGAGCGCACTGCCATCCAGCGTGCCGTGGAGGGAAACCTCTCCTTTAGCCACACCAGGCCAAACGGCGACAGCTGCTTCACCGCGGACGGGCCATCGGTCCAGTCCAACGGAGAGATCCTGGCAATCGGGTTCGGCGACATCACAACGGCCTTCAGCATCTGGGCCAGCGAGAAGTACGACTACGTCAACAACACCGGGGAGGAGACGGGCCACTACACCGCGCTCATCTCGCCCGGCGAGCGCTTCTATGGCTTTGCCCGAGTGGGCTACCTCACTGCCGGCGAGATGACGTGGCGCGACGGCATAACCGACACCTCCCCCACCAACCTGCGGGGCACCTACGAGGTCACCATGAAGCTGCCCCGCGAGGCGCTGAATGGCGGCGTGACGCTGTCTCCGGGATTCGTTGACGTGGGGAAGAGCACCAAGCTGGCGGGAGAGCTCGACTACTTGGACCACCGCTTCACGTTTGGGGGAACGTGGACCTCGCTTTCGCCCAGCGTTGCGACGGTCTCCGAGGAAGGCGTTGCCGCTGGCAAGCAGGTCGGGAGGGCGGCCGTTGAGCTGGAGGTGCTCGCGGGTGACGAGCCGGCAGTCGTTGAGCTTGAGCTGCTCGTTGGGCTCAGGCAGATGCACCGCCTCTACAACCCGTATTCAGGAGAGCACCTCTACACCGCAGACACCTCCGAGCGCGACGCGCTCGTGGGAATTGGCTGGATCTACGAGGGTGTGGGCTGGATCGCGCCCACCTCGGGTGCCGAGGTCTGGCGCCTGTACAACCCCTACACGAGTGACCATCACTACACCACAAACCAGGATGAGTACACGAGCCTTCAGGCGCTCGGGTGGCGCGGCGAGGGCGTGGGCTGGCGCTCCGCCGATGCCAAGGATGGCGTGCCGCTCTATCGGCAGTTCAACCCGTATGCCACAATCGGCACGCACAACTACACGACCGACAAGCACGAGAACGACGAGCTGGTAAAGCGCGGCTGGAGGGCCGAGGGCATCGCCTGGTACGGCGTGAAGTAGACATCGGGACGGCTCGCCGAGAAGGGCGGGCGGCGGCCCGGACGCTCCGGAGCCGCCGCATGCGCGCTCTTCTCGCCGGGCCTTAGTACTCGGCGAGGCGCTCCTTGAACTGGTCAAGCAGGCGCTGGTTAAACTCGGGCCCGCCGTCCACGTTGGCGCTCATGAAGAGCGGCGGCTGAACGCCGCGCTCGAGCAGGATGTCGTATGACTCCATGACGGCGCAGTCGAGCAGCAGGCAGCCCGTGTAGAGCGAGGTGCCGCCCACGCGCGTGGCCAGCCCCTCGACCTCAAGCGCCGCGTCGCCAAAGGTGGACTTGTTGTCCAGCACCACGTCGGCAACTTCAAAGAGACGCTTGCCGCTCTTGCTGCGCGAGGTGCTCGCGCGTGAGACGTCCACCGCCGTGACGGCGATGACCTTCACGCCGGCCTCCTGCGCGTGCATGGCAAGCTCCACCGGCAGCGGGTTGCGACCGGAGTTGGAGATCACCACGAGACAGTCCTCGGGACGCAGATCAAGCTTGAGCCAGAACTGGTCGCCCACGCCATCAATCATCTCGTAGATGCCCCAAGCGGGCTCGCGCACCACCTTGGTCTGGATGTAGCCGCCCGCGCGCCCGCAGATCTCGAGCGCGTTTGCGTGGCTGTGGCCGGAGCCAAAGGCGCGAATGATGCCGCCGCGCTCGATGGTATCGGCAAAGATGACCGCCGCCTCATGAAGCGCGTCTTCCTGGCCGTCAAAGACGGTGTTCAGGCGAGAGATGATCTCGTCCTTGAAGCGCTCAGCTGTTCCCTTCATGCGAGAAGCCCCCTTAGGCAACCTCGGCGCCGTCGACGAAGGTGGCGGCAAGCGTCATGTCGTTGTGGAAGATGGTCAGGTCCGCCGAGCGGCCGGGTTTGATGAAGCCAAAGCGCTCCTCGATGCGCGCGGAGCGCGCAGCAACCTCCGTCGCCATACGAATGGCCTGCTCGGCGGTTACGATCTGCCAGTCAACCATGTTCTTCACGCCCTCGGCGAGCGTGAGCACCGAGCCCGCGATGGAGCCCGTGGTGCCGTCCTCGTTGAGCAGGTAGCACAGGCCGCCCTTCATCACGACGGGCAGGCCGCCGGACATGTACTCGCCCTCGGGCATGCCGCCGCAGCCCAGGCAGTCGGTGATGAGAACCGTGTGGTCCCAGCCCTTGGCGTCGATGAGCGCCTTCACCGCGCCGGGGACAACGTGGCGCCCGTCGCAGATGATCTCCGCGTAGGTGCCGTTGGTGGTCATGGCCGCGCCCACGACGCCCGGGTCGCGGTGGTGCAGGCCGCGCTGGCCGTTGTACGTGTGGACGAAGCAGCTCGCCCCGGCGTTGACGGCGGCGAGAACCTCGTCGTAGTGGGCGTCGGAGTGACCGATGGAGGTCACGACGTCGCGCTCGTCGAGGGCGGCGCAGTACTCGCACGCACCGTCCTTCTCGGCGGCAAGCGCGCTCTTGACGATGCGACCGCCCGCCTTCTCCTGCCACATGTCAAAGACCTCGACGCTCGGGTCGATGAGGTAGACGGGGTTCTGGGCGCCCACGTGGGCCTCGGTGAAGAAGGGGCCCTCGAGGTAGATGCCCCCGATGTGCGCGCCCACGAAGCTCTCGTCGCGCGTCTCGTCGGCCTCGGCGATGGCGGCGCAGGAGTCCGCGACCTGCTCAACGGACTCGGTGAACGTGGTGGGCAGCCAGCAGGTGGTTCCGCGACGGGCGAGCTCGACGCTCGCGGCGTTGATGCCCGCGGCCTCGCGGTCGGTGGTGGCGTGGTTGTAGAAGCCGTGGATGTGCGTGTCCACGAGGCCCGGGCCCACGATGCAGCCCGTGAAGTCACGGATCTCGCAGTCGGGGGCATCGGCGGACCACATGCCGAACTTCCCGTCCTCAATGGTGAGGTAGCCGCCCTGCATGGTGGCGCCCGGGAGAACGAAGCGGTCGGCCTTGATGGCAAAGGTGCTCATGGTTCTTCTCCTCACGATCTGGGTTCTACGCGGCGGCGCCCGCCCGCACAATCATGCAGGCGGGCGCCCATTGGTGACAGTTTACCCTGTCACCTTTGTCAGGTTTCTTTGACGGGTTAGGCGGTGAAGGGGTGGATGGTGACGCCCTTGACCACGCGGTTGACGGTGCCGGTGGGGCTCGGCGTGTCGGGGGTGTTGCCCACGCGCACGGAATTGAGCAGGGAGATGACCTGCGCGACCATCACGTACGGCAGGGCGAGATAGCCCTCGGGCAGCGCGTCGCGACCGGCAAAGGTGAAGGACTCGCCCTCAAAGAGGGTGCCGGCGTCCTGCTGGACGGCCACGGTCTTCTGGGCGATCTTGTCGCCGTTGATCTCGTTGAGGATGTCGAGGTCATATTGGCGCGTGTAGGCGTCGTTGTTCACAAAGACAAAGACGAGGGTCTTGTCGTCGACAAAGCTCTTGGGCCCGTGACGGTAGCCCATAGAGGTGTCCCAGGAGGTGGCAACAAGGCCGTGGGCGAGCTCGAGGATCTTGAGCTGGGACTCCTGAGCAAGGCCGCCAAAGGCGCCGGAGCCGAGGTAGGTCACGCGGTTGAAGTCGCCGGAGAGGTACGCCGCGATCTCGCCCTCGCGGGAGACGACCTCGCGGCCCATCTCGGCGGCCTGCTTGACCCAGGCGAGCTTCTGCTCGTCGGAGGCGGTGTCAAAGATGAAGGTGGTGAGCAGCGTCATGCAGCTGTAGGAGCCCGTCATGGCAAAGCCCTTGTCGTTGGCGCGCGGGATGAGCAGCGTCAGGGAGTCGGGGTCGTCGGCGGACTCAACGGCGAGCTTGCCCTCGGGGGCGCAGGTGATGTTGAGGAACTTGATGTTCTTGACGTAGCTGCGCGCCACCTCAACGGCGGCAAGGCTCTCGGGGCTGTTGCCGGAGCGGGCGAAGGAGACAAGGATCGTGGGGTCCTCCGGGCGCAGGAAGTCGCGCGGCGCGGAGACGATGTCAGTGGTGGCGACGGGCTTGAAGTCATAGGTGTCCGTGTCGCCCACGTGACGCAGGTAGGGGGCGGCGGTGTCGCCAACGTAGTCGGAGGTGCCGGCGCCGGTGAAGATCACCGAGGTGCGGCCCTCGCCCATCGCGTTGGCCTCGGCGAGGAACTTCTCGATGGCGGCCTTGTTGTCGGCGTAGATCTGGAAGGTGTCCTCCCAGAGCTCCGGCTGCTGCTTGATCTCGGCGGTGGTGATGTCAGCACCGAGGGACTTCAGCTCCTCAACGCTCTTCTCAAACATGCTTGCTTCCTTTCCCTGAACGTGCGCCCGACACGCCGTCGGGCGCAGCTTGGTACCGCAATTAGGCGCGCTTGTGAATTACCTTGTACTTGAACTGGTCTGCCCGAGCCACGGAGAGCGTGTACTCGATCACCTCGTTGCTGGTGTTGTACGTCGTTCGCACAAGGTCGAGCACGGGCGCGTTCTCGGAGATGTCGAGCAGGTGGGCGTCAGAGGGCCTTGCCACGCTGGCGTAGAACTCCTCCTCGGCAATGCGAATCTTCTCGTGGTAGACGTTCTCGATGATCTCGTAGAGCGGCATCGAGTCGAGAAGCGGCCGCTTGAGGGTGAGGAACTTGCGAACGGGCAGGTAGCTCACCTCAACCATCATGGGGACGCTGTCTGCCGAGCGCAGGCGCTTGAGCTTGAAGAGCCGGTCTCCCGCGCGGACCTTCATGTGCTCGGCAAGCTTGTCGTCGGCGCTGATCTCCGAGAACTCCAGAATCGTCGTCGTGGGGACGCGGCCGAGCGCACGCTGCTGCTCGGTGAAGCTGTAGGACTGCGAGAGGTTGGTCACCTGCGCCGAGCGGTCCGCCACAAAGGTCCCGCGGCCGTGCTGGCGCAGCACCATCCCCAGGTCCTCGAGCTCGCGCAGGGCAAGGCGGACCGTGGTCCTGGAAAGCCCGTAGCGCTCGGAGAGCTCCCGCTCGGACGGCAGGAGGTCGCCCGGGCGATACTCCTGCTCGATCCTATCGATCAGAATGTCAACAAGCTGGTCGTAGAGCGGCTGCTTTTTTGACCGTATCGCCATGCGACCCCCTTTCCCGTCTCAAGTCCTCGCCGCGTCCCGTGGGGCGAGAGGAGCGTCTACTCGTCATCCTCGTCGTCGGTGGCAGCGTTGTCGAGCGCGAGGTGCGCCACGCCCTCCTTGCCAACCTCAACGGCCTCGGCAACGAGGTCGGAGAGCTGGGACTCGGGGGTGCGGGTCATCATCAGGTCGATGAGCATGGGCAGGTTGGTGCCGGCCACGATCTGCACGTTGTCAACGCTGGCAGAGACCATCATGGACTGGTTGAACGGGGTGCCGCCCACGAGGTCGACAAAGACGAGCACGCCGTCGCACTTCTCGCGCATGGCCTCGATGGCGGCCTTGATGGTGCCCGCGTACTCGCCGGCCTTCTCCTCCTCAAAGGGGACGGCCTCGAAGTTCTCCTGCGGGCCAGCAATCATGTCGACGGCGCTCTTGAGGCCGGTGGAAAAGTGGCCATGGCCGGTAAGAATGTAACCAATCATCTCGTGTCCCCTTCCCTTCTCTCCGGTTGCCCGGAGCCCCTTGCACTGGCAGGTGCCAGTTAACGACAAACCATTGGTGCCAAATCGTATCTAGTGCGCACCCTGCGTCTGGGTGGTCTGAGTGAGCTCCTCAAACCGACGCTTGTACGTCTTCGCATGCGTCTTGTCGCCCTTGTTGGCGTACTGCCTCCACAGAAGGAAGCAGAGCTTGCCCTGAAGGGCCGGGTTCTTCTCCTTGTTGAGCAGCTGCTCCATCTGATCGATGTAGCCGTACTTCTTGGAGAAGACGATGTCATAGGTGAGCTGGCAATCCTGAACGACGGCCTTGTCTGCCGCCTTGCTTGCCTTGAGCTGGGCGAGAAGCTCCTTGCAGCGCTCCTTGTTGCCCATCTGGGTGAAGTAGTTGAACGCCACGGCGAGGGTCTGGGCCTGGCGCTTGGCCGAGTTTCTCATGCGGACGAGAAGCTCAATCATGCGGGTGGCCATCTCCTCCTCGTTCATGGCCTGATAGCACAGAAAGCGGAGGTAGTACTGACGGTAGGTGGAAAGCGTCACGCGCGCGGGAATCCTGTCAAGGGTGCCGATGGCCTCCTTGTAGTGACCCGTCTGAAAGAAGCCCTCGTACTTGGCCTCGTAGTAGTGGCGAAGCCCCTCGGAGGCAATGAAGTACGCGACAACGATGACGAGAAAAACGATGACGCCTGGTTCCACGACGGAAAAGCCTTTCTAGAGGGAACGGGCGCGCATCTCGGGAGATAGGGCGTAGAACCAGCGTGGTCCCGAGCCGTGAGATGCGCGCCCGCTCGAACGAAGCAAGTGAGGTCCGTGGGGGGCCGGAGACCCGGCGGCCCC
>NZ_JAUDEA010000023.1 GCF_030372065.1 Thermophilibacter provencensis | reverse complement strand
GAGAAGACGGTCCTTCTCGCCGCTCACCGGTCAAAATGACACCGTTTTGGATGGTTGTGGGCAACATCTTTGATATTGAGCCGCTCTGAGCTGCCCCGGGCATCAAACTTTTTGCCCAAAACCCACCCATTTCACCATGGCGAGAAGAACGGGCGGCCCCGGACGGCCTGGAAACCAAAGCCGTCCGGGGCCACCTGGCCAACCCAATGCGGGAGCCGCGTCACTACACCCAGAAGAGCATCTCGTTGTAGCTGGGAACCGGCCAGTAGTCGGCCCCGCAGACCTTCTCCATGCCGTCGACCGCGGTGCGCAGGACGTCCATGGCCGGCAGCACCGTGTCGCGGTAAGCGTCGCACTGCTCCTGCGGGTCGTCGAGGAGCTGCGTGGCGGCATTCAGGCGCTCGAGCTCGTCGGCGGAGTCGTGCACGGCGGCGATACCGTCGGTGAGCACACGCACCAGGCCCTTCTCCACCGGTGCCTCGATGCCGATCTCGGCCTTGGTCGCCACCGTCGAGGCGAGGTCCCCCGAGTACTCGGAGAGCGCCGGCAGGTAGAGGTGGCGGGCCATGTAGACCATGGTGTTGGCCTCGATGTTGAGCAGCTTTGCGTACTGCTCGGCCTTGGAGACGTAGCGTGCGTGGATCTCGGCGGCGTCGAGCACGTGGTACCTCTCGTAGAACGCCACGTTCTCGGGCTTGACCATGCACGGAAGGGCGTCGGGTGTGGTCTTGAGGTTGGGCAGGCCACGACGCTCGGCCTCGACCTCCCACTCCTCGGAGTAGCCGTTGCCCTCAAAGAGCACGCGCTGGTGGTCGCGCAGGGTGTGGCGCACCCACCGCAGCGCGAGGTTGGTGAACTCGTCTCCGGTCTTGCCCTCGAGCTTGGTCGCAAAGCGGTCGCACTGCTCAGCCACCGCAGTGTTGAGGACCACGTTGGGGTCGGAGAGGTTCTGCTGGCTGCCGCACATGCGGAACTCAAACTTGTTGCCCGTGAAGGCAAAGGGCGAGGTGCGGTTGCGGTCGGTGGAGTCGCGCAGCAGGTCGGGCAGGGCAGGAACGCCCAGGTCCATGCGCTCGGCCTCGTGGACCTCCGGCTCCTCCTTGTTGATCAGGGCCTCCACGATGGTGTGGAGCTGATCGCCCAGAAAGACCGAGATGATCGCCGGAGGTGCCTCGTTGGCGCCGAGACGGTGGTCGTTACCGGCAGAGGCAACGCTGGCGCGCAGCAGGTCGGCGTGCTCGTCCACGGCGGCAACGAGCGCGGCGAGAAACACCAGGAACTGCAGGTTCTCGGAGGGCACGGCACCCGGCTCCAGCAGGTTCTTGCCGTCGGCGCAGATCGACCAGTTGTTGTGCTTGCCGGAGCCGTTGACGTACTCGAAGGGCTTCTCGTGCTCGAGGCAGGCAAGGCCGTGGCGCGTGGCCATGAGCTTGAGCTTCTCCATGGTGAGGAGGTTGTCGTCGATGGCGAGCGACCCCTGCTCAAAGATCGGCGCGAGCTCGTGCTGGGACGGGGCGACCTCGTTGTGCTTGGTCTTCACGGGGACGCCAAGCTTCCAGAGCTCGTCGTCGACCTCCTTCATGAAGTCGTTGACGGTGGGACGGATGGCACCGAAGTAATGCTCCTCGAGCTCCTGGCCCTTGACCGGCTCGCAGCCAAAGAGCGTACGCCCGCAGTAGATGAGGTCGGGGCGCCTCTCGTAGTCCTCCTCTCGCACGAGGAAGTACTCCTGCTCGGGGCCGATCGTGGTGAAGACGCGCTTGGGCTTGCGGCCAAAGAGGGCCAGCACGCGCTTGGCCTGCGTCTCGAGGGCCACCTGCGAGCGCAGAAGCGGCGTCTTTTTGTCGAGCGCCTCACCGGTGTAGGAGACGAAGGCCGTGGGGATGCAGAGCACCTCGTCCTTGATGAAGGCAGGGCTCGTGGGGTCCCAGGCGGTGTAGCCGCGCGCCTCGAAGGTGGCGCGCAGGCCGCCGCTCGGGAACGAGGACGCGTCGGGCTCGCCCTGGACGAGCTCCTTGCCCGAGAAGGACATGAGGATCGTGCCGTCGTTGATGGGGGTCAGGAAGCTGTCGTGCTTCTCTGAGGTGATGCCGGTGAGCGGCTGGAACCAGTGCGCAAAGTGCGTGGCGCCCTTCTCGAGCGCCCACTCCTTCATCGCGTGCGCGACCTCGTTGGCGATGTCGAGGTCGAGCGGCTTGCCGTCGTCTATGACCTGGCGGAGCTCCTTGTACGTAGGCTTGGGGAGCCGCTCCTGCATCACGGCGTCCGTGAAGAGCAGGCTGCCGTACTCCTGTGAGACCCTATCCTTGCCCATGTGCGCCCTTTCTCCTTGGCGTTGTGGCTTACGGTCGAATACTGTACGGAGACATTGTTTCACAGCCGTTGCGTTCGCGTGAAGCACGCGATGAGGTTTGGTTGCAACTTCAGGGCCATTTCATGGCGAGAAGGGCATGGGGGCGCGCACTCACAGCCATACGAGCTCGGCGGGACCATCCTCGGGTGGCTCCCCCTCGTGCGCGTCCCCCGAGGCCCACTCCAACGACTCCTCGAGCCACCTGCGCGGCGGCTCGGCCGGCTCAAAGGGCACCTCCCGTCCGTCCTCGAGCCAGATGACCTCCGGGAGGCTCTTCTCGCCCATCCTAGGCCCCCAGCGCCGCCGCCACCTCGCCGGCACAGGCCATCGCGTCAGCGATGGCGCTCACCACGAGCGTGGAGCCGGTGCGCGCGTCGCCGGCAAGGAACACGGGCGTCTCCCCCGCCGTCCTTCCGCGGTGCGTGTCGGGCTCGCACGTGGGCAGGCCCCGCTCCCCCACCTCCACGCCCAGCGCGTCGAGCACGTCGCGCTCCGGGCCCACAAAGCCGCAGGCCACGAGCACGAGCTGCGCGTGAATCTCCCGCTCGGAGCCGGCCACGCGCTCGGGCCGGCCGCCTGACCAGTCGAGGTCGGCAACGCGCAGGCCGCGCACCCTCCCGTCCCTGCCGAGAAGGACCTCAAGGGTGTCCACGCCCCACGAGCGGACCTCCCCGCCCATGAGCTCGATGGCCTCCTGCTGGCCGTAGTCGGTCTTGAGCGTGGCAGGCCACTCGGGCCAGCGCGTGACGCCGGGCCCGGGCTCGGCAGGGCGCGGCAGGAACTCGAGCTGAGCCAGGCTCCGAGCGCCCTGACGCACCGCGGTGCCCAGGCAGTCGTTGCCCGTGTCCCCGCCACCGATCACCACCACATCGAGCCCCCGAGCGCTCGTCTTGGGCTCGCAGGCGTCAAGCAGCGCCCGCGTTGACTCGCTGAGATAGTCGACGGCCCAGGCCACGCCACCCGCGGCGAGCCCCTCCTCAAAGCCGGGGACGGCAAGGCCGCGCGGCCGGCGCGCGCCACAGGCGATGACCACCGCATCCGAGGAGCCAACAAGATCTGCCGCCACGTCCTTCTCGGCAGCATTCGTGCTCAGGCAAAACTCGATGCCCAGCTTCTCCATGAGGGCCACGCGGCGGGCCACGACGTCCTTGGGCAGCTTCATGTTGGGGATGCCATAGGTGAGCAGGCCTCCCGCGCGGTCCGCGCGCTCCACCACCCTCACGCGGAGCCCGCGGCGCGCGAGCTCCCAGGCGCAGGCCAGGCCGGCGGGACCAGACCCCACCACCGCAACGTGTCGCGCGTCGGGCGCCGCGGGCGGGAAGGCCCGCGGGCCGCCATGGGCCCACTCCCAGTCCGAGATGGCGCGCTCGTTGTCGTGGATCGTCTCGGGCTCGTCGCCGCAGCCCAGGTTGCAGGACGCCTCGCAGAGCGCGGGGCACACGCGGCTCGTGAACTCCGGCAAAGGCGACGTCATCGCCAGGCGGTCCGCCGCCTCGCGCCAGAGGCCCCGGTAGACGAGGTCGTTCCACTCCGGGATCAGGTTGTGGAGCGGGCAGCCGCTCGGCCGCGCGCCGCCAAACGAGATACCCGCCTGGCAAAACGCCACGCCGCACATCATGCAGCGGCTCGCCTGCGCGCGGCGCTCCCCCTCGTCCGGCTCCACGTAGAGCTCCTCGTAGTCCCGCACCCGCTCGTCAACCGAGCGCAGCTCGTGGGCGCGGCGTCCCACCGTCAGAAACGCTCCCGGCCTGCCCATGCTAGCCCTCCCTCATGACATCAAACGCGCGCTCGAGCGCGGCCTCGCGGGACGCACCGGCCGCCTCGGCCTCTGCAACCAACCCAAGGACCCGCTCGTAGTCTCGCGGTATCACCTTCACAAAGCGGCGGCTCGCCTCGCCGAACTGGTAGAGCAGCTTGATGCCGCGCGGGCTCGCCGTGCGGCGCACGTGCTCCTCCATGAGAGAGCGCACGAGCGCGAGGTCCTTCTCGCTTGGCTGCTCCAGGTTCACGAGCTCTTGGTTGCAGCGCCGCGTGAGCGTTCCAAACTGGTCGTAGACGTAGGCGACGCCACCGGACATGCCGGCCGCAAAGTTGGGTCCCACCTCGCCGAGCACGACGACCGTGCCGCCCGTCATGTACTCGCACCCGTGCGCGCCCACGCCCTCCACGACCACTGAGGCGCCCGAGTTGCGCACGCAGAAGCGCTGGCCCGCAAGGCCGTTCACAAAGGCGCGGCCGCCTGTGGCGCCATAGAGGGCAACGTTTCCCACGATGACGTTCTCGTCAAACTTGTACGTGGCGCCGTCCGCGGGCCGCACGGAGAGGACGCCGCCCGAGAGGCCCTTGCCAAAGTAGTCGTTGGCATCGCCCGCAACGTTGAGCGTGATGCCCGCGGGCAGAAAGGCGCCAAAGCTCTGCCCCGCCGAGCCCTCGCAGTCCACCGTGACTGCCCCCTCGGGCAGTCCCTTGGGGTGCGCCGCGCTGACCCTGCTGCCCAGAAGCGTCCCCACGCAGCGATTGACGTTGTCAACGTCCGCATGGAAGCGGATGGGCTCGAGGTGCTCACGGGCCGCGGCGGTGTAGGGCACAAGAAGCGTGGCGTCGAGCGTCCTCGAGAGCTCAAGGTCCGCGGCCATCTCGGGCAGGAAGTGCGGACAGTCCGCACCGGGGATCTCCTGGCCAAACTCGCAGACGGGCTGGGCGAGAAGGTCGGAGAGGTCAAGGCGGTTGGCGCGCCAGTTGGCCGTGCCCGCAACGGGCACCTGACGCAGGCAGTCCACGCGCCCCACCATCTCGTCCACCGTGCGAAAGCCGAGCGACGCCATAATCTCTCGCAGCTCCTCGGCCACAAACGTCATGAAGTTGACAACGTGCTCGGGCCTGCCCGCAAAGCGGCAGCGCAGGCGCTCGTCCTGCGTGGCCACGCCGGCAGGGCAGGTGTCTCGCTGGCAGTCGCGCTGCATGAGGCAGCCGCAGGCAATGAGCGGCATCGTGGCAAAGCCAAACTCCTCCGCGCCAAGAAGCGCCGCCATGGCCACGTCGCGCCCGCTCATGAGCTTGCCGTCGGTCTCGAGCACCACGCGGGAGCGCAGGCCGTTGCGCACGAGCGTCTGCTGCGCCTCCGCGAGGCCGATCTCAAAGGGTATGCCCGCGTGGTAGATCGAGTCGCGCGGGGCGGCGCCCGTGCCGCCGTTGTGCCCGGAGATGAGGATCTTGTCGGCACCGCCCTTTGCCACGCCCGTGGCAATGGTGCCCACTCCCGCAAGCGAGCAGAGCTTGACGGAGACGCGGGCCGCGGGGTTGGCGTTCTTCAGGTCAAAGATGAGCTCAGCGAGGTCCTCGATGGAGTAGATGTCGTGGTGGGGCGGCGGCGAGATGAGGCTCACGCCGGGCGTGGACTGGCGCACCTCGGCAATCCACGGGTAGACCTTGCGGCCGGGCAGGTGCCCGCCCTCTCCGGGCTTGGCGCCCTGGGCCATCTTGATCTGAATCTCCGTGGCCGAGACAAGGTAGCGGCTCGTCACGCCAAAGCGCCCGGACGCCACCTGCTTGATTGCCGAGCGGGTGGAGTCGCCGTTTGCGAGCGGAGTCTCGCGCACGGGGTCCTCGCCGCCCTCACCGCTGTTGGAGCGGCCGTGCAGGCGGTTCATGGCCACGGCGAGGCACTCGTGCTGCTCGCGGCTGATCGAGCCGTAGCTCATGGCCCCGGTGTTGAAGCGTCGCACGATGCTCTCTGCGGGCTCCACCTCATCGAGCGGCACGGGGTCGGCAGCCGGCAGGAAGCCCATGAGGTCGCGCAGGGTGACGGCACGCCCCTCGCGGTGCACCCACGCCGAGTACTCCTTGAAGAGGTCGTAGCTGCCCTCGCGACAGGCACGCTGCAGCAGGTAGATCGCCTTGGGGTCAATGAGGTGCTCCTCGGCGCCCGGGCGCCACTTGGTGAGGCCGAGCGTGGGGAGCTGGTCGGGCGCGGGGGCCTGCTCGAGCGCGAGAGCGGCCCCGTGGCGCTCGTCGAGCAGGCGCTGGAGGTCGTCCACGTTAAGGCCGCCCACGCGCGTTGCCGTGAAGGTGAAGCAACGCTCCACGAGCCCGTCGGAAAGGCCCACGATCTCAAAGATCTGAGCGGAGTGATAGCCCTGCATCGTGGAGATGCCCATCTTGGACATGATGGAGACGATTCCCGCCGTGACGGCGCGGTCGTAGTTGGCGCAGGCCCCCTCGGGCGCAAGCCCAAGCTCGCCGCGCTCGCACAGGTCGCGGATGCAGTCATGCGCCAAGTAGGGGTAGATGCCAGACGCCGAGAAGGACACGAGGCAGGCGCAGTCGTGCGCCGAGAGCGCGTCTCCCGTCTCAACCACGAGGTCAACGAGGGTGCGCAGCCCACAGCGAATGAGATGGTTGTGCACACAGCCAAGGGCGAGCAGCGACGGTATGGGAACCTCGCCGGCGGAGAAGCGGTCCGAGATGACGACTATGTTGGCCCCCTGGCGCACGCTCTGCTCGACCTGCTCCGCCAACTCGGAGAGGGCGCGGTCAAGGGCATGGGGGCCTCCCGCCGCCGGATAGGTTGCGCGTGCGCGAGCGACCCTGAAGCCCGCGTGGTCAATCGCACAGATGCGGCTGAAGTCCTCCTCCGAAAGGATTGGGCTGGGGAGACGAACGAGACGGCAGCTGTCACGGCAGTCCTCGAGCAGGTTGCCGTGGTTGCCGAGGTAGAGCGTCGTGCTCGTGACGATGCTCTCGCGCAGCGCGTCGATCGGCGGGTTGGTGACCTGCGCGAAGAGCTGGTGGAAGTAGTCGAAGAACGAGCGGTCGCGCGAGGAGAGGCACGCGAGCGGGGCGTCCACGCCCATCGAGGCGAGCGGCACGGAGCCCTTCTCGGCCATGGGGCGCACGACCTCGTCCACGTCGTCGTAGTGCCAGCCGTAGGCGGCGAGTCGCGTGGCGAGGGGCGGAGCATCGTTATCGCAGCGCCCGGCCCCGTCGAGGTCCGCCGCGAGTTCTGCAGCCGTGCCCTGTGCGGCGAAGCTGTCTGAGCGCCGGACCTCGACGGGACCGGGTGCGGGCAGGTCCGCCAGCCCCACGGTCTCCTCATCAATCCAGTCGCGATAGGGCTTCTCGCCGGCAAGGCGGTCGCGGATCTCGTCGTTGCCGATGACGCGCCCCTGCATGGGGTCGACCTCCAGCATCTCGCCGGGGCCGAGGCAGCCCGTGCGCAGGATGTTGGCGGGGTCAACGTCGATGGTCCCCACCTCAGAGGCAAGGATCAGCCGGTCGTCGCGCGTCACGTAGTAGCGCGCCGGGCGCAGGCCGTTGCGGTCGAGTGCGGCGCCCAGCGTGCGACCGTCGGTGAAGACGATCGCAGCGGGTCCGTCCCAGGGCTCCATGAGCATGGACTGGTACTCGTCATAGGCGCGGCGCTTCTCGCTAAGCGCGGGGTTTCTGTCCCAGGGCTCCGGCATCATGAGCGTGACCGCGCGGTCGAGCGGCCGGCCGTTCATGACCAGGAACTCGAGCACGTTGTCCAGGATCGCGGAGTCCGAGCCCTCGCGGTTGATGATCGGCATCACGCGCTCGAGGTCCGCACCGAGCACGGGCGAGTAGAGGCGCGGCTCGCGGGCGCGAATCCAGCTCACGTTGCCGCGCAGAGTGTTGATCTCGCCGTTGTGGATGAGGTAGCGGTTGGGGTGGGCGCGCTCCCAACTCGGGGTGGTGTTGGTCGAGTAGCGCGAGTGCACGAGGGCGAGCGCCGTCTCCACCGCGGCGTCGTTCAGGTCAAGGTAGAAGCGGCGCATCTGCGTGGCCACGAGCATGCCCTTGTAGACGATCGTGCGGCTGGACATGCTGCAGACGTAGAAGATCTTGCCCGCAAGCGAGGGCTCGGAGTCAGCGGCGCGCTCGATGGTGCGTCGGCAGACGTAGAGGCGGCGCTCGAAGTCCATGCCACGGGGAACGTCCTCCGGGCGACGGAGGAACGCCTGGTAGATGGTGGGCATGCAGGCGCGCGCCGTGGAGCCGAGGTCATGCGGGTCAACCGGGACCTCGCGCCAGAACATGAGCGGAAGGCCGCACTCGGCGCACCCGAGCTCAAAGACCTGACGCGCGGCGGCCACGCCGACGGGGTCATCGTGCGGGAGGAACAGCATGGCCACCCCGTAGTCGCCCTCGTCGGGCAGGAGCTGGCCCTCCTTCTGCGCCTCCTTGCGGAAGAAGCGGTGCGGCACCTGGAAGAGGACGCCCGCGCCGTCGCCGGTGTTCTTCTCGAGGCCCTTGCCGCCGCGGTGCTCGAGGTTGACGAGTACCGAGAGCGCATCGTCGAGCGTCTGGTGGCTGCGCCTTCCGTGCAGGTGGGCAATCGCGCCGATGCCGCAGGCATCGTGCTCGTATCTCTCGCGATAGAGACCTTGACTCATGGGACTCCCCTCGTTCGACTTCATGGGGAGTCTACGGCGCGGCGCGCGGCACAGGAAAAAGCGAGACGAACTTGCTACGTACTCGCCACGTGCGCGTTTCTCGTCTGCCATCTGTGTGACGCGCGACGGAAACGGGGGCGAAACCCACGATCGACTTGCGGGGACGTTGCTCCGGTTGAGTGCCGAGGAAACCGGGCGCTTGTACCAGTTTCCGGAGGGCACGCCGAGAAAGGCGGGGCTCTGTACCAGTTCCCGGGAGGCGTGCCGAGAAAACCGCGCCTCTGTGCCGGCGGCGTCACGGGCGAGGCCGCCTCGCGTCCCCCGCCGGCACAGGCCCCAGGTTTTCTCGGCGCCGCGCGGCACAGGGGGCGGAGTTTCTCGGCATGTCGCCCCGACCTCGGTACAGAGGGCGACATTTCTCGGCGCCCCTCGGACGGCGCCGGTACAGAGGAACGTTTTTCTCGGTGCCCTTTCCGGAAACTGGTACAGAGGCGCGGTTCTCTCGGCACCCATGTCTGGGCACAGTGCCGCCGAGACACCTCACGACGCGCTTTCACCGAGAAGAACGAGCCGACGTGGAGGTCCCCGGTACACTTTTCCTACCCGCAGGCACATCGATAAGGGAGGTTTACCGTGTCACACCTTACTTTGAACTACCCCCCCCCGTTAGTTTTTTAAGGCGTGCTTTAGCACCACTTCTTGCGGCATCCCTTGCCGCGCTCGCGCTCCTCGCGCCTGGAATGGCGCTTGCAGAAGATGCCGTTGATACCTGGGACGGCACCGCCGACACGAGCTGGTACACGGAAGACCCCGAGGCGGACACCTTTACGCTCGAAACCGCCGAAGACCTGGCAGGATTGGCCGAGCTCACCAACCGGGAGAACCCAGTCACATTCACCGGGAAGACGGTCCTGCTTGATTGCGACGTTGACATGAGCGGCCATCTTTGGGTCGCCATCTCGCAGAACGGAAACAACAGCTCAGCTCGCTCGTTCAGCGGCACGTTTGACGGACAGGGGCATGTGATCCACAACCTCAGCAACGTTAACTCGACCGAATATCGCTATGGTCTGTTTGGAACGGTTCACGAGGCAACAATCTGCAACGTGGGCCTCAAAGACGTAAACGTCGCTGAGGCGGAGGGAAGTACCAGGCTTGAGATTGGATCTCTGATTAGTTGGGCCTCATCATCAACAGTCAAAAACTGCTGGGCCGACGGCAAGCTGACGACACCAGGAGGCTACCTGGTTGGTGGCCTCATTGGCCAGTGCACCGGCGGGTCGAGAGTCATTGGCTGCTCCTGCTCCGTTGATGTCTCCGCGCTGGGGCCCGATGATCCAACGACAGGAGGACTTGTCGGCCAGTGGGAAAACGCCGCGGAGGATTCGCTCATTAGCAGCTGCTATTTCGATGGCTCAGTCACCGTGGCCGCAGACGGGTCGGCATGCGGCGGAATCTTAGGGGGCAATTTTGACTTTGATGGGGCGCCCGGAGTCACCATCGAGTCTTGCGCGGTCTTCACCACGGAGTTTTCAAGCCCCGGAGGGGAAAACATTACCTATGTAGCAGCGGTAGACGAAGACGCCACCGTCAAAGATTGCATATGGCCCGAAGGGGACGCTCTCGCCGTTGCGAGTCTCATCGTTGACTGGTCCGAGGGAACAGCCTCAGCTGATCCAGACTTCGACCAGACTCAGTGCGGCACCGCCGTGACGAACTTCTCCGACCCGACGATCGTGGAGGAGCTGAACAAGAACGCTTCTGAGGGCATCACGTGGGTGATGGGCATCGACGGACATCCGGTCTTCTCGACGCAGACGCACCTTATCGCGGCCGACTACTCCGCCGTTGACGACGCGCTTGCGGCCGTGCCCGAGGACCTCTCCGGCTACACCGCCGAGAGCGCCGCCGCGCTCGAGGAGGCCATCGGCTCCGTTGACCGCACGCTGACGGCCGACCGACAGGCCGAGGTCAACGCCATGGTGGACAGCATCGTCTCGGCCACCTCCAACCTTGAGCCCCTCGCCAGCTACGACGCCGTGGACGCGGCCGTCGCAAAGGCCCGCGCGATCGACCGCGCGCTCTACACCGAGGACACCCTCGCCAAGCTCGACGCCGCGGTGAGGGCCGTGGTCCCCGGCTACGGAAAGACCCGCCAGGCCGAGGTCGACGCGATGGCCACGGCCGTCGAGGCCGCCATCGCCGACCTTGCGTACGCACCCGCGGACTACTCCGCCGTGGACGCCGCCCTCGCGAAGGTCCCCGAGTCCATCACGGGCTACACCGACAAGAGCGCGCAGGCCCTCTGGGAGGCCGTTGGTTCCATCGAGCGTGGCCTCAACGTCACTGAGCAGGCCCGCGTTGACGAAATGGCCAGGGCGCTCGAAGCGGCGATCGCCGGTCTTGAGAGAGAGGTCGAGCCGGAGCCGACGACGAGCGAGACCATGTGGCGCCTCTACAACCGTTGGAGCGGCGAGCACTTCTACACCGCCAACGACCGAGAGCGCGCCGTGCTCATCACCGTCGGCTGGACCGACGAGGGCAGGGCCTGGACCGCACCGACCGAGGGCGCCGAGGTCTACCGGCTCTTCAACCCCTACGCCGACGACCACCACTACACCATGAGCGTCGACGAGGTCGATGCGCTGGTGGCGCTCGGCTGGGTCGACGAGGGGCTGGCATGGCACTCGGCCGACAAGGGCGACGAGGGAGCCGTGGCACTTTACCGCCTGTTCAACCCGTACGAGCTGACGGCCACCCACCACTACACCGCCAGCGCCGCCGAGCGCGACGCGCTCGAGGCCATCGGCTGGCAGCCGGAGGGAGTCTCCTGGTACGGCGTTTCCGCGGAGGGGTAGCGCCTCGCAAACACCGACCAGCCGCGGGGCGGTCCTCGGGGCCGCCCCGCCTTTCTCGGCGCCTCGCCCTTCTCGGCGCCTCACCCTTCCCGCACATTAACGCGCAGAATCTGACACAACTTTCTATATCCGCAGATCAGTATTACGTACATGTACGATTTTGCGCGTTAATCGGAACCGAGGCACAGGCCCGGACGTCACGTCCACATGCCCACGCGTTTCCACGGTCCTTCTCGCCTACAATGGGGCGAGCACACAGACGAGAGGACCGACATGTCAGACGCCACCCGCACCATCGCCGTCATCGACGGAAACTCGCTCATGCACCGCGCGTTCCATGCCATCCGTCAGCCCATGAACGCTCCGGACGGCCGCTCCACGGGCGCGCTCTTTGGCTTCTTCAACATGTTCATCAAGATGGTGGACACCTTCCACCCCGACGGCGTGATCTGCGCGTTTGACAAGGGCAAGCCGCGCGTGCGCATGGAGATGCTCCCGCAGTACAAGGCGCAGCGCCCGCCGATGGACCCCGCACTTCGCGAGCAGTTCCCCATGGTGAAGGAGCTTCTGCACGCGCTCGACGTGCCCGTGGCGGAGCTCGAGGGCTGGGAGGGCGACGACATCCTCGGCACCCTTGCCCGCCGCGGGGAGGCCGCCGGCTTTGACATGTACCTCTTCACCGGTGACCGCGACATGTACCAGCTCACCACCGACCACGTGAAGATCGTCTCCACCAAGAAGGGCGTGACGGACGTGGTGATCATGGACCCCACCACGGTTGAGGACCTCTATCACGGCATCACGCCGGAGCTCGTACCGGACTTCTACGGCCTCAAGGGGGACACCTCCGACAACATCCCGGGCGTCCCGGGCATCGGCCCCAAGAAGGCCGCGGCGCTCATCGTGCAGTACGGCAGTCTCGACGAGGTCATCGCCCATGCCGACGAGATCAAGGGCAAGATGGGCGAGAACCTGCGCGCCCACATCGACGACGCGCTGGTCTCGCGCAAGGTGGCCACCATCCGCACGGACGCCCCCATCGAGCTTGACCTCTCCGACGCGCGCTTCCCCACCTTCGACCCCGTTGAGGTCACGCGCGCCTTTTCCGCGCTCGGCTTCACGGGTATGACGAGCCGCCTCGTGCGCCTGGCCGGCGAGGACGCCGTCGCCGCCGCGCGCGCCGCGATGCCGCAGGAGGTTGCCGTCCCCGCGGCAACCGTCGAGCTGCCCGCCCCCCTCACGGGAGACGAGGCCGCCGCTGCGCTGGACGCAGCCGTCGGGGCCGGCGCCTGGGTCGGCTGCGCCGTGGACGACGACCGCACGGAGGGCGCGCTCTTTGGCCTCTCCCACACCCTCTGGTGCGCCGCCGGCGAGAAGATCTTGAGACTCGAGGGGGACGCTGCGGACGCGGCGCTCGCACGGCTCTTCCGCGAGGGCCGCGTGGTGGCGGGCGACGTCAAGGCCCTGTTCCACGTGGTGTGCCCGGCGGACTCCTCCGTGCCCGCAGCCGTGGAGGCGCGCGAGGTTGACCCGGAACGCATCTTTGACGTGGCCGTGGCTGCCTACCTGCTCGACTCCGAGCGCGCGAGCTTTGCCCTGCCGGAGCTCGGCGAGGCCTACCTCACCGAGACCCTCCCCGCCCCCACCGACGAGCTCCCCGTTGCCGCGCTTGACGCCGTCTGCTCGCTGCGCCTCATGGACGTGCTGCGCGAGCGCCTGGAGAAGGACGGCTCGGCCGGGCTCTTCAGCGACATGGAGATGCCGCTTCTGCCGGTGCTCGCCGAGATGGAGCGCCTTGGCCTCGGCGTTGACACGAGCGTCCTTGCCGCCCAGTCTGCCGAGCTTGGCGCCGAGATAGACGCCATGGTCGAGAAGATCCACGCCGCCGCTGGCGAGGACTTCAACCTCGACTCCCCCCAGCAGCTCTCCCACGTGCTCTTTGACGTGCTGGGCCTTCCCACCTACGGCCTCAAGCGCACCAAGCGCGGCTTCTACTCCACCAACGCCAAGGTCCTCGGCGATCTTGCGGCGCACCACGAGATCGTGGCGCAGGTCCTGGAGTACCGCGAGCGCTCCAAGATCAAGAGCACCTATCTCGACGCCCTGCCCGCGCTCGTGGCGGGAGACGGCCGCATCCACACCACGCTCAACCAGACCGTGACCGCGACGGGGCGCCTCTCGAGCTCAGACCCCAACCTGCAGAACATCCCCACGCGCTCCGAGCTGGGGCATCGCGTGCGCCAGGCGTTCACCGTGCCCGAGGGCAGCGTGTTTCTCGCCTGCGACTACTCTCAGATCGAGCTGCGCCTGCTCGCGCACCTCTCCGGAGACGAGCACCTCATCGCAGCCTTCTGCGAGGGCGCGGACTTCCATGCCGCAACCGCCGCGCGCGTCTTTGGCGTTCCCGTCGAGGAGGTCACGCCGCAGCTGCGCAGCCGCGCCAAGGCCGTGAACTTTGGCATCGTCTACGGGCAGCAGGCCTTTGGCCTGGCGAGCTCGCTCAAGATCGGCCGCGCCGAGGCACAGGAGATGATCGACCGCTACTTTGAGGCGTACCCCGGCGTGCGCGCGTTTCTCGACGACGCGGTGCGGCGCGCCCACGAGTGCGGCTACGCGGTCACGCTCTTTGGCCGTAAGCGCCACATCAAGGAGTTCGCCCAGAAGAACCGCCAGCTCGTGGCCTTTGGCGAGCGCACGGCGATGAACCACCCCATGCAGGGAACCGCTGCCGACATCATCAAGCTTGCCATGGTCCGCGTGGCGGAGCGCCTGCACGAGGAGGGCCTAGCGGCCAAGCTCGTGCTGCAGATCCACGACGAGCTTGACCTCGAGGTGCCCGAGGCTGAGGTCGAGGCCGTGAGCGCGCTCGTGCGTGAGACGATGGAGGGCGTGGTCACGCTGCGCGTGCCGCTCCTGGCCGAGGTCTCCTACGGCGCCAACTGGGCGGAGGCCAAGTAGTGGCAAGCTGGAGCGAGTTTTCCGGGTCCGCTGGCGAGAAGGTCGCGGACGGCGCGGCGCGCATGCGCGTGAGCGCCTGGTCAGACGGGTCGTCACGCGGCAACCCGGGCCCCGGCGGCTACGGGGCGGTGCTGCGCTACGTAGGGCCGGACAGACGCACCTACGAGCGCGAGCTCTCGGCGGGATACCGGCGCACGACGAACAACCGCATGGAGCTCATGGGCGCCATCGCCGCGCTCGAGGCGCTGCGCCGGCCGTGTGCGGTAACCATGACGACCGACTCCCAGTACGTGGTGAAGGCGTTCACGGAGGGGTGGATTGCCGGCTGGCAGCGGCGCGGGTGGAAGACCGCGAGCAAGCAGCCCGTGAAGAACGTCGACCTCTGGCAGCGGCTGATCGCGGCCGCCGAGCCGCACGACGTGACGTGGGTCTGGGTGAGGGGCCACGCGGGGCATCCCGAGAACGAGCGCTGCGACGAACTGGCAACCGCCGCCGCGGACGGGGGCGCCCTGCTCGACGACGAGGGCTTCGAGGGCTAGCTGCCGTCAGAGCGTTGCGTTACCCCCCTCTCAAACCAATGTTCTTCTCGCCAAAATGAAGGTTTGGGAGTGTTCGGGCTGCTTAACCCCCCCCCGAACATGCGCTTCTCGCCCCGAGTGCTTCTCGGCCCCGGGCGCTTTCCCC
>NZ_JAUDEA010000022.1 GCF_030372065.1 Thermophilibacter provencensis | reverse complement strand
CAGGACCCCGGCCTGAGCCCCGAGTTCGCCGACATAGCCTCCATGCTCACGGCCGCCTTCGGCCAGCCCCTCTCCGTGAGCGTTGAGTCTGCGGTTTCCACCTCCGACGAGGACGCCGCGGCCGAGCTTGCCTATGATGGGGACCCAAACGAGGACGCCGGCTTCACGGACGAGCCCGTCGACGACGGGGATGACGACGAGGAGTAGTCCTTCTCGCCCGGCATCACACGCACTGAGACCACGAACGAAAGGAACGTCATGGCCAAGGGATACAACATGGGCGGCATGAACCGCAATCAGATGATTCAGCAGGCGCGCAAGATGCAGGAGCAGCTCATCGCCGCTCAGCAGAAGGTCGCGGCCACCGAGGTCTCCGCGAGCGCGGGCGGCGGCGCCGTCAAGGTGACGGCCACGGGCGACATGAAGCTCACCTCGCTCACCATCGACCCAGAGGTGCTCAACCCCGAGGACGCCGAGATGCTCCAGGACATGATCATGGCGGCCGTGAACGACGCCCTCGCCTCCGCCGAGCAGGCCGCGAGCCAGCAGATGAGCGCCATCACCGGTGGCCTCAACATCCCCGGCCTCTTCTAGGCGGACCCTCCAGATGGACGCCACCATCAACGACGGTCGCGCGCTGCAGCGCCTTCTCGACGAGCTGGGCAGGCTCCCGGGCATTGGCCCCAAGTCCGCCCAGCGCATCGCGTACTACCTGCTCGAGGCAGACGCCGAGCAGGCGCGCCGTCTTGCGAGCGCAATCCTGGAGGTCAAGCAGCAGGTCCACTTCTGCCCGGTGTGCTTCTCGTATGCCACGCGCGACACCTGCGACGTCTGCGCGGACGGCTCTCGCGACCGCTCCAAGATCTGCGTGGTCTCCGAGCCTCGTGACGTGAGCGCCATCGAGCGGACGGGGAGCTACCGAGGCCTCTATCACGTTTTGGGCGGCGTGATCAGCCCCATGGACAAGATCGGGCCGGATCAGCTCCACGTGCGCGAGCTGCTCGCGCGGCTTGCGGACGACGAGGTCGAGGAGGTCATTCTCGCCACCAACCCCGACGTTGAGGGAGAGACCACGGCAACGTATCTCGCGCGCGTCATCCTGCCGCTGGGCGTGCGCGTGTCGCGCCTGGCGAGCGGCCTGCCCGTGGGTGGCGACCTCGAGTACGCCGATGAAGTCACCCTCGGCAGGGCCATCGAGAACCGCCGCGAGGTCTAGGCTCGCGCGAAAGGAGATCGCCATGACAGCAGCTAGAAACGAGCGTCCCTCCCGCGCCGCAGGGCACATGGCGCGAAGCGACCGCCGCGCCGCTCGCGACGTTGCCCCCGATGACAAGATCTCGACCATCCATGCCGGGCAGGGTGCCCGGGTGACCACGAGGAAGAACGCCGCCCAGGCCGCTGCCGGGGCGCGCCGCAGCGCCATGAAGCGCTACCTCGAGCGCCATCCCGAGGCAAAGGCCCCCGAGGGCGGCCCGGAGCGCAGCGGCAAGAACGTGGTTCTTCTCGTTGTCCTGGGCGTTGTTGCCCTGGTGCTGGTCTTTCTCCTTGCGCGCTGCGTCTCGGCGCTCTTTGTTCCCGACCCCGCCGAGCAGGCGCGCCAGGCGGCCGAGCAGGCCCAAAACGAGCAGAACCTCGAGACGTCAACCGGCGCCGAGGGCAGGGACCCCGAGTCGGACCAGGTGGACGCTGGCGCCTCCATGTCCTACGGGGGCAGCACCTACACGCTCCAGCAGCAGGAGGACGGCCTCTGGGCCGTGGTGCGCTCCACGTCCGGCAGCAGCGCCACCACGCTCTTCCTGGTGGAGGGGACGCCCGCCTGCCTGGTGCGCTACCAGGACATCCTGCTTGTCCCCGAGAACCGCAGCGGCGGCTGGGACGTGGTCAGCTACGTGATCGACGGCCACTCGGACCCCGGCTTTGTCATGGGGCCGGACGGCGCCCAGGCGGGTGGCTCGGGTGACGTCTCCAGTGTGAGCCTGGACGGCTCGACCCTGCGCGTGACCGACTCAAGCGGCGCCACGACCGACGTTGCGCTCGTGTAGGAATCGTGCACTTCTGCCCGCCCGCTCGTCGCGAGAAACTTTTTTGAAATTGGGCCTTGCCACGGCCGCGCGGGTATGTAAGAATAGCTCCCGCGCAAGGCGAACGGGGTGTTAGCTCAGCTGGTTAGAGCGCCGGCCTGTCACGTCGGAGGTCGAGGGTTCGAGTCCCTTACATCCCGCCATTGCACTGACTGGGGGTCCTTCGGGACCCCTTTTTCATGCCGAGATTCCGCACCGGGGTTTTCTCGGCGGCGGAGCTGGGAGCGCGGCGCAGGCCCCCGGCTCTTCTCGGCGTCGGCGCGACCGTCCGCTGACCGCTCGCCCGTGCTCAATTGCTCACTTCGCGGTATCATATCCCCTAAACGTTAGTCGCGAGGACGGTACGGCAATGACATCTAGCCCCGAGCAGCACATGCGCGGCGTTGCGGTCTTTGACTTCGACGGGACCTCCGTCGACGGTCAGTCCGGCTCGCTCTTCACGCAGTACCTGTTCCGCAGCGGGCTCATGTCGCTGGGCCGCCTGCTGCGGCTCGGCTGGTGGGGCATCCGTTACAAGCTGCACCTGCCCTTCCGGCAGGGCGAGGCCCGCGAGCTGGTCTTTGGCTCGCTTCTGGGGCGAGACTCCGCAGACGTTGACGCCATCATGGTCCGCTTTCACGACGAGGTCCTGGCGCCGCGGTACCGCCCGCAGGCGCTCGCCGAGGTGGCGCGCTGCCACGAGGAGGGCCTGCTCGTCCTGCTTGTCTCGGCGACCTTTGAGCCCATCGCGGAGCGCGGCGCCCAGATGATGGGCGCGGACGCCTGCGTGGCAACAAAGATGGAGCGCGACGCGAGCGGCAGGTACACGGGTGAGGTCGAGGGCCCCGTGATCGCTGCGGAGGAGAAGTACCGCGCCGTCGTTCGCTGGTGCGACGAGCACCTGGGAGAGGGTTGCTGGCGCCTCGAGCGCGCCTACGCCGATCACCACACCGACGCCGACCTTCTCGCCCGCGCGGAGCGGCCCTTTGCGGTCTGCCCCGGCAAGACGCTCGTCGTGGCCGCCAAGCGGGCGGGCTGGCCCATTTTGGACTGGGACCGCTAGCCGCGCGGCGCAAGGGGAGGAGAGCGATGGACATCTCAAAGAAGACCGACTATGCGCTGCGCATGCTGGCGGCGCTCGTTGCCAACCCCGACGGGGTCATCTCCGTGCGCACGGCGGCGCGTGAGAACGGCGTGCCGTACTCGTTTGCCCGCTCGATCCAGCACGACCTTGCCGTGGCGGGCATCGTGGAGAACACGCGCGGCGCGAGCGGCGGCATGCGCCTCTCCGTCGATCCAAGGCAGACCACGCTGCTGCAGCTCGTCGAGGCCGTTCAGGGCCCCGTGATCCTCTCCGGCTGCCTTGACCCGGCAGGGGACGGCTCGCCGTGCCCCAACCGCGCCTCGTGTCACTTCTCGCCGGTCTGGTGCAACGCGGAGCGGATGCTGAGGTCGTTCCTCTCGTCCGTGACGCTCCATGACCTTGTGACCGAGGGCCTCTCGCCCGTCTTTGAGGGCAGCTTCTCCCTGGTGGATGACGCCACCGCCCGTGCTCTCGCCGAGAAGGACCTCAGCTAGATGGCCCGCGCTCCCAGGCGCGACGCCGATGGCGGGGGCCTCGGCGTCTCTCCCTCTGACCTCGACGCCTTCAGGGCGCTCGTCCTGGAGCGCGGCCGCGAGCTCTATCGCGACCTCCCGTGGCGCCGCACGCGTGACCCGTACGAGATCTGGATCTCCGAGGTGATGCTCCAGCAGACGCAGACCACGCGCGTGGACGGTCGCTGGCAGCGCTGGCTCGAGCGCTTTCCCACGGTGGCGGCGCTCGCCACGGCGGGTCCGGCCGAGGTGCTCGAGGAGTGGCAGGGGCTCGGCTACAACCGGCGCGCCCTGGCGCTGCATCGGGCCGCGCGGGCCATCTGCGAGCGAGGAGGCGCGCTTTCCGCGGACGCGCGCGCCCTCACGGCGCTTCCCGGCATAGGCCCCGCCACGGCTGCCGGAATCCTCGCCTTTGCCTTTGACCTGCACGCCGTTTACCTGGAGACCAACGTGCGCGCGGTCTTTCTCCACGAGCTCTTCCCGGGCGCGGAGGGGGTCTCGGACCGCGCGCTGCTGCCGCTCGTTGATGCCACCTGCCCCGCGGACGCGAGCGACCCGTCGGATGACCCGCGCACGTGGTACTACGCCCTTCTCGACTACGGCGCCTACCTCAAGCGCACCGTGCCCAACCCGTCGCGGCGCTCGAGCGGCCACACGCGCCAGTCGCGCTTTGAGGGCTCCCACCGACAAAAGCGCGCCGAGCTGCTGCGCGTTCTTCTCGCCCACCGCGAGGACGGCCCCGCTGGCGTGGACTTTGGGACAATCTGCGCGGAGCTTGCAAGCGAGGAAGAGAAAGCGGGTAGAAGTGCCCTAAGCGCCCCCGAGGTGCGGGCCCTTCTGGACGAGCTTTCGGCTGAGGGGTTCTGTCGCTCGGAAAACGGCGCCTGGCACGTGTAGCCACCAGGTTCAAGACGCCGGGCACGGGCTCGGCGCAACGAGGGTCCCTCCGGGGACGGGAGAGGAGCTCCAATGGCCGTAGACTTTGAGAACTCGCAGACAAAGAAGAACCTCGAGGCAGCCTTCGCCGGCGAGTCCCAGGCCACCAACAAGTACGCCTACTACGCGAGCAAGGCCAAGAAGGAGGGCTACGAGCAGATCTCCGCGATCTTCACCGAGACCTCCGGCAACGAGAAGGAGCACGCCAAGCTCTGGTTCAAGTACCTCCACGGCGGCGAGGTGCCCGACACCCTGGCCAACATCAAGGACGCCGCGGCGGGCGAGAACTACGAGTGGACCGACATGTACAAGGGCTTTGCCGAGACCGCCGAGGCCGAGGGCTTCACGGAGATTGCCGCGAAGTTCCGCATGGTCGGCGAGGTGGAGAAGCACCACGAGGAGCGCTACCTCAAGCTGGCAGAGCGCGTGGAGAAGGGCGAGGTCTTCGCGCGTCCGGGCGTCAAGGTCTGGAAGTGCCGCAACTGCGGTCACCTGCACGTTGGCCCCGAGGCCCCCGAGGTCTGCCCGGTGTGCAACCACCCGCGCGCCTACTTCGAGGAGCAGGCGATCAACTACTAGCCTCAAAGTGGACAAAGTGGACATGCGAGCCCCGGTTCCCGCGCGGGGAGCCGGGGCTCCTCTGTGCCGCGCGTCAACCAAGCGCTGCAAGCGGCACCTGTTGCCCTTCTCGCCGCGCCTGCGCGCACGCTCGCGGGTTTTTCGTGGACACTCGGTTGACGAAACGCTCACAATGGGAGTTGTTCTGCGCGTGGACCTCCCACGCCGGAATGCCCACGCGGAGGGCGTGGCGCAAGACCACCGAGGAGTGAGACATGGAAACTCTCGACAGCACTCTCTACCTGAGCAGCGACGACCTGTTCCTGTTTGCTCGCGGCGAGTGGTACCGCAGCTACGAGAAGCTCGGCGCGCACCCCGCGGTGACGGACGACGGCACCAGGGGCTATCACTTTGCCGTCTGGGCGCCCGACGTCAAGAGCGTCCACGTCATCGGCGACTTCAACGGCTGGGATGAGTGCGCCACGCCGCTTGCCCCCACCGAGACGGGCGGCGTCTGGCAGGGCTTTGTGCCCGGCGTCGAGGAGGGCGTCCTCTACAAGTACCTCATCGAGACCACTTCCGGCCAGAAGCTCTACAAGGCCGACCCGTACGGCGCCTACGCCGAGGTGGCGCCCGGCACCGCCTCGCGCACCTTTGACCTGGCCGGCTACGAGTGGGGCGACGACTCCTACCTCAAGGCCCGCGCGGGGCGCGACATGTTCGCCGAGCCGCTCAACATCTTTGAGGTGCACCTGGGCAGCTGGCGCCGCCACGGTGACGAGCCGCAGGGCGAGCCGCGCCCCGACGGCACCTACCCTGGCCCCGGCGACCAGTTCCCCGCCCAGCGCGGCGTCATGTACAGCTACGACGACCTCGCCGACGAGCTCGTTGCCTACGTCAAGGACATGGGCTACTCCCACATCGAGATCATGCCCGTCAACGAGCACCCCTTTGACGGCTCCTGGGGCTACCAGCCCACCGGCTACTACGCCGCCACCGCGCGCTACGGCAACCCCAAGCAGTTCATGCACTTCGTCGATGCCTGCCACAAGGCCGGCATCGGCGTGATCTTCGACTGGGTCTGCGGCGGGTTCTGCGCCAACGCCGAGGGCCTCGCCAACTTCAACGGCGAGATGCTCTACGAGCACAAGATCCACCCCAACTGGAGCACGCACCAGTTTGACTACGGCCGCGGCGAGGTCCGCAGCTTCCTCGTCTCCAACGCCCTCTACTGGGCCGAGAAGTTCCACGCTGACGGCATCCGCATGGACGGCGTGTCGTCGATGCTCTACATGAACTTCGGCATCGACGACCCCGGCCAGAAGCGCTTCAACGAGAAGGGCACCGAGGAGGACCTCAACGCTTCCGCCTTCATCCGCCAGACCAACACGGCCATGGGCAAGGAGCACCCCGACGTCATGATGATCGCCGAGGAGTCCACCGCCTGGCCGCTCGTGACCTACCCGCCCGAGGACGGCGGCCTCGGCTTCCACTTTAAGTGGGACATGGGCTGGATGAACGACACCCTGCACTACATGCAGACCGACTTCCCGTGGCGCCCCGGCAACTACAGGATGCTGACGTTCTCCTCGATGTACCAGTTCAACGAGAACTTCATCCTGCCGCTCTCCCACGACGAGGTCGTCAACGGCAAGTGCTCGCTCATCACGCGCATGCCCGGCGACTACTGGCGCCAGTTCGCCGGCATGAGGGCCCTCGCCTTCTACCAGATGACGCACCCCGGCGGCAAGCTCAACTTCATGGGCAACGAGATCGCCCAGTTCATTGAGTGGCGCTACTACGAGGCCATCCAGTACTTCCTCGCCGAGCAGTACGAGACCCACCGCCACCAGCAGCTCTTCGTGCGTGACCTCAACCACTTCTACAACGACCACCCCGCGCTGTGGCAGCGCGCCTTCTCGCAGGAGGGCTTCGAGTGGATTGACGCTGACAACGCCGACCAGTCGATCATCACCTTCGTCCGCAAGGGCGCCAAGCCTGGCGACGAGCTCGTGATCCTCATCAACTTTGACGTCAACGCGCGCGAGGACTTCCGCATGGGCGTCCCGGAGTGGGGCGTCTACGAGGAGCTCTTCAACTCCGACGACGAGCGCTACGGCGGCTCCGGCGTGGTGAACGTGGGCAAGCTCAAGTGCCAGGACGAGCCGTGGAACGGTCGCGAGCAGTCCATCGTCGTGCGCGTCCCGCCGCTCGCCGGCATGGTCCTCAAGAGGACCGGCTCGCTGCGCCGCCCGGCAAAGAAGACCGCCGCAAAGGCCGCCGAGAAGCCCGCGGCAAAGAAGGCGCCGGCCAAGAAGCCTGCCGCCAAGAAGGCGGCCGAAGCCGAGAGGCCCGCTGCCAAGAAGACGGCCGCGGTAAAGGCGGCGTCAGCAAAGAAGACTGCCGCGAAGAAGAAGGCTTCGACGGAGTAAGCTTAAAGGGGCCGCCTGCGGGCGGCCCTTAACGCCGGGGTCGGGACCGCGACGTCGACCCCGCCGCGCGCACCCGCGCGCGTCGTGTACGTGTCGCCAGAAGCTAGGAGCAGTTTTGACTAACGACAAAATCTTTGAGACCGAGCAGGACTTCATCGAGCAGTACCGCGAGGAGTGCGTTGCCCGCTACGGCACGCCCTTCGAGGACCTCGCCGACCACGAGCGCTTCTTCGCGCTCGCCGAGCTCATTGCCAACAAGGGCCGCGCCATCTTCCCGCAGTCCCACCCCAAGGGCGCCAAGAAGGTCTACTACTTCTCCCTCGAGTTCCTTCTCGGCCCCCTGCTCGATAACTACCTCATCAACTTTGGCATCCGCGACCTCGTGGCCGACGGCATCAAGGAGATGGGCTCCAGCCTTGAGGACCTCTGCCGCCAGGAGGTCGACCCGGGCCTCGGCAACGGCGGCCTCGGCCGTCTGGCCGCGTGCTTCCTCGACTCCATGGCCCACGAGGGCATTGCCGGCTACGGCAACGGCATGCGCTACCGCTACGGCCTCTTCCGCCAGTACATCGAGGGCGGCCGTCAGGTCGAGCGCACGGACAACTGGCTCGCCAACGGCTTCCCCTGGGAGACCCGCAAGGACGGCAGCTCCGTGCTCGTCCGCTTTGGCGGGCAGGTCGTTCGCCACGAGGAGAACGGCAAGTTCTGGTTCACCCAGGAGGGCGGAGAGATCGTTCGCGCCGTGCCGTACGACGTGCCCATCATCGGCTACGGCGGCAAGGTCGTGAACAAGCTGCGCCTGTGGTCTGCCGAGCCCTACACCGAGGACTTTGACCTCGACGCCTTCAACGCCGGCGACTACGCCCGCGCCAACAAGTTCCGCTCCGACGTTGAGGCCATCTCCACGATCCTCTACCCCAACGACGCCGGCGAGCACGGCCGCATGCTGCGCCTCAAGCAGGAGTACCTGTTCGTCTCCGCGGGCCTTCAGACGATCCTGCGCACCTACGAGCGCGAGTTTGGCTCCGATTGGGAGCACCTGGGCGACCACGTGTGCATTCACACCAACGACACCCACCCCGCCATGTGCGGCCCCGAGCTCATGCGCATCCTCGTTGACGAGAAGGGCGTGGACTTTGAGCTCGCCTACAAGGTGTGCAAGGAGGCCATCTCCTTCACCAACCACACGGTCATGCCCGAGGCCCTGGAGAAGTGGCCCATCAACACCTTCCGCAACCTGCTCCCCCGCCTCTACATGTTCATCGACGAGGTCGACCGCCGCTACCGCGACAGCCTTGCCAACCACCTCGCTCCCAACGACGGCAACTGGACCAACGTGCTCCAGAACACCGCCATCCTCTGGGACGGCCAGGTCCGCATGGCCAACCTGTCCATCATCTTCTCGCACTCGGTTAACGGCGTCTCCGCGCTGCACACGCAGATCCTCAAGGACTCCGTCTTCCACGAGTTCTACGAGATGATCCCGCACCGCTTCAACAACAAGACCAACGGCGTCACGCACCGTCGCTTCCTCTGCGAGGCCAACCCGTCCTACTCCAAGCTCATCACCGAGGCCATCGGCGACGTCTGGCTGGACGACGCCAACGAGCTCGAGAAGCTCACCGCGTTTGAGGACGACGCCTCCTTCCTCGAGGGCATGGAGGCCGCCAAGAAGGCCGACAAGGAGCGCCTTGCCGCCTACATCAAGGAGACCGCGGGCGTTGAGCTCGACACCAACACGGTCTTTGACGTGCAGGTCAAGCGCTTCCACGCCTACAAGCGCCAGCTCCTCAACGTCTTCAAGGTCCTCGACATCTACAACCGCATGCTCAAGGACCCGAGCTACAGCCCGCGTCCCACGTCGTTCATCTTCTCCGGCAAGGCCGCCCAGAGCTACACCTTTGCCAAGGAGGTCATCCGCCTTATCAACTCGGTGGCCGACGTCATCAACAACGACGAGCGCGTGAACGACAAGATCAAGGTGGCCTTTGTGCCCAACTTCGCCGTGTCCAACGCGCAGCTCATCTACTCCGCTGCAGAGATCTCCGAGCAGATCAGCGTGGCCGGCGCCGAGGCCTCCGGCACCTCCAACATGAAGCTCATGATGAACGCCGCCATCACGCTGGGCACCCTCGACGGCGCCAACATCGAGATCTCCGAGCTCGTTGGCCCCGAGAACATCAAGATCTTCGGTCTGCACGCCGATGAGGTCGAGGCCCTGCGCGCCTCTGGCCGCTACTACGCGTGGGACATGTACAACTCCGACCGCGACCGTCTCGGCCGCATCGTGGACATGCTCACCGACGGCACGCTCGCGCGCCTCTCGGGCAACTTCGAGAGCATCCACGACTACCTGATGGTCGATAACGATCCGGACCTCGTTCTGCGCGACTTCCACGCCTACGCTCAGGCCTGGGAGGAGCTCACCGGCTTCTACGGTGACCGTGCCGCATGGAACAAGGCGGCGCTCCACAATACCGCCAAGGCCGGATATTTCTCTTCTGACCGAACCATTCGTGAGTACATGGCCGATATCTGGCACATTTAGCTATGTGTTTTGGGGGCGCTGCCCCCATGCGTTGGGTTGTCGAAAGGAGTGGGGGTATGAGCAAGAAAGAGTGCATCGCAATGCTCCTGGCAGGCGGCCAGGGCAGCCGCCTCGGTGCGCTGACGAGCAACGTTGCCAAGCCGGCCGTCTCGTTTGGCGGCAAGTTCCGCATCATCGACTTCGCGCTCTCCAACTGCGCGAACTCGGGGATCACCACGGTCGGCGTTCTCACGCAGTACCGTCCGTACCTGCTTCACAGCTACATCGGCACGGGCGAGGCGTGGAACCTCGACGAGCGCGGCGGCGGCGTCTCGATCCTTCCGCCCTACGCCACCCAGACGGGCGGCGCGTGGTACGAGGGCACCGCGGACGCGGTCACGCAGAACCTTGGCTACATCGAGCAGAACGACCCTGAGTACGTGCTGATCCTCTCCGGCGACCAGCTGTACCGCATGGACTACGACGACATGCTCGAGACCCACAAGAAGAACAACGCCGACCTCACGATCGCGGTCATGCCGGTGCCCTGGGAGGAGGCCTCCCGCTTTGGCATCCTGACCGCCGACCCCGATGGCCGCATCACCAAGTTCTCCGAGAAGCCCAAGAAGCCCGACTCAAACCTCGCCTCCATGGGCATCTACATCTTCAACGCCGACCTTCTCGTCGAGACGCTGAAGGAGGACGCCAACGACCAGAACTCCAGCCACGACTTTGGCGGCGACATCATCCCCAAGCTGCTGGGCGACGGCAAGCGCCTCTTCACCTACAAGTTCGAGGGCTTCTGGCGCGACGTCGGCACCATCTCCAGCTATCACGAGACGAGCATGGACCTTCTTGGCCCCAACCCCGCCTTTGACATCTTCAGCACCACGTTCCCGATCATGAGCAACGCCTCCACGCGCCCGCCCGCGTTTGTGGGCAAGGACGCCACGATTGACGACTGCCTCGTCTCCAACGGCTGCCAGGTGTACGGAACCGCCAGGCACTCCATCCTCTCGACCGACGCCTACGTCGGCGAGCGTGCCACGGTCATCGACTCCGTCCTCCTGCCCGGCGCCAAGGTCAAGGACGGTGCCCACGTCGTGCGCGCCATCCTCGGCGAGAACTCCGTCGTGGAGGAGAACGTCAGCGTCGGCAGCGTCGATCAGACCAAGGACACCGCCGTCATCGGCAACGACGTTGTCGTTGGGAAGGGGGAGAACTAACCATGGAAAAGGTTATCGGCCTCATTACCTGCAACTACTCCGCTAAGGAGACGAGCCCGCTCACCGAGAACCGCCCGGTGGCGTCGCTGCCCTACTTTGGCCGCTACCGCATGGTGGACTTTGCCCTGTCCAACCTCGTGAACTGCGGCATCCGCACCGTCGGCATGGTCATGCCGTACAACTACCGCTCGATCATCGACCACGTGGGCTCCGGCAAGGACTGGGACCTCGACCGCAAGAACGGTGGCCTGTTCATCCTTCCCGGCTCCGCCTTCGGCACCTCCCGCACGGGCGCCCGCTTCCTGCTGCGCGACCTCATCCACAACAAGGCCTACTTCACCCGCAGCACCTCGAACGCCGTGATCTTCTCGACGGCCAACTTTGCGTACAACGTTGACCTCGACAAGGTCTATGACGCGCACCGCGAGTCTGGCGCGGACATCACCGTCCTCACCAAGACGGCTGCCGAGAAGGACGCCGACGTCACCGCCTTTGACGTCATCGACGGTCGCGTCCAGAGCGTCCACCACGGCTGCACCTTCGGCGAGACGATGTTCCTCGACTGCTTCGTCATCAACCGCCAGCTGCTGCTCGACATGTTTGACTGGTACGCCGCCACGGACTACCTGGACCTCTTTGAGGCCATGGCCAGCGACTTTGGCCGCGTGAACGTGCGCACCTACAACTTTGACGGCTATGTTGCCCCCGTCTTCAACAAGCGCTCCTACTTCCGTGCCAACATGGACCTGCTCGACCCGCGCATCACTGCCGAGCTCTTCCCGGACGACCGCACCATCAAGACCAAGACGCACGACACCCCGCCCGCCAAGTTTGAGGTCGGCTCCCGCGTGCTCAACTCCGCCGTTGCCTCTGGCGATCGCATCTACGGCAGCGTTAGCGACTCCATCCTGGGTCGCAACGTCATCATCGAGGCCGGCGCCACGGTGCGCAACTCCATCGTGATGCAGGGCTGCGTGGTCAAGAGCGGTGCCCGCGTTGAGAACGCGATCGTCGACCGCGCCAACGTGGTTCCCGCCGGCACCGAGCTCAGGGGCACCCCCGAGGACGTGCTGATCAAGGAAAAGGCTCACGACTAGGCAGGGGAGAGCAGCAATGTCAACAAATGCCAAGCGCAGAAAGCTGAGGGTGCTCTTCGCGTCCTCCGAGGCTGTGCCGTTTGCCAAGACCGGTGGTCTGGGCGACGTGGCCGGCTCGCTCCCCCGCGCGCTCAAGCACGCTGGCGCCCGCGCCGCCGTGATCATGCCCAAGTACGCCAGCATCTCGCAGGAGTACAAGGACCAGATGAAGCACGTGGCAGACTTCTACGTGCCCCTCTCCTGGCGCAACGAGTACTGCGGCATCGAGAAGCTCACGCTGCAGGACCTCGACTTCTACTTCGTGGACAACGAGGCCTACTTCAAGCGCGACGGCCTCTACGGCTACTTTGACGACGGCGAGCGCTTCGCCTTCTTCTCCAAGGCAATTTGCGAGGCCATCGCTAGGGTTCCCGAGCTCGAGTGCGACGTGCTGCACTGCAACGACTGGCAGACGGCGCTGTGCTGCGTGTTCCTGCGCGAGTTCTACCAGCAGATCCCGCAGTGCGCCAGTGTCAAGACCGTCTTCACCGTCCACAACGTGAAGTTCCAGGGCCAGTACAGCGACAAGATGCTCGAGGAGGTGCTGGGCCTCGCCCACATCCCCGCCGCGCGTGACCAGCTCTACTGCGACCGCGACTCCATCAACTTCATGAAGGGCGCGCTCTGCTACGCCGACGTGCTCACCACCGTGAGCCCGAGCTATGCCTACGAGCTCCAGATGCCCTTCTACGGCGAGGGTCTCGACGACATCTTCCGTCGTCGCCAGGGCGTGCTCCACGGCATCCTGAACGGCATCGACCAGACCATCTGGAACCCCTCCACGGACCCGATGATCCCGGTCAACTACTCCGCCAAGGAGCTCGAGAAGAAGGCCGAGTGCAAGCGCGCGCTCCAGGAGGAGCTGGGCCTGCGCCAGGATCCCGAGCGCCCGCTCGTGGTCTCCATCGGTCGCCTCACGGACCAGAAGGGCCTCGGCCTTGTTCGCTACGCGATGGACCACCTCATGGAACGCGGCGTCCAGGTTGCCATTCTCGGCACCGGCGACAAGGACCACGAGGACGCCTTCCGCTACTTTGACGCCAAGTACGGCGACATGATGTGCGCGCGCATCGCCTTTGACAACGCGCTCTCGCACCGCATGTACGCCGGCGGCGACCTGCTGCTCATGCCGTCCGAGTTTGAGCCGTGCGGCCTGTCCCAGATGATTGCCATGCGCTACGGCACGCTGCCCGTCGTTCGCGAGACCGGCGGCCTGCGCGACTCCGTCATGCCGTACAACAAGTACACCGGCGAGGGCACGGGCTTCTCGTTTGCCAACATGAACGCCGACGAGATGGCCGACACCCTCCTCGGCGCGTGCGAGATCTTCTGGACTGATCATGACGCTTGGCATAATCTGATGCTGCAGGCCATGGATGCCGACTTCAGCTGGCGCCGCGCCGCGAACGACTACATGGACATGTACCATGACCTCCACCCGGAGATCATCAGGTATAACAAGCGGAGAGATAGGTAGCATTTGAGGGCTCGTCACGTAACCTCCGACCTGGAGTACAGAAACCCCTTCGGTGCCGTCCAACTGGGCGGCACCGTTTCGCTGAGCATAGATGTGTGGGGCGACGACGTCGTCTTCTGCACGCTGCGCGTCTGGACGGACGCACACGGCGAGGAGCTTATCGACATGCGCGGAACCCGGGTTGACGGGGGCCTGCGCTTCACGGCCACCTACAGGCCGGCCGAGACCGGCGTGGTCTGGTACAGCTTTGACATCGAGGCGAGCGACGGCTCGGTGTGGCGCTACGGCGCGCGCGAGGGCTGGACCACAGGCGAGGGCACCTTTGCCTATGGCGACCCGCCCTCGTTCCAGATCACGGTCTTCTCGCCTCGCGTCAACCAGCCCGCGTGGTATCGCGAGGGTATTGTCTATCAGATCTTCCCCGACCGCTTTGCGCGCGGGGAGGACTGGGAGGAGCGCGCCGCAGCCTCGCTCGCCATCCGCCGCAAGGGCGGGCCGGGCAGGGCCATCGTGGAGGACTGGGACACGCCCCCCACGTACGCGCGCACCGAGGACGGCGGCATCGACCACTGGGACTTCTACGGCGGCACGCTCGAGGGCATTCGCGAGAAGCTCGGCTATCTCGAGGACCTGGGCGTGACGGCCATCTATCTCAACCCCATCTTTGAGGCGGCGAGCAACCACCGCTACGATACCGCCGACTACCAGCGCATCGATCCCATGCTCGGCGACGAGGAGAGCTTCCGCGCGCTCTGCGTTGACGCGGAGGAGCACGGCATCTCCGTCATCCTGGACGGCGTCTTCAACCACGTGGGCGCGGACTCCCGCTACTTCAACCGCTTTGGCACGTACCACGAGCCGGGCGCGTGGCAGGGCGAGCGCTCGGCATACCGAGACTGGTTCACCTTCAACGAGGACGGCACCTACGCCGGCTGGTGGGGAGACCAGAACCTCCCTGCCGTGAGGTCCGACTGCGAGGAGTTCCACGAGCTCGTGTGCGGCCGCGCGGGCGTGATCCGCCACTGGCTGCGCTCCGGCGCCCGCGGCTGGCGCCTCGACGTTGCCGACGAGCTCACCGACGAGTTCATCGCGCAGATCAAGCGCGCCCTCCTTGCCGAGAAGCCCGACGGCGTGCTCATCGGCGAGGTCTGGGAGGACGCCTCCAACAAGCTCGCCTACGGCAAGCTCCGCCAGTACTTCCAGGGCAGGGAGCTCGACGCCACGATGAACTACCCCGTGCGCACGGGGCTTCTCGCCTACATTCGCGGGGACATTGGCGCGAGCGAGCTTGCCGCGCGCCTTCAGCAGCTCCGCGAGAACTACCCGCGCGACAACTTCTACTCCGCGCTCAACCTCATTGGCAGCCACGACCGCGAGCGCCTCTTCACGGTGCTCGGCGGCGCGCCGGACCCGGACGCGCTCTCCGAGGAGGAGCGCGCGAGCTACCGCCTCTCCGACGACCAGGTTGGCCTGGCGAAGGCGCGCCTGTGGGTGATGGCGCTGCTGCAGATGACCCTTCCCGGCGTCCCGTGCATCTATTACGGCGACGAGCGCGGCGTAGAGGGCTTCCGCGACCCGTACAACCGCGCGAGCTTCCCGTGGGACGGCGGCAAGGCCGACTGCGCCACCATCTACCGCAACGCCATCGCCGTGCGCAAGACGCTCCAGCGCCTCTTTGTTGACGGCGAGTTTGAGCCCTTCTCGTCCGGCGAGGACGTCTTTGGCTTCTGGCGCCGCAGCGGTGACGCGCGCGTCTGCGTGCTCGTGAACGCGAGCCTGGAGAAGGCCCACACGGTCAAGGTGCCCGTGGGCAAGAGCCTCGTCTCCGACGTGGTCTCCGGCACGGTCCCGCGCGTGAGCCACGGCCAGGCCGAGGTCTTCCTCTGGCCGCTCGGCACCTCCGTGCTGCACTTCCACGAGGGGGAGCGTCTCCAGGCCTCGCTCGAGCGCGGCATGGGCGTGCTCTGCCACGTGACCTCGCTCCCCAACCACGGGCGCATGGGCACGCTCGGCGCCCCGGCGCGCCGCTTCATCGACTGGCTGGCGGCCGGCGGGCAGAAGTACTGGCAGGTGCTCCCCGTCAACCCGCCCGACCAGTACGGCTCGCCCTACGCGGGCCTCTCCGCCTTCGCGGGCAACGTGGGCCTGCTGGAGCTTCCGGCCCCCGCCGCGCTCGCCTCGCTTGAGAGGATTGGCAACGACCCGGATTACCTGCAGTTCTGCGAGGAGAACGACTACTGGCTCACGCCGTATGCGACCTTCCGCGCCTGCAAGGAGCTCCTGGGCGGCAAGCCCTGGCAGGAGTGGCCGGAGCCCTATCGCACCTACTCGCCCAAGCTCGCGCAGGACCGCAAGCTGCGCCAGGCCATCGAGGGCCACCGCCGTCTACAGTACAAGTTCCAGTGCGAGTGGGACGCGGTGCTCGACTACGCCCATGAGCGCGGCATCCAGGTCATCGGCGACATGCCGATGTTTGTCTCGGCGGACTCCGCGGACGTGTGGAGCGAGCCGGACATCTTCGACCTTGACGAGAAGGGCTACCCGCGCCGTCAGGCCGGTGCTCCGCCCGACGCCTTCTCCGAGGACGGCCAGAACTGGGGCAACCCCACCTACCGCTGGGACATCCTGCGCGAGCAGAACTTCGGCTGGTGGTTGCGCCGCTTTAGCCGCGCGCTCAAGCTCTACGACGTGGTGCGCCTCGACCACTTCATCGGCTTCTCCTCGTACTACGCGATCCCCGCGGGGGAGACGGCGCGCGCGGGGGCCTATGCGTTTGGCCCGGGCGCGGAGCTCTTCGAGGCGGCGCGCAAGCAGTTTGGCCCGCTTCCCTTCATTGCCGAGGACCTCGGCGTGATCACGCCCGCCGTGCGCGCGCTCATCACCGAGACGGGCATCCCCGGCATGGACGTGGTGCAGTTTGCCGACAACGACGTGCGCGAGGGCTACGAGCCGCGGCCCGAGACGATCGTCTACACGGGCACGCACGACAACCAGACGCTCGTTGGGTTCTGCGAGAGCCGCTACGGCCTCGAGCGCGAGGAGGCCGTTGAGCTGGCGGACTCCATCGCGCGCCGCGCCCTCGTGTCCGATGCCGACGTGGCCATCATGCCGCTGCAGGACGTGCTCCAGCTGGGCGACGAGGCGCGCATGAACGTGCCCGGCGTGGCCGAGGGCAACTGGCGCTGGCGCGCGCCGGACGAGCTCGTGGCTGAGTCCGCCGAGCGCCTGGCAGATCTTGCCGAGAAGAGCGGCCGCATCCTGGGATAGACGCCGTGACGCGCCGTCGGGTTTCTCGCCCGGCGGCGCGTTTTTCTC
>NZ_JAUDEA010000021.1 GCF_030372065.1 Thermophilibacter provencensis | reverse complement strand
CAGCGGTGCGCAGGGCACCGCCAAGGCGTCCCGAGGGCACAGGGCCGTCGCGGAGGCTCGGGCAGGGCATGCGCACGTTGCCGCCTCGCCGATCCTCACCGCTCGCCCTTCCCTTCTTGGTACGCTGCGCTACGCCTCGCTCTTCTCGCTGGACTCCGGCGCACCGCCGAGCAGCAGGCGCCTCATGACCTGCTCGGGGCTGCCCGCGGCGTCGTAGCGGGCGAGTGCGGTGATCTTCTCCTGCATGCGGAACTCGTGGACCTCGTCCTCGAGCTCGCGCACACGGCGGCGCAGCTCCTCGAGCTCGTCCTCGCGCTCGAGCATGCGCTCGCGCATGTCGAGGATGCGCACGACGCCGGCGAGGTTGATGCCCTCGTCGGTGAGCTTGGAGATGAGGTTGAGCCGCTCGATGTCGGACTGCGAGTAGAGGCGCGTGTTGCCGCGCGAGCGCCCGGGCGTGACCAGGCCCTTCTGCTCGTAGACACGCAGGGTCTGGGGGTGCATGCCGGTGAGCTCGGCGGCAACGCTGATCATGTAGAGCGGCTTGTCGCGATCGCGACCCTCTCGGCCCTCGCGGGCACGCTCGTCGCTAGTGCTTCGCGCCATAACGGTTGACCTCCTCGCGATAGTCGCGCGTGTCGGCGTCGCGCAGCGCCTCGAGCGCGTCGCGCTCCTTCTTGGTGAGCATCGTGGGGACCTTCACGCGAACGGTCACGTAGAGCGCGCCGCGCGAGCCCTTGCGCTTGACGTTGGGGGCGCCCAGGTCGCGGAAGCGGAAGGTCTTGCCGTCCTGCGTTCCGGCCGGGACCTTGAGGCGGACCTCGGTGCCGTCGGGCGTGGGAACCTCGATGGTTGCGCCCAGGGCGGCCTCGTAGATGCTGACGGGCAGGTCCATGCGCACGTCGGCGCCGTCGCGCTTGTAGAGCGGGTGCTCCGCCACGTGCGTGGTGACCACCAGGTCGCCGCGGTCGCCGCCGTTGGTGCCATACTCGCCGCGGCCGCGATAGCGCAGCTTGCCGCCGTCAACGGCGCCGGCGGGAATCTTGATCGTGAGCTCCTGCTGCTCGCCCGTGGACGGCACGCGATACGTGGCCTTGCGGGTGGCGCCGTGGAAGGCCTCCTCGGCGGAGACGTCCACGGAGAGCGTGAGGTCACTGCCCCTGGTGGGCCGGCTGCTCGCCGCACGGGCGCCGGACGCGCCGCCAAAGATCGACGAGAAGTCAAAGCCGCCAAAGGCGCCGTCGCCGTTGCGCATGTTGTTGAAGATGTCCGACCAGTCGCCGCCCACGTTGGTGGTGTAGGTGTAGCGGCCGCGGCCGCCCGAGCCGCCAAAGTCCGCGCCCGGGATACCGCCAAACATCAGCAGCTGGTCGTACTCGCGGCGCTTCTGGGGGTCGGAGAGCGTGGTGTAGGCCTCGCTGATCTCCTTGAACTTGGCCTCGTCGCCGCCTGCGTCCGGGTGGTACTTGGCGGCGAGCTTGCGGAACGCTTTCTTGATGTCGTCGTCGGAAGCGTCGCGCTTCACGCCCAACACGTCGTAATAGCTTTTCTTACCTGCCATGTCGCACGAGCCTCCTCTCTAAGGCGCGGAAAGGGGCGGCCCCTTTTCCGCAAAGGCGCGGGTTACTCCTCGGGGGCGGGGCGCTTGGGGCCGCCGTAGAACACCGTCACCATGGCGGTGCGGATGACCTTGTCGCCCATCTTGTAGCCCTTCTGATACACCTGCGCCACCGTCTCGTCGTAGGCGTCCTTGTCCTCCACGCGACCGACGGCCTGGTGGGACAGCGGGTCAAAGGGCTCCCCGGCGGGATCGATGGGCTCAACGCCCTCCTTGGCGAGAACCGCGAGCAGCTTGGTGTGCACCGCGGAGACGCCGTCAACAAACTGCTTGAGCTGTTCGTTCTCCTCGGTGGAGCCAGCGTGCTCGATGGCGCGCTCGATGTCGTCGATCACGGGCAGCAGGTTGGTGACCAGGCCCTCGGCGGCACGCTCCTTCTCTGCAAGACGCTCGGCGGCGGTGCGGCGGCGGTAGTTCTCCCAATCCGCCTGGAGGCGCATCATGCGCTCCGTGGCCTCGCTCGCCTCCTTCTTGGCGGCCTCGATCTGGTCCTCAACGTCGGCGAGCTTCTTCTGAAGATCGTCGCGCTCCTCACGAATCTTGTTGGCGTCCGCCGCGAGCTCCCGCTCGGCGGCCTCCTCGCCCGCTCGGATGGCGGCCTCAACGCGGGCGCGCTCCTCCGCCTCCTCGTCAAGCTCGGCCTCGGACTCGGGCTCGGGCTCGACGGCCTCCTCCGGCTCCACGACCTCGTTCTTCTCGTCCTCAACCTCAACAGGCACCTTCACGTCACCCTCCTCAAGCTCTCGGGATGTTACGAAGGGACTGTCCCTTCGTAACATTCTGCAAAGGGGCGGCCGCGAAGCCGTGGCCGCCCCCGATCTCAATCCGTCTGCGACCAGCTCGGACTAGTTGTTCTTGTCGTCGTCAACGACCTCGTACTCGGCGTCCACGACGTCGTCCGCGCCACCCTGCGCGCCAGTGCCGGCACCGGTGCCGGCGGCAGCCGCGTCGTCCGTGGTGGAGTAGACGATCTGCGCGAGCTTCTGGGAGGCCTCGGTGAGCTTCTCGCCAGCGGCGCGGATGGCGTCCACGTCCTGGCCGTCGAGGGCCTTCTTGGCCTCGGCGATGGCGTTCTCAACCTCGGTCTTCTGGTCGGCCGGGACCTTGTCGCCCAGGTCCTTGAGGGTCTGCTCGGCGCCGTAGCACAGCGAGTCGACCTGGTTGCGGACCTCGATCTCGTCCTTGTGCTTCTTGTCCTCCTCGGCGTGGGCCTCGGCGTCCTTGACCATGCGGTCGACCTCGTCGTCGGAGAGGGCGGTGGAGCCGGAGATGGTGATCTGCTGGCTCTTGCCGGTGGCCTTGTCCTTGGCGGTGACCTTCACAATGCCGTTGGCGTCGATGTCAAAGGTGACCTCGATCTGCGGGATGCCGCGGCGGGCGGCCGGGATGCCGGTGAGGTTGAACTTGCCGAGGGACTTGTTGTCCGCGGCCATCTCGCGCTCGCCCTGCAGGACGTTGATCTCGACGGACGTCTGGTTGTCGGCGGCCGTGGAGTAGATCTCGGTCTTGGACGTGGGGATCGTGGTGTTGCGGTCAATCATCTTGGTCATCACGCCGCCCATGGTCTCAACGCCCAGGGAGAGGGGCGTGACGTCCAGAAGCAGGATGCCCGAGACGTCGCCGGTGAGCACGCCGCCCTGGACGGCCGCGCCGTCAGCCACGACCTCGTCGGGGTTCACGGACATGTTGGGCTGCTTGCCGGTCATCTGCTTGACGAGCTCCTGGACGGCGGGCATACGGCTGGAACCGCCGACGAGAATGACCTCGTTGACCTGGGAGATCTGAAGGTTGGCGTCATGCAGGGCCTTGGTCACGGGCGCCTTGCAGCGGTCGAGCAGGTGACGCGTGATGCGCTCGAACTCGGCACGGGTGAGGGTGTAGTCGAGGTGCTTGGGGCCGGTGGCGTCGGCGGTGATGAAGGGCAGGTTGATCTGGGCCTGCTGAGCGGAGGAGAGCTCCTTCTTGGCGTTCTCTGCAGCCTCCTTCAGGCGCTGCAGGGCCATCGGGTCCTTGCGCAGGTCAATGCCGTTGTCAGACTGGAACTTGTCGGCCAGCCAGTCGATGACGCACTGGTCCCAGTCGTCGCCGCCGAGGTGGTTGTCACCGTTGGTGGCAAGAACCTCCACGACGCCGTCGGCGAGGTCGAGCAGCGACACGTCGAAGGTGCCGCCGCCGAGGTCAAAGACCAGAACCTTCTGGTCGATGCCCTTCTTATCGAGGCCGTAGGCGAGCGCCGCGGCGGTGGGCTCGTTGACGATGCGCTGGACGTTGAGGCCCGCGATCTTGCCGGCGTCCTTGGTGGCCTGGCGCTGGGCGTCGTTGAAGTAGGCCGGGACGGTGATGACGGCGTCGGTGACGGTCTCGCCGAGGTACTTCTCGGCGTCGGCCTTCATCTTGGAGAGGATCATGGCGCTGATCTGCTCGGGGGTGAAGTCCTCGCCGTCGATCTCAACGACCGCACGGCCACCCACGCCGGGCTTGACCTTGTACGGGACGGTCTTGAGCTCGGAGCCGACCTCGTCGTAGCGACGGCCCATGAAGCGCTTGATCGAGAAGACCGTGTTGGTGGGGTTGGTGACGGCCTGGTTCTTGGCCGCCTTGCCGACGATGCGGTCGCCGTCGGAGCGGAAGCCCACGACGGACGGGGTGGTGCGGTCGCCCTCGGCGTTGACGATGATCGTGGGCTCGCCGCCCTCGAGGACCGCCATCGCGGAGTTGGTGGTGCCCAGGTCGATACCAAGAATCTTGCCCATGGTTACTCTCCTTCGCTGTGCGCGGGGCGGCGCGTGCCGACCCTCTCGCGTGATTCCTTCTGTGTACGGTGGAGTTTATCCCCGCTGCGTCACGATTCTATACATAATCTAAGTCTCCACACATTAGATTTTTTGACGTGTGGATTTTAGGGGGTGACGACGGAGCCGAGAGCTGGGGTTACGCGTGGCGGGGTGTCCCAAAAACGGCGGTTTTGGGTTTCTCGCCCCCTTGCGCTTCTCGCCAGGGCGGGCCCGAAGGGTTTGGGGAAGTTTTGGGGCAAAGGTTTTATGGCCGGTCGAGAAGCGCGGCCTTCCCGGGCTGACAGGCGCTCCGTTCCGCAGGGTTTCCCTAGGTTTTGGGCAACATTTTTGATGATGGCGGCACCTCAGGACGCACGCGCATCAAAGATTTTGCCCAAAACCAGCCCAAGCGTCACGCGGCCAAAAACCCGGCCGGGCAGCGACGTCGCCTAGAGAAGGCGGTGCTCAAAGCTCCCGTTCTCGTAGATGCCAAAGCTGGCGCTGCCGTCCTTGGGGATGCCCACCGAGCCAGGGTTGAAGACCCACGTGCCCGGGTGCTTCTCGCTCTCCTCGCCCACCTTGATGTGCGTGTGGCCGTAGACAAGGGCGGAGCGCGCCGGCAGCGCGGGCCATGCGTCCACGCTGTTGTGGTAGCCGGGGCCGTAGATGTGGCCGTGCGTGAGGAAGAGCGTGTAGGAGCCGCCCTCGGCCGTGGGGTCCAGCAGCACGTTGTGGTCAGCCATGCAGGGGAACTTGAGGACCATCTGGTCAACCTCCGCCTCGCAGTTGCCGCGCACGGCGATCACGCGGTCGGCGATGGAGTTGAGCATCTCGATCACGCGCTTGGGAGCGTAGTCCGCGGGGAGGTCATTGCGCGGGCCGTGGTAGAGCAGGTCGCCGAGAAGAACCACGCGGTCGGGACTCTCCGCCTCGATGGCGACCATGAGGCGCGCGCACGCGTCGGCGGCTCCGTGGATGTCCGAGGCAATGACGAGCTTCATGGTCAGTCCTTTCTGTTATTTGGGGACGTGTTTTTCCTCTCAGAGTTTTTGGGACAGGTTTACCGTCTGGACTGCAGGCCCGTCCCAAAAACTCTGAGAGGAAAAACACGTCCCCAATTTACATACGATGAGAGCGCGGATGGCGGGGAGTTCGGCGAGGGAGTGGGGCCAGACGTCCGCGGAGAGGCTCGTGGCGAGCTCGTCCAGCACGTCGTGGCGCGCGTGGTGGCCGAGCGCCATCAGAAACGGGCCGAGAAGAACCTCGGGGGCCGGATCCTTCGCAAGGCGTGCGACCAGGCGCGCCGGGGAGTCAACGAGGACATCCCCGCGCCCGCGCGCCCGAAGAGCGCCCTCGAGCTGCGCAAACGCCGCCTCGCACTCAGCCCCGCGATGGCCAGCGAGCGCAACGACGCGTCCCCGCCGCGCGGGCAGGGCTTCGTCGAGCGCGGCGGCCACGGCGGCATGGTCCTTCTCGTCCGCCAGCAGCGGCGGCGCAAGGCGCAGCTCGTCAAAGCCGGGCGCCGCCGCGCGCACCGCCTCCGCGACCTCGTGCTGGAGGCGACCGTTTGCCACGTGCGTGGTTGCCACGTGCGCGCGACGCACCCCACGGGCCCGCAGGTCAGACAGGACGTCAGGCAGCGACCGCCCCACGGGCCGGCCGCCCGTGCGGGCGCGCAGCACCTCATCGGCGCCGCCCGCGGCAGCAAGCTCGTCCACGAGCGCCGCAATGCCCGCGTCGTTCTTCTCGCCAGAGAGGCAGCCGGCTATGACCAGGGCGTCCGCCATCCGTCCTCCAAAATGATCCAAAGGGGGCCTGCCTCCTTTTGGATCACCCTTTTGAATCAGTGGTGGCAGGCGTGCTCGGCGCCCATGACGGGAAGGATGCCGGCGGCGGCCATCTGCGCGACGTCGCCCACGCCGGGCGTCTGGTTCTCAAAGTAGACGGTGATGCCCGCCTGCTCAAAGCCCATCATCGGACGCATGCCCATGCCCGCGGCCACGATGGCGTCGATGCCGTTCTGGGCGAGCAGCGCCACGGGACGCATGCAGCCGCCCTCCTCGTGGGGCGGGTTGTCGATGATGCTGACCTCGCCGACCTTGCCGTCCTGGACGTCAACGACGGTGAAGCAGTCGCAGTGGCCAAAGTGGCCGGAGCGCTCGCAGTCCAGACCGCCCTTGCCCAAGGTGGGGATGGCAACTTTCATGGGATTCTCCTCTCAGCGGGCGCGCGCCCGCGTCTGTTGACGGCGTCATTCTCTCACATAGTCGAGGGGTCCCAAAATTAACGGGCACAGGTCTGCTTTCAGAAAATCACGAGCTGGGCTTTTCCTTCACAAGAGGCCGTTTTCCGCAGACCTGTGCCCGTTATTTTTGGGACCCAACGCATAGACCGGTCGTCCGAGGCCTCCAACGGACGCCGAAGCGACCCCTCAGACGACAAATCTCGCCCAGAATCGGCCCCGGCGGGCCTACGATGGTTGTATGCGCCGCGACGGGCGGCGGCAAAGCGAGAGGAACGCCATGAGATACCTGATCGTGGGCGGCGTGGCCGCCGGAACCAAGGTTGCGGCAAAGCTCAAGCGCTGCGACCGCTCGGCCGAGGTCGTGGTTGTGACCAAGGGCGAGGACATCAGCTACGCCGGCTGCGGCCTGCCGTACTACATCGGCGGGGACATCCAGACGCGCGCGGAGCTCATCGTCAACACGCCGGCCGCCTACGCGGGGCTCACCGGCGTGGAGGTGCGCACGGGCGTGGAGGCGGTGGCGCTTGACGCGGCCGCCCACGAGGTCACGGTGCGCGAGAAGGACGGCTCGGAGCACGGCGAGAAGTACGGCATGCTGGTCATCGCCACCGGTGCCTCTCCGATCGTGCCCGCCGGCATCCCCGGCACGGACCTGCCCGGCGTCTTCACCGTGCGCACGCCGGATGACGCCGAGGCCATCCGCAGCTACGCCGACGCCGGGGCGCGCCGCGCCGTGGTGGTGGGCGCCGGCTTCATCGGCCTTGAGGTGGCCGAGAACCTGCTCGCGCGCGGCCTCTCCGTCACCGTGATCGACGCGATGCCGCAGATTCTGCCCAACGTCTTTGACCCCGAGATGGCCGGCTTCGCGCAGCGCCAGCTCAAGGCCGCTGGCATGCGCGTCATGACGTCGTGCCCGCTCAAGGCCATCAAGGGCGCCGAGAAGGTCGAGGGCGTGGAGACCGGCGCGGGAACGCTGCCGGCGGATCTCGTGATCCTCTCCATTGGCATCAGGCCCAACACGGCGTGGCTGAACGGCTCCGGCGTGGAGCTCGACCGCGGCTGCGTGGTCGTGAACGAGTTTGGCGCCACCAACCTGGCGGACGTTTACGCCGCCGGCGACTGCGCCGAGGTGACGAACTTCATCACCGGCCGCCCGTTCTGGAGCGCCATGGGCTCGACGGCCAACATTGCCGGCCGCGCGATTGCCCGCACGCTCACGGGCACGCCGACCCCCTACCCCGGCGCGCTCGGCACCGGCGTGGTGCGGCTGCTGCCCACGCTGAACGGCGGCCGCACCGGCCTCACCGAGTCGGCGGCGCGCGAGGCGGGCTTTGACCCGGTGAGCGTGGTCTCCGTGGTAGACGACAAGGCGCACTACTACCCCGGCTCCTCGAGCTTCTTCGTGAAGCTTATCGCGGACCGCGCGTCGCACCGCCTGCTCGGCGTGCAGGTGCTGGGCGCCGGCGCGGTGGACAAGGTCACGGACGTGATGGTGGTCGCGCTCTACCAGAAGGCGCGCGTTGAGGACCTGGACCTGATGGACCTCTCCTATGCGCCGCCCTTCTCGACCGCCATTCACCCGCTGGTCACGACGGCCTACATCCTGGAGAACAAGCTCGCGGGCGAGCTCGAGAGCTTCACGCCGGCCGAGTACGTCGCCGGCGCCGCCGCGGACTACCACGTCATCGACGTGCTGCCCGCTCCCACGATTCCCGGCGCGGAGTGGGTGGACCTCACCAAGATTGGCCCGGACGGGCTGCCCGGCCACGCCAAGGACGAGAAGCTCCTGCTGGTGTGTGCCAAGGGCAAGCGCGGGTACTTCTCGCAAAATCGCCTCAAGGCGGCGGGCTACACGGCCACGCGCGTGCTGGAGGGCGGCGTGACGTTCAACGAGGTCCGCGTGCCGCGACCGGCCGGCAAGAAGCTGCCCGCCACGGAGGTCAAGCGCCTCAAGGGCCTGGGCTGCCTTCAGGACAAGCGCTACGACGACGTCTTCAACGTCCGCGTGATCACGCGCAACGGCAAGATCACGGTGGACGAGCAGCGCGCCGTGGCCGAGGCCGCCGAGCGCTTTGGCTCGAGCGAGGTCACGATGACCACGCGCCTCACGCTGGAGATCCAGGGGGTGCCCTACGACAACATCGACGCGTGCATCGCGTTTCTCCAGGACCACGGCCTGGACGCCGGCGGCACCGGCTCCAAGGTGCGCCCGGTGGTAAGCTGCAAGGGGACCACGTGCCAGTACGGCCTCATCGACACCTTTGACCTCTCCGAGAAGCTGCACGAGCGCTTCTACGTGGGCTATCACGGCGTGGACCTGCCGCACAAGTTCAAGATCGCCGTGGGTGGCTGCCCCAACATGTGCGTCAAGCCCGACCTCAACGACCTGGGCATCGTTGGTCAGCGCGTGCCGCAGATTGACCTCGAGAAGTGTCGCGCGTGCAAGGTCTGCCAGGTTGTGAAGGCGTGCCCGATGGGTGACGCGCAGATCGGCCCGGACGGCAAGATCACGATCGACGGCTCCGCGTGCAACCACTGCGGCCGCTGCGTGGGAGCGTGCCCGTTTGGCGCCGTGACCGAGGGGCTCGCGGGCTACAAGGTCTACATCGGCGGGCGCTGGGGCAAGAAGGTCGCGCACGGGCAGGCGCTGGACAAGCTGTTTGCGACGGAGGACGAGGTCATGGACCTCGTGGAGCGCGCGATTCTCTTCTTCCGCGACGAGGGCGAGAGCGGCGAGCGCTTTGCCGACACCGTGGCGCGCCTCGGCTTTGACTACGTACAGGAGAAGCTGCTGACCGCGCCCATCGACAAGGACGCTATCCTGGGCAAGACCGTCATCGGCGGAGCCACCTGCTAGAACGGCGGGCGAGAAGAACGCGGCGATCGGGCGGGCCCGGACGTGAGTGTCCGGCCCCGCCCGTTCTTGTCGTCAGCCACCTTCCCCACAATAGCAGCATGCCCCAGAGGACGCATCGCATGCAAACACAAGCCCTTATCGTCCTGTGCTATGCGTCAGCGCCAATCTCCAGCAGACGCTTATTGATGCGCGACTGGGCATCAATGTAGTACTGGACATCCTCCGCGCTGAGGTCGCTATCGTCCACGGCGTCCATCTTCTCGGCCCAGTCACTGTACTGAGACATCATGTCTGCGTAGTCGAGAGCCATACTCACAACGTTGCCAGAATCGCTGTTGTACGTCTCCATGAAGTCACAGTACTTGTTCATGAAGGCTTCCCACTCATCGACCATGGCGCGGTAGTCAGAGCTAGCAGATGTGCCACCATCGGCCTCCGGCTCGGCCTGCGGAGACTCTTCAGGCGCAGCATCCTGCTCGGGCGTCGCCTCCTCCGGCACGGAGTCCTGCGCAGGCGTCGACTCCTCCGTCTCCGGCTTCTCCGAATCCGACTCCTCCGGCTCCGGCTCCTCCTCGCTCGGCGCGCTCAGCTGAATGGAAATCTCATCCCGGCTCTCAGCATAGAAAAGGGAGAGGTGGTAACCATCCTCGTTGTCAGCGTAGTAGCTGGATGAGCTGCTGCTGTAATCAACAGTGAAGCCCTTTTCCTTGCACGCCTCCACGTACTTGTTGAAGTCCTCCTCGGAGCTCTGCTCCAGATCAACCGAGAGATAGTCCGCGGAATCCATCGAAACCTCGCCCTTGTCCGTCCCAGGCTCGGGGAGCATAGTCGCAAGGCCCGAGTCCGGCCAGTTGAGCTGGTGGACTTCCTCTTTCTCACCGCCGCCACAGCGAGAAATGCCGCCGATAATCGCGATGACAATCACTACAGCCACGGCAATCAGGCACCCGCGCCCCTTGCCCTTCTTGGGCGTATCTGATCCTTTTGCAGCCTCCCACTTCATTACTGGCCTCCCAACTCGCATCCAACCTGAAAGAAAAGCAAGTGACTTCATTCTGATAAGGACCCCCGAGGTTTTCCTCAGTTGGCTACTGAGGAATTGGCTTCAACGGCTTCCTACCATTGAGGACGTGTCTTTGTATCGATGCGTCACGGAGGCCGGGATGGACGAGTACAACCTCGAGCCAGGCGAGATCACCATCATGCAGGAGTCATCTGTGGTCCTGCTGGACAGAAGCGGAGAAGAGCGTCTCGACGAGGTGGTTCTCACAAACAAGAATCTCGTCCTTGTCAACACAGCGTCCCAAGGCCTGTTCAAGCGAACCAGGTATCTCAAGCGCTGCCCGCTCGACAAAATCGCGAGCCCCAACGGAGTTCCGCAGGCAATCGCGTCAAAGCACAGAAATGACTATCGTCTCCAAGTAGTTTTTGACGATGAGACCATCGCGCTTCGTTTCCCCGCCAACCCCAAGCGAACAGCAGAGAGATGGGCAGAGGGCATTCGTAACGCCGCGCTTGGTAATCTGTCCGGAATTCGAACCGAGGACGTTCTGCCACCAGAGGTTGCCGACCTGGTCGACGGCGCCAAGGGAATCTTCGGAGCGGTTTTTGCCGGAGGAAAGAAGCAGCCGAACACGCCGGAGGCAACAAAGCGACCGGCACGGATAACCAAGAAGTGCGTCGGCTGCCACGCGCCACTGACCGGCCGTGCAGGCGAGACCGTAACCTGCGCATATTGCGACACGAAGCAGACTCTCTAGGAGGGTGACATGGGCATCATCGATGCGGCATTTGACTCCATAGGCGGCGTCCTTTCCGATCAATGGAAAGACATCGTCACAGCCGCTCCCTTTGACGAGCACACCATCGTTGCCCCAGGCATCCGCAAGGACTCGCAGAACGGTCGTGGGGCAAACTACGGCGCTGAGGACATCCTCTCAAACGGATCAATCATTTTTGTACCAGAGAACACGGCGGCTTTTGTCTTTAGCCAGTCCGGCATTGAGCAAGTAATCACACAGCCCGGCGGGTTCGAGTATCGCAACGGAGAGGCGACCGTCTTTGACGAGCAGGATCGTCGCGAGAAGGGCATCGGCAAAATCCTCCTTGGGCAGGCGGCTGACCGCATCGGCTTTTCTGGCATGTCCTCTGAGGAGAAGCGCGTCGCCTTCGTAAACCTCCGCGAGATTCGTGGCCTTAAGTTTGGGACGCGCGGCCCCCTTGCCTACAACGACCTCTTCTATGGAACCGATCTTGAGGTCTATTCATACGGCAGCTTCGCAGTTCAGGTGATGAATCCAGAGGCCTTTGTCCAAAACTTTGTCCCAGCGAATGTGACCTCCTACTCACTCGATGACCCACAGGCACGAACCCAGCTTCTTTCTGAGTTCCTCCAGTCGTTCATCTCGGCGGTAAACTCGCTCTCCGCCGAGTACCGCATTTCTCAGCTCCCCTCACAGGCGAACTCCATAGCGTCCAGGATTTCCACCGAGGAAGGGAACGCCGGCACTTGGCCGGAGCGCTTTGGTCTGCGACTCACTTCCGTTGCAATCGAGAACATCGAGTTCTCCGAGGAGTCGCGCGAGCTGATTCGGCAGTTCTCCGAGAAGAAGATGGGCGTTCGCGCATACGAGGACGCGTCCCAGCAGGCTGCCAACATTGCCGCACAGCAGATGATTGCGGAGGGCGTGAGAAACAACGGTCTCGGAGACGGCGGCGGGATGCTTTTTGGCATGAACCTTGCCTCGGTGCTTAATCCGCAGAACGCAACCTTTGCTGGTGCCAGCACCGCGCCGACCGAACCTCAGACAGAGAATGCCAAGACCTCTTCTCTCGACAATCAAATCGAGACGCTTAAGAAGCTGAAGGAGCTTCTTGATGCGGGCATTCTCTCTCAGGACGAGTTTGACGCAAAGAAGCGCGAAATCTTGGGGCTCTAGGCACGCCCAACCGCACCCTACCACCCCTGCGCGTGCACCTCGTACGTCGCGTACTCCGGAACGCCGTAGGGTGAGACCTCAAACGACGTGCTCTCGCCCACCGCGGGGCGGCTCACAAACGTTATGCACCCGTAGATGATCGCGCCGGACTCGTCGCGCAGGACCAGGGAGACTGCTACCTGGCTCCCGACATCCGAGCCGTCGTCCTTCTCGGTGGTGACCTCACCCACAAAGTTCGTCACGCCGTACCTCTCGGGCAGAACGCTTACGCCAGAAACGGAAAACGCCGAGCTCTGCGCCTCGGATCCGATGTTGTAGTCCTGCAGGGCAATAGGCGAAAACTCAACGGTCGCGGGAGCCGTTCCCCCGTTGCCCGACTGCCCGCCAAAGTAGGCAATCTCCCCAGACGGCGCCGCACTAAAGTACTGTTCTTCCGAGAAGATCACGTTGCCCGAGGCATCACGGCCGGTAATGGTGACGCCGGGCAACTCAATCTCCACGTCACCTGTGCTACGCAGCCCAAGCGCGTAGTGCACGTAGCCCTGCGAGTCCACTGACCAGCCGGACTCAATGATCTCGAGGTCGGCGGCCTCAGCCGCGGGCGCCTCCCCGGCGGGCTCACCGTCGCCCCCTGCGGGCTCGTCATCCGCCACGGGTGCGCTCACCGCGGGCTCGTCTGCGAGCGGCGCCGAGTCCGCGTCCTTCTCGCCAGAGCCAAACGTCTGAGCCAGGATGATTGCCACCGCAGCCACAAACGCCACGGCCGCCATCACGGCAAGGAGGACCTTCACCCAGCCGCTCCGCCGTGGCGCGGGCTCAAACGTCGGCGGCTCCACCGAGCCCGTCGGCCCCTCCGGCGCCGCAACCTTCTCGCCGCCCAACGCCGCTGCAAGGGCCCCCGCGCTTTGGTAGCGCGCACTCGGCTCCATCGCGCTTGCGCGCTTGATAACCGCACGCAGCTCCGGCGAGACCAGCGCCTCGTCATCGAGCGCCGCCTCGTACTTATCGCCCTCCGCCGGCATGACACCCGTGAGCAGGTAGCCGAGCATTCGCCCAAGCGAGTAGACGTCCGAGCGAGCATCGGTCTGCGCAAAGCCGTACTGCTCCGGAGACGCAAAGCCATACGTACCGAGCTGCGTGGTGTCTCGCGTGGCACCCTCCACCCTGAAGCGCGCGATCCCCAGGTCAATGAGGTGCGCGCCGTCCGCGGCAACGATCACGTTTGTGGGCGAGATGTCGCGGTGGATGATGCCACGCGCATGAAGCGCGCCGACCGCCTCGCAGAGCTGGGTCACAATTTGCAGCGCGTCCTTCTCGGTGAGGTGCCCGCGGGCGGCAACCAGCTGCTCGAGGTTCTCCCCGGGGACGTAGTCGCACACCACGACAAACTCGTTGGGCATCTCATAGGTTGCCTCGACGCGCGGCAGGCGCGCCGAGTCGCACTCAGCAAGCGTCGCCCACACGCCGCGGCGCGCGAGCTTGGCCGGGATGCGCTTCCGCACAAACGGACCCGAGCTGTCCAGGGTCACGAGCTCCGTCGTGCCGCCGGCGCCGCTGGCCAGCACGCGCTCAACGTGATATGCGTCGTCTATGCCCATGGCATGCATGACCTGCTCGTCGTTCAACTTGGCGCCGTCCGCTCGTCTTGGTTCCCACTAACAATAGTAGAGGTTATATTCAGTTGCGAGCTGATTCCTCAGTAGCCGGCTGAATGGGCGGGGGGCAATTGGCGCGGCGGCACCTACCGAAGCGGCCCGGTGCCCAGCAGGGTCTTCTCGCCCAGGCGATATAGCTCGTCATCCGTCTGGGTGCGGCTGTAGCCGTGATCGACGCACCAGATAATCACGGCGTCGCGACGATTCTTGGCCCAGAGCTCGGAGACGCCGTCAAGACGCAGCAGCCGCTGGGTCTCGCGCAGGGTGCATCCCATGCCGAGCGCGAGCATGATGGCCTTGTCGCGCCCGAGGCGACTGTCGCCGTTGAAGACGTCGTAGACGAACGTGCCGTTGAGGCCCGAGGCGCGAACCACCTCGGAGCGCTTCATGCCCTTCTCGCCGAGCAGCCGAAAGAGGTAGTCGGGGAGCTCGCGGTCGACGGTCAGGCCCTCGTCGAGATAGGCCTCCGGCGTCGACGACGCCAGCAAGCGCTCGAGTAGCTCCTCCGTCAGACGCTCTTCAGGCATTGCGCACCGTCCTTCTCGCTAAATGTTACGAAGGGACTGTCCCCTTGCATCAGAACTTGTCCACGTGGCCGGTGGCGCGGGCGCGCAGGTCGGTGATCGCGGACGGGATCTCGTCCAGGTCGTACGGCGTCATCTGGTAGACCCAGTTGAGCCAGTTGCGGTAGAGCAGGTTGGCGTGCGCGCGCCAGGTGAAAAGGGGCTGCTTCTCGGGGTCGTCGTCGGGGAAGTAGTTCTCGGGCACGCGGATGGGCAGGCCCTTGTGGAAGTCGCGCCAGAACTCGTCGGCCAGGGTGTCGCGACCGTACTCAAAGTGACCGGTCACGTAGACCTCGTGGAAGTCGCGCGTGGCGAGAAGCGACGGGCCGCTCGTGAAGCCCTCGGAGAGCGTGCAGAGCTCGGGGTGCTCCGCCAGCGCGCCGGTGTCGATGGCGGCGTGGCGGCTGTGCGGCATGTAGTGCACCTCGTCAAAGCCGTTGGTGAGGAAGCTGTACTCGTCACAGAGGCGCTGCTTGAAGACGCCAAAGAGCTTGGCGCCGAGCTGACGCTTGGGAATCCCGTACAGGTGCCACAGCGCGCCGAGCGCGCCCCAGCACAGGAACATCGTGGAGAAGACGTGCTCCTGGCTCCAGTCCACGATCTCGCAGAACTCGTCCCAGTAGTCCACGTCCTCGTACTCGAGATGCTCCACGGGTGCGCCGGTGATGATCAGGCCGTCGTAGTTCTTATCGCGAAACGCATCAAACGTGTCATAGAACTTGACCAGATGGTCCTGCGAGACGTGCGTGGACTCGTGGGTGGAGACGCGCATGAAGTCGCAGCTCACCTGCAGCGGAGACTTGGAGATGAGGCGCAGGATCTGAGTCTCGGTCTCGATCTTGGTGGGCATGAGGTTGAGGATTGCCACGCTCAGGGGGCGAATCTCCTGGTGGCTGGCCACCTCCTCCTCAAGGGCGAAGATGCGCTCCTGCTGCAGAACCTTCTTTGCGGGAAGGCCGTCAGGGATGTTGATGGGCATGCGAACTCCGTTTCTGCGACTGAACCCGTCCAGTATACGGCGAGCAAAACCGGCCGCAACAGGGGCTCTCGCCTATTGTGTGCGGTTTTTTGGCGGCACCCAAAGTAGTGGTCAAGAGAGAGCTAAAAAGCCGCAGGTCAGAAATGCTACAAAGTTAGTAGTACTAGGCTGCCCCGCCAAAAACTGCACACAACCGGAGCCGAGCTGCCCTCAGCAAAGGTAATCTCTGCACAATGCGCCCGTTTGCTCCATACTGTAACTATGATTACTTCATTTGCCGAGCTCGGGCTAAACGAGCACATCCTCGCCGGGGTGGACGCCCTCGGCTTCACCACGCCGACCCCCGTTCAGGCACAGGCCATTCCCACGGTGCTCACCGGCAGGGACATTGTTGCCTCCGCTCAGACGGGCACGGGCAAAACCGCGGCCTTCGCCCTACCAACGCTGCAGCTCATCGCCGGCGCCAAGGGCAAGGGTCCGCACGCACTCGTGATCACGCCCACGCGCGAGCTGGCCGCACAGATCGAGCGCGTCGTGAGCGTCGTGTGCGAGAAGACCGGCCAGCGCGCGGTCATCGTCATGGGCGGCGCCAAGTTCGACCGCCAGATCAAGGAGCTCGATCGCGGCTGCGACCTGCTCGTTGCCACTCCCGGGCGCCTCATCGACCTCATGGAGCACAAGCACGTGAGCCTCTCGCAGGTCAAGGTGCTCGTCCTCGACGAGGCCGACCGCATGCTCGACATGGGCTTCTGGCCGAGCGTCCGTCGCATCATGCACGAGCTCCCCAAGCAGCACCAGACGCTGCTCTTCTCGGCAACCATCCCGCCGTCGATCAAGTCCACCATTGACGCCCTGCTCACGGACCCCGCAACCGTGGAGATTTCGCGCGTGGGCGAGACGGCGGACACAGTTGAGGAACACCTCTGCCCCGTAACGCAGGGACAGAAGACCGAGCTCCTGCGCGCGCTGCTCGACACCGGCGGCGCCGCGGGCGAGAAGCCCGAGCGCGTGCTCGTGTTCTGCCGGACCAAGCATCGCGTGGACGACGTCTCCAAGACGCTCAAGTCCGCCGGCGTGCGCGTTGACGTCATGCACGCCGACCGACCGCAGCAGGCGCGCGCCCGCGCGCTCGAGCGCTTCCGCGACGGCAAGGTGCAGGTTCTCGTAGCAACCGACGTCATGAGCCGCGGCATCGACGTCTCCGGCATTGACGCCGTCGTGAACTTTGACGTCCCCATGGACCCGGAGGACTACGTCCACCGCATCGGCCGCACGGGCCGCGCCGGGGCGACCGGCCACGCCTACACCTTTGTGGCGCCGGACGAGATCAGCCCCCTGCGCGAGATCGAGTACTTCACCAAGAAGCTCGTGCCCGTGTGGGACCTCCCCGGCTTCAGCTACGACGCCGGCCGCATCATGCCGCAGGAGGGCCGCTCGACCAAGCGCTCCACGCGCACGATGTTTGCTGGTTCGCGCCAGCGCGGTCGAGGCTTTGGCGGCGGCCGCTACGGTCGCCACTACTAGCCTGCGATTTGGGGACGTGTTTTTTCTCACAGAGTTTTTGGGACAGGTCCCCAATCTCAGGCGCATTGGCCCTGACGTCGGCTCAAGACCTGTCCCAAAATCTCTGTGAGAAAAAACACGTCCCCAAATCGCAGGAGAGAGCATGAAGCAGGTTCGACCGTACCCGCGCGTCACCGTTACCCGCAAGGCTGCGCGCTCGCTCGCCGGCGGTCACCCGTGGGTCTTTGAGAGCGAGGTGCTCTCCGCCGAGCCCGCGCAAAACGGCGACGTTGTGGACATCTTCGAGGAAAACGGCACGTGGCAGGGCGCGGGCCTGCTCTCCCAGGAGTCAAAGATTCGCGTGCGCATCGTCACGCGCAACGCAAACGACCGCGTTGACGAGGCGTTCTGGCGCAGGCGCGTGGCGTGGGCCTGGCAGCACCGCCGCGCGACCATGGGCAACCGCGCGCTTCCCGGCGCGGAGCCGGACAGCAACTGCTGCCGCGTCGTGTTCTCCGAGGCCGACGGCATCCCGGGCCTCGTAGCAGACCGCTACGAGAACGTACTGGTCACGCAGGTGGGCACCGTGGGGATGGAGCGCCTGCGCCCGGTCGTGTACGCCGCGCTCCTGGACGCGCTTGCCGCGGACGGCGAGAAGATCGACGCAATCTACGAGAGAAACGATGGCCCCGCCCGCGCCAAGGAGGGCCTCCCCCAGTACAAGGGCTGGTGGGACGGCGCCGGCGTGTCCGCGCCCGAGACCCCGCGCATCATGGTGCACGAGAACGGCCTCGCCTTCGACCTCGACATCGAGAACAGCCAGAAGACCGGCTTCTTCCTCGATCAGAAGTACAACCGACGCGCCGTCCGCGAGATTGCCGCCGGACGTCGCGTGCTGGACTGCTTCTGTCACGTGGGCCCCTTCGGCCTCAACGCCGCGGCCGGCGGCGCGGAGTTTGTGCGCTGCGTGGACGTAAGCCAGACGGCCATCGACCTCGCCCGCGAGAACACTCGCCTCAACGGTCTTGACGCACACATGAACTTTACCTGCGCAAACGTCCTTGAATACCTGCCTGCGCTACGCTCCGATCGCTCGCGCCTGCGCGAGGAGGGTGGCCCCTTCGACCTCATCGTGCTCGATCCGCCGGCCTTCACCAAGAGCCGCGGCACCGTGGGGCATGCCGCGCGCGGCTACCGCGAGATCAACTACGAGGCCCTGCGCCTCCTGCCCCGCGGCGGCTACCTCGCCACCTGCAGCTGCTCGCACTTCATGACGCGCGATCTTCTCGCCAAGGCGATCGCCGAGGCAGCGCACCAGGCAAACGTGCAGCTCAAGCAAGTCGAGGAGCGTCAGCAGGCACCTGACCACCCCATCCTCTGGGGCTTTCCCGAGAGCCACTACCTCGACTTCTTCATCTTCCAGGTGGTATAAGCTGACAAAAGTGACAGGGTAAACTGTCAGGTTTTCCGCGCTGTAATCTGTCCTGAAAATCGGGGCTGTGGCACACC
>NZ_JAUDEA010000020.1 GCF_030372065.1 Thermophilibacter provencensis | reverse complement strand
CCTTTGTCACCAACCCACCCCGTCGCCCCTGTCACCACTCGCCCCGCCCTCCGTTACAGCACCTGTTCGAGGCAGGTCTTGAGGGGAACCATCCCCATCGCCTCGTAGAAGCGCTGGGCACCGGGGTTGCACGCCCACACGTTGAGCGTCACGTTGTAGCAGCCCAGCTCACGCGCAAAGTCAATGACGCGCTGGTAGAGCGCCGTGCCCACGTGACGCCCGCGGCACTTCTCGTCCACGCAGATGTCGTCGATGTAGAGGCTCAGGATGGGCTGCATGTTGTTTGACCCGCGGAAGTCCTGCACCTCGCAGAACGCGTGGCCGAGCACCGCACCGTCGTCGCCCACGGCAACAAAGACCGGATGCGCGTCGTCGGCAAAGATGCCGAGCAGCTCCCCGTCAGTGTACTTGCGCGTCCCCGCGCGGAAGAGGTCGGGACGACCCTCAGCGTGAACCGTCAGCACCTGGCTCAGCAGGCTGTGCACCCCCGCCAGGTCCTTCTCGCACGCCCTGCGAATCTCCATCGCTCAAGCCCTCCCTCTCGTGGACAAATGCCACGAACTCGTCCGCCTCGCCCTGCGTTTCAAGGCGCGCGGTGTACTGATAGTTGCCCAGGTCGTCGGAGAGCGCGTCGGGCACCCGCCCGCACGAGACCACATGCTCGCCCCAGCGCGCGAGCACCTCGTCGTGGGTGTGGGCGTAGCGGTGCGCGTCGCGACGGCTCGCATAGACGCAATAGGCGTCCGTCCCGCCCGGCTCCGTGCGGCGCTCGTCAAAGCAGAGCATGTCCGCCCAGATCTGGTAGACGTCCGTGGCGTGGGCGTAGTTCATCATCTCGGGCGTGAGGCCGCCGGGCGGACGCACGTTCACCTCAAGCCCCACGTAGTCCCCCGCCGAGCCCAAGCCCGGCTGGTCCTGTAAAAGCCGGAAGAACTCCAGGTGAACAAAGCGGCTCGCCAGCCCAAAGGCATGGACCGTGGCGCGGCCAAGGCGCGCCAGCGCGGGGTCCACGTCCGGCCGCGAGAGGTAGGACATGTCCAGCCCGCCGTGCACCACGTCCGCCATCGACGGCGGAAACTCCTCCTGGTTCTCAAAGAGCGGCTCGCCGCGACTGTCCAGGATCGCATCCCAGGAACAGATGTCGCCCCGCGCCAGCTGCTCGATTACGTACGGCGTGTCCCCATGGTCGGCGAGAAGGGCGCGGAGGTCCTCGTCGCTGATCAGAATGCGCGTCCCGCAGGCGCCGACGCCCACCTCGGGCTTGGCAAACACCGGGTAGTGGCCCATCTCGCCGATGAACCAGCGTGTCTCGTCAAAAGTGGTGAGGCGGGTCTGGCGCGCCGTGGACACCCCCGCCGCGGCATAGAGCGGCTTCTGGGCCGCCTTGCTCTGCCAGCGCGCGACCTCCGCCGGACGCGGGCCGTGCGCGAGGTTGAAGTCCTCGCGCAGGCGGGCGTCGAGCGACAGCCAGTGCTCGTTGTTCGACTCGATCCAGTCCGGCTTCCCGTAGCGGTACGAGAAGTACGCGACGGCCCGGTACACCTGGTCGTAGTCCTCGAGGCTGTCCACCCGGTAGTACTCATCGAGGGAGGCCCTGACCTCTGGGGCCAGGGCCTCCCATGGCGTGTCACCCACCCCGAGCGCCCGGGCACCGTTGCGGCGAAGCGCCGCGCAGAACTGCCAGTAGACGCTCGGGAACTGCGGAGAGACAAAGACGACGTTCATTTACTTCGCGCTCGAGGTGCCCTTCGCCGGCCTCTTGGCGGCAGCGGCCTTGGTCGTGGCGGCCTTGGTGGCAGGCTTCTTGGCGGCAGGGGCCTTGGCGGGGGCAGCCGACTTCTCGGCCTTCGCGGGAACCGCGGCCTTGGTGGCCTTGGCGGGAGCGGCGGCCTTGGTGGCCTTCGCAGGCGCCGCGGGCTTCTCGGCCTTGGCGATGGCGGCGGGCTTCTCCTCCGTCACGGCCTTCTTGGCAGCGGCCTTCCTGGCAGGAGCCTTGGCCGCGGGCTTCTCCTCGGCCTTGGCCTCAGTAGCAGCGACCTTGGCCGCGGTGGCCTTGGTGGCCGGCTTCTTGGCGGCAGCGGCCTTGGGGGCAGCCTTCTTGGCAGCCGGCTTCTCGGCAACGGCGGCCTCATCCTTCTCGGCGGCCTTCACCGCGGCGGCCTTTGCGGCAGGCTTCTCCTCGACAGCGGCCTTCGTGGTGGTCGCGGACTTCTTGCGCGTGGTCGTGGCGCGCTTCTTGGGCGCGGACTTCTCGGCAGCCGTGGTCTTCTCCACGTCGTCGAGCACGATCGGCAGGAAGTAGCGGAGCTGCTTCTTCCACCAGTTCCAGGAGTGCGTCACGTCGCCGCCCCAGTAGTCGCACCAGGCCTCAACGCCCAGGCGGGCGAGATTGGCGTCCATCTCGCGCGTGGTGCGCAGACAGTCCGCCTCGGTGACGTCCTGGCCGGTGCAGAACAGCAGCTGACGCTGGTTGTAGACGGCCACGTAGGGGTGGTCGGCGGGCATGTTGGGGAGAAACGCGCACGGCGTGTTGTCGTAGAGCGTGGCGTCCATCCAGTCGCCAAAGTAGCGACGAGCGTCGTAGCAGCCGGAGAGGCACATGCAGCCCTGGAAGAGGTCCGGGCGGCGCAGCAGCGCGATGGCGGCGTGCGTGGCGCCCAGGTCAAAGCCGAGCGCGAGCGGGCGAGCCTTGGACTTGCTCACCTTGTGAACGAGCGGCACGAGCTCGTCGACAACGTAGTGATAGAAGCTCTCCTGGAGCTGGGCGCGCTCGGCGGGATCGCCGCTGCCGCCCCAGGACTCTGCGTCAACCGTCTCGGTGCAGAAGAGCTGGATGGTGCCGGAGTCCAGATAGTCAGCCAGCTCGTCGACGATGCCCACTTCCTCGATGCTCTCGGGAGAGGCGGCCATGGTCGGGAAGACCACGACGGGCAGGCCCTTCTTGCCATATACGTTTACGTGCATGTCCCTGCCAAGGATGGCGCTTCCGCACGCGACGTTCTTCTTATCCATTTTGTCACCTCAAAAGGTCGGTTTTCCTTGCATTCCCCGAATATGCATCAGCCATCATACCGCTTTCAGCGTTACTGTGCGTTTTCTCTATGTAAGCTAGATACGAGACCGAAACGCTTTCCCGTTGCGCGCGGGCGCGCCCCGGAGCACAATGTGGTCAGTCAAAGGCAGGGAGGACGCATGGCAGATCCGCAGGCAGGAACCCTTGGCAAGGTGGCAAGGGTGCTTCGCTTTGGGGCGCTCGCGGCGCTCGCGCTGGGTGTGGTCGTGTTTGTGTTTGCGTTTCTCGCCCATGGGCTCAACTGGCAAATGGGCCTCGACTGGGTCCGGAAGCTGCTGCTGCTCCTAGGGGCGCTCGCCCTCATCACGGGCGGGTGCGGCCTGCTCGTCTCCGGGCGCGACCGCCCGAGCGGCACCATGACCCCGCACGAGGACGACACGTTCCGCATGTTCTGGCACGAGGTCGGCATGCCGTGGGGCGCCGCCGTAAGCCTGACGGCCGTGGACTTCCTCCTTCTGGGGACCGTTGCGGACCTCCTGTACTTCTCGCTTGTCTGATGGAGAACGGCGCCGCGGGCCCGCGGGCGTGCTAACCTTACTGGTTGGAAAACGCACAGAGAGGACCCCCGCCCATGCGCATCGGTTTTGACAACGACAAGTACATCTCCCTGCAGGCCGAGAAGATCCGCAAGCGCATCGGGCAGTTTGGCGGCAAGCTCTACCTGGAGTTTGGCGGCAAGCTCTTTGACGACTATCACGCGAGCCGCGTGCTCCCCGGCTTTGAGCCGGACTCCAAGATTCGCATGCTCGAGAGCCTCAAGGACGACGTCGAGGCCATCATCGTCATCAACGCCGACAACATCGAGAACGCCAAGCGCCGCTCGGACATTGGCATCACCTACGAGGAGGACGCGCTGCGCCTCATGGACTCGTTCCGCGCGCGCGGCCTCATGGTGGGTGGCATCTGCATCACGCACTTCACCGGCCAGCCGCATGCCGAGGCGTTCCAGCGCCGCCTTGAGGGCATGGGCGTCTCCGTGTGGCGCCACTACCTCATTGACGGCTATCCCTCCGACGTCAACCACATCGTCTCTGACGAGGGCTTTGGCAAGAACGACTACATCGAGACCACGCGTCCGCTCGTCGTGGTGACGGCGCCCGGCCCGGGCTCCGGCAAGCTCGCCACCTGCCTCTCGCAGCTCTACCACGAGAACAAGCGAGGCGTGCAGGCCGGCTACGCCAAGTACGAGACCTTCCCCGTATGGAACCTGCCGCTCAAGCATCCCGTGAACATCGCCTACGAGGCCGCCACGGCAGACCTGGACGACCGCAACATCATCGACCCGTGGCATCTCGAGGCCTACGGCGAGGTAACCGTCAACTACAACCGCGACGTGGAGACCTTTCCTGTGCTCAAGGCCATGATGGAGAAGATCGCCGGGGAGAGCCCGTACCAGTCCCCCACCGACATGGGCGTCAACATGGTTGGCCTGTGCATCTCCGATGACGACGCTTGCCGCGAGGCTGCCAAGAACGAGATCGTGCGCCGGTGGTTTGCCGCCGCCGAGGAGCTGCGCCGCACCGGCAGCGGCAAGGAGGCGCTCGACAAGATCGAGCTGCTCATGAGCCAGGCCGAGGTAACCTGCGACTACTCGCCCGCGCACCAGGCAGCGCTCGCCAAGGAGGAGGCCACCGGCGGTCCCGCCGCCGCGATGGTGCTGCCCGACGGCGCCGTCGTGACCGGCAAAACCTCCGACCTCATGGGCGCCGCCGCGTCACTTCTGCTCAACGCCGCCAAGCACATGGCCGGCATCCCCAAGAAGACCTATGTGGTGAGCTCCGAGGCGCTCGTGCCCATCTGCCACCTCAAGACCGAGCACCTGCGCAGCCACAACCCGCGCCTGCACTCCGACGAGATGCTGATTGCGCTCTCGCTCTCCTCCGCAACAAACGACGAGGCCGAGGCCACCGTTGACGCGCTCGAGCAGCTCGCCGGCTGCGACGCCTACTTCTCCGTCATCATCTCCGAGGCGGACAAGAGCACCTATCGCAACCTGGGCATCAACGTCTGCTGCGAGCCGAAGTACGAGCGCCGCGGCTACTATCACCGCTAAAATCGACCCTTACACGAAGGGCATGCCCGAGGTAATTTGGGCTTAGATGCGCCCTTCGTGTAAGGGTCGCATTCTATGCAAGCTCCTCAATCAGCCAGTCGCGCATTCGTGCGGGAGGCTGCTTCCCCTTAACGCCAAGATCCCTTGCGAGCTGTCGCGCCAAAACGTCAAGCGCATCACCCGAGAGCTGACCTGACGTTACGCTGTTCACCTTCCATCCAAGGCTTTTCAAGGTGTTGCGCTTCATGGCGTCCGCGTCAAGTTTCTCCGTCCCAACGTGATACTGATAGCTGTCAACCTCAACGATCGTTCTCTGCTTTTCCCAGCATAGGTCCACCTCATACCTCGGAGCTTGGCACAGCTTCAGCTCCTCCGGTCTAAAGCAGATGAGAGAGTTCAGCTCTGGCCGAGGAAGCCCATATCCTCCCATTTTTGTAGGAAGGGTCAGGATTATTGCCGTCTTGGTCTCGAGGGGAGACCGAGCGGGAAACAGCGCGAGGCCGAGCGCGCGACGGGCATTTTTGACACCCCGACATCCTCTGGCGCTTTCGATATACCCAGCGAGCTCGTCTCTTGTGAGGAGCGAATCGCGATCAAGGAAGCCACGCGTGCTCGTCACTTTCCCATATGTTCCAAGGCACTCCATCATCGTTGCGACAGCGCGCGGACAGCTCGAGTCAAACGCGGACTGCAGGCAGCAAAAAGCCGGCGAAGTAATGAGCACACCGGGCATGAGCTGATACAAAGACCCCGCCGGTAGCCTACCGGACCACACGTGGCACTTAACGCGCTTTGAACCCAGTCGATGCGTCTGATCATCCACGAGTACATGCACCGGATCGCCGACCGTGGGCGCGACGCCAATCGACTCAAGGCCAGACTCACGAATCTCCTTAAATGAGCCCGTTGTCCAGCTCAGGCCGGAAGAGCGGCAGGGATCACCGAGCCTCGCAAGGAGACCTTTGTGAGCCCACAGGCGCATTGCTGTTATCCAAGTCAACGTAATCATATTAGTATGCTACTTTGTTTTAAGAAGCTTTTCTAGACTAAATGTAGCTTTTTATTCATTTGCTCGCATTTAGTTGGGTACCGAGCCGACCCTTGCACGAAGGGTGTTTTAGAGCCAAAAAATGGTCCCCGAGAGCCCTTTATGTAATGGTCGCGTTTTACTAAGCGCCGACTTTGCCCCCCAAAATGCTTACGCGGTATCCTTTCTGCTGGTTTGATCGAGAGGAGAGTCGTGGATTACGAGCTCATAGCCTTTGACATGGACGGAACCCTGCTCGACACGCGCAAGCGGGTCCTGCCGTCCTCGACGGCCGCAATCGACGAGGCCGTTTCCGCAGGTAAGACCGTAGCCATCTGTTCCGGCCGCTGTCCCAAGATGATTGAGCTCGACCAGGCCAGCTTTGACAGGGTCCGCTACGCGATCTGCTGCAACGGCTCGATCATCTACGATCTCTTTGAGCACCGCGTCCTCTCGTCGGAGTCGCTCGACCACGAGGTCGTTGCCGCCGCCGTTGAGGCGCTCGGAGACGAGGACGCGATGATCGACGTCTTCCTCGGCCGCGGCTACTTCTGCCAGACCTCCCACATTGAGAACATGCCCCACTACAGCATGGGTATCTACCAGGACATGTATCGCGCAACGGCAACGCAGGTCGAAGACATCCGCAAAACGATGCTCGACCCCACGGCGCGCTACCAGAAGTTCATCTTCCACTTTGCCAGTCCCGACGCGCGCACCCGCGTTCGTGCCCGCGTCGAGGCCCTGCCCGTTGAGCTCGCCGACTCCGAGACCGCAAGCCTCGAGTTCTCCCCCGCCGGGGTCGACAAGGGCTCGGGCCTGCTCGCCCTCGCAGACCTGCTCGGCATCCCCCGCGAGGCGACCATCGCCGTGGGTGACGCTGACAACGACCTCCCCATGCTCCAATGCGCCGGGCTCTCCGTAGCCATGGGCAACGCCAACGAGAACGCCCGCGCAGCGGCTGACGTCATCGTTTCCGACAACGACCACGACGGCTGCGCGGAAGCCATTCACCGCTTCCTCCTCGGCGCCCCTCAGGAGGCGTAGCCATGAAGCGCATCCTCATCATCGCCACCGGCGGCACCATTGCCTCAACCGAGGACGGCTCGGGGCTTGCGCCCACCATGACCGGTCGCGAGCTCGCCCAGCAGGTCCCGCTGCTCGACACCCTCTGCGAGCTGGACTTCACCCAGCCCATGAACATCGACAGCACCAACATGCGCCCGCGCGACTGGCTGCGCATCGCGGGCATCATCCGCGACGCCTACGACGCCTACGACGGCTTTGTCATCCTGCACGGCACGGACACGATGGCCTACACCGCCGCCGCCCTCTCCTACCTCATTCGCGGCAGCGAGAAGCCCATCGTGCTCACCGGCTCCCAGCAGCCCATGGCCAACCCCTTCACCGACGCCAAGCTCAACCTCTACCACAGCGTCCTCTACGCCTGCGACCCGGCGTCCCGCGACGTCAGCGTGGTCTTTGGCGGCAAGGTCATCTGCGGCACGCGCGCCCGCAAGCAGCGCACGATGAGCTTCAACGCCTTCACGAGCATGAACTACCCCTCCCTCGCCTACCTGCGCGGCGATAAGGTCGTAAGGGCAGCCGGCGCAATCCCCGCCGAGAAGAGCGGCGAGGCGCCCCGCTTCTATGACTCGCTCAACGAGCGCGTCATCGTCCTCAAGCTCACGCCCGAGCTCCAGCCGAGCATCTTCGAGCTCCTGCGCCGCGACTACGACGCCATCATCCTCGAAACCTTTGGCATCGGCGGCATCCCCGACCTCGGTGGCTCCTACCAGCGCGCGATCTTTGACTGGGTCGACTCCGGCCGCACGCTCGTTGTGACCACCCAGGTGCCCGAGGAGGGCCTCAACCTTGGCGTCTACGAGGTGGGCCACGCCTACGCCGAGAAGGACGGCATCCTCAAGGGCGACGACATGACCACCGAGGCGCTCGTCGCCAAGACCATGTGGGCGCTCGGGCAGACCCGCAGCTCAGCCGAGGTTGCGCGCCTCTTCTACGAGCCGATCAACCACGACCGCATGCCGCGCTAGCCGCCCGGCGGCCTGGCGCGCCTAGAGCAGCTCGCTCACCGTGACCGTTGCGAGGCCCTCAATCTTCTCGCCACAACGGAACGCGATGGTGTCGCCCGGCTGGTACATCACGATCTCGATCAGCTCCGGCAGGGCGAAGTCGTAGATCGTCCCGGCGGGGTCGTCCTCGAGCGTCACGTAGAAGTGCGAGTTGCCCTCGACCACGGCCTGCGCGACCGTGGCCACCACGCCCGTGACCTCGCGCTGCGAGGAGGCGTCAGCCGCGGCATCCTCGGAGAGCAGGCCGTCGGCGGCAAGCATCGTGAGGTAGCCCTCCTGACATTCCTCAACCGTCGAGCCCGTCGCCACACTCTGGTACTGCTCGACGTTGATCATCGCGTACATCTTCACCAGGCCCGCGGCGTCCTTGAGCGCCATGAAGTACGTGGGCTGGCCGGCCACGTTGAGCAGCAGCGGGTAGGTTGCCTGGTAGCCGAGGTGCTGGACCTGGCCCTCGGCCGAAGCCATCGCGGAGTCCTCTGTGGCGCCGCCGCGCTCGAGCGCGTAGTAGCGCGAGTCCCCCGTGCGCTGATTCACCAGGATGAAGCCCACGTTTGAGTTGTCGGCGGTCACCGAGCTCACGCCCGTGTAGAGATAGATGTCCTCGCCCTGCGCCAGGTAGTTGTAGCCCAGCTCGCCGTTGGTGCCGCTCGTGGTGCGCACAACGCCCTCCTGGCCCAGCCATGAGTTGAGCCAGCCGCCCTGGTAGGCGCCGCTCCAGTTGTACTGCTCGATGAGCAGGTCCGCCGGGTAGGCGCGGTCGACCCACGTGGGGCACTCCTCAACGGCGAAGTCCAGCGTCTCGCCGGTGCAGGCGTTCAGGAGCACCACGCGCGCGATGGTGGTGCCGCCAAAGAGGCCGATCGTCTTTCTCTGCACGGGGTAGACCCACCAGGGGTTGCCCTCCTCGTCCAGCTCAAAGGACTTCTGGTCAAACATGTAGCTCGGGTAGGAGAGCTGCACGTGACGGTCGGCGTTGCGCATGAGCGGCTCGGAGTCCGAGTAGAGGATCGGCTGCTCAAGGCGCACGACCTCGGCCTCCTGGGTCACCATATCCACGATGACGTACGCCGGGACGCCCGCGTCGCGGTTGGAGAACCACTTGAAGAGGTCGGCGTAGGCCAGCGGACTCACGCGCACGGGGCGCCCGCGGTAGTTGATCTGGCTGTAGGTGTCCGCGATCTCAAACTGGCTCACGTACTCCGGGATGGAGCCCATGGCGCGGTTGCCCAGAAGAATGGCGGAGTCGCGGTCGATCACGGGGACGTCGGCGTAGTCAACCTGCTGGATGTCCGTGGCAAAGTCGCCGTCGGTGGTGGTGAGCACGGTCGCGTAGCGCTCGGCGTTGCCGGGGACGAAGGGCTGGCTCAAAAGCAGGCCAACGAGAAACGCTGCGATGACGGCACCGGGGAGCACCATGAGCTTCTTGAGGAGCGGCGCCCGCTCGATGCTGCGCGCCGCCGCCACGGCAAGCGCCAGGATGGCGAGAAGCGCGATGCCGCAAATCCACGTCCAGACCTGCTGGCTACCCAGGTTGAGCGCGGGGTGGAACCACCAGTAGCACACGACGAGCGCCACCACCAGCACAATGGCGGCAATGATGAGCGCGCGACGGCTCCACTTGGCGATCTGGTCCACGAGGGAGGGGCCAGACGCCGCCCCCTTACCGCCCTTCTCGCGGCGAAGGTGCTCGAAGAGGTCTTTGAAGTCGGGGCCTTGTGCGGGCATCGGGGTCCTTTCTCAGGCGTGTTGGTGGTGACACTATACCCGAGAACGCGCTCACGCCTGGCGGGGGCGCTCCGCGGTCAGGCATGCGACGGCGCGCACCAGAACGACGCACGCAATACCGGCAACCATGAGCGCGGGCACAAGCGCCCCGCCAAGCAGGGGATCCAGCACATCCATGAGCTCGGACGCGGCGTTCACGGCCATGTGGAGCAGGACGGCGGCGCGCAGCCTACCTGTGCGGCGCATGACCCAGCCGAGCAGCAGCCCGATGAAAAACGCATAGGAGCCCTGGACGATGTTGAGGTGCATGACGGCAAAGATGAGCGCCTGGAAGACGTTGGCGGCCCAGAAACGCGCGGCGGGAACCTCGGGGCGGGCGGCGGAGCGCCACTCCGGGCAGAAGGCGCGCAGGGAGAACTCGAGGGCCACGCCGCGGCAGAGCGCCTCCTCCGCAAGGGGCGCGAGGACGGCAATCTCAACGAACGTGATGAGGCCCATCTCGTCTGTGATGCCGGCGAGCTCCATGAGCTCGAGGTAGTTTTCCATCACCTGCGGAAAGAGCGGCAGCACCAGGGAGAGCGCGCTCGAGATGGCCACCTGCAGGGCCACCCCAAGCGCAAGCAGCGCGCAGGCGAGCGCCGCCACGCGCGCCGGGCGAGAAGGACGCGCCTCATCGCGGCGCAGGAGCGCCCGTGGCCTGAGGTAGAGCCACCACAGCACGGCAAGGACGAGGCCGGAAAACGCCGCGAAGGACGACAGCGGCTCGACGTTGGTCGTCAGCAGGGCGATGCCCATCACGAGCGCGGCGAGCGTCTGGGCAAGAAGGTACGCAGGGGCCGTCGCCATGGCGGCGAGCAGCCACTTTACCACGTTGCCCGCGCCGTAGCGCGGCGCCGGGGGCTCACCGCCCTCACCAGGAATGCCTACCTCCATGCTTGCCTCCAACGGGGTTGGTGACAAAGGCGACTGATGACAAAGGTGACAGGGTAAACTGTCACCATGAAACCCATGGTGACAGTTTACCCTGTCACCTTTGTCATCAGTCGCTTTGTCACCAGCTCTGTCACCAACCGGATTAGCGCTCCAGACGCGAGAGATGGCGGGCGCACGGGCCGAGCACCCACCAGGTGAGCGCCACGCACTCCACAACAAAGATCGCGAGCGCAAGGCCCAGCGCCACCGGCGCCTCGAGGACGTTCCAGAGCGAGCAGCCCAGGAGCGCGAGCGCGGGCAGCGCCATGGCGACCGCGCCCACAAGAAGCCCCGCAAAGACCATGAGCGTGGCGCCGCCACCCTTGACGAGCTGGGCCTCGTTGTCCCACGTGAGACGCGGGAAGAACGCGCCCAGGCCAAGGGAGAGCAGCCCGAGCGAGGCGGTGGCGCCCAGATAGATCGCAACGAGGTACGCGCCGGAGGCAGCCGGCACGCCCAGCACCACCAGCGCCACCACAATCACCACGAGCATGGGCGCCGTGGAGAGCAGAAACGGCGAGACAAACTTCGAGATGAGGTACGCGCCCCAGTTCATGGGCAGGCCGCGCATGAAGAAGAAGTCCTCGCCGTCACGGCTCACGCCCATCGTGAACGAGTAGGCCGAGAAGCTGAGGAAGAGGCCAAAGACGAGCACGCCCACCGCACACCACACGAGCGCGGGACTGTCGAAGGTGAAAAGCCCCGTGAGCGAGCGAGCCATCTCGAGGATCATCGTCGGGTCCAGCCCGGCGTCGGAGGCCTGCGAGACGCCCACAAAGCCGCTCACCGCAAAGATGGCGATGAAGTAGAGCGGCATGAGCAGCGAGCTCAGAACAAACTGGTTGAAGAACACCGGCACGCGCACCATCATCTTCCAGTCGCGGCTGAGGTTGGCGGCGAGCGCGCCGCGCGTGCGCGTTGCCTGTGCGAGCTCGGTGCCCTCCACGCGACGGCCACGCTTGCCGCCCGCGCCCTGGAGCGCCTGCACGCCCTCAAAGTACCAGCGACGCGCGATCGCGGAGAGAATGGCCGCGTAGACCGCCACGCTCGCGAGCATGCCAACGAGACCAGCAAGCGCGCCGAGTGCGTCGCCTTCAATAACCGGACGCGCAAGAAGCGAGGGCGGGCACAGCACGCCCACCACGACCGCGGGAACGCCGCCCGAGAGCAGCTCGCCCGAGCCGGAGGCCAGCGACACCAGCCCGTCTCCCCGGAAGGCAAACTGGCTGCCCACGCCAACAGCGAGCGCGAGCACGATGACGAGCCCACCAAAGACGCGCGAGAAGAGATCCTTGTCGTGCGCAAGGCGCGAGAAGCGCATGATGGGCACGCAGAAGATCACGAGTGCTAGGTTAACGGCCACGGCGCACAGCGCAAACGCGAGCACCATGGCAACCCACGCACCCGGCGCGGCACCGTTGGCGAGCAGGCACCCCAGCCCCACCGGAAGAATGATGAGGTCGCCGAGCAGGGACATCCCAAGGAAGTGGACGAGCTTGGCCCACATGATCGTGGTGGCCGAGAGCGGAAGGGTGAGGTAGTAGCTGAGGTCGCGCACAAAGTAGAGGATGTTCACGGCCTGGTAGAGGCCCGTGAGCACCGTGAGGCCCACAAGGCACACCACGCAGAGGCTAAATGCCAGGTACGGCGTGGTGCCCATCTCCCCCAGCATGTAGCCCATCATGAAGAACAGCGCGGCCACGATCAGAAAGAGGAAGCCCATCGCCACCTTGCGCGCACCCGAGCCGAGCTTGCCCCAGAGCCCCTTGCGCTTCTCGGCGGACTCGTTCCCACCGATGCCCATGCCCGTGCTGTCGAGGTGCTGCTCGCCCTTGATCACCACACGCAGCATCACCTTGAACTGACGCCAGGAGAAGCCCTGGGCTGCCGCGCGCGCCATTACTCTGCCTCCTCGGCGAGCGGGGACTCGTCCGAGGTGAGCTCGAGGAACATCTCCTCGAGCGAGCCGCCCATGCGGAAGTGCTCGCGCATCTCGTCAACGGTACCCACGAAGAGCAGCTCGCCGTGGGCGATCACGCCCACGCGGTCCACGACCTTCTCGGCCACGTCGAGCACGTGGGTGGAGAAGAGCACGGTCTTGCCCGCGTCCGCGTGACGGCGCATGGACTGCTTGAGCAGCCACGACGCCTTGGGGTCAAGGCCGGTCATGGGCTCGTCGAGGATCCAGATGGCCGGGTCGGGCAGAAGGGCGCCCATGATCATCATCTTCTGACGCATGCCGTGGGAGTAGGACTGGATCTGGTTGTCCAGCTCGCCCTCCATGCCGTACTCGTGCGCGAGCTCGGCGATGCGCGGGCCGCGCACGGCATCCGGCACCTCGTAGACGTCCGCGATGAAACGCAGGAACTCGTGGCCCTTGAGGCGCAGCAGATGGTCGGGCGAGTCGCTCACATAGCAGAGGTTGCGCTTGGCGGCGAGCGGGTCCGCGACAACGTTGATGCCGTCGAGCTCGATGGTTCCCGAGCTGGGCGCGAGCACGCCGGCAAGCATGTTGAGCAGCGTGGACTTGCCCGCTCCGTTGGGGCCGAGCAGGCCGAAGATCTCGCCGGACTTTATCTCGAGGGAGAGGTCGCGCACCGCCTTGGTGGCACCTCCGTCGTAGGACTTGGACACGTGGTCAATCTTGATCATGGGTCTCCCGTCTTTGGGGCCAAGCGGTCACGCGCGCCATTCTACCTCAGGAGAACCCCCCCCCCGGCAAGTTTTGAGTGACGGTTTGGTAAGCGGCTCGGGGCAGGTTCGGTGACAAAGGCGACATGATGACAAAGGTGACAGGGTAAGTTGTCATGAAAAGTATTTCATGACAACTTACCCTGTCACCTTTGTCATCATGTCGCCTTTGTCATCACCGGCCGTTACGAGTAGGGATGGCTGTTGCTGCGGGGACGCTACTCGTCGGCAGGCATGACCTTCTCGCAGTAGTCGCGAATGATCGAGCAGGACTTGCGCATCGCGCGGCGCTCGTCGTAGGAGAGGTCGATCTCCAGCACGGAGTCCACGCCGGTGCTGCCGATGACGCACGGCACGCCGGCGGAGATGCCGGACTCGCCGTACTCGCCGTCGAGGTGGGCGGAGAGCGGCACCACGCGCTTCTCGTTGTGCAGGATCGAGGTCACGAGCGCGGCCACTACGGAGGCGATGCCAAACTCGGTGCAGCCCTTGCCGGCGATGATCGCGGCGCCGGACTCGCGGACGCGGCGCATGACGTCGTCAAAGTCGATGGTGTCCACCACGTCGTCACGCAGCGAGAGGTACTCGCGCAGGCCAATGCCCTCGACGGAGATGCGCGAGGTGGGGATGAACATCGAGTCGCCGTGCTCGCCCATGCAGAAGGCCTGGATCTGGCGGCTGGAGACGTCGATGGTCTCGGAGAGCACGCGGCGCAGGCGCGCGGAGTCGAGCGAGGTGCCGGTGCCAAAGACCTGGTTGCGCGGCAGGTCGAGCTTGCGGTAGAGGTACTCCACGACGATGTCCGCCGGGTTGGAGACGCTGATTAGGATGCCGTGGAAGCCGGACTCCTTGAGCGGGCCCACGATGCCGTCGAGCACCTTGATGGTGCCGTCGAGCATCTGGAGGCGCGTCTCACCCGGGCGGCGGCTGCGGCCGGCGGTGAGGATCACAAAGTGGGCGTCGGCGCAGTCGGAGTAGTCGCCCACGCGGATGGTGAAGGAGTCACCGAGACCGGAGGCCAGGTCATCGAGGTCAAGCGCCTGGGCACGGGCGGCCTCGGCGTTGACGTCCAGAAAGACGATCTCGTTCACGAGGTGCTGGTTCATGAGGCAGAGCGCAACGTGGCTGCCCACGCGCCCCGCACCGATGATGACCGCCTTGCGAGTCCTGATGTCACCCGTGTGCATGGATGCTCCTATCGTCCTGGCGCTGCGCGCCGCTCGTCACAAAAAGGGCGCCTTGCGGGGCGCCCTTTCATTCTAGCTGGTTGTGAACGTTCTGTGATGAGAATGTTTCAGCCAATCGTAAGCTGAGGCCTCGGCGAGAAGAACGTCGGAATGATGACAATCTACCCTGTCACCATTGTCATCATCTAGTCGCGGGTCAGCTTGCGGTGCAGGCGGTGCGGCTTGGAGGCCTCGGCACCGAGGCGCTTCTCGCGGTCGGCCTGGTAGGCCTCGAAGTTGCCCTCAAACCAGTGCCAGCAACCGGGATGCTCGTCGTCGCCCTCCCAGGCCAGGATGTGGGTGGCCACGCGGTCGAGGAACCAGCGGTCGTGCGAGATCACCACGGAGCAGCCCGGGAACTCCTCGAGGGCCTCCTCCAGCGACTCCAGGGTCTCGACGTCGAGGTCGTTGGTGGGCTCGTCCAGGAGCAGCAGGTTGCCGCCCTGCTTGAGGGTGAGCGCGAGGTTCAGGCGGTTGCGCTCGCCGCCGGAGAGCACGCCGGCGCGCTTCTGCTGGTCGGAGCCCTTGAAGCCGAAGGCCGCCACGTAGGCGCGGCTCGGAATCTCGGTCTCGCCCACGCGGATGTAGTCGTTGCCGCCGGAGACGACCTCCCAGAGGGTCTTCTCGGCGTCCAGGCCCTCGCGCATCTGGTCGACGTAGGAGAGCTGCACGGACTCGCCCACCTCGAGGGTGCCGGAGGTCGGGGCCTCCTTGCCCACGATCATCTTGAAGAGCGTGGACTTGCCCACGCCGTTGGGGCCGATCACGCCCACGATGCCGTTGCGCGGCAGCGAGAAACTGAGGTCGTCGATGAGCACGCGGTCGCCGAAGCTCTTGCAGAGGTGCTCGGCCTCGAGCACCTTGGCGCCCAGGCGCGGGCCCACGGGGATGTGGATGTCGGTGAAGTCCACGCGCTTGGAGGCGCGGGCCTCGGCCTCCATCTGCTCGTAGCGCTCCAGACGCGCGCGGTTCTTGGCCTGACGCGCCTTGGGGCTGGAGCGCACCCACTCGAGCTCGGCCTTCATCTTCTTGGCGCGGCGGGCGTCCTGCTGGCTCTGGGCCTCCAGGCGCGCGGCCTTCTTCTCCAGGTAGGTGGAGTAGTTGCCCTCGTAGGGATAGAGCTGACCGCGGTCCACCTCGCAGATCCACTCGGCCACGTCGTCGAGGAAGTAGCGGTCGTGCGTGACGGCCATGACGGCGCCGGGGTAGCGGTGCAGGAACTGCTCGAGCCAGAGGACCGACTCGGCGTCCAGGTGGTTGGTGGGCTCGTCAAGGAGCAGCAGGTCGGGCGCCTCAAGCAGCAGCTTGCACAGGGCCACGCGACGGCGCTCGCCGCCGGAGAGGATGGAGACGGGCGCGTCCGGGTCCGGGCACTGCAGCGCGTCCATGGCCTGCGAGAGCTGGGAGTCCAGGTCCCAGCCGTTGGCGGCGTCGATCTCGTCTTGGAGCCGGCCCATCTCGGCCATGAGGGCGTCGAAGTCCGCGTCGGGGTCGGCCATCTCGGCGCTCACCTGGTTGAAGCGCTTGATCTTGGCGAGCAGGTCGCCAAAGGCCAGCTCGATGTTCTCGCGGACGGTCTTGTCCTCGTCCAGCGGGGGCTCCTGCTGGAGGATGCCCACGGTGTAGCCCGGGCTCAGCATGGCCTCGCCGTTGGAGACGTCCTCGAGACCGGCCATGACCTTGAGCAGCGTGGACTTGCCGGCGCCGTTGGGGCCCACCACGCCGATCTTGGCGCCGGGGAAGACGCCCACCGTGACGTCGTCGAGGATGACCTTGTCGTGCACGGCCTTGCGGGCGCGAATGAGCTGATAGACAAACTCTGCCATGGGTTTCTCGCCTTCTCGCGGGGAACTTCTTGCCCCCCATCTTACCGAAAGGCCCGGCACCCATGGCGCGCGCACGTTCACGTGACCTGCACGATTTCTACCGTTCGCGCTTGCGAGCGGCAAATTGCCCCCGTTTGCGTGGCACAATCGTACGAGGTACCACCAGGGGGAAAGGAAGGCCATGCCAGAGGGAATCCGCAAGGTCAACGTCATAGGGCACCTGCATCCGGACACGGACAGCATCTGCTCTGCGATTGCCTACGCTCACCTCAAGAACGAGATCGAGCACACGACCATCTACGAGCCGCGCCGCGCCGGCGCCATCAACCGCGAGACCGCCTTCGTGCTCAAGCACTTCAATTTCAACGAGCCCGAGCTCATCACCTCCGTCACCCCCCAGATCAAGGACACGGAGATCCAGCGCCAGGGCGGCATCGACGGCGAGATGAGCCTCTTCTCCGCATGGAACCTCATGCGCGAGGCCAAGGCGGACACTCTCTGCGTCACCGACGACGAGAACAACCTCGAGGGCCTGATCGCGGTCAAGGACATCGCCAACGCCAACATGGACGTCTTTGACATGAGCGTCATCGGCGAGTCCAACACCTGCTACGCCAACATCGTCGACACGCTCAAGGGCGAGATGATCCTCGGCGACCCCACGGGCCGCGTTACCAGCGGCAGCGTCCGCGTGGGCACCACGCCCGAGATGATGGAGGACACCGTCAAGCCCGGCGACATCGTGCTTGTGACGAACCGCTACGAGACGCAGCAGTTTGCCGTTGAGAGCGAGGCGAGCTGCCTCGTGGTGTGCTGCAGCGCGCACATCTCGAGCAAGGTCATCTCCTCGGCCGAGCGACACGGCTGCTCCATCATCACCACGCCCTACGACACCTACGCCGCGGCGCGCATCATCTCGATGTCCATCCCCGTGCGCGCCAAGATGCTGCGCGAGGGCATCCTCAAGGTGAGCGTCAACACCTCCGTTGACGACGCGCGCAAGATGATGGCCCACTCGCGTCACCGCTTCTTCCCCGTCATTGACGAGAACAGCAAGTACGTGGGCCTCGTGAGCTCCCCCAACCTCCTTGCGGCCAAGAAGAAGCACGTCATTCTCGTTGACCACAACGAGCGCTCGCAGTCCGTGGAGGGCCTCGAGCAGGCGGAGATCATGGAGATCATCGACCACCACCGCATCGGCTCCATCGAGACCTCCGGGCCGGCCTACTTCCGCAACATGCCGGTGGGCTGCACCTGCACGATCGTCTACATGATGTATCGCGAGAACGGCGTTGAGATCCCCAAGGACGTGGCCGGTCTCATGCTCTCGGCCATTCTCTCCGACACGCTGGCGTTCCGCTCCCCCACCTGCACCCAGGTCGACCGCGACACGGCCGCCGCGCTCGCGAAGATCGCCGAGGTGGACATCGACGAGTACGCCGACGAGATGTTTGAGGCCGGCGCCGACCTCACCGGGCGCACCGCCGAGGAGGTCTTCAACTCCGATTTCAAGATCTTCAGTCGCGGCAACGTCAAGTTTGGCGTGGGCCAGGGCAGCTACATGACCGAGCGCAGCCGCAAGGCCGCCGAGAAGCTCGTGGGGCCCTACCTCGCCGAGGCGGCCGCCCTCGAGGAGCTGCCGCTCGTCTTCTACCTGTTCACCGACGTCAAGAGCTCCTCGAGCGAGGTCCTCTGGTACGGCGAGGGCGCCGAGGACATCGTCGCGCGCGCCTTTGACACGGACCCGGAGAACGGCATGGCGCGCCTGCCGGGCGTGGTGAGCCGCAAGAAGCAGGTCATCCCTGCGCTCATGGCAACGCTACAGAGCATCCAGGAGGACGTCCTCTAGCCCGCGGCCCACGTGTCGTCTTGCCGCCCGTCGGAGTGTGTCCGGCGGGCGGTATATCATTGCTGCGACAACCGGACGTCCCAAGGAGTTCCCATGGCAGAGTCCCACTTCCTCGCGCTGCTCTCCCGCATGAAGTACATCGAGCGCTGGGCGCTCATGCGCAGCTCGCGCGCCGAGAACCTCTCCGAGCACTCGCTCGAGGTGGCGCTTATCGCCCACATGCTGTGCGTCATTGGCAACGTGCGCTTTGGCCGCTCGCTTGATGCCGAGCGCGCGGCCCTCGTGGCGCTCTACCACGACGCCTCGGAAATCATCACCGGTGACATGCCCACGCCCGTGAAGTACCACGACGGGGAGATCCGGGACGCATACAGGGCGGTGGAGAAGAACGCCGAGGAGCGGCTCGTTGCCGCGCTGCCGGATGACCTGCGCCCCGTCTTTGAGGGGGTGTTCTGGGCGGGAGAGGACGCCAGCGCGGACGAGCTCTACCTGCGCCGGCTGGTGAAAGCCGCCGACAAGATCTCCGCGCTCATCAAGTGCGTCGACGAGGCGCGCTCCGGAAACGCCGAGTTTGAGAGCGCCGAGAAGACCTGTAGGGCCGCGGTGGACGGAATGGCAGCGGAGCTGCCCGAGGTCGCGGACTTTGTGGCGGAGTTTCTCCCCTCCTACGGCGCCACCCTCGACGAGCTGCTGTAGTGTCAAAAGGGGACGTGT